>CAXXTV010000001.1:0-42419 GCA_963674815.2 Desulfocapsaceae bacterium
CGCGAACGGCTGCGGTCTCCGCGATAGAGACGCTCCCAGATCCGGTCAATTTCATGGACTGATATTCCCATTCCGGTATCCTGGAACATCACGACAATTCTCGAATCTGCCGGATAGGCAGATATCCTGACGCTGCCCTTCGGCTTGTTGTACTTGATTGCATTATCAAGCAGATTGGCCCAGACCTGCAAAAGCCGGGTTCGATCACCCCGTATCCAGAGACCGGGCGGAACATCCAGAACGATTTCCACTTCCTCCTCCTGGGCACTGTATTCGTAGAGCTCGACTATTTCCGCCAGATTCTGGGAAACTTCAATGTCGCGTAACTCGAGCTTCATCGTGCCTGACTCCGCCTCCGCAACACTCATAATGAATTTCAGCATTGACAGAACCCGCTCAGATTCCTCCAGACAATCGGACAATGCCTCACGGAGTTTCTCCGGGTCTTTGCCGGCCTGCAGTCCGTACTCGGCTACCGACCTCAGACGGGTCATCGGCGTTCTCAGGTCATGCGCCACATTGTCAAGAGACTCCTGGATCTCTCTTACCAGCTGCCGGTTCTGCTGGATAATATCGTTGATGCGCCGATAGATGAGCTGATGTTCCTTATTGCCGGTTGAAGAGACTTCGAGCAAATCCCTCTTTGTCCTTGTGAACGGTCAGCAACCGCTGGGCCAGGTAGTTGAGGGGAGACAGGCTCAGCCTGAAACCGACATAGGCGAGAAGCACTGCAACCAGCAGCGCGGGAATCGCGGAATACCAGGCTGTCCGAACGACGCTGGAATACATTGAATGCAGGTACTGATCCCTGCTGCCAACCTGGACAACAACAGTGTCAAGCGCTGAAAAAGAGGCGATATTCCACACTGCAGACGCTGTTGAGCCCTCATTTAAACAGCTCGAGCCAGCAGCCGCTCTGGTAGGGATCGAGCTCGGCCAGGCTTTTGAAATCGAGGTGATGATCAACGGATGCCGAATAGAGCAGCTGTTCGTTGTTTTTGATAATCCGGACAAAATTAAGCCCTCTGAGCGTTCGCTCATCAAACAGTGATGCATACCTGTCAGACGGGCTGATAAGGTGCTGGTTCTGCTGGATGAATGTCGTCATCGATTCCCGCAGTTCTTCCTGGATAAGATGGTGCAGATATGACTTGACGGACTGCAGGACGATAATCAGAAAGAGAATCTGCAGTCCCCAGAGAACGAGTGCGGTGACAACAAAGATCAGTTTCCTGTTCTGCAGATGACCCCTGTCAATCAGATTTGAGAACATACCCCATGCCCCTGACGGTATGTATCAGCGTTTGCTCAAAATCCCGGTCAACTTTGTTTCTGAGCCTGCAGACCAGGACGTCAACCACGTTGGTCTGGGGATCAAATGAGTAATCATATACCCGCTCCAGTATTGAGGTTTTGGAGATAACCATCTCTGCATTGCGCATCATGTACTCGAGCAGGGCGTATTCCTTGGCGGGAAGTTCGATCTTGACACCGTCGCGATGAACCGTGCGGCGCAGCAGGTCCATGGTAAGGTCATGGTAGCTGAGTGTCGTCGGTTCTGTATGGTTACGGTTTCGCCTGATCAGTGCCTGAATCCTGGCCAGCAGCTCACTGAAGGAAAAAGGTTTGATCATGTAGTCATCACCGCCCTTCTGCAATCCCCTGATGCGATCATCAACCGACTGTTTGGCGCTTAATATCAGAACAGGAGTGTTGACCTGCTCCCGGCGCAAGCGCTCAATCAACTCCAGACCGTCCAGTTTCGGCAGCATCAGGTCGATGATTGCCGCATCATACTCGCCGGAAAGACCATGCTCGAGGCCGGCTCTGCCGTCATAGCAGACATCAACGGCAAAGGTTGCCTCCCGCATTCCTTTTCCAATAAAATGTGCTATTTTTTTGTCGTCTTCAACAATCAGCAGCTTCACTTCCCCGCCCTCCCTCTGGACACCCTGAACGCAGGCTGATGACTGCACAATGCCTGCCTGTCCTGCCATCGCCGTTCCTGCAGGCTCTGCGGTAACTGAAATAATCCCCGGAGCAACTCGTACAGACACCGGAAATTGCAATATTCTTATCGGACAACCCCGCACCAGCCAGCTGTTGACGAGAGATTTCCCAGAAGTCAAAATAGTTCGGCTTCACCTGAAAGGAGTGAAATTCACGAGGCAGCTCTTTTTGATAGTGGATGAATTCGGCGCAGCATGGTCCCAGCGAGGGACTGACAAAGGCCTGCATATCGTCAGGGGCTGAGCCGAAAACAGCGCGCATCTGTTCGACGGTATTGCTGATGACCCCGGCAACGCTTCCACGCCAGCCGCAGTGTATGGCGGCAACGACTGAGCGGACTGGGTCGTGGACGAGAATTCCCTGGCAGTCCGCCAGCTGGACCCATCAGGCCGATACCCTCGCGATCGGTTATCAAGGCGTCAACGCCCTCCGTATCCCAGTCAGAGTGCACTTCACCTGCAATTATCTCAACCCTGTTGCCATGCACCTGGTGCGCACCGAGCAGCATCGCGACGCCAGCCTGCTGCCTGATGATTTCCCGATTATCCCTGACATGGTCGGGAGAATCCCCGATAGCATAAGCGACGTTGAGACTTGTATAGCAGCCGTCGCTGACACCGCCATGGCGATCAGAGAAAAGGTGTTTACTGACCAATGCGCTTCGTTGTTCTTCTGCCTGTGACATATCCGCTTTCCACCATCATCTGTTAACCACGCTCAGCACTTTCCTGTCATGCTACCGTTATGGGTAAGACAGGAACCGTAAAAATTCAACAAAAAAAGGGGTGTGCCGCTGTCGTGCGGCACACCCCTTTGTTGTTGAGTCTTATTCCAGCGAAAAAATCTAGAAAAATGCCTCAAAGGTCACGTACACCTGGTCGGCGCTTTCAACCGGGTCCATTCCCATCATCTGCAGGGACATCAGGTCCGCTTGGTTACCAAGGTCGTAGGGTTTCATGTTCCAGTCGCCGGACCCTGAATAATCATAATCATAATGCTGATATCCAAGCCTGATAAAGGCACGGCCGTATTGTGATATCGCTTCACCGGCAGGTATATCCCAGATCGTATAGAGCTCGAACACCTGTCCGCGGGTTGCCAGTTTCGCCTGGTAGATGTCGTCGTGGCCCGGGCTCAAACGCTACCCAGTACTCAGACCCCCAGTTGTACTCCGCACCGATCTTCAGGTTCAAGCTGTCGATGTCGTACCTGACTCCGGCATACAGGGCATACCCATTCTCGTTGTCCTGATTCGGCCCTTCCAGCCCCATCATCATCGCCGGGAAGTCATTGAACATGCCGTTTGCATTCGGTTGAGACTGTGAATAGCCACCGGATATAAAATATCTGAAGTCGCCAACCTGATCCTGGTAGACCACGTCGCTATGCCAGAGGTTGCCGAGTTCCTGACGGTCTCCGAACCCGCTCATGTCGCCAAAGGCCTGGTTGATGATCGGATCCTGAAAATTGGGATAGCTGAAGACGTTGAAGACCATGAAGGTCTGGAAGTTCAGCAGCCGGTTGTCCTTGTCGAAGATATCCCAGTTAATTCCGGCAAAATCGGTATCGGCCAGCCGCCCGTCGACATCACTCTGGAGTCCGTCTTCAAAGCCTCTTCCGTAGCAGAAGCGGACCTTGCCTGAACCGAGTGCCTCGTTGCCCCAGTTATAGCCGTAGCCCAGCGTCGCCCCGTCGAAGGGATAATTAAAAAAGGCCACCGGTGTCGCCAGCCGTTCATCTTCTCCCAAACGCATCTGAGAGGGAGGTCCGTCGGTTGTCGGCCTGCGGCCGATTGAAAACCAGACCGGGGCTCCAGCGATATTATTCCAGTTTACATAGGCACGATCAACATAGAGGTTACTGGAGTCCGTCGGGGTTCTGCCGACATTGCCGTCAAAAACAGGCCACATGGCTCCTGAATCATCGGTAAAAGCGGACTGCATTCCCCAGGTCTTATTCATGGCCAGGCGACCCTTGAATTCGACATTTTCGGTTGCCTTGACGCGCATGTTCAACCGGAAACGATTTGTCCACAGGGAATCGTTCTGCAGGCTTCTGCCAAAGACGGTATCAGCATTGTACATATCCAGCCGGGAGCGAAAATCACCGTTGAGCTTGAAGCGTGCGGCAAGATCCCAGTCATCCATCTTCTCTTCGATCTCTTCAAGATCAAAATCGTCGAGTTTTTCGGCAGTCGCCTTGTTCATTTCCGCCTGCTCTCCCATTGCGGCTTTCAACTCATCCAGCTGTCTGCTCAATTCCTCAATCTTTCTTTCAAGATCCTGGACATTGGGGCCACCGCTGGCCGCAGATAAAGCTGGAAGAGCGAAAAGCCCGGCAAGGGCCAGGACCGATATTTTTTTAACCATAGACTTTCTCCTCCCGTCAGTGTTGAAATTTTACACCCGCCTCGATCAGTATTCGGCCTGAGAGAGAGCCGGCGCGAACAGATGAACTCCTCATCAGAATAACTATTTCGTTTAAAACTGAAATATATCCGACCCTTTTCTATTTGTCAACAGCACATCGGGCAGTTAAAAATGACGGTCGTACCCGCTGTTTTCGAGACAACCAGGGTCTGCCGCTGCACTCCTTTCCACATTAGATTGTTAGCAACAAATAGTTTTGTCCGGTTTTGTAGCAAATGAGTTGTCCACTTTTTCCTTGCTCTCTCAGACCTGGCTGAAGCGTAGCGAAAGCCAGGTCTGAGAGCGCTGCACCCCCTACGCTACTTTCTTCTGTGCCTCCACCAACAACACTCCTTCGGCATCATAACTGGCAAGTTTTCGAGGACCATGCAACAGTGACAGCGTGCCATCAATATGACGCAATACACGCACTTTCGTCTTCACATAATGGTAACGGTAGCCATCCTCGGGGATCTGCAGTATCAAGGCTTTATAACTGATACAGTTATCATTGTTCACGATGCGCTCATGTTGTTCACACAAGATATCGTCCAGATCATTTCCGCACCACGGGACAAACACGCTCTTCCCGCCGGGAGGCGGCGATGAAAATTCTTCATTGAAGGCAGGAAGATACTCATCCGCAAGATACCGATTGGCTGCTTCCATCTCAGTGATGCCGGCCAGAGCCAGCTCCTTGACCAGGCGATCCTGATGAGTGCCAAATGCCCGTTCACTTCTACCACGTGCTTCCGGGGAATAGGCTGCTATCATTTCTATACCGAGCCGCTGCAGAGCTTTGCCAAATTGCGTTGGATTTGTTTTATCAACCTTGCCACCAGCTTCGGGCGTATACCAGTAATGACTACCCCGATCCGTGTACAACGAGGAAAAGACCCCCTTAGATTCAATCACATCACGAACTCCTCGAAAACTGCTGAAGGTTCCTTCCTCGTTGACAAAGAACATCGAATAATGCTCATTAGTCGCATCATCCATGGTTACGATCAAATCCCACTTCTTACCTGGCACCCACTCATGGGTTGAACCATCCTGGTGCAGCATCATCCCTGAATACGGTGCCCTGGCTCGACGTTTTCGGTGCTGACCGCGTTTTCTTGCTTTTCTTACCAGCCCCTTACTCTGCAACGTATTCTTGACCCAGGTATAACTGCGTTGGCCTTCATGATGACGGATATACCACTTGTAAAAATGCTTTACATTAAAGTCGCTGTAGCGCTCTTTGTACAACTCACAGACCGACAATACTTCATCCAGCGGAGCACGCCGGTGAGATGCCTGATTCAGTCTCTTGTCCAATAGCCCTGCAATACCACCCTCCTGGTAGCGGGGAATTAATCGACGGAATGTCCGATCGCTTATCCCAAGGATACGTGCCGCCTGCTCCTGGGTTAGTTCTCTTGATTTCCATCCGGTATATACTTGTTCAAATCTCATCTTCCGGTACTCCTGTAGCACTTCGGTCCGTCTCATAAAAGCCACCTCCTTGGCTTTTATAGAAACCGGACACATTATGTGCTACAACTCCGGACATATTACTTGTTACTAACACCTTTCCACATTAGATATGACAGAATAATACATTTATTATACAATCCAAGGAACACCATTTCCATATGATCTGCTAAAAAAAAACACTGTCCTGATGAAACATCTCATACTCGCCGGCATCGGAACAACCACCAGCGCCAGAACCACCTATGACCGGCTTGATGCGGTCATTCGCCCCATGTTTGACGATTGTCACATTCACTGGGAACTCTCCTCACCAACCGTTCGTCGTCGACTGTCCCAGGATGGAGTGCACTCGCAGGGGTCGCTCGAGAACCTGCTCGAGGAATTGAACCGGAAGCCTCAGAACAGGGTTGTTGTCCAGTCAATGCATCTCACACCGGGACACGAGTTTCATCACATTGTCAGGCAGTCTGCCGGCTTCCAGGTCCCAACCGCGATCGGCATGCCGTTATTGTCGGCACCTGACGATTATCAGCGGGTGGCCCAGGCCTTGTTGCCGCTGATCAACAGCTGCCCGGATCATGCCGTTATCGTCGTTGGACACGGCACCAACCACCCAAGCTGGACCACCTACCCTGCGCTGGAAGCGGTTTTACGCGAGTATGCCGGCAACCGTGTCTTCGCGGCCACGCTGGAGAAGTTTCCCGACTCATCACGGCTCATTGACAGGCTTGTTGCCGACGGTCATCGCCAGGTGCTGATCATTCCCTGCCTTATGGTCGCCGGCATGCATTTCAGGCGCGACATTATCGGTGACAGCGAGCTATCCTGGAAGAGCCGTCTTGAGCGCAGAAACATCACCGTGAAGTTTCATGATCAGGGGTTGGGCATGGTGGAGGGCATCGCTGCTATTTTCTGCGATCACATCAGGGCTGCCTTCACCAAACTGGTGCATTAGGGCTCTTTTCGACTCCCTTCTCGTTCAACATCCACGCCGTGGTCGGCCCTGTTTACGACCCGGCCGCATCGTGGGCAGGCCAGAATGAGACGGGCATTGCGAAAACCTTGGCCATATTCCGCGCTGAACGTGCCCCTCCGGCCGCAGAGGTCACACAGTGCCGGCAGCGTTCCCCGATTAATGAGAACGCCTGTCACTCCGCCAGCCAGGCCCAGGAGGACAAAGCCTGCAACGGCAAAGGTCTGGTATCCCGCCAGGTAGGCAACGGCCAGCAGCAGCGCAGCTGCTGCACCTGCTGTTCGGGCCCGATGGAGCGTATGAAAGCTCATCGCCCAGAGTGCCCGTCTTCCTTGCATTCCTGTCATTGCCTCGGCCCCCAGTCACCTGGACTCATGAATAAAAGAATGGTGTACAGTTTTGTCAACCGTAATTATACTTTCCCAGAAGTTCAACGGCTGTTGACACATAGTATGCCCGGCAGCAGGCAATGTGACCGGCACCTCACACTTACTTGAAGATGCTACAGCAAAAATCTTTTGCCCGAACAATCGTTTTAATTTCCACGCTCCAGATCACCGCCCTCTTTTCCGCTGGGGTTCCCGCACCCGCGGCTTCTCCGCTGGCAGATGAACTCAGATCGACGATCACGATTCTTGCAAAAGCCAGAGACCGTATGCTCAGCAAACACCACCAGCCGCTTGACCAGGGGACGGTCCGGGAATCTGAGCAGCAGGACCTGCTTGTTTTTATTTCATACCTCGATGGCAGGATACATTATTACTGTGAGCAGCTTTCTGCCATCGACGGCGCAAGCGTGTTTCCTGCTGCAGCCTGCCCTGCAATCCGGAACGGCGGCCCCGCAAGCAGTCGGTATATGACGATACCCGACACGTCCTCCCGGACGACCGGGGAAAAACTGGCAGACCTTGACTCCAGTTTCACTGACTCGCTCGGCACCTTTGATGAAATGCTGCTCAAAGAACAGCAGACCATCTCCGCCCAGGTAAAAAAACAGCGCGAAGAAGGCAGCCAGGCAGGTACGCTTCCTCCTGGGGATGCCGGTACAGATAACAATCAAGCAGCCTCTGCCGGCGAGCGTGACGCCCGGGAAAATCCGACAACGGCAGCTCCGGCCGGCCGCAGCAAGGCGGCAGGGATCGGCACAAAACAACAGCCGCAAATGCCGCCGACAGCCGGCACAAAAGATTTGTCTCAAAGTGATGATGACATTATTGCAAAACAGTTGAAAGAAGCTGCCGAGCAGGAAACCGACCCGGAGATAAAAGAAAAATTATGGGAAGAGTACCGTAAATACAGAGAGGGAACCAGATAATCCCAGACATGAACGGACAGATTTAAACCAGAGACAGAAGATGAGCGATATTCTTAAACAACTGTTATTATTAATTTTATTTCTATTTATTTTTTCCGGATGTGCATCGATCCCAGGGAATCAGGTTGCGGAGCAGGTTGCCCCGGTTCTCCCCCGGTCGGAGCTCAGCGATTCTGAGTTGCTCAATGTTTCCATCAACATGTTTGATCCGGGAAAACTGCCGCAAGGCCCCAAAGACAGGCAGGGACTGTCTGCCGAGATCAGGGAAGCAGAGGCCCGCTTTATCCCCATCCATTTAAAGCATACGCTTCAGGGAACCGGGTACTGGGGGGCGGTTCGGGTTGTCCCCGATAACGACATTGGTGCCGAATTGACGCTCAACGGAAAAATAGAACTGTCTGATGGAGAAAGTGTTGTCGTCAATATCGAGGTCATCGACTCCAGAAACGTCGTCTGGTTTCGCAAGGTGTACGCAGAAACGGCAAGGCCCGAGGAGCACAATGGCGTTGAGCCAGAAAAAGAGGATACGTTCCAGGACCTTTTCAACTCCATCGCCAATGACCTTGCCTTTTTCAGGAACACGCTCGGCCTCGAAGAAATAAGCGAAATCCGCCGGGTCGCCATGCTCAAATATGCCCAGTTCATGTCCCCCGAAACCTTTACCGGTTATCTTGCCATAACGCCGGAGGGCAAGCTTTTCATACAGCGGCTACCGGCATCAAACGACCCGATGTTTGAGCGTGTTGAAAAGATAAAGGTTCGCGATGAGATGCTTGTAGACACGATAAATGACTACTACGACCTGTACTACAACGACCTCTGGCAGCCCTATGCCGACTGGCGAAAATTCAGGCAGGAAGAAGTTTCAACGCTGAGGGAGATCGAACGGGAAGCCCTGGCCAAGCAAATCCTGGGGATTACCGCAATTGCTGGAGCCATCGCACTTGGGGCAACCGGTGATTACGAAACCGCTGTGAGGACTCAACCGCTGCAGCAGGTGCTGATTGCCGGAGGAGCCTACTCCATGTACAGCGGCTACCAGAAACGGCAGGAAGGGGCCCTGAACAAGGAAGCAATAGAGGAACTCGGCCTCTCCTTCAGCGCGGAAGCTGAGCCCCTGGTGATGCAGGTAGAGGGTCAGACGGTTCGACTGACCGGCTCTGCGGAAGAACAATATGTCCAGTGGAGGGCAATGCTCAAGGACATATACGCCCAGGAAACAGGCTTTACTGCCGATTCCGATATCCCGCAGGCACCCGTCTTTTCACCCGAACCAGCAGAAGCCAGGCCATGAAGACAGAGGGTTCCCCTGATACGGAGCACAGGAATCACGCCAAGCTCAAACCGCCGCCTGACGAGAGCCCGGCAGGATTATCCAGGCCACCCAGAACGGCACTGCTCGCAGCACTCGGCGCAATGGTTGTCCTGCTTGGTGCGGCAGGAGCCGTTCTCTTTCTGTTGCCAGGATTTGTTGACAATAATGCTGAACGATCAACAGAAACGGTCCCACTCAACAGGACCGCTGCCGTTGAAGCACATCTGCCGCCCGCTCACGATGCAGAGGACACCACTCATCCCGGGGAAAACCCCGAGGGAGCGACCAGGCAACTCGAGGTTCTTCTGGCTCTCAAGTCCCGGTCAGAACGTGAGAATGTTTCTGCCTGGGCTGAAAGCGCCTACCAGGACATTTTAGACCAGGAAAAACAGGGTGATCGATATTTTACCGCAAAAGAGTACCTGAAGGCTGAAGACACCTACAGCAGGGCGGCTGGAGATCTGGAAAACCTGCTTGGCACGAGGGAACAGGTGCTGCACGAGCTGCTTGACAGGGGACATCGGTTGCTTTCCGAGGAACGGACTGGAGAAGCCCTGGATTCATTCAAACGGGCGCTGGCAATGGCCCCGGACAACGAGGACGCCAGGGCGGGAGCCAAAATAGCGGAAAACCGTGACACGGTCCTAGCCCTCTACAGAAGAGCCCTTGCCCACGAGCAGTCAGAAGCGTTGCCTGCCGCCGAACATGTGCTTGCGGAGCTGGAACAGCTCGACAGCAGCTATCTTCCGGCACAGGCCCTGTCAGACAGGGTCCGGGAGCGTCTTGAGAAACTGCAGTTTGAACGGCAGATGAGTCTGTTTTTCAATGAGTTGCAAAAAGATAACCTGGCGCAGGCACGAGAAGCGCTGGGGAAGCTCAAAGAGACAGCGGCTGCGGATCCCCAGGTCATCAGGGCGGAAGAAATGCTGGCCGCCAGGGAGGAGACCGCTCGTCTTGATCTTCTCAGAGGACGTGGTGAAACGCTGTCAGCCAATGAAGCGTGGGAGGAAGCACTGGCAATGTACCGGCAGGCCCTGGCGATTTCCGCTGACGCTCTTTTTGCGGTAAACGGAATTGAGCAGGCACGGAAAAGAGCCGAACTTGACCAGGCGCTGGAAAACAGCCTGAGTCAACCAGATCGCCTCCAGGAAGAGGCACAGCTTGATGCAGCAAAACAGCTTCTTGACTACGCCCGACAGTTTTCTCCGGGGGGCGCTCGCCTCCGCGGCCAGATCAACCGCCTCGAAACGCTTGTAGCGTATGCGGCAACACCGGTTCCGGTCACCCTCAATTCCGACAACAAGACGAACATTGCCATATACCATGTTGGAAAAATGGGAACCTTTTTTTCAACGCAGATCACACTCAAACCGGGTAAATATACGGTTGTCGGGTCGTGTAACGGCTTTCACGATGTGCGGGAGACCCTCATCGTCGATCCGGAAAAAAGCGACAACCAGCTGTTTGTCGCGTGCAGGGAGCCAATTTGAAACGATTTATCACCATTGTCTGCGCAGACGGCAGCCAAAAAAAGCTGTCTGAGCTGGACCTTCCGCTGACAATCGGCTCCGCAGCCGATGCTGATATCGTCATTACCGGGAGTGAGGCCATTGCCGCGTATATTGGCGATTCTCAGGGCCACCTGTTTGTTCAGCCGGCCGAGGCACGGTCGCTGACATTATTTCACAACAGCCGTCACCTGTCCGAGTCGAGCTGGCTGAAGTCAAACGATACGCTGCTCTGCACCGACAGCCTGATCAGCTACCGGAAAAAAGGAGACACCTATCTCTTTACCGTTTCCGCACAACGAGCCGAACAGCTCCAGCACCACTCGCTGCAGCCGCCGCTGGAGCCGCCGCCGGAAACCAACCAGCCGCCTGAAACGGCCGGCGAAATTCCGGTGCGCATCAAGACCAGCCAGCGCATGTCAAAAACCATGAAGCTGGCTGGGGCATTTCTCGGCACCGCATTTATCCTTCTGGCACTTGCCGTTTTTTTTGTCCTTGTCGCCCGTCCTCTGGAAATTGCCGTCAGCCCCAGTGCGGATTCCGTCACCCTTGATGGCTTTCCGCCACCACTCAAGCTGGGCGGACGATATCTCTGCATTCCGGGCAGTTATCGTGCGCGGATTGAAAAGCAAGGCTATTACCCGCTGACAAAAGAAATTCTCATAACCAAGGACCAACAGAACCGGTTGTCGGCTACACTCGAGAAGCTCCCGGGAATACTGGACCTGCAGGTCGAACCTGCGGGAGATATTGCAATCTACACAGACGGCAGACTGCTCGGCACAACGCCGCCGGCATCTATCGAACTCCCTCCCGGCACTCACCAGCTTACCCTCGTAAAAAACCGCTACAAACCGTTTAACTCCGAAATCATTATTGAAGGAGAGGGAAAAAGACAACCCCTTGAGGTACAGCTGGAGCCTGACTGGGCGGAAGTGTCAATTACCTCAACGCCGGCAGATGCGCTCATAACCATTGACGGGCAAGAACAGGGAAAGACGCCGCTGTCCCTGGAACTGCTCAGCGGAACCCGCCTGATCACCGCGCACAAGGAGACATATGCTGATTCAGCGTCTGAAATCACCGTTACGGCAGGAACAAAAATCACCCATGACATCAGGCTTGATCTGCTGCCGGGGATGGTGACGATTACCTCGGTTCCTTCCGCTGCAGCCGTTACCATTGATACGATATATCATGGCACGACTCCGCTCACAGTCCCTGTGCCAGCAGATTCTGCTCACCAGGTTGTGCTCACGGTACCGGGATATAAGCCGTCCCGGCAACAGCTCCGCCTTGCCCCGGCAGAACGTTCAACAATTGCCATCACCCTTGAGCAGGAGCGGGGCATTATCTATCTGGCCACCCAGCCTGCCGATGCAGTAATCACGATAGATGGAAAACGATATGCAAGCGGCCCGGGCAAGCTGACACTGCCGGTCACAAAACACCTTCTGGAAGTCAGTGCTCCGGGGTACAGGACAGCAGCGAAAACGATTCTGCCGAAAACCGGTTTCAGCCAGCAGATCACTGTTGAACTCCTTCCGGAAAACGCTGCCGCCGGCCTCCATTCGCCCGCATCACAGGAGTCGATCCTGCAAACGAGCAGCGGCCAGAGACTGCTGCTCGTTGAACCGTCAGCATTCACGATGGGAGCACCGCGGCGAGAACCGGGAAGACGCGCCAACGAACGGCAGCGGGCCGTCGTCATGAAACGCCCGTTTTACCTCTCCGAAAAGGTGGTAACCAACCAGGAATTCCGGCAATTTAACAGCAGCCACAATTCAGGTGCAGCAGCGAACTACAGTCTTGACGGTGATAACCAGCCAGTTGTCAACATCAGCTGGGAGGAAGCGGTACAATACCTTAACTGGCTGAGTGTTCGGGACAATCTGCCGCCCTTCTACAGGATCCAGGGAAACAGCTTTGCCGCTGTCTCACCGCCGACAAGCGGTTACCGCCTGCCGACGGAAGCGGAATGGTCCTTTGCAGCCCGGCACGCCGGCAGTTCAACAGCACAGAGGTTTCCGTGGAGTGGAACCTTTCCCCCCCGGCAGGTATCGGGAAACTATGGTGATCTATCGGCGTCCGGGATACTCGCCCGCACCATTCAGGGCTATAATGATAATTTCCCGGTAACCTCTCCTGTCGCCTCATTTCCGGCAAACAATGGCGGCTTCTATGACATTGGCGGAAACGTCGCGGAATGGTGCCATGATTATTATGCAGCCGCTGCCGCTGCAATCAGCAGCGTACCTGACCCACTGGGACCTGACTCCGGAACACACCGGGTAATCAGGGGATCGAGCTGGCGGGATGCGGCCATTACCGAACTGCGGCTCAGCTATCGGAGCTATCACCGGGAAGCAAGAGACGATGTCGGATTCAGGATCGCGAGATACCGATGACCAGAACACTCATCATCATCCTGCTGTTTACACTGCTGCACACTGCAGCCGCTGAAGACACCAGCCCAGAGCAAAGCGGCGGCGGAACTGATAGCGCTGACGGACAAATTGAAACCCGTGAAGAACCGGCCGGACAGAGCACCTCGGACTGGCCGCTGCCTTTTAACCCAAGCCAGGATGTCGGTGCCGATTCACAGGTCGCCTTTCCCACAGATATTTGAGATTCAGGATATACCATGCAAAATAACAAGCTGCCGACAGAACTGATCTTTCAGATTTTCACGCTGCTCATCGCTTTCATCATCGTCCATGCAGCCTATACCTCTGTTATCAGACCGCAGGCTTCCGCATTTCTCGCCTTTGAGCAGGAGCAGCTCGCCAATGACCCCAACTATGTCCAGCAGAACAATTTCTTCGTGGTGATAAAGGATTATGAGCAGGAGGCCTGTTTTATCCTGATGATCTGGGCCATGGCAATCCTTATTTTTAAAGGTTTTGCCAGTTACCGCCAACGGCAGCAACTGGGCAGCGACCTGCTTCAACTTCCGGCGACCCTGCCGATTGGCCCGGAAGACAGTCGGCCCATCCTGGAGCGGCTCGAGGTGCTCGACGGTGCCGCCAGCGGCTATCTTTTGGTCAGGGCCCTGAAGGCAGGCATACAGCGATTCGGGGTTACCGGCAGTATCCAGGACAGCGCCACCGCGGTAAAAAACCTCTGTGAATCGGAGATGGAACGCCAGGAGTCAGAACTTGCCATCATCAGATACATCGCCTGGGCGATCCCTTCTGTCGGCTTCATCGGCACGGTGCGGGGTATCGGCGCAGCTCTCTCCCAGGCGAACCGGGCAGTGGAGGGAGATATTACCGGAGTTACTCAAAATCTCGGAGTCGCCTTCAATTCAACCTTTATCGCCCTGATCGTCTCGATTGTACTGATGTTTTTCATCCACCAGCTGCAGCTTGGCCAGGAGCGCCTCGTTCTTGACACGGAATCCTATTGCAACGAAAACCTTGTCGCCAGGCTGCGGATTAAACCGCTTGATTGAGGACTGGCATGGCTTCAAGGTTCAGACGGTCGACTGTCAGCTTCAGCCTTTCTTTTCTCGACGTCATGTTTTGCGGGTTTGGTGCCGTCGTCCTCCTCGTCCTGATCATCAACTCCAACATTACCACCAACCGCCAGACCCGAGTCGAAGACCGCCGTCTGGAGTTGATGAAGCAGGAAATGCTCACCCGGCAGATGAAAACTGTCGAGCTGCAGCTGCAGCAGCATTTCGACACTCTTGCTGCAGAAGCGACCGCGCTTGAGACAGAGCAGGCAAAGCTGGAGGCGGAAAACCGTACCATCCAGGCATCAATTGCCCGAGATTCCGCCGTATCCAGCTCGAGAGAAGAGCTCAAAGCCCTGCAGCAGGAGCTGCAGGCACTCGAGCAAGAAAAACTCCTCCTGGAAGCCCGGAGGGCACTGGAAAATGAACGCGCCAGAAACCTTCGCGCTTTTGCCGGTCAGGGCGACCGCCAGTATTTGACCGGCCTCAAGCTCGGCGGCGAGCGTGTGCTGATTCTCGTTGACAGTTCAGCATCGATGCTGGACCGGAAAATCGTCGATATTATCCGGCGCAAGGTCCTTGATGAAACGGCCAGGCAGGAGGCTCCCAAGTGGCGGAAAACGATCGCTACCGTCGAGTGGCTGCTGGCAAAGCTTCCACTCGACAGCTCGGTACAGCTGTATCGGTTCAGCACCGGTACCACCTCTCTTGGACCGGAGCAGAAAAAAACCTGGGTAAAGATTACCGACGAGACGGCAGTCGATCACATGGTAGAGGAGCTGAAACGGGTCGCCCCATCAGGCGGCACGAACCTTGAGTCTGTTTTCCTGCAGGCACGCACCCTTTCCCCACCTCCCGACAATATTATCCTGCTCACAGATGGCCTTCCGACCCAGGGAAAAAGGGGAACCGGGGCGCAGACAATCAGCGGCAAAGAGCGGGTCCGCCTGTTCGAACAGGCGGCAAGGCAGCTCCCTGAAAAGGTTCCGGTCAACACCATACTCTTTCCCGTGGAAGGGGATCCGATGGCAGCAGTACTCTACTGGAAGCTAGCCATCGAATCGGGAGGATCGTTTTTCACTCCAACCAGGGACTGGCCATGAGAAGAAAAAAACGATCTTTTGACATCTTCAGCCTCTCTTTTCTCGATGTCGTATCCTGCGGGTTCGGTGCCATTGTCCTGCTCCTCGTCATTGTCAAGATATCTGAACCGCTGATTACCCAGCAGGCATACGCCGATCTTTCAGCGGCCCTGGCAAAGCTCACCGGGGAGCAGGAACAGCTTGCCGCCCAGGCGACCCTGCTCGGCTCAAAACGTGACGAGTTTTCCATTCAGATAGACGCTCTGGAAGCACACATTGCGGCGCTCCAGGAAAAAAACGCGGCGCTCCGGCGGCAGCAGCAGGCCAGGCTCACATCCAGGGCTTCGGAGGAACTGCTTGTCCGGCAGCTTTCCCAGGCGAAACAGACATTGACAGAAGAAATGGTCAGGCTCCGACAAACAGCACGCCCTGACAGGTTTAATGACGTGATAGGCGGCGTTCCCGTTGACAGCGAGTACATTATTTTCGTCATTGATACATCAGGCTCGATGCAGCAGTTTGCCTGGGGAGCCGTCAGAAGGCACATGAAGGAAATCCTGGAGATGTATCCCGAGGTTAAAGGCATACAGGTCATGAACGATATGGGAGATTACATGTTCTCCCAGTACAGCGGCAGGTGGATAACGGACAGCCCTGCCCGCAGGAGAGCAATCCTGCAGAGACTCTCGAGCTGGACGCCCTTTTCCAACTCGAGCCCGGTCGAAGGCGTCAGTGCGGCAATCAGACGTTTCTCCTCAAATGACAGGAGAATCAGCCTCTACATTCTTGGAGATGATTTTTCACGTGGCTCGATCCAGAGCGTGGTCGACACCGTCAATACCATAAACAGCGTTCAAACTGACGGTTCGCGGAGAGTCAGGATACACGCCGTCGGTTTTCCGGTTCTCTTCAGGCAAAGCGGGGCAGAGATCAATGTCGCCCGTTTCGCCGCCCTGATGCGCCGGCTGGCAGAGGATAACGACGGCAGCTTTGTGGGGCTGACCAGCCTGCAATAATCAACGCTAACAGGGGATTTCCGATGTTTAACTGGTTTCGTGAGCGGGGCAGGAAAAAGATTCTGCAGGCGCCTTTTCCTCTCGAATGGCGGGATACGTTAGCCCGGTGTGTTCGACACTATTCGTACCTGGATGCTGAGGAGCAGCAGCGGCTCCAGCAGCTCATCCAGCTCTTTATCGCTGAAAAACAATTCGAAGGCTGCGGCGGACTCCAGATAACTGACGAGATAAGAGTCGTAATCGCTGCACAGGCCTGTCTCCTGGTCCTCGGTCTTCCTCCATTTCAATATCTCCAGCTCGAGTCTGTCATCGTCTATCCAACTACGGTTGGGATTCCGCCAGCACGGCAGAGCGTATTCTCTGCAGGAGGCATGATCGTCCCGGATGGTCAGGCTGTCCTCGGCCAAGCCTTCCTCCGGGGGCCGGTTATCCTGGTCTGGGATACCGTTCAGCAAAACGCCCGTCATCCAGAACAGGGCCATAATGTTGTCTATCACGAGTTTGCCCATGTACTCGACCTGCGTGACGGCACTGCCGACGGAACGCCCATTCTGCAGAACAGCA
Organism: Desulfocapsaceae bacterium; assembly: GCA_963674815.2. Taxonomy (GTDB): domain Bacteria; phylum Desulfobacterota; class Desulfobulbia; order Desulfobulbales; family Desulfocapsaceae; genus MADRE3. The sequence goes on from CAXXTV010000001.1 coordinate 17,128, forward strand.
GGCTGTACCGGGCCTGGGTCAAAACCTGCAGCAAAGAGTATGCGTTCCTGAAAAGTCGAGCCGCGAAGGGACAAAAGAGTCTGCTGGATTACTACGGCAGCGTCAATGAGGCAGAGTTCTTCGCCATAGCCACCGAGCTTTTTTTTGACCGGCCGCTGCGCATGAAAAAAGAGCACCCCGAACTCTATGCAGTATTGTCCGGATACTATCGTCAGGATACCGCAGCAAGGGAACAGCGCTTTAGAGCCACATCCGGCAGCAGGTTCAGTTCCTGAAAATGGCAGAGGTCAAAGCCTTTTCCTGCTGCCGGCAGCCTTGCCTGCTGCCCAGCCGGTAGTGAAAGCGGCCTGCAGATTATAGCCGCCGGTGTCGCCCTGGATGTCGAGGAGTTCTCCGACAACATAGAGGTCCCTGATGATTTTTGATTCCATGGTATGCGGGTTGATCTCCCTCGTGGCAATACCTCCGGCGGTTACGATAGCCTCTTCAATCGGCCGGTGTCCGGTTATCTCAAACCTGAAATCCTTGAGCCAGTGGCGCAGCGCTCTTCTTGCCCCGGCAGGTAACTCCCCTGCCGGCAGGTCCGGGGGTATCTCTGTTCTTTCCAGGCAGACTCCCACCAGTTCCCGGGGCATCAGACCACGAAGAACAGACGCCATCGGCTCCTTGCCCCGCTTCTGGACATCACGCAGCAGGCGAGCGTCCAGTTTCGCATCATCGAGCGCCGGTTTGAGATCAAGGCTTACAGAAACCTTTTTGTTCTGCCCAAGGGCCTCAACGGCCGCAAGACTCATGGTCAGGGTCAGCGGCCCGCTTAGACCAAAAGCGGTAAAAGCGACTTCACCTCGTTTTTGGTCTTTGCGCTTGCCGTCAACATAGAGACGCAGCGCAACATTTCTCAATTCCAGGCCGGCCAGACCTCTGACTGCTGAGCGTTCAGCTTCAAGCGGCACGAGAGCCGGCCTGACAGGCACAAGCGCGTGCCCGGCCTCCTTGAGCAGACGGTAGCCGTCGCCTGTTGAACCGGTCCGTGAATAGCTCGCTCCGCCTGTTGCCACAATCACCGCACGGCACCGTATCTCGCGGCCATTGCAGACAACCCCCGTCGCCCTGCCCTCCTCGATGATCAACCGTTTTACCGCTGATCCAGTTTTGACGACAACACCGGTTTTTTCAACCCAGTTCAGCAAAAGTCTGGCCACAGCGGGAGCATCGCCGTCGACCGGAAAAATTCGCCCGCCGCGCTCGGCCTTCAGTTTCAGGCCGAGTGAATCAAAGAACGCGGTCAGCTCGCGGCTGAAAAACATGCTGAAAGACTGTCTTAGGAATGTTCCCGACCTGCCAAAATGAGAAATGAAATCAGTCAGTTCGGCTGTATTAGAGAGATTGCACCGCCCTTTGCCCGAAATCCTGATCTTCCGTGCCGGAGTAGTCATCTTCTCGAGCAGCAGCACGTCGGCTCCGCATTGAGCAGCTGTTCCGGCTGCCATCAGGCCCGATGCTCCGCCGCCGACCACAATTATCCTTTCCTCAGTCATCTTCGCCGTCACCATCTTCAGGTAGTAATGAAATGATTCCTTTTTGTGCTTCGAGAAACACCATGCTAATCACTAACCACACAAATGAACAGTGTTCAATAGAGCGACACAATGGTAAACATATTCTGTTGACAGAATCTTTATTCGCTCTATATTGAGCATATGCACAGATGAGGGCCAGTGAAATCAACCTCTTTCCGTATCAAAGACTGATTTTACCGGCGAAACTCTACATGCTGCACACATTGGGCAACGAACCACATTAACCAAGGAGAGAGAACATGAGCAACAAACAGATCGCAACCACCCGGGCACCAGCGGCAATAGGACCCTATTCCCAGGGAATCAGCACAGGGAGCCTGCTGTTTATCTCAGGACAACTGCCCATCGACACGACGACTGGGAAATTGCTTGACGGTTCGATCGGCGAACAGACGTCACTGATCATGAAAAATATCGAGGCAATTGCCAGGGAAGCAGGAACCAGCCTGGACAATATTGTCAAGACCACCATCTTCTTGACCGACCTTGGCAATTTTCAAGAGGTCAACGAGGCTTATGGAGCCTTTTTCAGCAAGGCCCCCCCAGCCCGGGCGACCATACAGGTTGCCGCGCTGCCCCTCGGAGCCCGGGTTGAAATTGAGGCAGTTGCAACAATCGGCTAGCGGAAGTCCGCCGTCCCCTTTTCACCTATTGGAGCTGTTGATGCCATTTACCGTAAAAGACATCCTGCAGCTGGAAGTGACTCCGGCCCTTGGCTGCACCGAACCAGTCGCTATCGCCCTCGGAGCTGCCGCAGCCGCATCGCTGCTGCCGGGAAGATCAATCGATCATATCGAAGTGTGGATTGATCCCAATATCTACAAGAACGGCATGGCGGTTATCATTCCTTCAACCGGGGGCATGACCGGGCTCGACACAGCCTCAGCCGTCGGGGCTTTTGGAGGTGATCCCTGCAGGGGACTGGAGGTCCTTGACACACTTGATGAACCGGCTCTTCTGAAGGCAAAAACATTGCTGAAAGAGAAAAAAATCATTGTTCACCTGCTTGAAGAAACCGGACTCCATATCAGGACCATCATTACCAGCGGGAAGGACAAGGCAGAATCTGAAATCAAGGAGCTTCACAACAATATTGTGGCCCTAAGTATCAACGGTCGGCCGGTTGAAGACTCACCGCTTATTTCCAGCAGCGCAAAGCAGCATGGCAAGTCGGCGGTTGCGCTGCTGGAAGAATGGCTCATGGGGTTGACCCTGTACGACATCTACGAACTCCTCGATGATATTGACGATGATGACCTCGCCTATCTGAAAAAGGGCGTCGAATATAACGTCAGGCTGGCCGAACACGGGCTTAAATACGGCAGCGGGCTGGGAATCGGCAAGGCAATCGACCGGCAGCTCAAGCAGAAACTTCTGGCCAAAGACATGTCAAGCTCCGCCCGCATACTCACCTCTGCCGCAGCAGACGCCCGGATGAGCGGCGTCAATCTGCCCGCCATGAGCTCTGCAGGAAGCGGGAATCACGGCCTCACCGCAATTCTGCCGATCTGGGCGATCAAGGATTTTGTTGACCAGGATGAAGTCACTGTCTTAAAAGCCATCGCCCTCAGCCATATCGTCACTGCCTACATTAAAGCTCACACAGGAAGGCTTTCCGCGGTGTGCGGCTGTTCGGTTGCCGCCGGAGCCGGGGCCACCGCAGGAATCACCTATCTCGTGGGCGGGGATATGAAGCATATAACGGGAGCAATAAAGAATATCATGGAAGATCTCGCCGGGGTCATCTGCGACGGTGCAAAGGCGGGATGCGCCCTGAAGCTCAACACGGCGGCAGGTGCCGCCGTCCAGGCCGCTCTGTTCTCCCTGCAGGGTATCAATGTGCAGGACACTGACGGAATTATCGGCCTGTCAACGGAACAGACCATCAGGAATATGGGAACCCTCAGCCACGACGGCATGATCCAGACCGACAGGACAATCCTGAAGATCATGCGTGACAAGGAGAACGAGAGGAAGCTGAAATCCTGACATACAGGAGGCCCGCCGTGGCACCACATCAGGCCCGAAGAGCAGCATCCGGAAGCGATGTGCTTCTCCGGTTCTACCTCCTCGAAATCTGCAGAGTACGCTCAATCCGGATGATCCGTAATTTAGAACTATAATTTTCCTATCATTTCCGCTGCCAGAGCTTTGATCTTTTCAAATTCCGCATCGACAGGTTTCAAGTTGATACGAAAGAAGGAGAAATTCAGGGAAAGGTCTTTCTTTTTCACATGCAGGGCAGCTATTCCCTCTTTCAGTCCAAATTTCTGGTTTTCCTGCTGGATGGCAATGGCCGCCTCATCACCGAGCCCGTCAACAGGCTCTATCACGTAACCAGGGCCAAGCATCGACAAGGTTTCCCGGACATTGGTGACGCTCTTGCTCAACGCTATAACCAGCGCCGGAATACCCATGTTGTCGAAATAATTGCAAACGGTTTCCTGGCCAACTGACTGTCTCTCTGCTTTCTGCAGGGTTGGAAAAATTGCGATCACCTTTTCTACGGCAACCAGACTGCACGGGTCAATACTTTCCGGGTTCTGCGAGCACTCCGCTACCTGGACACCTGCCAAAAAACCGAAAAATAGGGAAAAGCACAGATACAACACCTTTTTCATGACCTCATTCTCCTTTTCTTAAAAACCGGCAGCATCTTTTTCCGGAGTTCATGGGCTGATTTTTAATCATCTGCCGGGAAATAGTGGCAGAGCATCCCGCCTTAATTCCCAGGGGTATGCTCCACCAGCTCGACCCGACGGTTTTTAACCCGCCCGTCTTCTGTCCGATTCGAGGCAACGGGGCTGGCGTATGACACCCCAGCAGACATGAGTCGCTCGGCAGCAATGGCATAGTTCTGGGTCAGCTCTTTAACCACTGCCGTTGCGCGTTCTCTTGACAACTCCATATTGTAGTTGAATGAACCGACGTTATCGGTATGCCCCACAACAAGGAGCTTGAGATCGCTGTTGTCTTTGAGTAATTTGGTTATCTGCTCGAGCGTTTCTGCTGATTCCGGTTTTATATCAGCTTTATCGGTATCAAAGTAGATTCCGTAAAGTGCAACACTGCCGCTAGCCGAAATCTGCTCCGCCATTTCTTCGGCAGCAACCGTGACCATTTTTTCTTCCATGGCTTTGCTTTCAATAATATCGACGTGAAGAAGGGTCTGGCCTTTTTCAATATTTTTCAGATTACCGGCCCAGAAACGGTTTTCAACCGCATACAAGCTTGCAATGACGGTTCCCTCGGGTCCGATTTTCTCTGCCGCCAGATATATCTGTTTATCACTGTTCAGGGTAAGTCCGGGAACATTAGGCGGCCATTGAATTTCTTTGTATCCGGCGGCTTCTGCAAAATAGCTCCCCAGTGCGTCTTTCTGGGCCGAAAAGAGGATCTGAAACCCTTCAGCCTGCAGTTCCTTTTCATAGTTTCGGACAGTCTCCAGTGGAGAACGTCCCATAGGAATCTTGTATGTCAGGCGGGTGATGGTGCCCTCGACCTGCCGGGAATCCACAAGTGTCTGTGAATCGGGAGCTTTCCCGAGCGGTATGACGAGACTGTCGTAATCGCGATAATCATATTTTACTATCTCCGAACCTTCGTAACGCTTAAATCGAGGGTGGTCTTTACTGCCGTCAATGTCTGCGGCATAACTCAACAGTGCCGTCATCGAAAGAAAAAGAGAAACGGTAACAATTAAAATATATAACGCGGTCTTCATCGCATTTCCTCCTGCTTGATCATTGCAGTGTTTTTTCCTTCGAAAGGCGTACGATAGAGGGCATAATCAAATACTGCCGTACCCGTCAGGGATAATGCAAAGCCAGGCGCCATCAAAGCTAATCCTGCTTCATGCACCAGTCATAGGCATTTTGAAACATTTTAATCCAGGGGCTGACCTGGAGATGTTTCATCTCCTCGGGCAGCCAGTGGGCCTGCCAGGGGAGAAACGCCCGCTCCGGATGCGGCATCAGCGCCAGATGCCTGCCGTCCGGCGAACAGAGCCCGGCGAGCCCTTCAGGAGAGCCATTGGGGTTGAACGGGTACGCTTCAGTCGGCAGTCCATCATCATCGACATAGGTAAGCGGGGTTAACTGCTGCTCCAGGATCTGGTCGCGCAGCGCTGGATCCGGAAAATAAAGGCGCCCCTCACCATGGTCAACATGAATGCCAAAAACCAGCCCTTCCATTCCCGCAAACATCAGTGCTGGACTTTTCCCTACCTTGACCGTCGTCCAGCGAGACTCGAATCGAGCGGAGCTGTTGCGAACGAATCTCGGTTGGCGCTCAGCTTCAATGTTCCTCCAGGGCACCCAGCCGATCAGCCCGAACAGCTGACAGCCGTTGCAAATGCCGAGCGAAAAGGTATCCGGCCGCAGATAAAAAGCGTCAAACTGCTTTCTGAGCATATCATTGAACAGGATGGTCGCCGCCCAGCCCTTGGCAGATTCGGGAACATCGGCATAGGAAAAACCGCCGACAGCTGCCAGTCCATGAAAATCATCAAGGTTTACGCGCTCCTGCAGCAGGTCGTTCATGCAGATATCCCAGGGCTCAAATCCTGCAGCATAGAACGCTGAACTCATCTCCCGGTCCGAATTCGATCCCTCGTCACGCAGAATCGCCACCTTCGGCTTCATCTGCTTCTGCAGTGCGTCCGCTGGCGTGGGTTGCGGCTCAAAGCTCAACCTGTAGCGGGGCCCCGTGCGTTCGAAACTATTTTCTTTCTCGTCCTCGGCACAAATCGCATTCATCTGCAGCCGATCAAGCTGATAGCTTGTCTCCTCCCACCACTGGCGTAAGAGAACCATCGACTCATCAAGCACCGGCTCTCCGTTGTACCTGATGACAATCCGGTGCTCAAGAGAGCCTGAACCGATCCTGAGGGCCGGGACATCTGCTGCCGACAGCAGCGCCAGTACGTCAGCACTCTTTCCAGAGGAACATTCGACAACATAGCCAAGCTCCTCTGAGAACAGCGTCTCAACAGCTGACTCTGCGCCCTGCAAATCAATTCTGAGCCCGCAATTGCCGCTGAAGGCCATCTCGAGAAGGGTCGTCACAAGGCCGCCATCCGAGCGGTCATGACCGGCCCGGACAAGTTTTTTTGTTATCAGCTCCTGGATCGCCTTAAATCCTCGTCTGAGCAGATCCGGGTCATCCATGTCCGCTGAGCAGGTACCGATCTGGGAGTTAACCTGGGCCAGAGCCGAACCGCCGAGACGGTTTTTGCCGCCGGACAGATCGATAAAGAGCAGTTCTGCTTCGGGATCTTTGATATCCGGGGTGATTTTTCTCGTTATATCAGCCATTGGCGCATAGAGCGAAATAACCAGTTCCCGGGGTGACTTAACCGTCTCCCCGCCGACCATCGTTGCCATGGAGAGACTGTCTTTACCCCCGTCAACGGCTATGCCCAGCTGCACCATCGCATCCCGCATGGCAACAGCGGCATCGCGGATTGCCGCTCCCTCACCTGGCAATTTCGGAGCCCACATCCAGTTGGCCGAACACTTGACGCGTTCCAGGTCTTCCACGACTGCGGCACACAGGTTGGTAAGCGCTTCACCGACGGCCATTCGCGCTCCGGCGGCTGGATCAACGAGCATCTTGATCGACTGCTCGCCGAGTGCGGTTGCCATCCCCGTAAGCCCGAAATGGCTCTGGGCTGTAACCGCCACGTCTGCCACGGTAAGCTGCAGCGGCCCGCAGCATTGCTGCTGGGCGATCAAACCGGTTACCGCCCGATCGACTTTACTGGTCAGAAACCGTTTTGACCCCACAGAGACGAGGCGCAGGACATCATACAGCGCGTCCCTAACGGTCAGGCCGTCCGGCAGCGCCAGCGGTTTCAGGTTTACCTTGATTCGCCTGTCTGCAAATGTTTTCTGCGGTATGGAGCCAAGCAGCGTGTCAATCTCGATATCAACCGGTGTCGTGCCATCCAGGCTGTCATGCACCACAAAACGCAGGTCACCGGTCACTTCTCCCAGGACCTCACAACCGACTTTCTCCCGTTCACAGATCGCTTTAAATTCATCTATGTTGTCAGGACGAATCAAGAATCCGGCCCGCTCCTGATATTCTGCCACATAAATTTCCAAGACGGACATGGTCGGATCGCCGACACGTATATTACGAATCTCGACACGCCCCCCGGAACGCTCCACCAGTTCCTTCAGGACGTTGGCAGGGCCGCCGGCGCCCTGGTCGTGAATGACATCAACCAGGCTTTTCGCGCCCATCTCGTTGCAGGCCCTGATCACCCGGCTCATTTTCTGCTCCATTTCAGCATCGCCGCGCTGAACCGCATCGAAGTCAAGAGCGGAGACATTCTCCCCCTGGAGCATACTCGAGGCTGCGCCGCCGCCGAATCCGACCCGGTACGCAGGTCCCCCGACCTGGACAATCAGCATCCCTTTCTCTTCGGGTTTTTTATCGGTCAAACGAGCATCAATCTGACCGAGACCGCCGGTAAACATGATCGGCTTCAGAAAGGCCCAGCGTTCGCCGTTTTCCAGCCGCAGATCAAATGAGCGGGTGAATCCCTGGATCAGGGGTTCACCGAATTTATTGCCGTAGTCTGATGCGCCGTCACTGGCCTCTATCTCGATTTCAAGCGGGGTCGCCAGGTTATCCGGCTGGGTGCTTTCACTCTCCCATTTTAACGGGTAGCCCGAGATTTTGAGGTTTCCCACGCAATATCCAGCGGTACCGGCTATGACAAAAGCGCCCCGGCCTGTCCCGAGAACGTCTCGGATGCGGCCTCCCGTCCCCGTCTCGGCTCCAGGAAACGGGGCAACCCCGGTGGGAAAATTATGCGTTTCCACCGTCAGCAGGGGATGGTAGGTTGCCCGGACAGAGGTGAGCGGCGATGGTCTGCCAGGCTTTTGAGGGACAATCGTCTCTATCTCGTACCCCTGGATAGCGCTCGAATTATCCTTGAAGGCAATGATTGAACCGTGTGGATGGGCTTCCAGGGTGTCGGAGACCAGGCCGAACAGGGTCTTTTCCTGCTCGACACCGTCTATCACCTGCTTGCCCTTGAAAAAGCCGTGCCGCGAGTGCTCAGAGTTGGCATTGTTGAGATCCATGATCTCCACGATGGTCGGGTTGCGCTTGTGTTTCTTGACGAAATAGTCATAGTAAAAATTTCGATCCCACTCGTCCATAGAGATGCCGGGAATCTTCGCGAGTGCTTCGGGACCGCCCGAAATCAGGTCAACTTCATAGACCGGCTCGGGTTCAGCCCCGGTTTCAAAACTTTTCAGCACCTCTGTATACTGACATTCCGTCATGCGGTCATGGTGAACCTCAACAAACGCGTTTATATCTTCGCCGTCAGGCACACGGTAGCGCCGTGAACGTTCCACCCGGGTAATACACCCAAGCCCGGTGGCCTGGCAGATCGATACCAGGTTTGATGACCAGGCTGTGGCAAAATTAAGTCGCGGCCCCACTTCCACGACCCGCTCACCAGAGATAAGCGGCCTTCTGCCAACACTGTCAAGAAGAAACCCGTCGGCCAGGATGAGACGTAAACAGTCATGCTCAGCCTGGGTCAGCAGGCGCGAGGATTCAATATTGAAACAATATTCGCTTCTCTCGTCCAGACGCCGATACAATTGTGAAACAACCGCACTCATATCTCAACTCTCACAGGTGAATTATATGTTTTGAAAAGTATACAGCCAAGACCGTTGTCCGCCACCACCGAAACATTCCTTCAGTCCCGCTGCGCACTGGCAGCAAGACTAGCACTAAACGAAAAAAATATCCGCAGGAAAGTGGACCGCGACCTCGTTGCCTTTTTTGTTCCTGTTCTATCTTGTTTTTCTCTGTACTCTCTTTGTCTCCCCTTCCGCCCCTTCTGCCGCGGTCACAATGGCCCCGGGAACACGTGTGATCGGATTCTGTTCACACAGGCGCTGCCGGTACGTATCCACAAACTGTTGACCACTGACCCCGCTATTATCTGCTCGCTTTCACCAACACATCGTGGTATAAACACGGCGTTGTAAAATGTGACGCCTTTTCCAGTGTTCAACAGCTCAACCGAAATTCAGGAGAACCAGATGAAAAAAATGTTTTTTCTCTTCACCCTTGTCGCGCTCATGATCCCCGCTCTTCAGGCGGCAGCCAAAACCTACGGCAATGATATCCAAACCCAGGAAGTCACTGCGGTATCGGCAATCCTTGACAACCCCGAGGCATTTATCGGCAAAACGGTGAGAGTCGAAGGGATGATTCTCGAGGTCTGTGCCAAAAGAGGCTGCTGGGTGTACGTTGCCGGTGATCGCCAGGGAGAGAAGATCCAGGTGAAGGTCACCGACGGGGAGATTGTCTTTCCGATGAGCGCATCCGGCCAAATGGCGGTCGTCGAAGGCGTGGTTGAAGAACTGAAACTCTCCCGGGAGCAGATGCTCGAGTACATGCGGCACCTGGCAGAGGAAAAAGGGCAGCCGTTCGATCCAGCCACGGTAAAAGACGAGCGCCTGATCAGACTTGTCGGCCTGGGCGCCGAGATCCAGGAATAGAGGTAGGCGCAGACCGATGAAGTTGCGAACGTTGAATAACATCATTCACCGCGACCTTGGCTACCTCTGTTTTGGCTTAACGATTCTCTATGTCATATCGGGGGTAGCCGTCAACCACATCCATGAATGGAATCCAACCTATAAAATCGAACACCTGAGCAGTCAGATCGATCTTTCAGGAGTTGACAGAACTGACAACAATGTTCTTGCCCTGACCGTTCTGGGCGCGCTTGGTGAGACCTCCCCGCTGAAGAACATTTTCCGGGTTGACGACTCGACACTGAAGATTTTTGTCGTCAATAACAACATCACGATTGACATCGATAGCGGTCTGGTGTCGCAGGAAAAATCAAACAAGCGGCCAGTGCTCTACGAGGCCAATTTCCTGCACCTGAATCACGCTAAAAAATGGTGGACATGGTTCGCCGATCTCTACGCGATTGGACTTGGAATCCTTGCTGTTACCGGGCTTTTCGTGTTGAGAGGCAAGAAAGGGATCAGCGGACGGGGGGCGTGGTTGACCGGTGCAGGCATCCTCATCCCGGTATTCTTTCTCTGGCTTTACTCCTGAGCCCCAAACCTTCATGGACCGGGTGCAGCATCTCTGCCAGGATCACCACAGAATTCTTCTCTGCACTCGTTCACCTCGATGGTCAGATGAGATAGTTCGCTGAACTCTGACACTAATTTTTTATAGTGCTCGGCTTTTTTGGGGAAATGTGTCACCAGGGAAATGATGGCAGCATAATGATTGGCCCCAACCTTCCAGACATGAAGATCAGATATTTTAGTGTCGGAATCCTGCTCGACAGCTTCCCTGATCCTGTCTTGCTTCTCATTTCCAATACTTGCATCAAGAAGTATCGGTGCGGTTTGGGTTATCAGACCAAACGACCACCGGGTGATAATCACCGCCCCGACGATGCCCATTATCGGGTCAAGCTGATTCCAGCCAAGGAATTTACCGGAAAACAGGGCGATAATCGCCAGTAACGATGTCAAGGCATCTGCCAGGACATGGACATACGCTGCTGTTAAATTGTGGTCGTGATGGTGATCGCTATCAGGGGACGTGGCATGATCATGGCCGCCTCTCAAAAGAAAGGCGCTCACGACATTGACCATCAGTCCCAGGATGGCGACAGCGATCGCCTCGTTAAAATGGATTGCCTGGGGATTGATGACTCTCTGCAGCGATTCTGTCACCATTACCAAGGCCACAACGGCCAGGGCAACAGCACTGGCAAAACCGCCCAGAACGTTGACCTTGCCGGTGCCGAACGTGTAGACAGGGCTGTCTGCATACCTGCGGGTATACCGATAGGCAAAAATGGAGATAACAAATGCCGCAACGTGAGTCCCCATATGCCAGCCATCAGCCAGCAGAGCCATTGATCCATAAACGCTTCCGGCCACAATCTCTGCGACCATTGTTATCGCCGTTATGACCAGGACAAACTGTGTCCGCCGCTCTCCCCTGCTGTTTTTGGTGGTAAAATCATGATCATGCTCCCATCTTTTCACGGTATGCTCATGCATGTTGCAATCCTTCTTTTTGCTGCCGGCAATGGGGGAACGATAGGCGGGATACGACCGAACACGACCGCCATGCCGGACAGGTATTTCACCACGCGGGCTGCATCATGTTTCGCGGGGTGATTCTGATCATACAGCCCTGCTGCCTGCGCCCTCGACAATCCGTGCTCTCTTCATTCTAGGTACTGTCCCGGCCAATGAAAAGTCCGCAGGCCGAAATAGACAGAAAACACGGAACCGGGAAAGAGCGTCCATCTTCTCAAAGCAAAACAGATCATTGCACTATACAGGCTGGTATACCGGACTTATAGGTATGAAAAGGTCGGAGGTCCGCCATCCGGCTGAAATCGTCTTTTTCTGAGATAATCAGCCGCGGCCTGAGCCAGTCCACGTCTGCCGCAGTTCCCTGGCCCGGCTGGAACTGGAGGTACCGACAGCTGCCGGCACGATCATACTCTCCGGATCCTCTGGCACCGGCCATGTTGTTCTCACCATTGAAATCTGCGGGAAAACAAGAATGAGAAAGAGATCTGTCCTCCTACTGGCACTCCTGCTGGTTCCCTTGAGTTTTGTCTGGCAGAGCGCGGTTCAGCCGTTTCTGGCTTCTCTTGCTGAGTCAGCGCCGGAACTGCAGCCACGAGACAGCCGTTATCCGGTTCCTGATTTTTCACTCCCCAGCCTGGATGGGGATCTTGTCCGCTTGAGTGACTATCGCGGTTCAGCTGTATTCATGGGCTACTGGGCAACCTGGTGAAGCTCGTGCCGGAAGGAGATGCCTTCCATCGAGGGTTTACAGCAGAAATACCAGCTCAAGAGCCTGAAAATCCTGATGATTAACATCGGCGAAGATGAAGGGCTGGTCGAGGCGTTCATCCGTCGCAACAGCTACTCTTTCAGCGTGCTTCTCGACAGTGAGGGAGGTGTTGCCAGGAGGTTTTCGGTATTCGGGATTCCGGCAGCTTTTATTATCGACAAAGAGGGCCGAGCCGTTTTTCGCTCACAGGGGTATCGCAACTGGAATACAAAAAAAATACATGCGGCCCTGGACTCGGTGATTGAGGAATGAGCATCAGGCCGGATACCTGCCCTCAATGAATTCCTTCAGGTGACCAATTTCAACATCCTGGACGCTCAGCAGCGCCTTGACGGCATCACCAATCGATACCAGACCGGCAAGCCTGCCGCCGTCGATGATCGGAATATGCCGAATCCTGTTCTCGGTCATGATCGCCATAACGTCATCCACACGATCGTCCGGCCTGCCGACAATCACATCTTCTGTCATCACCTCGCACACCTTCATGCCCGTGATGCCTTCCGGATGGCTGTGAACCGCCTTGAGCACGTCATTGGGTGCAACGATGCCGAGAATCTTGTCATGTTTATCGACGACAACGAGCGATCCGATCCGGTTGGCGAAAAAAAGTGACATGACATTAACAAGGAGGTTGTCCGCCTGCGTGGTGACCACCCGTGTTCCCTTTTCCGCCAAAATATCTCTTACTTTCAACCTGAGTGCTCCTCTTCAGTTAAATGGATCAACACGAGCTCTTCCCCTGTTTTCATCGGCTCTAAAGAACGACCGGGAAAAAGCTCAGGGCGAATACCGAAAACGCCAGAATAATCGTACCGATTGGAGCAAAGGTTATTTCAGCTATTGCAAACTGATCTTCGGGCTCTCTAAAGTACATGACGATAATGAGTCTCAGGTAATACCACATGGACAGGATGCTGCTGAAAATGCCAAAAATAGCCAGGAAGATGAGGTCTGCCTCGATTGCCGAGGTAATAACATAAAATTTCCCCATGAATCCCGCTGTCGGCGGGATTCCCGCCATGGAGAGCAGAAAAATTGACAGTGCGGCGGCGGAATAGGGTCGCACCTTGGCAAGGCCCTTGAAATCATCGAAAGAAACCCGCTTCTCCTCTTTTCCTCCAAGGTAGCTGAGCGCCGCGAACAGCCCAAGGGTTGAGACCGCATAGGCGGCGAGATAGAAAAGGATCGCTCCCCCGGTAAACTCTTGTGCATTTACCGCGGCAACGGCGATGATGAGATAGCCGGTATGGACAATGCCCGAGGCTGCCAGCATCCGTTTCAAATTATCTTGGCCGAGCGCAATCAGGTTGCCGGCAAGCATGGTAATCACCGAGATATAAAAGAGAAAGGTGATCCAGGAATCCCTCAGCTCGCTGTTCATTACCAGAAAATTAACGATAACGGCGAAAACAGCGGTCTTGACGGCGGTGGCCATAAAACCGGTAACCGGCAGCGGTGCACCGTCGTAGACATCGACAACCCAGGCATGAAAGGGGAATGCAGCCGCCTTGAAGAAAAGCGCGACAAGGATGAAAAAAGCACCAACCACCATCGTCGGGCTCCTGACCAGGCCGTTCTCTGCGATCACACCGGCAATCGTACCGAATGTCGTACTCTTCGCCCCGGCGTAGATAAAAACAGTGCCCATTACAAAAAATGCCCCGGCAAAGGCGCCGAGCATCAGGTACTTCAATACGGCTTCCGAACGGACGACACTTTTCCTGTCATAGCCGACGAGCGTGTAGACGGCCAGTGACATGATTTCAATGGCGATAAAGACGGTCATCAGTTCTGCCGCCAGCGTCAGCAGGAGCATGCCGCAGACTGCAAAGAGCATCAGGGAATAGAACTCCAGCACGAATTCCTCATTCTGGGTGAAGTAGGTCTGTGCAGTTATCGTCGAGAAGAACCCGCAGGCGAGTACGATCAGGCCGGCGAATTTAGTAAAGGTGTTGGCCACCATCATGCCGTTGAAAATATCATTGAACGGGGTAATATCACCGCTGTTGGACACTGCAAGCTGGACGAAAAAAGCAAACCCGAAGATTCCCATGGTCAGGATGGACAGTGCTTCCTTGGAAAGGGTTTGAAAAGACGCCAGCAGCATCAGCAGGATCGCCCCCGCGCCAACAACGATGAGTGGAATTATCACCATTAAATCATGCATAGTAGATCACCCGAGATCAGTCCTTTTCCTGGTTATATGAGATTTGCGGCTCCCCGTTTCCCGTCAGCTGCACGACAGTGCCACCCGCTGCCGGCTGATGCTGCACGAGCTGGCGCTGGGCGGCGGGGGTGATTTTCTGGATGAACGGCTGCGGGAAAATACCCATAAAGATAATGAGAATGATAACCGGTAGAATGGTCAGGGTTTCTATCAGTGAAAGATCCTTGAACATCTCGGTCTTCTGGTTGTTTTTCTCGAAAAAAACCCGCTGAAACATCCAGAGCATGTAACAGACCCCGACAATAAGCGCCGTACCGGCAAGAACGGCGACGGTGATGTCAAACTTGACCGCTCCGAGGATAATCAAAAACTCACCGATAAAACCGCTCGTTCCCGGCAACCCGACCGAGGCAAGCATGGCTACCGCAAAAAAGACGGCAAAGACGGGCGCCTTGTAGGCGATACCGCCGAGGTCCCCGATAGTCCGGGTCTCCATGCGTTCTTCGATAATGCCCAGCAGCAGGAAGAGCACCCCGGTGCTGGTGGCATGGGCGACGACCTGGTACAATGTCCCGGTCAACGCCTGGAGATTCATACAGAAAATACCAACGGCAATCACTCCCATGTGCGAGGCCGAGGAGAACGCCAGCATGCGCTTGAAATCTTTTTGGGCAAGCGCCGTAACACCGCAGTAAATCATGCCGATGACACCGGCATAGGCAAGTATCAATGCATAGTTCTGCATACCTTCGTCAAAAATCGGCACGACGAACCTGATGACGGCATAGATGCCGATTTTGGCCATGATCGCCGAAAGGACAAAGGTGGTTCCGGTCGGCGCCTCGGTATACGCATCCGGAAGCCAGGTGTGAAAGGGAAACAGCGGAATCTTGATGGCAAAGGCGATCATGAAGCCGAAGAAGGCCAGTGTCGCGGTACTGCCCGCAAGCGACATCTGCGTCAGTTTCGCCATGTCAAAACTCCACTCGCCTGTCTGGGCCTGGTAGGCTACCCCCAGATAGGCGATTGAACCGAGCATTAGCAGCGATCCGGCTATCGTGTAAATGGTGATTTTCAGGGTCGCCGACAGCCTGTTTGGTCCGCCGTAAAAGCCGATCATGAAAAAGACCGGTAACAGCATCACTTCCCAGAAAATATAGAAAAGGACCATATCACTTGCACAGATAGCGCCGATCATCGCTCCCTGGACAATCAACAGGTTGCTGTAGTACCCCTTCTCCTTTGACTTGAACAGGAGGTAGACCATCGGGAACAAGGCAGCGGCAGCCATCAGCACGAGCAGGCTTATGCCGTCGACGCCGAGGCTGTAACTGATACCAAGCGACTCGATCAGCACGACCTTCTGGACAAACTCAAAGGTTCCGGACGCGCCGCTGAATGAGAAAAACAGCTTCAGGCTCAGCAGCACCACAATCACCGAAACAACGAACCCGACACCCCTGGCAGCCTCTTTTCCAGCGGGAACCAACAGGAGTATAAGCCCTGCCAGGAGAGGGGCAAAAATCATTAGAGAAAGGATCGTATCAGACATCATCACTCCGTTACAGATTCAATGACTGGGCAAGCAGCAAGCTCATAATACTCAGCCCAATTACCATGTATATGGCATACACCCTCACATAGCCGACCTGGACAAACTTGAATACCACCCCAGCCATCCTATAGAGCCAGACCGCCACCTTGATCGGCCCATCGGTGACATACGGCTCGATAAAATAACTGATCACCTTTCCCGCCAACTGGTAGGGGACGACAAGGGTGTAGTGATACACCTCGTCCACGAAAAACTTGCGGTAGCCAAACTGCTTGAAACCGGTGAAGGAGGGCTCTCTGGCACCTTCCCCGAACTTCCGGTAGGCCGCTCGAAACCCCAGGGCAAAGGCAGCGATGGATATAAGGACGGCCAGCAGTTCAATGAACCATGAGGTATGGGGATGATGCTCCACAAGGCTGGGCGCCAGCCATTGAGATACCTCGAGGTCGCCGCCGAAAATCCCCGGCAGGTTCAAAAATCCTGCAAACAGCGATCCCACCGCCAGAATGATAAGCGGCACGGTCATAATTTTCGGGGGCTCATGGGCATGATCATAAGCCTCGCGGTCACGGGGTCTTCCATGAAAGACCACAAATATCATCCGGAACGTATAGTAGGCCGTCAGGCCTGCAACGCCGACACCGACAAGCCATATCCCATAGTGACCGGACGCCAGCGCCGAGTAGAGGATCTCGTCCTTGCTGAAAAAGCCGGAAAACGGAGGACAACCGGCAAGCGCCAGCGCCCCGACCAGCATGGTCTTGTAGGTAACCGGCATTTTTTCTCTGAGCCCGCCCATTTTCCAGATATCCTGCTGATGATGGAGCGCATAGATAACGGAACCGGCTCCCAGGAACAGCAACGCCTTGAAAAAGGCGTGGGTGAACACATGGAAGATACCGGCGGAATACGCTGCAACCCCTACCCCTGCAAACATATAACCCAGTTGGGATATGGTTGAATAGGCCAGGATCTTTTTGATATCACGCTGGAACATGGCAAAAACTGCGGCCAGCAGTGCGGTACTGATGCCAATCCAGGCGACGACCGAGCCGGCAACCGGGACGTGAGCATAGATAAAACTGAACCGGGCGACCATGTAAACGCCGGCGGTGACCATCGTGGCGGCATGAATCAGGGCAGAAACCGGAGTCGGGCCTGCCATGGCATCCGGGAGCCAGACATACAGGGGAATCTGGGCCGATTTACCCGTAGCGCCGACAAAAAGCAGCAGGCAGACGGTTAAACCAAGCGCCGGCGTCAGGTTGTGAGCATTGGACCTCAGGGAGAGAAAATCGAAGCCGTCAGCCCCGATGCCCCAGAAGAGAAAAGACATTCCCAGGACAAAGCCGAGGTCACCGATTCTGTTGACAATAAACGCCTTGTTTCCGGCGATGACGTTATCACGGTCTTCACTGTAATAACTGATGAGCAGGTATGAGCAGAGCCCGACTCCCTCCCAGCCGACAAACATGACCACCGGCCCGTCCCCAAGGACAAGGACGAGCATGCTGCCGAGAAAGAGATTCATGTAGGCGAAAAACTTGCCGAAGTTGCGGTCTTTGGCCATATAGCCGATTGAATAGATATGAATCAGTGAGCCGATCAGCGTGACGAAGATAAGCATCAGTGAAGCGAGCGGGTCCGCGAGAAATCCCATGGAAACATCGAGTTCGCCGACACTGAACCAGGTAAAAAGCTTCTGGGTCAGGATTCGCTCTTCCGCCGCCAGTCCCTTGAGCGTAAAAAATACCCTGAGCGCGAGCAGAAAAGAAAGAATCGGGCCGATACAGCCGAGAATCCCGAAAACCTTTTCCGAGATTTTCTTTTGCTGGCAGGTTGCCAGGTGCAGGATGCCGAGAACAAGCGCACCGCCGAGCGGCAGGAGGGGAATATAAGCCAGGTAGGTTGCCGTCTGTTCCATCTGATCACCCCTTGAGCAGGCTGAAGACATTGGTGTCCAGCTTGCCTTTATGCTTGTGAAGGAGGATTACCACGGCCAGCGCCAGTGCCGCCTCAGCCGCGGCAACAGCCATGACCATCAGGGCCAGGACATGGCCGTCCATGCTTTCATGGAGACGGGCGAGGGTGACAAAGGCCAGGTTGGCCGCATTGAGCATCAGCTCGATCGCCATGAAAACGGTAAAAACGTTCCGGCGGGAAATTACCCCGAGTATGCCGAGGCAAAACAGGATAACACTCAGGGAGAGATAATTCAGGATCACCGCTTCACCTCCCTCTTGCCGGCAAGAACGACAGCACCGACAAGTGCCACCAGCAGCAGAATTGAAACGATTTCAAAAGGCAGCAGCCACTCCCTGAAGAGCAGCACGCCGACTTCTTTCACGCCGCCGAATCCTCCTCCGACAATCACCGTATCGCCGCCCGGCAGCGACTTCACCGCCTTGAGCAGCAGAATAGTGATCGGAGCAATCACGGCAACACCTCCGGCCAGGTAAAACCACCTGCCGTCCTCCGCGGGCAAATCACGTTCCTGGATGTTGAGAAACATGATGATAAAGAGGATCAGGGACATGATAGCGCCTGCATAGACAATCAGCTGAATGGCAAAAATCAGCTTGGCAGAGAGAAGCGCATAAAGGCCGGCCAGAGAAATCAGCGTCACGACAAAACTCATGGCACCGTTCATCGGGTGCCTGAAAAGGATCAGCCCCAGCGCCCCCAGAACCGACAGTAACCCGAAGCCAAAAAACAAGAGTGTCGATGTCATGGTCTTAACGAGCCCCCTTCTGGTATTCCTGTTCTTCAAATGCTCCCGGGGTCTCGAGCAGCTCTTCGAGCCCGATTACCATTGAGCTGCGGTTATTGCTGGTTATCGAGAATATTCCCGTATCCATGCGAATCGCATCCATCGGGCAGGCTTCCACGCAGTACCCGCAGTAGATGCATTCCAGCAGGTCAATATCGAAGCGGACCGGCAGTTTTTCCGATTTGTCATCGAACCGCTCGCCGGCCTCGATCATGATGCAGTCGGACGGGCAGTTTGTCTGGCACATGAAACAGGCCACGCACTTGACCGTTCCGTCAGCATGTTTCGTCAACCGGTGCCGGCCCCGCCAGCGCGGTGGAATTTCCGGTCTCACCTCGGGATAGTGGCGGACATACAACCGCGAGTTATCAAGCAGGTTCCGGAAGAAATGGCCGAGCGTGACGATCATTCCCTTGGCGACCTCGACAAGATAGACCTGTTCCAGGAAGGTCCGCCCTTTGCGTTCTACGACTCTGACTTTTGCACCCATGACAATCCTTTTACCCAAACGAGACAATGACAGCGCTGGTGATGAAGATATTCAAAAGCGCCAGCGGCATGAGTTTCTCCCAGCCTATTTTCTGCAGCTGATCATAGCGGAACCGCGGCAGCGTCCACCTGACCCAGATGTAGACAAAACACATCATCGTTGTCTTGATTAAAAAGGTGACAACCTGAAGCAGGGCCACCAGAATCCGGTCGGCGGTATCGCCTGCCGAGAAAAGCAGATAACCGACCAGCACCACTTCGAGCAGGATAACGGCCATCCAGAGAATCACCCTGTAGACATTGGCCTCGCGAACCCGCGGGTCATTCGGACGATGATAATGACTGCGATTATTCTTCTTGATCCAGCCCGTGAAAAAATAGGTGATCACCGGGATGACGATCATCAGCAGGACGACGACTGCCCCGGCATTGGCCACCAGAGTCTCCGTTGCCAGCCAGGGGATCTGGTAACTGCCGAAATACAGGGTTACAATCAGCGCGCTTGAGACAAACATGGCCACATATTCGCCGAGGAAGAAAAGGGCGAACTTCATGGCGCTGTACTCAACGTGAAAGCCTGCAACGATCTCGCTTTCCCCCTCGGCGAGGTCAAACGGCGTCCGGTTGGTCTCAGCAAATGCGGCAACGATAAAGATAACCACGCCGACCGGCTGCAGGAAAACACCCCACATCGGAATAAACCCAAAGAGCAGCTGCCCCTGATACTGCGCCATCTCCGTCAGGTTGACCGTCCCGTATACGGCAAGCAGGCTGACCAGGGCGAGCCCCATCGGGATCTCGTAACTGATCACCTGAGCAGCCGCCCGGAGACCGCCAAGGACACCGTACTTGTTGTGGGAGGACCAGCCAGCAAGGATGATTCCGTAGACGCCGAAGCCGACAACAGCCAGGAACCAGAGAATGCCGACATCCGTCGGAACGGCCTGCATCACGTAATCCCTGCCGCTGATCGTCAGGATGTCGGCAAAGGGGATGACGGCAAAGCAGAGCATCGCCGTGATGAACACCAGCATCGGCGCCAGAATGAAATAAAATTTGTGCTTGATATGCCCAGGCACCACGTCTTCCTTGAAGACCAGCTTTACCCCATCCGCCAGGTTCTGAATCAAGCCGGCAGCCCTGAATCCCTTGAAATTACAGCGGTTTGGACCGGCACGATCCTGAAAAAAACCGGCCCCGCGTCGCTCCATCCAGACCAGCACCGCCACGAAACTCAGCGGTACAAAAGCACCGAATGCAACCCTGATCACTACCATCAATACATCAAGAGCCGACATTGGAATCCTCGCTTTCCGCTAATGTTAATCCTTCAGCAGGAATCTGTTCCGGGCGGACGTCAGAGAGCAGCGGAACCGACTGCCTGATACCGGGCCAGGAACGTGTCCAGTCGGTTATGGCTCCTCCCAGCAACCTGGTTATTTCAACGATATCCTCCGGGTCTTCATTTTTGTACACGGCCTTGCTGAAACGCTGCAGAACCCCGTCTTCGTTGACCACAACCCCGTCGTATTCACTGTATGAAGCGGTCGGCAGAACAATGGCAGAAGAGGAGAACGCCGGCAGGGCATGGCTGCAGACAGCAATCGATTCGCTGGCCTCGAGCAGCTCTTTGAGATCATCATTGACGTCGGTAAAGAAGAGGTCGTTGTCAAAATTGATGAAGAGATCGCACGTCTCGAGGGCTGCGCGGAATGAAGCCTTATCCCGCTCGATTTCAAGCAGGTCAAGCCCTCTGCGGTTTGCCGCCTTGTCGTCGTTGATCAGGTAGTCGTCACCGCTCCCCGGTATCACATAGGCATCGCTGTAGCCTGAAAGATCGGCCCCATAGAGGTCGGCCAGCCGTTTAACCGCCCACATCTGGCCAAGCGTTGCATCAGGGGAGACGAGCATCAGCGGTTGTTTTGCCCGTCCCAGCCGGTCAAGGATGGCGCTGATCCCCGCTTCAAACGAGACAGCGGCACCGTCTACAATCGTCTGGGTCTGGCGCTGATCATTTTCGCGATGATAACTCAACCGCCCCTCGTCGCAGATAAAATAACCGTTGACCAGCAGGTTCTTCCGCGCCCTGAAACGATAGATGACATCATCCTTGTATTTTTCCCGGTGATGATCGATATAGATACTGCACCCCCTGCTGCAGCCGTGGCAGATGCCTTCGTCGCGTTTCAGAAACCAGGCGCGCTGCTTGAACCTGAAGTCCTTACTGGTCATCGCCCCGACCGGACAGATGTCGACAATATTGAGGGCATAGCGGTTATCAAGTGGCCTGCCGGGAAAGATCGCTACCCGGGCGGCATCGGTTCTGTTGACAATGCCAAGCTCACCTGTCCCGGTGATCTGGCGGGTAAACCTGACGCATCTCGCGCAGAGGACACAGCGCTCCTGATCATGAACGACCCCGCAACCAAAATCCATTTTCTTTCCTTTGGTTACCTGGGGAACGCTCATCCGGCTGTCCTCGAGGCTGTAGGTCATGTAATAATCCTGAAGATCGCATTCCCCTGCCTGGTCACAGATCGGACAGTCGACAGGATGATTAATCAATTCAAACTCGAGTATGTCACGCTGGATTTTTTTGATGTAATCGGTGTCCAGCTGCACTTTCATGCCCTGCAGGGCCGGCGTCTTGCAGGCAGGAACGAGGGGCGGCCGACCGTCTTCGATGCCGACCAGGCACATCCTGCAGTTGCCATCCGCTCCCAGCGCCGGATGATAGCAGAAATGCGGGATCTCTATACCAACGACAGCAAGTGCGTCTATGAGGTTCTTTCCAGACTCAACCTCAACCTCCTGCCCGTTTACAAAAAGTTTCACCATCTCAGCCATTGGTCATCCTATTGATCATGCGGATATTATTGAGCCGTGGACCTGTCAACCGCATAGGCCTCAAACTCGTGTCGGAATTTATTCAGATAACTGCGCACCGGCATCGTACAGGCAGCTGAAAGAACACAGACGGTCTTCATTTCGATATTGTCGCAGAGCTCGAGGAGCAGGTCGATATCATCCGCCGTGCCGTCGCCGGCCAGCAGTTTTTTGACGATCTTCAACATCCACCCCAGTCCCTCCCGGCAGGGGGTACACTGGCCGCATGACTCGTGGTGATAAAAATAAATGAGATTCTCGACCAGTTTTACCATGTCTACCGTTTCATCAAGAACAACGATACCGCCGGAGCCGAACATGGTCTTGTGTTCGGCCATCGATTCATAATCAAGCGTTACCGTTTTGGCTTCTTCGACGGTCAGGACAGGTGTTGAACTTCCCCCGGGAATAATCCCTTTCAGTGCCCGGCCCTTCCAGACACCGCCGGCGACGTTTTCAATGACGTCCATCAGCGGCAGTCCCAGCGGCAGTTCATACAGGCCCGGTTTTTCAACATGCCCGGAAATCCCGAACAGATGGGTGCCCGGACTTTTTTCCGTACCGTAGGCCCTGTAGGCCTCCGCCCCTCTTTCGATGATAAACGGCAGAGAAGCTATGGACTGCACATTGTTGATGATCGTCGGGGAGTCGTAGAGACCGACAACTGCCGGAAAGGGCGGCTTGCTCCTCGGCTGCCCCTTTTTACCCTCGATCGATTCAAGCAGTGCCGTTTCTTCACCGCAGATGTAGGCACCAGCGCCTCTGTGGACGGTCACATCAAGGCGGAAATCGCGGCCTGCAACTTTATCTCCGAGATACCCCGTCCCATAGGCCTCATCGATTGCCGTCTGCAGAATTTTCGTCTGTGAGGTGTATTCCCCACGAATGTAGATATAGCAATCATGACAGCCAATGGCGTAGCAGCAGATGATGATCCCCTCGATGAGCATATGGGGGTCGCGCACGAGAATAGAGCGGTCCTTGAATGTTGCCGGCTCGGATTCATCTGAATTCACGGCAAGGTAGACCGGCTTGCCGTGGTCTTTGGGTAGAAAACTCCACTTGACGCCGGCGGGAAAACCGGCCCCCCCCCTGCCCCTCAGGCCGCTGTTCTTCACTTCTTCGATGACTTCCACGGATTCCATGGCAAAAAGCTTATCCAGCGTCTGGTAGGCCCCGTGCTTTTTGGCGACCTCCAGCAGGTGAGCATCTCTGATATCGAACTTCTCGCTGAGAATTTTAACTTCCATCGACATGTTTCTCCCTTATTCCAACCCTGCCAGAACCGTTTTCAGCTTCTCAACGGACATCTCTTCATAAAACTCACCATTGATCTGCACCACCGGTGCCGTGCCGCAGTGGCCAAGACATTCAACCTCCTCCAGGCTGAACCTGCCGTCCTCGCTCACCTGGCCCGGGGCAATGCCGACCTCGTCCATCAGGTAATCAACGATGTCCTGCTTGTCACGGAGCCAGCAGGACAGCGTTCTGCACACGCAGATATGGTATCTGCCCACCGGTTTCAGCTGGTACATCGTATAAAAGGTAGCCAGCTCAAAAACCTTGGCGGCATAGGTGCCGACCCGGTCGGCGATATATTCGATCGCCTCGGCGCTGATCCACCCCTCCTGGTCCTGGGCCAGCCAGAGTGCGGGCATGATCATCGACTCCCGGAGAGGATACCGTTTCACCAGGCGCTCGAACTCGGCATCCCGCTCCCTGTCAAAGGAAAACGGTTTGCCGGTAATGATTAGTTGTGAACGATCACTCATCTGTCAAGCTCCCCGCCAATGATGTTGATGCTTCCAAGGTTGATGACCGCATCGGCGATCATTTCGCCCTCCACCATTTCATGAAACCCCCCCATGGCATAAAAGCAGGGGGGCCGCACCTTGCATTTATACGGTTTGCCTGACCCGTCGGAGACAAAATAAAAACCAAGCTCACCATTTGCGGCCTCATAGCTGTCATACCACTCACCCGCAGGTACCTTCACTCCTTCGAAAACCAGCTTGAAATGGTTGGCGAGCCCCTCAATTTTGTTATAGACCTGTTCTTTCGGGGGCAGCACGTAGCGGTGATCAGTTATGAAAACAGGGCCTTCAGGGATCATTTTAACCGCCTGACGGATGATCTTGATGCTCTCGAAAATCTCTTCAAAGCGGACCATCATCCGGTCATAGATATCTCCCTTGCTCCCCACCGGAATGGAGAAGTCAAAGGCTTCGTAATGGTAGTAGGGATTGTCTTTTCTCAGGTCAAAGGCAACTCCGGAGGCCCTGAGGTTCGGACCGGTGAAACCATATGAAAGCGCCGTTTCTGGGGAAAGTACGCACGTTCCCTGGGTCCTGTCATGGACAATCCGGTTCTGGAGGACCAGGGCAAGGGAGTCGGAAACGCCTTTTTCAATCGCTTTCAGCTGAAACTCCATGTCTTCCTGCCAGCCGTCGTAGAAATCCCGATACATCCCGCCAATCCTGGTGAACGAGCTGGTCAGGCGCGCCCCGGTAAGCCGGCTGATAAAATCGTAGGAGGCTTCCTTCTCGTTATAAAGATACCAGTAGTTGGTCAAGCCCCCCATATCGACAAGGTTTGCGGCGATACAGACAAGATGATCCTGTACCCTGAAAAACTCGGAAAGGATCACTCTCATTATCGTGGCCCGTTCGGTAATTTCGACCCCGAGCCAGGGATTCAACCGCTTTGACGTAGGCAATGTTGTTCATCAGGGCCGAGCAGTAATTCAAACGGTCAGTCAACGGGATAACCTGGTTATAGGTCCTGTTTTCAGCGGTTTTTTCAAATCCCCGGTGCAGATAACCAATCTCATTGACATTGGCCATGATGGTTTCGCCATCAAGAGCCGTGAGAATACGGATAGCGCCGTGTGTTGCCGGATGAGACGGTCCGAGATTCAGGAACATCAACTCGGTGTTGATATCCTTTAAGGTA
>CAXXTV010000002.1:0-192493 GCA_963674815.2 Desulfocapsaceae bacterium
CGCCTTCGGGACTAATCTTTTTCTACACGAAATTGATAGAATCCATGAACAGTGAGGATGAGCTCGTCTCTGTTTTGGCTCATGAGATCGGTCATGTGGTCAAGCGGCACCTGGCCTCAAGGATACAGAAGGGGAAAATCGTCAATTTTGCTTCTCTGGGCCTGGCGCTCGCCTCAATTGCTTTTGGTGGCGGAGGTGCCGCCGCCCAGGCCCTTTTTACCGGGTCGCTTGCGGCGGGACAGTCTGCGCAGCTGCATTTCAGCAGGGAAGACGAGATCGAGGCTGACCTTCTGGCCTACAAATGGCTCAACGATCTTCACCGGGACCCCTATAGCCAGAAGGAAATGCTGAAAACGATGCGCCGGATTACACGCTACCGAATGGGGCAGATACCTCAATATCTCCTCACTCACCCAAACCCCGAAGCGCGGCTCGACTATGTGGAGGGTTTGCTCGAAGCCGAGCATGCGGCACCGCTGGCGCGACCTGCAGAAAAAGATTTTTCCTTCCTGAGGTTTAAGTACCGGCTGATGTCACTTGGCAAGGACAGCAGAACGGCGCGCGATTTTTTTGTCGGGAAGATAAGTGATGCGAGATCATCACCGTTCGATGTCGCCATGGCTCGCTACGGCATGTCCCAGCTCGACAGGAAAGAAAACAATCACGAGCGCGCCCTTGATTTGCTGGACAAGGTAATTGAAGCATTGCCCGACAAGCCGATTCTCAGTGTTGACAGGGCGCTGGTTCTCGCCGAAATGGGTTCTCTTGAGCAGGCAAAAACGATTTTGAAACAGGCGGTCCAGAACGATCCGTTTAATATGTATGCAACCTTTCATCTGGCAGATATTTTGAATAAGACCGGGGATGGCGAGCGAGCATTACAGATGTTTTTCGATGTGTCGTATGATATGCCCGAATACTCTGCCGTTTATTTTGAGATTGGCAAGATAATGGCGAAGAGTGGCAAAGGAGTGGAATCAAGATTTTATCTCGGTAAATATAACCTTTACGAGGGAAAGTTAAAGCTTGCTACTGAAAATTTCAGACAGGTGGCAAAAAGCGCCAGCGTTTCCCAGCAGATAAAAGATGAAAGTGAAAACTACCTGGACCTAATCGAACGTCTGGAGAAAAAATGATCAACTTGCGGAACATCAGCCACGTGTTAAATAGATCAGATATTCCTGGTTGCCTTTTGGTCCCTTGATGGTGGAAGGCACCACCCCTGCCGTTTGCAGATCAAGGGACGTGGCGAACGTTTCTATCTTTACAACGGCTTTCAGGCGCAGTCCCTGGTCTCTGATGACACCCCCGGCCGGAATCTCATGCCTGGGAAGCTCGAACTGAGGTTTTATCAGGGCGAGGATTCTGATGACTGGGCCGAAAAAGGGCAGAACCGGTGGAATCACCTGCGTCAGGGAAATAAACGAGGTGTCAAAAACGGCAAGATCAAGAGGTCTGGTGATATGGCAGGAAGAAACGTTTTTGATATTCAAGCGCTCGTGAACCGTAACCCTGGAGTCTGTTCTTAATCTCCAGTGCAGCTGGCCGTAGGCCACATCAACAGCGAATACGTGCCGTGCCCCCTGCTGGAGGAGGCAGTCGGTGAATCCCCCGCTGGAAGCGCCGATATCAGCGCAAATCCAGTCCTGGGGTTTAATATCGAAGTGCTGCAGGCCACCCAGCAGCTTCAAGCCGCCGCGGGAAACGTACGGTGGTTTTTCCTTGATGCGAATCGCTGCGTCAGCCGGAAAGAGCGTCCCCGGCTTGTCGGTTATCGCTTCTTCCACGTAGACGCTGCCGGCCCTGATCAACCGTTCCGCTGCTTCCAGCGTCTCGGCCAGTCCGTTTTCGACAAGAATATGATCGAGTCTTTTTTTTGTCGAAGGGACCACGGAGACAGGGGATCGACTACATCTTGTTAATCAGCTGCTGTGCCTGGGCGGCCTCCGGGGAATCTTTGTACGAGGCGATCAGCTTCTGGTAGAGAATCCGGGCGGTGTCACTGTCATTGAGTTTTTCAAATGCCATACCCTGGCGAAGCATCGCAGCGGGAGCTTTGGCGCTTGACGGGTTGTTCGTGATGATGTTCTGATAGTCAAGGATTGCCTGGTCATATTCCTTGAGAGCAAACAAACATTCGCCCATCATATACCTGGCATTTATTGCCACCTGGGAGTTTTCCTGGTTTCGGGTCAATTCTTCAAAAGCTCTGTATGCCTCACGATAATCACCTTTTTTAAAGAGATCATCGGCTGCAGTGCCGGATGATGAAGGGGCAGGGGACGCTGCAGGGGGCGAGGCAGCGACGGCGGTCCGGCTCGTCTCAACCACTGCCGGAGCAGCCGCGGCTGCCGGAGCCGCAGGGCCGGCAGCTGCTGATGTGAAAACAGTTTTTTGCTTATCGGCGCTGATTTTTGCCGGGACGCCGGAACTCGCACTTCTCGCTGCCTCAGCCTTGGCCCTGGCCTCTGCCGCGGCCCGAGCCGCTGCTTCTGCCTTGCGTTTTGCTTCTTCCACCCGGGCATCCTGAATCGCCTTCAGGTTGTCCTGCTGGAGTTTAAGCTGTTCTGCCAGGTTTCCGATACTGCGATCTTTTTCAACGATTTCCTGTTCAAGACGCTTCAGTTCGGCGGCACGCTTTTCTTCCTCGGTTTTGGCGTAGCTTTTAAAGGCATTTTCCAGTTCCTTGTTTTGTTCGGTCAGGCGCCGATTGAGGTGGCCAGTCTCTTCAAGGTCGCTCTTGAACTGCAGGAATTCACGGTAGAGCTGATCCATCTGGCTGGCCGAAGACGCCTGCCGTTTCTGTAGGTTGTCCACGGTTGTCGCTTCCAGTTCGACAACTTTTTTATTGAGCATTCTTAGCTGGTAATTGATCTGGTTAAGCTCATCCTGTGAAGCGCATTGGACGAGCAGAGGCAAAAGTGCGAACGATAATAAAAGTGAGATCAGGGCTGATTTGTTCATGAGAGACCGCTCGTGTAGTATTTTTTAAGTTTCTAGTTGTATTTTACTGCCCAGCGCGGATACGTCTGACTGCCGGGAAAAGAAAACAACATCCGTTGAAAATTTCCATTCTTCATTATTCCATAGATCTTGTGGCCATCGCCATCTCTTTTTGCGAAAATTATCTGATTACCATCAGGTGACCAGGAAGGAGACTCGTGATGGCTCTGATCCTTGGTAATCTGGACTGCGGAATTTTCCTGGAACGGGTTGAGCGTACAAAGCTGGTAAATGCCGTTTCTGAGGCTGCTGTAGACGACAAGATTTTCTCTCGGTGACCAGGAAGGTTCAGCGTTTTCAGATCCTTCGTAGGTCAGGCGGCGAATGCTTCCCGTCGCCAGCTCCATGGAATAGAGCTGCGGTTTTCGGCTTCTGTCAGACACAAAAACAATGTGTTTGCCGTCAGGGGAGTAGGTCGGCGAGACATTAATGCCGGCATTATCGGTCAGCTGCTTGATGATCTCACCCGAGCGGGTGATCATGAACAGATCCGGGTTACCGTTTTTTGACAGGGTTACGATGAGATTTTCGCCGTCAGGGGACCAGGCTGGGGCGAGATTCATTCCTTTTCGCTTGGAAATTGCCCGCGTGGTTTTTGTCTGCCTGAGATCGGTGATATAGAGGCTCTGGTTACCGCTGTGGTATGACGAGTAGGCGAGATAGACCCCGTCGCTTGAAAAGCGCGGAGAGACAACAAGATTCTGGTGTCTGGTTACCTGCCGGAGTTTATTTCCCAGTATGTCGGTGATGAAAATCTCTTTTTCCCGCTTGTCTGCCGGTTGTGAGACAAAAGCTATCTGGGTTGAGGCGATACCTGGTTTTCCGGTTAGTTCCTGGATTACTTCGTCTGTAAATTTATAGATCATTTCGTTGGTCTGGGTTGCCGGGCCCTGGTATGATTTCCCCATCAGCATATCGCCAGCCGAAACATCGAGAAGACGCATTTCCATCTTTATCATATCCTTGTCAATGGAATACTGGCCGATGACGGCAAAATCGGCACCGAGCCGTTTCCATTCGGCGCCATCACTGCCGCTGTATTTTTCCGTCGCAATGACCTCTATAATTCCATGGAATTCAAGACTGTTTGTAAGTTTCTGAGACAGGTTGCGGCCATATTGCTGCTTGACGTTGTCCAAGTCACTGTTTTGAAACCATGGAACAGCAAAAATAATTTTCCGTGCTTCCGGGGCTGATATGTCAATGTAGGCTCTCTGGGCAAAACTGCCGGAAGGGATCAAGAGAGCGGCCAGGAAAAAGAAAAACGCATTTCTAATAAGAGATGATTTCATTGTCTCGATTTAAATAAAATTATTGGATGCTTCCGGGTCTGAATACTAAACCGATCTCCACCTGTTCCTGCCGCAGTGCTGCTGGAATGGGAGGCAGTGGATCGGCATCTTGCAAGGTTTTTCTGACATACTGATCATAGGCAGCATCACCGGAACGTTTTTCAAAAAACTGCTTGGCGATACGGCCGTTTGTGGAGATGGTGATTACAACAGTGGCAGACAGCCCCGGGTCCCAGTTCTTGAATTCCGGTAAAGACCAGTACTGGGTCACATGGTTCATTATCGCGCCGTAGTATTGGGTGATTAATGCCGATTTCGCCCCTGAGGGTCCTGCCGGTCGACTGGCAGCGCTCTGCTGACTGCTCCTCACCTGGTTCCTGACGGCAGCCAGCTGCTGCTCCATCAGCTTCTGCTGCCGCTCAGCCTCTTCTGCTGCCAGGCGTGCCTGCTCGGCGGCAAGTTTTTCTGCCCTGAGCGCCTCGGCAATGGACTGGCGCTCAAGTTTATCCAGCTGATTCTGCTTTATCTTCGACTGATCGGGTTTCTCTACGATCTCTTTCTTGATTTTTCTCTTCAACGGCTTGATCGAAACAGCTTTTATTTCCTGGGGAGCGGGAGCGGTCTTGACCGGCTCGAGGACAACCTCCTTCACCTCAGTTTTAACCGGTTCAATCACAGGCTCCGGCTCAGGCGCCGTCTGCTGCGGCGGGGAGGCAACTGCCTGTTCTACAGCCGGTTCGCTGAACTCAATCAGGTTAACCGTATAAATATCCTCATATTTGGGTCGCGCCTTGAATAATCCCGGCAAAAACAAAATACTCAGAGCCAAGAGGATATGAAAGACGATCGCCAGGTTGAGCGGTATCGTCCAGTTATCGTAACTGTCGTATGTCAAACTGTACTGCTTCGCCACGCTGTTATTCTTTTTTATCTGTCGGTTGCGTTATCATGCCAAGTTTATCGAAACCCGCCTGTTTTATGTCAGCCATGACTGACACCACGATACCATAGGCCACCGACTTGTCGGCCTTCAGGTAAATGGGTTTCTCCTTGACGTCGGTTCCATATTTACTGAGTTCCTGGAGGAGAACTTTCTGGCTGACCGTAAAATTGTCAAGACTGATCTCACCTTTTTTATCGATGGTGACGACAATAGGATTCTCCTCCTGGCGCAGGGACTTTGTCGTTGTTTCGGGGAGATCAACATCAAGTCCCTGGGTCATCATCGGAGCGGTTACCATGAAAATGATAAGCAGAACGAGCATGACGTCGACAAGCGGCGTCACGTTGATCTCGGCAACAAGCTTTTTACGGCCATTTCCGTTTACAGGTCCCATGGCGTCACCGTTACTGTACCCTGCTTAGGAGATCGCGCTCGACTAGGTTCAAAAAATCCGTCGAGAAACTCTGGATATTGTATTGAACGTCAGAGAGCTTGTTGGAAAAGTAATTAAAAAATATAACAGCAGGAATGGCAGCGGCAAGTCCTGCAGCGGTTGCGACGAGTGCTTCTGAGATGCCAGGGGCGACGACGGCAAGGGAGGCAGAGCCGCGCTGCCCGATATCGTGAAAAGAGACCATAATTCCCCAGACGGTGCCGAAAAGACCGATAAAAGGGGCAGCACTGCCTGTAGTTGCTAGAAAAGCGAGAAGGGTGCCGAGTTTGTTGATCTGCTGATCCTCTGCCTTTCTCAGGGCTCGTTTGAGATTATCCATGGTGGCAAGCTGCATTTCGAGGGTTTCCGGCGCAGCCCCTTCTCCACGGTTTCTGATCTTGTTGATTTTTTTCAGTTCGGAAAAGCCGGTGGTAAAAACGGTAGCCTCGGGGCTGAAGGTGAATTCTTCGGCTGCGGCACTGGCTTCATTGAGATTATTGCTGCTCCAGAATGATTCGAGAAAATCTTCGGAGTCCAGCCTGACGTTTCTGAAAAGCCTGGCTTTCATGAAAATGATCGCCCAAGAGACGATGGAAAAAAACAGCAGCAGGAGCATGACGAGCTGTCCGACAGGGCCGGCATGCAGGATCATTTGAGTGATTGATAGTTGCACAGCAGATTCCTTTGAAAAATCGATGAAAAAGAAATGGTACAGTCATCTGAGATTTTGCCGGGGCATTTTACCCAAGCCAGCCAATTTTACCCTTTTTTTCCAAAAGGTCAACCGCCATCACAGCCTGAAATAGTATGTCAGCTCAATTGTTTATTTGTCTCAAATAGACGACATTCGTGGGGATACAAGAGCACAGGAAAACTCGGTTTTCACCGCCATCTCCCCATTGACGTGGGCGGTGCCTTTAAAGAAACAGACAGATGAAATAGTTTCGATCAGCCTGACGCGCAACTGGATCGTTTCACCCGGCAGTACCGGCCGTTTGAAGCGGGCCCCGACAATTTTGGTCAGCACCGGTACCTTTTCCTGTTCTGACGCGCCGTTTTTTTCAAGAAGTGCAGAGATGAGCAGGGCACCGGTCTGAAAAATTGATTCACAGAGCAGAACACCGGGCATCAGTGGGTTCCCGGGGTAGTGCCCCTGGAAAACATCAAGGTTTTCAGGTATTTTTTTCTCTGCGACAATCGAGTGAGCAGTTTTTTCAATTATTCTGTCAACCCACAGAAAAGGCGGTCTGTGAGGAATTAACGACATGATCGTAGAATCATCCATTTCAGAGTCCTCCGCTGACCTCGAGAATGGCGCCGGTGATATAGGAGGCCTGGGGAGAGGCGAGGAAGAGGATAGAACTTGAAACCTCTTCGACCTGACCAAATCTCCGCATCGGAACCATTTTTTTGTATGTGCTCACCTGCTCAGCAGATAAGTCGTTGATAAAATCTGTGTCAATGAATCCTGGTGAAACACAATTTACGGTAATTTTTTTTCTCGCCGTTTCCTTGGCTAGGCTTCTGGTGAAGCCGATCTGTCCGGCTTTTGAGGCTGCGTAATTAGCCTGCCCCTGAAAACCGAGATGAGAAACCGGAGAGGTTATATTGATAATTCTGCCGTATTTGTGTTTGAGCATAAGGGGCACCACAGAGCGGCACATGTTGAAGGTACCGGTCAGGTTTGTGTCGATGACCGACTGCCACTGGTCCTGCTTCATCAATGCGGTCAGACAGTCCCGTCGAATTCCCGCGCAGTTTACCAGAATGTCAACCGAGTCATAATCGGCCTCCACCTGGGTAAAAAAGGTTGTAACGGCCTGTTCATCTGAGACATCGATGCAGAAAAGAGCAATGGCGCGACCTGCCGCTTCGCATTCCTGCTCAAATTGACGGGCTGCCTCCCGGTTTCCTCCGTAGATTCCGATAACAACCGCTCCCTGTTCAAGGAACGCTGTGGAAACAGCCTTGCCAATGCCCCGGGTCGCCCCGGTGACAATCACTTTTTGACCTGAAAAAAGATCCATTGTATGTTTTGTTTTAGAGTCCTCTGACATAACTGTCTACATCGTTAGCAACAATGACGCCGTAATTGATCGCCCCGAGCCATCCGGACATGATAATCCCGACCGACCCAACATGAAATAAGCCTTTTATTTCTTTGAAGATGGAGCGAGAGACATCAAGCCCTTCGAACTTGGTTCCGAATGATGATCCTTTGGTATGCAGGGTGTAGCGGTTAAAGGTTCTCGGCGTAGCCGCTTCGACCCAGTCGATTTTCGTTTTTATGTCAGTTATATAGCGCTGCAGGTCGGTAATGGTTCGGTCAATCATATTTTGCTTGGCAGCTATGTATTCCTGATCACTCATCTTTACCCAGTCATCATACCTGCTGTTCATTGAGGCAACCACCGTATAGCGATCGTGTCCGGGTCTTGTTTTTGGGTAATAGACTGAAAATGTTTTGGACCTGGTATGCACATCGAGCAGTTCCGAAGAATCAAATTGCGGAGAACGTGAGGTAAAAATGAGATCACCGATTTGGTCTATGCTGCAGGTTTCTTTGATGCCGATATAGACCTGCGCGCTGGAGGTGTTGACTCTGATTTTGTCGGCTTTCTCGAGAAATGATTCAGAGAAAGCCTCGCGGCCGGTAAGATTGTAGATCGTGTTGGTAATGCCGCTGTTGGAAACGACAGCACCTGCCGAAATGAAGGTCCCGTTGGCCTCAACCCCGCGAACCTTGCCTTTTTCGACCACGATCCTGTCGACTTTTGCACGAGTACAGATGGTGACCCCGTTCTTCTCGAGTTCCTCTTCCATCAGGGCAATGAGCTTGTCGGTACCCCCTTCGAAAGTGAAAACGCCCTTGTTCATGAAATTTGAAAAAACAATGCCGTAGGTGATTGCCGGGTCATCAAGGGTGGACCCGTTGGCATAGGTGATCGGTTCCATCAGCAGACGATGGACGTCGCTGCGCCCCGGGAAAAATTCCTCAAAGAGTTCCAGGGTTGTCATTGCCTGGTCGTCATAGAAATTCATGCCGGTGACCCGTTGGAAAAAACGTTCGATAATGATGGGACGTATACCGAAGTGGTTTTCAAGGATCGAGGTGAAATCCGTTCTGTCGAATGTTGTTTTTAAGGTAAACTGAGGGTTGTCAAAAACGATATCTTTCAACTGGACAATGGAATCCATGATCTTGCGG
Organism: Desulfocapsaceae bacterium; assembly: GCA_963674815.2. Lineage (GTDB taxonomy): Bacteria > Desulfobacterota > Desulfobulbia > Desulfobulbales > Desulfocapsaceae > MADRE3. Next base: position 8,880 of record CAXXTV010000002.1, read on the forward strand.
TTCCAGTATTTCTTGCAGGTTTTTATCATGCCATACGGAAATCCATGCAATGAAATATCAAAAATATGGCCTTTTCTTTTAAACCAGGTGGCCAGCCCGCCGAGTCTGTGGTGATGTTCGAGCAGGAGTACGGAGTGACCTGAATGGGCGAGACGATTGGCGGACGTCAGCCCCCCCAGGCCGGACCCGATGACAATGACGTCGTATGAACTCTTGGCTCGATTGAGAGATGTCGGCATGTTGAATCGTCTGCGCTGCTGTTAGAGCTTCGATAAAATGTGTTGATTGACCATCGATACGCCGCTGAGCATGGAACCGATTATTCCGAGAAAACCCTGGTCAGTCCCGGCAATGATGAGATTCTGGTAAGCGGTCCTGCCATCTTTGATCTTGTCTGGGCTGCCATAAATTGCGCCTTCAATTTTCCCGGTGTAGCGCTGTATCGTTATCGGGGTAAAGGTGTCCTGGAATGTGACCTGATCAGAGAACGGGCCGATAATCTTCTCTGCAACGGCTGCAGAGAGCCGTGCTTTTTCCTGCTTCAACCCCTCATAACGGCTCTGCTCAGACGATACTGTATGCCAGATGTCGAAATTGGCAAGATGCGTGGTACGGACTTCTATAAAAGCACCCGTATCTTCGAGACCCTGAAAATTGAAGGGCAGACAGATCACCCCTCCTGACAGGTCGACACTTTCGGCAGGTTTCCTGTAAGAAAAACGCTCCCCCTCATTGTAGAAGATGCAGGTTCGGTCAGCCGGCAGGCCAGCACGCGCGGAAACAGGAAGTTGAAAAATGTTCTCGATGAAGCCGAGCCGATTGGCAGTGGGAGCCTCCTGTTTTTTGCCAAGCAGGATTTTGGTTTCTTCCGAGCCGATGGTACTGATCAGAAAATCACAGGTTATCGCTTCATCGCTGTCCAGGACAACAGCTTCTACCTTGTTGCCGGTATGAGCAATATGTTTAACCCTGGAACCGAGCCTGATCCTGCCGCCAAACGCTTCGAGTTTGCCCAGCAGAAGATCGAGAAATTGTTTGATCGATCCCCCCGGCCTGAACATACCCTCCAGAAAAATTGAGCGGAACATGATGACAAACTGACTGAAGTCGATATCATCTTCCCAGCTAGAGCCATAATAGAGCAGCGGGCAGAGAATCATGTCAACCAGACGTCGATTGGTGATGAGCGACTGCAGGACCTGCCGTGCAGAAATATAGGGAGCCGGACGGAACGGATCGTACTCTCTGACCTGTTCGACAAGTTGTGAGAACCCGTCTGCTTCCGGACCGAATTTGTCTTCGATCTCGCTGAGCAATTCTTGAAAATGATTGGAAAAAACAAGAGAAGGGCCGGTTGAAAAATGAATTTCACTCTTGATCTGCTGGTGAATGCTGAGTTCATCCCTGCTGATTTTCAGCTGTCTCAGCAATCGGTTGAGCGGTGCGTGCTTATTTGATCTTGGAGCATAATTGGTTATCGCATGGAGACCGGTTTCAAAAACACGGTTGTTGCGGTAGTAATAGGAATTGAGTCCTCCTGCTCTGGTATGCTTTTCAATGAGGAGGACATCTTCGTTGAATCTTGCTAGTCGAATGGCTGCTGCCAGTCCGGACAGCCCTGCACCAATGACAAGAAACCTGGAATGCACGAATCAGGCGTTTTTCAGCAGCGGCTCTAGATAGTTGACGCAGCTCGATAAGGTGGCCAGCTGCGGGTAGTCCTCTTCAGGAACCTGTAATTGGTAGCGTTTCCTTAATTCCATGACAATATCAAGAAAATCCATAGAATCCAGCTCAAGCTGATCACGCAGCGGCTGCTCAGGGTCGAGATTGTCGAAGTCGGCATCTTCGTCGATATCTTCAATAATTTCAATAATAACGTCTTTTATACTATCACGTGTCATGTAGATCTCCGGCGACCAGTGAGTTAATTTGGCTTCTGCTGAATCTTCTCATTCACGAAAACATTCGAATAGTTTTTTGCAAAACTGTCTTTATAACACATTCCGTTTAATTTTATCATGATTATTTTACCTTTTTAACAAAAAGTCATGATCCAGGCACTATTTTCTGGACAATCACGGTCGAGTTTATACCAACCATGCCAAAAGAATTATTGAGGATGGCAGAGACGGAAGGACGTTGAACCGGTGTATCCAGGACCAGGTTGGGAAGTGCGCATTCCGGGTCAAGCTCGGTCACATTGATCGTGGGATGAACGAGATTGTCATCAAAGGCAGAGAGGTTTGCCGCAAGCTCAAGTACGCCGGCGGCGCCCATGGCGTGCCCTATGATGCTTTTGGTATTGTTGACGTAGGTGGACGGACAGTCCTTGAAGACCTCCCTAATCGCCCGGCACTCCTCGATATCGCCTTGCCTGGTGCCGGTTGCGTGGGTTGAGACAATATCAATCTGTGCCGGTTTCAGATCAGCTCTTTCAAGTGCAAGATTCATACATTCAACCTGTCTTTCGGCAAGCGGCAGGACAAAATCGGCGGCATCGGAGTTCATCGCGTAACCGGTAATCTCTGCGTATATTTTTGCTCCGCGGGAGCGGGCATTTTCCAGTGTTTCGAGAACATAGATGCAGGCTCCCTCGGAAATGACGATACCATTTCTGTGCAGATCAAATGGTTTGCTGGCTTTTCGAGGATCGTCATCTCTGCCGAGCGCGCCCTGTGCCTTGAAACTTGCAAAAATACCGAACGAGCCAGTCGATTCCGAGACCCCGCCGACGAGCGCCATCTCGACTTCGCCCAGGCGCAGCATCTGCACACCCTGAATCAGCGAGGCGTTGCCGGCGGCACAGGCTGCCCCGATCGAGTAATGCGGACCGGTAATTCCAAGGCTCAGGGTTATTTCACCGGCGGGGTTATTGAGTACCGTCCGGGGATTATGGTGATGAGTCCAGTAATCGACGTTATAGTCAAAGCCCTTTATATTATATATCTCGTTTTCTGTCTCTACCGTGCCATGTTCAGTAAGGCCGATATAGACACCGGTTTTCGATCTCGGATACGAACCGATGGCCAGATCTGCATCCCCGAGGGCTTCGTGGGCGCAATAAACAGCCAGACACCCTGCCCGTGTCCCTCGTTTATTCTCTTTTCTCTTGCGGTATCTGGTCTCTTCGAAAGAACAGATCCCTGCCGGGGCTGTGCCGAAATACCTGAGATCGATATTCTGGATATTACTCTCACCGCGAAGCACTTTCTGGCGAAATTCACCAATACTGTTGGCATTGGGTGCTACAAGGCCAACGCCGGTAATGACAATTCTCTGACTATCGGGAAGCATAATAGAATGATCTTTTAACAAATTAAAAAAAATGAGTAGTTTCTCAACTCACATGAATATACACAAAACAGCTATTATCTAGGATATTTTGAAAAATTATACAAGCATAACTCTTTTCAGCGAGGCAATGAGCACTTTTTTCAACAGCCCGTAAACAGGCGGACCCGGTCGCCGTTTACGTGCAGGGCAGGCGACTTGCGAAGATGCGTGCGGCTCGAACCTTTCAGTATTTCGGACAGTACGCAAACCCCTCGGCTGCGTTTGCAGATGGCAATGATAACGTGCTGAACGGTCAAATCAGACCATTGGCATATTTCACTGCCTCGAGATAGGAGCCGCGGATAGCCGCTAGAGGAATTTCAAGCTCGGAAACCAGCTTGTCAATGGCAGCGTGTTCATTTCTCTCAAAGGCGAGGGCCGTCTGCAGAAAAAGGGCACATATCCCTGTTTTACTGGTGAGCGCTGTTTTTATCAGGTCGCCGATAGGAAGTTTTTCCATCACTTGGTCCATGGGTGAATCGAGCATGGTATCAAGTGCGGAAAAGAGGCCCATCATGAAAAGTTCGGAGGAAAGCGAATTATGCGGGCTTGCCTCTCCGAGAAGTTCACAAAATTTTGCTCTCACCAGGACGAGCCGTACCAGTTCGTCTGGTTTATCGGAGCAGAATTCTGAAATAATAACGAGCATCAGGAAGCGGCGAAGTTCCGTTTCGCCCAGATAGGCGATGGCATGCCGGACTGTCTTCACCTTCTGCAGGCGATAAAAATAGGCGGAATTGAGGAAGCGCAGCAATTTATAACTGATGGCGATATCGGACGAAATAATCCCGTGCAGTTTGTTGAGCGTCGTGGTTTTTTTGGCAACTTCGGAGAGCAGCCGCAACATGTTTACCTTGGCTGAGGAAAGTTCCTGTATGCCGATATTTTCAGGTTTGCTGAAATAGTAGCCCTGAAAATAGGAAAACCCGAGTTTCAGGGCCAGGTCAAACTCCTGCCGTGTCTCGACTTTTTCTGCGAGCAGTTTGACGTTATAGGAAGAGAGCCTGTTAATCGTCTGCAAAACCGTGTCAAGCGGCGTCAGGCGAACATCGATCTTAATGATATGGGCGAGTTCTATCAGGGGGACGAGCTTCCGATCGAAGACAAAATCATCAAGAGCGATGCGATACCCTTTCTTTTTCATTTCGCGGCAGGCCGAAATGACGCTTTCCACAGGTTTTACGTCTTCAAGCACCTCGATGATTAAAAGAGACTCGGGAAAGGCGAGCGGGATCTTTTTTTCGATGAGGTCCTGGGTGAAATTGATAAAGCAGGGTCGGTGACTGGAAATTTCTTTTATGTCTTTGGTCAGAAATGCGCTTGACAGCAGATTGGTCGTTGCCCGGTTGCCGCTGATCTCAGAGAGCAGAAAATCATGAGCGCCGCGATAGAGGAGTTCATAGGCGAAAAGCTTCTGGTGTATATTTAATATTGGCTGTCTGGCAATGAATTGTTCCATCTAAATTATCGAATCAAAAAGCTGAATTGTCACTGGTTTCGCATTATTTCAGCGAAACGGAGTCGTATTTGATTTTGAGTACCATCCGAGATGACGACAAATCGGGCGGCAGCATATTCTCCCTCAACCCGCAAGACAACACCCCGTGCTTCAAGAGGTGCGGTGATGTCATCTAATGCTACGGCGAGGAGAAACCTGTCGCCCGGTTCCAACCCGGGAAAAGCCTTTTTGAGACAGCATCCACCAGTTGAAATATTTACCAGCAGCGCGTTACCGTCTCCGTATGCCGTCTTGAAGGTCACAGGAATCTCAAAATCGCCGTATCGGAACCCCTTGCGTCTGGATTTCATTTATGAGCTTGCTTTTACAGGGTTTAAATTCCGCTCTCCGCTTTTTTCCGGCCGCGGTACTACTTCTGACGTTTTGTCTGGATTGTATTACAGAAGAAGAGTTTATGTCAAAAGATACTGTCGATTTGCTGTCTGCCGGTAGAGAAGAGAAACGGACGGCAAATGTTGTTTGCTAGAAACACCAGGAATGTATCGCAGACCTGAAAATTGTCTTGACAGGTTACTGATATCTGATATATCAGATATCAAAGAGGGTACTGGTCTGCAGGTCTCAGGTGTACAGAACGTTTTCAATGGGCAGGATCACATAAGGAGGAACTACCATGGCTAAAATGAAAATGACCACAGAGGAAGCATTTGTAAAGGTTCTGCAGATGCATGGTATCGAGCATGCGTTTGGCATAATCGGGTCGGCAATGATGCCTATTTCCGATCTGTTTCCCAAGGCGGGGATCACGTTCTGGGACTGCGCCCATGAATGCAACGCCGGCATGATGTCAGACGGTTACACCCGGGTTTCCGGCAAAATGTCGATGCTGGTCGCCCAGAATGGCCCGGGCATCACCAACTTTGTAACCCCCGTCAAAACAGCCTACTGGAACCACACACCGCTGCTTCTCGTTACACCGCAGGCAGCCAACAAAACAATCGGCCAGGGCGGTTTTCAGGAAGTCGAGCAGCTGGCGGTTTTCAAAGATATGGTAGCTTACCAGGAGGAAGTCCGTGACCCGTCACGTATGGCAGAGGTTCTCAATCGCGTTATCATGAAGGCAAAGCGCGCTTCAGCTCCCGCACAGATCAATGTGCCCCGTGATTTTTTCACGAAGGTCGTCGAGATCGATCTTCCTGCCATTATCGATTTCGAATTGCCGGCCGGAGGTGAGAAGGCGGTCGAGCGGGCCGCCCAACTGTTATCTGAAGCAACGTTTCCGGTTATTCTTAATGGAGCAGGCGTCGTGCTCGGCGGAGCCATAAAGGACTCAATGCAACTGGCTGAGCGCCTCGACGCCCCGGTTTGCTGCGGCTACCAGCACAACGATGCGTTTCCGGGAAGTCATCCGCTGTCTGCCGGGCCACTTGGCTACAATGGCTCAAAGGCGGGAATGGAACTCATCGCTCAGGCAGATGTGGTCCTTGCTCTTGGCACCCGGTTAAATCCGTTCTCAACACTACCGGGGTACGGGATTGATTACTGGCCAAAGGATGCCGCCATTATCCAGGTAGACATCAATCCTGACCGCATCGGTTTGACCAAGCCGGTAACGGTTGGAATCGTCGGTGACGCCAAGAAGGTTGCCCAGGGAATTCTCGCCCGCCTCAAAGACACCGCAGGAGATAACGGCCGTCAGCAGCGGCGGAGCAAAATTGCAGCAACAAAAGCCAGCTGGGCGAAAGAACTTGCCGCACTCGTGCATGAAAATGATGATCCGGGTACGAACTGGAACGAGCGGGCGCGCACGAGCGAACCCCAGAAGATGTCTCCGCGCCAGGCCTGGACGGCAATCAAAAAGAGTTTACCGGAAAACGTCATCCTTTCCTCGGATATCGGCAACAATTGCGCGATCGGCAATGCCTATCCGACCTTTGAAGAGGGCCGCAGGTACCTCTCCCCGGGTCTGTTTGGACCGTGCGGATACGGTTTTCCATCGATTTGCGGAGCCAAGGTCGCGCGCCCTGATCTTGCGGTCGTCGGTATGGCCGGTGACGGTGCATTCGGGATTTCCATGAACGAGATGGTTTCCTGCGGACGGGACAGCTGGCCTCCGATTACCATGATCATCTTCAGGAATTACCAGTGGGGAGCTGAAAAACGAAACACCACCCTCTGGTATGCCGACAATTTTGTCGGTACCGAACTCGATACCCGGGTGTCGTATGCTAAAATTGCTGAAGCCTGCGGTGTAAAAGGTGTGCAGGTAGATACGATGGAAGGGGTGACCGCCGCGCTCAGCGAGGCCGTACGAGCGCAGATGAAAGATGGCGTAACGACGTTTATCGAGGTTGTGCTGAACAAGGAACTGGGTGAACCGTTTCGTCGCGACGCAATGACAACCCCGGTGGTCATTGCCGGCATTGATAAAAAAGATATGCGTCCGCAGAAAGGTGCCTGAACCGAATGAGCCGGGGGGAAGGCAGGTTCTGGGGCATTCTCCCTGCTGCAGATTAGGTGTGAGGAAATTACTTTACGCAGTCATCTGTCATCAGTGACCATAATCGGTTGCAGAGGGTGATCGCACGTCTAGGAGAGGATTGACAGTCATGAAACAAACAAACTGGCTTGAGTATGACGCGGAAGAAATGGTGAAAGGGGACAAAACACATTTGTGGCACCACCTGAAACCGCACAAGGTTTTTGAAACAAAGGAGCAGATGGTTGTCGTCAAGGGCGAAGGCATTGTTATTACCGACATACGTGGCCGTGAGTACATTGACGTGACCTCCGGCGGGGTCTGGAGTGTAATGGTCGGGTATGGTCGCGAGTCCATAGCCAAGGCCGTCTATGACCAGCTGGTAAAGATGCCCTATTTCGCCGGGGCATTCGGGAATATTCCCTCCATCAAATTTGCCGCAAAGCTGCTCGAGAAACTGCCGCGCCTGGACAAGGTGTATTTTTCAAACAGCGGCTCGGAGGCCAATGAAAAAGCGTTCAAACTCGTTCGTCAGGCTTCCCACGTTTCTCCCGAGCGTCAGGGTAAATTCAAGATCCTGTTCCGGGACAGAGACTACCACGGGGCGACGCTTGGCGCAATGAGTGCGACCGGTCAGATACAGCGCAAGAAGGATTTTGGCCCCTTCCCTGAGGGATTCGTAGAAATTCCCCACTGCTGCTGTTACCGCTGTCCTTTTGAAAAAAACTACCCTGGCTGCAACATTGAATGCGCCCGGGCGGTCGAAGATATCGTCGCCAGGGAAGGTGCCGACACCGTTGGAGGTCTGATCGTCGAGCCGATTGTCGCAGGCGGCGGCATCATTCCGCCGGTAAAGGAATATTTTCCTGTAATTCAGGATATCTGTAACAAGCACGACATCTGGCTGATTATCGACGAGGTGGTTTGTGGCTTTGGACGAACCGGCAAATTCTGGGGACACGACCATTATGATGTCGATCCTGATATTGTTACCATGGCGAAAGGTCTGGCCAGCTCTTACGAACCGCTTTCTGCAACGGTGGTCAAGCAAAAGGTTTACGACTGTTTTCTCAATGATCCGTCTAATCCCCAAACCAGATGGAATTTCTTTCGGGACATAAGCACTTATGGCGGTTGCACGGGACCGATGGCTGCGGCGCTGGAGTCGACACGAATTATAGAAGATGAGAATTTGCTCGAGAACTGCAGGGTTGTCGGCGCGTATCTGCTCGAGAAACTAAACGAGCTGAAAGCCTTGCCGCTGGTCGGCGATGTCAGGGGAGTCGGGCTGTTTTGCGGCATTGAGTTTGTGCGCGACAAAAAAACAAAAGAACCTGTTTCAGAAGAAGAGATGGCCACGCTTATTGCTAATGTCATGGCCGAAAACGTCATTGTCGGCAGGACAAACAGCAGTTTTGACGGGCTCAATACCGTCATGAATTTTGCGCCCTCTCTGATCATCACCAAAGAACAGGTGGATATTGTTGTTGCAGCCGTCCGGAAAGCGATTGAAAAGGGTGTCTGATTGCATCGGTCTTGATGAACGTGAATACTAGTTATAGCCATGGAGGCACATCGTGAAAGTTGGAATCTTAAAAGAAATCAAAGTAATGGAGAAACGGGTCTGTATGGTGCCGTCAGGTGTAGCAACAATGGTCGCCAAGGGACACGAAGTAGTCGTAGAGGCTTCGGCAGGCGCGGGAGCCGGTTTTTCCGATGCTGAATATACTGACGCGGGAGCCGTGATTGTCGGCTCGCCTGCAGAAGTTTTCGGCGCCTGCGACATGGTCATGCACGTAAAGGAACCACAGCCATCCGAATACGATCTGATTCGCGAGGGCCAGATCGTTTTTACCTATCTGCACCTTGCCGCAGATGAGCAGCAGACAAGAGCGCTGATGAAGGCAAAATCAGTCAACATCGCTTATGAAACAATCGAAAAAGAGGATGGATCCCTGCCGCTGCTGGTACCGATGAGTGAAGTGGCCGGCAGGATGGCTGCCCAGGAGGGAGCAAAATATCTTGAAATGCCCCAGGGTGGGCGCGGCATTCTGCTCGGTGGTGTGAAGGGGGTTGCACCGGGGACCGTCGTTGTGATCGGAGGCGGTGTTGTCGGTATTAATGCGGCAAAAATGGCTGCCGGACTTGGTGCCCTGGTCTATATCCTCGACACCAATCTCGAGCGGCTGGCGTATCTCGATGACGTCATGCCCGCCAATGTCATACCGCTCATGTCCAACCCGGCAATTTTAAGAGAATATGTTCTCAAGGCTGACCTGGTGATCGGGGCGGTGCTGATTCCCGGTGCCAAAGCTCCGAAACTGATCACCAAGGATATGCTGAGCGAGATGAAGGATGGCTCGGTAATCGTTGATGTGGCAATTGACCAGGGCGGATGCATCGAGACATCCAGGCCGACAACCCATGCAGAACCGACCTTTGTCGTTGATGGCGTCGTGCACTATTGCGTGGCCAACATGCCCGGCGCAGTCGCACGGACATCAACCGTCGCCCTCACCAACGCAACCCTTCCCTATGCGCTGCAGATTGCCGACAAGGGGTGGAAAAAAGCGATGCAGGACAACAAGGAGATCAGGCTCGGTGCCAATGTTATTGACGGAAAAATAACGTACAAGGCCGTTGCCGAGGCGTTTGATCTTGATTACACCCCGGTTGATACCTTTCTGTAGATCCTGAGCGTACGTCTGCTGCCTGCGGAGCTATACTGCCGCAAGCAGCAGACGTAATGAGAGGAGTATATGGTTTGTCTGATAGGGCCTTTTGTATCGACAGACTGCCTGCCCAGGGGGGAAGTGGCGGCGCGTTGCGCTGCCTGTGGCGACACCGGCAGGTGAACCAAATTTCAGGGTGCGGATGTAAAATGGTTAGAACACTCAAATATGAATCCTTAAGTGAACACGTCTATTCTCATCTCCGGCGGCAGATGAACAATGGCGGTCTGACCCCTGGAAGTACCATCAATATCGGGGAGATTGCCGAGCAGCTCGGTATCAGCAAAACACCCTTGAGAGATGCCTTGATCCATCTGGAATGTGAAGGGTTCGTGACGATTCTGCCGCGCCGGGGAGTGCTTGTCAATGAACTCACTATCGAGGATGTCAGGAATGCCTATGACGCTATCGGTCTTGCAGAGTCTCACATGATCAGGAAAAACATCGACAATATCAGTGCTTCACAAATAGAGAAACTGGAAGTTCTGAATGAGAAAATGAGCTCGGAAATACAATCCGGTGACTTCTCCAACCTTTTTGAAAGCAACCTTGAATTCCACAATACCTATCTTGCTGTATCCAGCAACAGGATGTTGAAAGAATTTATTTTACCGATCAAGCATCGTCTCTATGATTTTCCCCGCCATAATTTCATCGCCGAATGGGAGTTGCGTAATTGTGCCGAACATGCGCAGTTTATCAAATGTCTCAAAAGGAAAGATGGTGAGGGAGCTGCCCGTGTACTTGAAGAAGTCCACTGGTCGTTTGAAACCCAGAAACAATATATTTATCAGTTTTACAACGTGAAACAGCCGTAAAAACACGCGGCAGAACTGAGGCTTCACAGGTTGCTGCAGTGCGAATGTAAAATGAGCTGCAATCACCGCTGAAGGTGCCGGCCGGAAAAAAGCTGATTGAAATGACGGCCTGAAAGAGCGGTCAAATAGCCCTGCGGAAAGAATTTCATTTGCTACAGCACCATTCTCATTGTATTAATAGGCGACAATACACGTTTGTTTTTTTTAACTTAAATGCCAGAGAGTTCACTATAGCCGGATAAAGAACACATAATCAAAGGGAGAAACCGTGAGTATCGAGCTTATAACCTTTCTGTATTTTGGCTGCCTGTTTATTTCTTTATTCCTTGGACTGCCTGTTGCACTGGGGTTGGGAGGCACCGCAGTCATTTTTGCAGCTCTGCTCGAACCCCGATCCCTGCTCGCCATACCGAGCGCCTTTTACTACACGCCATGGAACAATGTCCTGGTAACCGTCCCCCTGTTTCTCTTCATGGGGAGCCTGATCCGATTTTCAGGTATCGCCGAGGCCGCCTATGACGCGGTCTACAAATTAATCGGCCACGTTGCCGGCGGACTCGCCATGGGCACCGTCATGGTCTGCACCATCTTTGCCGCGATTACCGGGATTACCCCGCCGGCCACGATAACCATGGGGCAGATCGCCTACCCTTCGATGATGAAATACCAGTACAACAGGGCCATCGCGATTGGCTCCATTGGCTCCGGCGGAGCACTCGGAGCGCTGATACCGCCGAGTGTACCATTCATCTTTTACGGACTCCTTGCCAAGGTGTCGATTGGAGGCCTCTTTCTGGGCGGACTCATTCCCGGGTTGATGCTGGCCTCCTTCTATATCATCTATATCGGGATACGGTGCAGGATACAGCCGCACATGGGACCGGCACTGCCTGCTGACGAAAAATTCACTCCCGCAGAAAAGGTGCAGGCACTGCTTAATATCTGGCCGTTCATGGTCTTGATACTGCTCGTTCTCGGGGCCATCTGGGGTGGCATTGCGACCCCGTCCGAAGCGGCAGCATTCGGGGCAACCGGCGCCTTTGTCATCAATATCATTTACCGGAAACTGACCTGGCAGGTCCTGAAGGATTCACTCGATACGACGGTCAAGCTTACCGGCATGGGGCTGTGGATTCTTATCGGTGCGAATATCTACCTGAACATCTTTAACTCATTGGGATGCCAGGAGCTGGTGACCTCATTGGTGCTGGGAATGCCGGGCGGTCAAAACGGTGTCCTGCTGATGATGATGTTTATTATTCTTCTCCTTGGCATGGTCATGGATGACTGGGCGATAATCATGCTCTGCACCCCGCTTTACATCCCCATCATCAATGAGCTCGGGATAGACAAACTATGGTTCGGCGTTCTGTTTATCGTCAATATCCAGATCGCCTACCTGACGCCGCCGTTCGGCTTCGTTCTGTTCTGGCTGAAAAGCGTATTGCCGCCGAATGTGAGCATGGGTGACGTTTACAAGTCGGTCGGACCGTTTATCTGCCTCCAGCTCCTCGGTCTGGCGCTGGTCTATATCTTCCCGGAAATCGCAACCTGGCTGCCTGAAAAATTGAAATAGGAGTGGTCCCGTCTTTTTCAGGACGTCTGGAGATTTCATAAACAGTAAGGATATTCCCGGAGTCCGGGGGTATATCGCTGAAGAAAAAAGTGCCGACAGTGCAGGAGGTTGGAATGAAAATTTGGAGCATGACAGAAAACGTCATTGACAGGATCGCCCAGGTAATGGGGAAAATCGGCTGGGTTCTTCTGCTGTACTGTATGATCCTTGGGGTGACCGATGTGTTTTTAAGGTACATACTGAACAACCCCTCCCAGTGGATATCGACGACCGTCCAGGTGGCCATGGTTTTGATGGCCTGCGTCGGCGGGGTTTATGCACTCAATGACGATGCCTTTGTGAAGCTGGATCTTTTTTATGCCAACTTCACGCCGCGAAAGAAAGCCATCTGCGATATCATTACCGTTGTCTTTACCTTTCTGTTCCTTTCGGTGCTGATCTGGAAAGGTACAACGGCGGCTTTACTGTCGATCAAGTTGAAGCAGGTGACGCCGACAAGCATTCCCATTCCTATTTACCCGCTGAAAGTTTTTATACCGATTTCCGGTGTCATCATGCTGCTGGTGGTCTTAAAGAAACTCGTTAATGACATTCGCACGGTCATTTCAGGAAAAAGGCACAGTTAAATATTCAGGTGCCCGTTCAAGAACGGCATCTCAATGTTTATAGTATTCTATTGTCGAGCGGCGAAGTTCTCAATTGTGAGTCCTTTGCCTTAGCCAGAAACAACAAACCCGAGCGATACAGGAGGAGAAAGTAATGAAAAAACGTTTGATGAAACTTGTTGCCGCCTTTGCTGCAACCGCAATGATTGCAGGTACCGGCGCTGCCATGGCCGCAGAAGAGTACGGGAAGCCGGATAAAGTGACAAAATGGGTATTCCAGCCATGTTTTGACTCCTCGGATGCCGGCTGGGCAAATGGCATCGTTCCCTGGATCAAGATGGTTGAAGAGGCAACCGAAGGATCAATTCAAATCGAGTTGCAGCCGGCCGGTGCGATTACCAGCGGCTCAGAGGCGTTCGGTGCCACCGCTGCGGGCATGATTGACGTCTATGCCGGCTGGGCAACCGTATACGGCGGCGACATGCCGGAAGGCATGCTGGCTTTCGGCATGGCAATGGGCGCTAACAACTATTTTGAATCCTGGGCAGCCATGTTCGGCGATCCCAAGTACCGCATTGGTGACCTTGTCCAGGCCGCAGCCAATGACAGGAACCTCCAGTGGGTCGGCTGGACCAGCCAGGGACCAAACGCCATGTTCACCAAGTTCCCGGTAAACAAGCTGGAAGATCTTGCCGGCAAGAAGATGAGAGCCGGCGGACCGCATGCGCTGTTCCATGCTGCCATGGGCGGGGCTCCTGTATCCATGGGCGGTGGAGATATTTACACAGCCATCAAGCTCGGCACCATTGACGGTACCTACTGGGATACCGGTGGTATTGACGACATGGCCTTTCACGAGGTTATCAAGTATGCAATCATGCCGGGTTGGTGTCCTTCCCAGCACCAGGAGATTTATGTAAATCTCGACAAGTGGAACGCACTGAACCAGTGGCAGAGAGATAAAATCAACTCGATATTCATGCCGAGTTATTTCGAAACGAGCAGGATGCATCTGCAGGGTGTTGAAGAAGCACTGCAGATCCTCAAAGATGCGGGCGGGGAGGTTATCACGCTTGCCCCTGAGGAAGTAAAGCGCATGCGTGCCAAGGCAATTTCCGATGTATGGCCGAAAGTAGCGGAAAAATCAGAGCGTTCTGCAAAAGGTGTGGAACTGTGGAAAGAGTTTCTGACAGACATTGGTGAACTCTAGGCCCTTATCTGCGCTGTAATGTAAAAAACACGCCTAACGTTTGTGCGTGTCGGGCGTATAACCTTGTTATAAAAAAGGTTATACGCCTTTTTTTATCGTTTTTTTCCAATGCTGCATCTCGTTTCGATTAATCTTGACAAAAATTTCACCACTAATATATTAGTATATCAGTACGCTTCTGCACAGAGCAGCAGGCGTTTTCCGAATAGGTTCATGGAGACAGGTTCGCACAAACTTTGAAGAGGAGCGGGTATCATGAGTAAAAAGGAATGTACCAGAATCAAAAACTTTATTGATGGCGAGTGGCAGGAAGAAACAGGAGTTGAGTACGTAGCGCTCTACAATCCTTCAACCGGTGAAAAAATTGGGGAGGTTCCGCTCTCTTCCGATCAGACCTCCCTGGCAGCCGTTGACTCAGCCTATGCTGCCTATGGCAGCTGGCGGAAGATGTCGGTGAGCAAACGGGTCGGTTATCTTTTTGACATGCGCCAGGCGATGGTTGACAGCGAAGAAGACCTCGCCACATCGATTGCCGTTGACCAGGCAAAACATATCAGTGAGGCCCGGGGTGAGATCAGGCGGGTCATCGAGATTATAGAGGCTTCCTGCTCCATACCGACCCTGCTGCAGGGTGAGATGCTCGACGGCATCGCCAATAATATCAACGGTCGGGTGGTCAAGCAGTCGTTGGGAGTTTTCGGCGGTGTCGCGCCATTTAATTTCCCCGCCCTTGTTTTCGGCTGGTTTGTGCCCTATGCAATAGGAGTGGGGAACACCTTTATTTATAAGCCTTCAACACAATCGCCGCTTTTCATGCAGAAAATGGGTGATCTGTTCAATGACATCGGTCTGCCCAAAGGCGTCATCAACATCATTCACGGGAATCGCTCAATACCCGGAACCTGGTATGAAAATGACAAGATGAGCGGCGTCTGCCTCGTCGGCTCTACGCCGACCGCAAAGAAAATGGCAGAGGCCTGCGGGCGCGGGGGCAAACGCAGCATGCTGCTCGGTGGCGCAAAAAATTATCTTGTCGCCATGGAAGACGTGAACTGGGATGTCTTTATCGACAATTTCATTCACTCCTGCTACGGCTCTGCCGGACAGCGCTGTCTGGCCGGTTCGATTGTTGCGGCCGTTCCTGAAATCTACGACGAATTAATTGAACGGGTGCTCGAGGCCTCCAAAAAAGTTGTCGTCGGGGATGCACTGGACCCCGATGTCTATATGGGTCCGGTGATTTCGGCAAAAGCGAAAAAAAATATCGAGCAGTACATCGAAACAGGTGTCGAGCAGGGCTCCAAGCTTGTTCTGGATGGACGCAACCCGAAACTGCCTGAAAAAAATAAAAACGGTTACTTTGTCGGCCCCACCATCTTTACGGATGTCACTCCCTGCAGAAGAATTGCCCAGGAAGAAATCTTCGGGCCGGTTGTCTCCATCATGAAGATCAAGGACCTCGATGACGCGCTGCAACTGATCAGGCAGCAGAAATTCGGCAATGGCGCCTGTATCTTCACGCAGAACCAGTATTACGCGGAAACCTTCATCAGCGAAGCAAATGTCGGCATGGTCGGTGTCAACGTCGGTGTCTGTGCGCCTCATCCGTATCTGCCTTTCGGCGGCATAAAAGACTCTCACCTCGGTACCGACAAGGTCCAGGGCAAGGATGGGATTGACTTCTTCACCCAGAATAAAGTGGCGACGATCCGGGTTGCGCCCCCTGAGGGTGTCAACGCAGAAGGGCAGAAAACCGCAGCTGACAAATCCGTGAGAAGCTGTGTTGCCCAATAGGCAGCAGGGAATAGTGCCAGGCAGTGGTCTTTCAGCTGGCCGCAGCCTGGCAGTGATTTAAATTCAAGAAAAGAAGCGCTCTATGTTCAATGAAACAGGCGGTGGCAACCACCTGCTCAGGGTTCAGGTTTACGACTACCTCCAGAAACAGATGCGCAGGGGAGTTCTTGAGCCTGGAGCTTCAATCAGCGTCAACACAATGATCAAAGAATTGGGGGTGAGCCGGACTCCGCTGCGCGAAGCGCTCCTCCTCCTGCAGGAACAAGGATTTGTTTCTATCCAGCCCCAGCGCGGGGTAAAGATCAACGTCCTCACCATGAATGATGTGAAAGACATCTATGAAATACTGGGCGGTATCGAATCCCGTGTCATTCTCTCGGTTTTCGAAAAGATCGGCAAGACAGAAATAGAGCGGATGAAATCATGTAACCGAATCATAGAAACGGCCCTGACAGAAAATGATATTATTGCCCATAATCAGGCAAACATCGATTTTCATGATGTCTTTCTGGGCCTGTCTGACAATCATCGTATGCTCAGGTATGTGAAGAATCTAAAAATGCAGCTCTATGATTTTCCGAAACGAAATTACGGCAGGGTCTGGAACCAAAAAAATCTGCAGGAACACAAGACGTTTGTTGCGCTGATTGAGCAGGCAAAGGCCGTAGATGCCGCTGATTACCTCAGAGATATGCACTGGGACTTTAAGCCGCCGGATCGTTTTGAGACGATTTCACACCAGTGAACGCGGTGGCAGCTCAGGGTGTCCTTGAGCCCATATCGACATAGTCGAGCGCGACAGCTCCAATGTATTCCGCGCTCGGACGAATGAGCCGGTTATTCTTCCACTGCTCGAGAATGTGTGCAGTCCAGCCGACAGCCCGGCTGATCGCAAACAATGGCGTGTAAAGTTCCCTTGGAATGCCGACGGCATGGTAGAGCACCGCGGAGTAAAAGTCGACGTTGGGAAAAACCTTGGTATGCTCGAGCATGGTGCGTCTGACTTCTTCGGCAATGCCCAGCATCCGTGTCGCTTCATACTTCTGCCCGATCTGTTCCGCGTAGCGCCTGAGGACGCCGGCTCTCGGATCTTCACAGCGATAGACGCGATGTCCGAAACCGGCAATTTTTTTCCCTGCGGCCAGACTGGCCAGGACCCAGTCCCTCGCCTTCTCCGGAGTTTCTATTTCTTCTAGCATTTTAATTACTTCCTCGTTTGCACCGCCATGCAGAGGACCCTTCAGGGTACCGATGGCACTGGTCATCGCTGAATAGATATCGGCCATTGTGGCAGCGGTTACACGGGCGGAAAACGTCGAGGCATTGAGTTCGTGGTCGGCGTGCAGGATCAAGGCAACATCCATTGCCCGCACGACCTCGGGATCAGGCTCCGTTCCCTGGAGGGAGTACAAGAAATTAAAGGCGATGCCGCAATCGGGATGGGGTGCGATGGGTTCGTGACCGTTCCGCAGTCGCTGGTGGGCGGCGACGATCATCGGAATGCGCTCGGTAATCCTCTGGGCTTTTCGCAGACACGCATCAAGCCGGGTGTTGCCGCTGTCCGGATCCCAGTGACCAAGCGATGATACCGCTGTTCTCAATACTTCCATCGGTTTTGCCGCATTTGGAAACATGCGGAGAATCATGACCGTTTCGACCGGCAAAACCATGGAGCCGGTAAATCCATCCAGAAATGCCTGGAACTCGGTCAATCCCGGAAGGCGTCCGAACCAGAGCAGGTAAGCGACTTCTTCAAACGTTGAACGTTCTGCAAGTTCAACAACATCGTAACCGCGGTAAAGAAGCCTGCCCTTCTCACCGTCAATAAAACAGATCTTCGAACTGCAGGCAACGACCTCTGCAAGGCCACCATCAGGTGTTATCTGATCTTTTAAATCAGGGGTAATTGCTGTCATAGTTCTCCTCATCAATGACTTAATAAAAACACATTATCAGTTAGTTATACTAACAACACGAGGAACTGCCTTAATGAAGTTCTGGCGCAGGCTGTAGGTGTATGCCCCCTGGTTCGGGATGAGCAGTGTATCGCCAATCTGCAGGTCTTTTCCCCAGTAACTGTAGCCCCAGAGATCCTGAGGCGTGCACAGTGAACCCATTATGGTGCATGGATGCTCTTCAAGGGCCGGCCTGTCTAGATTGAGAATTGGACAATAATCTGTCTCGAATCGTTCCCAGCCAACCGCGTTGGTGCCGGCGTCGGTAATGGCGATGTCGTCACCCTTGAGGTCCATGACCCGTAGAATGAGATGCATAGCGTCATTGCATATCCAACGCCCCGGTTCAAAACAGATACGATAGGGCTTGATGGTCAGAAGATGCTCGCCGATAGCTGCGCTCAAGGTTTTCGCAAAGCATTCAATGGATTGTGAAGAAAGGTAATAGTGTTCTCGGTCCCGTTCCGGCTGCATCTGGGCAGCTTTGATGATTGCACCTTTCTTTGTTCCGGCAAACTGCAGCCATTCTCCATGTTCCGGCCAGTAACCGCCGCCAATATCGATGAACTGTATGGAATCCCGAACGGAGCGGGGAAGGCTGGAAAGCAGTGTTCCCAACTGGGCGATAAAGAGGGTCTGCTTTTCGGGATTCAGGTTCCAGCTTGTGTGGAACTGAATTCCTTCGAAATACAGATTCGTACAGCTTGATGCCGCAATGCAGAATCTGGTGAGTTCTTCGGCAGGAATGCCGAATTTCTGCCAGAGTCCGCTTGAGGATGTAGAAAGTCGAATTCCGACCCGAATGCGTTTTCGCTGATCCTGGGCAATTTTCTGCAGTCGGTACAGTTCGGTAAAACTGTCAAGCAGTACGGCAACCCGGTCGCTGTTCTCTGCAGCCATTCTCAGCTCGGAATCGGTCTTGCCGGGACCGCTGAAAACAATATCCTCCGCTCCCAGTGAAAGGGCCATACCCAGTTCCTGGTCGCTGGAGACGTCGAGGCCAAAACCAGACGAGATCAGGGTCCTGGAAACATCCGGATGGTTATTGCTCTTGACGGCATAGTAGTAACCGGTATCCGGCAGAACAGGCAAAAATGCCTTGCGAAACCTGCTGGCTCTCTGCCGGAGCATTTCTGTATCGAGGACGTAGAGCGGTTCGTCATACCTGTGGGCGAGGCGCAGAAATGATTCTTTTTGCGCGAAGTGCTGTTCAACGAACTGGTGCAGCCTGCTCTCCGGCAGCAGCGGGGTGTCGTCGTCGAGTTGTTTTTGCAGTTTTCCGACAAGCCTGTCTTTATGGAGTGCAGTGGACATCAGGAGATTTCCGTCTGGATTGATTCTCTAATAGCGAAACATTGGCGTTCCCTGTCACCGTCTTCATCGGGTATGAAAATGACATAACCGAGGAGCCAGGAATCATAGTCATGGGGAGGTAGCGTAATTTTGTGACCGGCTTTTCTGGTTACCTTGAGGTCAAGGATACGGGGATCATTTTCGAGGGAGCTCGTTGCCACATTGCGGAGAACTCCCCCTTTCTCGGCGAAAATACGCAGCCCGATTCCGCGGCTGCTGCCTGGGGGTGTCTGACTGATCCCTCTGCCCCGGGCAAAGTCCATGGCAAGCGCGAGCATGTCGACTCCGTATACGCTGCGAACAAGGTGCGGAAGGCAGTCTCCCCCGAGTCTCGGCGTCATCTCCAGAAAACAGATGCCGCTGTCGCCTATCATGAAATCCGTCATACAGATGGCCCGTTTTATCCCCAGTGCACCAGCTGCTTTTAACAGCTCATCTCTCAAGCAGAAAGCTACCGTATCTGGCGGGGGAGGTACAATGGCGTAGCCGAGGGTTGTGCCAAACGGTGCCGACGGGGCGCTGATTTTTGCAGTAAACCTGAGCACCTCAGCCCGCCCGTCTTCTATCAGAAAATCACAGCTGTATTCTTTTCCGCTGATCCAGCTCTCTGCGAGCATAAGCGGCTTTTCTGGTCCGTTCAGACCGTTGACAGGAGCGGTGTGCTGATGTCTGTCATAAAAATGATCTACGGCTCTTCGACAGTCTTCTCTGGAGCGGCAATGAAAGGTCAGTTCACTGCCGCTGCCGTAGACGGGTTTGAGAACACCTGGCCCGTTGTTTTCCTCGATGAAGGCCCAGGCCTCTTCAGCAGAAGAAATCATCCTGTAATCCGGGCAGCTGACACCGTATTTTTTCCATAATACCTTGCTGTCGTATTTACTTCGGCAGTTGTTGATTGCCTCCGCTGGAGGAAAGGGGAGTTCAAATTCACTGGCCAGATCAGCAGCTGCGGGCAGCGATTCGCAATCGTAGCAGACAATACCGCTGAGTTTCATGCGCCAGCGCCGCAGATGCTCCCTGACAAGCCACCGGGCGGTGTTTGTATCCTCAAGACTGCAGAGCACCTCTTCACCGGGCTCAGGCGCCGGGTCGGATGATGTGCGGCGCAGGCGCTCTTCGGTGAGAAAAAGCGCAGACTCCGGAGAGGAGTTCCGGATCCAATCTATGTAATCGGGGGTTGTTCCGACAACAAGAACTCTTGATTCAGTAGCCACTTGCAACGCTCTTCAGATGAGGCTGGTTGAAATGGTGCTGGCCCTGCCTGCTCGGCATGAGGTTCATCTGGTAGAGCGGTCGTTCAGACAGGCGAAAGCGTCTCTTCCAGCTAAAATCGCCGCAGAGAAAATCAACTGAGTCCATTTTCTCGCGGCACGCCGTTTCAATGTGGTGCAGGTTTATGAGTTTTGCCACTCCTGGAAACTGACCGTCTGTACACCCGGCAAGCAGGGTGTAGGTGTTATTCCAGAGTGCGCCAAAATCGATTGCTGCTATTTTGCCGCCTAATCTCAAGGTTGTTATTCTCAGCATGCTGCGCTCACGCAGCCACTCGGAAAGCAGGGTGAATGCCTTCACAAAGCGGGGATCGGCAAAGTATGAAGAGGCTCCGTAGCGTTTCTGGTTGGTACGGAAAAGATGTTCGATATCGTCAAAGGTGTTGTACTGGTAAGAAACACCCAGATTCTTAAGCGTTTCTGTCTCTTTGAGAATCTGTTTTCTCGATTTTCCGGAAAGGAGCTGTAAGTACTCCTGGAATGAATGGTTGACGCGTCCAGGGTAAAATTGATAGTTTACCTCGTCGACCATCAACGGGAAATCGACCATAGAGGCGACACTGCTGGCAAGGTAGCGGAGATGGGTTTTTTTCGGAACGGCCTCGAGAAGACCGCGCAGAATGTCAGGCGTCGAGGCCGGTATACGGTTCTGTTCGATCCAGGTTTTCTGCTGCCATGTTTCAGCAGGATAAAAACCGTAGCAGCCAGTCCCGGCAATCTTTGACAGGGCAAGCAGCCCAACGACCCTGTTTCGATTTTCGGCTACGATAAAATACGGGGTGGAATCATAGGCCGTGGCAAAGCTGTGTCTCACCGGCCACAGGTCAAACAGACATTTTTTCGGCCACGCCTGGCGCCAGAGGCGCTCGCACTCGCTTCTATCCTCGCTGACCCTGTATGTTATCATTTTCTTTCTCCCTCTCTTCTGAATTATCGTCTGATTCAAAGCAATACACCTTGAAGGCACGTCGCCTGCCGTCATGAAGAGCGCCTTCATGCCTGAGTGCGAAAGCACGATGCATGCCAGAATTACTACCTAAATAAACACATTTAATATGCTGTTATAACAGTATAAAAACACATGTTGTCAAATGTATGGTTAAATCAACAAAAAAAAGGTA
Source organism: Desulfocapsaceae bacterium (assembly GCA_963674815.2). Taxonomy (GTDB): domain Bacteria; phylum Desulfobacterota; class Desulfobulbia; order Desulfobulbales; family Desulfocapsaceae; genus MADRE3. Next base: position 30,589 of record CAXXTV010000002.1, read on the forward strand.
TTATTTTTCTCAATAATATGGTATTTATTTTCTTGTTTTAATTATGACGACGTTAACTTGCTGTTTTTATGTGTTTTCGGCTGCTCTTGTTCATTGACTGCTCCGCCGGCAATTGACTTGTTTTTTCAATTATGACTGGTGTGTGTCTTTCTTCTGCAGCTTTTCAGTTCCTGCAACAGCTCGTTGACGATTTTAATCGGTATTTTTTTTCTCTTTTACAGGTAACATGCTCTTAAGAACCGTAATAAGCCTGGACAGTAAAAAAGTGCAGGACAGCCTTGTCGATGCCCTTTCCGACGCTGATATCCAGATTGTCAGTTACAACACCAGGAGAAATCTCTGGCAGAAACTCGTGCAGAGCTGCGGAGATGTAATCGTGATAAGCGAGTCCCTGCTGCAGCGTCCGGTAGAGGCTGCCCTCGAGATGCTCAATAACCTGCCCGAGAATCCCACCTCTATAATCCTGCATGGCAGCACCTCGCATGAGGAACATGCAAAATTGTTTGCGGCGGGAGCAGACATCGTGCTGTATTCCGGATTGTCACTCGACGATATTCTTGCCACGATTGAAACGGCACTCGAGTCAAGAAGACATTTTCTCCAGCAGGATCGGCTCAATATAAGAAAATCCCAGCCCAAACTCAGTGATTTCTCCCTGAGCAGCCAGGCGATGCAGCTTTTCCTCAATGATGTCTACCAGGTAGCCAATACCCAATCGACTCTGCTACTCCTTGGAGAAACGGGTACTGGAAAGGAACATCTGGCCAAGGCCATCCACGCCGAGAGTGCCAGATCAAGAGGCCCATTCGTGGCCATCAACGTCGCCGCACTGCCTGAACAGTTGCTGGAAAGCGAGCTTTTCGGCCACGCCCGGGGCTCGTTTACCGGTGCCACCCGTTCACGCCGCGGAACGTTCGAGATGGCTCATGGAGGCACACTGTTTCTCGATGAAATCGGCGAGATGCCGACGCATCTGCAGGTAAAGCTTCTGCGGGTGCTCCAGGATTTTGAAATAAGGCCCATCGGTGCTGAAAAACCGATCATGGTGGATGTGCGGCTAATCACCGCGACCAACCGAGACCTTGAACAGGAAATCGAACGCGGCAATTTCCGGCAGGATCTCTATTACCGGCTCAGTGTGATGAGTCTTATTATCCCGCCATTGAGGGAGCGAAGAGAGGATATACCGATCTTGACAAGACGTTTTATCTCCCACTACAAGAACATGATTGCCCGCTCGGTAAACCATATATCAGCACCGGCGATGAACGCGCTGTGCACGTATAGCTGGCCGGGCAATGTAAGGGAGTTGATGAATGTTGTTGAACGGGCAATGCTGATCTGCAGGGGAAATGAGATATCCATGTCCGATCTGCCGACGGTATTGCAGGACTCTCTCGACAATAACAGGATCCCTGGTTCTGTCGGCAACGACCCGGCTGCTGAATGGCGAGGCAAAACACTCGCAGAAGTAAAAAAGACGGCAATCGAGCAGATTGAGCGCTCCTATCTGACCATGGTATTGCGGCAAACCCGCGGCCGGATAGGGGAGGCAGCACGGATCTCAGGCATTCACTCAAGAAGTCTGTTCAACAAGATGAAACAGTTTGGTTTGAAAAAAGAGGATTTCAAGCAATCATGAAGTGAGGTCACCTGATTGCTTGTCTATTGACTCTGATACTGGCAAAGAAAACGGCGTCGGCGACTGACTGTCAGCAGGGGATATGGCGTCACGGAAAGGTATCTCTCCGAGGGCTCGGAGTGTACCGGTAAAACTATTGCAGGGTAAGAGCTGCAGGAAAAATATATAACCGTCCAGACGCTTCACCGCGACGCAAAACTTATTCCGGAGTCTCGATCCAGCAGCCTCGGCTGTTGACTGAAACTCGCGTTACTTTCTGTTCTGAAAACCATAAAGAAGAGCAGCAGCGGCTGCAAGGAAAGGCACTGCCTCTGATTCAGTCTTCTTCTTTCTTTATCCTGTCAGCGTGGGTTACGGCATCAAACGAATCCACATCCTCCAGATCACCAAACCAGAGTTCTGAGCTGGTAATCTCGTAGATTGCTTCCGTAGCTGAACTTGAAATTGCTTTGACCTGCCACAGGATATTTTTCGCCTCGGGAAAATGATCACCATTGATTTTTTCAGCATAGAGACGATTCAAGATACCATTTTCAGCAATCCCCGCAGAGAGTAATCGAGTCAGCGCAGGCTCTGTCGCTGGCTTAAACAGATTAAAGTCTTCCTTCTGCTGAGCACGTACGCTCACTTGAAACCTGACACCTGTGGGAGCGCCAAACGTTCCATTAAAGGCCTCCCGCAGAAGTCCATAGGCATCAAAAAATCTCTTGTGAAAAGAAGGATCTGCAAATTCCTCCCAGAGCTTGTTTTCCACCATATCATGAGCGGTCTGGTCAATTTTGCCATCCGGTAATTCATCGTTCAGCAGATGTGTCAGGACAAACTTTGCCGCTTCGTCCGCAGCAAAATCATGCAAAGACATCAAGCACATCTCCTTGAGATCACTTTCGCTCATGGATTCGAAATTATCGTCAAACTCCATCAACGCCAGCAGTGTTTTATAATCTTCCGCATTCCAGGCACCTTCGGTCTGGGCAATTTTTTCAAAAGAGATGATCGATACGTTGAATTTTTTTTCCATCTTAATCCTCTGGGAATGAAGCATTAGTTTGCAAGGCTCCTGGTTCCAGACCGTGCATGAGACGTTTGAGGCCGCAGGGAAGACGGCCCTGGCAAATCAAAACCGCTCACTGCGCCGGGATAAAAAAAGGTGCATTCTCTGTTCAAGAAAATGCACCTCCACTTCATGTCTTGAGCGCTGTTTCTTATGCGGTTGCCGGCTGGGGTCGGAAAAAAGGCATAATGAAGTTGCCTGCGGACCGGGTGCCGGCCATGAATTTGTCGAGCACCGCGTGGGAACCGTTCTGGTTTAGCTCGATAAACTCCCAGCAATCCGGTGAGTCGGCAATTGCCTCCATGAAACCGAGATGCTGAGTATGACCCGATTTGTAGGCTGAGATGTGGCCGAGCAGCGGGCAGCCCAGAAGCGTCAGATCGCCGACGATGTCGAGTACCTTATGGCGGATAAATTCATCCTGGAACCGCAGCCCGTCCTCATTGAGAATGGACTTGCGGTTCCAGTGAATGGCAATCACGTTTTCAAGCGTTCCGCCAAGCGCCAGGCCATTTGCCCACAATTCCTCCACCTGCTCGACGTATCCAAATGTCCGGGCCCTGGCGATTTCTCTGCTGAACCGTTCCTGGTTGATATCGATGCTGTATTTCTGCGTTTTGATCAGGGTGTCGTCAAAATTGATCTCACCGGTGATTTTAAACCCGTTATACGGGTGTGCTGTGATCCTGCTGTCGCCGTCACAATAGGTAATCGGGCTTGTTATCTTCAGGATTTTACGAAATCCCTCCTGTTTCTGCTTGCCGGCACTCTTGAGAATTTTTATGAACGGATCAGCGCTGCCATCCATGATCGGAACTTCAGAGGAGTCGAGTTCTATATCTGCATTATCGATGCCGTTGCTTCTCAGCGCAGCAAGAAGGTGTTCAGTGGTAGAGATTCTAAACAGGTCTGAACCGATGGTTGTCGCCAGCCGGGTATCAACCACTTTGTCCATGTGAGCGCGGATGTAGGTGTCGTTGCCAAGATCAGTGCGGAAAAATCTGATGCCGTTGTCAACAGGAGCCGGCCTGATCGTGAGGTTGGCGGTTCTGCCTGAATGAAGTCCGACACCGCAGCAACTGGCTGGTTGTTTCAGCGTGTACTGATGAGGTTCAATTCTATGTTTCATATATGTGTTCTATTTGCAGTGATTATTATTGTTAATGAGTAGGCGTGATTGATATTGCAAAATTTGTACCACGAACATATCGGAAGTATAAATAATTGTACTACAGTATAAAAGCACGTAAATACATAACTATGAAATGTATATATCACGTAAAACGTTACCCTCTGCTCATGTGTCGCAAAAAACACACACTGGCATAAAAGACATATCCCCCTTACGGGTTTTGTCTACCAGAGTAATCATACAAACAGGGTATTCTTAATAAAATTATTAAAGTCCTGATTGATGCCAAGCTCAAGGGGGAGGGTGAAGAGGGTGGTTCCGGGTGAAAGAAATTTTCTGACTTTTGGCATATCTTTTTCTGTTGTCAGGAGGCCCCGGGCATTCTCTGAGCGTGACCTCGCAATGAGCTTCTGGACGTCAGTCGCAGAGTATCGGTGATGGTCGCTGAAGGTCATGAAGGAGGAAATCGTGATCCCGTTCTCGGCCAGGAGCTGCTCGAATCTCTGGGGGTTGGCAATTCCGCTGAAACAGAAAAGATTATCCGGCAGTCCGCTGACAGGGATACATTCTCTCTCAGGCGTACTCCCTTCAAACGTGTACTTGCGGGCCAGAGGGTAGGTGGCGGTAAAACGGAAAAGTGGCTTCTGCGGAAATTTCTTGAGCAGCAATGCGGCGCATCTGTCTGCCCGCTCTCTGTTGGAATTAGTAATTCCGGTGAGAATAAAGGCATGACAACGGTTCAGAGCCGAGACCGGTTCGCGGAGTTCTCCCGCCGGAAAGACCCGGCTGTTTCCAGCAAAAACATCGACATCAAATAAAACCAGGTCGATCGATCTGGCTATCTTCAGGTGCTGAAAACCGTCATCGAGGATTACTACGTCGCACCGGTGGGACTCAATGACCGCCCGGCAGGGGTACACACGATTTTTGCCGGTTGCGACGACCACCCCGGGCAGCTCGTTTGCCAGAAGCCATGGTTCATCACCGCTCTGCTCCGCCTCCATGAGAACTGCAGCGCCGTCCGAGACAAGACCAACCGCCTCCTTTGAGGTACCGCGATATCCCCTGCTGACAACAGCCGGTTTGCAGCCCTGGGTCATGAGGTATTTTCCCAGGTACATGACCAGGGGGGTTTTGCCGGTGCCTCCCATCGTCAGGTTGCCGACTGAAATAACAGGGACCGGCGGCTCATAGGTAGATATGATTTTTTTCCTGTAGAGAAACGCCCTGAAAACCATCAGCTGAGCGTAGAACGGGCCGAAGGGTGCGCCGATGGTGAAGGCTAACTTTTTTAGTGGTGCATTCATCGATTTAATTGACAGTTGAGGCAAGTATATGCATTATCTACAGACGTTTCTTTCGTAAAAGACTGATTCAACTGTCGGTACTTCATTTTGGGAAAGCGTTTTTTTTAATTGTATGGTACTTGCTTGTTGCATATCGGCAGGCTAACGAGAGAGAAGTTTTGCTTTTTTTTCGAAATCAGACGTTGAAGTCTCATATCATTTTTGGTTGATTTCAGCCCGCGTTTTTTTCATCTTGAGAGGAAACGGCTGTCGTCGACCCGAAAACCCTACAATTTCAAGGAGGAATTCATGAAAGGAATGTTGAACAGGAAATTGATTGCAGCAGCAGCCGGCCTCTTGATTGCAGCAGCCTTGCCTGCAGCCGGGCTTGCCGCGGATACCATCAAGATAGGTGTAGCCGGACCGCATAGCGGTGACCTTGCTTCCTATGGTCTTCCAAGTGTCAACGCAGCAAAAATCGTTGCTGAGAAAATTAATGCGGCCGGTGGAATCGACGGCAAGATGATCGAGCTGCTTATCGAAGATACGGTCTGTAAACCTGAAGTCGCGACAAACACGGCAACCAAGCTCGTCTCTGACGGTGCTCAGCTGGTACTGGGCGGAATCTGCTCCGGAGCGACCAAGGCCGCGCTGCCGATTTACAACAATGCCGGTATACTTGTCATGTCTCCGTCGGCAACCAACCCTGCCCTGACCCAGAGTGGTGACTATCCGAACTTTTTCAGGACCATTGCTCCGGACGATGCTCAGGCGCAACTCGATGTCGATTTCGCCCTGAACACGCTGGGCTATACCAAAATCGCTGTCGTTCATGACAAGGGTGACTATGGCAAAGGATTCGCGGAATTTGCCAAGAAATTCCTTGAGGAGTCCGGGAAAGCTGAAGTTGTCCTCTTTGAAGGCGTCACCCCCGGTGCTGTCGATTATTCTGCCATCGTCCAGAAGATCAAGCAATCCGGCGCTGAAGCGGTAATGTTTGGCGGTTATCATCCGGAAGCCTCAAAAATCATCTCCATGATGAAGAAAAAACGTCTGGACACGACCTTCATATCTGATGACGGTGTCAAAGACCAGACCTTCATCAAGGTGGCAGGTGAGAGTTCTGAGGGGGCGTATGCTTCCGGTCCGATGGATACTTCCAGCAATCCGCTCTCCATTCAGGCAGTCCAGGAGCACAAGGACAAGTTCAGCGCGGACCCCGGTGCCTTCTATGAGAATGCCTATTCAGCAATGCTGGCGATGACTAACGCGGTTGCAAAGGCCGGATCAACCGATCTTGCCGAGCTGAAAAAAGTTCTCCAGACAGAAAAGACCGATACGCCGATCGGATCGATCTCCTTCGATGAAAAAGGGGATGCAATCGGTGTCGGATTCTCTGTCTATCAGGTTAAGGACGGCGTCTTCGTCGAGCTGAAATAACCCTTGTATTGAGGGGCTTCTTACCTGGAGTGTACTGATATCAGTATATTCCAGGTAATTTTTTTTGTGGCGGATTATGGATTATTTTATCGAACTCCTTTTCAGCGGCTTGACCAGAGGAGCAATTTATGCGCTGATCGCTCTCGGCTACACCATGGTTTACGGTATTATCGGGCTCATCAATTTCGCCCACGGCGAGATCTACATGATCGGTGCCTTTACCGCCTTTATCGTGGCTACGGTTCTATCGATTCTTGGCTTCCCCGCCCTCGCCATTATCGTTCTTGCCGGCCTTGCCGCGGTCGTCTGGTCAGCCTCCTACGGCTATACCATTGAGAAGGTTGCCTACAAACCGTTACGGCACGCCCCGCGGCTTTCCCCGCTCATCAGTGCGATCGGCATGTCAATTTTCCTGCAGAACTATGTTCTGCTCGCTCAGACTTCGGACTTCCTGCCGTTTCCGAGGCTCATTCCGGATTTTCACTTCATGGAGCCGGTAGCCCATATCGTCGGAACGACAGATCTCGTCATCCTGGTAACTACAACGATTGTCATGATTCTGCTGACATTGCTGATTAAATACACACGAATCGGCAAGGCGATGAGGGCAACGGCCCAGGACAGGACGATGGCCATGCTCGTCGGCATCAACGTCAACCGCATAATCTCGGTTACCTTTATTATCGGCTCCTCACTGGCCGCCATCGGCGGTTTACTGATCGCCTCGCATATCGGTCAGATCAATTTTTATATTGGTTTCATCGCCGGCATCAAGGCTTTTACCGCCGCCGTACTCGGGGGGATCGGGTCAATACCCGGCGCTGTTCTGGGAAGTGTTGTGCTTGGCCTTACCGAGAGCTTTGCCACCGGTTACGTGTCGAGCGACTACGAGGATGTCTTTGCCTTCTCGCTTCTCGTCCTGATTCTGATTTTCAGACCGTCGGGGCTTCTTGGTAAAGTTGACACCCAGAAGGTGTGATCAGCATGTTTACTTTTCCGGAAATAAAACGTTCGTTTTTCATATCCCTGTGGTTTGTCTTTCTGACCTTCCCAATCATGGTTGTCCGGGTCAACTCGATCGAAAAGACGGTTCACTGGAGATGGGAAAATATTTTTTATGTGGCCGTTGGCAGTTTTTTTCTTTCGATGATTTTCCGTTATTTTCTGCACAGAAGAGAGATGCAGTCGAGCGAGGATTCTGAAAAAGAAGACGGCACAGGGCAGTCCTTTATTCACGATCTACTTGCAAATCCGGTCTATAGAAACACGCTCGGCTCGGCGCTGATGATTTTTGCGATCGCCTTTCCGTTTCTCTTCTCCACCTACCAGACCAACATCATGACCACAGCACTGATGTATGTCGTGCTCGGTCTGGGGCTCAATATAGTCGTCGGCCTTGCCGGTCTGCTTGACCTGGGATACGTTGCTTTTTATGCCGTTGGGGCATATACGTACGCGCTGCTCCACTATAATTTTGGTCTCGGGTTCTGGGTTGTCCTGCCGATAGGCGGCCTGCTAGCCGCCTTGTTTGGCATCCTGCTCGGCATCCCGGTGCTGCGGCTCAGGGGAGACTATCTCGCCATTGTTACCCTCGGTTTCGGTGAGATTATCAGGCTTATCCTTGAAAACTGGGGATCGTTCTCGCAGGGGCCCAGCGGCATTTCAAACATAGCCAGGCCTGCTTTGTTCGGTATTGACATGTCGTTGAATACTGCCATTGTCTATATCTATTACATCATGATCATCTTTGTCATCATCACCATATTCTTTGTCAACAGGCTGCAGGATTCGAGGCTCGGCAGGGCCTGGATCGCCCTGCGGGAAGACGAGATCGCCTGCCAGTCCATGGGCATAGACAAGATGAAAACAAAACTGGTGGCATTTTCCCTTGGTGCTTTCTGGGCAGGCATCATCGGTGTTGTCTTCGCGGCAAAAACAACCTTTATCAATCCGGCAAGTTTTACCTTTCTCGAGTCGGCAATCATCCTGTCGATCGTCGTACTGGGAGGCATGGGCTCGATTATCGGGGTTATCATCGGAGCCCTGGTACTTATTCTGCTGCCTGAATATCTGCGGGCTCTGTCGGAGTACCGCATGCTTGCCTTTGGGGCAATTCTTGTCTGTATGATGGTTTTCAGGCCGCAGGGCATCATAGCCAGTGTCAGGAGAACCTATAAATATACACCCCAGAATCGTGAAGAGGGGTTGTGAGATGATGAATTACCCCATTCTCAAGGTGACGAATCTCACCATGGATTTTGGCGGTATCAGGGCATTGAACCAGCTCGATCTCGATGTTAACTCCGGTGAAATCGCCGCCTTGATTGGCCCCAACGGTGCCGGCAAGACAACATTTTTCAACTGTGTCACCGGAATCTACCGTCCAACGAAGGGCGATGTGATCCTTCATCAGCCGCACACCGGAAAAAAGATCAGGTTGAACGGATTGAAGCCCAACAAGGTCACGGAAAAGGGGCTGGCCCGGACCTTTCAGAATATCCGCTTGTTCTCGCAGATGACGGTGCTTGAAAACGTCATGATCGGGCGGCACTGCCGGACCAAGGCTTTCATTGTCGGGGCGCTGCTCAGAACGAAAGCGACGCTCAGGGAAGAAAAGGAAATTATCGAAAAAAGCCATGAAATATTGGAAAAGGTGGGGTTGGCGAAATATGTGAACGAGTTCGCCAAAAACCTGCCGTACGGAGCCCAGAGGCGCCTTGAAATAGCCCGTGCACTGGCGACCGAACCTGTTCTGCTGCTCCTTGACGAGCCTGCCGCGGGGATGAACCCGCAGGAAACAATCGAGCTGGTCACTCTCATCCAGGAGATCGCCTCGGAAGGACAGGCAATTCTGCTTATTGAACATGATATGAAACTGGTCATGTCTTTGTCGGACAGAATTTTTGTTATGGATTACGGGAAGAAGATCGCCCAGGGGAGCCCGGAGGAGATACGCAGCAATCCCGAAGTCATTAAAGCCTATCTGGGTGAATGAGCAATGTTGAAACTGGAAAAGGTTCAGTCCGGCTATGGAAACATTTTGGCCGTAAAGGGAATCAGCCTGGAAATAAACGAGGGTGAGATCATCACGCTGATCGGTGCCAACGGCGCCGGCAAAAGCACGACGCTGATGACGATTTCCGGAGTCGTCCGCTGCAGGTCAGGCAAAATTGAGTATAATGATCGGGAGATCCAGGATCTCGACAGTGATGCGATTGTAAAAATGGGTGTCTGCCAGGTTCCCGAAGGCAGGCATATCTTTCCCCAGCTGACGGTCAGGGAAAATCTCGATATGGGTGCTTTCCTCCGCAGCGACAGGGATTCAATCAAAAAAGACCTCGACTATGTGTATGAACTGTTTCCTATCCTTGCCGAACGCAGACACCAGGATGGCGGCACATTGAGTGGAGGCGAACAGCAGATGCTGGCAATGTCGCGCGCCCTGATGGCCAGGCCTCAGCTGATGTTGCTCGACGAACCGTCCATGGGGCTCGCCCCGCTGATTATCAAGCAGATATTTGAAATTATCAAAAAGATCAACCGGGAAAGCAACACCACCATTTTCCTGGTCGAGCAGAACGCCAACCAGGCGCTGCAGATCGCTGACAGAGGATATGTCCTGGAAAATGGCAAGATAACACTCTCGGGTTCAGCCGAAAGCCTGATGGCCAATGAAGATATCCAAAAAGCGTATCTCGGCATCTAGGTTCAATCCATATTTTCCCCATTCGCTGTTTTCTGAAATCACCTGAGACGCTGAAAACAGAAAGAGATACTGTATGACGAAAATAATCAAAGCGGGCGTTATCGGTGTCGGTTACCTGGGACGTTTTCATGCCCAGAAATATGCCGCAATAGACGGCGTTGAACTCGTTGGTGTTGCCGATATCGACAGCTCCCAGGCTGAACTTGTGGCATCCGAGTGCGGCTGTCCTGCATTCACGGATTATCGGGAGTTGCTTAAAGAGACTGATGCCGTGTCTGTTGCCGTGCCGACAAGCCTGCATCATGAGGTAGCCATGGCCTGTTTCAGCAAAAACGTCGACCTGCTGCTGGAAAAGCCGATGACGGTCACCCTGAAAGAGGCTGATGAGCTGATAGCGGTTGCGGCAGCAAAAGATCTCGTCTTTCAGGTCGGCCATCTCGAGCGTTTCAACCCGGCGGTGGTTGCGATGAAGCCGTATCTGACAACACCCGTATTTATCGAGAGCAACAGAATCTCAACGTTCAAACGAAGAGGCGTTGATGTCGATGTTGTGCTCGATCTGATGATTCACGATATTGACATTATCCTGACGATTATCAATTCCCCGTTAAAAACCATACACACTGTAGGGGCGCCGGTAGTAACCGATACGACGGACATTGCCAATGCCCGGCTGATCTTTGAAAACGGGGCCACGGCAAATATTACCGTGTCAAGGATTTCCCTGACAAATGTGCGGAAGATGAGAATCTTTCAGCCCGGGTCATATATAAATGTTGATTTTGGCAATAAAAAGATCATGACGATCCAGCTTCGAGATGAACTGTTGGCCAGCGGGATGCCGAAACAGAACATCGCCGTTGAGTCTTTTGCGGGGCATGATGCCTTGTTTGACGAAATTGCCCATTTTGTCGATCATGTCAGAGCACGCACAAAACCAGATGTTTCAGGTGTTGAAGGCCGGAATGCCCTCGATGTTGTCCTCAGGGTTATTGACCAGATTGCTGAGCATCAGAAGCTGGAACTCTACCAGCAGATCAAATCTGCAGCCGGGAAATGAGCATGGAAGTGATGGTGGTTGCCGGAGAGGCCTCCGGTGACCTTCATGGTGCACACCTGATACGTGCTCTTCAGGAGTTGAATCCGCACCTGTCCTTCTGCGGGATGGGGGGGGTCGAAATCGCCCGCACCGGAACCCAGATTCTTTTTGAAGCGTCCAGGATTTCAGTTGTCGGTTTTTTTGAGGTCGTTTCTCACTTAAAAGACATCTATGCTGCCCAGAAAACGCTGCGTCAGCGGCTGGTGCAGTCCAAACCGTCTCTGCTGATCCTCATTGATTTCCCCGATTTCAATTTGCTGCTTGCCCGGAAGGCAAAAAAACTCGGCATTCCGGTGTTCTACTATATCAGCCCGCAAGTCTGGGCCTGGAGGTCCGGCAGAGTTAAAACCATGGCCCGCCTGGTAGACAAGATAGGGGTTATCCTGCCCTTTGAGGAGCAGTTTTACCGGGATAGAGGGGTTGACGCCACCTATGTCGGACATCCGCTGCTCGATTCGGTTATATCGACGAAATCAAAAGAACAGTACTGCCGGGAACAGGGTCTTCTTCTCACTCAGCGTCTGATTGGCATTCTTCCCGGCAGCCGGGTCAAAGAGGTTGCCCGATTGCTCCCTGTTTTCCTCGAGGCAGCCTTGAGGCTGCAGGAAAAATCATCGGAAAAGCTTGTTTTTCTGATACCCTGTGCGTCCACTCTTCGGCAGGAGGATCTTCTCGATAACGGCGTCAGGACGTACGCCCAACAATTGAACCTGAAAATTGTCTCCCGGGACCGCTACAACATGATGGCTGCCTGCGACCTGGTAATCGCCGCCTCTGGCACGGCCACGCTTGAGTTACTGCTCCTCGACACACCGATGGTCGTCGCCTATAAACTGTCACCGCGAACCTATATGCTCGGCAGGTTGCTCGTCAAGGTGAAATTTTTTTCTCTGGTCAATCTCATTGCAGATGAAATGATCGTAGCGGAACTGCTGCAGGATGAGGCAAATCCTGAGCGCATCAGCGACCAGCTGTTCTCCTTGCTGTCTGACGAGCAGGAGCGAAAAAAAATCAAAGCAGGGTTTCACCGGGTGAAACAAAAACTCGGCAACAAAGGCGCCTCGGCGCGCGCTGCTCGACTCGCTCTCGAGCTGATCACCGGCGAAAAAAACAGTCATGGATGAACCGTATCAGGATCCCGTACCGATTGAGATAAACGGTACCCTCGACCTGCACCATTTTTCACCCAAAGATCTGCGCACCCTCGTACCGGACTACCTCTCTGAATGCGCTGAACGAAACATAACCGAAGTGAAGATCATCCATGGCAAAGGTAAGGGGATTCTGCGCAGAACCGTCCATGCACTGCTTGACAAAAATCCCCAGGTGCATTCCTATCGTCTGGCAGCAGAGCAGAGTGGTTCCTGGGGTGCGACCATCGTGCAGTTGAAAAAAGGCTCGGCCGCCTGATGCCGGCCTAGAAAGGAAGAAGGGCTGTGGGCAGGATAGCGGTGATTTTTTTATTGCTCCCCGGCTCCCTGAAAGAGAGCTGATACGCGCAGAGCTGTAATCCTGTTGAAGGCCCTGCACTCATGCGACCATATCTGCGATCACCGACAAGCGGATGGCCGAGCGCTGCCAGGTGCCGCCTTATCTGGTGATATCTTCCTGTTTTCAGGTTGATGAAAATGTCTGTCACACCAGTTTCAGGGCAGTATTTGCCGTTTGTGACGAGGGTGAGGCACGGTTTGCCGTCAAGCGTTTGAGTTACTGCAAAGCTCCTGCCTTCAGGAGACAGTTTTCCCTCAACCTGCGCCCAGTATTTTTTGGCGACCGCCTTTTCTCTGAACTGCCGCGCAAGTTCGCTGCAGCTTCTTTTACTGTGTGCCAGGATGACGAGGCCCCGAGCCTCTTTGTCCAGGCGATGAACCAGAAAAATAGGCCTATGCGGCCGTTTTTGCTGCTCGACCGCACGCAGCAGGGAAAGATGGTCCCCATAGCCGGTTCCCTGGGTAAGCATCCCCGGCGGTTTGTACCAGACGCTGTAATCGCTGTGATTATGGAGAGAAAGAGGAACCTCTGCTGTTTTCCTGAGGAGGTTCCTGTCGTAATAAAGCGAGACGGCGTCACCGGCCTGCAGGAGAAATGAGGCCTTTCTTATTCGCTTTGCCTTGTTTCCAGGTCTCTGCAGCCGGACCGCACCGCACTTCAGGGCACGTTTCAACTCGGCTCGCGAAAGGTGACAGGCTCTCTGCAGGGCATCGATTATCGGCTGCCGTCGCTCAATCGCAGCATGGACGGTAAACCGTTCGCCCCTCACTGGAGAACAACTGATCTGCGGGTTCTGCGTCATCCTGGAAGAGAAAAGATCCGCTCACTAGAGCGTGCCGTCCACCTCATGGGCCGGAAGCATATTCTTGACGTCGAAAATGACCGATTTCGGTTTTGTCAGCCTCTTGAAATCCTGAATGGTCATCTCCCTGAACTGATTATGGGCAACTGCCAGAACGAGCGCGTCATAGCAGGATTCTTCGAGCTGCGTTTTAAGGCTGATATCATACTCCTGCTGAGCCTCTTTGCTGCTGACCCAGGGATCATAGACATCGACGGCAATTCCGTAATCATAGAACTCGTCAAGAATATCAACAACCTTGGTATTTCTCAGGTCAGGGCAATTTTCCTTGAAGGTCAGCCCCATGACCAGAATTCTGGCACGGGACACCTCGATATGCTTCTGCAGCATCAGTTTTATGACCCGGGAGGCAATGTACCTGCCCATACCGTCATTGAGGCGTCGACCGGCAAGAATCATGTTGGGATGGTAACCGACCTCCTGGGCCTTATGGGTCAGGTAGTAGGGATCGACACCAATGCAATGCCCTCCGACAAGCCCCGGGGTAAAGGGCAGAAAATTCCATTTGGTTCCGGCAGCCTGAAGCACTTCAGACGTATTGATGCCGAGTTTGTGGAAAATAAGTGACAACTCATTGACCAGTGCGATGTTGACGTCTCTTTGCGTGTTCTCGATAACCTTGGCAGCTTCCGCGACCTTTATGGAACTGGCCGGAAACGTTCCTGCCAGAATTATCGATTTATAGAGATTGTCGACCCGTCTGGCTATTTCAGGAGTTGAACCCGAGGTAACCTTGACGATATCGGTGAGCCGGTGTTCTTTATCACCGGGATTTATCCGCTCGGGGCTATAGCCGCAGAAAAAATCCCGGTTAAACGTAAGACCTGAGATCTCTTCGAGAATCGGTACGCATACTTCCTCGGTGGCGCCGGGATAAACGGTAGACTCATAGATAACGATGTCTCCTTTACCGAGAAATTGAGCGACTATTTTTGAGGCAGATTGTAGCGGTGCCAGGTCCGGTCGTTTGAACTGGTCGATAGGGGTCGGCACAGCGATAATATAGTGGTTGCAATCACCGAGGTTCGCGGCATCATCGGAAAAGCTTAACATCGATGCCTCACGGAGTTCCTCCGGCTCGACTTCCCGGGTCGAGTCCATCCCTGAACGCAGCTCTTCAATCCTGCTTTTTTTCAGGTCGAAGCCAAGCGTCGTGAGCTTTTTGCCGAATTCTACCGCCAGCGGCAGCCCCACATAGCCAAGCCCGATAACACCGATTTTTATACCATCCTGAGCGTTCATCAAATATCCTCGTCGTTGAATTAATCTGTATAAACAATACTATATCAGGGAAATCAAAAAAGAAAGAGAATAGCTGACCCTTCTCGAAGCAGCAGTACGTCTGTCTGCTGGGGAATAAAGAACTGCACATTGATCTGCACTGCCCGATGGTCGTTGTGCGACATCGCAACCAACCAGCAACAGCAGCAGTACGCGTCTCAGGGATAATTACGGGGCAGTCGTGCCGGGTCCGTAGTAGGTGAGGCCAGAGCTCTCCGTTTCATAGACGGTGACCGAAAACAGCCGGTAACGCTCGTGGTCGAGCGGTTGCTCAAGCTGCTCGTAGATAAACCGGGCAATATTTTCAGAAGATGGGTTGAGCACCGAAAACTCTTCCATTTCATTAAGGTTTTTATGATCGATATGGTCCATTACCCGGTTAACGTGGGTTTTGAGTTGTTTGAAGTCTATGCCCATACCGAGTGAATCGAGCTGGTTGGCTCTGACTGTTACCGTGACATTCCAGTTGTGGCCATGGGGCTGTTCACAGCTTCCAGGGTAATCGCGAAGGTAGTGGCCGCTTGAAAAATGGGTTTTGACGAAGATATCGTACATTGAATATACCTGGTTGTTGGGTTTGCGGTGAGAATCCAGTGACTTTTACCCGCAGGGGATTGTTTCATCAAGACAAAAAGACAACTCTGTCCAGTAATTTTTTTTTAATTTTCCTCCGGAATAGGGACATAAAAGGTAATCCGGTTTATAGTGGACCTACCATCTATAATACTAATTTCCCACCAACATACAAGGATCGAACAACCATGAAAATTGTTGCACCACCCGGTAGGTGCAGGTATTACCCAAAAACTGCGGGGCCATTGGAAGACAGTGGTGCTCTGTGGCGGCGTCATCAGCAGGAATGGTGCGCCATCTCATGCAGCACGGTTCAACATATTTCCGTCCACAGTTTCCCGGAACTGCGGTCAACGGTGTGTTTAAACCTGATTTGATCATAACTGCAGAGTAATCCTGTGCCTGAAATAATCAAAAAGAGGGCGGTAACATCAGATTCGCTGTTTGGAGGGCGTCTTGAATGTTATCAATATAAGGATGGCTACCGGTTTTCCATTGATTCCGTATTGCTGAGCCATTTTGTTATTCCCAGAAAAAATGAACGGATTCTTGATCTCGGTGCCGGGTGCGGGGTCATCGGCCTCGTGTTGTTGTATCGGCACGCGGGAAAGAATATTCATGTCACCGGGCTTGAAAAACAAAGTGATCTGGTTTCGATCGCCCGGAGAAATATCGTTGCCAACGGATTTGACCACCAATTTCACTTTGCAGAAGGTGATGTTGCCGACATAAACACTATTTTTACACCGGAATCGTTTTCCCTGGTGGTTACAAACCCGCCTTTTTTTTTAAAGCATTCAGGTCGATTAAGCAAAAACATGGAGGCCCTGACTGCACGGCACCAGCAGGAAACAACGCTGACCGGGTTTCTGCAGGCAGCCGCCTCTTGCCTGAAAAACCGCGGCAGGTTTATAATGATCTATCCAGCCGGTTCACTCTCCACGTTATTTTCTGAGCTGAACAGGAAAAAGCTGGAACCCAAACGGGCACGTTTTGTCTATTCCTACCCTGATAGCAGCTATGGGGCCAGACTCGTGCTCATCGAAACAGTGAAAAACGGTGGTGACGGATTGCGGCTTGAGGCGCCGCTCTATGTCTACCAGCATAAAAACGGACCGCACACGGACGAAATCATGAACATGTATGTTCCAAATAGACCTGAAAAAAACCACTGACAATCATGCTGGCAAAAATACACAGCGCAGCAGTTCTTGGTGTTGAAGGCGTTCCCGTCGTTGTCGAGGTTGACACGACAAATGGTCTTCCCATTTTTACAACGGTCGGTCTGCCTGACGGCTCGGTGCGGGAAAGCAAGGATCGGGTAAAGGCAGCCATAAAAAACAGCGGCTATCAGTTTCCAGGTAAACGGGTGACCGTAAATCTTGCTCCGGCAGACCTGAGAAAGGAAGGGGCGGGATTTGACCTGCCTATTGCCCTGGGTCTTTTGATTGCCTCTGAAATTGTTCCCCAGCAGAGCGTCGAGCGCTTTATGGTTGTTGGAGAGCTTTCTCTTGACGGCTCGGTGCGCTCGGTTCCCGGGGTCCTGCCGATGGCCCTGGCCGCTGAAAAAATGGGGCTTGAGGGCATTGTTGTTCCTGCCAGCGATGCCAGGGAGGCGGCCCTGGCAAAACGACTCAACGTCATCCCCGTTTCCTGCCTGCACGAGATCGTCGATGGTTTGAACGGTTTACCCGGGTTATCGTATTACTCGTCTGCAGAGCACCGCTCAGAACAGGCGGAATATCCCCTCGGTTTCGAGGATGTCAAGGGCCAGGAAGTGGCCAAGAGGGCTCTTGAGATCGCTGCGGCCGGTATGCACAATGTCTTGATGAAGGGACCGCCGGGTACCGGTAAAACAATGCTTGCCCGAAGTGTGCCGTCCATTTTGCCCGAACTTTCCTTTGAGGAAAAAGTTGAGACGACGAAAATATACAGTGTTATCGGAGATCGAAGTGGCGAAAGAGTGGAGCTCTGCACAGAGCGGCCGTTCCGGGCACCGCACCATACCATTTCGGATGCGGGGTTAATCGGAGGAGGGCCGATACCTCGCCCTGGCGAGGTATCTCTGGCCCATAACGGTGTCCTTTTTCTCGATGAATTGCCTGAATTTCGAAAAAATGTTCTTGAGGTGCTGCGGCAGCCGCTTGAAGACGGCGTTGTCACCATCTCACGAGCCAGGAAAAGCCTCTGCTTTCCTGCCCGTTTCATGCTGGTAACGGCAATGAACCCCTGTCCCTGCGGCTACCACGGCAGCTTAAAAAAAGAATGTCATTGCAATGACCTGCAGATCAGGCGTTACCAGAGCAGGATCTCAGGTCCGCTGCTAGACCGGATCGACATCCATCTTGATGTGGCAGAAGTCAAGTTTCATGACCTGCATGAAAGCGTTCAGAGTGAGACCTCAGCTGCGGTCAGGAATCGGGTAAATCAGGCCAGAAAGAGACAGGAGCAGAGATTCTCTGATAACCGGCTGATGTATGCCAACGCTCAGATGGATTCAAAAGCAATTGGTGTATATTGCCGGATCTGCCGTCAATCTCAACAATTGCTCAAGAAAAGCATCGATCGACTCGGCTTGTCCGCCCGGGCCTATCATCGCATATTGAAATTATCCAGAACCATAGCCGACCTTGAAGGCTTTGATGACATTGCGCTCTCACACGTTGCCGAAGCGGTCGGTTATCGACGGAGCGATTTTGTCCTTTGACAGGTAAGCGAAACAATCAAGACCCTCTGGCACCATTATGAGACAAACGTTTGTAGTTATTTCTTTATTCTGCCTGTTTCTCTTTGTCATCGGCTACTTCCCGGTTGATTTCAGCAAAAAGCTGAAACCTGAGCTGTTTATTGACCCCGATGCGCTGGTCGTCAGTAAAAATTTCAATTTCGTCAAGCGAGTCAAAACATTCCAGGCCACGCCGCTTGCAGGTACCCTTGATACACTCGATTATTCTCTGCTTTCAACAGTGCTCGATATCCCTGTAGTTGAACCCGAGGAAATAAGCGCGTGGAAAGAATCATTTGAGTCCGTGGTGGAGCATCCACTGACCGCGGAAATCCTGGGAAAAGAGTTCACCATCGCCCTGTTTATGGAAGACGGCGTCAACGATCCAGAAACAGGCGGCGATCCCCTGGATACACTGCTGGTTATTGCCCGTCCCCGGCATCATGCTCGGATTATCGAACTGTTCTCTGAATTCATGGATGATGAAGGTTCGTTGTCAGAGGCGCGGTATGGTGGCTATATCATCAAGAGGATACCGGTTAAGAACAACCGAACTGTCAACGTGACCAGGGTAAAGGACCTGCTGCTCATGAGTTTCAATGAGCGTATTTTGAGAAAGAGTCTTGATTTTTACGATAGCGGCACGTCTCTGCTTTCAGAGGTACAGGATTACCGTCGGATTTCAGGGGAATGCAGAAACTGCTCCTCCATTACCTATCTCAATATCACCAGGAGCATAGAAGCGTTTGTCGAAAAAATGCAGGATTCCCAAAATGACAGACTGATTTCCGTTATCCCGGACATGCTGAAAAAATTCAAGGGCTATGAACAGTTGATCTGGACTACCTGGGATAACAAGAATTTTATATCCCAGAAAGCGGTCCTGAGTTTTAACAGGAATGAAATTCTCCCTGAATATCGTGAGCTGTTCACTATTGAGCCGACAATCACTGAATCCTACAAGCGGATAAACGGTGAGACGCTCTGGTACTACTGGACCAACATTCTCAGGCCCAATGCTCTGCTGGCACTCTACAATCATGGACAGAATGTGGGTTCCGGGGATGGCCACAAGCGCTTTATCACTGAGATCGCCGAAATTGCCGGGCTCAGCGTTGAAGAGTTGTTTGCACTTGTCGAAAATGATTTTCTGATCTCGGTCGAAAACAGTCCGGAAGAGCAGTTTATACCGATTCCCCACCTGATGCTGGCGCTGAAAACAAATAATGGGGGGGAATTGCTGTCGGTCATTGAAAAGATCACCGGGCACTATGACATCCCGCTGATCCGGCAATCAATTAACGGGGTAAAAATGTATCTCTGGGGTGGTGTGGTGCCGACAGGCGATTTGCAGCCGACGTTCTGTATCACGGATAATTATTTTGTTTTTTCGAGCAACCGTAAACAGATCAGAGATTTTATTCTTGACGGTGACGGCTATCAGGCGCTCGATGGAAATCCTCAATTCAAACGGGTGAATAATGGTTTGACTTCAGAAAACAATTCAGTGAACTATATTGATTCCAGAAATCTTGTCGTGCTGGTCAAAGAGGTGCTCAGCTGGATCGGTACAATGATCGCCATTCAGGACAGGGAGGCCGCTCAACGCTCTAAAATACTTATTGACGAGATGCTGAACCCATTGCTGGACGGACTGGCAATGTATTCTACCATCGGCATGAGAAGCTACACGGAAGAGAACAGAATACATATTGAATCAAAAGTGTTGAAATATTATGGGACAGAATAGCAATGGAAAAATTAGTTGAGGAACTCAAGGCGGTTATCCCGCTCAAGCCGGATACCGGTTCTGGTGATATCGTGCTGATCGTCGGAGAGAATCCGCAAATGATCATTTACGGAATTGTCACCTCGATAGAAAGAGATCCGAGCAAGAAAGATGAGTGGTGGAACATCGGTTTGACGATACTGACAGTCCCCCTGCAGAAGGTCGTCTGGACACTCAGGACAGAACAGATGACCGGCAGGGAAATATTTACGATGGGAGGAGAAAAACGTTTTTTTCAAGCTGTCGATCTCGACAGAGGAGTGCTGAAGTCGCCCTCTCATCATAAAGAACCCCGCGCCGCCACACGATCGAAACTCAAACGGGTAAAATAGACGGAAAGACAATATGGGCAGCAACTGGATGGAACGTGAGGTCATCAGGTGGATAAAAAAGACAACCGGAAAAGCGTACAAGGGCCTCGTCCTCGGCATCGGGGACGATTGTGCGATTATCGAGCAGACTGCAGAGGAGCAGCTGGTCGTAACAACTGATATGCTGGTTGAAGATATTCATTTCAGCCGTGACTGGCATCCCCCGTACTTACTCGGTAGAAAATCAATTGCTGTCAATATCAGTGACATCGCCGCCATGGGGGGCAAACCTGCCTATGTTTTTATTTCCATTGCCCTGCCGGCCTCGATTGAGGAGAAATGGCTGCAGCAATGGCTGTCCGGGGTCGAATCGATGGTCACCGATCATGGCTGCTGCCTGGCCGGCGGAGACACGGTTCGGGGTAAGAGCCTCACTATCAACGTAACCCTTATCGGCACCGTCCAGCGCGGCCAGGCACTGCTCCGCAGCACAGCCGGAATCGGCGATTCGGTTTTTGTCAGTGGCAGACTCGGTTCAGCCGCCGCAGGCCTTCTTCTTTACCAGAAATTCAACGGCAGCGAGATCCTCGACAAACCCTTTGCAGCACCGTTTAAAAAACGACACCTGGATCCCGAACCTGACGTGCTCTGCGGCACGTTTCTGTCAGAGAGCGGGCTGGTGACAGCGATGCAGGATATCTCTGACGGCATCGCAACTGATCTGGCCCACATCTGTGAATCAAGCGGCGTCCGGGCGATTGTGGATGAGTCGCTGCTCCCGTATCACCCGGACCTGCCCGAAGCTGCAGAAGCGCTGTCGACCTCCATGACTGATCTTCTGATCGCCGGGGGGGAAGACTACCATCTTGTTTTCACGGTTGCCCGCAATAAAGACGATGCCTTGCGTCAGCTGGCGGCAGCCCGGAATATAGAAATCTACCGCATCGGACACATAGCTGAGGGTGCCGGTGTCTTTCTCAGCTCAGAAAAAAACGGGACAAAGGAAATCACCTACGGCGGCTTTCAACATTGACAAGGCTGCCGCTCTTTTGACTCTTCCGGCAAGCGCTATCCGGATGAACCCTGTTTTGTCTCAGCCACAGCAAAGGTCAGCAGGATTTCTTTTTTTGTTGTCTTCAGTTGTCGATACGATATGTGGGAAGCGCTGTCCAGCATCCGTTTCGAGGCCTTTACCTGATCCGAATCCTTATACTTGTCTGAGAGATAGATGATTTCCCTGATCCCTGCCTGGATAATCACTTTGGTACACTCGTTGCAAGGGAAAAGGCCAACGTAAATCCTGCAGTTTCTCAGATCCGTCGAGATGGCGTTGAGCACCGCGTTTAATTCCGCATGGCAGACATACGGGTACTTGGTCGAGAGAAAATCACCGGTGCGGTCCCAGGGGAAAATATCGTCTGAACAGCCAAGCGGAAAACCGTTGTAGCCGACTCCGACGATTTTGTTTTGTTCATTGGCAACACAGGCACCAACCTGGGTGTTCGGGTCCTTGCTCCGCTCAGCAGAGAGCAGGGCGATAGCCATGAAATATTCGTCCCAGGACAGATAGTTCAGTCGTTTAGAGGTCCTTTTTTCCATGATCTTTCCTGTTCAACAAGAAAATACAGCTCTCGGTCCTTTTGCATGCAGCGTTTTCGTTTTGTTCTGTTCCATGGGTACGACGTCGGTCACCGCCCCATGGATCAAAGCGTCTCCACTCCTGCCGGGGGCTGCCAAAACTGGGGCATGGGGTAATGAAATCCAGCAGAGAAGCGCGCCGGGGGCGCCGCTCAGACCGGTGGTTGCCGGAAGGAGAGGCGATGAAGAAAGCAACGTGGCCAAGGCAGTTGCTCAGATGCTTAGCTCCCCGACAAATCCCTTTTCTGTTTATACGTTTTTCGCCTCTGGCGCCAGGTGTTTTTGCCGGTTACAACATCGGTGAAATGCTTGATCGTTTCAAAGTAGAGCGATCCTCCAACTCCAATCAGGCTATTGTGATCCGCACCGGGGATGATGTGAAACTGTTTTGTTCGGGCAGCGCTTTCAGCCTGCAGCCTTTCAGCTTCAGCCACCGGAATGATCGTGTCACTTCCCCCGTGGATAATCATAGTCGGCTGGGTAATACTCCTGATCTTGGCAATATTGTTAAAACAGTCGGTTTCCGCTATGTCGTGTTCTGAAAAATCACAGCCCAGCCTTCTGAGAAGCGGCAGGGTGTCTGCAAATCCACTGTCCAGGATGAGCCCTTTAAAGTCATCCGGAAAGCGCGTGACAAGATCAATGGCACTGGCCGAGCCGAGCGACCTTCCCATTGCAAAAAGGGCACCGGTGCAGCCGGAGTCTTTCAGGTAGTCCAGCAGATATGCTGCTATCGTGGCATTGTCGCTGAACAGCGTGGAAACTGACGGTGAGCCACCGCTGTTTCCATACCCCCGGTAGGTCGCAAAGCAGATATTGAGGCCGACAGCGATGAATTCTCCACCAATGGCGTCGTAATCAGAGACAATTTCACCGTTTCCATGGAAATGAAGGATGACCGGGGATTCCTTGTCAACATGGTGATATCTGCAGGAAAGTGTCACCCCTTTTGCTGGGAGATCAATGCAGAGAGCGGTTGCCGACGAGGATAACGGCGAAGGCTCAGCCATTCTCGGGTGGAAAATGATGTCCAGGAGATCCGGCTGGTCCAGTTTTGAAGGTTCAATGTGTTCTGTTTTCATCAGTTTGGCGCACATGTGTTGAGTTACCGCGTTACCCGGCAGCCTGAAAAAACAAAACCCGTTGCCTTTTCAGCGAACGGGTCTGTCTTTCTGGGGTGAGTGAGGGGACTTGAACCCCCGGCCTTCTGGGCCACAACCAGACGCTCTGACCAACTGAGCTACACCCACCGCACGATTCTTTCCGAAACCGTTTTATATACTCGTTAGAAACGGGTTTTGCAACACCAAAGTATTACACGTCCTTTTTGCAATGCTTGCAGAACGATGCCTGCAACTTAATGATTTCCATGCAGAATGGGCACTCTTTCTTGTAGTTTGTCTTGAGGATCGCTTTTATCGCCAGATTGCAATCCGATTCGAGGCTTGTGTCCCTGAACGTGTGATTCCTGATCGGGTCGATACAGAGAAGATCGTTGAGCTCGGCGAGTTTTCCGATCGCCTGCTTCCGTCCGTTGATGTTGGCTGCTTCATCCAGTATCAGGTGCAGTACCGGTTCGAGATTTTTTTCTTCAACACAGTTTTCAAGCGCCTGGAGTGCTTCTTTTTCCTTATGATAGCGGGTATTCTGGGCATCCACAACGCTGGGATCGATAACGCTTCCCTTGAAGGCATCTGAATTGCCGACCATCATCACATTTGATTCGTTGCTGTCGGGCAGCTGCATATATCGATAGGATGAATGATGACCGTAGCGGGCCTCGATCTGCTCCCAGCCCCTGAGAAAGAGCGGACAATAGTCATTGAGACAGATATACAACACCTCAGACCCCCAGCCCAGCCCATCACCCACATGGACTGGCGGTGCTTCACAGCATGACAGACTCTGCTTGCAGTGAGGGCATTCCGGGATATTCTCAAAATAGCGTTTGTAGTCGGTAATCATGGCACTCCTTTCTGTTTGACAGAGAAAAAAAAAGACCCTGTTACTATGATAATCGATCGGGACGTGTCAATAGTGCCGGTCAAAAGAATTTAGTCTGGTCTGAAACCGGCGTCGCTGAGAACGGCATCTACCGCCTGGGCCTGCTGCATTTTCGCCTTTATAAAGGAATCGGGCATGAAGGATCTGTTTTCTTCAATTATCCTGCAGAGGCGATCGATCTCCCGGCGTTCGGCAATGGAAAAAAGGGTGTTGAGGTTCTCAATGAAATTGGCGACAATTTTTTTCCCCTCGCCGCTGGTTGCCATGATTTCAGCATATGTTCTCGGGTTCTGGTTATGAATCCGGGCCATCGACAAAACGCCATAAAGTGAGGTCAGCGTAGAGTGGCTGCCGAGATCACGGTAATCGATGTTGTTTTCCTTGAGCGTTTTTGCAAGCGCCACGGATATTATCGTCGGGAGTTTCTGGCAGACGCCCATCAGGACGTCATGTTTTCCCGGGTCATCGAGATAGATTTCGGCCCCGTGTTTGTAGAGGAACGATTCAAACTCGCTACACAGACTGCCGCTTCTCTTGGTCCGGACCACGGCCACATTCTTGTCCTTCATGGTAACGGCCTGAGGGCCCCAGAGATTGTGGACAAAGAGCAGTTCCACTCCTTCACCGGTCGCCTCGAGGGCGGCGTTGAGTGGAGACTCAGACTCACCGGCCAGCAGGACAAGCGCCTGGCCGTCCTTGAGCAGATGAGCGTATTTCCTGATGGTTTCCGCTGTTGCAGAAATCGGCACGCAAATCACCACCACATCAACCCGGGTGATCATCTCTTCTGGTCTTGTCGGGGTGGAACGGCCGGTGATGATGGTCTTGTAGCCTTCGCTTTCAAGTTTTTCGGCAAACCAGGAGCTCATCTTGCCGGTGCCGATAAAACCGATGCTGCGGATTTTCTTGACACGCATGTCGACCCGCGGAAAGGAACCGAGTACCTTGATGCAGTTGTCTTCCTGAATAACCTTGGATTCAACGACCCGCAGGGCCTCTGAGAGCAGCGCGTCATCGCGGTGCCCCTCCACCTCAAGGTAGATTTTCAGTTTCTGGGATTTAATGTCGTTTTCAGAGCGCAGATCAAGGATATTTATGCCCCGGCGGGTAAATTCATTCAACGTGTCAACGAGAAGTCCAACACGGTCCGGAAGCGGCCTGGTGATGATTGATGTGGCATCATATCCTGATTGAGCGTGTGGCTGGTGGCCGATAAGGGCAAAACGGGTCCGGTTGTAGGGCGCGAGTTCCCGGTCAAGCAGCGCCAGGTCAAAACGACGCAGGATAGCTTCGGTGTCGATAACGGCTACATTCCTGCCCCCGGCAGACAGATATTTTCTGATTGTGGATTCAAGATCACCTGAAGAGACAAGTGTCGCCTGCACCATGCACGAGCTGATATATTCCTCGCATTGCTTGAGCACACTGGCCCTGCCGATGATAACCTCGACGTCGCTCAGCACTTGATCGGCAGAGACGGCACCGAGTGATAGATGAATCGGTAAAACGACGTTATCCACCCAGTAGCCCTGGTCCAGTTCTTCCATCAGCCGAAAATATTCCTTAACTTCACCTTCCCGGGTATTGTATACAGGTATCAGTGCGTAGGCGGATTTATTTCGACTGAAATGCAGCATGACATCAGAGATGTGATGGCAGAAATGCAGTTTGGCTTCAGGATCATACTGAAAAGCAGCATGGCTGCAGTCGGACCCCTCAGGACCCAGCGTGGCGATCGTCGTCATGGCAGATAATGGTTGTGGTTTACAACAGCGTCATGATGCTCAACAGAGCATGTCTGCAGCGGAGGACTGTTGTTTTTCGTTTCCGTAGTTACAATACTCTCTATCCGTAGCAAACGACAATATCCTTTCAGGCCCTGGAGCGCAACGTATAAGTCATTGCATCATGGTTGAGCATTTCGACATAGAGGAATATCTTGACGCACTTCGGTCTTCAAGAAAATTCGGTCCGCAGGTCGTCTGCAGCAAAACATTTGCCCGTCGCGGCGCCTTGTATGCAAAACCCCGGAGCAAACTGGATCGCAGACTTCAGGAGGGGCTTGCCAGGCTTGGAATAAAGCAATTATACACCCATCAGGCTGAGGCCCTGGACCTGATTCAGCAGGGATCTGATGTCCTTGTCGCTACCCCGACCGCCTCCGGCAAGAGCCTCATCTACAACCTGCCGGTTGTGGATACCTACCTCCGCCAGCCTCATGCCCACTATCTGTACCTTTTTCCCTTGAAGGCACTGGCCCAGGACCAGCTCCGCACGCTTCAGAAACTCTATACTGCGGTTACCGGCGCAGAAGAGGGGCGGGATGGTTTCAGCGCCATATACGACG
This sequence comes from Desulfocapsaceae bacterium, assembly GCA_963674815.2. Taxonomy (GTDB): domain Bacteria; phylum Desulfobacterota; class Desulfobulbia; order Desulfobulbales; family Desulfocapsaceae; genus MADRE3. The sequence goes on from CAXXTV010000002.1 coordinate 56,969, forward strand.
GGGACACCTCTGCCTACCGGAGAGCAAAACTAAGGAAAACACACCCGACGGTCCTGATCACCAATCCTGACATGGTGCATCTTTCACTTCTTCCTCACCATGAGACGTGGGCTCTGTTTTTCAAAAGACTCACCTACATTGTTATCGATGAAGTGCACAGCTACCGTGGCGTTTTTGGTGCCCACATCTCATGGGTGATAAAGCGGCTGATCCGGGTGGCCGACTACTATGGTGCAAAACCGTCGTTTATCATGCTCTCTGCGACAATAGGAAACCCACAGGTGCTGGGCTCACGTTTGACCGGCAGAAAAACAGCGGTGATTGAAGAAAGCGGCGCCCCGACCAATAAAAAGCATATCCTCTTTGTCAATCCCTGGGACAGTGCGGTTTATACCGCAAGTCAACTCGTGGAGGCCGCGGTAAAACGACAACTCCGCACGATCGTCTACACAAAATCGCGAAAGATGACCGAGTTGATCACCATCTGGACGCAACCAAGACTCGGGCCGCTCAGTTCGAAGCTCAGTTCATACCGCGCCGGTTTCTTGCCTGAAGAGCGCAGAGAAATAGAGGGTGCGCTATCCTCAGGAAAACTTCTTGCTGTTATCTCGACCTCCGCCCTGGAACTCGGTATCGACATCGGTGACCTCGATCTGTGCATTCTGGTCGGCTATCCAGGCTCGATCATGGCTACCTGGCAGCGGGGAGGACGGGTCGGCAGAGGCGTCAAAAACTCGGCGGTCATCATGATTGGAGCAGAGGATGCACTTGATCAGCACTTCATGAACAACCCTGAGGACTTTTTTTCGCGAGCACCGGAAAATGCCGCCCTGAACCCGTTCAACGCAAAGATCATGCAGCAGCACCTGCACTGTGCCGCGGCAGAGATTCCTTTGGCTGCACGCGAGCCGCTGGTCAGGCAAGCAGCGGAGATCAGGGAGGCAATCGACGATTTGACAGCCGAGTCCACACTGTACCAGGAACGTTCAGGGGATTACTGGATCGCCAGCAGGAAACGGCCGCAGCGACTGGTAGATCTCAGGGGAAGCGGGACCCAGATGGCCATCATCCTTGAGGAGAGCGGCGAAATCATCGGGGAGATCGATGGTGCGAGGGCCCTGAAGGAGGCGCATCCCGGAGCGATCTACCTGCACAGGACAAAGACCCTGTTGGTCAGATCACTCGACCTTGGCGGCAGGGAGGTTGTGGTCACCGCTTTCAAGGGGCATTACCATACAACCCCGATTGTCCAGAAACAGACGGAGATAATCGAGATGATCCAGACGAAACGGTTTGCCGGGGTGAGTGTTTCCTTTGGAAAGCTCAGGGTCACCGAACAGGTCAGCGGCTACCAGAAAATCAACAATCACACCCGGAAAACCATTGCCAGGGAACCCCTTCAGCTGCCGGAGCAGGTAATCGAGACCGAGGGCGTCTGGCTTGATCTCCAGGAGAAGCACAGGCTGCTGATGGTCAATGAAGAACTCCATTTTATGGGGGCAATCCATGCCCTTGAGCACGCCATGATTGCCATGTTTCCTCTGCTGATACTCTGTGACCGAAATGATATCGGGGGAATATCCTGTCCTCTCCATGAACAGACAGGACACCCGTCTATTTTTGTCTATGACGGCTACAACGGGGGTGCCGGGCTGTCGCTTGAGGCCTATGAAATGATTGACGTTCTGCTGAACCAGGTGGAAAAAACAATCAGCCGCTGCCCCTGTGTCACCGGCTGCCCATCCTGCGTCCACTCTCCCAAATGCGGGTCTGGTAATCGCCCGATCGACAAGGCAGCTGCACTTTTTCTGCTTCGCGAGATGCTCAAACCCGAGAGCTCCGTTGAGCGCAGCCGCTTCGGTTCTCAGAGGGGCACGGCAGTGCAAACGCCTTCCCCAAAGAGTATGGTCCCTGAAATTGTCACGTCCGCCGGCAGGTTTCGACAGCCGTCTGGCCTGGATACCCTGCCGGCGCGATACGGCGTTTTTGACCTCGAGACCAAATATTCAGCTCAGGAGGTGGGGGGCTGGAACAGGGCTGATAGGATGGGCATGTCGGTGGGAGTTGTGTACGATTCGCAACTCGACGGATATACAACCTACCTGGAAGAAGATAGTACCGAAATGATAGAGCATCTGCATCGCCTTGATCTGATTGTTGGTTTCAACAATAAACGTTTTGACAACCAGGTCTTGTCAGCCTATACGACATGCGATCTTTACCGGCTGCCCACCCTGGATATATTGGAGGAAGTGTACAGGAGGCTGAGTTATCGTTTAAGCCTTGACCGGCTGGCAGAACACACCTTGGGGCACCGCAAGACATCTGACGGATTACAGGCCCTGCAGTGGTACAAGGAGGGGAAAATCACTGAGATCATCAGCTATTGTAAAAAAGACGTGGAGCTGACGAAAAATCTGTTTCTCCATGAACTGGAGCACGGCTACCTGCTGTTCAAAAACAAGGCAGGCGCTGTGGTGCGCCTGCCTCTGCGTCTTGACAAGGTTGTTCTGAAAAGAACGGCTCGATAAAACAAACGGTTACGGCCAGAGGAGCGGCTTGTAAATCCAGCCGTCAAGTCCGCTGGCGTGTCTGACCTTAAGCCAGTTGCCGCGACTTTCTACTTTGGTGAGGACGACGCCCCGGTCGACATTGGCAATAATGGCGCTTTGTGTCGATGGTTCGGCGCGCATGTTTACGCTGTTGGTGCCGTTGACAATGACAGTGTTGCCGTCCACGACCAGTGAGTTGTGGATCCAGCCGCTGTCCTGTTCATAATCGGTAATCTTCAACCACTCTCCCTCGGTGGCAATGACCTGCAGGGGGTAGCCGTCGAAAAGCTCCATGCGAACCGGATTGTCGGTTCCCGGGCCGGTTCTGACATTGATATTGTCCCCCTTGACACTGACATAGGTGGCTGCGCCGGCGGAAGAAACGGCGAAAAGCAGAATGCCGGCGGCTATGGTTATCTTACGAAAAGGTGAGAGAAAATGAGAGGCAAGCATAATTAAAAATCCCCGGTGCTGTGTGTTATATCGTTTGGGTTACAGTCGTGTGTCTACTATTATCATCATAGACCAATTTCGTCAATTGTCATGTCACCCGGCGTCAAAACTCAGGGCCGCCCGCGAGCTGTCCATGGTACAGCGGGCGCCTATCGGCAGGGTGATATTATGCCGGTTGTGACCGATCGGAAATTTGCCCCAGATCGGAACGGCCTGATCGCCCGCAAGTTCACTGACCCGCTTCCAGACAAATTCCTCAGTTCTTTGCTGCTCATTTCGATCAAGGTCATCAGATGAGCAGAAATCGCCGAGGATAATCCCTTTTACTCCAGCAAATTTACCGGCGAGGTAAAACTGGGTGAGCAATCGGTCAAGCCTATAGAGCGGTTCGTTGACATCCTCAAGCAGCAGTATGCTGTCCTGGTAATCAAGATCCAGCCCGGTGCCAAGCAGGGTTACCAGGCTGCTCAAGTTGCCGCCCACCAGGGTGCCTGATACAGCCGGTGCAGGACGAATAATCTCTATTTTTTCGGTCAATTGCAGGTTCCAGCCGCCGATCATGCAGTGGTAAAGCCGTTCGATGCTGCTCCTCTCGCAGGCGGCAAGCGAAGAAACGACAGGGCCATGCAGGCAGAGCATGTTGGCGTGGCAGGCGATATGGTTCAGCAAAATCGTGATATCTGAAAATCCAATCAAGAATTTCGGGTGTTTACTAATAACATCAAGGTCCAGCTGAGCAGCAATTCGCAATGAACCGTATCCGCCCCGCAGGGCAAAAACTGCTTTGACATCGGGGTGGCACCAGGCCGACATGAATTCTTTTGCCCTCGACTCGTCATCGTCCGCGAGGAAACTGGTGCCGGGCCATTCTTTGTGCTGTTCAAGAATCTGAAAACCCATTTCCCGGAGGAGCGAACAGCCGTTCAAGTAGCGCTGTCTGTCCGGGATATTGCCGGCAGGAGCAACAATAGATATGGTGTCGCCAACAGCGAGCGGCGGAGGAACCGTTTTCATGCGTCAACGGCGCTGCAATGAGGAGAAAATAGAAAACAGACCGTTGAGCGTCAGGTCAGGATCAACCCGCTGAATCGAAGGAGCATACGGTTTAATCAACGATGCCATGCCGCCGGTGGCAATAATTGCAATATCCTCAGGAGCAAGCGGCCGCATTTCCACCATTATCTTTTTGATGAGGCCTTCGATCATTGAACCGTAACCGTTCATGGCGCCGCTTTTCATAGCCGCAACGGTAGAGGTGCCGATGACGGTTTTAGGCGGCACAGAGATGTCTATCTGGGGAAGTTTTGCCGTTTTTTCAAAAAGTGCCTGCATAGCAATGTTTAAACCGGGAAGAATCAAACCGCCGAGATATTCGCCCTGTGAGGAGATGCAGTCAAAGGTAATTGCGGTCCCGAAATCGATGACGATACTGGCTTTTTTAAAGAGGTTGTAGGCGGCAATGCCGTTCACAAGCCGGTCCGCACCGATCTCCGAGGGGGTGTCGAGGCGGATTGTTATCAAACGTGAGACCGTTTCGTGATTGACCCGGAAGATATGCTCGTCCGTTACTGAGGGAAAAATCGTTTTGAAGGATGAAAAATAGGAGCCTTCGAGCTGGGGGACAACGCTTGACAGGATGATTCCTGAAATCCCGTCCATGTCGGTGGCAGCGATTGAAAACAGATTGTGATAACTTATGGAAAGTTCATCGGCGGTCATTCTGCCGTCGGTCTTGATGCGCCACTGGCGGACAATCTTGCCGTGATCAAAAACACCGGCAACGGTATGAGTGTTTCCTATATCGATAACAAAAATCATGGATTATCTGGGCGTCATTATGCGTGTGCGGGTAAAAAGATCCTTTGCCAGCCGATAATGTACCATATCCGACTTGCAATAAACCATCTCAAAATGGCATAGTGAGTCCGTAGCTGAAATAGGAAAAAGTGCAGGCAAGCCCGACAAGGGAGGGACTACCATGAATCCGGTTATCGTGACCACAACCTGCCCGAGCCTGGAAGAGGCCGAGAAGATCGCCCGATTGGTTCTCGCTGATCGACTGGCGGCGTGTATCCAGATATATCCCGTCCGGTCCATGTACTGGTGGAAGGATACCATAGAGTCTGAAAATGAATATCTGCTGAGTTTGAAGAGCAGACGCTCGTTTTTTGACAGACTGGCGTTAAAAATCAAAGAACATCACTCCTATGAAGTCCCTGAGATTATCGCAACGAATATCGAAGCAGTGGACCGATCCTACGCTGCCTGGCTCAGGGCAGAACTGACGGTACCATAGCAATGGAGAAAAAGAAAACCGGTTACCGGCGCCGACGGCTCGGTGAATACCGCTGCCACTGCTGCAAACAGGAAAGACCCTTCTGTTGGAACTGCCCGTGCGGATTCCAGATCTGCATGGCGTGTTTTGAGGAAAATAAATGGGGGATCAGCAATGGGCCTACCTGGATCTGCCCTGACTGCGAGCGGGTCATGAGAATATAGCTGCAGAGGGTTCGTTTCGCCTCACTCCAAAATTTTTTTCAATCGTTTCGCGGCCGTCCTGATCATTGATTCCTTCTCTTGCTTATTGTGCTGAAATACAATAATATGCCGCCAGTATTTATCCTTACCTTACTCTCACGTCCACACCTGCCATATGAACAGATCTATCGAAAATTACGACGAAAGCAAGATCAAGACACTCAGTTCCCTGGAGCATATCAGGAAACGTCCCGGCATGTACATCGGCAGGCTCGGGGACGGTTCCCACCAGGATGACGGCGTTTATATCCTGCTCAAGGAAGTGGTCGACAATGCGGTTGACGAATTCATCATGGGGGCAGGAAAACGGATCAACATCGAAATAGAAGAGAATGGCTTTACTTCGGTCAGGGATTTCGGCAGGGGCATTCCGCTTGGAAAAATTGTCGACTGCGTCTCGGTGATCAATACCGGTGCCAAATACAACACCGAGGTTTTCCAGTTTTCCGTCGGCCTTAACGGTGTGGGAACCAAGGCGGTGAATGCCTTGTCCGAATTTTTTCGGGTTACCGCCTACCGTGACGGTTCCTTCGCCTCGGCTGAGTTCAAGAGGGGAGAACTGGTTCGCGAGGAAAAGGGCGACTGTGACCAGAAAAACGGCACCCTGGTAGAGTTTCTGCCCGATCGAGCTATTTTTGAGGATTTCGCCTTCGACCCCTCTTTTGTTGAAAAACGGCTCTGGCGCTATGCTTATCTGAATGCGGGGCTCAAGCTCTATCTCAACAAGGAATGTTATCATTCCACCGGCGGTCTTCTCGACCTGCTCAATAACGAACTCGAGGGCGGGAATTTATACGAACCGATTTATTATCGTGACCCGACGCTGGAGTTTGCCTTCTCGCACATCGATTCCTACGGAGATTCCTACTACTCCTTCGTGAACGGCACCTATACCAGTGAGGGGGGAACACACCTTTCTGCCTTCCGGGAAGGAATCCTCAAGGGGATTAACGAATATTCCGGAAAGAAGTTCATCAACAAGGACGTTCGGGACGGAGTTGTCGGCACACTGTCCGTGAAAATTCAGGAGCCCGTTTTCGAGTCCCAGACAAAAAACAAACTCGGCAACACCGAGGTCCGTTCCTGGATCGTCAATTGCGTCAAGGATGCCGTCTCGAGCGCATTGTATAAAAATGCTGAGATTGCCGAACATCTTGTCGATAAGATCCTTCGCAATGAGAAAGTGCGCAAGGAACTGCAGTCGGTGCGCAAGGAAGCCCGGGCAAAAGCGAAAAAAGTGGCGATCAAGATTCCCCAGCTTAAGGACTGCAAATATCATCCGACCAGGGGCAATCCTTCGAAACCCGGACGTGAAAACATGATCTTCATCACCGAGGGGCAGTCAGCCGCGGGCTCTATCGTTTCCTCGCGTGATCCCATGACCCAGGCTGTTTTCTCCCTGAAGGGAAAACCGATGAACGTTCTGGGGCAGAAGTTGAACCTGCTCTACAAGAACGAGGAAATGTACTCACTGATGCAGGCCCTCAATATCGAGGAATCCATATCCGATCTCAGGTTTGACAAGGTGATCCTGGCAACAGATGCCGATGTTGACGGCCTGCATATCAGGAACCTCCTGCTCACGTTTTTCCTCCACTATTTTGAACCGCTCGTCAAGCTCGGTCATGTCTATATCCTGGAAACGCCAATTTTCAGGGTGCGGAACAAGGCTGAGACGATCTACTGTTACTCGGAGCGAGAAAAGCAGGCAGCCCTGAAAAAGCTGCAGGGCTCCGGCAAGAAAAAGAAAATCGCCGAGACCACCAGGTTCAAAGGGCTTGGAGAGATCAGCCCAAAGGAGTTCAAGCAGTTCATCGGTGAAACGATTCGGCTCAGAAACGTGACGATTGACAAAGTGAGTGAAGTGACCAAGGTGCTCTCCTTTTATATGGGAAAAAACACACCGGACCGAAAACAGTACATCATGGAACACCTGATGTAGTTCCCGCTATCAGCTTTTTCTCTAACTCCTTCAGACTCGATATTGATGACTCCCCAGATCGGCAAATTACACAGATTATTCGACAGTAACTTTTTAGAATATACCTCCTATGTCATCAAGGAGCGGGCGATCCCGGCCATCGAGGATGGACTGAAACCGGTCCAGCGCCGTATCCTGCAGACGCTTTTTAACGTTGATGACGGACGCTTTCACAAGGTCGCGAATATCGTCGGGGAGACCATGAAACTGCATCCCCACGGTGACCAGTCGATATTTGCCGCTCTGGTAAACCTGTCCAACAAGGGATTCCTGATCGAGCAGCAGGGTAATTTCGGCAACATCTATACCGGTGACCAGGCGTCTGCCGCCCGCTATATTGAATGCCGGCTCAGCCCCCTGGCCCGGGAGGTGATGTTCAACAGGGATCTCACTGAATTCGTCGACTCCTATGACGGCCGGATGACTGAACCGGTGACCCTGCCTGCCAAAATTCCCATCCTGCTGCTGCAGGGTGCGGACGGAATTGCTGTCGGCATGGCGACCCGCATTCTGCCCCATAATTTCAGGGAACTCCTGGAGGCGCAGATTGAAATCCTTAGAGGTGGCGAGGTCACGCTCTATCCGGATTTTCAGCAGCAGGGGCTGCTTGACGTTACTGACTACGAGAACGGTAACGGCAGGGTGCGTTGCCGGGCAGAGATCGTGGAGAGCAACGAAAAGACGGTTACCATTACCCAGATTCCTTATGGAACAACGACGACGTCTTTGATCGATTCCATTGAAAAGGCCGCCAAATCAGGAAAAATCAAGGTTCTTTCGATCAGCGACTATACCGCCGAAAAGGTGGAAATCGAGATAAAACTGCCGCGGGGTATCTATGCGAAGGATACCATTAAAGCGCTCTATGCATTTTCTGACTGTGAAGTTTCCCTGAACACCAACCTGACGCTGATAAAAAACAACCTCCCGGAAACAAGCACGGTCGAGGATGTTCTCAAATTCAATACGGAAAAACTGGTCAAGGATCTTACCAGGGAACTCGAGATCGACCTGCAGAGGCAAAAAGAAAAACTCCATGCCCGTCTTCTGGAACAGATTTTCATAGAGGAGCGGCTCTACAAGAATATCGAGGAAAAGAAAAGCTACCAGGAGGTGGTGAAAACCATCGACCTGTCCCTCAAACCCTATCGGGACGAGCTGTTGCGCGATATCACCAGTGAAGATATCGAACATCTCCTTGAAATCCGGATCAAGAGAATTTCCCGCTACGATATCGAAAAACAGGCGAAGGAGATTCAGGCGATCAGGGACGCCATCAAGGAGATAGAACATCATCTCACGGATGTCGTCGGTTACACGATAGGCTATATCGAAAAGCTTTTGGAAAAATATGGAGAGCGTTTTCCGCGGCAAACTCAAATAACCACGTTTTCAGAGGTCGTTGCCAGGAAGGTGGCGCTTTCGAACCTGACCATCGGCTACAACCGCGCCGCAGGTTTTCTCGGACATGCCATCAAGGCTGAAAATGATGGCCAGGACATCTCTTTCCAGTGTTCCGAATATGACAGGATCCTGCTCATTTCAAACAACGGGATGTACAAGGTGATACCGGTCACCGACAAGCTGTTTGTCGGCAGCGATCTTGCCTATGCAGCCGTATACAAACGTGACCGGATATTCAATATCGTCTACCGGGAGGGCACTGAGAATCACGGCTATGTGAAGCGATTCAAGACCCCGAAATTTATCCTGGAAAAAGAGTACCGCCTCTTTCCGGAAAACAAGCGCTCGCAGATTCTCCTGATGCTGCTTGGCGAGGACAAGCACGCCAGGGTAAGTTTTGTTCCCTCGCAGCGCGCCAGAAGCAATGTACTGGAAATCAACTTTGACGAGTACCTTGTCAAGGGCGCCGGGGCAAAAGGCAAACGGGTTTCCACCCGTGTCGTCAGGAGGGTGGTGGAATCGACGGAGCGGGTTTTGAAGGAACGGGTTAACCTGTCTCTGCCGGGAATGGAGACAAACGGGAAGGGCGTCGATATAGCTGATGGTCCTTCGCAGGATTCATCAGAAACAGAGTGATGCGGGGTCGAAATGACACCTTACCGGTTGACGGTTTCATATGATGGCAGGGGCTATCTTGGCTGGCAGAGACATGGTGAAAAACCAACGGTACAGCGCGCTCTTGAAAACGCGGTAACAGAGGTGTTTTCTGTCCGTGCCGCGGTGCACGGTTCCGGTCGAACCGACCGGGGCGCTCACGCGGAAGGGCAGGTGGTCAGTATCGAACTTCCCGACGGCCTTGATCCTCTGACCATCAGACAGCAATTAAACCGGGTGCTGCCCGCCGATATCCGTGTGAGTGATGTTTCGCAGGCAGCGAACGGATTCGATGCCTGTGCCGATGCTGTGGCTAAACACTACCGCTATGTCATCTGGAACTCCAGGACCGTGCCGGCCGATCGTGCTGGGCGCGTCTGGCATGTAAAACGCCAGCTTGACGTGGGGGCGATGACTGACGTCTGCGATCTCTTTGCCGGCGAGCACGATTTTGCTTCTTTTGCCACTCGGCCTAACTTCAAACAGAAATCAACGGTGCGAAACGTCTTCAAAATCGCAATGAGCGTAAAAAAACCGCTGATATATATCGATATATGGGCGGATGGCTTCTTGTACAAAATGGTCAGGAATATTGTTCGCGCACTGGTAAAGGCAGGAGAGGGGCGCTCCAGCAGGGATCATCTCCGCGCCGTTATCGAAGCAAAAGACCGCGCTTCAGCACCAGGGACCGCGCCCGCCTCCGGACTTTACCTTTTACGCGTGTTCTATTCAGAGTGTGAACTGCGCGAGGATCTGGGCACCGAACTTTCGCTATGAGCCGCTTTGAACATCAGCGTCACAAGCCGTTTTCAGTTCTTGAACGACCGCGGGAATTGATCGTCGCCTGTGCTGCACTGCGCAGCAATGTCAACATCTCGAGTATTGCCCGTACCGCCGGAGCCTGTGCCGTAGAGCGGCTGATCCTGACCGGAAATCCGAGCCTGATCTCGAAAATTGCCCGGGACGCGGTCTCGGAACTTGAAATTTCGGTACACCGGAGCGTAAAGCCGGTACTGCTGCGGCTGCGAAACGAGGGCTACCGATTGGTTGGGCTCGAACAGGCTACCAACTCGCAGCTCATCCATGATTATCAGTTCAGGCGGCGAACCGCTCTTGTCATCGGCAACGAACGAACCGGCCTGACTCCTGACATCCTGCAAATTCTCGATGATGTCGTCGAAATTCCGGTTTACGGACTTCCCCACAGTTTTAACGTGGCAACGGCAACCGGTATGACGCTTTATGAGTATTGCCGGCAGTTTCCCCGTGGCTGAAAATAGAATCACTACCGACCTCAGTCTCCGGATCACTTTTTATCAAGGATTTCCCGCAGTTTTTCTGAGAGGTTGGAGATAGTGAACGGCTTCTGCATAAAGCCGTTGCATTTCTTTGCCAGGATATCGGAAACCTGCCCGCTCACCGAATACCCGCTTGACAGCAGCACCGGCACCCGGGGCTGAATGCGGCGCAGCTTGTCAAAGGTTTCCTCACCATTCATCCCCGGCATGACAAGATCGAGGATGATCAGCTCAATTTCCTCTCTCCTCTCTGCCAGCAACTCAAGCGCCCGCGCTCCATCGAGGGCGGTGATTGCCCGGTACCCCAGAGCCTCCAGCATGGCCTTGCCGACATCAATGATCATCGGTTCATCATCGACGAGCAGGACGCATTCCGAACCGCTGCGTAATCCGCTCTGTTCGAGGCAAGGATCGCATGCTTTTTTTTCTGAGACAGAGAGGTAAATGCTGATCGTTGTACCCCGGTTTTTTCACTCTGGATGGCAATGGCTCCGCCATGGTTTTTCACGATCCCGAGCGCTGATGCCAGTCCAAGTCCGGTGCCCCTGCCTATCTCCTTTGTGGTGAAAAACGGGTCAAAAGCGCACTCTCTGGTTTTCCTGTCCATACCGGTACCGGTATCGGTTATTGAAATCTCACAATAATGACCTGGGTCGATCTGCAGGGACGAGCAGAAGGGTTCATCGAGCACCAGCGTTTGCAATGTAATGAAGATATCTCCGCCGGCAGGCATTGCCTGCCAGGCATTGACCAGGATATTGAGCAGCACCTGCTCAAGCTGCTGCTGATCCGCCTCGACAATAACCTGCCTGTCGGCCACGTCCAACTGGAGGCGAAGCTCTTTGCGGGTGCGGGCAAACATGGTTGCGCTCCTGGTCAGGAGTCCGCTCACGTCAACCGGTTTTATCTCATATTTGCCGCGGCGGGCAATACCGAGCATCTGCTGGGTCAGTTTTGTGGCACTCCTGACGTACTCCTCGATCCCCAGCGCGTGATCAACCAGGGGGTTGTCTGGGCCAAGTTCCATGCAAAGCAGGGAGGCACGGCCTTGGATACCCATCAGCAGATTGTTGAAATCATGGGCGATACCTCCAGCCAGTGTCCCGAGTGCTTCAAATTTCTGGGCCTGCTGGAGTTGCCGTTCCAGCATTTTTTTCTCGGTTATATCCCTGGTAATGGACAAAATGACCTTCTCGTCGTTTACCGTGATGAATCGGGCTGACATCAGCCCGATTCCAATTGCGCCTGATTTACGGATGAATTCAGCCTCGAGGTTTTCCACGTAGCCTTTTTCCAGCAGCGCGGCGACAAGTCGTTTTCGATCTTCGGGATGTCGCCAGATGTTGAGGGAGAGGGATGATTTACCGATAACCTCGCTGCGCGTATACCCCATCAGCTTGGTGAATCCTTCATTGATGTCGATATAGACACCATCCTCGGCCCTGTTGAGATTGATGGAATCCGGGCTGGTGCGAAAGGCAATCCTGAAAAGCTCTTCGCTCTTCTGCAAAGCTTCTTCAGCTTTTTTGAGTACACTGACGTCTCGGGTAATGCCCTCAACTCCAAGGGGCTGCCCGTCTTCGTCAACAACGAGGTGAGCATTGGTGGAGGCCCACCAGAGCGATCCGTCCTTCCTTTTCAGCTGTGCGACAAAGTTGGTCACCCGTTTGTTTTTTTGAAGCAGCTCTATAAAGTTTTTGTGCTGCTCCGGATACAGGTACAGCTCCTCGGCCATATTCATGCCTGTGGCCTCTTCAACAGAGTAGCCCGAGAGCCTTTGTACCGAGGAAGAAACAAAGGTTATCCGCCCTTCCAATTCAGTGCAGTAGAGCAGGTCGGGGCTGTTGTTGACCAACACGCGGTACTCGTCGAGCTCTTTTGGGCGATCAGCACTGCGGGCTTTACCGTGTTCTTTTTCTGGATTATCTGTCATTGTCGCCGGCACTTGTCTGTAATTTGAGTGGATGGTGAGATTTTGCCTGCATCATTTTAGCATCCATCATCCTTGTTTTACAAGGATAACATCCCTGACCGTGCCCGCTGTCAACAGCTTCATCCTGATAATTACCGGCATTGTGTCATTTTCCAAATGTCCAGTCGCAGATATTCGCCCGCAGACAGGTGAAACCCTGGAATGGGTTCGTTCAGCGTACAATGTTGCTGGATATTTTGTGTTAATCACGGTATTTTTACAGCGAACAACACTCTTGGGCCTGCACCGCCAGATGGCCCGTTTTTTTCAACTTCTGAAGAGATTCTTCTTCACCGCAGGAGAAACAGTCATGGCCAATGGCATAACGAAACTCGACGGCACTTCTCGCCTGATTCTGCACAGGACAAACAAAAAAGATGTCGAGGACGGCATCAGCGTCATTGTCAAGGGCGAAGGGGTGCGGGTTGTCGACCAGGACGGAAACAGCTATATCGATCTTGAGGCCGGAGGGACCCGGCCGGTTCACGTGGGTTACGGCCGCAGCGACCTGGCCCGGGCGGGCTATGACCAGATGTGTGAAATGGCCTATTTTACCCCGATGGGGTTTGCCAATGCGCCTGCCATGAAGCTCGCTGACAAGCTTGCCGAAATAACACCGCCGGGTATCGAGAAATTTATTTTTGAATGCGACGGCTCAGAGGCGGTGGAAACCGCCATGAAGCTCGCCAAGCATTACCATTATTATCGGGGAGAGCAGGGACGTTTCAAGATAATTTCCAGGCGCGGCGCCTATCATGGAGTCAACGGCATCGGTGTCCGTGCGCTGGGCATTGTCATGCCGATGCGCCAGTTAATGGAGCCGTTGGCACCTGGGGCAGCTTTTATCGAATCGCCCTATTGCTACCGGTGTCCCCACAAGATGAGCTATCCCGCCTGCGATCTGACCTGTGCCCGGGAACTGGTACGCATCATTGAATTTGAAGGGCCGGAAATGATCAGCATGTTTATCGGTGAACCAATCCAGCAGGGCTTTGGCGCCTACAGACCGCCCCCTGAATACTGGCCGCTGATCCGGGAAATCTGTGACCGCTACGACATTCTGCTGGTAATCGACGAGGTGATCTGCGGGTTCGGCCGCACCGGCAAAATGTTTGCCACCGAGCATTTTGCTGTTCAACCCGATATGCTCACCATGGCCAAGGGGCTGACCAGCGGTTATGTGCCTCTGGGAGCAGTGGGGTGCTCAACGAGGGTCACGGAGCCGGTGGAGCTGCTGAACCACCTGCACACCTATGGTAACCATCCGGTCTGCTGCGCAGTCGGTTTGAAAAATCTGCAGATCCTGGAAGCTGAAAAGTTGATTGAAAACAGTGAGAGAATGGGGCGTTACTTTCTTGAAGGCCTGAAAACGCTCGAGCACCACCCAAGTGTCGGAGAAGTTCGGGGAACCGGCCTCTGGCTGGCCATTGACTTTACGACCGACAAGAAGAGCCGGGCGACGTTCCCGCTGAAAAATATAATGAATATCATCAGCCGGGCAAAACAGCAGGGAGTGCTCGTCAAGACCATGGGCATGGCTCTGGAAATTGCGCCGCCGCTGGTAATCACCAGGGAAGAAATTGACGAGTCTCTGGCCGTTCTTCAGGCATGCATCGCGGCGGAGGAAAAGGCAATGGGTCTTTCACGTTGAAACCAGGTCAGCTTTTAAGGCATGCTGTCCGGCAAACGAAACGGTGACATCGAGATAATCGCCGGGCGCAGCCTCTTTGGAACCCGCCGGCAGATGGACGATGTGGTTCGTTGACGTTCTGCCGACGATGCCCGTATCCGAGGTTTTTTCCACCAGTATCCGGACAACCTTACCCAGGTAGCGGCGATTTTTTTCAAGGCTGATTTCGTCCTGTCTCTTCTGGAAAATCTGCAGTCGTTCGCTCTTTACCTGTTCTGCTATTTTAGAATCAAGTTGTTCTGCCCGTGTTCCCGGACGGTCCGAGTACTTAAAAGAAAATGAGCCGTTATAGCGGACTGTCTCCAGAAGGTGCATGGTGTCGGCAAAATCGTCTTCGCTCTCCCCGGGAAAACCGATGATCATATCGGTTGTCAAAGCGATTTCAGGGCAGACCGCTCTCAACTGGTCTACTTTGTCAAGATACTGCCGGACACTGTACTTTCTGTTCATGCGCTTGAGAATCCTGTCGGAACCGGATTGTACCGGCAGGTGAAACTGAGGGCATAAGATATCGATTTCAGCAAAGCAATTGATCAACTCAGTCGACAGATCCTTGGGGTTGGAGGTGGTGAATCGAAGTCGTTTGAGACCACTGATCAGGGAAACATCGTGCAGGAGTCTGGCAAAAGAGTAGGGGGATTTATCTCCGGTTACCGGTTGGCTTTGCCGTAGGAGTTGACATTCTGGCCGAGCAGGGTGATTTCAGAAACACCGGAATGAACAAGAACACGAATTTCATCAAGGATGTCGGCGACGCTGCGTGACACTTCTCTGCCCCTGGTATAGGGGACAACACAATAGGTGCAGAAGTTATTGCAGCCCTGCATGATGGTCACAAAACGGCTGGCCTGAAATGCGGCTGACGGGGAGGCGGGGGCTGCTTCCTCCTGCTGAGCGGATCGGGACACGGCAGGGACAAAGCGGGGAATTTCATAATCATCGGCGAGGTTGATTGCCATCCTGCGGCGAGATGAATCCAGGAGCAGCTGCGGAAGATTATAAATATGCTGGGTGCCGATGATCAGGTCGACGTGGGGCATCCGCTCGAGAATATGTTTCCCTTCCTGCTGGGCAACGCAGCCGGCAACACAGATCTGCATCTGCGGGTTGGCCGCCTTGTTTTTTCGCAGGGAACCGAGAAGGCTGAATACCTTCTGTTCCGCCTTGGCCCGGATTGAACAGGTGTTGAGAACAACAAGAGAGGCATCCTCGATGGAGCGGCTTTCGATATAACCGCTTTCGGAAAGGGTCTGGGCCATGATTTCGGTGTCGCGGATGTTCATCTGGCATCCGAACGTTTTGATAAAGAATGTTTTAGGCTGCATCGGAGGGTCAATCATTGGTTAAAGTATGTGTCTTTTCAGACACACTGAAAGCTCTGTCAGTAATTTCATCACATCGGGGTAGGACTCACGACTCGTTTTCAGGCGAACAACTCCGGCTTCTATCGTGATGGCTGAAAGGACAGCGAGGTTGTCATAGCCCTCAAGGATGAATTTGAGGAAATGGAACCGTGCCGGATCAATGATCAAAAACAGTTCTACCAGCCTGTCGGTTTTCTCGCAGGTTATGTCAGACATGTAAAGAGGAATCGACGGCGGTCATGAAATGTTTCTCTGACTCCAGCAGCGGCCAGACAATTTCTTCAAGAAAGTCCTGGGTTTGTTGAGACGCTCTGCCGGTGAACTGGGAGAGATTGTCCGTCATTGCCTGCAGTTCTTCGAGTGTAAACGGGATCCTGGCGTCATCGGCGAGCCGGATGAGCAGGTCATTGTCAAGACCATCATGTTTTACCCTTTTGCCGGCTGTCACCGAGTGTTCCTTGACAACTTCATGCATTTCCTGGCGGCTCTTGCCTTTTTCAACCGTACCCATCAGTATTTTCTCAGTTGCCATAAAGGGTAGTTCAGCACGCAAGAGTTTGTTTATTTGGCTTGGATAAACAACCATATCTGAAGTAATATTAACAAACAACTTTAATATTGCGTCACAGAGTAAAAATGCTTGAGGAATATCCATTCTCCGGATAGCCGAGTCGTCCAGCGTTCTCTCAAACCACTGATTTGCATAGGTTGCAGCAAAATTTGCTGGAAGTCCCATCAGTTTGCGCGCCAACCCTGTCATCCTTTCCGAACGCATGGGGTTTCTCTTGTAGGCCATGGCAGAGGACCCGGTCTGGTTGCGCGCAAACGGTTCTTCCTGGACCTTGAGATTGGAAAGCAGCCGTAAATCAACAGCAAATTTATGAGCGGTCGCGCCAATACCAGCGAGCGTTTCGGCCAGCTTCATGTCATTTTTTCTACTGTACGTCTGGCCGGTTACGGCAATTGTTTTGTCGAATCCAAGCTTTTTGGCGACGAGTTCATCAAGCTGCCTGACTTTTTGGTGGTCTCCCTTGAACAGTTCCAGAAAAGTCGCCTGCGTGCCGACCGTTCCTTTTGCGCCACGGGCTGCCATATTTTCTATAAAAAGATTGAGATAGCCAAGGTCAAGAAGCAGGTCCTGGATGTACAGGCAGTTTCGTTTGCCGACCGTCGTCGGCTGGGCAGGCTGGTAGTGCGTGTAGCCAAGTGTAGCAAGATCTTTATATTTATTACAGAATTCGGCCAGGTTCCTGATGATTGACAGAAGGGTGTTTTTAATGAAGAGAAGTCCATTTTTCTGGATGATCAAATCGGTATTGCAGACGACGTATTGGGATGTTGCCCCGAGATGAATAATTCCTTCAGCGATCGGGGCCTTTGTTCCGAACTCATAGACATGCGCCATAACGTCGTGACGAATTTCTTTTTCTTTTTTTCTGGCGAGTTCAAAATCGATATTGTCACAGTTTTCCCGCATGACGTCGAGCATTTCGACAGTGATCAGGTCGGTGAGGCCAAGTTCGTATTGTGCCTCAGCAAGAGCAACCCAGCAACGCCTCCAGGTTTGAAATTTCGTCTCTTCGGAAAATAATTTCTGCATTTCGACGCTGGTATAACGACTAATCAACGGTTCCTGGTACACATCATATGCCATGCTTATCTCCAAAATAGCTTACATTTATGTTTTATCTTATTGTATTATCGTTTTATTACTGTTCTTTTGAAAATCTCTGGGAGATAGTGTTTTCATATTTACTGAGGTAATACCATTATATCGAACATTCAAAAAGCAAAATATAACGTCCTTGTGTTAATGTCGCATAATGTATATTATGTAAAATAGACAAATGGAGCAAGAGAAGTCCCTGTGATGGCCGCTGTGAACCACTGCCGGACATGTCCCTGCCCGTTCTGTTCGGAGCGGATATGTGTGCTAGAGAAATAGAGTAAAGACAAAGAACTGAAAAGCAGATTCCCTTACGAGAGAAACTTTTCGATCCGCAGCTTCCAGCTGACACCGTTGTTGTAGGTGTCCAGCATGTGGCAATAGGCAATCGATAACCCACCGTTGTCATGATAATCAGTCACATGTCGTCCCACATTGAAGCCGATAAATGGAATGTTTTGAAATTTCCCCCGAAGCATTCCCCTGATATGTTCACCATTTTTGCCAAAATTCTTTTTTGATACAAAACGGACATCCGCATCCACGAAGAGCGGTTTCGGGTTTCCTTCTCCCAGAGGCTCTAGTTGCACAAGATTGTCAAGCAACTCGGGATTAAAGGCCTCAGAAACCGGTAAAGTCAACATTTTATCCACTAAGATACTGTTGTTATGTTGTTTATTGAAAATTTCGAGTGCTGCCGAATCATTGAATGCCTTCGCAAAAGCAGCAAAATGATCGGCTTTGATGGTGAACCCTGCAGCGGCGCGATGCCCGCCAAACTTGTCGAGAAATCGCGAACATGAATAAAGTACGGAAAAGAGATCAAAATTCTCAGGAGCCCGGCCCGAGCCTTTCAGGTACAGGTTTTTCTGGTTGGAGGAACAGACAAGCGCAGGAAGGTTGTATTCCTCGACCAGGCGTGATGCCGTAATTCCGAGCAGTCCTTCGTGAAACGGTCCCTTGAGTACCAGGGCTTTGAGTCCTTCGGTGGTCATTGATCGGCACAGAGACCGTGCCGCTTCAAGGTCTTCGCTGCCAATTTGTTTTCTTTTGTTGTTCAGCGTTACGAGGTTCCTTGCAAAACGTTTTGCCTCACTGCCCGTGCAGGTCAATGTTTTAAGGGCAATATCCGGGTCACCGAGCCTCCCTGCGGCGTTAATAACCGGGGCGACCTGAAATGCGATGGTTTCCGCATTGAGATTGTCTTTCGATATATTGAGTGTCTCGAGCAGCGCGACGACGCCATCTATTGGATCGTGAACCAGTGATTCCATTCCGGCTCTGACCAGTATCCTGTTGATCCCGGTAAGCGGCACAAGGTCTGCTATGGTCCCGAGCATGACAAGGCACATAAAAGACTTCATGTTTGGCTCGCATGAATCTGATATTTTGCATTTTTTGGTTCTTAATTTTGAGCGAATCGCCGCAGCAAGATAAAAAGCGACACCGACACCGGATAATTCCTCACAGGGGAAATCGCAGGACCGCTGTTTCGGGTTCAGTATTGCGTCAGCGGTGACTTCTTTTTCCGGAGGCTGGTGATGGTCGCTGACGATGACCGTGAAGCCGAGCCCCTGGGCATGGGCAATTTCTTCATGGTTTGAAATTCCGCAATCAACGGTAATCAGCAGCTTTCGGCGGTCATTTCGCTCGGCGATTTCCGAAAGAGTCTTTTTGTTGAGACCGTACCCTTCCCTCAGCCTGTTGGGAATATGGTGATCGACTGCTATATTCAGTTTCTCAAAAAACAGCAGCAGCAGGGCAGTCGCTGTGATGCCGTCAACGTCATAATCGCCCCAGATAATAATCTGAGCCTGTTCACGGATTGCTTCGGCGATGAGCTCTGCTGCCCGCTCCATATCTTTCATCAGGAAGGGCGAAGGAAGATCAGCAAGCATCGGGAAGAGGAACTGCTGAATGTCCTGCTCAGTCGTAAAGCCCTGCCTGCGGAGATGTTCCTTTATCGATGGATGTACCTTGTTTTTAAGCGGGGAAGATGTCATTGTTCTCTCTGTTGCAGCGTTTCCCATTTATGTTCCTTGTAACCAGCCGTCAACCCGCGAAAGCACCTTTTTCTCGTTGTCTCTGGTGAACCAGGTAACCGATTTATCCTTGCTGAACCAGGTGTACTGACGTTTTGCGTAGCGCCTGGTGTCCCGGGCCAGGTTGGCGATCAATTCATCTTTTGTCCAACGGCCGACTATGTAATTCAGCATATGGCGGTAGCCGATTGACTGCATCGACTTCAAGGCTGGAGAGTAGCCGATGTCAAGAAGACGCCTCACCTCCTCCTCGAATCCCCCTTCTATCATCTTCAGGCTTCTCTGGTTTATTCTCTCGTACAGTGCCGCCCGTTCATCGGTGAGACCGATTGTCAGCATGTTGCTGAAACAGGCAGCTGGGGTCGTCTGTTGCTGCTGGTGTATGGAGAGCGGGATGCCGGTCGACAAAAAAACCTCGAGTGCTCTGAGTATCCGAGACGTATCGTTTCTATGAATTCTACATGCGCTATTCCGGTCACATAGAAACAATTCATCATGTAACTTGTTAACTCCTTCGTGTTCAATCCGGGTCTCCAGCATGGCCCTGATTTCAGGATTGCCTGGTGCTGCATCGAACAACCCGTTCTTCAGTGCGCGAAGATACAGTCCCGTTCCGCCTGTCAAAAGCGGAATGGCTGAGCGCTCGTGAATGTCTTTTATGGCCTGCAGACAGTCGCTGGCAAAACGTGCCGCGTCGTATTGTTCATCTGGATTGACAATGTCTATCAGGTGATGGGGTATCGAGCGTCTTTCTGCTTCCGGTATTTTTGCCGTTCCGATATCCATATAACGATAGACCTGCATGGAGTCCACACTGATGATTTCGCAGGTAAAGGCTTCACAGAGCTCCAGGGACAATGCCGTTTTACCGATTGCTGTCGGACCTATCAGGACAAGGACAGGCAGACCAATATTCTCGGGTGTGGTGGTGCTATTCAAAATCGAGCCATGCTGTCAGTTTTTCTTTGCGTTTGCGCCCTACTCCCCGAACCTCGAGCAGTTGTTCCGGTGCACTGAATCCACCCAGCTCATCGCGTTTGTCGATGATCCTGCTCGCCAGTTCTGGACCGATTCCCGGAATGATCTGCAGCAGGGCCGGGTCTGCCTGGTTGACGGTAATCTTTTCAAAAAAAAATGGTGCAAGGTGCGCTGGCAGATCTGGCCTGGTGGTGGAGCCATCCTCTCCTGTCGACAGTATCAGCCGGTTATCAAGCCATTCCAGCTCGTAGCCGGCACCACCGGAGTGCAGCTTGCCGTCCGGTATCCATCCGGGACAGAAAACAATTCCAGCACACACCGCCAGCAGCAGGAATATCCTGGTGTCGGGCGGTGGCAGCGGGTTGTTTTTCTCTCCAGGCAGACTGCGGTGCGAACTCATGATGGCGTGCCGAAACGCTGTTGTGCTATTGAATGTGACCATGCAGCACCGGCCGGGGCACCGCTGTTTGAAGCGCCCCTGTGTGTGACTGTGCCGGCGGGACATAGCGTAACGTGTCAGCCGGAATATACACAAAAAAGGTTCTCTTTGCCAAAATTACATTTTATCCTTGTTGCGCGGCTGATCAGGCGGTATAAACCAGTTTTCATTCGCAATCGCAGATCAAGAGTTGTCTATGAGTGATGTAAAAAACCCCGCTTTTAATATCGTCCTGGTCGAGCCTGAAATTCCTCCAAATACCGGCTCGATAGCTCGTCTCTGCGGAGCGACCAACAGTGTTCTTCACCTGGTTCACCCGCTTGGGTTCTCGGTTGACGATAAGCGGGTAAAACGGGCCGGACTAGACTACTGGAGTCAGGTCAGCATCACGCATTGGCAAAATTTTGACGAATTTGCGGAACGCCATGATGAGGAGCAGTTTAAACTTTTTACCACCAAGGTTGATACACCATATACCAGCGCCTGCTATAAACCCGGTGATTTTTTGATATTTGGCAGGGAAACAAAAGGTCTTGCCGAAGACATACGGCAGACCTACCATGATCTCTGTTTCACCCTGCCGATGCCGAATCCACATATACGGAGTCTCAATCTTGCAATGACCGTCGGAATTGTTTTATATGAAGCACTCAGGCAGCAATCATCCCATCTTTCGTAAATAAAGCACGGGTTTTCTGTTTTTTTCAGCAACACTCATTACCATGTGTATAAAGGAGTTATAGCGATGTCGAAAAGAGTTTTTAATTTTAATCCGGGACCGGCGACACTTCCTCTTGAGGTCCTCGAGCAGGCGGCGATTGATATCGTCGACTACCAGGGTGTCGGCATGGGCCTTGTTGAACTGAGCCATCGGTCCAGGGAGTTCATGGCGATCATGGAGAGTGCCGAAACACTGCTCAGGAAGCTGATGGAAATTCCTGACAACTATCGAGTTCTTTTTCTCCAGGGCGGCGCCTCAACCCAGTTTTTCATGGTGCCGATGAATTTGCTCGGTGAAAACAGGCGGGCATCCTATCTCAACACCGGCACCTGGGCGAAAAAGGCCATCAAGGAGGCAGAGTCCTTCGGCACAATTGACGTTGCCTTTTCCAGTGAAGAAACCCAGTTTAACCGCGTTCCAGGACCTGGTGAATACACGGTGCCGGAAGATTCTGAATATCTCTATCTGGTCTCCAACAATACCATATACGGCACCCAGTTCGCCTCTTTTCCCGATACGGACAAAACGCTGGTATGCGACATGTCTTCAGATATCCTGTCACGCAGGATCGAGGTCGACAGATTCGGCCTGATCTTTGCGGGAGCCCAGAAGAACCTGGGGCCTGCAGGTGTCACCATCGTCATCGTCAGGGATGATCTGCTGGAACACTGTTCCACCGCTGTTCCCACCATGCTCAGGTATAAAACCCACGCAGATAAGGGTTCAATGTTCAACACTCCGCCCTGCTTCGCCATATATATGGTCAATCTGGTTCTCGCCTGGCTTGATAAAAGTGGCGGTGTGGAGGCGGCTGAAAAACGCAACGACGAAAAAGCGGCGCTCCTCTATGCCGCCATAGACCGCACCTCTTATTACCGGGGCCACGCGGAAAAAGAATCAAGATCAAGAATGAACGTCTCCTTCAATCTGCCCACTCCAGAGCTTGAAGCCGCTTTTATCGCGGCGGCTGCAGCGGCTGGACTGCAGGGACTCAAGGGGCATCGATCCATCGGCGGCTGTCGAGCCTCCATATACAATGCCTTTCCCGTTGCGGGGGTCAAAGAGCTGGTTGCCTTCATGGAAGCATTTGAACAAGAACATCCTGCATGAGCGGATATCGCGGTTCCATATTGTCTCCAGGCCCTGAGAAGACCGATTGCCGGAATCTGGACGAGCGCGGTCTTGTTGCCTTTGTTGAATCGCTCGGCCAGCCCTCATTTCGCGGCAGACAGATCATGTCATGGCTCTATCGGCCGGGAGTCACTGATTTTTCAGAGATGACCGATCTTGCCAAATCTTTCAGGGCAGTGCTGGCAGAGCACGCCGTCATCTCGGCGTTTACATCACCCCTGATCGAAAGGTCTGCGGACGGCTGCCTGAAGTTTGCTTTCAGGCTTGCTGACGGGGCTGTTATTGAATCGGTGCTGATACCCGAAACCGACCGCAACACCCTCTGCATTTCCTCCCAGGTCGGCTGCGCGATGAACTGCACGTTCTGCAAAACCGGGACGATGGGTTTTGTGAGGAACCTGACGCCTGCGGAAATTGTCAACCAGGTCTGCTTTGTCCGCGACTTCCTGCTGGAGCAGCAGGAAAGCGAGTTGATCGGGCCGCCAGCCGTCACCAACCTCGTTTTCATGGGGATGGGAGAACCGCTTAACAATATCGATAACCTGCTGACCTCGCTGGCCATTCTGACAGAACAAAAAGGGCTCGATATGGCGGCGCGCAGGATAACGGTATCCACCTGCGGCATTATCAACAACATGCACCGTTTAGGACGCAGCTCCAGCGTGAACCTGGCAGTCTCCCTTCATGCCGTCGATAATGAAACGAGAAACCGGCTGATGCCGATCAACAGGAAATATCCCCTTGAAGCCCTGCTCCAGGCCTGCAGGGACTACCCGATCCAGAAACGCAAGAGGATCATGTTTGAGTATGTTCTTCTTGAGGGCGTCAATGATTCCGAGGCGGAGGCTGAAGCCTGCGCAAGAATGCTCAGGGGGATACCGTGTAAAATAAACCTGCTGGCGTTTAACGAGGTAGCGGGGATTCCCTACCGCTCCTCCCCGCCGGAACGAATACTCGCCTTCCAGCAGATACTGAGACACCATAACTATTCAGTGTTCATCAGGAGCAGCAGAGGTTCTGATATCTCTGCCGCCTGCGGCCAGCTGGCCGGGAAGCAGCTGTAACCAGGGGTACAGACAGTCTCTTTGGCCTTGTTCCACCACCGGCTCGACTGTTCGGCGGCTGCAAACGGGAACCACCCCCCTGCCCGCAACTGTTTCGGCAATGGGCTTTGGGGTAGCTCACCGTCACCGTTATTTGAGTATGTCCGTCATAAAAATGATATTTGCGCAGCCGATCAGAAAACCCAGCAGTCCACCGAAAATATTTATATATTTGAACTGCTCCTCCATTATGGACAAGAGCAGCTGCTCTAGCCTGAGCAGGTCGAAAGAATCAATCCTTTCTGTGACGATTCTTCTGATATCGAGTGATTTAACGACGCCGGGTACTTCAGAGGTGAGCATCTTGGTGGCCATTTCCTGAAGGGATCGGTAAAGCCCGTCGCGTACACCGGCCGGTACCAGGTCTGCGAGGCGGCCGATCGGTTTCTGCAGCAACTGATCGATCATGCTCTCCACGATGTCATCGATGACGTTCTTGGTCCGGGATGCTTTCAGCAGCTGTTTGAGTTCGCCTGCAACCCAGTTTTTTGACCCTCTAGCGCTGTTTTCGCCGAACAGTTCCTCAATGATCGTACCGACGGTCCTGGAACCGCCGTTGGTCAGTGTTTCCAGGTGGCTGGTAAACAGATCATTAAAAACAGAGACGGTCCGCGGTGAACGCAACCCCCTGAAAACAAGTGCGGTCACCTCGCTGCTGAAGGTCTGCAGTTGCGAGATGTTCTGCTGCTCGATTATTGTGCTGAGCGAGGTGTTGAAGAGTTTGCGCGCTCTTCTGGTCAGGGTCTGGGACACCTTTGCCCGAACCGCTTCTCCGGTGATAAATGCAGTGATTTCATCATTTTTTTCAGCAAGGTATGCATTGATTTTCTCTTCCACCACTGACATGTCGAGAAAGCTCCGAACCATCGAAGACATTGGTCCCAGTGTTTCAATGAACTCATCAATCGCTTTTACTATCGTCTCCACTATGTTCTGCCGGATTGTCGGATCATCGAACATCTTGGCACCCCGGGCGAGAAGATAGGAAGTCTGCCCGTCGATCATGTCGATGATCGAATCGATCAACGACTGCGGCAGAAGGTCGCGCAACCTTTTTTCGTTGTCTG
Organism: Desulfocapsaceae bacterium; assembly: GCA_963674815.2. Classification (GTDB taxonomy): domain Bacteria; phylum Desulfobacterota; class Desulfobulbia; order Desulfobulbales; family Desulfocapsaceae; genus MADRE3. The sequence goes on from CAXXTV010000002.1 coordinate 82,022, forward strand.
CCGATTCGATGATTTTCCTGTAGATGTAATCATCGACCCATGCCTGAGTTTCCTCTGCGTTAAGAATGCGCAGCACCTGTCTGTCAAGTGACTGATAGATTGATTGCCGCACCTGAGGTGCGGCAATCTCGTTTAACTGCTTGGCGAAAAGCTCATTGAGCCATAGATCAACAGCCTGCTCGATGGTTTTTGAACATTGTTCGGTGTTCAGGTAGTCGAAAACCGTTTCCTTTATCTGGTAGGTGATTGTTTTTCGGGCAATATCGTAATAACTCCTGTAATCGGGAGAGACCAGGGAGTGCAGCGGGCCAAGATCATTTTTCATGAACGATCCGACCTTGGCCTCGATGAGTCGATAGAGATGCTCCTGGAATTTCTTTTTCTTCAGGGCGTTGTTGATTTCATTGCTGGTGAGCAGGTGCTCACCGACCATCTCGCCGATATTGAGTGCCAGGTCATGCCGCTTGGAGGGAATGACCCCGGGGGTCATCGGTACCTTCAGCGGGCCGACTCGCCATTGCTTGAGCGGCCTGAAAAGCATCCTGATAGCGACCCTGTTGGTCAGATACCCGATAAATGCGCCGATCAGCGGCGGAGCAGCATAGGCGATATAGGGGGTAAATTCGTTAAGCGGTAATGACATGATGTACTAGATCCTCTGGTGAACTGACAACGAGCCCGGCACCCGCTTCCCTGAGTTCAGATTCTGTCCGAAAGCCCCAGGAAACGCCGATGGTGCTCATTCCCGCACCAATTCCGGTCCTGATGTCTACCGCAGAATCGCCGACAAACATACTCTGTTCGGGTACTACCGAGAGCGTGCGAAGCATGCTGAATGTCGATTGAGGGTCCGGTTTCAAGGGGACATCGTCTTTTTTTCCTGAAACAGCCTGAAAATTGATTGACGGGAAAAAGTGGTGGACACACGTCTGGGTGAAGGTGTCGGGTTTGTTTGAAAGGATGGCTATTTTGATACCGGCGCGCTGCAGTGAGTCAAGCATTTCCACGATGCCCGGATAGGGCCTGGTCTTCTCGTGCCAGCGCCTCTGATAGATCGCCCGGAATGTTTCAACCCCCCGTTCCAGGGTGTCAGCTGTTGAATTCTTCGGCATGATCCTCTCTATCAGCGTTTGCAGGCCGTTGCCGACAAAGAGGCGGTAGGACTCGACCGGGTGCGGCTCCACGCCGAACTGCCGGATTGTTTCGTTGGCGCTGTCGGCAATATCCGCGAGGGTATTCAGCAGGGTACCGTCGAGATCGAAAATGACTGCGCTGATTGTTTTACTATTCATGATAACGGTTTATGAACATTGTTGGGGTGATCTGAATTTGTCTTGCAAAATCTCTGTTTTTTTAAAATCGGTCCAAAAGAAACCTTTTTTTTTTTACTCATTTCGATAACAATAGTGCAGTCTCGTTGGCCTACCCACCTCTTTCCATTAATTGTGAGGCAAAAATTTATGTGGTTTCTTTCATTTGTCAAATCATCCATCGGCAAGAAAATTCTTATGGCTTCTTCCGGGCTGCTGCTGCTGCTCTTTCTGGCCGTGCATGCATTCGGCAATGCTGCAATATACATGGGCAGCAAATATTTTCAAATCTATGCTGATACGCTGCACGGTTTTCCTGTTCTTGTCCTGGTCTTCGGCCTCGGGCTGCTCGCTGTTTTCGCCGTCCATGTCAGCGTCGGGATGATCTTGTTTTTCGAACTCAGGCAGACAAAGACCTCCCGATACGAGGTAGAGACGCGGGTTGTAGAGAACACTTTTGCCTCCCGGACCATGCCTTACACCGGACTCATTATCCTGTTGTTTGCCATCATTCACGTGTTTGGTTTCGGTATTGCTGCACCGGCCGAGATACCGATCAGTATAACGGTCAAAGAGCTGCTGAGCGGCTTCTTCTACAGCCTTTTCTATATTTTCTGCTTTGTCGCGCTGGCTATACACCTTAACCACGGTTTCTGGAGTATGCTGCAAACCTTCGGTTTTAATCACCCGCGTTACAACGGCCTTATTTCCAAGCTGACCATTATTGTCCCGGTCTTCTTCCTGATCCTCTTCGGCGGAATTCCTGTCTATTTCATGACAGGAGCCGGAGCGGCCTATTAAACAAGGCAGGCGGCTCCCCATGACTGAACATCTGCAGACACGTTAACAGCATACAACACATAAGAAGGTACAAAATGGAACTAAATGCATCGATTCCTCCCGGTCCTCTGTCGGAAAAATGGGATAACCACCGTTTCAGCAGCAAACTTGTCAATCCTGCCAACAGGCGGAAATACAACGTTATCGTTGTCGGAACAGGACTTGCCGGGGCCTCCGCTGCAGCCACTCTCGCAGAGCTTGGGTACAAAGTCGAGACCTTCTGCATATCCGATAGCCCGCGGCGAGCCCATTCGATAGCGGCTCAGGGCGGAATTAATGCTGCCAAGAATTACCAGAATGACGGTGACTCGGTGCATCGACTTTTCTACGACACTATCAAGGGCGGGGATTTCCGTGCCCGGGAGGCAAATGTCTATCGCCTCGCCCAGGTCTCCACCAGCATCATCGACCAGTGCGTCGCCCAGGGCGTGCCCTTTGCCCGGGAATATGGCGGCAGCCTTGCCAACCGGTCCTTTGGCGGAGCCCAGGTGTCGCGAACCTTTTACGCCCGCGGACAGACCGGACAGCAGCTCCTGCTCGGCGCCTACAGCGCACTCTCCCGGCAGATAAAAAAAGGCTCAGTGGTCATGCATGCCAGAAAAGAGATGATGGAGCTTGTGGTTATTGACGGCCAGGCCCGCGGCATCGTGGTCAGGGACGTGATCACCGGTGCCATTGATTCCTTTTCAGCCGATGCGGTGCTCCTCTGCACCGGCGGCTACGGAAACGCCTATTTTCTGTCCACCAATGCCATGGCCTCAAATGTCACCGCCGCCTGGAGGGCCTGTAAAAAAGGTGCCGGGTTTGCCAACCCGAGCTTTGTTCAGATCCATCCGACCTGCATACCGGTCCATGGTGATTTTCAGTCAAAGCTGACGCTGATGAGCGAAAGCCTGAGAAACGACGGACGCGTCTGGGTTCCCAAAAACAGTGGGGACCGGCGCCCGCCTCTGCAAATTCCAGAAGATGAGCGTGATTACTACCTGGAAAACAAATATCCGAGTTTCGGCAATCTGGTGCCGCGGGACGTTGCCTCGCGGAACGCCAAGGAACAGTGTGACGCCGGCAAGGGCGTCGGCAGCACCGGGCTTGCCGTATACCTTGATTTTGCTGACGCCATCAAGCGCGACGGCAGAGAGACGATTTATAAAAAATATGGCAACCTTTTCCAGATGTATGAAAAAATCGCCGATTCTGACCCGATGAAAGAACCGATGATGATTTATCCCGCCGTCCATTACACCATGGGCGGCCTTTGGGTGGATTACAATCTGATGACAACCATTCCGGGGCTCTTTGCCCTGGGTGAATGCAACTTCTCAGACCACGGTGCCAACCGGCTGGGGGCGAGTGCACTGATGCAGGGACTGGCTGACGGTTACTTCGTGATCAGCACATCGATCGGCAATTACTTCGGGTCCGAGCCGATGGACAAGGTCGACACCAGTCACACGGCCTTCAGCGAGGCTGAAAAGGACGTCTCTGAGAGGTTGGAGCGGTTGCTGCAAAACAGCACGAAAGGCCCGGAAGGCAAAGTTACCGTTGACGAGATACACAGGGAACTCGGCAAGCTGCTCTGGGACAATTGCGGCATGGCGAGAAACCAGGCTGACCTTGAACAGGCACTTGAAAAACTTCCGGAGATCAGGACTCGATTCTGGGACAAGGTATACGTTCCTGGAACCGGTAAAGATCTCAACCAGTCGCTTGAGCGGGCCGGACGGGTTGCAGATTTTCTTGAGTTTGCAGAATTCATGATCAGGGATGCGCTTGCCAGGGAAGAATCCTGCGGCTGTCATCTTCGTGAAGAGAGCCAGACCGACGAGGGTGAAGCACTGCGCAAAGACGAGGAATACTCCCATGTGAGTGTCTGGGAATACAAAGGTGCGGAAGAGGTTCCCGCGCAGCACAGGGAACCGCTTGTCTTTGAAAACGTGACACCAAGCCAGCGAAGTTACAAGTGATCAGTACCAACCTCTAATGACAATCTCAGACAACGGGAAACGATGAGTACCATAGACCTGACATTAAAAATATGGCGCCAGAAAAACTACGATTCACTTGGCAGCTTCGAGACCTATGCCCTCAGGGATATCAGCACGGACATGTCTTTTCTGGAAATGCTCGATGTCCTTAATGAAAAACTGACCAAGGAAGGCAAGGATCCGGTGGCGTTCGATCATGACTGCAGGGAGGGGATCTGCGGCATGTGCGGTTCGGTGGTCAACGGTATTGCCCACGGACCTGAAAAAGAGGTGACCCTCTGTCAGTTGCACATGAGAACATTTAAAAATGGCGATACGCTCGTCATCGAACCATTCCGCTCACGCGCCTTTCCAATCCGTAAGGATCTGGTCGTCGACCGCTCTGCCCTTGACAGAATTATTCAGGCGGGAGGCTATGTCTCCATCAATACCGGGGGGACAATTGACGGTAACGCGATTCCCATTCCCGCTGAGACCGCAGAGCTTGCAATGGACGCCGCTGCCTGCATCGGCTGTGGTGCCTGCGTTGCAAGTTGTCCAAATGGTGCGGCAATGCTGTTTACCAGTGCCAAGATCTCGCAGTTGAGCCTGCTTCCCCAGGGCCAGCCGGAGCGCAAGACAAGAGCACAGGCCATGGTCAAACAGATGGACCAGGAGGGATTTGGGCACTGCACGAACGAAAAAGAATGCGAGGCAGTCTGTCCGAAAGGCATATCGATCAGAAACATCGCCCGGCTGAACCGGGAGTTTCTAAAAGGTGTGTTTTCAGGGGAATAGCTTGTTTTTATCTTCCCTGCCGGCCCGCTGCCCATGAAATATGACGTGGTTGTTGTCGGCGGTGGTCCCGGAGGGCTTCATTGCGGCCGTATTCTTGCCGAAAACGGGGTGCGGGTGCTGATTCTCGAGAGAAACAAGGTTATCGGGAGCAAGGTATGTGCAGGCGGCATAACCTGGAAAGGCCTGATCGAGCGCGTGCCTCCGGAACTGATTGAGCGCTTATTTTTCTCTCAGACCATAACCACCCGATTGCAGAACATTACAATAGGTTCTCAAACCCCTGTCGTTGCGACGGTAAACCGGCAGAGGCTTGGCAGATTTATGGCAGAAAAAGCGCGGGCGTACGGTGCCGACCTCATCACCGGAGCGCAGGTGTTTCAGATAGAAAAGAACACGATCTCCTACCGCTGCGAACAGAAAAAACATACGGTATCATTTGACTACCTTGTCGGGGCCGACGGATCCATGTCCAGGGTTCGAAGCGACCTTGGGCTTCCCGTGGAATACTACGGAATCGGCATTACTTACACCGTGCCGGAAATTGTTGAAAACATGGTGTGGAACTTTGACAGTGCTGCCATCGGCAGCGGCTACACCTGGATATTTCCGCATGCAGAGAGTGTTTCGGTCGGCGGCTACGCTGCCGCACCGCGGCTCAGGGCAGCAGCGCTTAACGAGTATATTGTGAAGTGGACGACCGAAAAAGAAATTGATCTTCACACCCTGCGGCCGCAGGCTGAAAAAATTTCCTGTGATTTCAGGGGGTGGAAATTCGGCAACCGTTTCCTCGTCGGCGATGCGGCGGGTCTTGCTTCTGCACTTACCGGAGAAGGCATATTCCCCGCTTTTGTTTCCGCCGAGGCAGCGGCCTGCACGATTATCGACCGCAATCACACGTCGCAGGCTTTGCAGAAGATCCTGGAGAAACACCGAAAACATTCGATCATGAGCAGACTGGCGAATCACCACAGCAGCGCAGCCTTTCTGCTTTCCGAAATATCCGCCCTGCTGCTGCGCTATCGACTCATCCCGTTCAGTGCGTTCGAGATGGCATAACTAGCTGCTCTGTAAAAATGCAGGAAAGTTCATGGGAAAGAGCAAAAAACGAAAACAGTTTCTGAGTGCAGCCTTCATTATTTTCTGCCTGTTGCTGCTCATCTTTTTGTACCTGGCACCGGAGGAAACGACGACACCGTTGCCGCATGATGACCTTCATAAGGAATTTCACCTGATAAAAAGCAAGAAGGAAGCGGATAGTCGCTGTGTCGAGTGCCACAATGAAACGGGTACCGAACCGCTGCCGGAAGAGCACCCTGCCCCGTTTCGCTGTTTGTTCTGTCACAAACGAAACCGTTGAGTCAGCTGTCCAGTTCGTTGAGGCTCTTTTTGACAATTTCAAAAACATCCCGGGAAAGCGGTTTCTGCGCCAGGATTTTTTTCAGCTCCTTTTTCATCTGTCTCTGTCGTGACGTCTCGTAGCGTCGCCAGGTAGTAAACGAGGACGCCAGCCGGGCAGCAATCTGGGGATTAAGCGCATCCAGGTAGCGTATGTTATCTGACAGGAAACGGTATCCTTCCCCATCCTTTTGGTGAAAATGGCAGTGATTTGCGCTGAAGGAGCCAATCAGGGATCTGACCTTGTTTGGATTTTTCATTGAAAAGGCCGGGTGTTTCGTCAATTTCTTTACCTTTTTCAAGGTGTCACTGCTGCGTGAACGTGCCTGTATGGAAAACCATTTATCCATGACGAGCGGCTCGTTTATCCATTTTTTTTCAAAATCACCCAGTAATTGCTCTCTTTCAGGGATTTGATGATGGGAAATTGAGGATAAGGCGGCTATCTGGTCGGTCATGTTGTCGGCATTGCCGTAATGATCCAGACAGAGCCTGAAGCTCTCCTCCTGGTGCTGGTCAGCGTTCATCAGGTATGAAAGACAGCAGTTTCTCAGACGTCTTCTGCCTATTTCTTCCGGTGTTATCAGGTATTCACCACGACTGCTGTTCCCGTGATAGACCGTCAGAAAATCGTTGTACAAGAGCTGAGCAAGCTTCTTTTTAACAAACTGGTGGCTCCTCTGCAGCAGATTCGGATCAATATCCTGCATTGATTGAGCCAGATACGAATCAGACGGCAATTCCAGGGCGAGGGCGACCAGTGCCTTGTCCAGCGTGCTGTCCAATAGATTTTTTCTCACTGCATCGACATAGGTGGCTGGGATTTCGGGATTTTCGTCTCCTTGTTTGATTGTTTCAAGACAATCGAGGATGATTGCACCGGCAAGAGAAAAGGCGGCATCCCAGCGGTTGAACAGATCCGGATCGTGTGCCATCAGATAACTCAGATCACTGCGGCTCTGAAACGGCTCAATTTTTACCGGCGCCGAAAATGTTCTCAGCAGTGAGAGTACCGGGCGTCTCTTTACCCCGGAAAATAAGAAAACCTCCTCCTGTTCCCTGAGTTCAAGCAGGAAATTATCGCCGATACGCCTGGATGAGCTGGTTATGGATTCGGGATCATTCTTTAACAGCCCGGTAAGGACAGGGATGTGAAACGGTTTTTTTTCTGTCTGCCGGGGTGTCGGTTCGGTGTGCTGCCTGATTTTCAAGCGATACTCCCCGGAAGCTTTGTCCCATGAATCTTCCACGCTCAGGTGAGGGGTTCCCGCCTGTGCGTACCAGCGCTTAAACTGCTCCAGGTCGATAGAGGAGGTAGCGCTCATGGCTGCGACAAAATCTTCACAGGTTACCGCCTGGCCGTCATGACGCTGAAGATAGAGCTTCAGCCCTTTCTTGAAACATTCCGCTCCGACGAGCGTGTGGATCATGCGCACCAGTTCCGCACCCTTGTTGTAGACCGTCACTGTATAGAAATTGTTTATTTCCATATAGCTTTCGGGCCGTACCGGATGCGCCATAGGCCCGGCATCCTCGCGAAACTGGAACTGCCTGAGAAGTGTTACATCATCGATTCGCTGGACAGCCGCGGAATTCATGTCCGCAGAAAACTGCTGGTCCCTGAAAACCGTGAGCCCCTCTTTGAGGCTCAATTGAAACCAGTCCCTGCAGGTTACGCGGTTACCGGTCCAGTTGTGAAAATATTCATGACCTATCACCCCCTCGATATCGATATAATCCTGATCAGTCGCGGTCTGAGGCGAAGCCAGCACGTACTTCGAGTTGAAGACATTCAGCCCTTTGTTTTCCATCGCGCCCATGTTGAAATCATCAACGGCAACGACCATATAAAGATCCAGGTCATATTCAAGTCCATAGACATCTTCATCCCATTTCATCGCTTTCTTTAATGATTCCATGGCATGGAAACAACGATTGCTGTTTTGTTCTTGAACGTAGAACTGAAGTGCTACGGTCCGCCCTGATGTTGTCGTGAAATGATCTTCGATACAGACGAGATCTCCGGCGACAAGGGCAAAGAGATAACATGGTTTCGGAAACGGGTCTTCCCACACGGCAAAATGTCTGTCACCATCGAGCTGCCCCTTTTCTTTAAGGTTTCCGTTGGCAAGCAGAACCGGAAATTTGGCGCGCGGCGCTTCAATTCTCGTGGTGAAAACCGCGAGGATATCGGGCCTGTCCGGATAAAACGTGATCCGCCGGAACCCCTCTGCTTCACATTGCGTACAGAAATTACCGGAGGAGAGGTACAGGCCGCTCAGAGCCGTATTTTCCAGAGGGTTCAGCCTGGTGGTAATTTCCAGTCGAAATTTCTGCGGCACAGAGGATATGAGGATTCCGCCGGAGACTGCTGTTATTCGCGTGCGGTCAATTTCTTTTCCGTCAATACAGACACTGAGCGGTTCGATCGTCTCTCCATTAAGAAAAAGAGTGCTGCCGCTCGTTTTGCTCAGGGGATTTTTACGCAGTACTGATTCTGCCCTGACCAGGGTTTTTTTTTCGTCAAGGACAAAGGTGAGGCAGATGGTATCGACCAGATATTCAGGGACCGCGTAGTCGGCCAGATAAATCGTATGATGGTGATCTTTGTTCACGGTGTTCTCCCTTGCAGGTGATAGATAAACTCATGTCATAGTAGCGGCCGGAATTGCTTAGATCAACCCATTTGCAAGAATGGCATCATTTTCACCGGAGGTCGGAGAAAACCACAGTTCAGCGGTCTATGGAAAAATCAGTGCTGGTCAGCTCATCCATCAACACGCTCAGGTCAGCGAGCTGTTCAAGTTCACGGACCTGCCGGATGATGTGATCCTGCTCTTTTGCCGAGAGAACGGGAGCCACCAGATTCCTGAATTTGAGAATAATCTCCTCCCAGCTCATGGGGTTTTCCGGATCCCCTTTCGGATGATCGATCTCTGCCCGGAATGATCTTTTGTCTGTAGTTGTGATCTCGACCCTGGCCGGCCATTTTTTGGGAAAATCTCTCTCGATGGAAGGATCTTCGCTGCAGACAACTTTCGCCATGATATTTTTTACGGCCTCGGAATTAATGTTTTCCTGGCAATAGTGATTGAGAAAAGCACTGCCGTGCAGAACGGCAAGAGCGGCACCAAATGGCATGCTGAACTGCGCGTCGACAATAGACGAAGGATTTCTTTTGAACTCAGCAGGCTCTGCAACGAGCGCGAATCCTGCTTTTAATATGCTGATCTTTATCGTGCTGATCTGTTCTGCAGAAAGTGAATTTTCCCGCACGATTTTTAAAATGCAGTCTATCGGTCCCTGCTTGTACCGGCAGCAGGCATGGGGTTTTATGCTGGTCTTCATGATCTCGTAGGGCGCGCCCCAGTTGTCGGTAACTTTTTCGACAGACGAGCAAGGCGAATAGGCGTGCAGGAATCCGAATTTTCCTTCAATTATGGTGTGTGGCCCGGTGAAGCCCTCTTTGGCAAGGAGTGCGGCGACGATGCCGCTGTGTGCAGACCAGCCGGCGTGAAATCGTTTGGTATAGGAGCCGTCGGTAAGAAATTCCATGGATCCTGCAGCCTGGCTGCCGCCAATGCCAAGTGCATCTCTCATCTGCTCCAGGCTGAGCTGGAATAATTTTGCCGAGGCAATTGCCGCCCCGAAGGTTCCGCAGGTGGCGGTCGGGTGAAATCCCTGCTGGTAATGGGCTGCAGGATCAAGAGCTATACCGAGCTTGATCATCGTCTCGTAACCGGCAACGATCGCAGCAATGAACTCTTTGCCATTGCATTTGCACAGGTATCCGCTGGCAAGCGCTGCAGATAAAACAGAAACCCCGGGGTGCAGCGACGCCTCATTGACAACATCATCGAGTTCAAGGGAATGTGCTGAGACGCCGAGGGCAAGCGCTGCTGAAGGTGCATCGGTTTTCAGCGCTGTTGCCGGGACCGGAACACCCTGGTCGAGGTTGCGATGCTTTGCTATGTAGCGATAGACGGGGAGTGAAGACGCTGATCTCGTGCCCCTGATTGCCACACCCAGGTAATCAAGAAGAAGGTATTTGCTTCTGTCAACGACTTCTGCGTCCAGAGAATCGAAGCTCAGCGAATGACACAAACGTGCAACTTCATCAGTTGTTCTCATGGCTTGTCTCCATTGCTCAGAAAAAAAATCGGGCAGATATCTTGGTCGACCACCTGCCAGTAGTGCAGTCAAAACAGCGCTGCTGATCAGTCAAAACCTTTTTTTGCCAGTCCGATAAAGTGGGCCACATCTATGTCTTTCGGGCAGACAAATGAGCAGGCCTGGGAGGAGTGGCAGCGATAGACGCCGTTTTCACTGTAGAGTACCTTGAAGCGTTCTTCCTTTTCTTTCTCGCGGGGGTCAAGAACTCTGACGATCGCCGCCAGCATGCTGTTGGGACCGAGAAAATTTCTGTGGCTGCTGAGGCAGGCGGATGCGCAGCAGAAACAGTTAATACAACGGGTAGCGTTCACGTATTGCTCCAGCATTTCAGGGGGTATCTGATGCTCTTCATCTGCCCCTTTCGGCGGTTCCGGATTAATGATGTAGGGTTTTACCGCATCAACACGCTGGTAGGCGACATCAGTGTCAATAACCAGATCCCTGAGAACCGGAGCGATGTCTAGCGGTTCAATCGTGAAAATAGAGGTGTTGAAATAGTCAACAGCATTCTCAACGAGAAGTTCACAGGCCAGCAGCGGTTTGTTGTTTATCTTCATGGAACAGCTGCCGCACTGTCCGTGCTCACAGGAAGAGCCCCAGGCCAGGGTTGGATCCTGTTCATCGTTAATCTTTCTGAACAGATCGACGAACCGCATGATTCGACCTGCCTGTATCTCATAGGTCTGGACCCAGCTTTTTTTCTGATCAGGATTGTAGCGATGAACGTTCAGGGTCAGGTCGTATGTTGAACTCATAATATTTTTACTCCGGAAAATTGAACCGTCAGGACAGGAAACGTACCTGTTGTCAGTACTTTCTTTCTATAAAATCAAATTTTTCGAAATTATTTCCACCCGCTTCAAACAGGCTTCTATCGATTTCCCGCCTGTTCATCCGAACCGTTTCAAAATCGTCAAGAGAAACAAGCGTGTGGTAATTGAACTGATCTTTTCTGCCCGGGTAATCATCGCGAAAATGGGCCCCGCGTGATTCCTTTCTGGCAAGCGCCGCCTGGCTGATCACCAGTGCCACCGACAAGAGATTGTCCAGCTCCCAGCGTTGCACGAGTTCCTGGTTCAACCGCAGGTCTCGGCTGGCAAGAGCACTGTTTTCAGCCCGTTTTTTCAGTTCCCTGAGTGTTTCAAGCGCCTCTGTCAGCAATGATTCCGTCCTGAAAACACCGACATTGCTGGTCATCATGGAACGCAGCGAGTTCCTGATCAACCCTATTTTATCTGGACCGTGCGCCGCGAGGTAGCTCTCAAACCTGGACTCGAACCGCGTTTTCAGCCGCGGAGCCGGGCCGGGAGTTTTCAGACGATCAAGAGCAAAAATCACCCGCTCAGCGACGATTTTCCCCATGGTGATCAATTCGAGGATAGAATTTGTACCCAATCTGTTAAAGCCGTGAAAACTCGAGGCGCCGCACTCGCCAACGGCATAGAGACCGGCAACGCAGGCCTGTTCATGGTCCTCAACCTCACCATACTCGTTGGTCGGAATGCCACCCATGTGATAGTGATTGCTGGGCCTCACCGGACAGAGATCTTTCTGGGGGTCAAGGTTTACGTATCTCTTGAAAAAACTTGATACTTCGGGAATCTGTTTCCGGTGGACCTCATCAGGTAAGTGCCTGAGATCAATCCAGACATGGGGGATGTTATGGTCGGGGTTCAAAATGCCTCGACCTTCCCTGATTTCAGATTCTATCGCCCGGGCGACGAGATCTCTTGGTGCCAGCTCCTTCATTTTCGGAGCGTAGTGGCTCATGAACGGATCGAGTGCCTTGTTTCTCAGGATACCCCCTACTGAACGCAGGGTTTCACTGGCGAGAATACCGGGTCCGACGATACCGGTGGGATGGAACTGAACCGCCTCCGGATCCATGACGGGAAGACCGGCCTGGAGTACCAGGGCAAGCCCGTCCCCGGTGTTCTGCCGGCAGTTTGTCGTAACCTGGTAGACCTGTCCGCTGCCCCCTGAGGCGATAATGGTTGCCCTGGCGTTTATGGTGATAAATTCCCCGCTTTTCTGGTCGAAAATGACGCTGCCGAAACACTGTTTATCATGGATGAGAAGCTCGACTGCGATGCTCTGGTTGATAAAGGTAATGCCTCTTTTCAGCGACTCACCCCAGCTGGTATCCATGATCCCCTTGCCGGTCCGGTCTGCCTCAAACACAGCACGATAGGCAGAGGATTCGCCAAAATTTCTGGTGTGTCCGCCAAAGGTCCGTTTACTCAGACGTCCGTCTCTTTCGCGGGAAAAATGCATTCCCCTGTTTTCCAGCCAGAGAATCTGCTCCCAGGCAGATTCGCAGACTCTTTTCACGACATTCTGGTCGGCGGTGCAGTCTGACCCTTTCCAGGTATCAAAGGCGTGGAACAGAACTGAATCGAGCGGGTCCTTGGGGTCAACGGCTGCAAGCCCGCCCTGGGCTGTCGAGGTATGGGATTTCTGCGGGTGTGAAACCTTGGTCAAGGCGATAATGTTGGTGTCTGGCCGTTTTTCAAGTACTTCAGCGGCGCAGCGCAGTCCTGCGCCTCCCGCCCCGATGACAAGGATGTCACAGTCGATAGTCGCGCTTGTCTGTATAGATGTACCCATAGTGAACCCGTTAGAGAGAAATGGTCAGTTTAATGCCGAGTAAAGCCAGCATCGCGAACACGCCAACAATCGCCGTTGAACAGAAGAATCGCAGTTTCCCCGCAGCCATATAGTCAAGGATTATGCCGATCAAACCATAGCCGCCATGATACAGCGCACAGATAACAAGGCCGATATCGATGGATTTTATGAAAACACTGTCCATTCGCGCAGCAATAACCTGGACATCCCGGCCGATCGCCGGATCGAGATGCATGAAGATCATGTGAGCCGGAATCATGGTGAAGAGAAAAACGGCAGAGACCCGCTGCATTTTCCAGAAAACAGACGCCCTGCTGTTTTTCACCCTGGTGCCGGTGATGAGTGCCAGGCAGAACCCTGCAACAAAAACCTGTGACCAGAAGAAAAATGGAGAAACCGACTGGTTCCCCAAGATCATGAAAGAGGCCAGCAGCAGCAGATACAGTACCGAGATGACGAGTGTGGACCTGATCAGTGCGGTATCGTTTCGATTGCCAAAGATTTCATAGAGAATCAGACGCCCCCCGTTCAGGGCATGAAAGATAACCGGAACAGCCAGAAACCATTCGAGAAATCCGGGAAAAATGGCTGCATAGAGATTCATTTTTTCAACGAATTTTTCAGGGGTCGAAAGCGAGGAAAGCGTCAGGATATGGAACACCAGATAGACGGCAAGAAAAATCCCGCTGACCCTGTGTGCCCAGGCAGTGATGTAGGGCCAGCCTCTTGCCCGTGTCAGATTCTGAAGTTTTTGTAAACCCGGGGTCCTGGACTGTAATTGGCCTGAAGTCATGATTGCCCTCTTTTCAGCTGTTGGTTGAGATCTGCGCCATAGAGTAAAACTCAGTTCTGCTTAACCGGATGTTTTCAGATAGGTTAAAAATCGGTCAAAGGCGATGATGATATGATCCTCGACCATTTTTCTGCATCTTTCCGGTTGATTCCTATATTTTGTAAAACCTTCATAAATCTGCTGGTGATCCGCCAGAGATTTTTTCAGGTCTTCCTGGTAGTACTGATATGAAAATCGATGCCAGAGAGCCTGCATTCTCAGGGTTTCCAGGCTGCTGATCAGCAGCCTGTTTTTGCTTAAAGCGATGAACAATTCGTGGAAGGCAAGATGGCGGCTATAGTAGGCCTGAGTATCTTCTCTTTCGGCGGCAGCCCTCATGCCATCAAGTTTCTCAGACATCATGGCGAGGGAATCAGGGGTGAGATTGGGAACCGCAAGCTGGGCCGCCAGCCCTTCCAGAGCCGCTCTGATCGGAAAATTCTCTTCTATGTCCCGCCGTGTTATTGTTTTGACAAAGGTGCCTTTTCTTGGGATTATCTCGACGAGGCCTTTTTTCTCAAGCTCCCGAAAGGCCTCACGCAGCGGCGAACGGCTGACGCCGAAATAATCCTGCAACTCAAGTTCCAGCAGCTGGTCGCCACCGCTGTAGTCTCCCTCGAGGATTGCCAGTGTCAATGCTTCTGCCACCTGGGCGCCAAGTCCGATGGGTTTGTTTATGTCCTTGAGCTTCATTTGTCTTCTGGCAGCCTGCAACAAAGGAAAGACAACCACCCTCCGGTCAATGAGTAAAAATAAATGGCTACAAGTCGAACCGCTCGGCAGAAAAACATGTTCAGCTACCGAGCCAGCATGTTACTATTGTCGACAATAGTAACATGCTGGCTCGGTTTGTCATCAAAATTCTGCTTTTGCTATTATTGAGCTGCACACAGGAGAATTGCCATGGACACCTATTGGGACAAGAGACTTGAAATTTGTAAAGCAGCACTTGCCAAAAACAATTTTGAAGTATTTGTCGCTCAGGATTATGAACAGGCAAAAGCGCTGTTCTTTGAGACGATATTCCCCCGTCTCATGGTAAAAACGGTTTCATGGGGTGATTCCCTGACCTTTCATGCTACGGGAATTCTAGCTGAATTGAGGAAGGACAAAAATTGTTCAATTATCGAAACATTTGCCAAAAACGTCAGCCGCGAAGAAATAATAGAGCGGCGCAGACAGGCCCTGCTCGTCGATCTGTTTTTCAGCGGCTCAAATGCTGTCACGGAAAACGGCCAGCTTGTCAACCTGGACATGGTAGGCAACCGGGTGGGCGCCATTACCTTTGGACCGAAGCATGTGGTCCTCTTTATCGGCCGAAACAAGATCGTTTCCACACTTGACCAGGCAAGAGAACGTATAAAAACAGTGGCTGCTCCGGCAAATGCCATACGTCATACCGGCTGGAAGACACCCTGCATGAAAACCGCACGCTGCCATGACTGCAGCAGTCCGGATCGTATCTGCAATACCTGGATGATTACAGAAAAATCGTTTCCAAAAGGGCGCATAAAAATCGTATTAATCAACCAGGACGCTGGACTGTAGACCGGCAGCCGGCGATTTACCCGGTCTGAACGCTGATTGACGCAGGCAAGACGGTTAGTGCCCTCAGGTGTTCAGTGCCCGATAGTAAGAATCCAGGGTATACACGGCTGCCAGCGGATTGTGGCCGGTGACTCTGTCCTTTACCGCCAGAACGGTGCTCGGCGCATCAGCATTTTGAAAAAAGAGCGAGTCGTGACCGACGCATAGACCAAGCAGGACGTTGAATTCGGTTTTTTCCTGATTCAGCAGGGCCGCCTGGAGAATCGGATTACACATTGATTCTTTTGTCCCCGGGTCGATCCTTTCATCATCAGCCAATCCCAGGAACTGTTTTTCCACGCCGCCAACCTTGCATATTGCGGAAACAACGCTCAAGCCCTTCGCAGAAAAATATTTTTCTACAATGCCCGCCTCCTTGCGCAATCCCATGCAGAAGGCCAAGCCAATTTTTTGATAACCCATTCGTGCTATGAAATCGGTAATTTCCTCTATTCTCGGCTTTGCCGGACGTACCCGAGCGTAGCCGAGGTCCCGGTTTGAATAACCGTCTTTTTCCTGAAGACTCGCCTGACGCGCAAATTCATAAGATCCGTTCTGCTTGTATCTCTCCTTGACCTCTTTACTGAGTTCTTCATGAATTGCTGTCGGGCAGTTGGCAGGATGCCTGCCCCCTTCTGTCCTGCAGCTTCTCTCGGAAATCTTGATATTGCATCGTGCACACTGCGGAATGTTATCTTGTTTCATCGTCGTCTCTGATTTTTTGTGGTTAACGGTTACGGAACTGGTTTAACAAAATCAGGAGTTTCTCCTGATGCTTATTGTCATAGGACAGTGTCGAGCTGAGATGTTCAAAGAGCACCGATACTGAGCAGCGCTTCTCTGACTTCATTAATACCGTGCGGCGGCAGTGGGGTTTGCGGCGGCAGCGGCACGCCTACCGGGTATCCCTGGAGTTCAAGTCCTCCTTTTATGCAGGCAGCAAGATTGTACTTCATGAACGTCTGGTTGAGATACCACAGTTTCCTCTGCAGTTTCATGGCCTCGGGCCAGTTTTCACTGCAGCAGAGCCTGTAGAGCTCAACACTTTGCGCCGGCGCCACGCAGGCAGGGCCTGCCATCCAGCCGACACCACCGATAAGCATGACACAGGCCGGAATATGCGCAGAGGCTGAAAACACCTGCATCCGATCGCCAACCCGCTGCATTATGGATAAAAGACGGCCGGTATTAGAGGAGGCGTCTTTGATATATTGAATGTTTTCAATGCGGCTGAGCTGCTCGATGACATCGAGTGACAGGTCGGAGCGCTGGAAATTGGGATTCGTATAGAGTACAACCGGAACAGATACACTCTCGGCTACTGATTTAAAATAGTCATACACATGTGGGTCATCGACTGGAAAGTAGGCTTCCAGTATGGCGAGAATTCCATCACACCCCATCTTTTCATAGGTTTCAGCCTGCAGGACTGCAGCAGAAGTGGTTGTAGAGGCGACCCCTGCAACAACGGGAACACGTCCGTCCGTCGCTTCGATTACCACTTCAACAATCGTGCGGCGCTGGTTTTCTGAAAGGTAGGCAAACTCTCCGGTAGAACCAAGCGGTGTGAGGCCGTGAACCCCGCTGTTGATCAAATCATCGCACAGTCTTGTCAATACCTTTTTGTTTACCCTTCCTGCATCATCCAGAGGTGAAGCAAGATAGGGAAAGACCCCTTTAAAACAATTGTTGCTCGTCATCATCTCGCTCAATGATTTTGCGGGACACCGTTACACGTCTCCCTGCGATTGTAGTTTTTGTATCTCGTCATCACTGTAACCGAGCCGGGAAAGAATTTCTCTTGTATGTTCACCGAGCTCAGGTGCTTTACACCGGTTTTCCGATTTTGTTTTAGATAATTTGATCGGAGAATTCAGCATCCTGATTTTACCATAGGTTGGATGATCCCAATCTCCGTAGAAGTCATTGGCTAATGCCTGCTCATCCCGGCTGACCTCAAGCGGTGTTTTTACCGGTGACCATATCAGTTTACTCCTGCTCAAGACATCCACCCAGTACTCGTATGAATGGCTGCGAAACGTGTCCTGGATTATTTCAATCAGTTCTGCTGCGTGCTCAGCCCTTGCATTCTGGGTAGCATAGAGAGGATCATCGACGAGCTTTTCCAGGCCAAGCACCTCACAGAATGAAGGCCAATAGGGTTGAGAGGTCGTCATTCCCAGCATGATCCAGCGATTATCACTGGTCGGATAAATGTTTCTGATCGGATTGGCCATCGTTTTTTGTGATGGCCGGACCGAGTCTTCTCCGCTGATCAGGCATCCGGTGATATCGGTTCCCAGGGCAAAAACAGCACTGTTGAAGAGCGAAACTTCAACTTCCTGGCCGATACCGGATCGCTCCCTTATATAAAGGGCGGCCATCACCCCGGCCAGCAGGCTTTGAGACGTGATGCTGTCACCATAGGCAGGCCGGGAAATATTTGGCGGACTGTCTGCTTCATGCATCAAATCCATAACGCCGCTGCGCGCCCAGAACGCTACGGAGTCATATCCTCCACTGTTTTTTTCTGCTCCGTTTCGTCCGTATCCGGTGAGGTTGGCATAGATTATCCTTGGATTAAGCCGGGCAAGTGTCTCGTATTCGAGATCGAACTTTTTCATCTCGTATGGCCTGAGATTATTCAGGAAGACATCTGATTCCTCAACCAGCTTGTGGATAATTTTCTGGCCTTCCGGGGATTTTAAATTGACGGTCAAACTTTTTTTGTTCCTGTCCACGTGTTCCCATATGTAGTTAACCTGATGGGGGCGCGCCCACCCGGCCATCCCGGCGGCAAGGAGGTGACGCTGGAGATCTCCCCTGCCGGGAGGTTCAACGTGGATCACTTCTGCTCCCCAGCTTCCCATCAGCATACCGGCAAGCGGCATGGCAAATGCCCCACCGACCTCGATAACCCGTATACCCTGCAATCCATTTTCCATAGTGTACCCTTTCCTTTGTCAATGACGTTTGTGAAGGCTTTTTTGTTCTTATTAATACACAAACTCCCAGGACAGCCTTACAGTTTTTCAGTAATTTTGCAATGAAGAAGGCAATAAATGTCGAAGGCTTTTGCGGGAAGCGTATCAAAAACATCCGCTACTGGTCATTATAATATTCTTTGTGTTTCTCTAACAATTGATTATATATCATTGATTATAATAGAAAAGGGCTCAGAGTCGGAGTCAGCCTCCGGCAGATGAGTCAGTGTCGACAATCTGGATACAGCCTTGCGGCTGCGCAACAAGAGAGAGTGTGACGGCGATGATTACGATGAACGAAAACTTTAGCAAATTACAGGCTTCGTACCTTTTTTCAGATATCGCAAAAAGGGTTGCAGCCTACCAGAAAAGTAATCCTGACAAGGCAATTATCAAGCTGGGTATCGGGGACGTTACGAAACCGTTGCCCCAGGCATGTATTGATGCCTTCCATCTCGCCGTAGACGAAATGGCGGATGAAAGATCTTTTAAGGGGTATGGCCCGGAACAGGGGTATGATTTCCTTCGTGAAGCTATCAGCTCTGCCGATTTCAAGCAGAGGAATGCCGCTGTTGAGACAGATGAGATATTTATCAGTGACGGGGCAAAATGCGATACGGGCAATTTCCAGGAGCTGTTCAGCACCGCTGCAACCGTTGCCATACCAGACCCCGTCTATCCTGTCTACCTGGATACAAACGTGATGGCAGGGAGAACCGGGGCTTATACAGACGGTAGATACGGGAACGTTGTCTACCTGGAGTCAACGAAAGAAAACAATTTTGTCCCGGCGCTTCCCAAAGAAAAAGTGGATCTTATCTACCTCTGTTTTCCAAACAACCCAACAGGTTCAACCATTTCCAAAGCGGAGCTTAAAATCTGGGTTGATTACGCCCGGGAAAACAAGGCGCTGATTCTTTTCGATGCCGCCTATGAATCATTTATCACTGACGAGACACTGCCGAAAACGATATATGAAATTGACGGAGCGCAGGAAGTCGCTGTTGAGTTTCGCAGTTTTTCCAAAAGCGGCGGCTTTACCGGCACGAGGTGTGCTTTTACGGTCGTTCCCAAGGCCTGCCGGGTCTATGACAGCAACGGTGGCGTTCACTCGCTGCACAGCCTCTGGAATCGCAGGCACTGCACAAAGTTCAATGGCGTCTCATACCCGGTTCAGCGCGCTGCCGAAGCACTGTATAACCCGGAGGGGAAAAAACAGGCAGCTGAGCTGGTCCGCTATTACATGAAAAATGCGGAGCTGATCAGGACAGAGATGTCCAACCTCGGGTTTGACTGTGTCGGCGGAGACAATTCGCCCTACATCTGGATTGATGGAAAAACAGATTCCTGGAAATTTTTTGACCAGTTGCTTGAAAACGCCGGCGTCGTGTGCACCCCGGGCGCAGGGTTTGGCAGGTGTGGTAGCGGGTATATCAGGTTGTCCGCCTTTAATTCATATGAGAATGTCAAGACAGCACTGTCACGGATAAAAGCTGCACTTTAAGCATCTTTGCTGTTCTGCAGACCAGACCGGCTGTCTCAGACGACGGCCGGTCTGAAACTTGTTTTCTCCTCGGTACCTTCCATTTCTGAAATACTCTGAACATCACAATTTTCATTGAGCCATTCGAGCACCCCATTCACCAGCCGCTCTGGGGCGGAGGCCCCGGCTGTCAAACCCACCGTTTTTACACCCTCCAGCCATAAAGGGTCGATGTCCCTGTAGTCATCTATCAGGTAACTGGTGCCGCCGGCCAGCTCGGCTGCCTCTTTCAAGCGATTTGAATTTGAACTGTTTTTTGAGCCGACAACAAAGATCAGATCAGTCTGTTTAGCCAGGTACCTGACAGCATTCTGACGGTTTTGGGTGGCGTAGCAGATGTTGGACAGCGCGGGCCCGACGATACCGGGAAACCGTTTTTCAAGGATAGATTTTACACCGGCAACATCCCGCTGACTCAACGTGGTCTGTGTCACATAGGCTACCTTCAGCGGCTCATCTATGCTGACTTCAGCCGCCTCCGATTCATTGGCGACGACGTGTACCCGGTTCGAGACTCTTCCAGCGGTGCCTTCAACCTCCGGGTGACCGTGGTGGCCAATAATGATAACATCAAAGCCGTCGTTGTGATAACGCTCGACCATGCGGTGAATGGTGGTTACCAGCGGACAGGTGGCGTCGATAGTCCTCAGCCTGTGTTGTTCTGCCAGCTTTTCTGTTTTTACAGAGACACCGTGAGCGCTGAATATGCAGATTTCTCCCTCGGGAATTTCGCCTAGGTCTTTAACAAACCGGGCGCCAAGCTTTTCCAACTCGGAGATGACATGCCTGTTGTGAACAATCTCGTGGAGAACGTAGACAGGCGCCTGTGCTGATTCAAGCGCCAGTTTCACGGTTTCGATAGCCCTGACAACCCCGGCACAGAACCCTCTCGGAGACGCCAGGATGATAGCCAATGTCGGTCTCATGTCATAAAACGACTCAAATGGTTAGACACTGAGACATGGTTCAATAGTTGGGTACGACCAGTACCGGGATGTCAGAGTATCTTGTTACCCGCCGGGCGGTCGAACCGGCGATATCATTACCGAGTACATGCCGCGTGGATTTGCCGAGGACAACCAGATCGGCGCAGTGTTTTTCAGCCATCCTGATGATTTCTTCACTGGGTCTGCCGCTGACCACGAGCAATTCTTTGACCTTGAGCTCTTTTCGGTCTGGTGTACCAAGCTCTTCCTCACAAAAACGGGAAAGGCGCTGCTTCATGGTCTGAAGAACCTCGCGCATACCATCCTTGTAAATTTTTTTGGCATCGACCTCGGTGAGATAGGTATCGACAACCGCCTGAATCACAGAGCTCATCGGTTCGACGACATGGAGCATGATGATCTCGGCGTCATATTTTTTCGCCAGACTGATAGCAGTGCGAAAGACCGGTCGCATGTGTTCACCCAGATCAGTCGCGTAGAGGATGGTTTTAAATTGGGTTAAATCCGGCATGATGTCTCCTTGATGTCATGAGTTGTGAGCAGCGTGCCTGCATACAAAGAGATAGTAAGCTCTCATTTTAAATTGCAAAGGACTAAAAAATAAAAAAGTGACGGTTGCCGCTGTCCGCAACCGTCACTTTTTTCAGAAAACGCTCTGCCTTGTATCAGTAGCCATGGAGTTTGTCGATAAACTCAGGCAGGAAGAGTGATATCTGCGGTATATAGGTGATGAGTCCCAGGAATACGAGCATAAGTAGGAGCCACGGGAGCGCTGCCTTGATAACCCAGCCCATACTTTTCCCGGTTATCCCGGCGGTCACGAACAGGTTGAGACCAACCGGCGGGGTCAGCATGCCTATTTCCATGTTAACAACCATGATGATTCCCAGATGAATCGGGTCAATACCAAGTTGTTCAGCTATTGGAAAGAGTATCGGTGCCATGATCAGCAGAATCGCTGAGGGCTCCATAAAATTTCCGGCGGCCAGCAGAAGCAGGTTCACCACGATGAGAAACATCCAGGGAGACAGTCCCAGTTCCACGATGATGGAAGCAAGGGAATGAGGAATCCGCTCGGTCGTCAGAACATGGGCAAACAGCATGGCGTTGGCGATGATAAAAAGGAGCATGATGCTGACTTTGGACGCATCGACGAGTACCTTGTTGACGTCTTTGTCAAAGACACACTTGGGCAGGGTTAGGATAATCTGATAGGTGTTCCTGACGATCATGCTGGCAACACCTTCTCCCTCCTTTTTCCACGGCTGGTTTCTCATCGGTCCGATGTCCCGATAACCGAATATCGCGATGCCAAACGCGTAGACCGCTGAGACGGCGGCTGCCTCGGTCGGGCTGGCTATACCACCATAGATTGAACCGAGCACGATTATGATCAGCATCAGACCGCCAAGCGCGCTCCACCCTGAAAGAAAAACTTCCTTGAACCCGGTCCAGGGCTGACTCGGAATCTTGCGTATGTAGGCCACAACATAAATAGCGATCATCAGCATGAAGCCCATCATCAGGCCCGGCAGGAAACCGGCCATAAACATGCGCGCTGCCGACACCTCGGTAGCGGCGGAATAGACGAGCATGACAATTGACGGGGGAATCAGGATACCGAGGGTACCGGCGGTGGTAATGACGCCGGCTCCAAAACTCTGCGGATAGCCGACCTTGTTCATGCCGACGATACAGATCGAGCCGATAGCAGCCACGGTTGCCGGCGACGATCCGGAAACTGCAGCAAATATCATACAGGCCATGACGGAGGCCATCGCCACCCCGCCCTTGATATGGCCGACGACACTGGTGGCAAACCGGATGATTCGTTTGGCCACTCCCCCGGTCGACAGAAACGCCGAGGACATGATGAAAAAAGGAATGGCCAGCAGGGTGTAATGCTTTGACAGGGACTCGAAAAGCTTCAGGGCAATCGAGGCCAGGGAATCGTTGGAAAACATCAGGATGGTGGCAATGCTGGAGAGCCCCAGGGCCAAAGCTATAGGAACTCCGAGCATCATACAGCCAAAGAGCAGGATGAAAAGCGCTATTGTCGTCATAGTGTCCCCTCCCCTTTGATCTTGTCAGCGAGCTCCAGGCTTTCTTTTGCTTCGTCTGCGTGCCGGAAGCCATCGGTATCACCGAAAATGACAGACCAGAAAAGGATCACGAGCCGTATGGTCAGCATGGAGAAGCCGACCAGAAGCATCCCGTGCGCGACCCAGGTGGGTATGGGGAGATCCTCGAGGTGAATACCTATTTTGTGCATCTTGCTGAGGTAGATCCAGCTGCCGTAGAGAACAAGGCCACAATAGATCAGTCCAAGAACACAGCCGATTCCCGTCAGGATTTTCCTGCCGATCAGCGGAAAAAGTTTGACAAAGGCGTCCATGCCGATATGAGATCCGACCTTCAGACAGTACGAGGTGCCAAAAAGGACCATCCAGGCTGACATGTGCAGCGTCAACTCCTGTGACCAGAGAAATCCGGCATTGAAACCGAACCGCATGACAACATCCATGAAGACGAGAAGCGTTGTCGTCACCAGAAGAATACAGATGATTGATTCCTCAATTTGATTAAGGATGCGGAAAAACATTGCTGCCCCCCTGTTTTTCAAGAGCCCGTATGACAGAGGGCAGACGTTTACAGCTGCGTGACGCCTGCCCTCTTATACTGGCTCGCTTACCAGGTAGTTGGAAAATCTGGTTTTAGTTCGAGCCGTAAGCAGCGTCGATCAAATCTTTGCCGATCTCTTCTTCAAACTGCTTCCAGACGGGTTTCATTGCTTCTACCCACTGGGCACGCTCTTCCGGGGTCAGTACAAGGATCTCGGAGCGTTTTGAATCAACTACTCTCTGCCTGTCGCTCAGATCCTTGTCGGCTGCGACCTGGTTTCCAAAAGCAATCGCCTCGTCCAGCGCTTTTTTGATCTCGGGACGAAGGTCATCCGGCAGACCATTCCAGAATTCTGCCGAGGTAACGACGAGGTAGTCGATCAGCCCGTGGTTTGATTCGGTAATGTAAGGCTGAACTTCAAAAAATTTCTGAGAGTAAATATTGGACCAGGTGTTTTCCTGGCCGTCAATCGCCTTTGTCTGGAGAAGCGTGAAAACCTCAGAGAACGGCTTTTTCAGAGGAACGGCACCAAGGGCCTGGAACTGGGCGGCAAGAACGTCAGAGGCCTGAATTCTGAACTTGAGTCCATCCGCGTCTGCAGGCACCCTCAGAGGTCTGCTTGCTGAAATCTGCTTCAGGCCGTTATGGATGTAGCCGAGGCCGAGGAGACCTTTACTCTCCATGGCGTTGAGCAGTTTCTGGCCAGCTTCACTATTCTGAAATTTTTCTGCAGCGGCCATATCCTTGAACAGAAACGGCAGGTCAAATACCTGCAGGGATTTGGTGTAACGCTCAAATTTTGACAGACTCGGGGCGGCGAGCTGGACATCGCCGAGCAGCATCGCTTCCAGCACTGCGTCATCGCCAAAGAGCTGTGAACTCGGAAAAACCTCTACGACAACCTTGTCACCGAGGCGCTCGGCGATCAGATCCCGGAATTTGTTGGCTGCCTGTCCCTTTGGGGTATTTTCTGCAACAACATGGGCAAACTTGATGGTAATCGGTGCAGCCACAGCAGCTCCGACTGCCAGCATGGTTGATACTGCAGTTACTGCAACAATTTGTGTAACCTTTCGCAACATAGCAATCCTCCTCGTTGTTTTTTGGGCCGGATGTTCAGGCCTGTAGCGCTTTCACGCCTGTTTTGAGCTGATTCACGACAACTATCACTGTCGTAACCAGTAAAAAGCTAG
This sequence comes from Desulfocapsaceae bacterium, assembly GCA_963674815.2. Classification (GTDB taxonomy): domain Bacteria; phylum Desulfobacterota; class Desulfobulbia; order Desulfobulbales; family Desulfocapsaceae; genus MADRE3. Next base: position 106,838 of record CAXXTV010000002.1, read on the forward strand.
CAAGTATCAGGCCAGTAGAATGGCAACTATCTATCTTGCAGATATGTTAGAGAAAAAAGATAATACGTAGGTGATTGTCTCGCCCATATTGGCGGAATACCGCCAATATGGGCGAGACAGTGAGGGGGAAATCCGCCGAGCAAAAAAGCAGCTCAGCATCTACTTGTAGTCACTTTTGTCGAGCCCGTATTTTTTCATTTTATCAGACAATGTCTTCCGTGGAATGGAAAGGAGATCCATGACTTCCTTGATTGATCCATCGCTTGACGACAGTGCCTGTTCGATGAGGCTTTTCTCGAAGGTTTCCACCTGCCTGGCAAGACTTCTCGGAGCAGTATTGGCAGTACCGGACAGAAGTTGAGCAAGAGACCAGTCGTTTTGCGCTCCGAGAAGTACATAGCGCTCAGCCAGATTTCTTAACTCACGAACATTACCCGGCCAGGGATATGACATTATGGCATTTACCTGGGCATTTTCGGGCAACGGTACCTCCTGCTGATAGCGGTGACAGGCCACCAGGACAAAGTGGTGAAAAAGAAGCGGTATGTCCTCCCTTCTTTCCCTGAGCGGGGTAAGATTGAGCCGGACCACATTGAGGCGGTAGTAGAGGTCTTCCCGAAACAGTCCCCTCTGAGCCAATTCTTTCAGATTGGCCTTGGCTGCAGCCACAACCCGAAGATCGAGCGGGATAACCCTGTTGGAACCGACTCTCTCGATGGTTCGCTCCTGAAGGGTTCTCAGCAGATGGACTTGAACGTGCAGCGGCATCGACTCGATCTCATCGAGGAGCAATGTCCCGCCGTTGGCATGTTCGAATTTCCCTATTCTCCTCTCCCTTGCATCGGTAAATGACCCGGCTTCGTGGCCAAACAGCTCGCTTTCTATCAACGATTCCGAGACTGCTCCGCAGTTCACCGCAACAAAGTTTTTCGTTCTTCGTCTGCTCAATTCGTGCAGTGAGCGGGCGACCAGTTCCTTGCCCGTTCCCGTCTCGCCGGTTATCAGGACATCGGCGCCGGTATCGGCTATTTGTGCAATGGTGGCGCGAAGCTGTTCCATTTTTTCAGTTTTGCCGATGATTCGCGGCCCGGGTGTTTTCTGGGCCTCCAATTCCCGGCGTAGGGTCCGGTTTTCAAGGGTCAGGGTACGTTTTTCCAGAGCTCTCTGGACGGTTTTAACCAGTCGTTCAGCGGAATACGGTTTCTCTATAAAATCATAGGCGCCATCCCGCATGGCCTGCACCGCCGTAGAAATATCGCCGTGACCGGTTATCAGGATGACAGGAAGGTCCTGGTCAATTTCCCTGACCTTGCTTAAAAATACCATGCCATCCATCAACGGCAGCCTGATATCGCAGACAATGACGCCCTGCAGATCTCTGCTGATCCGCGGCAATGCCTCTGTGGCTGTTTCAAAACAGGTAACAGCCATGTCGGCAAGCTCAAGGGTTTGCGTGTTGGCCTGCCGGATGTGCTTTTCGTCATCAATGAAAATGACGTTATTGCTTGTTTTCATCTCTACTTGGTGCCAGGTTCAAGGTAATGGTGAAAAGCACTCCGCTGCCGGAGTTTTCTGCCCGGATTTCTCCACCAAGCTCCGTCAGGATGCGTTTCGTGATGGTCAGGCCGAGGCCCAGCCCCTGACCTGAAGGCTTGGAGGTATAAAATGGCTCAAATATTTTAGGCAGGTGTTCTTCGGGGATTCCGGGCCCGGAGTCCTTGACTTCGATGACAGCCTTGCCTTCCCTCTCGAAGGCAGTTATTTCTATCCGCTGTGTCGTGCTGCCCTCAATGGCGTGCACAGCGTTGCCCAGAATGTTGACGAGTACCTGTTGCAGAAGAACCTGATTGGCGAGAAGTTCAATCGATTCCGGGTTCAGTCGCACATCTATTGTCACCTCATTTTTTCTCACCGCTGGAGAGAGAATTTCAAGGGCACCGTCAATAACACCGTGGAGCGGAACAATTTCAAGGTCTCCGCTGCTCTTCCTGGAGAATTCCTTGAGCTGGACACCAATCAATGCCATCCTGTCGGTCAGCTCCCCTATCTGCACCATGTTCCAGGTCGCCTCGTCTATCCTGTCTTTGCCGAGCAGCAGCCGGGCGTTGTCCGCATAGCTCCTGATCGCTGCCAGGGGCTGGTTCAACTCGTGATTGATTCCTGCTGACATCTGGCCCAGCGTTGCCATTTTTGCAGCCTGAATAAGCTCAGAACGGGTCCGTTTCAGTATTTCTTCTGTCTCCTTGCGGTCCTGTATTTCTTTGAGCAGCTGCCTGTTTGTTTCCACGAGTTCATTGGTCCTCTCATCGACACGGCTTTCGAGTTTTTCATTTAACTCCTGGAGCGCTCTTCTGGACTGGTCCTCGAACCGTTTGAGTTCGCTCAGACGCCTCTGCCGCTGTTTCAGCAAGGCAAGCAGCGAATAGCTGAAAAGAATTCCTATCCCGACCAGCACATTAACTTCAATGATCTTCATCCTCAACGGCCTGATGTCGGTTATCATTTGCACATTCCAGCCGGCTTCCTCCATGAAATGAGACTGCTGCAGATAGGTACGGTTTTCACCGTCGGCTGTTCCCTCAATCTTGATAACCTTCCCAAAACCGTAGTCTTTCACGGTGTTTACCGGCAATGCTTCAAGCTCCTCGATTGGATAGCGCCTGCTCTTTTTGATCAGGTCAATGGCAGTTTTGTCAAGTGTGCCGAGCGTTTTAAACCGCCACTCAGGACGCGTGGTTATAAAAATGACGTCGTCAGGATCGGTGACAAGAAATGTTTCATCGTGATATCCCCACTTCTTTTCCACGTCGTCAATGTTGATCTTGATCACCACTGCCCCGAGGATGGACTTCTCCCTCCGTACCGGGTAGGCAAAATAATAGCCCCGTTTTATCGATGTTGTGCCAAGCGCAAAATAGCGCCCGAGCTGCCCTTTCATGGCCTGCTGGAAATAGGGCCTGTAACTGAAATTCCGACCAACGAACGGGTGTTCCTCCTGCCAGTTGCTCGCAGCGATGGTCAAACCGTCCCTGTCCATCAGGTAGGTATCTGCCGTGTTGCTGATATCATTGATCGTTTCCAGATATTTGTTGAGTGCCTGGATTCGCTCTCTTCCTCCCGGATTGAGAAGAAAATTCACGAGCTGATTATCGCGGGCCAGCAGTTCCGGCAGACTCTCATATTTCGATAAGACACCACGCAGGTAGGTGACGAAGAGCTCCAGCCTGACCGTCCCTTCTTCTGATAGTTTACCGAGACCATTGCGGTAGGTAAGGGTAGAAATCCCAAACAGGATGAGCGCCATGAGCGCCAGTGTCGTCGCCCAGCCGCTTATCGAGCGGATGGCCAGAAATTCTTTGTTTTGCATGGACACGAGCTTATCTACCCCTTTTTGCAGCAATGAGACAGCCGGCAGGACGAAACAGTACCGACCACTTTTCCAGCAGAAAGGTCTATCGACAGACAATGTTGCTCGACCTGAGCACCTGCTTGACTGTACGTATGGCAACCTCGTTTCTATGAAAAATACCGGCTGCTAGACCGGCTTCGGCTCTTGTTTTAAGAAATACTTCGGTAAAGTGTTCAGCTTTTCCGGCACCGCTGGAAGCGATGAGCGGAAGCGATACCATTTCTTTGACGTGGGTAATCAGTTCTATATCAAAGCCGCTGTTTGTTCCGTCTCTGTCTATGCAGTTTAAGAGAATTTCTCCTGCCCCAAGCTTTTCACAGACAGTCAGGAGCTGTATAACATCGATATCCCGGCCTTCTCTTCCTCCCCGAACCGTGCACTGATACCAGCAGTATCCCTCGTTTCCCGGTCCGGGATATTCCGTCTTTATGACATGATGAGGGGTGTCATCAGGGGAATTCACATACCTGCGCCTTGGGTCGACTGAGATGACGACGGCCTGGGCGCCGTATACGGCAGATATCTGCTCAATTGAACTCTTTCCGGTCTTCTTTCCGCTGCGCAGGAAGTTCTCAACCGTGTAGACCGCATCGCTGCCAATGGATATCTTATCTGCTCCTGAACGGAAATAGTGTGCGGCGACGTCAAGGGCGCTGTAAAATCTTCCTTCCGAATCAGTAAATTCCCGGATTCCGCCACCGATGGTCAGTGGTACGAAGACATTTTCCGAGGTCTTTCTCAGCACCTCAAGCATCGGCTGATCAGAGAGCGGAAAATCACGAAAGCCGGTAATGTTGAGGAAGGTAATTTCATCGGCGCCCTCCTCGTAATAACGCCGGGCGAGGTCAACAGGACGACCGAGGTTGCGCACCGCCCCATCCTCCCGGACATCGTATTGATCACCCTTGGTGACAACGAGGTCGCCGTCATCATTAGTGCGGACATCAAGACAGGCAATGATTCTTTTTGAAAGCGTGGTCCTTTCTGGAGTATCGACAATCCTGTCTGATGACAGCTCAATACATTCTCGCGACAGGAAGTTGTCAAGGATCCGCAGTCCGGCCGGTCCGCTTTTTTCGGGGTGGAACTGCACGGCGGCGACATTTCCCTGACAGATGCCGGAGATAAATTCATCGCCGTAATCTGTGGTGGTCAGCTGCCAATCATCCGGGACTATATCCGTCAGGACATGGAACGAGTGGACAAAATAGAGATTCTCATCCCGATAGGTATCGAAAAGGGAACATTCCCTGTGCAATTTTATCCCATTCCAGCCGATGTGCGGGACCGAAAGTCCGTGCCCCGCAAAGCGTTTTACCTGGCCGGGCAGAATTCCGAGCCCGGCAACACCGGGTGACTCTTCGCTTCCCTCAAAAAAAGACTGCAGGGCGACACAGATACCAAGAAATGGCCTGTTCTCTAGGATTCGAGAAATAAGCGCTTCTTTGAAGCCGTCCTTGATAAGCTGCTCCATGACCAGACCAAAGCTGCCGACTCCGGGAAAAATCAGTTTGTCAGCACTCAAGACGTCAGCGGCGCTGGCGGCATCCCTGATATCATAGCCGAGTTTTTTAACCGCATTTCTGACACTCCTGACATTTCCTGCCCCATAATCCAATAATGTTACCATTACCATCAACCCATCGAAATTAACATGTCTATAGATGACGCTCGATGCTGCTGCCGGTTAAAACACCGGTGTCAACAGCCTGTTCAGCAGTTGCCCGACAACCACCCGCTGTCTGACCTGAACGCAGTTTTTTCATCTCAAAAAAAGAAAAGCCGCATTCCTCAAGGGATGCGGCTTTTTAGCCATACCAGCAGTATTTATGTAACCTCGGCCTTTTTCTGACCAACTGATTTCAATGGTCGGGACGAGAGGATTTGAACCTCCGACCCCAGCGTCCCGAACGCTGTGCTCTACCAGACTGAGCCACGTCCCGATTCAGTAGTATAAACCTGTGTAAATAAATAAATCTGCTTGGAAATTCATGCTAAAGAACTTAGTTGATAGCATCAGAAAGCTTGCTACCAGCTTTGAACTTCGCAACTTTTTTGGCTGGAATCTTAATGGACTTTCCTGTCTGAGGATTGCGTCCGGTGCGGGCTTCGCGTTTGGAAACAGAAAATGTGCCAAATCCGACCAGGGTGACCTTGTCGCCTTTTTTAAGCGCATCCGCAATTGCTGCAAGAGTTCCGTTCAGAGCCTTTTCAGCTGCTGCTTTGCTAATGTCGGCGGCGCCTGCGATACTTTCAATCAGTTCCTTTTTGTTCATGAATTCCTCCCTGCTGATTTATTCTTGTCTCTATAACAGGCGCTGAGGCACTGTTACCTTGCTCCTAGCGTTGATGCTTTAATAAAACTCAAATGAATTGTCAAAGAAAAAACGCCTCTCATTATTACACAAATTTCCTGTGCAATCGGCCTAGAATCCTTTATATACGGGCTTTTGCAACAGGAAACGAAAACAGCATAATTTAATCATCAGCCATAATCAAGATTTAAATCGCAGAAAACGGTGATAAGGCGATTTTTTTTTGCCGTTCCTCTCGTGGCAACGCCCCGCGTCTCGGCAGACAGCCACGGTCATATAGCTGATAACAATAAACAAAACATCAGTCTGGGCCGAACATTTCCGGGCTGCGGCCAGAGGGTTACCTCCAGCACTGGAAAAACCGGGTATCACCATTTCTTGAACCACAACCTGTTTTACAGCGGCTCTTGACATCGCCGGCGCACATTCAGGTCTTGCGGGGACCAGGCAGGAGCTGAACCGGTTCACCGAGCAAAAAATCCCCCTGCTCTATCCAACTTTTTAATATGCGTGCAATTTCCCGGGCTTTTACAACACTTGACAACGGTGCGGTCTTTACCTGATTGCCATTGACGCTGATCGTGCCGCTTTTGAGCTCGGCGTAGCTTACCTCGCCGAATGTCTCTGCAATGCCGTTCGTGTAGTTGTAGCCATAATCAACGACCTGGGTAAACAACTCGTTATCACCCACTCCTGTATACATCGCCATCTCGGCGTTTAAAACCGGAATCGGTATCCCGAGGCCGACAGCAAGGCTGTTGCCGTAGCCGAGAATGGAAAGGCCCTTGATCCACTGGTGGCTCATCTGTTTCAAATCACCCTGCACCATCATCGTCCCCGAGGGGCTTCTCGGTGCCCCCTTGGCTGTTCGCTCCGTGTCAGGATTATGCTGGGTGCCCTGCCAGGTGACGAAACCGATGCCGCCCCCAAGAAAAATACGGGTACCGATGCCGATGGTTTTATACAAGGGGTCGTTGAACAGGGGGCTCAGTTCTCCGGCACTGCAGTAGGTGGCATTTTTTCCGCCGGGTTGCAGCATTCCCATATAGGTGTAGACGGCTTTGTCAGTCAGGTTGACGGCGCAGTTGTAATTCTGGTAACCGTTCCTGGGGTTGCAGAGCAGTGCTGAGGGCAGATCGTCCAGACAGATGTCTTTCTGTAACTTTCTGGCGGCATAGCAGTCAGTACCGTAGGCTTTTGCCTCAAGAAAAATCTTCTTTCCTTTGAGCAGATCTTCAATCACGTGACCGCCGCCATACCTGAACTCTCCAGGATATATCTTGTTGAGCGGATCGTCCTCAACGGGCTCCGTTGCTCCCAGATAGGCGTCAACCGCTGCCAGTCCGGCATAGGCCGGAACTTTATTCAGCCACACTTTCGAGGTCTTGATGGTCGGCGTCATCTGACCGATGTTCAGGAATAGTCCCGATGAACACATCGGAGCAAAGGTGCCGGTCGTCACCACATCGATTTTTCTGGCAGCCTGTTCCGGGCCGTGTTTTCTGACGATACCAACCATTTCCTCGGCCGTAACCACGACCGCCTCACCGTTTTGAATCTTACGGTTGATCTCGCCATACGTTTTCGCAATCTTCTGTTGAGCCATCTGTAAAGAAATCCCTGTTCGTTGATTTGTAGAAATGTATCATAAAAAAGTTTGAGTATTCGTGGTATGAACCTATAGTAGCTTTTTATACCAAGCTTTTACCGCTTGACATACATTTTTCTATCTCATAGAAGTATATACCTTTTTTGACATGGATCACCTCTTTACTCAAAACCAGCGAACCGCCACCGTCATGACCTCAGAAAAAAAACCGGAAATAAATGATATCAGGGAAAAAATAGACACGATTGACAACGAGATTCTGGAGCTGCTCAAAAACCGGATCCAATGCGCCAAGGACATCGGCAAACTCAAGGATAAAGGCAAACGGGCAAAATGGGATCCACTGCGCGAAAGACAGATCTACGACCGGCTGTTATTGAAGAACCAGGAGGAGTTTCCCGAGAAGGCGCTCCGCTCTATTTTTCACGAGATTATCACCACCTGCCGCCTGTCCCAGAAAAACCAGGAAGTGTCATACCTCGGCCCCGAGGCGACCTTTACTCACCTTGCCGGAGTAAAATATTTTGGCCATTCGGCAGACTACAAAGCGCTTGAGTCAATAGATGATGTTTTTGCAGAAGTCGAAAAAGGAAGAACATCCTACGGCATCGTACCTGTTGAAAATTCCATTGAAGGTGCTGTCTTCTCCACCCTTGATTCCTTCATGAAATACAAGGTGAAAATATGCGGTGAAGTTCGACTGGCTATCTCGCATAATCTTGTCTGTCGATCTGGTAATATAGAGGATATCCAGACCGTTGCATCGCATGCCCAGCCCCTGGCACAGTGCCGGGACTGGCTCAGAATCAATCTGCCTTCTGTACCGACCCTGCCGGTTTTCTCCACCGGCGCCGCCGCGCAGATGGCTGCAAACAACCCCAACATCGGAGCCATTGCCTCGTCTCTTGCCATAAAGACCTATGAACTCCAGGTTGTTGTGAAAGGTATTGAGGACTATCGCGGCAATACGACCCGTTTTCTCGTCATTGGCCGGAAATCCCCGGAATACAGCGGAGAAGACAGGACCTCTCTGCTTATCGGCACCATGGACCGGCCCGGAGCGTTAAATGAAATCCTCACGGTTTTATCCGAGGAGTCCATCAATCTTGCCAAAATTGAATCTCGCCCGATTAAAGGCAAACACTGGAAGTATATGTTTTTTCTTGACATGCTGGGACATATTGAAGAGGACCACATCAAGAGGGGCTGCAATCGCATCAAGAAATTATGTTCCTATTACGAATGGCTTGGCTCGTACCCGAGAAGCACTGAGTCAAATGCTGATTTATAGCAGACGTCAGCTGTCTCAGATGTCACTGAATTGACTGCTGTGCTGTTTTCATCCCCCAACCGTCTGTTTTCTACGATTCCGAGATATAAATGATTACGCTGGGAATAGAAACCTCATGCGACGACACGTCTGCTGCTATCCTTGAAAACGATACCCGAATTCTGGCAACCATCATTTCCAGCCAGGACAGCATCCATGAACCTTTTGGCGGAATTGTTCCGGAACTCGCCTCCCGCAGGCACATGGAGTGCATAACACCTATTGTTGACCAGGCTCTTTGTGCTGCAGCGCTCTCACTGAGCGATATCGATCTTGTTTCCGTAACCCGGGGGCCTGGCCTCATCGGTTCGCTGCTCGTTGGCTTTTCTTATGCAAAGGCATTATCGTATAGTTTGAAGATACCGTTTGTCGGCGTCGACCACATGGCGGGTCACATCCTTTCCGCTTTTCTGGAAACGGATGTTCCCACGTTTCCATATATTGCCCTGATCGTGTCTGGCGGGACAACGGCACTCTACCAGGTAGACGGATTCATGGAGTATGAACTGCTCGGCAGAACCCGCGACGATGCCGCCGGGGAAGCCTTTGACAAGGTGGCACGACTTCTGGGGCTCGGTTATCCCGGCGGCCCGGCCATATCTAACCAGGCAGTACACGGCAATCCTCTGTCTCTGAGGCTCCCCCGGGCATGGCTGGCAGACGACTCGCTGGATTTCAGTTTCAGTGGCGTCAAGACAGCGGTCATGAATCATTGCAATCAAAACCGCAGGAAGGGTGCTGCCGTTGACAACGCAGCAGTCTGCGCAGCATTTCAGGAAGCGGTTACCGATGTCCTTGTTGAGAAAAGTATTTCTGCTCTAAAACAAAGAAGGCTTGGAACCCTTGTCCTTGGTGGAGGGGTGGCTGCAAACGACTGTTTGAGAGAACAGATGACCGTCAGATGCGGCCAGGAAAATATTCACCTGTTCCTTCCTGCAAAAAAGAACTGCACAGACAATGGTGCGATGATCGCTTTTACAGGACTCAAGTATTTTCAAAATGGTGTCGTCGGCACCCTCGATGACGATGTTTTCTCGCGTTCTCATCTGGGCCGATAAACAGAAGTCATGAATTTTGGACGAACCCGAAGATATTATTATCTGAGATTTATCCGGCTGCGGGGAACTCCTCACAGCCTGGCTCTTGGTTCGGCAATCGGTGTTTTCATCGGCATAACCCCAACAATACCATTTCATACCATTGTCATTTTTTTTCTCTCAATTCTGACCAGGTCGTCTTTTATTGCCGGATTGATCAGCAGCTGGGTGGTCTGCAACCCCCTCACCTACATCCCGCAATATTACCTCTCCCTGCGTGTCGGAAACCTGGTTACCCCGTACGAGCTGAGCTGGAACCAGATTCAATCTGTCGTGGAAGTTGTCCTGTCCGACGTTTCTCTCGCCATTCGCCTGAAAGCTCTGCTGACCGTCAGCTACGAAGCCATGATTGTCATGATCCTGGGAGGGTCGCTTCTCGCTATCCCCTTTGCCCTCGCCAGCTACTATATTTCGTACCTGATCTTTATTAAAATCAGAAACAAGCGGCAGGAAAAGCGAATCCTGCACTGATGTTTTTCCTGCTACCTTTGAGAACATGTCATGGCCCCTGAATACAATCCGAAAGCTTCCCTTGTCAAATACGGGCTGGCACCCTCAAAGAAACGCGGGCAGAATTTTCTTGTCAACCCGGAAACTGCCAGAAGAATTGTCGCACTCGGCGAGTACCATGACCGTGAGTGCGTGGTCGAAGTCGGTGTCGGCTTTGGCGCCTTGACGCGCGAGCTCGCACCCCGTGTCCAGCGGGTAATCGGGGTCGAGGTCGACAGCGGCATTATCCGTTACCATGAAACCGAAAACGATCTTCCAGATAACGTAGTGCTGTTACACGGCGATATTCTTAAACTGGATTTCGCTCTTCTTGCGGCCCAGGCGGGCCTGCCGTTTAAGATCATAGCGAACCTTCCCTACTCTATTTCCAACCCATTTCTGTTCAAGCTCCTGGAAAACAGCAGATTTCTGCAGAGTGTCATCGTAATGCTGCAGAAAGAGGTCAGTGACAGGCTCTGTGCTGCGCCTGCCACAAAAGCCTACGGCATCCCGACCGTGCTTTTTGGCAGTTTTGCCCGGGTTACAAAACATCTGCTGGTAAAACCGGCCGAGTTTCATCCCCGTCCCGGTGTTGATTCCGAGGTCATCGAGATCGTGTTTGCGAATCGTGATATCGGCTGTTCATTTGCCAATTACCGGCGCATCGTGCGCTCATCTTTCAGCAGTCGGCGCAAGACCATCCTGAACAACCTGAACAACCCGACACTGTTTCCCTGTTTTCCAACACACCAAAAAAATCTGATCAAGAACGCTGTCCTGCAGATCTTGAATGACAACAGGATCGATCCTCAAATCCGTGCCGAGCGTCTGACCTGCGAGCAGTTCGAAGGATTAGCGTCGTCCTATGAAACGGTTCTCGCCGCATACGCGTGATTTTCACGTTCTGCGCCCCATTATCATCTCCCGGGCATAACTTTCTCCTGTTTTGCCGCGCTGAAAGAGGTATACTTGTCGCCAACCGTTTTTATTTAAGGCGATTCCCGCATTCGATGCTGCAATGAGGAGTTTCACACGAGGAGGCCTGTTCTATGTTATTCAAGCAGACGGCAGCTCACTCCGATCCCCGCTTTAAGATTTTTCATGAGCTGATGCGTCACAAGATCAGAGAGATCCTGTTTCTTTCCAGCCCCTATGATGCCTGGGTGATGGAAAAAGACAGGAGTCTTTCCGAGGCGATCGTCCTCGAGTACCAGGGCCTTAACCTCAGTCACCCACCACGGCTCAACTGGGTCGCGTCTCTTGAGGAAGCCGCCGCTGTTCTGGCCGATAAAAAGATTGATCTCATTATCATCATGTCCCAGGCAGACGAGTTCCAATTTGATCAGGTATTCAGCGTCATCAGGGAACCATACCCGGCCATCCCGATCGTCCGTCTCTATCACCGGGCGCCAGGCTATCTGCCTGCAGACAGCAGTCATCTTCCCTTCATACCGGACAGGACACTCGTCTGGAGTGGAGACACCAAGCTTTTGCTGGCAATTATCAAAAGCATGGAGGACCAGATTAACAGTATCCGCGATACCGAACTTGCAGCCATTCGCATCATTATTTTTGTTGAGGATTCTCCTGATTATCTCTCCTCGCTGCTTCCCCTTTTCTATCAGGAACTTGTCAGCCAGACTCAGGCGGTAATGGAAGAGGGCCTGAATCATGAGCACCGGCTGCTGTCCATGAGGGCGCGTCCGAAGATTCTTATCGCCCAGACCTTTGAAGAAGCAAAGCATCTTTTTGACAGGTATGAGCCTTATGTTCTTGCCGTCATATCAGATGTTCGCTTTCCAAAAGGTGGAAAGATAAGCAGTGAAGCAGGAATCCTGCTGTTGAAGGAGATTCACGAAAAACGCTTCGATATTCCTCTTCTGCTGGCGAGTTCGGAGTCGGAGAACCGTGCGAAGGCAGCGACGATTCCTGCCGAATTTGTCGACAAGAATTCTTCCAACCTGCACGATGAGGTACATTCCTTTTTCCTCAACAAACTCGGTTTCGGCCCGTTCACGTTCCAATCGTCTGAGACTCACGCGATCACTGCTGCCGCGAATCTGTTCAGCCTTGAGCAGGGGCTGCGCTCCATGCCGGATCAGGTCTTTTACGACCACTGGGTCAACAATGATTTTTCAAGATGGCTGTTTACCCGGGCCGAAACTCTGCTGGCCACAGAACTTCGGGGGGTGACCAAGGAACATTTCAACAACGACCTCAGTGAAATGAGGAAATATCTCTACAAAACAATTCATGACTGGCGTCTTCAGCGACAAAAAGGCGTGCTGGTGGAGTTTGACGAAGATGATTTTGACCACGAAACCGAGTTCGTTAAAATCGGCGGAGGCTCTCTTGGCGGTAAAGCGCGCGGGCTTGCTTTCTTCGCATCCTGGCTCACCGATTACCAGGGTCTCAGAGACAGATTCGAACGGGTCGACATTGTCATTCCGAACACGCTTATTATCACTACTGAATTTTTTGAAGAATATACAAAAGAAAATAATCTCAGGCATCTTGCCCAGAGCGACATGCCCAACGAGAACGTTTGCGAATTGTTTCTCAAGGGACAATTCTCAGAAACCATCAGGAACCAGCTGCGAATCTACCTTCAGCAGGTGATCGGCCCCATTGCCGTTCGCAGTTCGAGCCTGCTTGAAGATGCAAAATATCGGTCCTATGCTGGACTGTACAGCACCTATATGCTGACAAATGAAAGCAGTGATCCTGCGCTCAAGCTCGAACAGCTGCTCAACGCCATCAAAATGGTCTATGCGTCTACGTATTACCGTGAACCAAAATCCTTTTCCAGGCGCGTCGGAAATCGTATCGAGGAAGAGCGGATGGCGGTAATCATCCAGAAAATTGTGGGCAGTAGGTTCGGTGATTTTTTTTACCCGACCATATCGGGGGTGGCCCAATCTCACAATTTCTATCCCTTTGCACGTTTGAAACCGGAAGACGGCGTCGCGACCATTGCCCTTGGCATGGGCAAGGCGGTTACCGAGGGTGAAAAAAGTTTGCGGTTTTCACCGGGCGCTCCGCAGCTTCTCCCTCAGTTTTCAACGGTTGATGATATTTTAAAAAACAGCCAGCGAACATTTTACGCCCTGGACATGAAGAACTCGCCGCAGCCGCTCGACCCTGACGACTCGCTGACAGTGGTCAAGCGTGCGGTTGCCGATGCCGCCGGCGAATATCCTGTCAGGCTGCTGTCGAGCACCTACGACCATCAGGAGCATCGAATACGGGACTCGTTTTCAGGTACAGGGTATCCGGTTATAACCTTTTCTTCTGTCCTGAAGTTTGGCATGGTTCCCCTCGCAGAAATGCTGAAGGAGCTGCTGTCCGCTGGTCAGAAGGGTATGGGCGGCTCGGTGGAAATCGAGTTTTCCCTTGACATTCCTCAGGACCAGAAGCAGATACCCCAGCTCTTTATCCTGCAGATACGGCCGATGGGGGCTCCTGAAGAAACAATACGGGTCGATATAGATACCCGGGATCTGGACTCGATCTTTTGTCTTTCCCATCGTTCCCTGGGCAACAGCATCAATCATGATATCCATGATATTATTTTTGTAAAACCCGATACCTTTGATCCCTCCAGGACGGTAGAAATTGCCAAAGAAATTTCTATCCTCAATGGCATTATTAACCAGGACGGAAGAAAATACCTGCTGATTGGACCGGGCAGGTGGGGTTCAGCAGACAGGTGGCTCGGTATCCCGGTGAGTTGGAGTGATATCAGCGGTGTCGGCGGCATCGTTGAAACCTTTCATCCAAAGATCAATGCCGAACCATCCCAGGGTTCCCACTTTTTTCATAACATTACATCACTGGGAATAAATTATTTAACCGTTGTTGATAAAAAAACGGATTTTATCGACTGGAGCTGGATTTTATCACTGGCTCGAACAGATGAGACAAACTATATCGGCCATATCAGAAGGGATGCTCCATTTGTGATACGGGTGGATGGTCGAAGCAGCACCGGGGCTCTTTACCGGTAAAAGCAGAGGAAGGGCAAGGAAACCGAGATACGTGTCGGTTTAAACAACTATCACTATTTCAGTGCGTTATGCAGGCAGCAACTGTGTTTTCCCCATAACCTTTTGGAATTATTATATTTATAATTTATTCTGTATTATCAAAACCATAACCATCAATAGAGTTTTTTTGCTTGACTATGTTCCGCAAGTCTTTATAGTCTCGGGATAGGTACCACAATAATGACTATCAACTACATGTGCACCTTGTCTGAGTGCATGACACTAGCGGTTGTATAGTCAGGTTCAACCAGACAAACATATTCATTCGATAATGCAGATTAACCACCAGTCTCCCATGGAATTTTACATCGCCAGCTGCGTCATTAAAAAACGCTGACGGGAGGAACAGAAATGACATTACTCGAAGCGATACTCTGGCTCACCTTGAATGTCTATCATGAAGCACGGTCTGAGCCGCAGATTGGTCAGGTAGCCGTCGCTCACGTAACCCTCAACAGAGCGAACAAGGGAAGATTACCTGTTAAAGAGGTTGTCAAACAGCCCTATCAGTTCAGCTGGACATTCCAGAAAAAATCCTATATTCCCGATGATCCCACCGCTTTTCTGAAATGTCTGCAGTCAGTCTACATAGCCCTGAAGACAAATGACTTCACGAAAGGTGCAACCCATTATCATCTGGAGTCTATTACCCCGGAATGGGTATCGGATTACACCTATGTAGCCCAGTACGGATCACACAAATTCTATAAATAGTCCGCTCACCCCACGCTACACTTCCGAGGCCCTGGCAAGTGCTGTCTGCATCTGCGCAAGACGTTCTTCACTCATTTTCACCGAGATAGGATAGACAAGAGTCCGTGACAGCAGTTCTGCCGACTGCGGCAGCGCTGCAGGATCGTAGACGAATCTCCTTTTGCCGTTCGGTCCCATAAATGGCCAGCCGTTTCGAGCCAGTGTCGAACTGCCGAGCAGATGCTCCCATTTCGGGTAAAAATGCCAGCTGTTGTCTGCCCAGCATATTGGCGCCGCCCCTTCAGCTGTCAGCACTCTTTGTACGTTCAAACGCTGCTCGCGGCTCTCAAGGATGAAGGCCAGAAAGGTGGCGGAATCGCCGGCTTCGTCAATCTGGTGGCGAAACCTCACGCCGGGTATCGCCGCGGCAGCCTCTTTGAGGCGCGCCTTGTGTGACTTCTGGGCTTTGATCATTGAATCCAGTTTTGCCAGCTGGGCAATGCCAATTGCCCCCTGGAGCTCCATCATCCGGTAGTTGAAGCCGATAAAATGTCTGCTCTCTCCCCCACGTCCTCTTGGATTCACGACATGATCATGTCCATGGTCTTGGTATTCAGACATCTTTCTCCAGAGGTCTTCGTTGTCTGTAATAATCATACCGCCTTCGCCGGTGGTAATGGTTTTTACCGAATCAAAGGAAAACGTACCGCAATGACCGAATGAGCCAAGATGCTTGCCGTTGATACTGCCGCCGGCCGCCTGGGCCGTATCCTCTATTACGGGTATGTTATAGTGTTCTGCAATTGCGATTATCTCCGCGATTTTTGCTGCTGAGCCGAGCATGTGTACCGGGATAATGCAGCGGGTCTTGTCAGTAATTTTTTTCCTGAGGTCTTCAGGGTCCATGTTGAGGGTTGCATCAACTTCGCTAAATACCGGAATGGCACCAACCTCAAGAATTGCCTCCCAGGTTGCCACAAAGGTAAACCCCTGGGTTATCACCTCGTCCCCTGAACCAATGCCAAGCGCCGTCAGGGCAACCTTCAGCGCCGCCGTGCCTGAGGTTACCGCCTGAGCATAGCGGCTGCCGCAGTATTCCGCGAATTTTTCCTCAAACTCCTTGACCTTGTAAATTCCTTTACGTTGCTCGGCAAATTCGTAGCGGAACAATACCCCCGTATCCAGGACATCCATGATCTGATCTTTTTCTTCCTGACCAAAAATTTCAAAACCGGGCATTTGTTCCCTCCTTTTGCTGTATATCAGTAATCATGCAATAATTGGCTGATACGCTGAATTGATCTCATTACGATGTTGTTGATATCAAAGCGCCATATTATCGATCAGCCGTATCCTGTTGTTTATTTTGATTGCGCCTGCAATCCTGCAGGCGCCGTCGGTATTGGCTTTTGGTTTCAGCGTCAGCGGGTCAACGATCGTCAGATATTCAACGGAGCAGGAGCTGTTTTCAGCAATAAATGTCTCAGCCGCCCGTAACAGAGGCTTGGTTTCAAGTATTGTAGCGGATGAACGCACCTGCTTTTGGACCATCTCCAGAGCCCTGAACAGTACCGTTGCCTCCCGCCGCTCCTGAACGTCAAGATAGGCGTTTCTGGAGCTCATGGCAAGTCCATCATCCTCCCTGACAATTTCATGGCCGATTATTTTTACCGGAAAATTCAGGTCGCGCACCATTCTCTTTATGACAGTCAACTGCTGAAAGTCTTTCTCTCCGAAAATGGCACTGTCCGGTTCAATTATATTGAAGAGCTTCCCGACGACGGTGGCGACGCCAGTGAAATGCTGGGGGCGGTCACGACCGCACATTCCTTGTGAAAGCTCAGCAACCTGGATAGATGTCTCGTGACCCTGATGATACATTTCGGTGGCTTCAGGGGTAAAGAGGAGGTCAACACCGGCATCTTCTGCTTTTTGTCCATCGCTTTCCAGGTCCCGGGGATATGAATCCAGGTCCTCACCCGGCCCAAATTGCGCCGGATTGATAAAGAGGCTGACAACAACCCTGTCGGCAATCTGCCGCGCATGCTTCATCAAGGCCAAATGTCCGTCATGAAAGTACCCCATGGTGGGCACGAGACAGCAGCGGAAATTACGCTCTCGCCAGGTTTTTATACTCAGGCGTGCGTCAGCTATGCTGGATGTGCGTATCACAGGATTGCTTTGAGGCGGGCAATTTTCTCTTCAACCAGACCTTTTTCATTTCGCTCGGTGACATTCATCAGGGTGCCGAGGTATTGTTCATATATCTCAAGTGCCTTTTGCTTGTCTCCCTTTTTTTCACTGATACGCGCAAGCCCCAGGTACCCGAGCCCCTGATACCCATCCGTCAGTTTTATTTTCTCATATTCGGCCGCGGCCCTGGCGTCGTCTCCCCCTATTTCATATCCCTGGGCAAGACTGATTGAAACTAGAGGATAGAGCGGGGAAGAGGTATCGATTTCCCCAAGAAGTTCCTCGTAGAGCGCCAAGGCATCGCTCTTCTGGTCAGTTTTCATCATTTCATGGGCTGTGTTTATTTTAGCCCACAAGGCAGAAGAGGTTCCTGAATATTGGGAGCTGACTGACGTGAGTTCAGCAATTTTTTCCTGCGTATTTTCGATATCGAGGGCGACAGAGAGAGCCGAGGCTCCCTCCTCTATTTTTTTATCCCGGTGCGAATCATAGAGGGCCCAGGCAACGATGATAATGGCGACGGCAGCAATGCATCCCTGCACCAATCGCTTGTTCTCCCGAACAAAGGTGACCACGGCAGGTGGAAGGTTAAGTTGTTCAAGAACACCACCTAAATCAGCTGTCTCGCTTTCTGGAACATGAATTTTTTCAAAGGCACTTCTTTCAGACATTATCGCCTCCAGCGTACTCGTTGTATCATTTCTCTTTGTTGTGTAAACCTGCGCAGACATTTATAGTATAAAAGCAGACAGGTGTCTATCAGTAAAAGTGTACCCAATTCATTCTCAACCCACACAGCTATCAATGTCGAACGACCACTATCAGCCGGGAATCAAAACGGTCAGTCAGGTTACCAGGGAGATTAAATCGCTTTTTGAGCAGCGTTACCAGTTTGTCAGAATTGCAGGGGAAATATCAAATCTGCGCAAACCTCATTCCGGTCACCATTATTTCAATCTCAAAGACGACAATGCCCAGATCCGGGCAGTACTTTTCAAGAACCAGTCCAGGTATCTGGGTGAAACGCTGTCAGATGGCCAGCAGGTCATCTGCAACGGCAGAATAACGATTTATGAACCGCGTGGCGAGTACCAGATCATCATTGATTCCGTCGTCTTCTGCGGTTCCGGGCATCTTCAGATTGCCTTTGAGCAGTTAAAGGCAAAACTTTTTAAAGAGGGGCTTTTTGAGCAGGACTCGAAACAGAAACTTCCTCTGCATATAACAAGAATTATCCTGATAACCTCCCCCAGCGGAGCCGCAGTGCATGATTTCCTCTCTGTCTGCTACAAACGAAATGGTGACCTTTCCATCCAGATCCTGCCTGTTCGGGTACAGGGTGAAGGATCGGCTGATGAGATCGTTTCAGCGCTGGAGCAGGCTGAAGTCAGTGGTCCCGATGTTATCGTCCTGTGCCGTGGCGGAGGATCCATCGAAGATCTGTGGACGTTTAATGAAGAGCGCGTGGCCCGGGCGATTTTTAACTGTTCGATTCCGGTTGTTTCTGCGATCGGCCACGAAATTGATATCACCATAGCAGACTATTGTGCTGATATTCGCTGCGCTACCCCGACAAGCGCCGCCGAGCTGCTGATACCGCACCCGCAGGAACTGAAAAACAACATCACCAGACTGGTGCAGCGGATCGCGCGTTCCATGCTCTGGCGCCTGGATACTGTTTTGTTTCGTCTTGACCGCGCACGCCGAATTCTGGCAACCTTTGATGCCGCGTTCTTTTCGAAAACGATGCAGCTCGATACGCTCAAGATGAGATTGATCGAGTCAATGACCCTGCTGCTTGACTATAAAAGCAGGCGGCTGGTTCACCAGGTGCAGAGCCTTGAGCAACTGTCTCCCGCTACATCGGTAAGACTTCACCAGGTTGAGCTGGACTATTGTCTTGCGCGGTTAAAAAAAGGAATCGAGTACCAGCTGGAAAGAAAGCTTTCACGTTTCAAGGAGACAGCTGCAGTGCTGGATTCAGTAAGTCCGCTGGCCACGCTCTCAAGAGGTTATGCCATTGTCAGCAAACCGCTGAGCGGTGAGATAATCATCGACGAAAACCAGGTTGAGCACGGGGATTGTATCACCATCCGTCTTCATAAAGGTCAGCTTGCCGGCAGGGTGATAAAAAACTCCTGAGCTGTTGCGGGACGCCGTCCGTAATTCCCGAGTCCACCGCCAATCACGGCAGACTCAGGAATTGCAGCGGTTTAGAGAAGCTCCAACCCTGCAAAGAAATAAGAGATTTCAAAAGCTGCAGTTTCAGCTGCATCGGATCCATGAGTGGCATTTTCCCCGACCGACGAGCCGAATTCCTTTCTCAGGGTGCCGTCGTTCGCCTCTGCCGGATTCGTTGCCCCCATAAGATCACGCCATTTTTTGATAGCTCCCCCGGCTTCGAGAACCATGACAAGACAGGGGCCGCTGCTCATAAAATCGGTCAATTCATCAAAAAACGGCCGATCCTTGTGGACATAATAGAATCCTTCGGCCTCCCGTTTGCTCAGAAAGAGCTTTTTCAGCCCGACTATCCTGAATTTTTCCTGGTAGATACGACTGATAATCTTACCGGCATTACCGGCTGAAAATGCATCGGGTTTGATGATTGCAAATGTTCGTTCCATTTTCGGCTTCCTCTTTGTTTTAAATAATAGTGAGATGACCGGACACCAGTAGCATTACAATAAAATTTTGTCAAGACAGCAACCGGATGCTCTTGACCGGTTGGAGCGGAGCCTGGTTATCCGGGGTCGCCTCAACGCATCTCAGTACCAGCGTTTCTGGCTGAACGTGCAGCTGCTGCATTTTCACCTTCGGTTATCTCCGTCAACACGGCGGCGGCGGCTTCAACGAGGGTCATGGCAACGGCAGCCCCCCCACCTTCGTCACCGTGGATATTGAGATCAAGCAGCCCCTTTCTGCAGCCGAGCGCTTCCTGTATGGCACGGTGTCTGGGATCTCTGGAACGCTGTGCAAAGATGAGATAATCCCTGACAAATGGCTCAATCTTGCAGGCGATCAGTGCTCCTGCCGTGGAAGTGAAGCCGTCAATGACGACAGGAACCCGCTTGGCAGCAGCCCCGATGATAAGACCGGCTGTTCCACCGATTTCAAAGCCGCCAACACGAGACAGTACATCAAGCCCGTTGTTTTTATCCGGTTTATTGACCTGAAGGATTTTTTTCATACAGGTGCATCTGGCGGCGATCCGATCATCCTCGGGAGTGCTGCCGACCCTTGTCGCCTCCTCGTTATCCGTTCCGGTTAGAATGGCGGTGATAGCAGCACCGGCAGTGGTGCTGCCGGTGCCGATATTCCCGGTGCCAAGCAGTGTATAATCCTGACAAAGCAAGTCTGCCACCTCTATTCCGGCTTCAACCGCCTGCCGGGCGCGGGCGGCGCTCATGGCCGGTCCCCTGGTTATGTTATTCGTTCCATGACCGACTTTTTTATCAATGATTTTCCCAGCGGTAACCAGATCGTCTAAATCGGCGTTTACGCCCATGTCAACGATAAAAACATCAGCCCTGGCATGCATTGCCAGGCTGTTGCTGCCTGCTTTGCCGGCAACGAAGGCAGGGATCATCCCGGATGCGATCTCAGGTGCGAACATGCTGACGCCTTCGACCGCCACCCCATGGTCTCCTGCCATGAGCACGAGAGCTTTTCTGGCAAACTGCGGTTTTAGCGTTCTGGTCATCCCGGCAAGATCGACTGCAAGATCCATAAGTGCGCCAAGGGTTAAATGCGTTTGCGATCGCTGGTTCAATCGCGCGGCTGCTTCATCTCTTGTCTGAGAATCCTGGGGGAATATTTTTTGACACGTTTGTTCCAGAAAATTCATGTAATACCCTGTTGAGCAGTTTGTCAGGTGAGCGGAAAGGGTCGCAAGCGTGGTCCCAGAGAGCACAACTGGATGGCCGTGCCCTACAACTGAACAAGCTCTTCAAGCTGTTGACGGGCAAAATCAAGCAGCGGGTCCATCGTCAGCGCCAGTGTGAAATATCTGATGGCTTCTTCGCTGTTGCCGAGTCTGTTATGGTTGACACCGAGGTTTGCATAATCCATTGCGGATGCCGGGTTGAGCGCAACGGCTCGTTCAAAACAAACAATGGCCTGCTCATAATCACGTTTTTTAAAATAACAGACTCCCAGGAGATTATAGAGATCAGGACGCTCAGGATCTTCTTTGCAGCCCAGTTGCAGTGCGCCAATTGCTTCATCGAAGCGCTCAAGGTCTTTCAGGCTGTGTCCTTTATAGGAGAGGATATAGGGGAGGTCCTCAGGTTCCGGGTCTCTGCTCAGTGCGAGATCAAACTGCACAACCGCCTGTTCATGATCTGCCCTGTTGAAGAGCCTGATCCCCCTGTAGAATGCCAGGTAATAGGAGTGTGGCAGGAGCGTTTCCATCTGGGCCAGTTTCGTTTCAAAGAGGTCGCTTTCCGAGGCGAGTTCATTGAGCAGCTTGGCGGCAAACAGACCAGCATCCTTTCTGACTGAACGCTCTCTGAAGTGGGCGCCGGGAATGATGGTATACAGCGCGGGAATCTCCAGCTGGGGATGGGTCACATCTATCATGAAAATCTCAAGACCGATACGGGAGAGCGCTTCTAGGCAATTTGTTATTTCAACCTTGATATTGTCGTCTGATAACTCAACCATTTCTGCAGTGGTGATTGTCCGGCTGCTGTTAGTTATATAAGAGACCTCATCGAGCGCCAGTGGTTTCGGCAGTCCGGAGGCAACATAATTGGACCCGGAATTGAAATCTCCAGCCAGTTGAGCAACTTCAGTGACTGCCCGTATAATTGCCTTGTCGGGGCCGGGGGTGGTGCCTGCGGTAAAGACGATCTCGCTCGTTTCAGGAAATGTCTCAGGGTCGAAGGCAAGCGCACCAACGGTGCAGATACCGGTATCGAGGCTGAAATCACTCAGGTAGAGTTCGATATTGTTCCTTCTGAACTTTTCCAGCAGCTCGCGGGCGACAGGATCACTGATCGATTCCTGGTCGATGAGCGGTGTTTGAAGCTGGTCTCTATTCACCCTGGAACACACATGCCGCTCAACAACTTCAGATATTCCCTGCAGCGCAGCTTCTTCTAGCGTATTGCCGGCTGAAGGGCCGTTGAATTCATTGATGGCATAAAACCACGAAAAGGGAATCAGTACGAGTTGGTCGGTATTGATGTGGGTTCCCCAGGTCCACTGCATCGGAATGCCTTCGAGCAGTTCTTCGAGCTGTTCGCCGCTCAGGTGTTCGTCATCGACGGACTTCAGGAGGTAGGAGGGTTCAAGGACCGGGTAGTTTCTCTCTCTCATGAAGCGGTAATCGCCTCTGATGAAATTACTTTCGGCAGACTTGAAGGAAAAAAAAGAAAATCGTTCAGCCAGTTCCATGCAGGCAGACGCTTTCGACTGAATCGGCGAGGCACCCTTTCCCATCTGTTTTTTGGTTCCTGTCAAGGCTCGTGCTTCATCGGTACAGACACTGAAATAGACCGGGATATCGAGTCGCCCGTTGTCTATGCGCTTCACTTCACTGAGAATCTTGCAGTCAAACTGGTCAATCCTGTCGAAAAAGCGAGCTATGGTTTCTTCAGGAGTAAGGGCTTTATCCTGGTCCCTGGTAAATTTTTTGAAACAGTCCTGAAATGTTATTTTTTCTTTGTTCATAGTAATGTATTGGCTCTGCAGGTTAGTGAAAACGGTGCGGATTATCTCCCAACCGATGCACCCACACTAATATCATTCTCGATTATTGCAATCATGAAGGAGGCTGGAGATCGAGCTTTTGGACGAGTATCTCCAGCCGTTTCTTCCAGCTTTCAGCAGCGGTGCTGCAGTGTACCTCTCGTGTTTCCGGACTGATGACCTGCAGTTCAACAAGGAGATGATTTTCGGGAATAATGTCGGCTGCTTTCTGGCACCATTCAATGACGGTCACACCGCCACGGTAAAAATATTCATCAAGCCCCATGGAGAGAACATCATCGCTGTCGTTCAACCGGTAAAAATCCATATGGTAGAGCTCCAGCCTGCCGCTGTACTGGTGAAATAACGAAAATGTCGGACTGGTGACATAGTCGTGTTCAGCGACGCCAATCCCTTTGGCAATCGACTGGGTAAGGAACGTCTTGCCGGCACCGAGATCGCCGGTGAGGCAGAGAACGTCACCAGCCTCGCACAGTGAGCCCAGCAGCTCGCCAAAGCGGTTTGTCTGACTCAGAGATCGCAGCAGGAAGACGTTCATCATTTCAGGAAAAAAAAAGGGACAGAAAAAAAGCCCCGCAACGTCTTAACGACTTCACGGGGCTGGGTAAACCGGATATGCCGAGACTATTCTAGTTTATTTTAACGACATTTTCCGCCTGAAGGCCTTTATCGGTTTGGGCAACAGTAAACTCAACCGGCTCCCCCTCTTCCAGGCTGCGGAAACCTTCCCCCTGGATGGCGCTGAAATGGACGAAAACGTCCGCTTCTCCGTCCGGTCTCTCCAGAAATCCATACCCTTTGCTCGCATTAAACCATTTGACTTTTCCTTGAACACGTTCTGACATGCTGCAAACCTCCTGGCGATATGACAGTTTTTTACTTCTGTCAGGAAAATATGGGGGAACCTCAGCCCCTTTTCAAAGACAGATACCCAGTCAGTAGATGGAGTATCTACTGGCAATGTATCAGCATGATTTTGAGGCGTCAAGAAAATTTTTCGTGTTTTTTTGCCTCAGAACAATAAGTTAGCGCCTGGATACAGGGATAATTTGAGGATTTTTTCCAGATTGAAATCCAGGCTCTTTGTCTGTGAGGCAACGCCAAACCGTTATTTTGACCACCAGGTCATTTGAAATTGATCGTAATTATAGTGAGATGGAAGATGATCCGGGATATTGAACTTGTTGTGATAAGCGATCCTGTAGCTGTCGGTATACCAGTTGGGAACGAGGTAATAGCCATACCAGAGCAAACGGTCAAGCGCCCTGCTGGCTGTGGTCAGCTCCTGCTGATTACCGGCATAGATAATTTTTTCCACCAGATAATCCACGGCCTTGTCGTTGATCCCTGCGAGGTTTCTGGAACCTTTCTGGGAAGCCGACTCCGAGTGCCAGAAATTACGTTGTTCGTTGCCCGGCGACAGTGACTGGCCATAGACATAGACGCACATGTCAAAGTCAAAATTGTTGATCCGGTCCGCATATAAAGCCGGATCTATCGTTCGGTAACGCGCGGCAACACCGATCTTCTGGAGATTTCTGGTGAACGTGGCCATCACTCTTTCAAAACTCTGGTTTGCAAGTATTATTTCAAAAGAGAGTTTCACTCCTTCGCTATTGGTCAGCACACCATCCAGCAGGCGCCAGCCGCTCTCCTTGAGAAGCTGTGCCGCGTCACGCAACTGTGTCCTGATGTCACTTGCAGCGCTGCTCTTCTCCCCCATTGGTTTGTTAAACACTTCCTCGGGGAGTACCGTTCTGAAAGGATCAAGCAGGGACACCTCCTGTTCTGAAGGCAGTCCATCAGCAGCCAGGTATGAATTGCTGAAGAAGGAATCACTTCTTTTGTATTGACTGAAAAACAAACTTTTGTTCACCCACTCAAAATCAAAGGCCATTCCGATCGCTTTCCTGACCGTGCGGTCTGAGAAAACCGGTCGGCGGCTGTTCATCACAAACCCCTGGAGCCCGGCATTGTTTTTGTGAGGGAACGTCGTTTTTATGATCTGCCTGCTTTCAAATTTAGGACCGGACATATCGCGCACCCATTGTTTGGCAATATTTACCTGCATGGTGTCGAATTCGCCTGCTTTGAAGGCTTCAACGGCAACAGTCTGGTCCTTGTAATACTTGACGACGATTTTATCAAAATTGAACATACCCTTTCTTGCCGGATGGTCAATTGCCCAGTAGTCAGGGTTTCGCCGGTAGGTAATTGATTTGCCCTGGTTATATGACTCGATCACGTAAGGGCCTGAGCCGACAGGGATCGTCATGGTTTCAGCACCAAAGCCGTGCTGCTGGTAAAACGATCTGGACATCACCGCTATCTGTCCGGCAATGAGCGGCAGTTCCCGGTTCACCTGCTTGAAGTGAAACCGTATCCTTTTTTCGTCGAGTATTTCTGCCCGGTCGATGTCCTTGTAGTAGTTGGGGTAAAACGGGTGAACTGCAGGGCTCTTCAGGGTATCGATGGTAAACTTCACATCATCCGGGGTTACCGGCTTCTCATCTGAAAATCGGGCATTTTCATCTATGGTGAAGGTGACAGACAACTTGTCTTCAGCCACCTCGATGTCCCGGGCAATGAGGCCGTACTGGGCGAAAGGCTCATCAAGGCTGGGGACGGCAAGGGGCTCAAAGAGATAGAACTCCAGGCCGTAGGGAGCTGTTCCCTTCAGGGTAAAAGGGTTCATCTTGTCGAAGCTGCCGATGTCGTGAAGAATCAGCTCACCTCCCTTGACCGCCTCAACCGCAGTGTATTCAAATTTTTCAAAGCCGCGAGGATACTTCAGGCTCCCGTCTATGCTCAATCCATGAGCTCCAAGCAGAACGCAGGGAAAACTGAGAAGAAGGATAAGCCATGAGGAGATGAGCACTGTTCTCATATGTTCTTTTTCCCAGGTTTGAGCAATAAACAATGCTGAAATTTGCGAGACTGCGGGGCGTATTCGCCGCGGCCAGGACGGTTCAGAGCGGGGGGCTGCTGATCGTGATTTTTCACAGCCCGAGTTTTTTCAGGGTTTCGACGGCTCCCTGCTGTTCCTCTGTCAGTTGGTCAGGTATCTGCACGCCGACCCTGACGTAGAGATCCCCCCTGTCGCCAATAGGACCGCTTGGCAAGCCCTGCCCCTTGATTCTCAAACGTGAATCACCGTTGGTACCGGGAGGCACCGTTATCATGAATTTTTTCTGATCGAGCGTCTCTATCTCTACTTTGGTCCCAAGACAGGCGTCACTATAGGATATTTTTTTATGATGGATCAGGTTGTCACCATCACGCTCGAATGCTTCATGCGGTTGAAGTTCTATTTTCAGAAAGAGATCTCCGGATTCGCCACCGTTTGAGGATTTACCGCCTCTTCCCTTGAGGCGTAACTTTTTACCTTCTTCTATACCCTTGGGAATTTTTACGGATACCGTCTGTGTTTTTCCGTTTGTTCTCAGTGAGATCTGCTTTTCGGCACCATTCAGGACATCTTCCAGACTGACGGCGAGCTGGTAGGTCATGTCCGGTCCCTTGACCGGCTGGCTGCATCCGCCGCCGCAACCTTGTCTCCCGGCACTGTTGCGCCCGAAGAACGAGCTGAAGTCATGGTGCGTGCCTCCGGCTTTCATATTGCCTCTGAACGAGCCACTGTTGAAGCTGCTCGTGCCAAAACCAAACTGGCTGAGAATGTCATTGATGTCGAAGTTTCGAAAAATGTCTTCCTGCGAATACTTCTGGTGAAACCCGGTTGACCCGTAGGTGTCGTATTGATATTTCTTTTCGGAATCTGAAAGAACAGCGTAGGCCTCGCTTATTTCTTTGAATTTTGCCTCAGCTTCCTTGTCGCCATTGTTTTTGTCGGGATGATACTTCAGCGCAAGCTTTCTGTAAGCTTTCTTTATTTCATCACCACTGGAGTCTTTGTTCACCCCGAGTGTTTTGTAATAATCCATCTTCAGTAGAGACCCGCAAATGACTTTTTAAAACATCAGCATCTGTAAAATAAGATTGATCTTCCTGGCACCACAATAGGAATGGAAGGAGCACCAGTCAAGCTTGGCAAACAGTTTAAATTCGAGGGCTTTGCAGAAAAGATATCGGCCGTGGAGGAGACCAAGAAACTGACAGCCGCAACTGGGATGTGTTCCTGGTCCTCTGGTTTAGGGGACTATTCGGAGTAAGCGTACTCTGCTGACTGTGAGGGGGGAGAACCGGCGAAGAACAGCGCAGGGATGCTGCCCTTCGATCTTGTCACCGTTTCACCACCGCAGATCTGCGCGAGTCCTCCTCCAGCAATGCCCTTTGTCTTCTTGGTCGCCGGTGTAATCGCTTAATCCGCTGGAACCTGGTAAAGGCTGTCAGTAGATCCAGCAGATACGGACAGGTTTTAGCCTGCCCGTTTATCGACGGGAGCATCAGAAAGGAACATCGTCTCCCATCGTCCCATAGCCGGGTGATGAATCAGGAAAATTATGCTCCTGAGAAGACCCGGACGAGGGGCTTGATCCGGACTCACGGCGATCAAGCATCTTCATCTCTCTTGCTACAATTTCTGTGGTATATCGATCATTGCCGCTCTGGTCCTGCCATTTCCTGGTCTGGATTTTTCCCTCTATGTAGACCCGCGAGCCCTTGTGCAGGTACTCTCCGCATATTTCAGCGAGTTTACGCCAGGCAACAATTCTGTGCCATTCCGTTGATTCCTGTTGATTCCCTTCCTGATCCCGCCAGCGTTCGGTCGTGGCAACATTAAACGTTGCCACTGGAGCGCCGCTCTGGGTGTACCTGATTTCGGGATCAGCACCAAGGTTTCCAACGATAATTGCTTTATTGATCATCTTCTTTCTCCCTTTGAGTTATGGTATATGATCTGTGAGTATACGACAGTTGTCACAAAGAACAAGGCTATTTTCTCACCTCATCAGGGACAGCTCATTCTCTGTTGACAGCGTTGTCCAGCATGCGCGGCAGGCCGCCTCGCTCGCCGGGAGCAAATCCCATGACTTCCTTCCAGATTTCATCACTTTCCATGCAGAAGTAGATACACGTCAGCGGGTCTGCAAACCTTTTGATGAGTGAATAGATGTGCTTGTATGCCTGAACTCTCAGCGGTCTGAAGTAACGCTGTTTGCTGTCGAGCCCTTCTATGAATTCATGATGATAGATTTTCGAGTGCGGAAACCTCAAGGTTCCGATTTGTTTCAGTTTTGGAATGTACCTGAACCCCCCCCAGCGATATCCATTTGATCGAGGAAGCCGGCACCGTCTCAAAGAGCTTTGCGATTGTCTCCTCGTACCCCTGCTCCCATCCGGGATAGATGATTATCGGATCGAAATGAAAAGCCAGAGGATATCCCATGCTGCTGCAGGCTGAGGCTGCAGCCAGCCGTTGGGCGACTGCAGCTGCCCTGAGTTCCTCCTGGGCGACGATCTGTTCGCTGTTCAAGGACCACGCCATAATGGTTCTACCGCAGTGATCGATATCCTTGAGATTGTCGATGTAGGCGCTCTTTGTTTTCAACTCGAGTATGCAATTATCTTTTTCTGCAAAAAAACTGATCAGTTTGCGGCTTAACCCGGTGATACGGTCAAGTGCCATCGAGTCGGTAAATTCTCCGGTGCCAATACGTAAAAAACCCTTGTGGGCTGTTGTCTCTTCGTCAAGTTCCTTGAACAGATCGGTTACATTGATAAAGAAATTCTGGTATGGATTATTCAGGTAGGCCTGCAGAATACAATAGGTACAATCCATCGGACAACCGGTGCCCGTGTTTATTACCCGGTAATCACAACACTGATATTCACGGGTCGACGGGCACTTTTTAAGGAATTTTCCCCGGTATTCACTGAGCAGCAGCACCGTCTTTCCTTCAGACAGATTTTCCGGATAGACTCCATCGACCAGCTCGGGATAAGCGTTCTGCTCAACGATGGTCACCGGAAGGTTCGCCCTGCCGATTATCTCTGCCGCATAGGGTGAATCCGCACAGGAGCGCTCAATATATATTTTTTTCAGGTAGCGGGACGGGTCGCACCAGTTCCCTGATCGTCTCAAGATGCTCATCGGTTAGTTTGCTCTCAGCGGCTTTCGCCAGCTCCAGGATTTTTTTGCCTTCAGCGGCTTTTCCATGCTTGGTACAGCCGTGGCCGTAAATCTCGCATTTTTTCACGAGCATGTCACGCGCCTGCCTGTCCTGCGCAGCGCTGAGTTGTGCTGTAACGAGCAGTTTCAGGAGTGCGTATATGCGATAGCGGTCCATACCGACACGGTAACGTACCGAGACCTGGTCTGCTCGTCCACCCTCTTTAACCGTCAACGGCTCATTTATCAATAAAAACGGCTCGGCTGCGGAAACCCTGAGCCAGTAATCATAGTCTTCACAGCAATGCAGGCTTTCGTCAAACAGACCATGGTCGGCACATAAGGATTTTTCCAGCATGACGGTGGACATGCCGACACAGCAGAGTCTCAGGCAGGAATTGAAAATAATTCCGCCTGCCGGCTTGTGGACAGCTTTCTGGTTGAGATGGTTTCCACGCCGCAGCCATTTTTCTCTGGTGTGTGAAATTCGACATTGATCATTGCTGGCGAGTTTTTGAAACTGAACCTCGATTTTTCTCTTGTGCCAGTGGTCATCAGAGTCCAGAAAGGCGACAACACCAAACGAAGAACGTTCAATGCCCCTGTTTCTGGCTGCAGCAGGACCGCTGTTGGGCTGGCTGAAATAGCGTATTTCAACAGCGCTGCTTTCCTTGAGCCTGTCTACGAGGTGACGCGTGCGATCAACCGAGCCGTCATCAATCACGATGACTTCCTTCGGGAGGACGGTCTGCGCCATAACTGAGCGCAAGGCCCGTTCCAGATAGTTCTCCCGGTTGTAGGTGGGAACGATAACTGACAGATCTGCAGACCTCACCTTTTCACCCTTTTTTGTGTATGGCTCAAGAGAATGTGGCAATTTATCCCACGAGTACTGTATAGTACAATGTTTATTCGTTACAATAGTATTGTTATTCGATTACGGCAGGAAAACGCCTAAACCTTTATACCGTCATTCGTTATGGGATGTAACTGATATCTTCACATATTGTCTGTACACAGAGAAAATAGTGCGGTTCCTGTAACGATGTTGAGTTACCTTTTTGATGACCACTGAAATTTTAATTAATTCGAGAAGTTACGAAGTACGTATTGCGCTTGTGGAAAGCGGCTATCTTACTGAATTTCACCTGCAGCGCCCGACTGAAAAGGGATTGATGGGAAATCTTTACCTTGGACGTGTTGTTCGGGTACTGCCTGGAATGCAGGCGGCTTTTGTTGATATCGGGCTCGAGCGCACCGGGTTTCTCTACGTTGACGATGCCTTTGCCGGAAATGATACTGTCCTGAAAGATCAGCGAGGCGATGATCAGGCAGAATCTCAGCCTGCTGACCCCGACATACCGGAGCCTCGAAAACATCATTCACACCATATCGAGGACCTGCTTCGTGAAGGCCAGGAGATTCTCGTCCAGGTCAGCAAGGATCCTATCGGGACAAAAGGTGCACGGCTGACCTGCCAGATCACCCTGCCCGGCAGAAATCTTGTCTTTATCCCCCAGACCGATCATATCGGTATTTCCCGTAAAATAGAGGACGACGCTGTCCGGGATTCTTTGCGGGCGACGATCGAAGAGTTGCGCCCCAATAACAGTGGTTTTATCGTCAGGACCGTTGCCAGGCACGCCAGCCGCGAGGACCTCGAAGCGGATATGGAGTTCCTGATGATACTCTGGGATGAGGTCAAGGACCGGGCGGCCGCCTCGCGGCCGCCGTCACTTGTCTATGAGGATCTCGATATAACCTTGCGCTCGGTTCGTGACCTTTTCAGCAGTGATGTCGATTATCTGATCATTGATGATGAGAAGTCCTATGAAAAGCTCGTTACCTTTGTCAACACGTTCGCCCCACAGTTGAAAAACAAGATTTCCCTTTATCGAGGCGAACTGCCCCTCTTTGAGGCATACGGGGTTGATGTCGAGATCAGCAAAGCGATTGAAAAAAAGGTCTGGCTTCGTTCAGGCGGCTATATCATCATTGAAAATACGGAAGCATTGACCGTCATTGATGTCAATACCGGCAGATTTGTCGGTAAAGATGACCTGAATGAAACAATTTTCAAGACCAATATGGAGGCTGCCAAAGAAATTGCCTACCAGTTGCGTTTGAGGAATATCGGCGGTATTATCATCATCGATTTCATTGACATGGAAGATGAAGGCCACCGTGAAGAGTTATTCGGCTATTTCAAGGAGGCCGTAAAAAAAGATAAAAGCCGCATCAACATCCTGAAATTATCAGAATTCGGGCTTGTGCAGATGACCAGGAAGCGGAACAGTGAAAATCTCAACCAGATGATGTGTGAACCCTGTCATTACTGCTCTGGAGAGGGGGTTTTGAAATCCCGCCGCACTGTCTGCTACGAGATTTTTCGCAAGATCAGCCGAAATTCAGCCCGTACCACAGGCTCGACGGTAACCCTGAGGGTGCATCCCCGGATCGCCGATATGCTGTTAAAGGAAGAGGAGCCGACAACGAAAAGGCTGGAACAGGACACCGGGAAACGGTTGGTTATTGCTCCGGCAAAAGATCTCCACATAGAGAAATATGAAATAATCTGGCAGCGCTGAGCCGGAATAGACAAAAAGGGTAAAATGAGTAGACGAGCAAGCAGTTCCGGAACAGCCAAGGGCACAATGTATCTCATCATACTGCTGGCACTTCTGACCGTGACCGGCCTCGTTTTTTTTCTCTTTTTTGAAGGAGAAAAACCACTGGCGGTCATCGAGGAGCCGCAGCTGTTTATTGGAGCCGAGAGTGCTATTACCGTCACCGCAAAAGACGACAAGAGTGGTTTACAGTCAGTAAAACTGACCATTGCCCAGGATGGCGTGACTAAAGAGCTCTTCACCACGGTATTTCCCCGACAAGGATATACCGGGGTCATCGGCCGGTCCATCGACCAGAGAAAACTGGTCTTTAAGCCAAAAGAGGCGGGATTTAAAGACGGACCGGCGACAATCACCTTCAGCGCCAACGATTATTCGGCTCGAAACTTCCTCAAGGGCAATGTAACCACGGTCAGCCAGGCGGTGACCATCGACACCACCCCGCCGAAGGTAAGTA
Organism: Desulfocapsaceae bacterium; assembly: GCA_963674815.2. Taxonomy (GTDB): domain Bacteria; phylum Desulfobacterota; class Desulfobulbia; order Desulfobulbales; family Desulfocapsaceae; genus MADRE3. The sequence continues at coordinate 138,888 of CAXXTV010000002.1, forward strand.
TCGTCCACAATGAGCGATACATATTTCCCGGTGGCAGCGGTATTGTTATTTACCGGATCAGCGATCCGGATTCCAGACATGGCATCGTTATCAACGGTACCTTTTTCCCCGGTTTTCTCGTCGGAGATGGGCGGGAGGATACCAACATCAGTTACTTTGCCCTCCCCTATCAGGCTGAATCGATCTCCGAGTCCTTTGTTATCGCAGAGGATCGTGCCGGCAACCAGGCGAAGGTTTCATTTACAACCGTTTATAAGCAGAAGGAATTTAAAAGAGACAGAATCAATGTCGGCGATGGCTTTCTTGACCAGAAAATCCCTGAGTTCGAGCAGAATTACAGCGAAATGCAGGGGAATTCCGTCGAGAAGTACCTCTATGTCAACAATGAGCTCAGAGAAAAAAACAATAACCAGATAAGTCTGCTCTGCCAAAAGACTCACCCTCAGCGGCTCTGGTCAAGCAGCTTTATCAGGATGTCCGGAAGCACCCGGTCCGGCTTCGCCGATCATCGCACCTATTACTATGGTGACAAACCTATTGATAAACAGGTTCATCTTGGAATCGATATTGCCTCGATAAAGCACGCCGATGTCACCGCCGCTGAAAAAGGCGTTGTCGTTCATGCGGACTATCTCGGGATTTACGGCAACATGGTGCTCCTTGATCACGGCCAGGGCGTATTCAGCCTCTATTCCCATCTCAGCCAGATTAATGTTGCGCCTGGAGACCAGGTGGAAAGGGGAGGTCATCTTGGACAGACCGGCACTACCGGGATGGCAGGGGGTGATCATCTGCATTTCTCCATGCTCATCCACGGAATCTTCGTTACGCCGGTTGAATGGTGGGATCAGCACTGGATTGACGTGACCATAGAGGAACCGCTTGCGGATTCGCGGTTCTGACATGGCGTTGCTCCTCACTCTATTTCTGAACCATTCCTGCATAACCGCTCAACCTGTAAGTCTGCGCTCTTTCAATAGACAATGAAACGGAAAAAGCGTTTACCATTATTGTTTTACAGCTATCTGGCGACAGAAATGCTGGCCCCGTTCTTCGCCTGTTTTATTATCATGAACGGCGTTTTCTTTCTGGTGAGGCTGATACCCTTTCTTAATCTCGTCCTCGAATTCAACATCAGTTTCAGTGATTTCATCCGGCTTTTCTCGTACCTCTTCCCAAACATGTTTCTCTACTCGATCCCCATGGCGGCCATGCTCGGAGTCACGATCGGCGTCTCCAGGCTTGCAAACGACACCGAGATCCTGGCTTTCAAAGCCAGCGGGATCGGTATTTACCATGCCCTGCCGCCGCTCATCATCATTGCCCTTTTTATCTCACTGGTCACGTCCTATTTCTCTATAAAGCTGATTCCGGCGGGTGACACCGCAATGCAGCAGATGATGTACCAGCTGGCGAAAGAAAAAATTGACAAAGGCATCAGGGAACGAGAGTTTACCGAAGCGCTCGGCGATCTGGTCGTTCACGTCAACGCGATTGACAAGACAACCGGAGAATGGCACCAGGTGTGGGTATCAGACATGCGGAACCGGAAACTGCCGGCGATTACCATGGCTAATTCCGGCAGAATGGACACCCGGCTTGACCAGATGATGGTAACCTTGTCTCTGTCCGACGGCAGTCTTCACATGCCAGAAGAAGCGCGTTTCCAGACGGTTACTTTTGATCAATACATCATTAATATTCCCTTGCAGCCGCCTGTTCGAACACCGGATTTCAGGTCGCGCGGGACAATGACGATGGTGGAGCTTCTCCAGGAGTCCCAGAAACGCGGCCGGGATGAACCTGCCGGACGTTCATACTATACTGAATTCCATAAACGGCTTGTTCTCCCAGTCGGTTGCCTGATTCTCACCCTGATCGGCATGCCGCTCGGTTTGCAGGCCGGACCGGGGAAGAAAGCGATCGGCATCCCTATCGGCCTTTTTCTTTATATTATCTACTATATCCTCTTCACCATGGGCAGGAACATAGCAACCACCACATCGGCCAATATTGTCGCTGCGATGTGGCTGCCCAATGGGCTGTTTGCCCTGTTGACGATTATCATGATAAACCGGACGGCCCATGAAAAACCGTTTTTCCCGGAGTCGGTTCATCTCCTCTACGATTCGCTCTGCCGGGCTTTCTCCAGAGGGTTTTCACACCTGTATCAGGTGATCGTTCCAAAGCCCAGGGTCATTAAAAATTCAGTGAGTCACCAGGCCGGGGACGACGGTTTTCCGAAAAACCTGCAGTTGCATGGCAACATCGTCAGCCGCGTTTTTCATTTTCCTGAATGTGAGCATTATCATTGCAAAAATTGTACAATTGAATTTAAAAATGAAGAGATAGCGATTCAGGCAGGTTTTGAACCGTGCAGGTTCTGTAAAAACCCCGAATCGGATGTGGAACTATAGTCGCCTTTTCTTGAAACAACCTCAAATCGCAGCCGGTAAAAGGAGTGTCGCCATGAAACTTCCCGGATCAGAAGAAATGAGAGCCATAGACCGATGCGCTATCGAAGAATATGGCATACCCGGCGTCGTGCTGATGGAAAACGCCGGCTCTGCAACCGTGCGTTTACTGGAAAAAGAGCTCAAGAGCCTGAAAAACAGTTTTGCCCTGATTTTTGTCGGTCCTGGAAACAATGGCGGAGACGGGCTCGTTATTGGCAGGCATCTGCACCAGCTTGGCTGCGAGCCGATTTTTTTCTTTCTTGTAAATCCGGATAAGCTGAGCGGTGACGCCGCGATCAACCTCGCAATTGTCAACAAACTGCGCCTCCCCCTGCATGTGATCGACACCAGGAACAGGGTCAAGACCATATCTGTTCTTTTCAAACAGATAGAATCACGCGGAAAACCCTGCTGTGCCATTATCGATGCAATTTTCGGTACCGGGCTGGCCAGGGATGTCAAGGGTCATTTTGCCGATGCGATTGACCTGATAAACAACAGTGAGTTCTCCAGGAATATACCTGTAATTGCCGTCGACACCCCTTCGGGGCTTGATTCGAACACCGGCAAAATTCTCGGTACCTGCGTCAGGGCAAACATGACCGCAACGTTTGGCTGCGCAAAGCCCGGACAGATAATGCACGGCAGTTCCGCCCTGACCGGAAAGCTCCGGATTGTCGATATCGGCATCCCTCCTGAAGTTATCGAAAAGACCGTAATCACAACCTCGATGATTACAGCAGAAACGGTAAAAAAATGGACAGCGAAACTTGTTCGCAAACAGGATTCGCACAAGGGAAGTTATGGCCACCTGCTTGTCCTTGCCGGATCGGCTGGTAAAACAGGTGCTGCAATCCTTGCGGCAAGAGGCGCCTTGAGAAGCGGCTGCGGCCTTGTCAGTCTCTGTGTCCCCTATGATCTCAACACCATCTTCGAAACGTCGCTCGCCGAGGCGATGACCATACCGCTGCCGACCTCTTCCTCGCTGCTCAACGTCTCCGACATCGCCACGATCCTCAGGCATGCAGAAGACAAGCAGGCGGTGGTGCTCGGACCGGGACTCGGCAATGATGTGCGTACTGCCGAACTTGTTCTGCATCTCTACCACCGCCTCAAACAACCTGTTATCCTGGATGCTGACGCTCTCACGATAATTGCGAAGTACCGCGAGCAACTGCAAAAACCCGGCGGGCCCCGAATTTTCACTCCTCACCCCGGAGAAATGGCACGTCTTGTCGGCAAGACAGTCGAAGCGGTACAGGAAAACAGAATAAGCATTACCCGCCTCTGTCATGACCTCTTCAAGAACGGCACGACCGGACTCACCATTGTTCTCAAGGGAGCAGGGAGCCTTGTCGTTAGCGATAACGCGCAAATCAGGATAAACACTTCGGGCAATCCCGGCATGGCATCCGGCGGTATGGGAGACGTGCTCTCAGGAATGATCGGTTCCCTGGTATGCCAGGGACTGCGGGGAAATGACGCAGCCGGGGTTGGCGTTTATCTTCACGGTGCAGCCGGGGACACTCTCTACAACAGGATCGGCCAGGGGTTTACCGCCTCAGAACTTGCAGACGAGATACCGATAACCCTTAAACATTTACAAGCGAGCCAATAACATGAAAACAGCTCAGGACATCATGACGAAGAACGTCGTCTCCGTTACCATAGACACCTCGGTCAAAGATCTCGCCCGGGTGCTCTTAAATAATAATATCAGCGGTGTTCCTGTACTCGACAAAGAAGGCAAGGTGTGCGGCATCGCCACGGAAAGTGACCTTATTTTTCAAAATAAACGGGTGCATGTTCCACCGTTTATCACCATACTCGACTCTTTTCTTTTTCTCGACAATCCTGAAAAGATGGAACAGGAGTTGAAAAAGATTGCCGGAGCAACCGTGCTCGATATTTTTACTCATGAGGTTGTCACTATACGACCCGACACCCCGCTCGATGAAATTGCCACCCTGATGACCGAAAAGAAAATACATACACTCCCGGTGCTTTCTGAAGAGGGCGAAATGGTTGGAGTCGTCGGGAAAAAAGATATAATACGGACGATTCTTTCCTGATACAGCCCGCTACCAGTCGATCGGCAGAAAGCCGTTGTCGACGAGATACCTGTTGCAGGAAATAAAGATATTTGATCCGAGAAAACCTCGATGAGCCGACAGGGGTGACGGGTGGGAGGTTTTCAGCAGCAGGTGTTTCTGCGGATCAACAAGAGCTGCTTTTTTCTGGGCGAAGGCTCCCCATAACATGAAAACGATATGTTCTCTTTTTGCAGATAGTGTCCTGATGATGTCGTCTGTCAAGCGATGCCAGCCGATGTTCGCGTGGGAGTTGGGTTTTTTGGCGATAACCGACAGACTCGCGTTCAACAGCAGAACGCCCTGCACCGCCCATCTGGTTAAATCGCAGCTCACCTCCCGGCGGCGACCATTGTATAAACTTCGGTCAATCTCTTTAAAGATGTTCTGCAGTGAGGGCGGTGCCGGAATTCCTTCCCTTACTGAAAAGCACAGGCCATGTGCCTCCGACATCCCTCCCTTGTGTTCATTAAAGTAGGGGTCCTGTCCGATTATCACGACCCGTACGTCGGAAAACCGCGTGATCCTCATCGCATTGAAGACGAGTTCCCGCGGAGGATAAACCTTCTGGCCGAGTGCCGCTCGTCCATAGGCGATGCGGACCAGTTCCTTGTGATAGCCTTCTTTGAGCAGAGGTACCTGTTCTTCCCAGAGCATAGTGTGTCGCAGCGCTGATGCAACGTGTCAGTAGATAATGTAATCGATGCATGCTCAGGCTGTCAGCGGATTGCTGGCGGCAGCCTGATGGATATCGATAATACATTCCGCGGCATCTTTTTCATCGACTATTCTGTCTACAATACATTTTCTCAATATATTCTCGCCCATCTCCTTGCAGAGGCAATTGCCAGAGTTGAGCACCATCGTAATGCCGTTGTTTGCCTTGATGGTTTTTATGCCCTTTTCCCCGTCTGATTCAAAACCGGAGAGGACGAACCCGGCAACTTTATCTTTGAAAAGCGAGGAAACCGATTCCATAAAAAGATCGATGGAACCAAAACCCGAGACAGGTTCGGTTTTCCTGATCGTGTAGTGGGCGCTGTATGGTTTTACATAGACAGTGTCGGAAGCTGAGGCGAGGTAGCAGGTTCCCCCTTCAATAGAAAGACCGTCGATCATTCTCTGAACCTTTATCCTGCTGACAGCATCAAGATATTCGGTAAAGGCGTCGACGTGTTCACTTTCAGCGTGGAGAACAATGACAATTGCTCCGTTCATGTCTTCAGGAATCTGAGGAATAACCTGCAGAAGATTTCTATACCCGCCAAGGCCCGAACCGATAACGGTAACACAATTTAGACGTTTATACTTGTTGATCAGGCTTACTTCGAGCAGATCCCCGCACTTTCTGCAGGTCAAGAGATCAAGCCTGGTTTTCTGGGCCGTGCCCACGATGTTTCTCGCCCCGCATTCTTCACAGAAGATGATGTCGCTGGGTCTGATCTGAGCCTGGGAAATATCGTTATTACCAGTGAAAACAGGCTCGACTGTTCTTACCATGACCTTTGAAGCACAGAGAACTTTGTAGATGAGTTCCTGGGAAAAGGAGCCATTGGTTTTTTTCTGAAAAAATGAATCCTTGCAAATAAAATCAACGGCTCCGTTTTTGATGGCGTCAAATCCCCGGGCAGTCCCCTCCCGGGTCAAGCTTGAGACCATAATTGTCGGGGTCGGTTTGTGCGTCATCAGATGCTGGAGTGAGGTCATGCCGTCCATCAGCGGCATTTCCATATCCATGATAATGACGTCCGGTGGAAATTTGAGTATCAAGTCGAGCGCTTCAATCCCGTTCGCCGCTTCCCCGATAATGTTGATACTGTTTGCCCGTTCGAATATTTCTCTTAGCAGCCTCCTGAAAAGAGGTGAATCATCGACAATTAAAACGTTTATCTGCTTGGGCGCGGAGCCTGTCTTCATTATCGTGGCCATAACAGCTGAAGAGATACAAAAAGGATTAGTGGCAAGAGAACCTGTTAAGAATAGCTCATTTTATACCCATTGAGAAATAATTCAAAACAGAATTGGCAAAAATCTTTCAGCGGTACAACGAATGTTCGAGGATATAGGCTCCGACATCTTTTTCGACAAGATGTTTCCACGGCAGATTCTGCCTGATTCGCCTCCTGATCTCCGAAGAAGAAATATCATCTGTTCTGGTAGTGAGGAGTTTTATACTATTGCTGCCATTGAGGTTGAACCATTGAGCCGAACGTGAATCGGCAACGCTGAATCCGTTTTGGTCCAGAAAGGCATAAAGTATGGAGGTGTTATAGCCCGGCCTGATGAGGATGATAAAGTCGATGTGGGCAATGACAGCCTGCCAGTGGTACCAGGTCTTGATATCGAGGAATGCATCACAGCCGATGATAAAAAAATGGTTTGTTGAAGGGGGCGCGTTTTTGCGAAAGATATTCCAGGTTTCGATGGTATATGACGGGTGCGACCGTTCCCGCTCAAGGTCTGAAACTGAACAGTACTCAAATGGTTTCAAGGCAATTTCCAGCATGCTCAGCCGGTGTATAAATTTGCCGACTCCGTCCCTGTTCTTGTGAGGAGGCCTGGCAGAGGGAATAAAGACGATGTGATCAATTCCCGCTTCTGCCCGGGCGGCGGCAGCGCATTGCAGATGTCCGTGATGAACCGGATCGAATGTTCCGCCAAACAGGCCGATATCAGTCATCAGGGACGTACCTGACCGTTCCCGTAAACAACAAATTTCCGTGTCGTCAGCTCTTCCAGTCCCATGGGGCCATAGGCATGTAACTTGGTTGTACTGATGCCAATCTCTGTCCCCAGGCCAAGCTGCCCGCCATCGTTGAACCTGGTTGAAACGTTGACAAGAACAGCGGAGGCATCGACATTGGCGACAAACTGGTTGGCCGTCGTGTAGTTTTCCGAAATAATTGCTTCGGTATGCCGGGATCCATAGCGATCGATATAGTCCTGCGCTTCCTGGACGGAGTCGACGATTTTCACGCAGAGCTGCAAATCAAGAAATTCTGTCCCCCAGTCGCTGTCCCGGGCGGGGACGATCTGTTTACCAAGAGCAACACAGCGTTCGCAGCCAAGAAGCCTCACACCGTTTGCAACGAGTTCCTGTTCAATTTTCGGCAGGTAATTCTCGGCGACTGCCTGATGGATCAGCAGTCCCTCGAGCGCATTACAGACCCCGGGTCTCTGGACTTTGCTGTTGATAATGATCGGCGTCGCCTGGTCAAGGTCGGCATCCTTATCAACGTAAATATGGCAAACGCCCTTGTAGTGCTTCAAAACCGGAATTCTCGAATGTTCGGCAACGAAGCGGATCAGCCCCTCGCCGCCCCGGGGGATGATGAGATCAACGAATTCATCCTGTTTCAATAACACGTCTATCGCTTCACGGCTGGTAGTGGAGACCACCTGGACCGCATCAGGGTTTGCCCCGCATACGGCCAACGCCTGCTGAAGAACGGAGGCCAGGGCAATATTTGAGTTAATGGCCTCCGAGCCGCCTCTTAAAATAACAGCGTTTCCCGTTTTCAAACAAAGCACTGCGGCGTCGATGGTCACGTTGGGTCGGGATTCGTAAATCATCGCGATGACACCAAGCGGTATTCGCATCCTGCCGACGATCATGCCGTTCGGCCTTCTTCTCATCGAGGATACTTCACCAACTGGATCAGGAAGCACGATGATCTCCCCAATACCCTGTGCCATTCCGGCTATGACCTCATCGGTCAGAGTCAATCGATCGATCATGGCTGAAGAGAGGCCTTTTTTCTCAGCCGCCAGTAAATCCCTGTTGTTGGCAGCTTGAATTTCCTGCTTTTTTGCAAGGAGCAGCTCGGAAATAGCGTGCAGGACGGCATGCCTGGTATCCGTCGTGGTCGAGGCCAAAAATCTCGAGGCAGCTTTTGCCTTTCGGGCCATGTCTGCTATCGTTTTGTCAGTTGAAATTCCGTTCATCTGTTTACCCCCTGTCTCTGAGCTTTTTCAAGACGCCCTTTTCGCTCAACCTCCGCGTTATGCTAAACAATGGTACCCCCTCGAAATAGCATGTATATGCCTGCGGGACAATGTATCGCATGTCTTGATTCTGAACGAAGAACATCACTTTGCAAGAGGCTCATCCGTTAAGCGTGGTCCAGAATTACCAGGTTGTCCCGGTGTACAACCTCATCATTATCCTTGTAGCCGAGAATCGTCTCGATGCTGCTCGTGTGTTTTCCTTTAATCTTGTTCGTGTCTTCAGAACTGTAGTTGACAAGGCCCACCGCGATCACCACGCCGTTTTCAGAACAGCAGTGGACGGCGTCCCCGATACCAAAGCTGCCCTCGATCCTCTTGATGCCGGACGGCAACAGGCTTTTTCCACCGTCACAGAGGGCAGCACAGGCTCCTGCATCGATGACAAGTGCACCCTTCGGTTTGAGGACTGTTGCAATCCAGCGTTTTCTGCTTTGCACTCTTTCCTTGCAGGGCAGAAAGAAGGTGCCGATCATCTGTCCGCTGAAAAGGTTCTGGAGGATTTCTTTTTCCCTGCCGGGACCGATAAAAGAACTTCCCCCGCCGGAAGAAACAATCTTTGCCGCTCTGAGTTTTGATTTCATGCCGCCGCTGCCAAGTGAGCTTTTGACGTTATGAACCAACGCCTCGATTTCCGGAGTAATTTCGGTGACCGTATAGATCGGTTCAGCATCAGCATGGCTTTCCGGGTCCTTGTTGTATAAGCCGATCACATCGGTGAGACAGATAAACATGTCCGCTTCGATCAGGTTGCATATATAGGCGCCAAGCGTGTCGTTGTCGCCAAATCTCAATTCCTGGACGGAAACAGTGTCGTTTTCATTAATGATGGGAATTACGTTAAATTTGAACAGTGTCAGCAGGGTGTTTCTGACATTGAGGTAGCGGTCCCGGAGGGCAAGATCCGAGTGGGTCAGCAAAACCTGGGCGATATTGAGGTCAAAAGAGGAAAAGCATTCTTCATAGGTCTGCATTAACAGTGATTGACCGATAGCGGCGAGCGCCTGCTTCTCTTTTGTTCCCAGGGCTGAACTCCGGCTGTAGGATATTTTCTTGAATCCTGCGGCGACAGCGCCGGAACTGACAAGTATGACCTCTCTGCCGCTTCGCTGGAGAAAAGCTATTTCTCTGACAATATTCTGCACGACGTCTTCGGCGATACCGTTTTCATCGGTCAAAACGGCGCTGCCGACTTTAACGACGATTCTGCGTGCCTTGTCGAAAAGTGTCTGACGAAGGTAGAGGCCATCTTCTCTTGATACCTTTTTAATCACCGGTCTTGTGACTCCTTTTCGAGTTCCTCCGCCTCTCTGATTATTTCAAGCGCTTCTGACAGTTCTTTTTTGAGCAGCTCGATTCCTTCACCGTTCAAGGCCGACACACCAATCGTCTTTGCTCCCTGGTCCCGGAAGGTTTGCGCAATTTCACCAGCCATTTCCGGGTCGACAAGATCAATCTTGTTCAAAACGATGATCCTGACCCGCCTGCTGAGATCGTTTTTATACTTGAGCAGTTCATTCTCAATTACTTCATAGTTCTGCCGATAATTGTCAACAGATATATCGATGATGTGCAGCAGGAGTCTCGTTCGTTCAATATGTTTCAGGAAGGCAAGTCCAAGTCCGGCACCCCGATGCGCGCCTTCGATAATCCCAGGAATATCTGCAATGATATAGGGTCGATGAAATTTGAACGTGAGGACACCAAGCTGGGGTTCCAGTGTCGTGAACGGATAGTCAGCGACTTTCGGACTGGCCGCCGAAAGTCTCGTCAAAATACTTGATTTGCCGGCATTAGGCAAACCCACCAGACCGACATCTGCGATAAGTTTCAGCTCTATTTTCAACCACCGCTCCTCGCCTGTCTGGCCTTTTGTTGCATGGCGCGGGGTTCTGTTGGCACCTGAGGCGAAATGGGAGTTTCCAAGACCTCCATCCCCACCCTGGGCGGCTATGATCTCCTGGCCGTCAGCGATGAGATCGGCAAGTATTTCACCGTTTTCAGCATCTTTGACGACAGAACCGACGGGAACTTCCATGACACAGTTTCCACCCTTGCGCCCATGCATGTCTTTGCCCTTGCCATGCATTCCTCGCTCGGCTTTGAAATGGGACCTGTAGCGAAAATCAAGCAGGGAGTTTTTGCTCTTTGTCGATCTTATAATAACATCCCCGCCCCTGCCGCCGTCACCTCCGTCAGGACCGCCCTTGGGAACATATTTTTCCCTGCGAAAACTCACACAGCCGTTTCCGCCATCACCACCTTTTACATAAAACTTAGCCTCGTCGACGAATGACATCACCAATCCTGTATCTGCTTTGAAAAAAAAAGCTCGATCAATTACCTGAAGTAATGATCGAGCTTTTCAAAATATCACTGCAATCTGGTGCAGTATATATGAACCCGTTATGCTGCGGGATAAACACTCACCCTTTTTCGACTTTTACCGAAATCTTCAAATGTAACGACTCCGTCTACCTTGGCAAAAAGAGTGTAATCCCTGCCGCACCCGACATTGGTTCCCGGATGAATTTTTGTGCCAAGCTGCCTGACGATGATGCTTCCGGCCGTGACGTTTTCACCGCCGAATTTTTTAACACCTCGCCTCTGCCCGGCGCTGTCACGACCATTTCGGGAACTGCCGCCTGCTTTTTTATGAGCCATGCCTTACTCCTCGTTGTTTCTTTTTAGCTGTTGATCTCTGAGATTTTCAAAGCAGTATAGAGCTGGCGATGACCACGCATCAGCCGGTATCCTTTCCTGCGTTTTCTTTTGAATACCTTGATTTTTTTGTCTTTTCCCTGTTCGGCTATCGTCGCAATGACCTTGGCATTCTCTACCACCGGGGTACCGACAGTCACCTGCTCTCCATCTGCTATCAACAATACACTGTCCAGTTCAACGGTGTCACCCACGTTACCTTCCAGTTTTTCCACTCTCAGCTGGTCACCCGATGCCACCTGATACTGCTTTCCACCAGTTCTGACTATCGCATACATAATACAAACCTCTCAAATATAATTGGATCTCCACAAGAGTCTTTTTCGCTCAGAACAGGTAAATAAACACCAGTGTCAACCAGTTGTCAACTTTTTTCAGTGATCAGGCAGCCTGAATGAAATGGGCTGTCAACAGGTCCCGCTTACTCGCAGCAGCGAGAAGGACAGAGTCACCAGGTCAAGCACTCTTCTTCCTGACCGCACCGCCATCAAAACAACTCAGGAGTTATATCCCAGTCGATCGCTCTCTCTTTTTTTTCGTATGGAGCAGGCTCGTTCGAAGGCAGCTTTTTTGCCATGTTTTCTGATTGAAACAGAGGTTTTGCCCTGCTTTCCCATGGCAGTCACCCAACTTACTTCGTAGCGATTGAGCTTTTCATTATGCCTGACCCCGACAACACCGGTTCCTGAATTACTGACCGTCACCATATGTTTGTTGGTTCGCACTTTACCGAGTTTTTTCTCAGTCTGATCACGCCAGGATATCGCAGACAGCAGGCTCGAGTAGCGTCCCCCGCATTTCCTGTCTGAAAAAAATTTGGAGTGCGTTTTGCCGAGAAACCTCACGCGCACATACCAGCCATGGGTTCGTTTGGAATCCTGATCTATTCGGGCAATGTCTTTGTGTTTTTCTAATAATAATTTTTGTTTTTTATCTGCATCAACCACGTTACTGAACCTCATATTGTTTTTTGTTATGGAGTAATGATAGAGACTGTTGCGGAAAATGGTTATCATTACCTTCTCATTGATTCTGATGATAGCAGTGAAAGAGCAGCGTCCCGTGCTCCCCGTACCAGCAGACCATAGACTACATAGTTAGTCAGGGAAGGAATGTCAACGTTTTTTCGTTCCCTTCATTGCAAAAATGGTATGCCTGGAACCATCTGCTTTGACAATTCTTATTATTTGTCAGGCATTTACCTCTATTTCGAGAAATCAGCACATGAAAAACACCGTTGAAAAATTTGAAGCCCTGCTGCAGACAGTCAGAGCACTGCGCGGTCAAAACGGGTGTCCGTGGGACCAAAAACAGACCACAGGTTCATTGAAAAAATATCTGATTGAAGAATTCGAAGAAATCCTTGAGGCTGTCGAAAACAATGATTTGAAAAACCTCTGCGAAGAGCTTGGCGATTTTCTGTATCTCATTGTCATGATCGCTGAGATAAACAGGGAAACAGAGGCGTTTTCTCTTGACAACGTGCTGGAAGAGGTCAATGAAAAACTGGTGCGCAGGCACCCGCATGTTTTTTCAGGAACAACCGTTGCGGACGAAACAGCACTCCGGAAACAGTGGGAAAAAATCAAAGCCGCAGAGAAAGCAGAAAAAAAATAGTTGACTCATACATCCTGTTTAAGTAAATATAACTCTTTTGCCTTTTAGGCAATGTACGTTGCTTCGGGACTACCCGAAACCTCTTCGCTCTCTGCCTTATAAACAGTGAATGCGAGGGCCGCCCGGCAGGTCTGTAACCTGCTCACCAAAAACGTCCATGAGGAGGAAATCATGAGAAGGTATGAACAGATCTTTATTCTTCGGCCGTCACTCGGCGAAGACGAGATCGACAAGGTAATTGAGAACACCGCGCAGATTATTACCGGCGAGGCAGGAAGTATCATCTCCACGGTCAAGTGGGGGATGAAAAAACTCGCCTACCCGATCAAAAAAGAACTTCAAGGTTATTACGTCTTTTCCGATTTTGCCGCAACTCCCAAGGCAATTGCTGAAGTTGAAAGAAAGTTTCGGATTGACGACTCTGTTTTGAAATATCTGTCTATCAAGCTGACGGATTCAATCAGTGCCGAAGAAATTAAGACGGCGCAGGATGAAGCTGAAGCCAAGGCAATGAGCCTCCAGGCGGAAGGCGAAGAATCAGACAGTGAAGAAAAAGAGCTCGTTGATACATCGTCAGAATCTGATGACACCAATGATTCTGATGACACCGAAGATTCTGATGATTCCGATGATTCCGAGGAATCTGAAGAAAACGAAGACAAAGCATAAACACAAGGAGAAGATATAATGGCCGCACGACCCCAAAAAAAACTGTTTTCACGAAGGAAGGTCTGTCGCTTCTGTGCAGACAAGGAACTGGGAATCGACTACAAAGACCCCAAGGTCCTGCGCAATTTTGTTTCTGAACGGGGCAAGATAATTCCTCGAAGAATTGTCGGCACCTGCGCCACACATCAGCGGCAGCTCTGTTCAGCAATCAAAAAGGCGAGACAAATTGCCCTGCTTCCATACTCTGGAAACGTTCAGGGACAATAAAAAGACAAGGAATTAAGTGTCTGATGAAAGCAAGAGTATTCTCGGCGGCAGCAGAGCCTACCAGCATATAATACTCTTTGGGCTTATCATTTCGATTCCCGGTTTTCAGTCCACTCTTCTCGGGCTGATCTATTTCTTTATCCCCCTTGTCGTACTGTTTTACCTGTACAAGTGGGAACACGGGTTTCGCTATATTGTCGCAGGGATGATACTTGCCGCTGTCGGAGCAGGCATTTTCAACTCTTTCGGCACGCTGTTTTTTACGATCACATTCATTCCGCCGGGATATGTGCTTGCCCAGTCAGCATTTCAAACCGACTCACCGGTAAAATCCGGATTGAAGGCAACACTGACCCTGCTCGGCTGCTGGCTGCTGCTCCTGGCTGGGGTTACTGTTGTGACAGGAGTAAATCCTGTCACTGACTTCATGGTCTCACTGGACCGCGGAGTCGAAGATGCTCTTTCATATTACCGACAAAGCAATTCCGTCGATTTCGAGACGATAGCGCTGATAGAACAGTCTTTTTATCAGGCAAAAGAAATCTTTCCGAAAATAATGGTCTCCATTATAAGCGGATTCGCCATGCTTACCATCTGGTTCACCATGGTGGCAGGAAACAGCATTATCAGAAAATTCACGGGCTATAAACCGTGGATTAATCACCGCTTCTGGGAGTTGCCCGCAGCGCTGGTCTGGATATTAATCGGCTCGATCATTGTTGCCCTGCTGCCGACAGGGGTCACCAGGCTGGTCGGGATCAATGCGCTTATTGTCTTCGGCTTTATTTATTTTTTCCAGGGATTTTCAATATTTGTTTTCTTTATGAACAAATGGAATGTCCCGCTGCTGCTCAGAGCATTTTTTTACGGTATGATGCTCTTTCAGTCATTCGGCACGGTCCTGCTGCTTGTTGTGGGGGTTGGTGACGTCTGGTTTGACCTGCGGCGCCTGCATCAAAAAAATGACGATAAAAAACAAGATGAGACTGATCAATCAAAGGATTAAACTGGTACAACAGCAAACACAATTTATAAAGAGGAGTTAATCATGGAACTCATTTTAAAGGAAACAATCGATTCACTCGGTCGTGAAGGAGATCTTGTTCGCGTTAAACCGGGATTCGGCCGCAACTACCTGCTGCCGCAGGGAAAAGCTGTGCTCGCCACGGCCGCCAATCTTGAGCTTCTCGAAAAAAACAAGGCAGCAATCCAGGCAAGACTTGATGAAGACAGAAAAGCTGCCGAAAAACTTTCCAGGAAACTGTCGGCGGTTACACTTGAGTTTTCTCAGCTTGTAGGAGCAGATGAAAAGCTTTTTGGCTCAGTCACTTCGACAGACATTATCGACAGGTTGAAGGAAAACGGCATCGACATCGAGAAAAAGGATATTCTGCTCGCTGAACCGATAAAAGTCCTTGGAGAAATGAAAGTCGCGGTAAAGGTCGGCTTTAATCTCAGTACCGAGATCACCGTAAACGTGGTTGCCCAGGGAGAGTGAGAGCAAACTCCCTTACGGTTTTCAGCACGATCAGTGCAATGCCGTAAGAAAGATATCTATCTGTCTAGAATAAAACAAAAAAACACCTCGAAAGACAGTGCTTTCCAGGTGTTTTTTTGTTTTGACACAAACTGCTCAGTGTATTAGACATCATCTGTAATCAACATCAAACAGCAGCGGGCAATGAGTGATCACTATCAGAGCAGCAAAGAGTCAAACATCGTGACAAGCGGCAGAGTTCCTCCTCACAACATCGAAGCCGAGCAGTCGGTTCTCGGGTCAATACTCCTGAAGGAGAAGGCGTTCACCTCTGTCCTGGACATTCTTTCCCCCGCCGATTTTTACCGAAATGGCCATCGAATCATATTCGAGGCGATGATCGACCTTTTTCAGAAGAACGAACCCCAGGACCTGGTCACCATTACCAATCTGCTCAACAACAAGAATTCCCTTGAGGATGTCGGGGGACCGACATATCTTGCCTCCCTGACCTCCATTGTTCCCGTTACTGCCAATATCATAGCCTATGCCCGAATCATCCGGCAGAAATCAATCTTGAGAAATCTGATCAGCGTCAATTCAGATATCGCCAACCGCTGCTTTGAAGATCAAGGTGATATCGATCAACTCGTTGACGAGGCGGAGCAGGCAATTTTTGACATCGCCGGCAAAAAAAGCGGTACAAGTTTCACGCCACTCAAACAGATCATTCCCGGGTGTTTTGCAACGGTTGAGCAGCTCTACAAACGAAAAGAGCTGATAACCGGCGTGCCGACCGGTTATACGAGCATTGACAAGATGACCGCCGGCTTGCAGCCGTCGGACCTGGTAATTCTCGCTGGCCGCCCGTCGATGGGTAAAACCGCTTTTGCAATGAACATCGCCCAGCATGCAGCCCTGATGGAGAAGACCGGTGTGGCTATTTTCAGTCTTGAAATGTCAAAGGAGCAGCTGACCATGCGGTTGCTGAGCTCAGTTGGTCATATTGACTCACAAAAGATCAGAACGGGAAAACTGCAGCCGGAAGACTGGCCCCGTTTGACTCGAGCTGTCGGCATGCTCTCGGATGCGCCGATCTACATTGACGACACGCCGGCTATTTCAGTGCTTGAAATGAGATCAAAAATCAGGCGTCTTGCCGTTCAGCACGACATTGGACTGATCCTTGTCGATTACCTGCAGCTCATGAGAGGGCGGACAGCAGAAAACCGTACCCAGGAAATCAGTGAGATATCGCGCTCCCTTAAAGCTCTTGCCAAGGAGTACGGGGTTCCTGTACTCGCCCTTTCCCAGCTGAACAGAGGACTTGAGAGCCGCACCGATAAGCGGCCGATGATGGCAGACCTTCGGGAATCCGGAGCAATTGAGCAGGATGCCGATGTTATCTGCTTTATTTACCGGGATGAAGTCTATAACAAAAATGAGGACAACCCGAACAAAGGCATTGCCGAAATCATTATCGGCAAGCAGAGAAACGGTCCGACCGGAACCGCCCAGCTCTTTTTCAAAAAAGAATACACGACGTTTGAAAATATAAGTCACTATGATGAGCCCGGAGCCTATGCTGCACCATAGGAGACAGTGCAAGAAATCAACAGATACGATACAGAGGGTTGTGGAATGACAACGACGGATCAGCTTCCCGGCAAATATGATTTTAAGGCGGTTGAGGCGCGGTGGCAGCAGACCTGGGAACAGGAAGAAATCAACAAGGCAGACATGGACAGCCGCAGAGAAAAATATTATGTCCTAGAAATGTTCCCCTACCCGTCCGGCCGTATCCACATGGGACATGTCCGGAACTATTCAATCGGCGACGTCGTCGCCCGCTACAAGCGTCTGCGCGGTTTTAATGTTCTTCACCCGATGGGATGGGACGCGTTCGGACTCCCCGCCGAAAACGCTGCCCAAAAGAATAACACCCATCCGGCCAAATGGACCTACGACAATATAGACTATATGCGGACCCAGCTCAAGCAGCTGGGGCTTTCCTATGACTGGAACAGGGAGCTTGCCACCTGTGATGACAGCTATTACCGCTGGGAACAGAAGCTGTTTATCGAGATGTACCAGAAAGATCTTGTCTATCAGCGGACAACCACCGTCAACTGGTGTGAGACATGCCAGACGGTGCTTGCCAATGAACAGGTCATTGAAGGCGCCTGCTGGCGCTGTGACGATTTTGTCAGGCCACGAAAGATGAACGGCTGGTTTTTCAGAATAACCAGATATGCAGAAGAACTCCTTGCTGACCTGCAGGCCCTGGGGGGCTGGCCCGAAAAGGTGGCCACCATGCAGAGCAACTGGATCGGCAAATCAACCGGACTTTCCTGTGATTTCAGTATCGAGGGCAGTGAGCGGTCAATTTCCATCTTTACCACCCGTCCAGACACAATATTCGGGGTCACCTTCATGTCGGTTGCCGCCGAACATCCTCTGATCGATGAACTGATAAGCGGCAGCGAAATCGAACAGGCTGTCAGAACGTTCATCAAAGAAATATCAGAAGAACGAATGCGGCAGAATATCGAGGAGGAGCAGGAAAAGAAAGGCATTTTCACCGGTCGGTACTGTATAAATCCGTTCAGTGGACAGCGCATTCCCGTCTATATCGCCAACTTTGTGCTCGCGGAATACGGAACTGGTGCAGTCATGGCAGTGCCTGCTCACGACCAGAGAGATTTCGAATTTGCCCGCAAATACAAACTCCCCATCCTCCCGGTTGTTATCCCTGAGGGCACGGACCTGAACCCGGAGACAATGGAGGAAGCCTCTACCGCCTACGGACTGCTCGTCAATTCCGGCCGGTTCGACGGTATGGAATCGTCCGCAGCCCAGGCTGCAATCATTGCCGATGCCGAGCAAAACGGTTTTGGTTCTGCGCTCACCACCTATCGCTTGCGGGACTGGGGAATCTCACGGCAGCGCTACTGGGGTGCGCCAATTCCGATGATCCACTGTGATTCCTGCGGTGTCCTTCCCGTACCGCTGGACGAATTACCGATTAAACTTCCTGAAGACCGCGAATCCAGCGCTGGTGAATGCGCTCCGCTGAGCAGAAGGCCTGAATTTTTCCATACGACCTGTCCTGCCTGCGGCAGCGGGGCAACCCGAGAGACAGACACAATGGACACCTTTGTCGAGTCTTCCTGGTATTTTGCCAGGTTTACCTGTCCCGACGCAGCCGACGCGCCGCTCGACAGAGAACAGTCTCGCTACTGGCTGCCGGTTGACCAGTATATCGGGGGAGTTGAACATGCGATTCTCCACCTTCTCTACTCCAGGTTTTTCGTGAAAGCACTGCGGGACCTCGGTTATCTTGAAATCGATGAACCGTTTGCTAATCTCCTGACGCAGGGGATGGTTATCAAGGATGGCGCAAAAATGTCCAAGTCAAAAGGCAATGTTGTCGATCCTGACGATCTGATCAACCACTATGGCGCCGACACGGTGCGTCTGTTCAGTCTTTTTGCGGCACCCCCCGAGCGCGATCTGGAGTGGAATGCCCAGGGAGTCGAAGGAGCAAGCCGCTTTTTAAACAGGGTGTATCGCTTTATTACCGGTTATTCAGGGGCTCCGACAGCTGCAGATCTATCCGCCGAAGCGAGCGACGCGGACAGAACACTCGATCGCAAGAGGCACCAGACCATCAAAAAAGTGACTCATGATATCGAGACCAACTTTCATTTCAATACTGCCATCAGTGCGGTAATGGAACTTTTTAATACCCTTGCCTCGGTAACGGATCCAGAAAAAGAAGAAACGGCAGGCAGTGAAACGATCAGCCAGGCCATCAAAACGATTCTCGTGCTCCTCTTTCCGATGGTACCGCACTTTTCTTCAGAAATGTGGGCCATCATGAAATTTCCCAGCCGTCCCGAGGAGCAGGAGTGGCCGTCTTTTGATGAAGAAACGGCCAGGGAAGACCTTCTCACCATCGTACTCCAGGTAAACGGCAAAGTGCGCTCGCGTATCCAGGTCGAGGCGGACACTGACGAGAAAGCGCTTGAAGCGTGCGCTCTGAAGGATGAAAATGTGCTGCGCTTTATCAACAGCAAGGAGCCAAAAAAGATTATTGTCATCAAGAAGAAACTTGTTAATATCGTGGTTTGATACTACACTATGTTCTTGTTTTGAGACCGATATCTTTCTTTTATCAGATGAGTGCTAATACTTTTTCATGGAGTAGAGCCTTGAAACACTATCTTCGTCCGCTGTTTGTACTCCTGGCAATCACGGTATTCATTAGCGCCTGTGGCTACCGCAACCCGTATGTATACTCCGGTCCTGACAGAACGATCTATGCCACGACATGGAAAAACAGAACAAATGAATTGCTGCTCGATTCGAAAATATACCAGTCGCTGGTCAAATGGTTTCAGAAGACAGGCTCTCTTTCTGTCGTCAAAACCAAAGAAAACGCCGACTATATTCTCGCCGGAGAAATCATATCCATAGACCTTCCCAGCCTTACCTACGGGTCGGCCAGCAGCACCTCCGAGGTGAAAATCCGCTTGAGAGTCAGATACATCATGAAGGATCTTAAAACCGACAGGGTCCTTATGGAAGTGCCGTCTGAGGTGTGGACCCAGGAATACAAGGTTGGCTCAACAGCTGCGGACAGCAGGGATAACGAAAATGAAGCACTCGCCATCATTGTCGATGATCTGTCCCAAAAGATCTACCAGAGATCATTGCTTGAGCTGGCAAAGCTCTAATCTGCTTCCCACAGCGAAGCCGGATCTTCTCTGAACCGGCTTCATTCTCATTTTTCACATGTTCTCAATCGGTCCCGTTCAGCTCCCCAGCAAACTCATCCTTGCCCCTCTTGCCGGATATACTGATCTCCCCTTCCGAACCGTCTGTCGTGAATATGGTGCAGGTCTCTGCGTGTCAGAGATGATCAGCTGTCATGGCCTGGTTTATCAACAGAAAAAAACCATAAACATGCTGCAGAGTTCAGGCGAAGACAGCCCGCTTGCATATCAACTGTTCGGCGCAGACCCAGCTGTCATGGCTGAAGCAGCCTCGATTCTCAACAGCTTTGAGCCCGACCTTATTGACATAAATATGGGCTGCCCGGTAAAAAAGGTCACAAAAAAAGGAGCCGGTGCAGCACTGATGGCTGATCTGAAACTGGCACAACAGATCATTGCACAGGTTGTGAGAAGCAGTCGTTGCCCGGTAACGGTGAAAATGAGATCCGGCCCTGACCAGCGCACCCAGAATGGCGTATCGCTTGCCAGGATTGCCGAAGATAACGGGGTAACGGCCCTCACCGTTCACGGCAGAACATGGAAACAGGCATTTGGGGGAAGAGCTGACTGGGGGGTAGTCGAGAGGATAAAGTCCTCAGTCTCGATTCCAGTTATCGGCAACGGTGACATAGCGACCTTCCAGGATGCCGAACACCGGCTGAAAAAAGGTCAATGCGATGGCGTTATGATCGGCAGAGCCGCACTCGGCAACCCTTGGGTATTCCATCCGGCCGGCCGGCCGGTAACGCTCGGTCCCGTCATCAGGGCTGTTCAGCGTCACGTTTTTCTCGTTGATTTTTTTAATGATGATAACCAGTTTCAGCTTGCAGCGATGAAGAACCACCTGGGAAGCTATTTCAAGGGTTTCTCCGGCGCCTCAGGCATCAGAAAAGAAATATATGCAGCGGCTGACTGGTCAGGCATCCGGGCGCTGCTCAACCGGCTTGAGGAAAAAATCAGCGGGCAGACAGCGGCAGATAGTCAGGTTCCCACCTCATACCACTGATCAGTTTCTTCATTCTGGTCTCATCTTCCTCATGCTTGTAATCTGCGTAAATGCACTCTCTGCTCACGCCTTCACGGACAGCGCACATGGCAACCGCAAGGGCAACATGATCGGCAACCGCTGGAAACCTGGAGAGAGACGGTACCAGCTTCCCTCTTTTGATTTCTTCCGGGCTGACACAATGAGATATAGCCTGCGCTGATTCGGTGAAGAAACGAGGCAGGACCTGGCGTGCGCCTGAGGCGAGGGTCCCCAGAGCGACACCGGGGAACACCAGAACATTATTACAGGGAGCGATCGCAGCACTCGTTTCACCAACTTCGCAGCCGAAACAGGAACCACAATGGGCCACCAGGGCTTTGCCGCGAGACCATTCTTTCAAGTCTCCGGCAAAGATTTCCAGATCTTCTTCCAGCCCGGAGATCGGTAAAATGACTGGATGCTCGGTATTGTCAGAAATTGCTTCTATTACGTCCCGGGTAAAACAACCGCCAGAACCACAGGCGCCGACCATCACCGTGATATCTGCCGCCTTGACGATATCGGTCAGCTCCCTGGCCTCGCTGATCCACGGGAAGCGTTCAGGATTCTTGGCATATTTCATTTTGTAATGCACATGTCTGGTGGTGGAACAGAGCACTGTGTCACCATCGTAGAAAAAGATTTTATTGCGAGCCTCATCTCTTTGCAGTCCGACGGCAATAAGTGCATCTTCTATTTGCTCGGCGATACCAATTTCCCTGATCCCGTCGCCGCAGACAAGAAAGGTTTGATCAACAAGCTTTTCAGCCTTGACTTTCATCGCCGAATAAATCGCCGCAAGGGTAATGGCACCGGTTCCCTGAATATCATCATTGAAGGAGATGAGTTCATCGGCAAAAGAATCCCTTATTGCAAAGGCATTATTGTTGGAGAAGTCTTCCCACTGGCAGAGCGCATTGGGAAAGACGTTTCTGAAGGCACGTGCGAACCGCCCGATAAAAGAAAGATAATCCTCGCCCTGCAACCGCTCATGCCGCCAACCGAGATAGAGTGGATCATCCAGCAGATCGCTGTTGTCGGTACCGACATCAAGCGAAACAGGCAGACAATGCCAGGGGGCAATGCCTGCCCCCTGGCTGTAGAGCATGAGTTTGCCGAGGCTGATGGCAATACCGCCGGCACCCTGGTCACCGATCCCGAGAATACCTCCGTTATCAGTAACCACGGCCACGCGGATCTCCTGGTTCAGGTACCTTCTCAGGATGTCTTCGGCAAGATCAATGTTGTCCGGGGTGAAATGAAGTCCGCTGGAACGCCGGAACATCGAGGAATACTTCTTAACCGCCATACTGACGGTAGGTGTATAAATGATTCCCATGAAGCGATCGAGGTCACTCTTGATCAGTGCATGAGCAAGCGTCACGTTTCTCTCAAACATTGCCCGGATAAAGATATACTTTTCCAGGTCATCGGGCTTGCCGTTAACGATTCGTGTTGAGTTGTATACCTGGTTTTCGAGGGAGCGTATGCCTGGAGGGAGCGCCGCCTGGAGGCCGAGCATATTCCGTTCCTTTTCATTGAACGCTGTGCCCTTGTTGACAAAACTCAACATTGTTGCTGCAACGCCACTGACATAGACCTGTATTTCCTTCGTGTTGCCGTATTCATCGTATCTGAAACCGTATTGATTCTCTGACATGGGATATCCTTTCTGATAAATTGACAAGGTGGGAAATTACACCATCCCGGGCAGCATACTATATCACGAGAGGGTGAAAAGAACCTTTACAATTCTCGCTGCTGTCATTTCTTTCTCGACAAGTGTCGCTGACATCTCTGTATCAGCCCACCAGTAAGAGAGCCTCGCAAAAGATGATTAACGCCAGGGTACAGTGGTTGCGCCGCCATCTTATTCAAGCCTATCTTGCATTAATGGTTTCATACACGATATAGTACAATTATCAATTACTAATTTTACCTTCTTTACCTATATGAGCAGATGAAAGAGCAAGAAACTCTGCAGACCGTACTGCAGTCGGAGAATCTGCCCACGCTGCCGGTGATGGCCTCCAGGCTGATTACCCTGATGGCAGACGAGGAAACCACGCTGGCAGATATCGCCAGGCTTATTTCTCGTGATGTGGCCCTTTCCGCCAAGATCCTGAAAGTCTCAAATTCGGCCTTTTATCGTTTTCCTCAACAGATCGGCTCAATCCAGCAGGCGGTTTCTATTCTTGGCACAAATGCTGTTCGCAGTCTTGTCCTGTCCTTCTCCTTTCTCAATACAGGCAAGGGTGAAGCCCATTATTCATTTGATTTTAAAGAATTCTGGAAACATTCCCTCGCTGCTGCTGCTGCCTCCAGATTGCTTGTTGAAAAAGTCAAGGGGATCGAGCCAGAAGAGGTTTTTGTAGCAGGACTGCTGCAAAACCTTGGCGAGTTGATTCTGGCCAGAACAATCCCGAAAGCTTACGAGCAGGTACTGCAGACTCCAACGGCTTCCAGTGCTGAGCGTATCGCTGTAGAAAGAGAAATCCTCGGGACAGATCACACTACAATCGGCTCCGAGGTCGCACGATCCTGGGGATTTCCGGCATCCCTTTTTATACCGATACGCTATCACCATGCACCTGCCTCGTATGACGGTGCTGACAAGAACATTCTGACGACGATCAAGGCGGTACACCTGTCGGATCTGCTTATCGGCATCCTCTATTCTGAAAAGCCTGAACACTATCATAAACGCTTCAGGAGAGACTCGAAGAAGTTGCTTGGCTTCTCCAACGATGACATTGAGAATGTGCTGGACCAGCTCCATATTCTCGTGGAGGAAGCGGGTGACTATTTTGGCTTGAAAATTAAAAATCCCAAGTCCATCCAGGAGATTCTCCAGGAAGCAAATATCCGTTTGAGCCTGATTAATCTAGACTACGAACAGATGAATAAAGAGCTTGTTGCCGCAAAAATGAAGCTGGAGAAACTTGCAGACGAGCTCAAGGCAAAGAACGAAATTCTTGACAATCTCGCCAATGTCGACGGTCTGACGAATGTGTTCAATCACCGCTATTTCCAGAATGTCCTGGACCAGGAAATTGACCGGGCGGCGCGGAATGGCTCCGTGCTGTCGCTGCTGCTAATCGATATAGACAATTTCAAGAAGTTCAACGACACCTACGGTCACCAGATAGGCGATCTTATTCTCAGGGAGTTCTCCAGGACACTGAAGAGTAACATACGTTCATACGACACGTTGGCTCGCTACGGTGGGGAAGAGTTTGTAATTATCCTGCCCTCTACGGACGAACAAGCGGCGCTTATCGTCGCCGAAAAACTGAGAAAAGCAATTGAAGAGACGATTTTTGAAAAAGAAGGCAGCACCGCTGAATACCGGCTGACGGCCAGCATCGGTGTCTCCTCGGAAACCCCTTCAGGAGCTGAACCTTTTTCCAAAAACGAATATATCAGCCGGGCCGACCAGGCACTCTATGCCGCCAAGAAACAGGGAAGAAACGCGGTAGTATCCTGGTCACCGAAAAAGAGGTGGTTCACGTTCTGATCAGATCATGTTCTCCGGATCGACATCGACAATCAGTTTTTCGTTTCTCCCCTTTTTAACGGAGGTCATGATCGATTGAACAAGCGCGTGAAGCCCAGGCAGATGAGCGCCCTTTAAGAGAATTTGCCAGCGATAGACGTCCCTGATCCTCTCTATCGGTGCCGGAGCAGGGCCCAGAACCTGCAGGGCGTGCCCCGCTCTGTCTGTTTTTAGCCAGGACCGTGCCTGTGCCGCCACTTCAAAAGCGAACGCTCTTACCCGATTTTCTGACTCCCCCTCTATTCTCAAGGAAACCAGTCTTACAAAAGGCGGGTAGTCAGCCTCTTTTCTGATCCGCAGTTCCCGTTCCACCAATGTCTGATAATCGTGCGCTGCGGCCAGGCCTATTGCATAGTGCAGCGGCTGCATGGTCTGGATGATGACCTGCCCCGGCTTCTCGCCACGCCCTGCCCTGCCGGTCACCTGCGCTATGAGCTGGAAGGTCTTTTCCGCAGCGCGAAAATCGGGGAAAGCCAGTCCGCCGTCAGCCCACACGACTCCAACGAGCGTCACCTCGGGAAAGTGGAGTCCTTTGGCGATCATCTGGGTACCGACGAGGATATCGATTTTTCTCTCCCGCATCGACTGGAGAATAGACATGAAACGTTTTCGATCAGCAGCGACATCGGAATCAAGCCTGGCAATTCGTGCCTCTGGTAGAATTTTGACAACTTCTTCTTCAACCCGCTCGGTTCCAAAACCGACAGGGACAAGCTTTCCAGATCCGCAGGTGGTGCAGAGCGTCTGCGCGGGAAGCTGAAAACCGCAATAGTGACAGACAAGCCGCTGCCTGCCTTTGTGCATGGTAAGGGTAACATTGCAGTGCTGACACTCAACCATGGACCCGCAGTCACGACAGATGACCGAAGCGGAGAAACCGCGCCTGTTCATCAGCAGGATCGACTGGTTTCCCTGTTTGAACGTTTTTTGCAGTTCCTGGACAAGCGTTTTACTGAAAAGTGTATTGCGGTTCTCCTTGTTTTTCAGATCGACAACGGTAATCCCGGGAAGTTCACTCACTCCGACCCTGTTTTTCATCTCGACCAGTTGAAATTTCTCTGAGCGGGCGTGGTGGTAACTGGTTATCGAAGGAGTGGCGGAGCCCAGAAGTGTGACAGCCTGACACATCCGGCTGCGGAGAATAGCGATGTCTCTGCTGTTGTAACGAAGTTGATCTTCCTGCTTGAAACTCGAATCATGTTCTTCGTCGACAATGATCAAACCAAGGTTTTTGAGCGGTGCAAAGACGGCTGACCGGGCACCAATAACAATCGAGCGTTCTCCGCAGCAGGTGCGTTCCCATTCGTCATACCGTTCCCCTGCGCTCAACCCTGAGTGCAAAAGCGCAATTTCGCTACCGAACCGGGAAACGAAATGCGCCTCGATCTGGGTAGCCAGAGCGATTTCAGGCACCAAAACAAGAACGCTCTTACCGATCTTCAGCGCATGTTCAGCAGCTTTGAGGTACACTTCGGTTTTACCGCTTCCGGTGATACCGTGGAGCAACACCGTTTTAAAGCGCTGTTCCTCCATACTCTGGACAATGTGACTGACGGCATGGTGCTGTTCATCGGTTAAATTCGCAGGAGCTTCAAGATGCGGAAGCAGGTCACCATAGGGAGTTCTGAAAACTCTTTTCTCTCTTTTTTCAAGAAGATTTTTTGCAATCAACCCGGGTATGACTCGAGCGCTGTAGGGATAGCGGGCCAGGAGTTCTTTTCTTGGGATCAGTTGATTGCCGAGCTCCTGCAGGATTGTCCAGATACAGTGAAGTGTTTTGCTTTCACCTTTCGTAACGGACGCGTCACCGACGGAAGGTGCCTGCCCCCGAACTTCTGAAATCTCGTTCAATTGCCTGCAGAGTCTTTCACCTCCTTCCCTGAGGCGATAACAGGTTTCGGTTTTCTTTCTGACCAGATCCCGGCTGCGGCTGGCGGCAATGGCAGCAATGCCTGATTCTAACAACGGCATCAATAGTTTCCTGTCAGCTGAGGAATTCAGAACATTTCTGCTCTCGCGTGCCGTCAGGACACCGGACTCTGCCAGTTTCCTGAGCCAGCCGACATCGTCAGTGCCGGTCACGTTTTCAAGCAAAGCTGAGGGTTTTTTACCGTTCAGCCGGATAATCTTTTGTACCTGCACGGTCAGACCGCCAGGCAGGGC
Source organism: Desulfocapsaceae bacterium (assembly GCA_963674815.2). Classification (GTDB taxonomy): domain Bacteria; phylum Desulfobacterota; class Desulfobulbia; order Desulfobulbales; family Desulfocapsaceae; genus MADRE3. The sequence goes on from CAXXTV010000002.1 coordinate 165,714, forward strand.
GGTCTGAATCACTTTACCGAGCGGATAATGATAATAGTCGGCCACCCATTTGAACAATGCTACCATATCCAGATGAAACAAAGGGGCATCATCAAGGAGTTCGTAAATCTCTTTTAATTCTCTTTGATTTTCACCTCCCTCGTCGAACCCGAGAACATATCCGGTAATTTTCCTGTTCCCGAACGGGACAAAAACACGGCACCCAACAAGCTGTGACGGGGATGTTTTGAACAGCTCCTGTGTCTCGTGCGGCAACTCATACGAGTAGGTCTTGAACACCGGCGCTGCGACCGCTACCTCCAGTATCGTCATAATGCCCAGGCTTTGTCTTTTGTACAGTCAACCGGCGGTTCAGCAGAATTCTCGAGCAGCATAGAATGGAGCGCTGGACGACAAGCGCCGGCCGGCATCGCTTTTTTAATCACCGCCAGGGCAGGCCTGAACCTCGCTGCGCTTGCCGCCGCAGGGCGTAGCAATTTTAGTGCATTCATAAACCACCCATTTTACATGACAGTTGAAGTTGTTATATGGTAAAGAACTGGTACGTTTCAGGACAATGACAACTACCATAATTATTATCATCATCCAACGCTTTCATGCATTTTTTTTACCCGCCTGACCTCCCGATTTTCTCCTTCAAAGAAGAAATCAGCGCGCTCATTAAAACAAACCAGGTTACCGTAATTTCTGGAGATACAGGGTCAGGGAAGACAACACAGCTGCCAAAAATCTGTTTAGAAGCACTCTCCCCCCTGGCCAACCTTGTCGGCTGCACACAACCGCGCCGAGTCGCCGCCACAACGGTTGCCGATCGGGTCGGGCAGGAACTGGGAAGCAATCGCGACATGGTTGGATACAAGATACGATTCCGTGACCGGACGACCCCTGCAACCAGAATTAAATTCATGACTGACGGTGTCTTGCTGGCGGAGACAAGACGAGACCCGCTCCTGAAAAACTATGATGTCATCATCGTCGATGAGGCCCATGAACGCAGTCTCAATATAGATTTTCTTCTTGGTTACCTCAAGAACCTCATCACCAGACGAAAAGATTTGAAACTGGTGATCACCTCCGCAACAATCGATACGGAACTGTTTTCCACACACTTCGGCGGTGCCCCGATCTATGAAATAGAAGGCCGGAATTTTCCTGTTGAGATTATCTATCGCCAAGATGAGGATGAGGACAAGGACCGTTCATTTGTCGACACCTGCATCGATACCGTTTCCATGATCGCCCGGAACTATCCGCCCGGCGATATGCTTGTTTTCATGCCGACTGAAAAGGATATAAGGGCCAGTGTCGAAATTCTTACGGGCAGGCTTCAGGACCGCAGCGTCCTGCCGATGTTTGGACGGTTGCAGTTTTCTGATCAGCAGAAGATATTCAGCCCGAGAAACGGTTACAAGATCGTTGTGGCCACAAATGTTGCGGAAACCTCGGTCACCGTCCCTGGTATTCGCTATGTGGTCGATACCGGTCTTGCCCGCATATCCTCCTATAACCCGAAATCTCGAACCACCGGTCTGCCAGTTACCAGAGTGTCTCAGGCAAGCTGTAACCAACGAGCGGGCAGGTGCGGACGTGTCGGGCCTGGAATCTGTTTTCGCCTCTACACGGAAGATGATTTCCTCTCGCGGCCCGAGTATACAATACCGGAAATCAAGCGTTCAAATCTGGCTGAAGTGCTGCTGCAGATGAGCTCTTTAAAGCTTGGAAACCCTGCTGATTTTCCATTTGTCGAGCCTCCTTCTCCAGCCGCTGTTCGGGACGGTTATCGAATGCTTGAAGAACTGGGCGCCATCACTCCAAAAAAAATACTCTCTGCAGATGGTCGTCTGATGGCGCGTTTGCCCATTGATCCGACAATTTCCCGGGTGATTATCGAGGCCTCAAGAAACAGCTGCCTGGCAGAGATTACTATCATCGCCTCAGCCCTCGCCATCCAGGACCCACGGGTAAGACCGTCGGACCAGGAAGCTCAAGCAGATGAAGCACACCAGAGGTTTTCCCACCCGCAATCAGATTTCATGGCGCTGCTCTCTATCTGGAACGCATTCCAGGATGGGAACAAACAGTTTTCCTGGTCACGTCTGAAACGATTCAGTGGTGACAATTTTCTTTCCTTTCAGCGGATGCGTGAATGGCTTGACCTGCATGATCAGCTGCTGCGAATTCTCAAGGGTCACACATCGTTTTCCATCAACAGAGAAAAGGGCTCGTTTGAACAGATTCACCGCTCACTGCTCAGCGGCTTCTTCAGACTTGCTGCCCGCCGCAAGAAAGGCAGCGTCTATTTAACAGAACAGGGAAAGGAAATCATGGTTTTCCCGGGAAGCCATCAGTTTTCCAAGAGCGGTGAGTGGATCTTCTCTTCCTCAGCTCTTGAGACAGGAAGACTCTACGCCATGACGGTGGCGACCATTGAACCGGAGTGGCTTGAAGACGCCGCCGGTTCATTCTGCTCCTACTCGTGGTCAAACATCCGCTGGCAGAAAAAAACCGGGAGGGTCGTTGCCGATGAAACGGTATCATTGCGCAGCCTTGTTCTGTGCTCCGGAAGAACGGTTAATTATCCACAGAGAAGCAAAAAAAACATTCCCGAGGCCCGAGCTGTTTTTATCCAGAAGGCACTTGTCGAATGTGGACTCGACAATGGTTTTCCCTTTCTTCAGCATAACCGCGGGATTATTGAGAAATGGCAGGCTGCCGAGGACAAGTTGCGAAAAAGGGATATCGTTGTGCACGATGATTCCATCTATGCGTATTATGACAAGCATCTCCCTAACGGAGTCTATGACCGCACGACACTGATCCGTTACCTGAAGAAAAGCGGCGGGCGCGAACTGTTCATGACAAAAGAACAGGTGCTGCTCCGTCAGCCTGCAGAATCAGAGCTGCTTGATTTTCCTGCCCTGCTCGATATCGGCTTTGCCCAGGTGAAACTGAGCTACCATTTCCAACCAGGTGATGAGCGCGACGGCGTCACAGCATTGATTCCGCTCTCAATTGCAAGTGCCCTGCAGCCGGAGAGGTTCGAGTGGCTCGTCCCTGGACTGCTGCATGAAAAAACGACGTTTCTGATCAAAGGCCTGCCGAAACGCTTGAGAAAGCACCTGATACCGATCAGCACGACGGTAGATCGGGTTCTCGACAGTTTGATTCTCTATCGCGGCGATTACTATCGGGGATTGTCGGCTGCACTCTTTAAAATGTTTAAAATAACCATACGCCGGGACGACTGGCCGCAGCAGCTGCCGCCTCATCTGCAGATGAGGTTTACGCTGCTTGACCACGAAGGCGCCGAGCTTTTCTCGGGCAGGGACCTGGCCCGGCTGAAATCAGGTTTTACCGCACCTGACCCTGTTCAGCTCAACGATACCCTGCTGCCGGAAGATCAAAAACTGCTATCCGCACTGCGTGAGAACATTATTCGATCCTGGAGTTTTGAAGCGGTGCCACGGGAGGTCCCTCTCCATTCGAGTTCCGGCAAGGTGTCAGGCTTCCTCTTCGCCGCTATCAAAAAAGAGCAGGCTCAGCAGGGTGTATCCGTCGTTTACGTATCGACACAGGAGGAAGCGCGTACAATATCTTCCGCGGGGACACGCTACCTTCTCCAGCTCGCCTTCAAGGAGCAGTACAAGGTGCTGAAGAAATACTGTCGAGTTTCCTGCTCCGGTCCCTCGGTTGAATGGCTCAAACAGGTGTGTGGCAGCAACACGGCGATCCAGGAGGCAGTGATCGATTTTGTCGAGAAAATAATGTTCGGCTCACAATTTGAACCGCTCATTTCACGCGATCAGTTCCAGGCAATTGTACGCACCACTCGAGAGGCCGGTTACTATAAGCGAGGACAGGAGCTGGTTGATCAGATTCTGCTTGTCCTGAGACAGCGCAAAGAGGTGTTTGAGATGATCAGGAGATTTGAACATCTGGCCGAAAAAAGCGGTTCCGGAATAGCCGATATATTCGCAGATATCCACGAACAGCTTGACACCATACTTCCGCACGACTTTTTACAAACCTTTACAGAAAAACAGCTCTTTGAAGCAATGCGTTATCTTAAAAGCCTTGCCATCCGCACCGAGAGGGCCTACACCAATCCTGCAAAAGACGCAGAGAAACAAAAAAAGGTCTTGCCCTACATCAGAAATCAAAAAGAGTTTCAAGGCAGATTAGACGATTTGAACACTGATTGCAGGGAGAGCTTCAATCATTTTTCACAGCTGATCGCAGAATACCGGGTGTCGTTGTTCTCTCCGGAAATCAAGACAGTGATTCCCGTTTCTGAAAAAAAACTGACCACAGCCTGGAGAAAGCTCAATGAGCGATACTAGAAGGACAGTGGTCCGGAAAGGTTTGAACCTTCAGTAAAACCATGAACCATGTAACAATCGGCATTCTACTGTCACTGTCCGCCCTCATTCTGCTGTCCAGGAATCAATGGGGACTTGGGTTGGCTGTTTTTGTCCTCGGCATTGTCATCATGAATAAAAAGAACTGGAGGAAATGACTAACGGGTGGGATGGCTGATCGCTATTCTTTCTGCTCGGCTGTATTGAGTTGGCCCCACTCGCGGATCGACTCAACCAGCAAGGGGAGATCGAGCGGCTTTTTAAACGCTTTCCAGGCCCCGAGCTGGACAGCAATTTCAAGGTAAGAGTCAGCTCCGATTTTTCCACCCCCGGAAATTGCGATGATTCCCACCCGGGGAAATTCTTTTTTAAACCCGGCAATTGTCTCGATGCCTTCCTGATCCGGCATAATCAAGTCACAGATCAGCATGTCAGCAGGGTTTGAGCGTTGCTGTTTAACGCCCTCTCTGCCGTTTACCGCCTCCACTACGGTAAAGCCTTCCTGTTCAAGCCAGATACGCAGGACATCTCTTATCTGGGTGTCATCATCAACAATTAAGATCTTCATAATAGTCGGCAGCCAGTCACGAATTCTGTTCTATGGGGAGCGCCTCTTTGCCAAATACCGTCTGACGGAAAAAACGTATGAGTTCCATACGCCGTTTCATGGTTTTCATCTGTTCAGGTATAAGATCGGTCTGTCTCACCTTCATCACAGACATCTTATACTCGATATAGCTGGCGAAACTGTTATCAAGGTACCAGGCATACATGACGCCGAATAACAGTCCGGGGGGAGTGAACCCCTCTTCGCCGTTGATAAGCCGTGTATAGTGCCCTTCACTCTGCCGCACCATTCGGGCAAGGGTCAGGTACTCATGCAACTCCTCACTGCTGAAATAACACCTTCTGAGCTTTTCTGCCGTGAGATAAAGATGAAACACACGCCCATAGGATAAATGATCATGCTCGATGGGCTCAACACTTTTTTGGGCAGCATAGTTGCCGAGCAGGGCCTGCCCTACCGTAATCAGGAAGGAAATCTCCAGGCCGCGGCGGTCAGTCAACCGGTCGCGCCTGATTTTCACCTGCCCGTCTTCAGGGTCGTAAAATGAGAAAACATTGTCCCAGCGCTGGTCCCTGCGCCAGTCATCTGTGTTGATACAGATGATGCCTTTTATATTTTCCAGGTGCGATAGCGGTATGTCTTTGTGGTTCCAGACGATATCCGCAAGCGTCGAACGTATTCTCGACCTTTCTGCGGCTTCAGGAAGCGTATCGTCAATGCGTATTTCCAGACTGTTGAGGCAGTCACGTATCTGCCTGTAGCGCGTTGATGGCAGCACAATTTTTCTGGACCCTGAACCGGTGAAACTGCCGGGTGTACTGTTCTGTCGTTTTTTAAAGAGATCCGGCATGATTTCCCTGGCCAAAAAGAGCGTTTTAATTGTCTGCGCGACAATGCCAGGGTCATGCTGGATTACATGACGTTCAACAAGAGCATTTCTGGAGAAGAATCCACACTCGATCGGCTCAAAGCCCTGTGCAGAAAGCACTTCTCTGTCGAGGTAGATCGGAACTTTACCCTCTACTGCATAGTTCTGGATGACAGATCCGGGAACGTCTTTCAGGGAAAGACAGAGAATCTGATCGAAAAGTCCCTGAGTTCCCCCCGGCAAATTTCTCTCATATGCCCTGATCATGTCTGAAACATGAAATTTTCGATCGGGATCAGTGATGCTTTGGTCAGTTTCCCCCGCCTGAACCCAGAGATTTGAGATCAGTAATTTCAAGGCCTTGCTGTTCTCCCTGACAGCAGCGGCAATACCCGGCACCTGGAGAACGGGGATAATTGAGCTGTACAGGCTGCCAGGAGCCATAATCAGGATGTCAGCGGTTCTGATATAGTTCAACACCCGCTCAGGGACATGCGGGGTAGAGTAAAAATCAACAAAGACCTTATTGACAGGAAAGCCACGAAGTGCGGTACTCGATTTGTGCTCTCCGGTTACCTGCACACCGTTTGAGTAGAGAAAGCGCAACTGGGCAGGCGTCAGCGTTGCCGGGAGCACGGCATCTTCGGCAGCACCCAGGAGTTTAGAGCATTCCGACAGGTTTTTCAGCAGAAGTTCAGCTTTGTCATTTTCGAACTGAAGCAACCCGCCGCTGTCCGGTACTTCCGAAAAGGTGGAAAGAAACAGAGAGAGGACAATGATATTTCCAAGGCAGTGCGAACGGCTGAAAACAGCATCGCATCTAGGATCCTGGAAACAGATATCGAGCCCATTTCTGATATAATTGCTCAGTCCGGTCGGCAGGACATCAAGCTCGGCCCCGCACTCGCGCAACAGCAGCTCGGTCGATTCCGGCTTATTATTGAACCGGTAATTAAAGAGAGACCAAAGCACCCTGGTGACATTTTCCGCCTCACTCCTGTTCAGATCATACAGTTCTGAAAGCCGGCTCAACTGGATTGAAGAGAGCAGGACATGCCTGATATCGCCAAGAGCGATTACCGGCAGATCCTTCAGGAGTTCGCCGGATGACCCGCCATCATCGGTTACGCAGACCACCGCCTTGGTCTCCGGGAAAACATCCTTTAAGCCGTTAAACGGCCTGTTTTTCCAGCTGTGCTGGCGGCTGTCACCGCCAATGATGTTTGACAGCCCGGTTCCTCCCCCGAAAACAATAACGCGTGTTTTGTCAACCTTCGTCTGGTTTAGATTTGTGTAGAGCTGCCTGAACAAAATGGAGGATTCATAATCGGCATATTCAGGTATTCCATTCAGCACCAGATCTATGAGTTTTTCACGTATATCTCTCTGGGAGATAAGATCAAATGCCGAGAGATTCTTGCTGCTGAGCTGTTCAACAAGCGTTTGGCTCTGTTTTCTCAACTGGTTTTTCACAATCACCCGTTTTGGACTATTCACCCTGTTTCATCAATGCCGCCACGCGCTGCAGTTCTTCTTCGGTGTCCACTTCTACTGAATCATGTTCGGTCAGGACAACCTTGATCTTGTAACCGTTTTCAAGGGCTCTCAGTTGCTCCAGTTTTTCGAACCGCTCCCACTCGCCCTCGGGTAGAGCGACATACTCCAACAGAAACCGCTTTCGATAGGCATAGAAACCGAGATGTTTGTAATATGTCGGGACGCTCGCTTCCTCAGGATTTCTCTGAAAGGGAATTGCAGAACGCGAGAAATATAACGCGAAATGATCTCGGTCAAATACGGTTTTTACATGGTTTGGGTCGTTAATTTCCTCTTTTCTGATAATCTTGTAGATAAGCGTAGACATATCAAGGGTGGGATCATCAAGCAATGGAGCCGCGACCTGTTCAACAACTTCACCTGGAAAAAAGGGCTGGTCTCCCTGGATATTGACGACGATATCACGTTCAGAAAGATCGATTTTTTCAGCGGCTTCAGCGAGTCTGTCAGTGCCGGACACATGATTCTCCCGGGTCATCACGACATCACCGCCAAAGTCGATTACCGCCTCTGCAATCCTTGCGTCATCAGTTGCAACACAAACCTTTGAAAGTATCGAAACCTGCAGGGCCCGTTCAACCACATGCTGAATCATCGGTTTTCCGTTTATCCGGGCAAGCGGTTTTCCCGGAAAACGATTTGATTTATAGCGGGCAGGAATAATCGCCACGACCTTTATATCTTTATTTGTATTATTCATAAACTCGGCTATCCTCAGGGAACGTTCATACAGTACTGTGTCTAACCTAATTATATCATTTTGCAATGGATATCAAACAGTTCGTACAAATATGGACGAAATCCACCGGGGACAGGGATTACGACTCAGCTGTCAGGCTTGCTGCCAAGACCGGACTGGACCTTGTTTCAGCGCTTCCGGCAACGACCCCGTTTCACTTATCATTTAACAACGGCAGGCTGGAATTGACTGAAAACCTGAGTACTAAAGCGAATCGATCAACTATCTTCGTGGACTATCTCAGCGGCCCCGCCTGGTTCAGATACAAATATGACCGCAGAATAAACCAGCCGCTGGCAAAGGCTGTCGGCATAAAAAAGGGAGTGCGGCCGACAATCTGTGATACAACCGCAGGATATGGGATTGACAGTTTCATCTTTGCATCTCTGGGGTGCACGGTAACCATGATCGAAAGATCACCGGTCATCTGGGCTCTTCTCGATGACGGCCTGAAAAGAGCCGCCGCAGACAACCGGATCGGACCCACGGTTATCAGCAACATCCGGCTTCTGCGTGGTAATTCACTTGACTTGCTTGAAGATATGAAAATGAACTTTGAAACGATCTATATGGACCCGATGTATCCGCCTGTAAAAAAATCAGCACTCAACAAACGTAACATGAGAGTGCTGCGCTCACTTGTCGGAGATGACCGGGACCAGGAGAAGCTCCTTGAGAAATCAAGGGGTGCTGCTGCCGGCAGGGTTGTCGTGAAAAGACCTGCCGGTGCACCCGAGATCAAGGGGCCGCCGGTTTCCTTCCGGGTAACGGGGAAAAACAGCCGCTATGATATCTATCTCACCACTCATTTGTGATATTTTTCGCCCACTTTAATCGTATATGCCCGGTACAGTTGCTCCAGCAGAAGCAGCCGTGCCAGGTCATGGGTAAAGGTCATTTTTGACAGGGACAGAACCAGATCGGCTTTTTGTAAAAAGGTATCGGCGAGGCCCAGCGGTCCGCCGATTACGAACGAAACCTTTTTTACGCCCAGATTTTCAAGGTTCGTAAGACATTCGCTCAACTCCTCTGAACTCATTGACCGGCCGCTGCCGTCAAGAGCAATTCGATAAGAACCAGGGCTCAGGCTGGCTTCGAGAAGCTTACCTTCTGCCCGTATCTGCTGCACGGCTGTCAACCCCTTGGAGTGCTTGACCCTGATATGCTTTATTTCCAGGGAGACATAGTGGCACAACCTGGTCTGAAAATCATTGATACCCTCTTCAATATAGCGCTCTTTGGTCTTGCCGAGAAAGGGCACTTCAATTTTCATCCGGGTCACTTAACAGATTACCGTCCCGTGGAGGCGATAATACTGCTTCAGGAGACTGCAGAACTGTTCGTAACTGATATCTGTATTGATACCGGGACATGACCCACTGATGATACGGTAGTTGTCCTCACCATTGAGCAGGGCGGGGACAAGAGGCCACTGCGCACACCGCCAGGGACGTCCATCATGGACGAGGCAGCCGTCCCTGTAGAAGATGCAGTGCCCCTTTTCTGTTTTCATCTGGACGATGTCAGCGGTTCTTCTCAAAAATAGACCTTCAAGCTCCTCTTCACTGATCTGGAGAGAAGCAGCCATGCGCTTTCTGTCATTCTGGTCGAGCGAAACCGTGGTTTCCCCCTGGCAGCAAAAACCACAGCGCGTACATGTAAAGATTTTCTCTATCACTTCCATACTACTAAAAACTATATATTAGTTATCTTGACCACACATCGACCGTTGGTCATGTTTCCGGAAATAAAAAACGCGACCCTTCACAGCGGACCGCGTCGCAACTATAGCCTATACTGACGATTAAGCATAGCCAATTACATCACCGAACGTTGATATGTCAATACCGTACTGCATTGCAGCACTTTTCCATTTTTCACTATCCGGCACATCGAAGATTATATTATCGTAGGCAGGCAGCGTCAGCCATCCGTCGGCAAGCAGTTCAGTTTCAAGCTGACCCGGCCCCCAGCCGGCATACCCGAGGATAAAGAGATATTTTTTGGGTCCAACCTGGTGAGCAATATCCTCAAGGACTTTGGTCTCCCGCGAGAGAGATATGTTTGCGGTTATATCAAGTTGATGTTGGACTCGGTAGTCCGACTGAAAAAGAATAAAGGCCGATTCGAGCTCAACGGGCCCGCCAATATAAACAGGGGGAAAATCAATATCTGGTACCGGCAGGCGGGCTCCTCTCAAGACCTCCGGGATGGTAAAGAGTATATTTGGTTTGTTAATCGCCACGCCCATAGCACCTTCTTCACTGTGTGCACAGATGTAGATGACCTGCTGCTCAAAGCGGGGATCAGGCATTTTAGGCGTTGAAATCAAAAATGAACCGGTCAGTGTGTCTATAACAGAAGGGGATGTCAATGCCATGATCTCATCCTTGTACCTGTTTGAAATACTGAAGCATACTTAAGCCTACCAGACTCGTTTCATTACCGTCAAGCTCTTGTCCTAAACAATAATCATTAAATTCTATCTGTAAGGCAAGAACGATGACCGGTTGGCAATCTAAATTTGGCCATGACATTTTCAGCGTTTTAACCTAGTATTGTTAGATCAAAGAGCAACTTTCAACAGGAATCAAATCGATCTTATGAATTCACTTATCTCAAGAATCGTCACCAACAGTCATCATGACCCGTTTCAATACCTCGGCGTGCATGAACATCGGCAAGACAGCAACGAACGAATTTTCAGGACGCTGCAGCCCCATGCCGAGAAGGTCTCCCTGCTCGTCGATGATAAAACCATTGAGATGATTGATCGTGAACATCTCGGGGTCTTCGAGTGTTCATTGTCTATTGAAAACCTGCCATATCCCCAGCTTGAGCCGTATGATTACCGCTATCGAGTCACCTATCACTCAGGTGTTGTACAGGAGATAAATGATCCTTACCGCTTTCTTCCGCTGCTGGGCGATGATGACATCTATCTCTTCAATGCGGGAACCAATTATTCCCTCTACAATATTATGGGTGCGCAACTGCAAATGCACCAGAAACTGAAAGGAACGGTATTCAGGGTCTGGGCCCCTTCGGCAGTCAATGTCTCGGTGACCGGTCATTTCAACGGCTGGGACAAAAGAGTCCACCAGATGCGCTCGCTCGGCAGTTCCGGCATCTGGGAACTTTTCATCCCCGGTATCTTGGAAAACGAGATTTATCGCTTTGTCATCAGAACCCAGCAGGACACGTTTCTAGAGAAATCCGACCCATTTCAGTTTTTTGGGGAAATCCGTCCAAATACCGCCTCTGTTGTACGCAATATCAACCGCTATCAATGGAACGACCAGGCGTGGCAGCAGGAGAAACACCAGACCAGGCCTTACCAAGAGCCGATGACGATCTATGAGGTTCATCCTGGCTCCTGGAGACGCGATCCTTCTGACCCAGAGCGTTTCCTTACCTTTCGGGAACTTGCTGAGCAACTCGTCCCCTATGTTAAACAAATGGGGTTCACCCACATTGAACTCCTTCCGGTCATGGAGCATCCCCTTGATGAATCGTGGGGCTACCAGGTGACCGGCTCCTTCAGTGTGTCAAGCAGATATGGTGTGCCCGACGATTTCATGTATTTTGTCGACCACTGCCATCAGAACCATATAGGCGTTATTCTCGACTGGGTACCGGCTCATTTCCCGAAGGATGCGCACAGTCTAGCACGCTTTGACGGCACTGCCCTTTATGAACATGAAGACCCCAGGAAAGGGGCTCACCCGGACTGGGGCACGCTTATCTACAACTACGGACGCACAGAGGTAAGCAATTTTCTTATTGCCAGCGCACTTTTCTGGCTCGACAAATATCATGTCGACGGCCTGCGGGTTGACGCCGTAGCCTCAATGCTCTATCTCGATTATTCGCGGGGTCACGACGAATGGCTGCCGAATCGTTACGGCGGCCGGGAAAATCTGGAGGCTATTGAATTCCTCAAACATCTGAATTCCATTCTCTACCAGCATTTTCCGAACACCCTGATGATCGCCGAGGAATCGACAAGTTTTTACGGTGTCTCGAAGCCTGCCAACGAAGGAGGGCTGGGCTTTGGCTTTAAATGGAATATGGGTTGGATGAACGATATTCTCAATTATTTTTCAAAAGACGCCATCTACCGGAAATACCACCAGAACAGTCTCACCTTCTCACTCATGTATTCCTTCTCGGAAAATTTCATCCTGCCGCTTTCCCATGATGAAGTTGTCCACGGCAAACGCTCGCTCCTTGAAAGAATGCCCGGAGATGACTGGCAGAAGTTTGCCAATCTGAGACTTCTGCTGCTTTCAATGTACCTTCATCCGGGCAAAAAGCTCCTGTTCATGGGCGGGGAATTCGCCCAGCGCTTGGAATGGTCATGCAAACAGAGCCTTGACTGGCATCTGCTGGAATATGAGAGCCATGCCAGAATGCTGGATTACGTAACTGCCCTCAACGCTTTTTACCTGGACACCGCTGCGTTGTGGGAACAGGACTATGATATGAACGGCTTTTCCTGGATTGATATTGAAGACCGGAACAATTCAATTATCTCTTTTGTTCGTTCAGCAAGGGCAAAAGAGCATCACGTTGTCTGCCTTTTAAACTATACACCGCAAACCATTGATTATTATACACTGGGACTGCCGGCAAAACAGGATTATGCCGAGTTGTTCTGCTCAGATTACATTGAGTATGGCGGAACCACGCTGAAAGAGGAAAGGATCTATTCAGCCAGGGAAGAAGCTCACGCCCGCGCACCATACCAGACGACCATCAGGGTTCCGCCACTTTCCGGTGTTGTGCTGAAACCGCTTGGACCATCAACCTGAAGGGAAACCTAATGACACAGGATGCAAAATCGCCGCTGGGCAGGGATAAACTCAAGTCGGCCATACGGGCACTGTCGGAGCTCGTTTTGAAATTTCCTGAAAAATCACGCAGCGAACTGGTCCGGCAGGTGGAACTGAAATACGATCTCTCACCGCTTGATTCTGAATTTCTGGACAGACATTTCAGGGAGGAGAAATAACAGAACCGGATTTCGCCTCGGGCTTCCTGGAGAATCGTTTTCAGTATGATACCAGGCGAGCTCATGACGGAAAAATAATCGTCACCTTCGTGCCCTGCCCTTCTCTGCTGCTGATGCTGATAGAGCCGTGATGGTCTTCGACAATTTTTGAACAGAGCGACAACCCCAGTCCCGTCCCCTCGTGTTTCGTGGTGAAATAGGGATCAAATATTTTCTCCTTGAGTGCATCATCGACACCAGTGCCGCTGTCCTCGACCTCTACCGTATTTCTTCCCTCATCGTGACGTGTCGAAACCGTCAGCCTGCCCCCGCCGCTCATTGCCTGGATGCTGTTCAGGAACAGATTGAGAAAGAGCTGGGTCAGTTTATCACGATCACCTGCAATCAATCGCTTTTCATCCGCATACTGCTCGATTATCTCAACCTGTTCTGCATTAGCATCCGATCGTATCAGCCGTATCGCCTTTTTAATCGGCTCAACCAGCTCCAGCTGGCCAACCGACAGGCGTTCCGGTCTTGAATAGTCGAGGAGCTCGCTTATGCTCCTGTCCAGCCGTTCAACCTCGGATATCAGGATATCGGCGGCCTCGGTACCTGAAGACTGCCGGTTGATCTTTGATTTCAGCAGAAGAGCAAGTCCTTTTATTGAACTGAGCGGGTTTCTCAGTTCGTGGGCAACGCCTGCAGCCATTTTGCCAAGAGCGGTGTGGCGTTCGTTCCTCCTGAGTTCGGATTCAAGATTTTTTTGCGTCGTCATGTCCTGGATCAACAGCATCTGGCCACTGTCAGCTTCGTCACTGGAGGATATCGGAACACACATGAGGTGTAAACTTTTACTGGTTCCCTGCTTTTCAATAGTGAGATCCATTTCGCTCATCGCGTTTTTTCTGGAAATCATCACCTCAATTTTGCTGACGATGTTGGCCGGGAACATCTCCGAGTAGTGCTTGCCTGCAGTGCCGGTGTGCAAATCCAGGATGTTTTGAGCGCTGCCGTTACATGTTTTTACCCTGCCCGCTGAATCAAGCGCCATGATGCCAAGCGGCATTGAAGCGATCAGGAGATCGGTGAAGGCAGTCATTGTCTTCAGTTTCTGCTGGCTGCCCTTCAGTCCCTGGATGGCAACAAGAGACAACAAGCCGCCGACACCGACAAGCAGCAGGACTATTGAAAGTATTACGATAAAAATAAACTGTTTGTGGACCTGGTGCTGAAACGCTGTCATGTCAAGCTCAGCCACAAGATAGAATGTCGTGTCGGAAAACCGGCGCAGCCTCGTTTCCAGATCACGCGACGATACCTGGTCCCGCATCATGCGTCCCATTCTTCCCCTGGCGTTCTCCCTCATTGCAGAAAACTGATCTTTTCTCCCTTCCAGGGGGTTAAACAGCGAAGCTATCTGGAATCTCTGGGTGTTACCCGACGTTTTCGGTAGAGTGCGACTGGTGTAAAACTGATCCTGCGCTCCCCCGAGAGCGCTGAGAAAACGAACCGTCGATTCATCAACCTGCTTCCCCACCAGTGTCGCCTCATTATGGGCAACGATCGTTCCCTTCTCATCTGCCAGAAATAACGAAATGATTCCTTCGTGCTCGGCTCCGTTTTCAATGATTTCCTGAATTGATTCAGCCCAGACATCATCGCCGAAAACAACATCCCTCAGCAGGTTTCTCAGCGCAACCCGGGAACTCGAGGAAACCAGATTGAGAACAGTACGCCCCTCCTGGATCAAGGCCATGTTCATCAATTTCTTTTCACGCTGGAAGTTGTTTACCGCGAAAACTCCGATGATGAAGGCAAGCAGCAGCGATGCCGTGGCGAGCAGCCAGGGAGATGCCAGGAAGATCCTGGCGGATTTTTTCCTTGCAGGGCTATTCATCCGCCGTCTCAAAGATTTTTTCGATGATAATTTTTGAGATCATATACGTCGGCACGACCCCGTCCGGACCCATGGGCCCTGAGGCAAGGGTCTGTCCACTGATCAGCGGGTTATCGGAAGCGTAATAGGCATATCTGACTTTCAGATCCCTGGGGATATGTTTCTGGATAATTGCCGCATTAATGGCACGCTGGTAGTGACCTCCCTCCATTTCAAGCCCGATTGCGCGCCACGATGAAGAATGGAATCGTTCCAGCACATCCTTGTTCTGCAGTGATGTGCCGAGAACGGTCAGCATCGGGCCGCTGTACACATCGATCTTTTCATCAAAATCTTCCCCGCAGAGGTCATTTTCAAGGATATAGTTATGCGGTGTACCTTCCATGACGTGGGCTGTTGCCAGCATAATGTCACCTTTTTTTCCCGGCAGAATGCCCGCTTTTCCCATGATTGATATTGATTCGACCGACAGCGACAGACGTTTGTTGTCAATGACGCATGGAGACAACAGTTCGTCCATAATCTCGTATGCCTGTGCACCGAAGGCATAATCGATGATCAGGATCACCGGTCTGGAACTCTTTATATACTCCCAGTTGATTGTCACGTCGGGGTGAAAGCAGTCCGCTGTTAACTTGCTCGTATCGATGATCTGTGCTTCGATGCCAGAGCCGGAAAGATCATTCTGCGCAATAAAGCCATGTGCAGAAGCATAATGAGCGACCGAGATATCACTGTTGCGAATCGATTCAACCATCTCATAGAGATCTGCCGGTGGGTCTATTCCTTTGTCTTCAAGCGCCGCTTTCCCGTAAAAAATATTCAGGAATGAATGCAGATTGGCACTGACAATATGGACAGGCCGGTCATCAAGCATCTCGGCCATTAGTTTCTTTTTTATATTGACTGCCCAGGTTGAAGCGTATTTGTGATGACCGAGAATCTCCTGGAGCGATGGCGTAAAATATATCGTCAGCAGCTCGTTTGTCCTTGCAGTCTCGTTGATCATTCTCTGCCCGAGTGAATGGATGATCCTGAAAAGCCCGTTGTTAAAATTGTCTTTCCGGTTTGTTTCCAGATTACGGTAGCTGCTTTTTGTTTCCTTGTAGGTTCTGCCCAGGATAATTGACAGGTTCCAGATTGCCTGGTCGAGATCGGCTTCCCCAAGTTCCTCTTCGGAATTGACTGTTTTTTTGAGTTCCTCCCATTCGGGACTGGTTCCCCCGCCGGCTATGAAAACCTGCGAACATATTTTCTGGGCCTCGATATTGAGAAATGTCAGATGGGTCAACAGGTCATATATCTCGGTGCTGCCCCTCGTCACCACAAAGCACATTTCATTTTCTGAGACAATATAGGAAACCCGCCTTCGCCGCAGGGCATGCACTTCTTCAAAGGTCGTGTTGTTCAGTTCTTCCTGGGCGGTGAGTATTATCTTATTGCACTTTTCTATGCCCCGCGGCAGACGATCAATAACATACTCGAGGCCCTTGAGCTCTACTATCCGGGGATCACTCATCGATCCATATATTTCAGGGCTGAAATTACGAAGCGCGTCTTCTAGTTTTTTCCCGGTTTTCCCGGAGGGGCTGTAAGACCCTCTGAGGATGATCGCATCGGCAAGTGTCTTGAAGGTGGCAATGGCGTTTCTGGCCTTCTGGGACTTTGAAAGTGCTTCCATGTAACCGTTCTCTCCTGATAAGTTATGTCTTCGCAGCAGGCAACAGGTCGGTGTTACATTGTTTTCCTGTGCACAGCCAACCACCCTTTATTATCCCAGTTTTAACACTGTTTTCAAAGGTTGTTTTGTAATGTGATTTTTATCGGGCCGAACAATGAAGCATGATTTCGAAAAAGGCTGCTGGACAAACGTCTTTCCTGGATGTCATATTCCGAGGTAGCGAGCCTTCAGGTCACGTTCTGAGCGAAACTGTTCGGTGGATCCCGACCACACAATTCTGCCCCGCTCCATGATATAATGGTGCTGGGCAATTTCCAGGAGTGCTTCAATGTTTTTATCGATGATCAGAATCGAAAGTCCCTTGTCCTTGAGAATTTTCAGTCCTCTCCATATTTCTTTTCTGATCAGCGGCGCCAATCCCTCGGTCGCCTCATCAAGGACAAGCAGCCTTGGATTGATCATCAGCGCCCGGCCGATCGCCAGCATTTGCTGCTCTCCGCCGGACAACTGGTTCCCGTAATGTTTCAGGCGGTCGGCGAGCCTGGGAAAAATACTGAGGATATCTTCAAGCGTGTAAGGCGTTGCGGACCCCGGATAATTTGAACTCGTAACGGCAATGTTTTCCAGGACCGTGAGATTGGGGAAAATATGCCGTCCCTCTGGAACAAGTCCAATGCCGTATCGGGCAATCTGAAACGGTTTCAGTTTCTGAATGGGCGTGCCGGCGAAAACGATTTCACCGCGGGTTACCGGCCTCAGCCCCATTATTGACTTGACCGTCGTGCTTTTGCCGGTACCGTTTCGGCCCAGCAGAGATACGACCTGCCCCGAGTCTATGTCCAGTGATATCCCGAAAAGCGCCTGGCTTGAGCCATAAAAGGTCTCTATCTTCCTTACCGAGAGCATCTTCAATCATCACCAAGGTAGGCCGCCCGGACCCGCTCATCGGCGCGTATCGCCTCTGGCGGCCCGCTGGTCAAGGTTTCACCGGAGACGAGCACGGTAATGGTATCGGCCAGTGAAAAAACCACTTCCATATCATGTTCTACCAGAAGAATTGTTGTTTTCTCTTTCAGACGTCGAATGAGCTTTGACATCTCGACGGTGCCGCCAGGGCCCATGCCGGCCATTGGCTCATCGAGCATCAGCAGCTTTGGTTTTCCCGCCAGTGTCATGCCAACTTCCAATTGTTTTTTTTCGCCATGAGAGAGATGACCGGCCTGTATCTTTTTTCTCTCGTGCAGCCCGACGGTCTCCAAGGCCCTGGTCAGTCCCTCCAGGACGGGGGGAGCAGACAGACAATTTTGCCAGAATTTAAAATTATTCCGGTATTTTGCAATAATCGACAGGGCCATATTCTCTTCAACGCTCAGGCTCTCGAACACAGAGGTTATCTGGAAAGAACGGGCTATCCCGAGCTTTACCCGATTGTAGGATTTCATTCTGGTAATCGTTCGGCCGTTAAAGAGGATTGAGCCGCTGTCCGGGACGATTTCCCCGCTTAACTGGTTAAGCGCGGTCGTCTTACCGGCCCCATTGGGACCAATGAGAGCATGCACTGAACCACTCCTGACACTGAGGCTGAAATTGCTGTTGGCCCGCACCGCCCCGAATGACTTGCACAGTCCATGCACCTGCAGAAGGTTCTCAGTCATCTCGACCTCTTTTTCCAGACAGGAGTCCAAACAACCCTTGCGGAGCAAAAAGGACGATTAAAATCAGCAGCGGTCCCATGTAGACCATCCAGTGCTCCGTATACATGCCGAGAACATCTTCAAGAAGGATAAAGATGGCGGAACCGACAATCGGCCCGAACAGCGTTCCCAAGCCACCAATGAGAACCATGACCATCAGTTCACCCGAAATGGTCCAGTGCATCATGCCGGGACTGACATATTCAGTCTGGTTGACGAGCAGGGCACCGGCAAGTCCCGCCCCTGCCCCTGCAATCACGAAGCAGACCAGTTTATAGTGATACGATCCGATGCCCAGAGCCCTGACACGCCTCTCGTTCAGGGAGATACCCCGGATAACCAGCCCGAATCGAGATTGAACGAGACGATAGGCGAAAAAAACGAAGATGATCAGGAAAAACAGGCAGAAGTAGTAAAACTGGATGTCATCTGAAAGGTCAAGCAGAGCCATCTTATTCCTTGCGTAGAGCGAAAGTCCGTCATCCCCACCATATTTTTCAAGGCCGACAAAAAAATAAAAAATCATCTGGGCAAAGGCCAGGGTGATCATGATGAAATGCATTCCTTTCGTGCGCAGACTCAGTGAACCGATAACAACGGCAAACAGAGCTGAAACCAGGACTGCGCTGGGCAGCACGATTAGCGCATTTTCGCTGCCGGGGATGACACCGAGAAGCGGCTGCGCTTCAGAGGCGTGATAAAAGAGCATGCCGACAACATAGCCGCCAACACCAAAAAAGGCAGCATGACCGAGACTGACAAGTCCTCCGAAACCGAGCAGTAAATCAAGGCTTACTGCGGCCAGCGCATAAATCAGGATTCGAGTGAACAGGGAGATGAAATAGTCATGGCCAAAGAGCGTGGCGACAGCCGGCAGCAGCACAAGACAAATTGTGCCGGCGGATACAGCAATTTTTTTTCCTGTATTGTCTAGCATCAGGAAGGTGCCGGGAAAAGACCGCGCGGTCGCCAGACAAGAACGATAGCCATCAGGATGTAAATAGCCATGGAAGCGAGGGATGCTGCCCCACTGTCCGCATGACTGCTGGAGAGAAACAACCTGAACAGGCCGGGCAGAAAGGCCCTCCCCAGTGTGTCGACCATACCGACGAGCAGGGCTCCGACTACGGCTCCCCGGATAGAGCCGATGCCACCGATAACGATTACCACAAAGGTGAGAATCAAAATGGATTCTCCCATTCCGGATTCGACAGAAAGAATCGGTCCCGCCATAACGCCTGCCAGACCGGCAAGCAGCGTTCCAAGACCGAATACCAGGGTGTAGAGCAGGTTGATGTTTACCCCGAGGGCAGCAATCATCTGCCGGTCTGAAGCGCCGGCCCGGATCTGCATGCCGATTCGCGTTCTTGA
Organism: Desulfocapsaceae bacterium; assembly: GCA_963674815.2. GTDB lineage: Bacteria > Desulfobacterota > Desulfobulbia > Desulfobulbales > Desulfocapsaceae > MADRE3. The sequence continues at coordinate 185,443 of CAXXTV010000002.1, forward strand.
AAAGAGCAGCCAGAGGAGAACAGCAACGAGTACGCCGACGGCGATGATAGCGAGACGGTAGAGCGGATAAACAAGTCCCGGCAACAGCTCGATGCTGCCTGAAATAGCGGCTGGAACATCCATGAAAAGCGGTTGTCGTCCCCAGATGATCCGGGTCAGTTCGTTAAAAAAAAGAATCAAACCGAATGTAGCGAGAACCTGGGACAGGTGGTCGCGGTCATAGAGGTGTCTCAGCACCAGGTATTCGACCGCCATCCCGACGACGGCGGCTGCCGCAAGAGCCGCCAGTGTTCCCAGCAGAAAAGAACCGGTAATGCCGATTATGGTCGCTCCGACATACGCCCCGATCATGTAAAAAGAGCCATGAGCAAGGTTAATTACCTGCATGATGCCAAATATCAGGGTGAGCCCGGCAGACATCAGGAACAGGGTGATACCCAGTTGGAAGCCGTTAAGTACTTGTTCCACAAATAAGAGCATGATCAACCGGGTGAATTATGTTTGCGTTTCTGCGGCCCAAGATGGAATCACATTTCACAGTCCTGTGCATAGGCGTCTTTATGGTTGCTGAACACCTTGAGCAGCGTCTTGTTGGTGTATTCACCGGAAGGTGTCTGGACCACCTCACGAATATAGAGATCTTGAATCGGGTGTTGATTGTTTCCAAAAGAGAAATTGCCCCGGACCGAAGCAAAGTCCGCCTTCTTGAGCGCACTTCTGAAATCATCAAGGTTTTCAAGGCTTCCATTTACCGCTTTGAGTGCGCTGCCAATCAACCTGGCGGTGTCATACCCCTGGGCGGCATACAGAGTAGGGGTCCGCTCGTAGGCTTTTTGGTAGGCCTCAACAAATTGTCTGTTCGCTTCATTGTCGAGATCGTGTGTCCACTGCGAACCGTTTTTAACGCCAAGCGCAGCCGGGCCCACTGCCTTTAGAATCCTCTCGTCAAAGGAGAAAGCCGGTCCGTAAAGCGCAACGGAATCTTTCAAACCTGCCTGTGAAAACTGTTTCAGGAAATTAACTCCCATGCCTCCAGGTAAAAAGAAAAAAAGAGCTTCAGGCTTTTTGGCCCTGATTGCGGCAATTTCAGCTGCATAATCAGCCTGGCCGAGTTTCGTGTAAACCTCAGCGGCAATCTCACCCGTGTAATAACGCTTGAATCCTGCCAGGTGATCCTTGCCGGCGGGATAGTTGGGAGCTATCAGGTAGACATTTTTATGTCCGGCATCATCCACATATTTGCCGACGACCTCATCGAGATTATCATTCTGGTAGGAGACACTGAAATAATTCTTGTCGCAGCCTTTTCCGGCAAGCGCGGAGGGGCCGGCATTTGGACTCAGGTAAATGACGCCGTCTCTTACCACTTTCGGGACCACGGCCATGGCCACATTTGAAAAAATGATGCCGGTCATTACCTTCACACCGTCTTTCTTTATGAAGCGTTCGGCAATCTGTTTGGCTTTTTCAGGTTTTCTTCCTGAATCCTCTACCAGCAGTTCCACCTCCACTCCTCCGAGTTTGCCGCCTTCCTGATCAATTGCCAGTCTGAAACCGTCCCGCATTTCTTCACCGAGATATCCGGCTGTCGTCGACAGGGTCGTAACCATCCCGATCTTTACCGGTTCAGTGGCCATCAGCTGCGTTGCGCACAATAAACAAAGGGCTGCCAAGGTAATGGTAATTTTTTTCATGGATTCTCCTTTTCTGTCTGGAATGGTTTTTGACCGAGTCAGGGTCAATTGTATCTGGTCGGAGCGCATTATACCATCAGGAACAGCCGGCTGCAGGCGGCCGTTGACTTTCTGACCTGTAAAACATTGGGAATAGACTAGAAAATCATTTGACAACATTCAAGAAAAAAATGGTCGCCATGGTTGACGGGGACTTTAATCAATTCAGCTGTCATTCTTTCCCGGAACCAGTTCAGAACTGCAGCCGTACCGAAAGCGGTGAGTCGATTTTACCATTCACATTGACTAAACAGGTGATTAAGGTAGTGACATGGTCCGGTAAGACAATCAGCCAGGACGCCGCATATCGTTTCTTTAAGAATGTTGCGGATTTTTCGTTTTATTATTAAACATGCCATGCTCCCTGGACCTGACAGAGATCACCATCAACAGAACAAACGAGACAAAAGACACGATACCATGGGAAAATCATCTCTTGAGCACCATCTGGCCCCCGTTGTCATTCGGCCATACACAACCCCTCCTCACCCGGTTTGGCAGGAATTGTCCGCGGGGGAGGAACAGGCTATAAAAGAAAACATCAAAACCCTCCTTAAAAAGCAGGATGCGGTGCTTGTTGCCCACTATTACACGGACGAAAAAATACAGAACCTCGCGGAAGAGACAGGAGGATGTGTCGCCGATTCTCTGGAAATGGCCCGGTTCGGCACGCTGCATCCTGCAGGGACCCTGATAGTCGCCGGCGTCAAATTCATGGGTGAGACCGCCAAAATTCTCAACAACGAGAAACGGGTGCTGATGCCAGACCTCAACGCAACCTGCTCGCTCGATGAAGGGTGTCCCGCCGGGCAGTTCTCGCAGTTCTGTGACCGCTATCCCGACCGCATTGTCGTCGTCTATGCCAACACCAGTGCAGAAGTCAAGGCACGATCTGACTGGGTGGTGACTTCCGGCATAGCTTTGCCGATAGTTCAACATCTGGCGGAGCGTGGAGAAAAAATCATCTGGGGACCGGACAAGCACCTTGGACGATATGTACAACAGCAGACAGGCGCAGACATTATTCTCTGGCCGGGCTCATGTGTTGTCCACGAGGAATTTCGGGCAATAGCGCTGGAGCGGGTCAGGAAACTGCATCCGGATGCTGCAGTCCTCGTGCACCCCGAGTCTCCCGAAGCGGTGATAGAACAGGCTGACCTGGTTGGTTCGACTACCGCCTTGATAAACGGTGTCGCAGCGCTTCCCCATGACACCTTCATCGTTGCGACCGATAAAGGTATCTTTAACAAGATGAAACAGGTCGCCCCCACCAAAACGCTCATAGAGGCGCCAACAGAAGGAGAAGGCGCAACCTGTCAAAGCTGTGCCCGGTGTCCGTGGATGGGCATGAATTCCCTGCAAAACCTCGAGGGAGTCCTCGAATCCGGTGCCAATGAAATTCTTGTGGACCCGGACCTTGCCGGAAGAGCGGCAATACCGATCAGGAGAATGCTTGAATTCGCGGCTGCCGTAAAAAATGACTAGCTCATCTCAGCCCGGATTTTAACCAGCGCCTGAATTGTACGTGGTCACCCTTCAAACCATTGGGCATATTTTCGAGCCATAATGCCCCAGGAATACGGTTCCGTCAAAGCACCACACCTGTCACTGCCGGGACGGCTGTTACCAAGAAGATGGTCGCTCATGAACTCATAGAGGCTCCCTTCATCATAGCGGTATTGTTTGTCAAACAGTTCCGGGTATGACAACCGGTTCGGAACCAGCGGACAGCACCCCGCCCTGACTGCCTCGAGAATCGAAATACCAAAAAATTCATGGTGTGCTGTTGATACGGCAAGGTGCCCCTGTTTGAGAATCCGGTAATAGGTGTCCTTATCTTCAATAAAGCCGAAATGCATTTTTTCCCCGGCAAGCCGTTTTTTGGCTTCGTCAAAAACCGCAGGTCTTTTTCTAAAGCTCTGGCCGAGCAACGCAAGACGGAACGGTTTGCCCTCGTCTTGCAGCCTGAAAAGGACCTGGAAAAATTCTTCCGGGTTTTTATCGTGCTCCCAGCGATGGTTCCAGATGATCAGTGGCTCAGCATGGTTTTCCGGGGACCGCTTCAACGTGTCAAGCGGCTCGAAATCAATGCCGGGATAAAGCACCCTGCTTTTTTGCTCTATGGCATCTAGTTGATCCCATAATTGGATATCTGAAGATTTGCGAAGGTAGCGCCGACAGCCGTTTACAAATGTTTTCTGGTTAAAACTCGAATTAAAGGCCAGAGAGTCCGACGCCAGTGCAGAGGTAAAATTTATCGCGGCGAACTGGTGGTTCGCTGTTGCCGGCAAATTCCCCGGATAGACAAACTGGTTTTCATGAAAATACGTGTAGAAACGTGTCGTTCCGCTCCACCCGGGCAGTCGGCCAACCAGGGCCCTGAACACGGCCACATCGATGAACGAGGACATTACAACCAGGTCAAAACAGCGCTTTTCTCTTCGCATTTCCCTGATCTTGCCGGCAAACCAAGGCGCGCTCAGCTGCATTCTCATCTTCCACTGCCGTGCAGGCAGATGAAGAAGGGAGTAGTCTGCCGGTACATATTTCATCAGCCCCTGAAGAAATTGTTTATGGGACCCGTCAAAATATGGTTCTATAAGCAGGATCTTTTTTTTGCACATGCTCTATTCTCTTTTCCAGGATGAACGGATGGTATACGCCGGAAATATTTACTACGTATCGGGAAACACAGGTATTCTGGCAAAGGATATGGGCAAGGCGATTTTATGTCAATTCCCCGATGCCAGCTTCAAAGAAGAGACTATTTCCTTTGTCAGAACCAGAAAAGACGCCCTGCTGGCCCGTGAAAAAATCCTCAGAGAATCTGGCAGCACTTCCGCTGTAGTCTTTTCCACGCTTTTGGATAAAACCCTGAACGATCTGTTCCGCATACCTGAAATCCATCTGCTGACTATCCTTGACGACTATATCCGCAAGGCAGAACTCATTGTAGGTGCAAAAGCACTCTGGGAAACGGGCTATCCCCGCCATGACGAGTCCATTATCGATAAACGCGTCAATGCAATTCATTACTCGATTTCCCATGATGACGGTGCCCTGACAGATGACTATGGGGAGGCTGATCTTATCCTTATCGGTGTTTCACGCTCCGGGAAAACCCCGGTCTCTATCTATCTTGCCACTCAAATGGGAATGAAAACGGCTAACTATCCGCTGGTAGGAGACGACCTGCTCTATGGCGTGCTTCCTGAGACGATCGTCAGCAACAGGGAAAAAGTAATCGGTTTGACCATCGCTGCCGATATCCTTCACGCCTTCAGGGAAAAACGATTTCCCGGATCAGACTATGCGCTGCCGGCGACCTGTGAAAAAGAAATTGCCCAGGCAAACACGCTTTTTGACTTCTACGCGATTCCTGTCGTATTCTCCGACCGTCACTCCATAGAGGAGACAGCAACGCAGGTAGCCAGGAAACGCGATCTGAAAAAGTGGCCGCTGATTTGATTATGGCTGTTTAGTGTTCTTTACAAGACGATTGTCGAGAATAAAATCCCATAACAAATCTGCGGTCTCTAGCTTGGACGTATACGGCAGGACGGTACATTTCTGATGACTGATCAGGGTCAGTTGATTGCTGTCACCGGCAAATCCGGTCCCCTCAGCAGTGATGTCATTGACCGCTATCAGGTCGAGATTTTTATCCAGGAGTTTTTCCCTCCCGTGCGCTTCGATATCCGAGCTTTCCGCAGCAAAACCGACAAGCAGCTGAGTTTGCCGGTTTCGTTTCAAGCCAAGGTCCCGTAAAATGTCCTTGGTTTGCTCAAGGGCCATCAGGCGCGGAGAATTCTCTTTCTTAATCTTCTCGTCATGTGCTTCTGCAGGACGAAAATCGCTGACCGCAGCCGACTTCACGATAATTGAGCACGGCTCGAAGTGTGACATGACCATATCATACATTTCCTCGGCAGAGGTCACCGACACGGTTCTGACTCCCTCCGGGGCGGGCAATGCGGTCGGGCCGCTTATCAGGGTGACGTCCGCACCGCGCCTGTAGGCGGTGCGGGCAAGCGCATAGCCCATTTTCCCGCTCGAACGATTGCTCAGGAAACGAACGGGATCAAATGTTTCCCGTGTCGGCCCGGCAGTAACCAGTATCCTCTGGCCGGCAAGGTCTCTTGTGGAAACACAGCGTAAAACATGTTCGCAGACCTGCTCCCACTCGGGCAGCCGTCCTCTCCCGCTTTCACCGCAGGCCGTCTGGCCGCTATCCGGCTCGATGACCAGATAACCGAGTTGCTTCAAGCGCGCGATGTTGAACTGTGTCGCCTGGTGTTCATACATTTTCGGATTCATGGCAGGACAGACAATGACCGGAACCGCAGCGGCGAGAACGGTTGCGGACAGGAGGTCGTCGGCAAAACCGTTTGCCAGCCGGGCAATCGTCTGGGCTGTCGCCGGCGCTATCAGGATACAGTCACTGTCACGGCCAAGGCTGATATGGGACATGGGATTGTCCATCCCGCCAGAGAACATGTCCTGGTAAACGGAGCGGCCTGAGAGTGCTGCAAAGGTCAGCGGTGTAATGAATTTTCTGGCGCACGCCGTCATCATGACGTCAACCACTGCTTCTTCCTTGGCAAGCGCGCTGACCCAACCGGCTACCTTGAATGCGGAAATGGATCCGCTGAGCCCGACAACAATCTTTTTCCCGGCAAAGCTTGTGTGCATGTTTCACCACATAAAAAACAAAGAGCATACCTTGATTAAAGGCATGCTCTCTGAGATTGACAGCTTACGCTCTGTTAATCGCGGGACCCCCCGAAAAGCCTGAGGAGCATAAGAAAAAGGTTGATAAAATCCAGGTAGAGGGCAAGCGCTCCCATAATCGAACTCTTGGTGATCGCCGCCTCTCCCTGCTCCATGATACCCTCCTCCCCCATTCGTTTTATTTTCTGAACGTCATAGGCGGTGAGTCCGGTGAAAACAAGCACCCCGATCATCGATATTACCCAGTAGGCGCCCGGACTCTTGAGGAAAATATTGACAACGGAGGCAATGATGATGCCGATGAGCCCCATGAACAGGAAGGATCCCCAGCCGGACAGGTCACGCTTGGTGACCAGGCCGTAGACAGCCATCGCACCGAACATGCCGGCGGTAATCAGGAACGTGGAGCCGATTGATGAGCCGGTATAGCGCAGGAAGATTGTCGAGAAAAAAAGACCATTGAGCAGCGAGTAGCCGAGGAATAAAGACGATGCCGTTGTCGCCTGGATTTTATCGATCCGGGCGGAAAGAAAAAAAACAAGACCAAGGGTTCCAATGGCGAGAATCAGAAACAACGGTGAACCGAT
>CAXXTV010000003.1:0-221525 GCA_963674815.2 Desulfocapsaceae bacterium
CCTGATCAGTTTAAAAAAGTCTATATCAGTGTTGCCTTCCCTGATTATAGTGTCGTTATCTTCATACTCTTCGACATCTGGATTTACCAGATACGCGGGAAGACTCTCCTCGTGCGCCACCGTGCGCCGAAGTGCTTCCTCCATGCTGGTTATGCCTTGGCGGACCTTCTGCAACGCAGCTTCGCGAAGCGGGGTCATGCCCTCATTGACAGAAATCTTGCGAAGCTGGTCCTCTGGCACTTCCGCACTGATCGCCTTGGCGACTTCCTCGGTGACTTCCATCAGTTCGAAAAAACCAACCCGTCCCTTGTAGCCGAGTCCATTGCACTCCGGACAACCGAACGGTCCATAAATCTCAAGGTCCTCGACTTCATCTTCCCTGAAGCCGGCTTTCAAAAGCTCATCCGGCGTATGATTCGCCGGCTTCTTGCAGGCCTTGCAGAGTCTGCGGCCCAGCCTCTGCGCCAGAACCATAGTAACAGAGGAGGCAATCATGTACGGCGGCACGCCGATGTCAACCAGTCGACCGATTGTCGCGGCGCTGTCGTTGGTGTGCAGGGTCGAGAAGACCAGATGACCGGTCATCGCTGCTTTGATGGCAATTTCGGCTGTTTCATAGTCACGGATCTCACCCACCATGATGATGTCAGGATCCTGGCGCAGAAAGGCTTTAAGCGCGGCGGCAAACGTCATCCCAACCTCCTGGTTCACGTTAACCTGGTTAATGCCTTTAAAGTTGAACTCAACAGGGTCTTCCGCTGTTAGGATTTTAATATCCTCACTGTTCAGGGAGTTAAGCGCCGAATATAGCGTGACCGTTTTACCCGAGCCTGTCGGCCCGGTAACGAGCAACAGCCCCTGGGGCCGCGCCAGGCAGCGCTTCAGCATCTCGAATGTCTGGACCTCGAAGCCAAGTTTGGTCAAATCGACATTGAGCGAACTCTTGTCAAGGATACGGAGGACGACAGACTCACCGAAGAGTGTCGGCAGTGAGGATACCCGAAAATCAACGGAACGATTACGTCCCATGCGCATCTTGATACGGCCATCCTGGGGGACCCGACGTTCGGTAATATCGAGGCCGGAAAGTATTTTCAGCCGGGCAACCATCGCATTTTTGATGGTAAGCGGCAAATTCATCGATTTGTACAGGGAGCCGTCCTTTCGATAACGAACCTGCATGCTTTTTTCATACGGTTCAACATGGATATCAGAAACCCCATCCTGCACCGCTTTTACAAGGATTCCGTTGACCAGTTTGATGATCGGGGCATCCGAGGCGTTAAACTGATCGAGTCCCTGGTCATCTTCACTGCTTTCAATCTCGAAATCATCGGCAGCCTCTGCAACAATTGCACCGAAGTCGTCGACCTCGGTGATGGACATTTCCTCTTCCACCTCTTCACCGCTGGAAAAGAATGACAATGCCTCCTCATCATCTATTTCGTAGTATTTCTGATACGCCTCAACAATGTCTTTTTCAGTTGAGACACAGACGGCCAGCTCTTTCTGGAGCTCATCCTGCAGCCTCTCAACCGCCGTGGCATCTGAAGGCTCGGCCATGGTGATCTGCAGGGTATTGCCGGCAATTCGCAGCGGGAAGGCCAGATACTGTTTAGCCAGCTCATACGACATCAGCTTGATCGCATCCGCAGAGGGCGGTTCATCCTTGATTACGACAGCGGGATAATTGTGCTGCCGGCTCAGGAACGTGAATACCGTGTTGTCATCGATGTATTCAAGTTGGCGGAGGACGGCACTCATCCGTATGCCGTTTTTTTGTACTTCTTTTTTTGCTGTTTCAAATTGAGTTGCCGTTATGTAACCGGCCTTACTCAGAAGCTCGCCAAGTTTTATTTTTCCGGCACCGGACTGATCCTTCACCGTTCTTTTGATAGAGGATTTCCTTGCGGTATTTACTGGTGCGACTGCCATAGCCTGAACCTGTTGATAGAAATGATGTAATATGAGAGATATCCAATATCATATTACATTCTTATGGAATAAAATTCCAGTAATGGCTGTAAAAGAATCCAGCCAGCCTTCATGTTTGCCATATTTTCACTGTTTCAGGGGCTCCAGCGCTATCCGTCAGCCTCGGTTTTCCAGGGAATAACGGTTTATGCGGATAGATTGGTCGAAGCAGGAATCCGCCGGCAGGATATCAGCCGTCTGCTGTCAATAAGACCAAGCTAACCTACTAGTATGGTATGTGATCCAGGTTTTTAGCGTAAAGATATTGCGCTTGCCAAATCCTTTTTTGCATGTTAAGCCTCAAGTCTCAATGTCACATGACGGCGCATGACGTCTGTCATGGTATATTCGCTGCTTAATCACACGAGTGTTTGCCTGTATGGAAACCCTTATGAGTCTGTTAAGCCGGTTGGCCCGCAACTGGCGCAAGGTTAATTCCACTTAAAGGAGGAATGTTACAATGGCTTATAATGCGGTAGAAATGGCTGATTGGCAGATTTCAGAAGCTGCTGAAAAGAACATGCCGACGCCTGAGGAATGGGCAGAAAAAATCGGTCTGCAGAAAGATGAGATGCTTCCCATGGGTCGCCTTGCAAAAGTCGACTTTCTCAAGGTTATCGAGCGCCTCAAGGACAAGCCAGATGGAAAATACATCGAGGTTACCGCCATTACGCCTACCCCGCTCGGGGAAGGCAAAAGTACCACCTCTGTTGGCCTGATGGAAGGTATGGGAATGCGCGGTGTCAACGTCGGCGGTGCCCTGCGGCAGCCTTCCGGGGGCCCGACCATGAATGTGAAAGGTACTGCGGCCGGCGGCGGAAACTCACTTCTGATCCCGATGACCGAGTTCTCGCTTGGCCTGACCGGCGATATCAATGACATCATGAATGCCCATAACCTTGGCATGGTTGCCCTGACTTCCCGAATGCAGCATGAGCGCAACTACAACGACGAGCAGCTGGCACGACTGACCAACATGCGTCGTCTCGACATCGACCCGACCCGGGTTGAATTCGGCTGGATCATCGACTTCTGCGCCCAAGCGCTGCGCAACATCGTCATTGGACTCGGTGGCCGTTTCGACGGCTATACCATGCAGTCTAAATTCGGTATTGCCGTCGGTTCTGAACTGATGGCCATCCTCTCCGTGGCCACCGACCTGGCTGACCTCAAAGAGCGGATCAACAATATCACCGTTGCCTTTGACAAGAGCGGTAAACCTGTCACCTGCCGTGACCTTGAAGTTGGCAATGCCATGGCGGCCTTCATGAGGAACACGATCAACCCGACCCTGATGTGCACCGCCGAATACCAGCCCTGCTTCGTCCACGCTGGACCGTTTGCCAACATCGCGGTCGGCCAGAGTTCTATTATTGCCGATCGCGTCGGACTCAAATGCTTTGACTACCACATTACCGAGTCAGGTTTTGCCGCCGATATCGGTTTTGAAAAGTTCTGGAACGTCAAGTGTCGATTCTCCGGTCTCAAACCGCACGTCTCTGTCCTCACCTCCACAATTCGTGCGCTCAAGATGCACGGCGGCGGGCCAAAGGTTGTGCCCGGCAAAGCCATGCCCGAGGAATACACCAGGGAGAACCTGCAGCTGGTCGAACAGGGTGTTGAGAACATGGTTCATATGATTGGCGTTATCCGCAAAGCCGGCATCAATCCTGTCGTCTGCATCAACCGCTTCTACACCGACACAGATGAGGAATGCGCCATCGTGCGCAAGGCCGCCGAGGCTGCCGGAGCACGCTGTGCCGAGTCCAAGCACTGGGAACTCGGAGGCGAGGGAGCGCTGGAATTCGCCGATACCGTTATCGACGCCTGCAACGACGAAAATGATTTTAAATTCCTCTATCCGCTGGAAATGAAACTTCGCGACCGTGTTGATGTCATTGCCAGGGAAGTGTACGGAGCTGATGGTGTCGACTGGTCTCCGGAGGCTAACTCAAAGGCGGAAATGCTGGAGGGCGATCCCCAGTATGCTGACTTTGCGACGATGATGGTCAAGAGCCACCTGAGCTTGAGCCACGATCCGACCAAAAAGGGGGTACCGAAAGGGTGGCGTCTGCCGATCCGGGATGTCCTGATCTACTCGGGTGCCAAATTCCTCTGCCCCTGTGCGGGAACGATCAGCCTGATGCCGGGTACGGGTTCCAATCCTGCCTTCCGGCGTATTGATGTCGATCCGGAAACCGGTAAGGTCAGCGGCCTGTTCTAGTCATGCGGCAGATGCTGAGATTTTCTGAAAATCTCAGCAACAAAGAGCCTGCCGGTTAAGCGGTTTTTCACCTGGCCCGGGAATCCCACCCGGGCCAGTTTTTATTCTATCTGCTGTCCGCCTCACTCTCCCGGCCAGAATGGCGACATCTGGCGCAGTTCGGCGATGATCTTCGGCATCTTTTCAAGCACAAAATCAATTTCCTGCTCGGTATTATAGATGCTCAGTGAAAAACGGATCGAACCGTGGGCGGCAGTAAACGGGACACCCATGGCCCTGAGGACATGGGACGGCTCAAGCGAACCGGAAGTACACGCAGACCCCGATGAAGCGCAGATATTATAGCGGTTCATGTGCAGCAGGATCGATTCACCCTCGACGAACTCGAAACTGATGTTGGAGGTGTTCGGCAGCCGATTCTTTTTGTCTCCATTGAGAAGAGAACGGGGAATTGAGGAAAGCAGCCCTTCCTCGAGTTTGTCCCGCAGCCGTCTCACCCTGCCATTTTCCTCGGCCATCATCTCTCCGGCCAGCCGGCAGGCCCTGCCGAGTGCGACGATCGAGGCAACATTTTCCGTTCCTCCCCTTCTGCCGCCTTCCTGGTGGCCTCCTGACATGAACGGTACGAACGGTGTGCCCTTTTTCACATAGAGTACACCGACGCCTTTTGGAGCGTGAAGCTTGTGTCCGGACATAGAGAGGAAATCTAAATCGAGCTCTCCCAGGTTGATTGGTATCTTGCCGACCGCCTGCACCGCATCAGTATGAAAGAGGATACCGCGGTTTTTGGCCAGGCGGGCCATCTCCTCGATCGGAAAAACAACCCCCGTCTCGTTATTTGCCCACATGACGCTGACAACGGCCGTGTCCTCGGTAAGCGACTGGGCGTATTCCTCGAGGTCAAGAATTCCTTCCGCGGATACCTTGAGCCGTGTGACCTTGTATTTGTGGCCGGTAAAGGCGCTGATATTGTCGCAAAGGTTCTTGATGGCCGGATGCTCGACCCGGGTCGTTACGATATGGCGGTTATCGGGAGCCGCACGCAAGGCTGACAGGAGTGCGGTCGAGTCGCTTTCCGTGCCGCAACTGGTAAAAACAATTTCGTCAGCCTCACAGCCAAGGAGGTCCGCGACTTCTTTCCTGGCTGTTTTCAGCGCCTCGCCAACCTGACCTCCAAAGGTATGCATGCTCGAAGGGTTTCCGTAGAAGTCGGTGAGGTACGGCAGCATCGACTCGATGACTTCAGGTGCCACCATGGTCGTGGCGTTGTTATCCAGGTAGACGACGCGGTTCTCTGCAGGTGTCATTATTTATCTTCCTCCACAATCAGGGAATCAAGAACAAGTTCCCGCAGTTTTCTCTCGACATACTCCTTGAGCGTGGTTTCTGATTTGAGACAGGAGGTGCATGCACCCCGCAGCGAGACGGTCACGAAGTCACCATCGACATCGATCAGTTCTATATCGCCATTGTCTTTCCGCAGTCCCGGCCGTATTTCTCTCTCCAGCACTTCTTCGATTTTCTTTATTTTCTGGAGCGCCGTCATCTTTTTGGCTTTTTTGGCAACCGGTAATATCTTCAGGTCTTCTGAAACGGTTTCCAGCAAAATGGCGCGAAGTTTGTCCTCACACTTGCCGCAACCTCCGCCTGCCTTGGTAAAATTAGTGATTTCTTCAACGGAGCGCAGGTTTGATTCCTTCACGGCTCTTTTAATTTCAATATCTGTCACCCCGAAGCATTCACAGACGATCTCGCCTTCCGCGCTCGGCAGCACAAGCCCGCGGTAATCGGCAATCGCTGCCTCAAGGGCCTCTCTTCCCATTACCGAGCAGTGCATTTTCTCTTTTGGCAGGCCGCCAAGGTAGTCGGCAATATCTTCGTTGGTTATCTTTTCGGCATCCTCCACTTTCATCCCCTTTATCATCTCGGTCAAGGCCGAAGAGGAGGCGATTGCGCTGGCACAGCCAAATGTCTTGAATTTGGCATCGACGATAATATCATTTTCAATCTTGAGGGTGAGTTTCAACGCATCACCGCAGGCAAGCGAACCGACATCTCCTGTACCCTGGGCCCCGGCGATCTCTCCGACATTACGCGGATTCTGAAAATGTTCGGTCACTGTGTCTGTGTATTCCCACATAACAAACTCCTGATAATCTGATTAATTTTATCTTTTTCCTGCACAAGCGGACAATAATACCTGCAGGATAAAATGCAATAGCAGCGCTTTCTAAATGGATCTGAAATGCTGCCAGGGCCTGCTCAGGAATTGAGGACCCCAGCTTCCCTGAGCATGTTGCGTGCCGTCTCGACCAGTATCTCTGTGCCGTCCTTGTCACGGGATTCCACGTAGAAACGCACTTTTGGCTCTGTTCCCGAGGGTCTGATCATCACCCACGAGTTATCATCGAGAATCATCTTGCGGCCGTCAATTGAAATGACTTCTTTTATCGTCTTCTTTTCGCCGCCGACCACAACTGTTGAGCCGACGTCGTATTTTTTCAGCCGGTCCAGTGCCCGGAGGAGTTCTTCGCCACTCAGGCCGACCTCGACCCCATCCCGGTCGGGATAGTATGCACCGTAACGCTGTTCGATTTCGTCTTTGAATTCCCCCAGGTTCTTGCCGGTCGTTACCACCATGTCAAGTGCCAGGAGTAGACCGATATAGGCATCCTTTTCGGGAGTATGACCGATTATGGAAATTCCGTCAGACTCTTCGAAAAGAACAAGGGCACGATCTATGACTGGTTTGAATTCCTTGAAGCCGACTTTTGGTTCAAAAACTGTCTCTCCGAGGGCGGCAGCCACGCTGTTTGCCAGATTTGAAGTCGCCACCGTTTTGGCAACCATTCCTTTCAATCCTTTGTATTCATGCAAAAAATGATAGGCCATGGCGCCAAAAACGTTCATGCTGATCTCAGTGGTGCCATCTGTAAAACGGATCCTGTCTCCGTCGGGGTCGATAATTGCACCTATTTTGAATTTTTTTTCACTGGCTGCCAGTCTCGCGACGACTCCCTGCATATTGACCGACGATGGTTCCGGGGCAATGCCGCCGAACGAGACGTCAGGTTCACCCCGGAGCATAACGAGCCTTTCTTCCGCCGGACCGAGCAGTTTTCGAATGTGCAGGCGGCTTGCTCCGTGAACGGAATCGACGACGATAACGAGGTCTTCCATTTTCGCGGCTCTGCTGCACAGTCCTTCATAGTCAATACCGTGCTTATTCCGGTTCTTCACAACATGGGCCTGCCACAGCTGCAGAGAATCGGTTTCGATCAGCTGCCCCTGCGCTGCCTCAGCGCCGGTCTCCGGGATCGTGTCCAAGCTGATAATCTCCCTGCTGTACTGGGTGATAAGCGTTGTCAGCTCAGCCGCAGCCGGTCCGCCGTCAGCGGCATTATACTTGTAGCCGCCATATTCAAGCGGGTTATGTGAAGGCGTGAGGTTGACCGAAAAGGCCGCCTGCAGTTCGAGCAGCGAAGCCGAGAGTACCCCGGTCGTCGTTTCCCCGCAGTAATAGACCGTGAAACCGCAATCGACAAGATAGGCGGCGACGGCTCTGCACATGGTTTCGCCACCGAAACGATTGTCATGGCCGACGAGGCAGCCACGTTTTTGGGCTTCCTCCAGATCAGAGACGCCAAGTATTTCGCTCAGTTCGGAACCTGTGTCCATTCGCTGGTACAATCTGACGATGGCGGCTGTGACCGAGAGCACCGATTTAACGAATATGTCCTTTCCGAGAATACCGCGCCAGCCTGACGTCCCGAAATTGACTTCAGCGGTCGGTTTTTGCCTGTTATTCTCTATCTCGTCAGCAATGAGCCGGTATGCCTTGGCGATGTAGTCCTCAACCGTCTGGTCATCCCGGCCGTCCCTGAGTGCGATCAAACCCTTTAGCAGTGCGAAATAATCGCTGGATTGGTGTTTGTCTGGCGCGACATGGGAATTGTAAAGATCAATGCAGGTATTCTCTAGTGACATGACAGACTCCGTTTCATACCGTTGTTTTATGGTGTCAATAGGTTCTGGCCATGCTGGATGACACGTTGCTCTGCGCAGTGCTGGAGCTACCCCTCAAGAGGTTTTGCTTTGTCTATCAGCATGATTGGGATTTCATCCTTTACTTCGTACAGGAGCTTACATTTTTTGCAAACGATACCATCCCTGTCCGGATCAAGCGTCACAGGGCCTTTGCATTTCGGACAGGCAAGGATTTCCAACAGTTCTTTTTTTATCATGGCATTACCCCGGCAATGAAAATATAATGGGTTGCTTGTTCGGACAAGAGCTCATCCCAGCAGGAAGAGCTGTAGACCTCTCAAATTTCTCGTGTTAAGGTAACAGAATTAATCATTTTCGTCTTGAAAAACAGCAAACAGGGTTCCACATGAAAAAGAATATTGGTTTTATCGGCGGCGGCCAGATGGCCGAGGCCATGATCAAAGGACTTCTTGTCTCCGATCTTTCTGCTGGTACGCTTATTTCAGTCTGTGAGCCACTCGAGAGCAGGAAGCTCCATCTCCGCCAGAATTATGAGCTCAAGACCGTTGATAACCCTGCGGAGCTCTGCTCGCTTGCTGATGTCATAATCCTTGCGGTAAAGCCGCAGGTTATGCCCGGTGTACTGGGACAGATACGGGCAGCAGTGCAGCTCCGCCTCGTCGTAACCATCGCCGCAGGACTGCCGATATCGACGTATGAAGAGCAGCTTGCCATTGACCAGCCGGCAATCGTCAGAGCCATGCCCAACATGGGTGCACTCGTGCAGCAGGCGGCTACCGCACTGTGCAGGAACAGTCATGTTTCTGATGCAGATTTCGCCTTCGCACGAACACTTTTTGAAACCATCGGCTCTGCAGTGGTCGTGGCGGAATCATTGATGGATGCAGTGACCGGCTTGAGCGGTTCCGGACCGGCCTTTGTGTTTTCCTTCATTGAAGCCCTGATCGATGCCGGCGTCAAAGTCGGTCTTGGCCGTGAAGTCGCGCAGAACCTGACCCTGCAGACGATTTACGCTGGCGTGGAACTCGCCAGGACTTCAGGAAAACATCCTGCCCAATTGAGAGACCAGGTGACCTCACCCGGAGGAACGACGGCAAGCGGCCTTCATGTGCTCGAGAAAGAAGGCTTTGGCGGGACGATAATCAGTGCGGTGGAAGCTTCCTGCGAACGCTCAATTGCCCTGGGACTGCGCAAATGATGGTAAAAAACAGCCACCTCTTTCACCGCAGGGATTTCAAGGTCAGCCGGGCCGGAATTATAACCAAGATTGATGACCCAGAGGCGGTAGCCTATGGCCGGGAACTGAAAAACTGGCTTGAGGCCCGCAAGGTTGCAACAGAGTTGAACAGGATTGTACCGGACCTGGACATCCTCATTATCCTCGGGGGCGATGGAACCCTTTTGCACGTCGCTGAAAAAGCCGCCCACTACTCAATTCCGGTTATCGGCATCAACCTCGGCAACCTCGGCTTCCTGACCGAACTGACAAGAGACGAGAGCAGCACCGCGCTCGACGACATTCTCTCGGGTTCGGTCACCATGGAAAAGAGGCAAATGCTCAAAGCCCGGCGCATACGAGGCGACAGCAAGAGCAATTATTCCTTTGCCTTGAATGAAGTCGTCATTAACAAGCACACGCTAGATCAGCTGCTCCTGCTGTCGACAAGTGCCGACGGGCATCTCATCACGACTTACAAGGCAGACGGGCTCATTTTCTCAACGCCGACAGGCTCCACCGCTTACAACCTCTCTGCCGGTGGACCGCTTGTTCACCCCGGCTTGTCGACAATTCTTGTTACACCGATATGTCCGTTCATGTTGAGCAGCAGACCGATAATACTGCCGCCGGAACAAATCATCACCTCTCAGTTCATGGCTGACAAACATGACCGGAGTGCAAAAATTATCATTGACGGGCAGGTATCCTGGGACATGTTCCCCGGGGACATTCTTGAAATTCAGACGGCAGAGCATCCGCTTCACCTCATTTCTTCAAAAAACCGGGACTATTTTGAAATTTTGAGGAACAAACTGCAATGGGGCGGCGACAAGTAGTATTTATTCCGGTTTCTGCTTGCTTATCCCGTACTTTTTCATCTTATACTGCAGCAGGCTCTTTGTAATGCCCAGAATCTCAGCCGCGTGGGCCTGGACATAGTTGGATTCCTCCAGGGCCTGGGTCAGCATCTTCTCCTCGATGATATACAGGACATCGTTTAATTTTACAGAATCGGGAATATGGCTGACAAGATCAAGCTCCTGCATCCACGTGGCACTCGAGTCGACGGAAACTGATTCCGGCTGAACATCTTCTGGTTCAATCATCTCGTCATTGCAGAGAATAGCGGCTCGCTCAATCGTGTTTTCCAGCTCCCTGACATTTCCTTCCCAGGGCAGGGTCATCAGCAGACGCAACGCGTCCGGTGATATCTGCAAATTCTCTTTTCCCAGGTTTTCTGAACATTTGTGCACAAAGAACTGAACGAGCAGCGGCAAGTCGTCCAGCCTTTCCCTGAGCGGGGGCAGGACCAGGTGAATGACATTCAGCCGATAAAAAAGATCTTCCCGGAAGCGGCCGGCCTGCACCTCTTCTTTCAGCTCTTTACCGGTGGCGCTGATAATTCTCACATCAACAGGTATCGTTCTTGTCCCCCCTACCCGCTCGAGCGTGTGTTCCTGAAGAAGACGCAATAACTTTGACTGCAGGGGCAGCGGAATCTCGCTTATTTCATCTAAAAAAATTGTTCCCCCGTCGGCTAATTCAAATTTACCCTTTCTCATCGCCGCGGCCCCGTTGAAGGCTCCTTTTTCATGGCCGAACAGCTCACTTTCAAGCAGATTTCCGGTCAGGGCGGCACAATCAACCGATATAAAGGGGTGGGGCTCCCTGGGACTGTTCACATGAATCGATTTCGCCACGAGTTCTTTTCCGGTACCGCTCTCACCGCTGATCAGCACCGATGCCGGTGTCGGAGCAACTTTTTCTATCAGCTCGTATACCTGCTTCATTCGCGGGTTTTTACCGATCATCCCCCCGAAACTGTGACGTTCCCGGATTTCCTGCCGGAGCCTGATGTTCTCCTGCAGCAGGCTCCGGTGGCTTACTGCTTTATTGATAGAGACAATGAGTTCATCGTTTGAGAACGGTTTTGCGAGATAGCTGAAGGCTCCTGCCTGCATGGCCTTAACCGCCTTGTCCACTTCGGCATAGGCGGTGATGATCAGGACCGGCAGATCCTCGTCAAGCCGCTTGATCTCGCCAAGCAGCGCCATCCCATCCATTCCGGGCATCTGCATGTCGGAAATCACCATGTCCAGATCGACTTCCTTGACGATTGCCAGCGCCTCTTCCCCGGTGGGCGAGGTGAAAACCTCAAAGCCTTCATCCCGCAAAAGTTCAGACAAGACGATCAGGTAATTGGGTTCATCATCTACTACAAGAATTGCGTGCATGTTACTGTCCTTCCGTTTTAATCATCTTTTTTGATCGATACGCTCTTTCTGTTTTCTCAGTGTATTCATTAATTCGTCCGGCACCAGGAATTTTTTCGATGCCCCGGCTATCGAAGTGCCCTTTCGGGTGTCACCATGATAGTCGCTTCCCCCTGTTTCAAGCAAGTGATACTGCTGAGCAAGCGCCCTGATCTGTTTAAAAGCATCTCCCCGCTGTGTCGGATAATAGGTCTCCAGCCCGTCGATCCCCAACTGCTTGAGTTCACGCAAGATCCTGGAAAGCTCAGGCATGGAGCAGGGAAGCAGCAGCGGATGGGCCACGACTGCAAAACCGCCTGCTTCATGCAGCAGCTCTATCGCCTCGCTGATTTCAAGAACAAAGCGGGACACATAGGCGCAGCGGCCCGCTTTTAAATAGTGGGCAAAGGCCTGCTCATTGGTTTTAACGATGTTTTTTTTTCATCAGCAGCCTGGCGAAATGCGGCCGGCCCGCCACCCCTTCTCCGGCCTCCTCTCGCAGCTCGTCTTCAGAGAGGTCAATACCCATTTCCTGGAATTTTGAAACAATTTTCCTGTTCCGCACCTCCCGTGAGGTCTGCAGCATTCCAAGGGTTTCAACCAGTTTACCGTCACACCAGTCGAAACAATAGCCGAGCAGATGCAGGTTCATCCCCTTGTGTTCCACGCTGATCTCAAGCCCCGGAACCACTTCGAGCGAGCACCTTTTCCCTTCGTCCAGGGCCTCCCCGGTACCCGAGACGGTATCATGATCTGTGATTGAAACAGCAGACAGACCGAGGCCCGCTGCAAGCTTGACAAGCTCTGAAGGAGTCATCGTGCCATCGGAATACGTTGAGTGAAGGTGCAGGTCTATCATAATTCTGGGCAACAATTGTTTTTATCTACAGATTTCGCTCTGCGGCTGGCTCTGCCGGTCACCTGAGTCTGAAAATAACATATTGTCAGATAAATATATGAATAAATCCCTTTATTTTCCGATAAAACATCCGATACAGAATCATCCATTTCAAATAGCGGAGAAAATTCCATGCGCTTGTGCCTAACCCTTCTTGTTGCAGCATCACTGGCAGTGTCTTGTGGCCGGATTCCTGACCCTGCCGGATACGTTCAGAGTGAACAGAAAAAAATGCAGGCGACCCATCACTGGAACGTATTGGCTGCTGACGTGGCCAACCAGATTAACAATGAGCTGATTCTCAATGACTACCTGGCGAGCCCGGTTTTCGTCAGGGAAACCTGCGGGGATGAGAATGAGCCGTGTCCGGGATCAGAATCAACCGCTTTTGAAGAATCATTCAGAGACCTGCTGATCACCAACCTCGTCTCTCTCGGTGTGCCGACACGTCAGAAACAGGACAGCAGTGCCCTCGTTATCAACTACAAGACCCAGACAGTCTATCATCACAGAAACACCTGGCGGTCAATTAAACCCGGTCTGCTGACAGCACTGACAGCCGGAATACTCGTGATCAGAAATGCGCCGGCGGACCTTATATGGCTTGCCGGGGCCGGAACCATCGATGTTGCCAATGCCGCATATGTCACCTCAAGCAATTTTGAGGTGCTTATCACAACCTCGGTAGTCGCCGACGGCCGTTATCTCTACAGAAGTTCAAATATTTACTATATCAACGATCAGGACTCGTGGCACTACCAGAAGCCTTCCGGTCCCGCGGAAATCGGCCTGACCTCACCTGCAACAGCTTCCGCGGCTGCCGTAATCGATAACGGCCCGGCGCCTTCACCGTCCCAGACAACGACACCTCCGCTCCCTTACCCTGACGCCACAGGAATTTAAATCATGCTAGAAAAGGTAACCATGTCCATGCTGCGCAGCACCATTACCAAACATCTTACCGATATCGCCTGCCTGACGGCACTTCTGGCATGCCTGTCCGGCTGTTCCGTTTTCAACGAAACGAGGCTGGAAAACAGCCTGGGAAAGGACATCGATCTCATCGACTTCTCGTATACTATTGCTGACGATCTGGTGAAAACTGCATTCCCGCCGCTTATCCCGAGACAGAAGGAAATGGCGCTGCTGACCACCACCTTTGTCGACAACAATAATTTAAAAATAACCTCCCATTTTGGTCGATTGCTGCAGGACAACATCGGCTCACGTTTTGTTCAGCAGGGCTATACCGTCTACGAGGTTAAATTGACGAACAACCTCCATATCGAGGAGGGATCGGGTGAAACCATTCTTTCAAGAGACCTCAACCGCCTCAACCAGAGCCAGAAGGCACAGGCAATCCTGGTAGGCACCATCAGCCGGACTCAGCGGACGATGTATATTTCCGCTCGACTCATAAACCCTCATGACAGCACCGTAATTTCGTCCAAGAACTACCGGCTCTATATGGACGACAATGTTCTTGCCATGTTTAACCTGCAGAGGACGGACCGTGATGGAGAAATGATCAGTGGACCCTCGGAACCTCTGATGAATACCCTTCTCTACTGACAGCCGCCTCTAACGTGTGCGGCCAGCCGCTCTTGTTCTGCTGGTACTATCCTTCGCCGCAGAATAGTCTGGGGTTGTTTTCTGGAACCAGATACTGGACAAACCGCCCGCCTGCCTGTTAGATTGACCGTCAGAAATGGAGTGCTGTACCCATTGCACTATTCACCCCGGCGCCGACGGTATTGACGAAGACATGTCTTTTTTTCTCTTTTTTCTGCTCACTGGTATCATCCTGAACGGCACGCCCCTTGAGGCCGGAGACAGCGGTTTTCCCCCTGCCAGCCATGTCTCCATAGCTGCTTACCATCGGGCCCTGCCCCGGATAAACAAGAGGCTCACACTTAAACGTCTGAGCCTGGGATCACCACTGCTTATACGAATTTTCAAACATGAAAACGAACTGGAGCTGTGGCTTGCCGACGGTCAGGAATACAAACGCTATAAAACCTATTCGATCTGTTTCAGATCCGGAACACTTGGCCCGAAATTAACCGAAGGGGATCGCCAGAGTCCTGAAGGATTCTATTCTGTGGGATATGAGCAGATGAATCCCTGGAGCGATTTCCACCTCGCCTTTAATCTCGGGTACCCAAACGAGTATGACCGCGCCTACAACAGGTCGGGAAGCGCCCTGATGATTCATGGGAGATGCTCATCAGATGGCTGTTTCGCAATGACAGACTACCATATGGACGAAATATACACCCTTGCCCACGCAGCACTTGAAGGCAGCCAGGCCCAGTTTCAGGTCCATATTTTTCCATTCCGGCTCAGCGAAAAAAATATCAGATCCCAGCGTAATTCGCCCTGGATCACATTCTGGCGCAATCTCAAGGAAGGCTATGATTTTTTTGAAAAACATCATAGACCGCCAGCGATCAGTGTTGCCAACGGTCACTATGTGATCACTGACCCTGCAGAGGAAAAACCGCCACGTGAGGAATTGGAGCTGTTTGCCGGCGAGGTTGAGCAGGTGCGCCAGGAGAGACTGCCGCTGCTCAGGCCTGTTTTCTCATCAATCCCTGACGATTCAGGATGGTAATGGTCTTTCCATCAACCCGTATGAGACCTTCATCTGTCATCCTGGCAAATATCCGTGACAGCGTTTCAGGAATCGTTCCAAGCAGGCTGGCAAGCTGTCCCTTGGATACTGAAAGGTGGATTATGTCAGTATCATCTTGTTCTTCCGACATATAAATCAGGTAGCTGGCCAACCGTGACGGTACCTCCTTGAGGGAGAGGTTCTCTATCTGGGTAGCAAACTGCCGCAGCCGCATTGACAGCAGGGCAAGCATGTTGAGTGATACCGATGGATGGGTTTTGATGAGATTGACAAAATCCCGCCGCTGGATATAGATGAGGCGGCTTGCCACGAGAGGTTCCGCGCTCGCCGGAAACGGCTGAGCGTGAAAGACCGGCACCTCGCCGATGGGCTCTCCGGCGCCGAAGATATGTAAAATGTGCTCTTTTCCGAGCGGGTTCATCTTGAAGACCTTGACCTGCCCGTCTCCGATGATATAAAAACCCGTTGCTTCGTCTCCTTCGAAGAATATTGTCTCGCCTTTGCTGAATTTTTTTTCAACGCTCAGGTTGGCAATAATCTCGATCTGCTCGTCAGGAAGACCTTTAAATAGATCAGTGGAACCAATGATTACTCTCTTTTTTTGCTTGCTCATGGTATTTTATTACCTGCAGTCGTCATGTCTATGCCACGGTGAATCAGCTTCTGTAAATTGCATCTGATTGGCACTGAATAAGCGATTTCACCGTGAATTGAAACCAGCATTTCCTGCTCCGATGAACAGCAACAGAAAAATAGTTCATGTCGATATGGATGCCTTTTACGCGTCCGTGGAACAGCTCGACAACCCCGAGTTGCAGAACAAGCCGGTAATTGTCGGGGGACGACCGGACTCGCGGGGTGTCGTGGCCGCCTGCTCGTACGAGGCAAGAAAATTTGGCATTCATTCAGCAATGCCCTGTTTTCAGGCCTACCAGCGTTGTCCGCAGGCTATTTTTATCCGTCCGAGAATCGAGAGATACCGTGAAATATCTTTTAAAATTCAGCAGATCTTCAAACAATACACGGACCTTGTCGAGCCGCTTTCCCTTGATGAGGCATTCCTTGATATCACCATCAACCACAAGAACCAGAAATCCGCAACAATTCTTGCGCAGCAGATCTGCGCGCAGATCCTTGCTGAAACCGGACTGACTGCCTCTGCCGGCGTTTCCTGCAATAAATTTGTCGCTAAAATTGCCTCAGATATCAACAAGCCTGCGGGCATCACCGTGATCAAACCCGAGGAGATTCCTGAGTTTCTCGGGTCGCTGCCCATCGGTAGATTTTACGGGGTCGGCAAGGTAACCGAGAAAAAAATGCGCTCCATCGGCATCAGGACCGGAGCCGACCTCCGCGCCCACACCAGGGAGCAGCTTGTCGACTCGTTCGGCAAACAGGGGCTCTTTTATTACGATATTGTCAGAGGCCGGGATCCGCGACCGGTAAAACCCAGCAAAACAAGAAAATCCATCGGTGCCGAAACAACCCTGAAATCCGATACGAATGACATTGATGAGATTCTCGCTATTGCCGCAACGCTTACTGCCCGTATCGCCGATTCACTTGCTTCCCGAAAAGGCGCGTTCAAGACATTGACGCTGAAGATACGCTACGCCGACTTCACGACCGTTACCAGGTCGGTCACCGCAAAAGCCATACTGGTTCACCCGGAGGACATTCTCGGCCTGGTCCCGCGCCTGCTTGACGCCACGGAAGCAGGGTATCGGAAGGTTCGGCTGGTCGGCCTTTCGGTCTCCCAGTTAGTTCCCGCACGGAGCCCCACACCGCGCCAGCTGCCGCTTCCTTTCCCCCCTCCTCAAGCTCGCAGCGCAACGACAGATCAACTTCTCAACAGGATTGTGTAATATTTACTTCGCTGGCTATTGCTGCTATTATCCAGGTTCAAATCAACCTTATCTTCCCGGACACCCCCGATGAAAAAAATCCTCTCTATCGTTTCACGTATCCTCAAGGCTGTTGGCACTCTTTTTACCTTTATCAGAAGATTGACGCTCAATATTATTTTTCTAGTGATTATCGGCGTCATCGTTTTTTCTTTTCTGCAATCCAGAGAAGTTGTCATCGAAGACAACGCGCTTCTCAGGCTCTCAATTACCGGAAAAATTGTTGAACAGAAGAGTGAGAGTGACCCCCTGGCAGAAGCAGTCAATGAACTGGTCGGTCTGGCAGCCCCGGTGCGGGAGACCTTCCTCCAGGATATCCTTGATGCCATCGATCATGCTGAGGATGATCCCCGGATAACAGGCATACTCCTTGATCTCGCCTACATGGACGGTGCCGGCATGGATAAGCTGGCAGTTATCGGCAGACAGCTGGAGCAGTTCCGCCGCAGCGGGAAACCGGTAATTGCTGCAGAGGATTACTACAACCAGAATCAATACTACCTCGCCTCCTACGCAGACAAAATCTTTATCAACCCGATGGGCGGCGTTTACCTCAACGGCTTTGGTCTCTACCGCCTCTACTTCAAGGAGGCACTGGAGAAACTGCAGATCAGCTACCATGTCTTCCGGGTCGGATCTTTTAAATCGGCACTTGAGCCGCTGACGAGAAATTCCATGTCGGCCGAGGACCGCTACCAGTCAAGGAGCTGGCTGAACGCACTGTGGGACAACTATATTCACGATGTTGCCGTGCAGAGGCATATAGACGCTGCTGATATACAGAATTATATCAACAAGGTACCGACGAACCTCAAAGAGGCGGAGGGAGATCTTGCCAGGCTTGCGAAAAACTATAACCTGGTCGATGAAATACTGCCGCAGCACGAGATAAAAAAATATCTCGCCACACTCTCGGAAACTGATGCGGAGCAAGGGTTTAAACAGGTTGCAGTGCACCGCTATCTGAAAAACGTCAAGCGCTCTTATCAATACGGCGGCACGGACCGGGATATCGTGGCCCTGATCGTCGCCCAGGGAACAATCATACCCGGTCATAACAAACCCGGAGCAATCGGAGCGGCAAGCCTGACCGCGCTGCTCCGCCAGGCAGCGCAGGATTCGGCGGTCAAAGCGGTGGTTCTGCGGATTGACAGCGGCGGCGGCTCTGCGTTTGCATCCGAGGTTATCAGACAGGAAATCCTTGAATTGAAAAAAACCGGTAAGCCGGTTGTCGTATCCATGGGCACTGTGGCCGCTTCAGGTGCCTACTGGATAGCTGCCGATGCGGACAGGATCGTTGCCTCCGCCAACAGCCTGACCGGCTCGATCGGCATCTTCATGGCCATACCGACGTTTGAAAACACGCTCGGCACTCTCGGCATTCGCCGCGACGGTGTTGGAACGACGAATCTTTCCGGGTCGCTTGATTTAAGCGCACCGCTTTCTGCAGAGGTCAAAGACGCTATTCAGCTGACCCTCGAGCACGGCTACCGCACCTTCCTGTCAGTTGTCGCAGCAGGCAGGGACATGCAGGCTGACGACGTACAGGCAATTGCCCAGGGTCGCGTTTTCGCGGGAGGTAAGGCGCTGGAGGAAGGGCTTGTCGACCAGCTCGGAACACTGGCAGACGCGCTCAGGTCTGCCGCCGAACTGGCAGGACTCGAAGACTATCGGACAAAGAGCCTGAGCGCCCCTGTCTCGCTGGGGAATCGGCTGCTCAGGTCCCTTGATTCCAAGTTTTTGAGCGCCGCTGTCGAGCAGTCATTGTTCCTGCCGAAAATAAAAAGTTTGCTGCCGAACGTCAGCGAACTGCAAAGTCTCTTGCTTTTCAATGACCCCAACGGTATCTATGCTCACTGCATGATCACATCATATTGAACAACACCCTACTTTACTGGAGTCCAGCATGAATATTCGCCATTTTACCATTCATATTTCTACCTTCCTTTTTCTGCTTTTCACGCCATCCCTGTATGCTGCCGACGCCTTTACGGTATCGGGAAATCCCAACGCGCCGCCGGTCGTCTGGGAACAATACCAGGAGCTGGTCGGCCTTGGACCTGATCTCGTCAAATCCATTTTCGATGATCTCGACATTCCCTATGAATTCAAAATTTTCGGCAGCTGGCAGAACGTGCAGCAAAAAATACGCAGCGGTGAGATAGACATGCTCGTCTACACCGATAAAAACAAGGACAGAGAACCGTTTCTGCTCTATTCCGATCCGTACCTCTCCCAGCCGACCGTACTCCTGGTTAAAAAAGGGCGGGAATTCATCTTTTCTTCATGGGATGCTCTTATCGGAAAAAAAGGAGTCGGCATTATTGGTGAAAGCTACGGACAACCATTTGACGAATTCAGCAGAGAAAAGCTGGACATGCAGTATTACCAGATTGATCGCGCTCTCAGGGCCCTCAGCCTGCTGGAGGCAGATTACCTGCTTATTGACCTCTACACCGCGCTCATCTATACCGGACTCCTGCAGGGAGAGAATGCGGTTTCAATCCTGGACCCGGCAGTTACCTCTCAGGATTTTTCTTTTGGCATTCGCAAAGATTCCGAACTGGCGAATTATCTTCCGCAGATCAATAACAAGCTCGATGAAAAGCTGAAAAATAACGAGATTGGTGACACCCTGCTCAGCCATTATGACGCCTGGCAGAAAACGATCAGGAAGCGCACCAGTTTCTTTGATGCCCAGAAAAAAATCCGCACAGATGAGCAGGCTGATTATCTCAAGGAACAGACTGAAATGGCAAAGCAGCAGATCATGAAGACAATGATTGACCGCGAGGGCCTGCCGGCAGCCGCGAACTAGCGAAGTCTTGCGGCTCAGTCACCGCGCTCCGCTCGAATAATGCCGACAGCGCGACGTTCGGCAACCAGGTAGTCAGCAACGAGTTTGGAGACGTCCGCCGCGCTGATCGAGCTGAAATCATCGAGCAGGGTGGTCGGCCAGTCAAGTATCTGGGGATGACGGGTTGACAGGGACAAGACGCTCGACAGCCAGTAGCCATTGGTTTGGATGTGCTCCTTGATCGAGGTTATCGCCGGCTGTTTCGAACGCTCGAGCTCGTCAGTTCCGACAGGGTCGTCATGAAATGACTGGATCACCTCGCCGATCTGCCCGACGACCGGGTCAAGCGATTCAGCATCGGTCATGACCTCGATGACGATTTTCCCGTAGTCTGGAAAAATTCTGCTGTTCGTGCTGAAAGCTGCAGGAGAATAGCTCTCACCTGATTTCTCGCGCACCAGTTTCCGCAACCGTTCGTCAATGAGAGCCGCCAGGACATGCAGCCTCCTCGTTTTTTTGATATCCCAGAAGTCATCGGTCAGCCAGGCCATCTGGACCAGCGCCTTGTCCTCCTTGAGACCAATTGAAACCTCATGGGATTTGCCGGCGGGGAAAAGGGGAACAATTGCCGTCTTCATCTCCCGGTACTCCTTTGAGGCAAGGCCGCCAAAATATTTTGAAACGAGCGTCACAATTTCGGCTTCCTCGACATCTCCGACGATTGAAATTTCAAGTGACGCCTTTTCAAATTGCGGCAGCAGCCACGCCCTGACATCGTCGAGCGTCAGTGTTTTAAAATCTTCCCAGCTCGGCATTTTCTCTGTCAAAGCATTCCCGGCGAAAAAGGGTGCCAGATACAGTTCAGCTGCTCCATTTATATCACTGTTCATCCCCCGGTACATGATTTCAAATCGTTTCATTGCCGACTCGTAAGCATCGCTTCTCAAACCGGGATCAAGCACGATAGCCTGGAAGACCTGCAGCAGGGTTTCCAGATCGGAGGACAGCGCATTGCCTGCCAGGCTGAGCGATTCATCACCGATCCTGAACCGGTAATTGACCGAACTTCCCGCCAGGACCCTGCTGATTTCAGATTCCCTGAGGGTTCCCGTACCCGAGCGGTTGACAACAGCTTCGGCAAGCAGGGAAAGACCTGCTTTCGGCAGACTTTTTTCACCATCACCGAAATGAACGGCAACGGCAGCGCTGTTTTCTTTAAACAAGGTCTTCTTGACGTTCAGCACCATGTTGTTCGCATAAATGAACCTGGTGGCATCGGCCAGCTCCAGCCGCTCACGTTTTATCGGCCCAATTTCATCCGTTTCCGGTAAGTAGGGAAAATCCGGCAGCTTTTCAATGGATTTTTGCGCGATTTCCTGCTGCTGGAGCATGTCGTAGTATTGTTTGACGACCTCTTCCGGGTCACCGCCGTCAATTTGTGCGTCACCGATAACCTCAACCAGCCGCACATCCTGACCCCAGATCTCACGCAGCGCGTCATGAAGATCCTGCGGGGTCGTGTTCCTGATCGGCGTTGCGTACAACTGCTCTTCCCGCAGCGGTGACTGGATAACGCGGTTGCTGTTAATCGAGTTGATAATATCCCGGGAAAGAGCAAGCGAGTCCCTGGTATTCGATGTCAGTACACCACGCCTCAGGTAACCGATGAGTTCTTCTTTGACCATCTCCGTCTCTTCAACACTGAAACCATATTCGATTGCCTGATTTATGATACGGTTTATGCCGGCCAATGCCGGTTTCCAGTTTTCCCCACTCGTCCGGGCAACAAGAGCCGACTGCTGAAAACGATCGAGGATTGAATTGAAATAAAAATGGCCCGAGGAAAAAACACTGTCCTGTTTTTCACGTTCCTGGTCCAGCCTGAAATTAATGATCCGCGCCGCCATATAACGATGGAGATTTTTTAACTGTAGCTGGAAGGAGTCATTCTCAGGCTTCTTGTTTCCAAGTATTTCAACTGAAACCGAGGTGTAGCCAAGGTCTGGCTCGTAGTAATAAAACGTGTCGATACCTTTGTGGTCCAATGTACCATAGTCCGGACAGCTGAAGGGCTCAGCGCTTGCTTTCATGGTATTGAACTGTTCCGCGATGACTGTTTCAGCCACCGCTGTATCGAAGTCTCCGACCATGACAAGGAACATATTCCCGGGTCGATACCATTTCTCGTAGAAACGTTTAATCAGCCCTCTGCCTGCCCCTTCCAGGACATCTTTTCGGCCGATGGCAAAACGCTCCGGCACCAGTGTCCCCTCCAGGGAGAACCGGGAACTCTCTTTGTAGGTTCTGAAGGATGCGGTGTTGCGCTCATTCATTTCCGCCAATATGACGTTTCGCTCGCGATCAATTTCAGCCTGGTCAAGCAGCGCCCCGCTGGCGTAGTCGCGCATGACAAGGAGACCGTCTTCGAGCATTTTTCTGTCAGAGGCCGGCAGGATAATCTTGTATACCGTATCCTCATAGGTTGTATAGGCATTGGTGTCTCCACCGTAGCTCATGCCGATGTCCTGGAAGTAATCGATTAATTCCCCGGGTTTGAAATGGGTGGAACCGTTGAATACCATATGTTCGAGAAAATGGGCGATGCCGCTTTCCTCGTCCAGCTCATTGAGCGACCCGGCATTCACGTTGAGCTGTATTGCTGTTCGATTCTTCGGATTCTCGTTTTTCCTGAGGACATAACGAAATCCGTTGTCGAGTCGGCCGAAGACAATATCGGGATCTGGTGCCAGCTCACTGAGTTCATGCGGCCATTCCTGAGAAACACACGATTCGCTCTGCGCTGCTGAAGCCGCTGCCGTGCTGGAGAAAACTAATCCGCTCAAGAGCGGTGATAAAACGATTGCGGATATGAAGAATCTTATTTTCATGGTAAACAACCTGTTGATTGAAAAAATACGGATATACTGCACTGTGCTACCATATATCTGTTTTGGGTCAATTCAAGGAATCGTTTTAATACAAATTTGTTCTTTATCCTTTACTTTTGCCATCTGGTCTGGAATTACAGGGTAATCCCGTCATTATTCATTCAATGAGAGTCTCCTGCGGCATGAAAGACGATTACCGCCGAACAGCAAAGATATATGACCTGCTTTTCTCAGCAGCACTCAAGCAGCTGCGGGAGGACATACGAACCTTTGTCTTTCACAAGAACTATCGTCATATTGTCGATATCTGCTGCGGTACCGGAGCACAGCTGCGCTGTCTTGACCGGGCCGGCATGGAACTCTGCGGCATTGACAATTCACTTGCAATGCTGGAGAGAGCGAGAAGTACATGTTCAGAAAGAACGGAGTTTTATCTCCTCGACGCCGAACAGGATTCTTTTGCGGCCGGCTCTTTTGACTGTGTCATCCTCTCCCTGGCCCTTCACGAGAAGCACCCTGCTGCAGCCGGGACACTCTACAGGAACTGTCAGAAACTGCTCAAAGAGCGCGGGGCACTCGTTATTGCCGATTTCAACCCGCCTCCTTCCGGCCTCGTCGAGAGCCTGATCGGTCGATGCCTGCTGCCGTTTATCGAAAAATGTGCTGGCTCCGATCATTACCGGAACTACTCACGATGGATCAAAGCCGGGGGCCTTGAAGCGTTTTTAAACGGCCAGAAGGCAGCGGCTGAGATCATCTCTCAGCCGCTGCATGGCAGCATAATCTGCTGCGCCGTGACCAAGAATGATCAGAAAAAGATTGAGCAGCAGAATTTTGCCCTGCTCGATCTTGATCTCAGGAAGAGTAAAAAGAGCCACCGACCGTCATGAATGGTGCTGAAAAAGTTGTCATCATACCCGGTGCAAGCCGCCCTCTCGGAAGAGCTATCGCCCATGCCTTCGGCAGCGCCGGCATATCGCTGGTCCTGCCGTATATTGACGACTGGCCGGGATCTGTGGAAGACATGGTCAAAGACTTCAGCCGCAGCGGCTACTCCTTTTTCCCTTCCCCCTGCAATCTGACGGAACCCGAGGAGACCATGGAGTTCATCGCCACAATCGAAAAGCAGTTCGGCTGCCTCCATTATCTTGTCAACAATATCGAGCGAGGCGGTATGCCGGTTGTTCACGGTTCATACGACCGCTCGGTGAACAAATCGCAGTGGCAGCTCGAGTTCGATACCACGCTCAAGGCCAAGTGGGAACTTTTTCACCGCTGCCTGCCGCTGATACGTAAAAGCGGCGGCGGCTCGGTTACCAACATCTCATCCATCGCCGGAAGAACCGGCAGGTCCGGCCCGGCTTCTCAGCTGTTCAGCGATGGCTACAGTGCTGCAAATCGTGGAATTCAGTCATTGACTGAAACCTGGGCCAGGGAAGCAGGCCTGAGCGTTCGAGTAAATGAGGTTATGGTCGGGCTCGTCCAGGGAAGACACGGAGAGAATACCAGGGGCTGGAACCTGCTCCCTCCTGCCTCGCAGGAGGCACTGATAGAGCATACGCTTCTCAAGAGAACAGGTCGCCCCGAGGAAATCGCGGATCTCGTCTACTATCTCACCGTCAAGGCATCATATGTTACGGGAAGCGTGATCGTTGCCGATGGAGGGTACAGCCTGGGAGGTGAAGCAGTTCTCGATATGCCACCGGGAGATTTGTCCTGAAGGTCCTGGTCACGACCTTCACCGCCTGCGCTTCAGCGCCGACAACGCAGCCAAGGCCAGCCTGCCGACAGAATAGTTCTCCATCTGCCCGTCCCGGTAGATCCTGACCGTCTCCGGGTCTTCACTGAGCAGCTGCAGAAAAGATGTGAATTCGTGTCTGCCCAGCATCCCGCAGAGCAGGGATGCAGTACCCCTCACCTGGGCGTCCTCCGAGGACAGGTAAAAACCGATGTTCTCGTGGGCTTCTTTTTTCACCAGCTGCTCACGATATTTTTCAGCCAGCCTGCAGAGCCCCCACAAAACCCCGCGCTGCAGCAGCGGAAGCTCGATAAAATTACCGTCCTGAAACAACTCAGGGCCGTCGCCTCGCGCATATGAAACCAGCATGTGCATATATTCGGCTGCCAGCCTGTCATTGTGATACATGGCCTCGCTCAGCGCCTCTGGAACACCCCAGCCGATTCCTCCCGATTCGTCATTGAGCATCCATAAAAACCTGCGCATGACCAGGCGGGCGGATTCAAATTCCTGCGCAGCGATCGCACTGATCACGGGACCAAGCGCACTGACGCTATGCCAGCGCACCTTCTCATCTGTATGGCAAAGACAGGAAATAAGTGGATTGATCAGCGATTTCTGGTCGCAGGCAGAAAGCCTTTTGTGGACAGCTGTCAGTGTTTCGTTCTGCAGCAGGGCTACGACATGGTGCTTGAGCTGCCTCCGTTTCATCTGAAAACCCGTTTACAGGTTATCCACGCTGATACTGGTCAGCCATTGAAAAAACAGGGCTCCCTCACAGGATCCGGAGGAGACGCGATTTTGGGGACAGCAACGATCATTGGCGTCGATCGTCGAGTCGTTTCATTCCTTCCATGAGCATGCCCATGAAGCCGCCGATGACCGGCAGTTTCTTTTCAGAGCGTGACAGCCCCTGGATGAACTTGAAACGCCCTTCCGTCAATTCAAGGATGTCGTAAAAGGCCTCTTTTCCCTCAGCCATGCCGATATAGGCCTTGATGATCTCCCCTTCATTGAAGACGAGCCGGCCGCTGACGTCGGCTGACTCCAGCTTCAAATAGCCTGTCTTCTGGTTGCTGTTTATCATCTGGCATAATTCAACAACCGAAATGTCGGATAGCTGCCCTACCATGCCGGAAGAGAGTTCTTCCGCCCGCTGAACGTTGACTGTAGTGATCCGGTTGACCAGCAGCTTGTAGAAAAAAATCTGCAGTGCCGGATATTTATTGAGGATGTGCCGGAAATTTTTCTGGCTCATCGTAGCGATCTCACAGGGTTCTGCTGCAATAATCGTGGCAGTCACCCGTTCACCCGACAAAAGACTCATCTCTCCGAAAACATCGCCCGGCCCCATCTCTGCAAGGACAACGCCTTCATCATCGACGACCTCGACCTTGCCGCTGATTATGATGTACAATTGTGAACCGGGATCTCCCCGCTGGGCTATCGGAAAGCCCCATTCAAAATCGGCAAATTCGAGCAGCGTGGCGAGATCAAGTAGGTCATCATCGGATAATGAACTGAAAAGGGAGATTGACCGCAGGGTACCGGCATAACTAGCCACCAGCCGTATTTTGTCTTTCCTCTCGGCTGCGGCAAGCAGTTTCATCTGCAGCGTCGCATATCCTTTTTCTTTCTTGAACTCGAAGCGGATAATGCCGGCGCAGCCGCCGCATTCAAATTTTGTCTTCTTGCTCGCACCCTGTTGCAAAGACTCAAAGGCGACGTCTTCGGAAACAAGTTCGATAACGTCTTTGGCGAGAACGAGACAGGTCGGCTTACTGGCGGGGAGTTTGAACGCGCCTTCGTTCACCTCCATCTCTTCCCCCGCATTGTAGAGGGGACAGTTTTTTTCTTCGGTTATGATGAAAACACCGTTTCTAAACTGCATATTTGACAATAAAACCAAAGAGGATCGTTATTCTTAACATCAGCATCACGGGACAGTAAGCAAACCAGGAGCGTCGCTCAATCGGACCTCCCGAACAATAGATATATGACGATTCCGAGGACAACCGCACCGCCGAAAAGCACCGGGAGCACCTTGCTCACCTGGAGTTCTTCTCCAACGACGAGGGTCTGCATATAATTTGTGCCACTCACAACCCAGATGCCGATGAAAATGATGACAAAGATGATGTCGCGCCATTTTTGTTTATAGATCAGGTAAACAGTAAAACAGATAAAGGGAATGAGAAACCAGGGATTGGTGAACAAGCCACCATAGTCCACTGCGGTGATCTGCTCCGGAAGCTGGGTTGATTCGATAAAGGCGAAAATCCTGTCGAGGAAGCTACCCATGGCATTGTCTCTCCTTGAGTCGTAACGATTTAAAGCGGTTCTCTTCTTTCAATACGTCCTTGCGCAATGTCTCGGCCTGTTTAAATCTTATCAGAAATGACTGTATAATCAATGTCACGTTTCAAAGCGGCCACTTCCTGCCGGCGCAACCGATGCCAGCAGGCGGTGTTGCCGTTATTTTATCGACTATTCTTTTAAGATTCTATACAACCTATTGTAAATTTACAAATTTTTAATTAGCCTGCAGCATGCAAAATTTCTCAATGCCGTGGTTACCTGAGCCCGATGATTTCCTGTAAGAACAATAAAATGTACCTCTTCCTGATGGTACTCACCATCTGTTCAACCGCCGGGCTGCACGTCTGGCGCACCCTGTTTGACAATTTTGCCGTCCATGTCGTCAACCTCGATGGCTACCATATCGGAATTCTGCAGTCGGTCAGAGAGGTGCCGGGGTTTCTCTCGCTGCTCGTTGTCTACCTGCTGCTGCTTGTCAGGGAGCACAGATTGTCAGCTTTCTCTGTTCTCCTGCTCGGTGCCGGAATTTCACTGACCGGTGTTTTCCCGAGTTTTTATGGCCTCGCCTTCACCACCCTGATAATGAGTTTCGGCTTCCATTACTTTGAGACGACCAATCAATCGCTTACCCTCCAGTACTTCGACAAGAGCACAGCGCCCGTTGTTTTCGGCAAACTCAGGAGCATTGCGGCGGCCAGCAATATCATTTCAGGATTGGCGATATTTGCACTTTCACCGTTTCTTGATTTTGTTTTCCTCTATATTGTATTCGGCGTGCTCATCATCTCTGCTTCAGTCTGGGCGCTGACCAGAGACCCGGTCGATACAACCCTTGTTCCGCAGCACAAAAAGATGATTGTTAAAAGCAGATACTGGCTCTATTATGCCCTGACCTTCATGGCCGGTGCCAGACGTCAGATTTTCATCGCCTTTGCGGTTTTTCTGCTGGTTAAGAAATTTTCATATACGGTGCCCGAGGTAGCCGCCCTCTTCCTGCTCAACAATTTCATCAATTTTTTTCTCAGTCCATTTATCGGCAGGTGTATCGTTCGTTATGGCGAGCGCCGAGTGCTTTCGGTCGAATACGGTTTTCTCATCATTATTTTTATCGCCTATGGTCTTGTGGATTCGAAAATCATCGCGGGATTTCTCTATATCGCAGACCATATATTCTTTAATTTTGCCATTGCCATACGCACCTTTTTCCAGAAAATTGCCGATCCTAGAGATATCGCCCCGAGCATGGCGGTCGGTTTTACCATCAACCATATCGCCTCCGTTTTCCTGCCGGTGCTCGGCGGACTGCTCTGGATGATCGACTATCGCCTTGTTTTTTTCAGCGGGGCCCTGCTCAGCCTTGGTTCCCTCATCCTCGTTCAATTTATCAGCGGACAACTCTATGCCCATGAAGAACAGACCACCTGATTCCAACATCATCCTCATCGGTATGCCCGGTTCCGGAAAGAGCACGGTCGGCATCATCCTGGCAAAGATGATGACCCGCCCCTATCTCGACACCGACATCCTGATACAGTTGATCACCAAAGCTTCCCTCCAGGAGATCGTCGACAGCAGGGGCCACATGGCCCTGCGAAAGATCGAGGAGGAGGTGCTGCTCGATGTCAGGTGCCGCAACCACATCATCGCTACGGGAGGCAGTGCCGCCTATAGTGAGCCGGCGATGGTTCACCTGAAAAATGACGGCCTCGTTGTTTTTCTCGACGCAACCCTTGCGACTTTAAAATCAAGGATTACCAATTATGAGACAAGGGGGCTGGCCAAGCGGCCGGATCAGAGCTTCGTCGATCTGTTCAACGAGCGCCATGAACTCTACCTCCGCTATGCAGACATCGTCATCCCGTGCGATGACAGCAGCCAGGAGCTGGTAGCGGAAATGATCATTGCCGAAAGCAGTCAGTGGCTCTAAACTTATTTCGCAGGACCAGGTGATGACAGGTTCCAGCAAGGAAAGACTCGCAGCCGTTTCAGCACTCCCGCCGCGCCTGCGCCGGGAGCTCGCCACGGTCAGTGCCATGATAGCGATGTACTGCCGCTCGCACCACGACAGCGGTTCGACCCTCTGCGAGCAGTGCCGTGAACTGGAAACCTATGCGACGAGAAGATTGTCACACTGCCCCTTCGCCGAGCAAAAGCCGACCTGCGCAAAGTGCCCGGTGCACTGCTACAGCCCGGCCAGGCGCTCCGGGATCATCGAGGTGATGAGGTTCTCGGGGCCCCGCATGGTTTTTTTTCATCCATATCTTGCCCTTCACCACTTGCTTGACGGCAGGCGCGTTGTCAAAAAGCTGTCGCGTCAAGACAATCACCGCTCACCAGACCAGGGAGAGTCTCTCTAATGAATATCCTCATCACCGGAGCATCAGGGCTTATCGGCAGTGCACTCGTCGAACATTTTGTCAACAAGGGGCACTCGATTTTCAGCCTCCAGCGCAACAGGAGCCCTGGTGGTGGGGGGGTCTGGAATTTCGACCGGCTCAACGGCCAGGGTGCTTCGCTTACCTTTGACGCGGTCATTCACCTGGCCGGGGAAAACATCGCGAGCGGCAGGTGGACGAAGCGCAAGAAGAAGCTGATACTTGAAAGCAGAGTCAACGGTACCCGGGAACTGGTCGACTACTGCTCGAAGCTGAAACAGCGCCCTGAAGTGTTTATTTGCGCCTCTGCGATCGGTTACTACGGGGACCAGGGAGATTCCGTGCTTGACGAAGCCAGCGAGAGCGGCGACAATTTCGTCGCCGAGGTTTGCAGGCGCTGGGAGGCAGCGGCGGGGAGCAGCGGAGCGGCGGGCATGCGTGTCGTCAACACCAGGATTGGCATGGTGCTCAGCGGCAGCGGCGGCACCCTGTCGACAATGCTTCCCTCGTTCAGGCTTGGCATCGCCGGGATCGTCGGAAGCGGAAAACAGTACGTCAGTTGGATAGACATCCGGGATATCGTCTCGATCATCCATTTTCTTCTCGATGAGAAGACGATATCCGGACCGGTGAATCTGGTTTCACCCAATCCAGTAACAAACCACGAATTCACCAAAACCCTCGGCGCGGTCGTTAAAAAGCCGACGGTCATGAAAATGCCGGCCTTTGTCGCCCGGACTGTGTTCGGTCAGATGGGGAGCGAACTTGTCCTGTCCAGCACCAGGGTTGCGCCCAAACGGCTGCTGGAAAAAGGATACCAGTTCAAGGCAGCGGAACTGGAAGAAAGCCTCAGGTACTGTCTGCAGAAAAGGGAGGCGGAGTAAGAATTGGGATCAACGCGCAGCAAAAGATCACCGCAGGAGGAAATCTCAAGCCGCTCGGCTTACCATTTCCCCCTGCAGGCGGCACCATGTCCGGCCGCGAGGCTCAGCCGGTGATTCTGGAGACAGCCTCCTCGTAGCGCAGGCGGGTTTTTTCGACAATTTCCTGCGGCAGCGGCGGGGCCGGCGGCTTTTTGTCCCAGTCAAGCGTCGACAGATAATCGCGCAGGAACTGTTTATCAAAGCTCGGCTGCCCCTGTCCCGGCGTGTATTCATCAAGCGGCCAGAATCTCGATGAATCGGGGGTGAGCACCTCGTCTATCAGTATCAGCTTGCCATCTTTTTCCCCGAGCTCAAACTTGGTGTCGGCTATGATTATCCCCTTCTGCTTCGCATAATCAGCCGCTTTCTCGTAGAGCTTGACGCTGATCTCACTGATCTGGTTTGCCCGTTCAGCTCCAACAATGTTTTTCAGCTGCTCCAGCGAGATATTCTCGTCATGATCACCGATTTCCGCTTTTGTTGACGGGGTAAACAGGACAGAGGGAAAGCGATCTGACTCCTTCATGCCGGCGGGAAGTTCAAAACCGCATACCGTCGTATTTTTCTTGTAGGCGCTCCAGAATGAGCCGGAAATATAACCGCGGACAATGCACTCGACCGGCAGGGGACTCGTTTTCACGACGAGCATGGACCTGCCCTCGAGGACGTCAGCGTACTGGTGGCATATCTCCGGAAATTTTGAGACATCGGCGGTAATCAGGTGATTGTCGACGATATCGCCGAGCAGTTCGAACCAGAAAAGGGACAACTGGGTGAGAATTTTTCCCTTACCCGGAATCGGATCGTTCATGACCACGTCATAGGCTGAAATCCTGTCGCTTGCGATCATCAGCAGTTTATCGTCGTGACCGGGGATCATGTACATGTCCCGGACCTTGCCCTGATGGACAAGCGTGAGCGCTTTGAGATCTGTTTGTATCACTGCATCCGCCATGGTTTTCTCCTCTCTCGTAAGTGTTTGCAATTAATTATTATTCGCTTGTTTTTTCTGGTATTTATCCAAAATCGCACCGTTATATTCAGCACATATCGGGTTGCGGTATGATACCAGTTTTGCCGTTAACGAGCCGATCAGGATCTTGGAGTTTATCTTGACCGGCACCCGGCACCGGTCATCAGTATACCAGATTACCGTATCACCGCGCTTGTCGTAGAGGCCGCTGAAGGTCATTATCGGTTCCACGACAACGGTCTCGACATCGCCAAGCACCGTTTTTTCGAGAACCTCGCGCTTTTTTACCCTGACAACGACCTCGATCCGCTTCCGGTCGGCAAAGGTGGGTACAATAAACGATTCACCCGGCACCAGCCCCATCAGCCTGCTGGCAAAAAAAGAGGAGAATTCGTTTTGCGTGGTATCGCTGATCTCAAAATTTATCACCGGATCATCGTTTACATAATAGGAGATACGCCTGTTTTTCTGGTCATAGCGCGTAACCCGGTGCGCCTCGTACCCGTACCCCTCCTTTTGCCAGACCTCGTAATGAAAGGGCAGCCGCTGAGGACCGGAGACCTGGGTGACATGGATGTCCTCGATTGGATAGACATTTGAGAACATGCCGTTTTCGGTGGTCACCCGGGCCTCGATGAAATAGCTGTCAGCTTTTTCGCTGTTTTTTCTGAGAGCAAGGTGCAGCTCCCCGAGTTTAAAACCGCCGGTGTAGGAAATGTCGTAGCGGAAGAATTCTCCGCCCGAATAGGCAACGGGAACAAATGCCGGGTCGATCACGCCGTAGGCAATCGACTGGTTTACGGAACGATCTGTCACGTCCTGTTTTGGGGCTGCCGCAACGCTCACTGCGGCTGCACCGGACAGGAAGAAGGCGAGTATCAGAGCAGTCAGCCTGGTCATGGACTGGCCTTTCATGAGGTTGCCAGAGAGAGCCAGGTGGCGAAAAATATCGTCACGCTGATAAAACCGTTCATCGAAAAAAATGCGGCATTTATTCTCGACAAGTCACGTGGGGTAACGATCAGGTGCTGGTAAAAAAGTGCCCCGGCAGTCAACGCCAGCCCGATATAATAAAAATGATTGAGTCCGCTCTGTATACCTGTTGCGGTGAATAAAGCAAAGGCCAGCAGGTGAAAGAAGACGGCGAGCCGGAAAGCGTTTGTACGCCCAAGCCGGGACGGAAGCGAATACAGACCCGCTTTTCTGTCAAAGTCGGCATCGAGACAACCGTATATGGTATCAAATCCGGCCACCCAGAAGAGTACGCCGAAGGACAGCACAAACGGATAGGCCGCCAGGCTGCCGGTGACGGCAACCCAGCCGCCGAGAGGTGCGAAGGCAAGGGCGAGCCCGAGAACAAGATGGCACAAACTGGTAAACCGTTTGGTCAGCGAGTAAAAGAATGTCAGCCCGAGGGCAAAGGGTGAGAGCAGCAGAGTAAGGCTGTTGAGCATAAAGCAGGCGAAAAAAAAGACACCTGCGGAAACCCCGACCATCAGCCATGCTTCTGCCGGACGAACGGCGCCTGCCGGCAGGGCCCGGCCTGCTGTGCGCGGATTGTCCGCATCGAATTTGTGGTCGACGATACGGTTAAACCCCATCGCCGCTGTCCTGGCGCCGATCATCGCCACGATTACCCAGAAGAAAACGGTTACTTCCGGGATGCCGTCTGCAGCCAGAAAGGCGCCGGTAAAGGCAAACGGCATCGCGAAGAGAGTCAGCTTGAACTTAATCATTTCAAGCAGAATCGCTATCTTCTCAACAAAATGACTCATGCTCCCCCCACCGCTTCCTTCCCTCGGGCTCAAGGCCGAGCTGGTCCATGACCCGCCACGCATAACTCAAAGCTGCTTCTTCGAGGCTTCTGGGCTTGAAATAAAAACTCGGCATCGGTGGACAGATCACCGCGCCGGTGTCGTGGGCCTTGAGCATATTCTGGAGATGAGTCCGGTTCAACGGGGTTTCCCGCACACCGAGGATCAGTTTTTTCCGCTCCTTGAGGATAACATCAGCGCTGCGGTGAATGAGATTGATGGAGAGACCGTTGGCGATCGCGGCCAGGGTTCCCATGGAACACGGCAGCACCACCATCCCCCGGTAGACACTGGAACCGGATGCGGGAGGAGCGGCAAAATCGTCGATGCCAAACCAGCGGGATACCGCCGGCAGTGCACCCGGTTCAATCCCCTGCTCCATCCTCAACACGTCCCTGCCGGACTCGGAACAGATCCCGTGGATCACCAGCTCATCCTGTTTTTCGCACTGCTGAAGAAGCGCTTTTAGGTAGAGCATCCCCGAGGCGCCGGTTACTGCAACAATGATGTGATCTGCCATAGCTTTTCTCTCGATATGATTTTCCAGACACCCGCTGAGGACTACTTTAACTCAGATGTCGAATTTTTAAAGGGAGGGCCCCGCCGGACGCTTCATTCATGTCTTTCAGGTAGGTATAAAAGGTTGCCAACGCCTTTTGCTTGTCTCCATTTCAGG
Organism: Desulfocapsaceae bacterium; assembly: GCA_963674815.2. Classification (GTDB taxonomy): domain Bacteria; phylum Desulfobacterota; class Desulfobulbia; order Desulfobulbales; family Desulfocapsaceae; genus MADRE3. The sequence goes on from CAXXTV010000003.1 coordinate 33,618, forward strand.
TCATACTCGATGCCGCTCAGGTAGGTGTGGCACGAAGAAACATCCATCGGTATTCTCGGGGCGGCGAGCGTGCATATCCGCGGCAGATCGGCAACACCCCGGTCGCGGCAGTCGATCAGGGCCCGATGAACCCGGTTTGTCTCTTCACCGCAGCGGGCGAGAAAATCCTCCCGCGCGGCACAGACTGCAAAGACAAACGGCAGTCCGGTATGCTCCATCCACACTTCGCCCAGATCAAGACAATAACGGTAGCTGCCCTCGCGTTTCAGACGGATTGCCTCGTCGCCGATGGCAAGAACACCAGCAACGTTTTTTTTTTGGGCCTCGCTCACCCTGGCGCCGATATAGCGGGGGCTGACCTGGAAAAATTTCTCGAGAATAATCTTCACCAGGAAAACAGAGGTCTTTGACTGGGAACTGAGCAGAACCGTCAAGCCTGAGAGATCCCCGGGCCGGACCCTTGAGAAGAGAAAGACCGAGCCAACGGCTCCATTGGCACTGATGGAAAGATCGGAGAGAATCTGGTAGCGCTCCGGCCTCATGCCGTACTCATGAGAGGAGACAAAACCGAGATCAACCTCTCCGCTGGCCAGCATCTCGTTCAGCACGGCAGGATATGCCTCGACCAGCTGCCAGGCTGGGTTTATCACCTGTTCCTTCCAGGTTTCATGAATCGGCGCCGTGTTGATGTAGCGGACCATGCCGATCCGGACAAGTAGCTCTTTTTCTTTAGTCATATCGTTGGTGCCCGGCAGACAGCGGATTAAACGAGGGTATAATCCATCAGCCGCTTTCTCGGAGTAAAACCGGCATCTGCCACCAGGCGGCGAATTTCTTTTTCCGACAGACGAAAACTGACGCCAGCAGCGGCAACGACATTTTCCTCGATCATCGTGCTGCCGAAATCATTTGCCCCGAAAAAAAGGGCCAGCTGGGCCACCTTTGGCCCCTGGGTGACCCAGGAAGCCTGGAGATTGTCAAAATTGTCCAGGTAGATTCTGGAGAGGGCAAGCATGCGCAGATATCCGAGTCCGCTCGTTTTTTCGATGGCTGTTGATTCGGCCAGCGGGGTGTTGTCGGGCTGAAACGGCCAGGGGATAAAGGCGGTAAATCCCGCTGTTTCATCTTGCAGCTCCCTCAGCCGCCGCAGGTGCTCGAGCCGTTCCTCAACGGTTTCTATGTGACCGAACATCATCGTAGCCGTGGTCCTCAGACCAAGGCCGTGCGCGGTTTTCATGACTTCGAGCCACTCGTCGCTGCTGCACTTTCGGGGCGCCGCAGCCTGCCTGACGCGGTCTGAGAGGATTTCGGCGCCGCCGCCGGGAATCGAATCGAGGCCCGCGGCGATCAACCGCTGCAGCACCTCCCGGACAGAGCAGTCAGCAAGGGCTGCAAAGTGCTGGATCTCCGGTGGCGAAAAACCGTGCACATGGATGGTGGTCTGTTTCATGAAGCGGACCAGATCCTCGTAGTATTCAAGCCCCAGGTCCGGGTGCAGCCCCCCCTGGAGAAGGATCTGAGTCCCGCCGAGCTCCTGGGTCTCGGCGATCTTCTGCGCGAGCTCCTCTTTTTCGAGCAGGTATCCTGCCGGGTCATCCGGGGCCCTGAAAAAGGCGCAGAATTTACAGGCGGAAACGCAGATATCGGTGTAATTGATGTTTCGGTCAACGATATAGCTGACGATGTTATCAGGGTGTTTCCGCCTTCGAACCATCTCGGCGAGCATGCCAAGCTCAAAGAGATCGCCCTGGTCATGGAGAAAGAGAAAGTCCTCGTCGCTGATGCGCTCTGCCGAAGCCACACTGTTTTTTATCGAAGAGAGTGACATTGCGGCTCCGCCTATTGTTCATCGTAGACGTTGATCACGTCGTACAGGGTCCCTCTTTCGACCGGAATTCGTCCCGCTTCCCTGATCAGTCTGACAAGCGTCGAGCTGCCGATGGCTTGATCGGTTTCAGCGCCTGCCATGTGGGTGATCACCTCTTCCTTGACGGTGCCGTCCATATCGTCGGCGCCGAAAGAAAGGGCGATTTGGGCCAGTTTCGGTCCGATCATCACCCAGTATGCCTTGATGTGGGGAAAATTATCGAGAAACAGCCGTGAGACCGCGATAGTCTTGAGATCGTCGATACCGGTCGTGTTGCTCAGGTCGTCCATCGCCGTGTTCCTGGGGTGGAAGGCAAGCGGGATAAAGGCAAGAAAACCGTTTGTTTCGTCCTGCACATCACGCAGCGCCGCAAGGTGCTCGAGCCGTTCCTCGTGGGTCTCGATGTGGCCGTAGAGCATCGTGGCGTTGGTCCGTAGGCCGCATCTGTGCGCCGTTGCGGCAATTTCCAGCCACTTCTCACCGGAGAGCTTGTGCTCACAGGTTTTCTCCCGGATGCGTGCACTGAAAACCTCAGCCCCGCCGCCGGGGATCGAGCCAAGCCCTGCATCACTGAGCACCGCCAGGGTTTCGGCAACGGATGCGCCGTGCAGAGAAGCCAGGTGAGCAATTTCTACACAGGTAAATGCCTGGATATGCACGTCCGGCCGGACCTCCTTGATGCCTCTCAAAACCTCGAGATAATAGTCAAAGGGAAGATCCGGGTGGATGCCGCCGACCATGTGGATTTCAACGATCGGTTCATCGAGCCGCTGCCGAACCTTGTCCTTGACCTCCTCAACGCTCATCTGGTAGGCGAGCTCATCGCCTTTTTCTCTGCCAAACGCACAGAACTTGCAGAGGTTCGTGCAGATATTGGAATAGTTGATATGCTGGTTGTAGATGAAATACGCCCGATCCCCATTAAGCCGCTCCCTGACAATGTTGGCAAGATAGCCGACCGCAAGGATATCGCTGCTCTGAAAAAGCTTCAGCCCGTCGTCAATGGAAAGTCGCTCGGAGGCTACGACTTTGTCGTATATCCCGGCAAGACCTGCCTGTTTTATGTATTCTTTCACGGTAATAAAAAAAGCCGGTGGCGTTCACCGGCTTGAAAGGTGAATGACTGTGATATGCTCAGTCTATGAAATATTTGAGTTTCTCTCTGCGGCTTGAGTGCCGCAACCGGTTTAAGGCTTTTTTCTCTATCTGCCTGATCCGTTCCCTCGAGACATTGAAGCGCTTGCCGATCTCCTCCAGGGTATATTCGGCTTTTTCTCCGATACCAAATCTCAGTCGAATAATTTTTTCTTCCCGTTCGGAAAGCGTCGAGAGAATTTCTTTTACCCGGCCGGCAAGCTCCCTGGTCTGTACCGCTTCATAGGGTGACTGGGACTCCTGGTTTTCAAGAAAATCTCCGAGCGTCGAGTCGTCGTCACCAACCGGGGTCTCAAGCGAAATGGGTTCTCGGGAAGCCTCGAGGATCGAGAGAATCTTGTCCATCGGCAGATTGGTTGAATTCGATATCTCAAGCGGGGTTGGTTCCCGGCCAAGCTCCTTGTAAAGTGCGTAAAATGCTTTAAAAAACTGGCTCCTGAGTTCAAGAAAATGGACCGGCAGCCGGATCGTTCTCGTCTTGTCAAGGATCGCCCGGGTTATCGCCTGCCGTATCCACCAGCTGGCATAGGTGGAAAATTTATTACCTTTCGTGTAGTCAAAACGAAAAACGGCCCGCATCAGCCCGAGGTTGCCTTCCTGGATCAGGTCGGCGAGCGTCAAGCCCTGGTGCATGTAACGCTTGGCAATTGAAACGACCAGCCGGAGGTTGGCCCGTATCATCGTATCCTTGGCTACCTCGATTGACCTGCTGTACGCCTCCATCTTGGCCTGCAGTTCGAAAAGTTCGCGTTTTTCCGCATATTTCTTCGCCGAACTGGTAACATTGTAGCGCATGAAATTGAGCTGCTGTTTTTTCGGCTTGAGCGTCGGGTCGCGTTTCTCCCAAAGGTCGATCCGTTCGCAGAGCAGCTGCATCTCTTTGACCTCGGAGGTATCTTCCCTGATCGCTGCGATGATGGCCTCAAAACCCTGGCGGATCGTCTTGCTGTATTTTGCTTCCTCATCGGGGGTCAGTAGATCAAAACGTCCCATCTCACGGAGATAGGTCGTCGTTGTCTCTTCGGCGTCATGCTGGTCCTCGTCTGTAAAGGCCAGGCTGCTTTCATCTTCTCCTGAACCATCGTCGTCACCCTTTTTTTTCTCCCAGAGTTCCCCGGAAAGCGTCCGTTTCTCACCCGATTTTTCCTCGGTGACGATTTCTATGTTGTTATCCCCGAGAAAATTGAATATTTTCTCGATATCGTGAGGGTCTTTAATCTCATCAGGGAGCAGTTCGTTCAGATCATCGAAACTGATGCAGCCTTCGGATTTTCCAGCTTTGAGTAGGTTTTCTTTGAGTTCAGAAAGCACAGGGAACGATCTCCATTGCTCGGTTGGCAGGATATTTCAGCGAATCTCAACGAGCCTGCAAATTCTGGCAGACATCAGGAAAGATCATGAAATAATGTTTGTATTCAATTAATTATCATCGTGTGCTTGACAACATTCGCACTCTAATTCAAGGTCTCATGCAAACTCTTCAAATTACAATATGTATCTATTTTTTGCAAACAATTTAGAATCTGACGCTTTGCCCGAAAGTCACTCGGCCCATGTACAAAAAAACGGCCCGACACACCGTGATCAGCACGCCGGGCAATCCTGAACTTACTTGTAATTATAGCACCAAATTGTTCATATACAAGCAGAGAACATTTTTTCATTGCCGGCAACGGTGAGCAAGGTTCACATACCATTAATTTAAATCAAAAATAAGATAAGTCACATTTCCTAAATGACCAGTATGGTAACGCAAAAAAGAGCAAGCGGTATTCTTGCCCACATTACTTCCCTGCCCTCCCCCTATGGAATCGGTGATATTGGACCGTCATCCTGGAGTTTTCTCAATTTTCTGGCCGAATCTGGCCAGAAATACTGGCAGATACTGCCGACAGGTCCAACCAGCCTGATCTTTGACAGCTCTCCGTACATGAGCAGCTCCGCCTTTGCCGGCTCTTCTCTGCTCATTTCTCCCCAGCTGCTCGCAGAAAGCAGGCTGCTGGAATCCTCGGATCTCCCGCCGGCCGCCCCCTTCTCGCCGTATCTTGCCGATTTTCCGGCAGTGGCGGCCTACAAGCAGAAGATTCTCAAACTCGCCTTCACCCGCTTCCCGAAAGCGCCCCGGATCGATTACCGGCTGTTCTGCGAACAGACGGGCTGGCTCGATGATTACGCACTGTTCATGACACTCAAGTCCGTTAATGATCAAAAACCCTGGTACCAGTGGCCCCGTGAACTCGCTGCTCATTCGCCACAGGCGCTCGAGAAAATCAGAAGCACATATGAACAGCAGTACAAGTACTATCTCTTCGAACAGTTTGTTTTCTACTCACAGTGGGAAAAACTCAAACAATACGCAGCCTACCAGGGAATACGAATTATCGGCGACATTCCCATCTACCTCGGGCTCGACAGCGCCGATGTCTGGTCTCAGCAGGAATTGTTTGAACTCGACCCGAAAACTCTTGAACCACTGCGGGTTTCAGGCGTCCCCCCGGACTACTTCAGTAAGACCGGCCAGCGCTGGGGAAATCCACTGTATCTCTGGAACAGCGATGATGCTGCAGTGCAGGAGCGGCTGCTCGACTGGTGGTGCGAGCGCTTCAAGGCGGTCTTCACCCTCGTTGACGTAGCCAGGATCGATCATTTCCGGGGTTTCGAGTCCTACTGGGCGATACCGGCATCTGAAAAAACCGCAGTCAGGGGAACCTGGCTGAAGGGGCCGGGCGCCTCGTTTTTTGAGAAGATCCACACCAGGCTCGGCCAGCTCGACATCATTGCCGAAGATCTCGGAGAGATAACCGAAGAGGTCGTAAAACTACGGGAGGCGACAGGCTATCCCGGCATGAAGGTGCTCCAGTTTGCCTTTGACGGAACGGTCGACAACCCGTTTCTCCCCCATAATTTCTCGACCCCGAACTGCATCGCCTACACCGGAACGCACGACAACGATACGACGCTCGGCTGGTTTCTCTCTGCAGCGCTCGACGATCAGGCCAGGAAAAACATCAAGAAAATTGCCAACCGGAACCTCCACGACGACTCCCCTGTTCAGGAGGATCTGATCTATCTTGCCCTGTCCTCAACGGCCAGGCTGACGATCTTTCCGCTGCAGGATGTCCTTGGTTTCGGCGGCGACTGCCGGATGAATACGCCGGGGGTTCCGAACGGGAACTGGAAGTGGCGCTGCGCCCCGGAGTTCCTCAGCCAGGAACGCGCGGGCTGGCTGAAGGAAGCAACCCACAGATTTAACCGGTAAACTTCTGCGTTCTCCCCTGTTTTCTGCCGGCCTTCGTCTCGCGGTCACTGACCACAGACCGTTTCCATGATAATGGCACAGACCTCATAGGGGTTCATATTGGCAGACGGCCGCCGGTCTTCGAGATACCCCCTGCCATGCCGCGCGGTGGGGAGCGGAATGCGGATGGAGGCCCCGCGGTCACTGACCCCGTAGCGGAATTCATGGATGGAGCAGGTCTCGTGGAAGCCGGTGAGGCGCTGGTCGTTATGGGCACCATAGACCGCGATATGCTCTTCATGCTTTTCTCCAAGCTTCCTGCAGGCAGCTTCGACAACTGCGTAGCCGCCCTCCTCGCGCATCTCTTTTGTACTGAAGTTGGTGTGGGCCCCGGCACCGTTCCAGTCACCCTGGACCGGCTTGGGGTGAAGCCGGGCGTTAACGCCGAAATCTTCAGCGATCCGGTAGAGGAGCCAGCGGGCAATCCACAGCTGATCGGCAACAGCAAGCGGGCCGAGCGGGCCGATCTGGAACTCCCACTGGCCCGGCATCACTTCGGCGTTGATTCCTGATATACCAATACCGGCATGGAGACAGGCGTCCAGGTGCCGCTCGACAATGTCACGCCCGAAGACCTCGTCGGCACCGACACCGCAGTAAAAAGGTCCCTGGGGAGCGGGATAGCCACCTTCCGGCCAGCCAAGCGGCGAACGACCACGGAAAAAGGTATATTCCTGCTCGATACCGAACCAGGCTTCATGCGCTTCATGTTCCCTGGCAACTCTGGCAAGGTGGGCCCGTTTATTGGTTTCGTGGGCCGACCCATCCGGGTAGCGGACCTCGTTCATAACAAGAAGGTTCTGGCCACCGCGAATCGGATCGGGCATCCAGGCAACCGGATGCAGCGCCAGGTCACTTGCTGCTCCCCCGGCCTGAAAGGTACTGGAGCCGTCAAATCCCCAGTCAGGTATCTGCGCAAGCTCTGAAACCGGACCAGTAATGATTCTGGTTTTGGAGCGCAGCTTGGGAGTCGGTTTCTTTCCATCTATCCAGATGTATTCAGCCTTAATTTTTGCCATGGCGATGGTTCCTTCAGGATAACATATTTTAAAATGAAACTCTGCCCCGCCCTTGACTGGATTTCTAAAAAAAGGGCGCACAGCCGGGCTCAACTGTTGAACGGCTCAGATAGAGTGTGGTTGTCTGAAGCGATCATATCCGAAACAAGTAGCAAAACAATGGAACTAAATCCATAAAAAAGAGAGATATCTCCACCTATTTTCGCTCAATCCAAGGGCAGATATGCTGAGCATGAGCACAGTTGTGCTACAATGCAGCAACAAGGTGATTGAGGTCGCAATCAAAACTCAACGATAGCTGTTGGGTTTTGAGCCTGCGGATTCAGCCTAATGCGTCAAAATAGTTTAGAATTTTACCTGAAAGTATGCTAGACAGTATCACGGTGCGAAAATCAAACTCATCATCTTTGTTAAAAGCATCCTCGAGCCTGTTTGCTGAATCGTCAAAAAATAACAAAGGGGTAAAGATGCGAATCACCCGGAAAGTCTTTCATGACCTTGCCATCTGGATGGTGGGCTTTGGCCTTACAATCGGTGTTGTTTTTCCGTTCTTTGTGCTCTTGCTTGGTGTTCCGTCCACCATCGCCTTGAACAAAGTTTTTTTTTCAGCCTGCCTGGGCGCCGGGGCACTGGCTGGTATCATCAACTACACGCTTGCACGCTGGATTGTCGGAGTCCGTATACGGATTCTGGCGGACAGCATGAGTCAGGTCGAGCAGAACCTGGACAAAATGACCTACAGCGGCGATTTTTCGGATTGCACTCCGGAAACGTGCATGATCACCGTTGATTCCGAAGATGAGATCGGCGAGAGTGCTCTGGCTTTTAACCATCTCGTTGACGCTCTCTCAAAATCAATGGAGACCCAGATTGCCGTTCTGTCATTTTCAGAAATGCTGTCGAGTCAACTGGAGATCAGGAGTCTGGCCGAGAACGCCCTGCTGCAGTTTTTTGAACATACGGACGCAGCAGCAGGCTTGATTCTCTATGAAGCCAATGGGGAGCTGAAACTGGCCGCTTCACAAGGCCTGAAAAATCCAGAGTTGTTGGCTGCTGGTGAGCACGTCAAGGGAGTAATACGCAGCGGCCGGAAGCAGCTTATCACCCCAGTTGGCAGCCAATGGGACGAAGCGGTCGGTACGGACCTCACTCCCCGTGAGGTAATCGTCGTTCCTGTAAACAACAAGAACGTCCTGCTCGGCGTCGTCGTTCTGGCGAGCGACCAGATATTCGACGCGGGCCACCATGCCCGAATCGATCTTTTTATCCAGGGACTGGGGTTAGCGCTCACTAATGCAATGGCTCATGAAAACCTGCAGCGCTTGGCGGCCCTGGACCCACTTACCGATATTTATAATCGCCGTTTTGGCATGGGCCGCCTCGAGGAAGAGTTTGCCCGTGCCGATCGTTCCCGTTCTCTGCTGGGCGTCCTGATATTTGACATTGATCATTTTAAAGCCGTCAACGACACCTATGGGCATTTTGTAGGCGATCGTGTCCTCAAATCGGTCTGTTCCATCGCCCGGACCTCTCTGCGTCAAGGTGATATCCTGTTTCGTTACGGAGGTGAAGAGTTCGTCGCCATCCTGCCTGCTGCAACAACCGAGGACCTTCGGGTTGTTTCCGAAAGACTGCGCAGGAGCGTTGAGGACAGCACGGTAACAGACGGCTCCAACCTGGTGCGCGTCACCATCAGTATCGGTGGAGCAGCCTACCCCAACCAGGATGTGGATGATATGAATCTGCTCTTGCAATTGGCGGACGGAGCCCTCTTCGAGGCCAAAGATTCCGGTAGAAACTGCGTTGTTATTGTGCAGAGCTGAAGCTTATCAGCACAATTGCTGTCCTGCCGGGTCAACCGCTTTGTATGCGTATGGACGGCATTGCGAGATATTGTACTTGACATAAAACGAATGGCTTTGTACATTACCGACCTTTCACGGCCCCATCGTCTAGTGGCCTAGGACACCGGCCTCTCACGCCGGGAACAGGGGTTCGAGTCCCCTTGGGGTCACCATGTAATTCAAGCAGTTACGAGATATCTTGTGGCTGCTTTTTTTATTCCCCACATTCTTTCCCCACCAACCCATCTATTTCTCAGCCTAAAAGAACCTTCATATTCAATGTAGTTCCTATCCCCATATCATATGAGATATAGATGCACAGATTTACAAGGCTATTCATCATGGAACACACAGCCCTGGACTCCAACATCTGCTTATAGACTGACTCTTCCAAAGTTTATCACTCATATTCTGCCTACTACATTGGTATTTGTCAGCTCAAACAACTGGTTATCTGGATTTTTTATAATTAATTCCAAATTCTACCGCAATAGCTTTCAGTCTTTTATCTAGCGTCCAGAGACTTGTATGGGATAATTTTGCTGAAGCTAAAAGTTGGATGTCTATATATCCAATACCTTTGCCGAATAAACTATGCTCTTCGACAAAATAAAGATATTCTTCAAAATCAATTTCAGGAGACATTGGTAAAGCTTGCAATAAACCTATAATTTCTTTTCTATTTTTAAGATTACCGCAAACAAGTTCACCAATGATAAGAGGATGGCACACAACCTCTCCATCTAGTAAGAGAAGTTGTAAGTGTTGATCATTTTTTCGGAGATGATCGATCCAAACTGAGGTGTCAACAAGGACCATGTTTAGCTTGCTGACCTTCTACGTGGTATTGCTTTTAATTCTTTCTCTGTACCACCTAGCATGGCAAGGCGCTTACTACTCTCGCGGGCAATTAATGCTTCTAATCCCAAGTGAATCAAAGAGGTCTTCTCTTTAACTCCGGTGAGTGTTGCCGCCTTTTTCAGCATTTGCTCATCTATGTTTAGTGTTGTTCTCATATGTATATATATGCATCATATGTATGCATCTGTCAAATTTTGTTTTTAGAAGATAAACGCTTGGTTATGCAATTTTTTCTATCTGCCTTGCAATGGGTTGAAGTTTTTTGATTTCAATTGCTTTTGGGCTTTTCATTGCATGCCAAAGATCCCAATCTTGCTGAAGACCTAGCCAGAAGTCTGCCGACATTCCTACCACTTGGGACAACCTGAGAGCCGTATCTGGAGTGACTGACCTACGCCCTTTAATAATTTCGTTTAAGCGAGGGTATGAGACACCCAATTTTTGAGCCAATTCAGTTTGGGTAATATCGAGAGGTTTAACAAACTCTTCCAAAAGCATTTCCCCTGGATGTGTTGGAGGACGATTAGCTGGAAGCCTCCTTGATATTTTATTAGTGGTAATCTGTGATTTCGACTTCATAAGCATGACCTTCCTCCCAAATAAAACAAGCACGGTATTGTTGGTTTATTCGGATGCTAAATTGATTTTCACGATCTACTTTTAATTGTTTGAGACGGTTTCCTGGCGGAATTTGAAGTTCAGTTAAGTCTTGCACTCTGTTTATTTGGTCGAGTTTCCTAGTCACAAATGGCCAAATAGATTGCGGGCAGATTTTTCGTGCCGATTTAGAAATGATTCCGTCAAAAATATCTTCCGTTCCTTTGTTTTTGAAAGATCTTATCATGACTCATATTATAACGACATCCGTTATAATTGTCAATTGCACAGGTATTTAAGGCATAACATTCAGTTCACCGACGAGCATCAGCGCCTATGAGAAAGTAAGTCAAGAAAACAAACACGTCCAATTAAACAAAAAACAACTTTTTTGCTTACGGTCTCCCTCTATCTACCTATCGCATCGTGCTCAGTACAACCGTGCTTTTTAACGGATCTTGCTTTATTCGTATGTACAAAAGGTATAATCAGTATTCCTTAAGCGCCTATTTGAGCTCTCTTTTTCTGATTCATTTACGCAAATCAGATTTGGGCTATGATAAATTCTAGGAATAAAGGGGAGGCTAATCGAGTCCGAACCATTATTTGTCTATGACAAGTATGTTACTGAAGCTCTTGAGCTCTTTCCCCTTACCCTTGAGAACCGTTATTCATCTTAATACTTGAATACGATACCTAAGGTCTGAAACGCTTTATCCGGTTAGTCTGATTGGTTCCTCCACATACGGTTGATAGTTTTGACCACTTTTAAATACACCATAACTTAATACTGCCAGCCGGCGACACGTTTTATGTCGGGCAACATGAGGAGCATAACCCTTCTCGTAGATCAAATGCTCGTAATAATCATTGAGAGGATTGTTGCCCCCAATAGCCGCCAGCGCTCCTGTTTTGTATACATTTTTGAGTTGTCTGCTGTAGCGGGGATTCTTTCTACCATAATTTCTACCACCGCTGACTTGTAACAGTTTGACCAGGCCGGCATAACTCAGATAATGCCCTTTATTAGCAAATCGCCATGGTGTCACAACACGGGCTACAACTTTTACTGCATTAATAACACCAATACCAGGAAGGCTCTTTTGGTGTCCTATCTCTGAATACTTTTTTGAGAGTATTTGAAATTCCTTTTCATAAGCTTTCTTTTCTTCTTCATAGGATACAATCTGTCTATCCAAACCATCTAGAACAAATTGTTCGTTTCTAGATTCTAAATTGATATCACCTTTTTCATAGCCATCTTTTCCACAAACCCTCAATAAAGAATATCTCTGAGCTGTGCGACACACCTAATTATGAGCAGTTTTCTCAGAAAAATAGGGTAACACTTTCTCCGATTTTGAGATTGACAGCAGACCATTTTTTACCAGCCACATCCGGCAGGCGATCCGCCAGGCAGCAGCCGGTGTAATTTTTTCTGCTGCTTCATTCACAATAGCAAGTGCACGTTCAGATATCCATACAAACACCTCCTCTCTTTTTCTCTTGTGGTATTTGATTTTGGGATCGGCAAAAAACCGCTGACACGAAGTGTCTCCGCCGAGCCCTCTTCTGATGATGTGGTTGAGATCGTGAACGACGAGGGCAACGCTGCGGGCGAACTCCCCGACGGAGGCCATATCGCCACACACCTTCTTCAGTTGCCATTTTATCTCACCCTGTGCATGTTCGATGGCTCCGTTGTAGGGCGCGTAATAGCACGGGCTGTTGAGCGGCAGCACATGATAGCGTGAAAGCAGATGGTTGACGGAGCGGTGATTGAGATTGCCACCGTTGTCACGTTTGAGAAACAGCGGACGACCAAATTGCTCAAACAGTCGCTGAAGATGAGTTGACACCTCAACACCGAGTGGCTCTTTTTCGGTTAGCATCGGCGGCAGTTTATAGCCGGAAGCAAGATCCGTCACTGAAAGAACAAAGTGTTTCCGGGGTAACAATGGCAGTGCGATTTCAAAGATATCCATACTCCAGACTGTCCCCGGTACATGCCAGCGCAGCCTGTACTGTGCGGCTCGTTCTTCCCGGAGATGACGGTCTCGATTCAGAGCGATCATCTCAGACAGCTCCCGCCGAGAGATTGAGTCTTTTAGGCAAGCCCGGACCCTGCCCACCCCTCTGCTTCTCTTTTTGCCATGAACAAGAGACGACAACTCCTCATGGAGTTCCTGAAAGTCAAGCGGCTTCAGGGGTTTGGGACCGCGCTTTTGTACCGGATCCTGAGCCCTGTCAATACGCGCACGCCAGCGGCGGTACGTAGAGGAACAGACGTTCAGTGGGCCCAGGATCAGCGGATACCTCACGTCATGTTCCATTTTGAGCTGCTCTGTGTTTGTAACCAGTTTCACAATCCTCTTGTTCTTCAGCGTTTTTTTTTACTGCTCCTTTTGGCTGCAGGTGCACCGCGCTGCAGCGCCTCATCGAGGTTGATCTGGTGCACCAGATCCTTGAGCGCCAGTTGTTTTTCAAGAAGCTCCCTGTCTCTCTTCAGCTTCTCGATCTGATGCTGCATCTTTTTTACCTTAGCCTCGTGTTCCGGGGTCTCGGGGCGACCGGGAGGTTTCTCTTCCAACTCCGCCATAAGCGCCTCGAGCGCCCGGTTCTCCCATTTGTAGTACGTCTTCCTCGACACCCCCAACAGGGCTGCTCCTTCGCTGGCGGTGATGAAGCCGGAACGGACCTTCATGATGATCTCCGCCCGTCTTCTCGCCGTCACCCGCGGCTGGTGCTTCTTTTTCTTCATAGAATACGTATTCGTCTTCTAGTCCGAGATCCGCTGCTGTTTCTGTTGCAGTGATGCCAAGCGGCCTTCCAGCTTTTTGAAGCCAGTGTTCCGGGCTGAGAGTTTCTTCTCCAGCAGCTTCTCCAGTCGGCTGTTCAAATGGACAGCTTCTTCTTTTCTCTTCGGCTCCAGTGCTGACAGCATACCCTCCATCGCCTGATTCTGCCAGCGATCCAGCAGTGTCCAGTTCAGATCCATCTCCTTGCAGATCTGAGCGCCGCTCTTCCGATCCGTCCACACCAGCAGTATCGCCTTGAGTTTTTCCTCCACACTGAACGTCCTGCGGACCCTTGTTTTCTTTTTCGTGGTCATGACTTTTCTCCCTGGTATCAAGCTGATAAATCAGTTCTTTTCCGTTATCCCGGTGCATGTCCTCTCCATCCACCAGCATCCGCAGTTTGCCTTTCTCCGCCCTGATCACCACATTCTGGCCGTTCATCCGCCCTACCATGTAAAACGGGTCTCTCGGCCGGCCGCGCAGGGCAAGTTCCAGGGCGTTCTCCTCAACTCCTTTGGCCAGTGTCTGTCTGAGTTCGCTCTGGATCTCGAAGTAGCGGTCTGCAGGACAGAGCCCCTTGATCCCCTGATGTGGGCGACGGTGATTATAATAGTTGATCCAGAACGTGATTCGCTGCTGCGCATCCTCGTAGCTGTCGAACTGGGATCTGAGCAGAAACTCTGTGAGGATCGTCTTCCAGAACCGCTCGATTTTACCGAGCGTCATCGGGTGGTGGGGTCTGCTCCTGATATGTTTGACCCGGTCTTTCTGCAGCTCGCGCTGGAAGGTGGTGGTGCCCCGCCAGTTCACATATTGACGCCCATTATCCGTCAGCATCTCCTTGGGGACGCCGTATTCTCCTACTGCCCGCCGGTAGATCTCCAACACGTTCGCCGCCGTCTGGCTCCTGTAAAAGCCAAGGCCGGTGATGTATCTGGAATAATCGTCAATGAAGCCGATCAGATAGGCGTTCTTGCCGGCCAGGCGAAACGTACAGATATCCGACTGCCACAGCTGGTTCGGTTTCGATCTCTCGAAAAATCTGGGCTTGGCAGCATTACGCTTCGGCTTTACCTGACGTTTCTCGACGAGGTCTTTATCGGCAAGGGTTTTATGGATCGTCGTCGGGCTTGTCCTGATCAGAAAGAATCGTTTCAGGATATCGGAGATTCTTCGGGGGCCATAGGTCGGATGTTGTTTCTTGAGATCGACGATCTTCTCTTCGACCGCCTCGTTGATTTTTGTTTTTGGTTTTGGCGGGTAGATTTTTCTCCGCAACCCGTCCTCACCTTGTTCCTGGTATCGTTTTACCCAGGTCTGGACCGAGGAGTCACTGACCCCGGTCTCATTGCAGATCAGCGAAAGGGGATATCGTTCTTCGAGATACATCCGCACCACTCGAAGTCGAAACTCGAACGAATACGGACCATGATAGTTGATCTTTTTGCGTCTTTTCTTTTTTGTCGATGCCATCTGTAACACTCCCTGCAGTGAGGATTCCTACGGAATCCTCACTACGAAAGTGTTACCCCTTTTTCTGTCTCTCAGGTGCTCATTATCTGGTAATTAAGACATTATCATTAAATTGATTTTCAATCGGCTTTGGTGTACAATGTGTACATAAGGTACAAAAGGAGGCCTTCTATGAATAAGACTATCACAACCGCTGATGCTAGAAAGAACTTTGCAGATATCGTGAATACTGTTGCTTACGGTAATGAGCCAGTAATTTTGACAAGAAGAGGGCAAAAAATTGCTGCTTTGATTTCTATTGAAGAACTTCAGTTGCTCCAAAAAATCGAAGATCATATTGATATTGAAGATGCATTGAAAGCTCTTGATGAACCAGGAGGCAATGTTTCTGCAGATGAATTTTGGGGCAAATTGGGACTCTAACTTATGCCTTATTCTGTAGAATTTCGTCCGTCTGTTTGGAAAAATGTTAAAAGTGCTCCAAAGAAAGATCTGGTAAAAATTAAGAGTAGGATTGAAGAAATCAGTTCTAATTTGCCTGATCCTCTTACTACTAAAATGAGTGGTAATAACGATTTTCATAAGATTCGGTGTGGAAATTATAGGATTATTTATGAAATTCATGAAGATCGTTTGGTAATTTTAGTAGTCAAGATCGGTCACAGAAAAGATGTTTATAGAAATCTTCAATAACATCTTTTTCAGTATCAATTGTATTTATTCAGCGTTTGGTTATAATATTATTAATTATTTCAATATCTTGATATATATATCTTCAACTTCCCCATCGTTATATTGCCCATCCTCATAACTGTCATATTGCGGGGAATCAAAATAAACCCAATAATATTTTAGCGGCCCTGTTCTTCCTTTTATCATTCGATAAATGCCAGTCCATGGTCCACTATTTTCAACCAAATCAATTGCGCCTTGAGGTGGTTTTGAAATTGTTCCTGAACACGTATTAGGAAAATTCCAATCTCCTTCCACTAAGACTTTATCCCCGACTTCAAGGGCCATTTTATTTATTATTATAACGTGAAGCTCACTTGCAGCCGGGCTGTTCCGGCTGTCAATGTGCAGCGATTGGTTCTGTGTTGTGTCTTATATATTTTTTTCCATCCCAAACGTAGATCAAGGTTTTGAGGAGTTTCCGACCTTTTGCAATCCGTTTTTTATTGTAGCTGTCATCTGCATATTCGTTACCAACTTCGTAAATATCGAGTGTTAACCTTTCAAAGTTTGTCCACTTTACTTCACTTCTTATCGAAGCACTTTCTAGTTCTATTTTGTCTTCTAGAACCGTATTTTTGGTTTTGTCGTTTATTATAATATCTATATCTCGTTTGCCTCTCTCAACAGGATGCATCCCGCCAGGGTCCCATGAAATAACTTTTAACAAATATGTCCAATTAGTTTCGTGTGGTTTACTCCCTGGAGGATAAGAAAACGCCTGAAAGCTATAACTGCGTGAGCATGAGCACAAAACACTTATAGTGAAAAAAAGTATGAATATCTGATAGAGTTTTATTTTCAATTTTAAGTCACAGAACGTTGAGTTCACCGGCGAGCTTCAGCGAGTCCGAACGAAGCGCAGCGGAGTGGTGTGAAACGGCTGGTTATAACTTTTATTTATTTTCATTGCTTTAATTCATGCGATTTAGCGCTTTTTGATTTCAAGCTTACCTGCTTTTATAGCAAACCATCCAAAATCGCCTTCGAGTGTATAAACATCATTTTCAATCACAATATTTTCTAGTTCTCCAAATGTTGGATACTCTCTTTCTTCATCGTATATCATACCCATGTCTAACCAATTTACTGTAAATTCAATTGGTTCAATTTTGTCGTCATTTGAAAATCTACAAGAATAGTGGTTATTCTCATTGGTGACTACATGGATTACAACATATGCTCTGTCTTGTGAGACATTTAAATAAGTGAGATCACTATATAGCAAATCAGTAATTTTCATTTGTTATAACGTGAAGTTCACCGGCTCGCGATCACGCGCGTCCGGTGCAGCGTTTGGTTGTGCAAATTTTATTTTTGATGGTTTTCCTGGTTAGTGTATATTAAGTTCTTTTTCTATACGCTCAGCAAGAAAGATTTTCAAAAGAGATTGATATGGAACATCTCTTTTGTTTGCTAGAATTTTAAGTTCTTCAATCATAGTTTCGGGCAGACGTAGGGATATTTTTTTTACTGACGGTTTAAGATTAGAAAATGTTATTTTTTCAGCTTTATCCCAGTTAATGTAGTCTGTGGAGTCATGAGTTGCCCAAAACTCTCTTTCTTCTTCTTCGTTTTTAAATTTTGGTATTCTTTTACTCATTGCTGTATCCCTCCCTTTCTTTTCGACTCATGTCTCTTGCTGAAATGACACGAATACGCTTGTTCCTAACCGTAAAGACAATGAATAAGGTTCTTTTTGAGTCGGTTCTGCCAAGAGCATAAAATCTTTTTTCTACTTCTGAATGTTTTATATCGTCTTGAATTATTAATGGCCTATTAAAAAATAATTGCTCGCATTCAGCAGGGCTGACTTTATATTTGAGCCAGTTTTTATTTATATTTCCATCATTCCACTCAAAGCCTTCACATTGGCTTAGCATTTTCTTGTATATCTTATCCATACCTTTAGTATATATCTGGGATGTACATTTTTCAAGTGGGATTGTTTCTTTTTAAGGCACAACGTATAATATACGACAGGCGTTTTTAGCGGGGCATATACACAGATCTGCCTCCGACACGAACTTCCTGCCTCACGCTTTTTCAAAGCTATTTCAGAATTTCCCTTTCTCCAAGCTCCTGCGGTAAGAAATATGTCAGGAGATACCAGTATATTATCTAACCAGTACCAAACTTGCAATTTTATTAGTGACTAATACGGGTTGGCGTCTTTCCTGTTTATATTCGTGTTCTGCGTCAGGCGTATAACTTGTATGTTCACTTCTCGAAATGAGTAACCTATGAGAAAAAATGTGCTCTTTGACGTTCAGGATTGTCGCAAAACAGCGCTATGCACAAGTTATACGCCTGGCATGATAATTACAGATAAGAGGAATTATGTCTCTGAATACTATTGATACCAATACGTTTGATGATGCAGGTTTTGCGAAGTACTTGTTATCAAATCGCATTATTACGGAAGGGCGAGAGAAATTTTATGTTCATTGGGTACGATTGTTCTTTAAAGAAAGGCATCGGTGGTCTGGCTTCAAATGGTTTGATCAACTCCCATTATTCATAAAACGTTTGGATTCAAAACCAAACCTGCAAGACTGGCAGAGAAACCAGGCAGAGCAGGCTGTACGAGTGTACTTTTCAGGTTTTTTGGCTCAGCGGGAAGAAGTGGAGCAGCCCGGGCCTCTATTGGTAGCTTCTTCCGAGGGCACGTATACCATTGAGAACTCAATCCAGGTATTCAGAGAGGCTCTTCGGTTGAAAAATTATGCACATAAAACTGAGAAAACCTATCTTTTCAGGGTCAAAGATTTTTTATCCTATGTCTCCAATCAAGACAGCACAAGAGACGGAGCCAATCTTTCTGATCCAGAGAATCAAGTGAAGAATTATCTGGCGCATCTCGCTTTAAACAGAAAAGTGGCTGCACCGACCCAAAACCTTGCGTTTAACGCACTCCTTACCTTCTTCAGGTTGGTTATCAATAAAGAGTTAGCCAACATGAAGCATCAAGTAAGAGCCAAGGTCGGAAAAAGACTGCCCGTCGTGTTTTCAAAAGATGAGACCAAAAAACTTCTCTCACAATTTGAAGGCACCATGGCCTTAATCATATCCATGATTTATGGAGGCGGGTTGCGATTATCGGAGTGTCAAAGGTTACGCATTAAAGACATTGACTTTGACCAACAACTCATCTTTGTCAGAGGCGGCAAGGGCGACAAAGATAGATCAACTGTGTTGCCAAAATCAGTTGTTTCTGATTTAAGATCACAGATAGAAAAAGTGATAAATCTACACACAGAAGATCTCAACGAAGGTTATGGCTCTGTCTGGATACCACCCTCTCTATCCCGTAAATATCCTGGAGCACAGAAGGAAAGAGCATGGCAATGGCTGTTCCCTGCAAAGAAAAGATCTATTGACCCTGAAAGTGGTGAAATCCGCAGGTATCATGTACCGTCCAGAACCATACAGAGAGCCTTCAAGACAGCACTGAAAAATGCTGGTATTTACAAACACGCATCAATCCACACATTAAGACACAGCTTTGCAACCCATCTATTGCTGGCCGGAGTGGATATCCGCCAAATACAGGAATATTTAGGTCACTCCCGTGTGGAGACCACGATGATCTATACCCATGTCATCAAAGAAATGCGTGATCCTGTGGTGTCACCACTCGACTCAATGAGAAGGTAACCTCTTTCTGGACACAATGTACAAAATACTAATAGTTTCGAGGGAAAAGAGCACCAAAGGATAAAACGAAGAGATGTCCTTTTAACTATTCCGAGAAACCATCTTGAGCTTTTTGAGGGAAAGTATGTCGAATGTTAGTAGCAACCTTAACTTTCAATGAATTGGATATGTTAGGATGTTTCCTGTACAACCACGGTTTCACGTCAGATGTATTGAGTTCTCTTTTCCCGCCTATCTAATTTTAAAAATAGCTGGAGCCATCCCAGCAGTGGGTACACAACTTTTCTTTGGGCATGCCAATGGCAGCAACCAGATCATCCAGTGTCTGATAGCGAAGACTGGTCAGGCCGAGCTCAGCAATGATTTTTGCAATCATGGCGTTATGTTTATCTGAGCCATCAATGGCATATTCAGCCAGGTCTGTATCTTCAGTGCCTTCAATTTTATAAATGGCTTTTCTGCCTGCCAGATCAAGGGTTGACCTTGATGTTGAAAAATTCAGGAATTCACACGGATGAATCAGGCATGGACAGGCGATCCTCATGTGAACATCTTTTGCGCCGTATTCATACAATATCTCAGTGTTATCCCTGAGCTGGGTGCCCCGGACAACGGAATCGTCGCAAAAGATAATGCGCTTTCCCTCGATAATTTCCCTGATGGGAATTAATTTCATTCGTGCGACAAGATCACGCATCTCCTGGTCCTGGGGCATAAAACTCCTGGGCCAGGTCGGTGTATATTTAACATAGGGGCGCATATAGGGGATCTTGCTTTCATTGGCAAAGCCGATGCCATGACCAATCCCGGAATCCGGAATACCGGCAACAAGGTCGGCGGCGGATGTTTCTCTCCTGGCCAGGGCGGTTCCGCAATTGTAGCGAACCTGTTCGGTGTTGATTCCTTCATAGCTGGAGGCTGGATATCCGTAATAAACCCATAAAAATGAGCAAATCTGCATTTTATCTCCAGGCCCCTGAACCTGTTCATACCCATCTGGTGTCATCTTGACAATTTCATTGGGGCCAACAAAATAATCAGTTTCAAACCCAAGGTTGGAAAAGGCACATGATTCTGAACTGGCAGCAAAACCGTTGTTTCCTTTACCGATAACGACAGGAGTTCTGCCCAGCCTGTCCCTTGCTGCAAATATAGCGGTCGGGGTCAGCACCAGCATGGAACAGGAACCTTCTATTTTTTCCTGCGCATTCGCGATGCCTTCTTCAAATGATCCTTTCTGGTTAACGAGAATGGCTACAAGTTCTGAGGGGTTGATACTGCCGTGGCTGGATTCTGCAAAATGGATGTTGTTTAAAAATGCCTCCTCGGTCAGTTCCTCATGGTTGGCGACTTTTCCAACGGTAACCACGGCAAACTTACCAAGATGAGAGTGGATGAGAATAGGTTGGGAATCTGTGTCGCTGATGACACCGATACCCATATTTCCTTTCAATTTATCAACATCTGACTCAAATTTTGAGCGAAAGTAGGCATTTTCCAGATTATGGATTTTCCTGTGGAATTCGTTTTTGTCTACCGTGGCGATTCCACCGCGCTTGGTTCCCAGGTGAGAGAGGTAATCAGTACCGAAAAAAAGTTCTTTATTACAATTTTGCTGGAGGACACAACCAAAAAAACCACCCATTTCTTTCTCTCTTTGTTTGTAATGAGATGTAAATCATCCTTTGCCTTAACCGACATAACCAGCCGATATTTATCATTTCTCTGAACCGTTACCGTTAGAAGAACCAAAGACTTTTAAAACGACACTGTGATCGTAAGTGTCTTGGGTTGCTCCTCTGGACTGTTCCAACCAAAAAGTATATTTAAATCATACTGTTGAGCCATACGTTCCCTTCTGGGGTAACCAACCAGGCCAGGAGACCACAGTTGACAATTACCGTTACCCAGTAGGTCACTCTAAATGAAAGCTTTTTCGATTTGTGTCGCAAGAAGCTTTGTGCAAGAGAAGCACCTGGCCAGCCACCGGCCAGTGCCAGCAGGTGAAGCGTTCTTTCCTGGGTTCTCCAGGTCCCCCACTCAGCGGCATTCTTGTCTTTTACATACAGTGCGAAGGTGATGATACTGACAACTATATATATACCCACTATTACGAAAGGAATCAGGTTTGAAACAAACAGGAAAAGCAGGATGCTTGAGAAACCGGCAAAGAGAACTGAGGACAATACTTTTTGTTTCACTTCACGGCTGGTATTTTTATGACCACTCATTGGACGCACTTCAACGGCACATTTGCGCCCTTTTTGATCACTGGCAATGAAATAGGTAACTTCAAGCCCCTTGATCGGCGGTTTATGATTTCTGCTGTAATCCTTTATATGAGCAAAAAGTGCTTTTCCACCTGACTTCGGGATTATAAATCCATAACCTTTTTTATCATTCCAATTTGAGATAGAACCACTTTGCATAACTCTGCCGTTATTGCTTGGTTAGGTTAACGTATAACAGACACCACCCTGTTTCCAACAGATCTGGAAACGTATGGCAGGCCCCCCACCCCTCTGCTTGAAACATTACCTCACGAAAGATATCTTCAAAGCCACTCCCAGCTGACCAAAAGAGAGAAAAAAGTCAGTTTGCTCTACAATATTATCCTAGAATTTCCGGGGGTACAAGCCTGTCGGAAATAATGGCAACACCAAGGTATAGCCTATGGGCTCTGGTCAAGACCCGTTCCTGAAAATCCTTGCTGCTATTTTGCTCCACGAGATCTGTCACGTTTATGTAGCTTAATACAAAACATCTTGACATTCATTTTCCCTGCCCAGCTCTTAATGCCTCAGGGGGTCGTTACCACGGTTACTTTGGATGAAATGATTATCTGTCATTTCAGGCTTGTACAAACAGCCTGCGTATTAACGATAGGGCTGCCGTTCCAGAACCAGCAACCATACCGCACTATCGCCTGCGATTGTTTCGTCTTCACGAGGATCAAAACATCGGTACTCTCTTCCCACTGAAGATTCTCTTAGTCTTTATCAGATGCTTGGCCCTCCAGCCGCCACGATGGCTCCAGAAACAACCTTGATGTACATACGTTGTTGAAGCTTTCGCTTTTTTTTTAAGAGATCTCATCTGGAACAGTTGTTGCCGTAAAAATTCATGCTCGCAATTTTGTTATATGAGTTCCAGCCGCATGTGCAGGCCTTGGAGCATCATTGATCTTTTGCATCCACATCCTGATCTTCATTTTCAGGTGGTATTCGGTACATATTTTTTATCTCCTCAAATTGAGTCCAGTTTCTCGGAATATCATGCTTGCCGTCCAGGCGCTCTAACTCTATCTCATTGTTCTCCGTCAGCCATTGGTGAAGATCACGAAGCTCCTGTACCATTTCAGAGCCATCGTCTAATCTATTCTCACGCAGCTCTGTTACAAGTTTCTCCACTGTTTTTCTGAATCCATTCCAGGTACTGAAGTCTCCTCGTTCGGAACTCCAGATTGCTTTTATGATATCGTCCCATTCAAATTCTTTTTGCTGTTTAGCCGGGTCACCTGGTTTGGTTAGAGCCAGACAGAATTCGTCAATACAGGCCCAGGGATTGGTGAGCCATTTTTCGGATCGAAAAATAGCAATATTGTTCTCCCATATTTCCCTGGAAGCTGATCGGCCCAAAGATCTGTAGACTTCAAACTGCTCTTCGGTAAAAAACTGGTCTGCCGTTGTTTCATGGGGAAACGCCGGGCTTTTTTTTCGATAGTTGCGAATCGGCGCGCTTTCTTTTCCAGTAAAGGTGTTCTTGATGACCAGCAGCCAGCTTTTCTGCCACGGTCGTTCAGGATAGAGAATCCGGCCAACGGCAAAATGTTTTTTGGTCACGTTATCTTCTGCAGGTGTAAGATCATCAAGGCAGATATGCACCTTGATATTGTTGTCGACATAGGCTCGGCGGATGGAATTATTCAACGAGTTAAAGAGATACTCGGGATCGCATTCCGCATCCGAAGCGATGATCAGTTTGGTTCTGCGTTGAAACAGGGCAAGCAGGCCGAGATTATCGCCGCAGTGCCCGCCGTCGCTGAGATAAACATGACTGTGGCGCGAATTTGTATAGCGGAAAAGCTCGTAGTACAGGTTTCTCCAGTGCCAATTTTTCACTTTGGCAGAAGTTGCCAGTTTAATCGGATTACGCAGCCAATAGCCAAGACGAAGACCTAATATTGTGCAGGCAAATGATGCCGCGAGCGAGCCTTTGGCGCCCATCACCGAGGTAAAAGCAGCTCCGCTGATGGTCATGGCCCGTCCGAGACTGATCGGCGGGCTGTAGTCCGAAGTTTTCAGAAAGCCGGTCCTGTTTGAGCCTACATAGTATCGTGAAAAGAGAAAGTTCTCAGACTGTCTCCTGAATCCGGCAACATCCCTGGCAGCCGTCAGGTTTAATGTGGCATTGATGAGAAGGTACGGGCCTCTGGCCGCGGAATCCCGAGAGTCGTCGTTATTGCCTGCAATCCCATGCAGTGCGCTCAGGGGCATTTCCACCGCATTGCGGGCAAAAGCCATCCAGTAGGCCCCCTGCCCTTTCTCTTTGAGAATTTTTTCTCGTTTGAGTGTTATCAGGAAGGCTTCGGCCAGTCGGTCCTTATAAAAGACATGGGGGGAAATGTTGTTGAAGTTCAGGTGGGAAAATATAATTGCAAGAAGCAGTGCTGCCCCACCGACAGCGATTACAACCAGCCATTCTGTAGATTCAACACTGCCGGGCCATTCCGTGCCGAAGAACTTTTCACCAAGAAAGGCTGCCGTGCCTACAACGCAGAGGATTACAAAAAGGGGAACAAGTACCCAGAGGAGCCACGTTTTACCTTTTTCCAAAAAGATTTTCATGCCGCTTTGCTTTTTTACTTCACTTTTCTTCCTTTCTTCTGCAAGGTAGAAACGAAGGAGCAGGATCAAGACGGCCTGTGTCAGTGCGATAAATCCAGCGTTGCCCTCGAGGATGAAAGCCGGCAGGACGGCGAAAACAATACTGCCGCCAAGGCAGTATATAAAAAAGCCGGTAGCTAAGGCGACTTCGGCCCTGGAAACCCGTTTCCATAAAAGAAGTTTCGACATCTTTTCCTGCTCCGTACCTGCCAGGATGCAGAGCATAATCAAGCTGCCGGCCAGCGAACCGCAGACAAAAAACACCGGCAGAAGCAGGCGAGGGTCGGGATGCAATTTTTGTCCTTTAAAAACCAAATAACTAAATAAAAGGACACCCAAAAGCAGGGCCACCGTGGACCAGAAAATCCATTTCAGCTGTTTCCGGGCAATGTAGCTCTCAAGATTTTCGCCGATGAGATCCTCTGCCCTGCTTTTCCCCCCGCGCCAATTCATAATTACTAGTACGATCACCCCCCATACTGTCCCAGCAAAGAAAAAATACCATTTAACCGTCTGGAAAGATTTGTTGAATTCTGTGGCCTGCGTGGAAAGCCTTGTCCCTATCTTGGCGAGCGTCACGGAGGCCCGTTCCATGGGTGTAATGGTTGAATTCTCAGGGTCCTCACTCTTCTTCACCGTGGTAGTGTTATTGTTATTCTGGGCAGTTTCCAGAATCAGGTTGCCCGATAAGAGAGTGCCTGAACCTGGAGGTACCGCTTTGGAATTCGAAGTCGGAAAAGCCAGAGCCATGTAAATTGTCGTTACCAGTACAATCAGGCTGAAAAACCAGAACAGAGACATAAGGGTGGAACCACTTACCGCACCTAATGCTCTTATTACGTATGACCCGAATGGCAGAGTGCTTGGGACCAGGTAGCTCGCCCGGTTGCGAAGATGAAAAACCTGGTCCCGGGAGGAGAATTGAGTGCAGAAGGAGCTGTCATCTCCATATTCTGTTTTAGTTCCGTTCTGCGTGCTGCTCTCTTCCACGGGGTAGTCGCGGAAGGGAAACGATTTCCAGTCAGTAGAAAAAAGTGATTCTTCGTTATTTTTGCTGCCTGCCTGGAATGAATAATGCTCGTTGTCCTTCCCGTCTGGTTTCTTCAAGGAAAGCAGTGATATCAGACAGCAGCCGATATAGCCGCCCCCGGATACCGTGCTGAGATAATCAACAACCTTTAAAAGGCCGACCCTGGACATCTCATAGAGCACGCCAAGGTTGGTTACGGCTGAGCGGATGCCTCCGCCGGAAAGGGCCACGCCGACAAGACATGTCCGCGTCACGGTGGGGATAGTCCGGTGGGGATAAAGACGCTGGCGCCGTTTTTCTATAACGTTATCGATTTCTTCCTTTCCAACCTCTTCAATATCGATCAGCTCTATCTTTTCTCCCTCCATCTCATCCCCCTTGCTTTGAATTTTTCAGCTGACGTGTCTGCTGTATATCAAGCTTACCTATTTAATGACTGGCCCGGGATATATTCTCATCTCCTGCTCCTCTTAGAAGTGGTGCTGGAAAATCACCAGCTCAAATGTGTGAAGCACCAGTACGAAAAGATTTTATCAGGAAATAATAGTTCCTTTTCCTATCAAGTAAATGGAACGCCGTGGCGGTGTACTAGGCACGGATAGTTATGGTGAAAACATCGCCTGGCAGGGATCTGGTAATTTTGATGAAAGGAATTTTAAGAGAAACATATTTGGCCCCCAAAAAGGACTGCCTTCACGCCCCTGGTGGCAATGTCTCTTTTGAGCGTATTACTCGATATTTAAAATAAAAAATCAGGGCCGAAGTTAACCCTTGCTGGGATTAGCTTTTGTCGGTTGTTACTGCTTCTTTTGTATCACGAATTGCTTCCGTACCGGAACCAGCAACAATGCTGCTGATAGGCACCGGTCTTGCCGGACTTGTCTGTACGAATTTGAGAAAAGAGAAGAAGTAACTATTTTTCATACATCAAGCAAAGCAGAAAAGCAGCGTCAGAAATGGCTCTGCTTTTCTGCTTTTGTGGATACCGCGGAACCATCTCTGAGCTTGACAGATTACAACCTGATTGACTGCTGTCTCGAGTATGGGGTCCACTCCAGGGCGAGGCAACCGGACCTGGCAGTCAGATAGCTTTTTCCGCACATCACTCATCTGTTCACTGTAACCACGGTAATCCATGGGCAATCAGGCAGATAAAGAAGAAAACCGTCCACTCTTGTTGACATGCCACATTATGGAAATAATATAGTTTCATAGAGCAGGTGGTGCGAGAAATTTGCTGAGTCAAAAAATAGATTTCGTTCAAGACGATTCAACCACCCCACATCTTCTCCAAAGCCCTCTACGAATTTCGCCGTACTGTCTTAAGCCTGCGTTTTTCAAAAAAAGAAAAAAGGAGGCAACAACCATGGCACAGCGTAAGAAAAGCACATCCGGTAAATTGGCAGAGCTGCTTAAACTCAAGGGCAAAAAAGCGTTTTCTGATTCGAAAAACCCACTGGTTCACCGGCATGCCCACGGTATAATCTGCACCACCGACGGCCTCGGGTTTCCAACCGCCGGAAACAGGTCTCCGGTTGAGATAGTCGTTGATGCCTCTGAAGGCTTCATTCCCCTATGGGACGAAGGGATGATACTCCGCTGGAAGTTCGATGAAACGTCCCTGTCCATGTTTTCTCGGCCTGAATTACTGAAAAACTATGTCAGAGAGTTGTTCGGAGAAGCATTGCTGCAGTGGGGTGAATCGGTTCCAATCAAATTTTCCGAAAACCCGAAAGGATGGGACTTCAAGGTGAGGGTTGAAGCCGACGACAACTGCAATCCATACGGCTGCACGCTGGCCAGAGCATTTTTTCCGGATAACGGCCGGAACGACCTGCTGCTGTTTCCCAAAATGTTCTCCCAGAGCAGAAAGGAGCAGGTTGATACAATATTGCACGAGTTCGGTCACATTTTCGGGCTGCGGCACTTCTTCGCCAAGATCAGTGAGACCGCCTGGCCTGCTGAAGTTTTTGGGGAACACAACAAGTTCTCAATCATGAACTATGGTGATGACGGTGAACTGACCAACGCCGACAAAAATGATCTTGCCATGCTCTACGAGCTGGTCTGGAACGGTGAATTAACCGAGATCAATGGCACCGATATAGCACTTGTCACACCGCATCACTATGCGATGGAGTAGGAGAATTTCCCTTGCAGCCAACAGCTGCCTGTCGGCAGGTACCAGGTCCCTGCAACACGAGCAAACCTGATGCCTGCCTGATTTTTATGCGTGACAAATTGAGCATCCATGACTTGTAAAAATATTTAAGGAGAGGACTAGGATGACCAGGATAAAACAGCAGAAAACAAGGAGCAAGGCTGGTAGCAAAAAAGATGGTTCATTCAAACGCCTGGATGGCTTCCTCCTTAATACGGTAGAGGATTCACCCGATATTCGTGATTATACCTATCACCCCACGCTTCTTTCGCTGCATGACAAAATTGATTGTCCAAAAGAACTCACGATTCTTGACCAGGGATCGGAAGGCGCCTGCACCGGCTTTGGCCTTGCTGCAGTAATCAACCGTCAGTTGAACCAACGCGGTGATGAACGCAAGGTCAGCCCCAGAATGCTCTATGAAATGGCGAAGAAGTTTGATGAATGGGAAGGCGAGAAATACTCCGGATCAAGTTGTCGTGGTGCAATCAGGGGATGGTATAACACCGGAGTATGCTCAGAGAAACTCGCGCCCTACGCGGATTCCGAGGAGAACTGGGGACTCACCCTGGATCAGGCAAGGGATGCGCGGAAAACAACAATCGGCGCGTATTATCGCATCAGCAAAAGGTTATCCGATTTTCATGCTGCTCTTAACGAGGTAGACGCCATCTATGTGAGTGCTGCCGTGCATGAAGGCTGGATGAAGAAAAATGTCAAAAATGGCGTCATTCCCTATAAAGGGGACACGGTCGGCGGACATGCTTTTGCAATTGTCGGCTACAACAGTGACGGTTTTATCGTGCAGAATTCGTGGGGCACAACGTGGGGGGACAATGGCGTCGCCCTGTGGTCCTATGAAGACTGGCTTGAAAATATCAAGGATGCCTGGGTTGTCAGACTCGCTCTTTCTACGCCGCAAATCTGGCACCTTACCCCAAATGCATCGGCCCGGAGCACGAAAGAAAAAGGATTGTTCCAAAAAAGTCCGACCCGCTCCGAAATACTCGGTCATTTCGTTCACATTGATGATGGGAATTTTGATGACAGGGGCAAATATTGGATGGATCTGCCCAGTATCGACGATACGGCAAAATATGTAGCCGGGAATCAAGACTACAAACATCTATTGCTCTATGCCCATGGCGGCTTGAACAGTATTTCCGACTCGGCCCGCAGAATTGCAGCGATGAAAGAAATCTTCAAAGCAAATGGCATCTACCCCTTTCACTTCATGTACGATACAGGGTTGCTGGAGGAGATCAAGGATATCATACTGGGGAAAAGGGATGATGTTGAAAAGCGTGCCGGTGGATTTACCGATTTTACCGACTCCCTCATCGAGAAATCGACCCGCCAGCTCGGTCGCGCACTCTGGCGTGAGATGAAAAGTGGAGCCAACAAACCTTTTAAGCAGGGAGGTGCCGGTACGCAGACAATCCAATCTTTTCTTACTGCTTTCAGTGCCGATGGCGCACACCCCAAAAAGGTGCATATGGTTGGTCACAGCACCGGAGCGATCCTGCTGGCCGCCCTGCTCAAGACCCTGGGAAGTTTTGCCAGTGTGCCCCGTGTAGAATCGTGTTCTCTGCTTGCCCCGGCCTGCACGCACGATGTCTTCAAAGATGTCTACCGCCCATTGCTTCACGCCCGGGGCGCCGACTCCTTCGGCATCAACCGGATGAGCATCTATAACCTCAGTGGTAGTCTGGAGCTCAAGGATACCGTTACACCACTGTATCGTAAATCACTGCTGTATCTGGTCTCCAATGCCTTTGAAGAAAAACTGGGCGAACGGCTGCTTGGCATGCAGATTTTTTACCGTTATCTCAGAAATCTTCCTGGATCGTCAATTCTGCGTTTTGAAATCAGTGACGGTAACACCTCTTCTGCCGCTAAAACGAGCAGTGAGACTCATGGAGGATTTGACAATGATGTTCAAACAATGAATGATATTTTGAAAACGATCCTGAAATCTCCGCCAGTCAGGAAGTTCACCAGGGAAAATCTTGACTATTAGCATCTGTTTTTGCACCTCCCCGGGTGGCAGACAGACCGTTTTGCTGTCCGGGGTGTAATGAGGCCGGCTGCAAGCTGCTGAGGATATAGTTCATTGTTGTTGCCAGCTTGATGTGAGGATGGCAGAGGTAACTGCGCTCTATGCATGTGGACCTTTTCTGGTTTTCATCCTTGAGCCTGACTCCCAGCTTTACAGGTACCACATCATTGACCACCATGTCCGAGAGGTGTGAGTTTTCTATAGACTTCCCCATCCATGTCAACGTAGAGCACCCCGCCTTCGTACGGAACCTCATGGAACGGTCGCAGAGGGGACGTGCTCTGGCGGCAGGGGAGCCAAACACAACGCGGTGCCTCGAACTCGACTCCTGGCAGCTCGGCCCTGGCTCGAATCAAGGCGTCCCTGGAGCTCAGCAGGTATGAGCCAGTCGTTTCTGCTATCTGAACAACACTGAGAAATGTTCCGGTAAACGCATCAACGCGGAGGATGAGTTCAGTTCCTCGCCCAGTGTTCCATGGAATCAAGTAATAATCTACACATGCGTCAGCAAGGCACTCGACAAGCAGAGGCTGCCCGGGACGCCCCTTTCGGGCAGCCTCTGCCGCATGCTCTCCGAACAGTTCCTGCCCGCCCAGCGCAAGCTCTGCGGCCCTGATGGCAGCAGCCTCGTCTATCCGGCTTCTGGAGTTAATATGCAATCCTCCTTACTGCACCGAACGCTATCACGTACCTCTTCCCGTGGTTGTCAGTTTCGTGAACACCTTTCCATCGATCCGCACGAAGAATGTCACCGCTCCGACGGTGAACTGATAGAAGGGAAGGTTCGGCGACCACGATTCCCAGCACGGCTCCCAAACAAGGGTCGGAGATACGCATAACGCATCGCGGAAGACCTTGAGGCTCTCCAACTCTTCAGGCAATCGAAGCCGTCGACCATCAACTTGTTTGATCGCTGCCTTTATGCCCATAAACTCACTCTTGATCTGATTATCCAGCAGGCGAAGGCCGCTGAACGTACCGAACCGAGCATCAATCCGCGTCAGAACCTTCCCCCCTCGTTCCGTTCCCCACGGAACGAGATAGTAATAGCTGTTTCTCCGATCGCGGCGCAACACAAGTTGGGGTTCGAGCGCTCGCGCCCCTTTCAACGCCTTGGCCACCCGCTTATCCTTCTTGAGACGATAGTCTTTGAGCCCCATTTCACTGAGTTTGATGGCATCCTTTGAAGACAGCAGCTTATCGCCTTTCGCCGGCCGCTCAATTTTTTTACGTTTGGGAACTTCGAGCTGTCTGACATCAGGATCACAGACGCTGATAAATTGGCTGCTTCCCGCTGGATGGTCGTAGCTGCAGCCGGTAAAGTACGTTGCCTGCCAGTCTGCATAGGTCACGAACTCGTTGGCATTGCCGTTGACACCTCCTGAGCCGCAGGAATCCGTTGCAGAATGAGGTTCATTATCATGGTACACCGAGTTGTGGATCCAGAAGCCCTCGACAGTGTAGCCCGAGCCTGCCACCGGTTCTACATCAGTCTGCACCCCCGGGACAGTGATCCAATGCGCACAACCAAAAACCAGCGCCGCCGGGGAGACTTCATACTTGTGAAGCGTATAGACGATGTCCCGGGTACCCTCAGCCTCGCTTGTCGGCTTGTGCACAACGAATGTGTTGGTGAATCCGGCAGGACGCCGATCGACGAGTGTATAGCGGAGCCCATACGGGTCCGTGGCCCAGCCGCTGCTCAGCGCATTATGATTGTGATTAGAGTCATAAAGATCGTCCTGATCGAGATCGGCATAGGGCACGCCAATCTCGGCTAAAATCACCATTGCGCAGGAAGCTCCGCAATAATAGCCCGTATCCTGAGTGTGGTATCTTGCACCTGTGTGAATCATCCAACTCATATGATCACCTCTTTTAGTGTGGCAAAATCGCCAAGTCCAGGGATATCAATGCACAGCAGAAACAATAACACACTGATGGAGCATGTCAATCAGACAGGGACAATAAGTCAGGTCGTGTTGAGGTTCTACCAATTCATCAGGTTTTATTAACAACATCGGCATCACAATTACATACCACAATGTAACGTATGAAATGTTCTGTAAATGCTATTTTTTCAGGAAAAACAGACCGCTTTGGTTTGCTGGAAAAACAGCGCGATGGTATTCGAGTCTGCTTCACAACTGGATTGAGATGTGCTCCCGGGGAGAAGATCCATCGAAACCTTGATCAGCTTTCGGCTTCTTTCCGGGTCGAAGGTTTGAATAAATCCTGTTTTCTCCTGATGTTGAAACCCTGCAGGTATAATCCCTCAGCGCATTCTCCAGAGCTGCTGCGCAGCCAGGTCAAAATCTGTCATGCAATTCGATAATCAAATTCTTAACACACCCCAACCATTTCGGGAGGCCGCTGAATACTTCCACCTCTGCCCCTTCTCTGTCAATTTTCAATTCCGTTATTAAAATAAAGTTTGCTGAACGCAATTATCGCTGGAAAGAATCCAAAATGGCTCCGCTGCCAGCTCATGTAGCGCCAATAGTCAGCCCGTATTCCCTTTTTAATTGTCTTCTTAAGCATTACAGAGCTCTTAACAGCTTAAAAAAGGAACAGCTACGGCACGAATGGTGGGCAGCGCCTCCTGACGTATAAATGTATTCACCAAACTACTAAAAATAAATTGTGGCAGCAGTTTAAATCCGGCAGCGCTGCACGTAAATCTCTTTCTGGAGCACTTTCTTCAAAATCCCTGTCAGCAATGCTTATAGTATCCCACTGAAATAGTATGGAATAATGATAAACACCCGAGATTTAATGCACTTCAGGTGTCAGCTGGAAAGAGCAGGTGCGAAGTTATGACAGATAAAAAGAAAAGCTGGGACGATATCCCTTCTCTGGAGGGATTGCAGATGGATTGGGACTACACGGCAGAAAACCCGCTCGGCAAGAGAAAGCATGAGCGAATTTCAGATGATGACGTTGCCTCGCTGCTTGGCGTGGAAGCGGTCAAAGCAAAAGTTGCGACTCAGAAGCATACCATCGATGGGTTGCTGAGCGATATCAGTGCCGGAGGTGTAGCGCTGATCCTTGGCAAGGAACTCTCGGTCAATCAGTTCGTCAAGATCGGTTTTTTTCTCGGCACGCAGAAAATTGTCTCCAAAGCGATTGTCAGGCGGTCGGCACCTGAGCAGAAAGACTACAAGGTCGGCTTTCAGTTCCAGGATATTAACGAAGAAGACAGCAGATACATCCACAGTCTTTATGCCTCAAAACGGTTTAACCGTTTATAAACCGCTTTGACTGGAGTTCTGTGGACAGTATACGCATCTTCGAACCATTCCTTCCAAAACCCTCGAGGAATAGACTCACCAACCGGGTAACCAGCCGATCCAGAATAGTCACCTGATAACGAACCGCAAACCAGCTCAGGAACGTCTCAGAGCAAGCGCCAGGATCCGCTCATCTTCACGGAACATCAGCCGTTTTTCACACAGCTGCCTGACAAATGTTTCGATCGCCCCGCGGCTCAGCCGGGGGTAGGTGCGGCAGATGTCTCCGAGCTCTGTTGGCTGGTCACACAAAAGATAGATTTCTCTTGAGGTGCCGCGCAGCCGGTGAAGAAGGGTTGAGCTGTCAGGCAACTGCTGGTGGATAACGAGAAAAGTGCCGCCATCCTGGTAGTAAAGCAGCGGTTTGTCGCCTTGGCTTCGCTGGCGGTGACAACGCTGCCACGCCCTGATCTTCTGCTGGACCGGCCGCCACCTCTTGGTTTGCACAGCCTTGTCGCCGCGGTATCCGCAGGCCAGCAACCGGTTTTGAAACTTCCGGGGGAAAAGCAGGCGGTTTTTTGGATGCACAGTGATCGCGCGGATGCCGTATTTATCGGGGTTCCGATAGACAGGCGAACCATAGCCAAGAAAAAACGGTACGGCATCAAGCGGAGCGAACGGAAAGGCGTAATCGAGGTTGTCGAGCGTTTCTTCCGCCTCTTCTCTGCTCGAGCCCGGGAACTGGATGATGATGTTTCCCATCAAAATGATCCCGCTTGCACTGCAGTTTTTCATGATGGCAAGGTTGTCCATGACACTGGTTCCCTTACCCATTTTGGCGAGCAGAGAACCGGACAGGGATTCGATACCCACCTGAACGGTATCCAGCCCGCCGCTGCGAAAAAGCCTGAGCCGCTCAACCGGCGTTTTGGCCCGTATCTCGGCAAAAAAACTCAGGTCTTTCCCCGACTCGGTCATGGCCTGGAAAAATGGGCCGGTTTCACGGTCCGGCAGGACGTTATCGGTGAAACTGAAGCGAAGCGATTCGGTTTCTTCCACGAGCTGCATGACCTCGGCGCTCATCCGATCAGCCTTTTTGTGGCGATATCCCTGCCATTGCAGGTTGAGGTTGCAGAATGTACAGCGGTTCCAGCTGCAGCCCCGGGAGAATTCAACGGGCAGCACCGGCATGAACGGCATATCGGGAAAAAGCTTTTTCACTTCAGAAAGATACGATCGAAAGGAGGGAATCGGCAGATCATCGAGACGGCCCACAGACAAGGTTTCAGAAACGCTGCTGTGTTCATTTCTGGTAAACACCTGGCCGGGAAGTGTGGCCCGTTTTCCGCTGAGAAAATCACAGAGCGCAAGCAGGGCTCCCTCCCCTTCGCCATCGATCAGATAATCGATCTGCTCAAACCGGCTGATCAGTGAACGACCGGCTTCCGAGGAACAGGACGTTCCTCCAAAAACGGTCGCGACCTCTGCTGCTTCCCGGAGCTTTGCAGCGAGATAAAGCGAGGGAAGAAGCTGGCTGAAGCAGATGGAAAAACCGCAGAGCGAAATGGTTTCAGGATCGATTGCCGAGAGCCAGGTGTCGCAGCCCTGGACCATATCTGCGCGGAGACGGTCAAAATCGGGGATGTGCCCATTGCCGTCTGCACGCAGTTCCTGTTTGAAGAGCCGGGCAGCTTCAGCTTTTTTTTCCGGAAAGAGCAGCGGGGCAAAGAGCGCTTCACCGGCCCAGCCCGATTTACTGATGCGGGTGTAGAGATCGATGCCGATCCTGGCGGCTATGTTCAGGGACAGATGATGACTTTCTACACGACAGTCACTCTTTTCACCCAGATAACGCTTTAGACTGGCAAGCTGGATGGATGGACGGTGAAAGAGCGCCCAGGGAGCGGAAACGAGAACGACCCGCAAGGCTTTACTGCCCACATCGATTGCTGACTCCGTAACGCCTGATGTTTCCATCCCCGTTCCTCCTGCAAAAAAGACCATACCCTCGTTCTCTCGTTACGTTATAAACCGGACAGGCTCAATTGCAAAGCACGAGCAGGAAATTGGGGGAATAATCTCAGAGCGGCAGGGCTCAGACGCTGCAGCCGGCACCGTCCCGGGCTGCAGTATTGGGGTTGTTGGTACGATACAGCTGTTCGATGGTGCCGTTGTCTTTTGCCTCAAGTACCGGGCCCATCAACTCGTCGAGCTCCATGGCGTATTTCGGGTGTTTTTCTATAAGATGAGCGTGTTCTTTAAAAAGGAAATAGAGCCCCAGCGCGCGGGCACAGTGCGGGTGCTTAACGCAGGAGCACAGGTAGGTTTCATAGAGGGCAATCTCGAGAATCCACGGTTCATTGATATCTACGTCGTGCTCCGCCTGCGCCCGGCCGAGCCAGACGTTGCCGAGCCAGATGTGCGGTTCTTCTTCCGGCTGCTGGCGTCGCGCCTTTTCATACATGGAAACGACCGTCTCAATCGTTTGATCTCCGAGCGCTTCCCCGTCTCTGGATTGTCCGGACATTTTTGCAGATACCGTTGCCGTAACCGTGGGATCAGTTTCGCGGTTTTTCCTTTACCCGTTGTTTTGCCTTGGCACAGGCGGGACAGATTTCAGGGGTAAACCTCAGATCAAAGGCTTCTCGTACCGAGGTCTTCAGGGTGGCCCACGTACCGTTTTCCCCTTCTATCTTGAGGCAGCTCGTGCATACCGGCACGCTCCCCTGGAGGGCCTCGACCATATCGAGGGCCTCTTTCAATTCCTCAACAGACTGGGAAAGCGAGGATTGAATCGTCACCAGCCGTTTGGCTACCCTGACTCGTGCCCGCAACTCGTCATCGTTGAACGGTTTTGTCATGTAGTCATCGGCACCGGCATCGAACCCGCACAGGATATCATTCTGGCTGTCCCGGCCTGTCAGCAGGATAACATAAACGGGGTTGGGCCGCTGCAGGTTCTTGATCATTTTACAGAGCTCGACACCGTCAATCTCAGGCATCTCCCAGTCAAGAATCGCCACATCGATGAAATTCGGGTTTCTTGAGAAGTTCCCATGCGGCTTTACCGTCGGCGGCAGTGCTGACCGAATATCCCCAGTTTTCAAGACTCACCTGAACCATGAGTCTGGTCGTATATTCATCCTCGGCTATCAATACGTTCACGATAAGTATCCTGTTGTGTAGTTATGGGCAGTACTGTGGTAGTATCTGTTACCGTTATGACTTTAATTATCTCGATTCATCAGCCAATTGTCCACTTTATTTTTTTAATCCGGTGCACTAACTCCGTATGAACCTCAAAAAGACGCTCGAGGGGATCATCCCGGCAGACGACCTGAAGCATTTGATCAGTGGGTTTGACGTCATCGGCGATATAGCGGTCGTCATCATCGCTGAAGGACTGGAAACGTACGAACAACTGATTGGTGAAACAATTCTCGCCGTCCATAAAAACGTCACGACCGTTCTCAAACGCGATGGCTCGTATTCAGGAGAATACCGGACCATCCCCCTTACCTTCATCGCCGGCGAGAGAAAGAGCGAAACACTCTGCACGGAATTCGGGATCAGGCTGCTGCTGGATGTCGAAAAGGTCTATTTTTCCATTCGCTCCGGGCACGAACGAAAACGGATAGCAGACCTCGTTCGCCCGGGTGAAAACGTCCTGGTCATGTTTTCAGGTGTTGCCCCCTACCCGCTGATGATTTCCAAATACAGCAAAGCCGCAAAAATCACCGGGATTGAGATAAACGAGACCGCCCACACTTACGGGGTAAAAAACCTGCGCCTGAACAAGGCCCGAAACATAGAGCTGATCCATGACGATG
This sequence comes from Desulfocapsaceae bacterium, assembly GCA_963674815.2. Classification (GTDB taxonomy): domain Bacteria; phylum Desulfobacterota; class Desulfobulbia; order Desulfobulbales; family Desulfocapsaceae; genus MADRE3. Next base: position 70,115 of record CAXXTV010000003.1, read on the forward strand.
TTACCTCCGCCGTCGACAGCTCGGATCAACGATACGACAGGATCGTCATGCCCCTGCCCTACCGCGCCGACGCCTTCCTGGAATCTGCCATTCGTGCCTTGCTGCCAGGCGGCACGCTGCATTTCTACGATTTCAAATGCAGCTGCAATTTTGACAAAACCACGCACCTTATTTCAAGCCAGGCAGCACTGCTGGAGCGGACCATGACGTCTTCAAAAATCGTCCTGTGCGGGCACAGCAGTCCGCAGCTTTACCGGATTTGCGTTGACGCGATACTGTCCTGAAGACATTTTTCCCGGCGAGACTTCGGAATTTCAGTTCCCGGCGGCCTTCAGCTCGGTGATAATCGCCTGGGTATCAGCGCCAGGCTGCTCCTGCAGGATTGCTGCGATCTGATGGGCGATGTAGGCAGCTGAAATCGAGGTGCCTGCGTAGACGCCGGGATCGCCGTCATGGCCGACAGGCATTTGGGCGATGCCGGGGGCGTACACCGAGACAAAGTCACCATGGTTGGAGCCGTCCCAGACAGCGCCGTCGGGCAGCAGCGCGCCGACACCGATGACACTCTCGTAGGCTGCCGGGTAGACCGGCAGGCCCGTAGGACTGTTGCCTGCAGCCGCCACCAGGATCAACCCCTTGTCGGAAGCGTACTGGATCGCTCTTTCCAGCATCAGGTTTGATTCCCCGGATCCCCAGCTCATACTGAGAATCCGGGCCTCTGCCGCCAGAGCGTAATCAATGCTCCTGAGCAACGCACCGTTGGAGGTCATGCCATTGTCGTCAAAGGCACGGACCGCGACGATCGCATTCTGCTGTGTGCTGTTTTCTTCAGCGCCAAGCGGCGTGACCATACCGGCTGCGACCAGAGACATCTGCGTTCCGTGGCCAAGCGAATCAGAGGACTGCCGGGAGGTGGAGAAAGCGTCGTAGAAAGAAGAGACAAAGGGACTGTTCCAGTACTCCCTGGACAGACCGCTGTCAAGTACCGCGACAACGGAGGACGGCCCAGCAGCACCTTCTGCCTGCTGCTGCGCAGGACCCGCCGAGGAAACGACTTTGTAATTGCCTTCCAGAACATAGGCATAGTCAGGCTCTGCAGCCTCTATCTCCTTATAGCCAGAAAGCATATCAGCAGCCTGCTGAGGCGTCAGCGTCTCGGGCAGCCCGAGCCTGACGATTCCTGTTTCGTGAGGCGAGCCTGTTATCGTGGCTCCGATTGAACCGGCAATCTCAGACAGGCGTTCTTCACTCACTGCCGTCTTGAGCACGATCAACAATACGTTTTTGACCTGGAGCCGGCCGTCTTCACCCTGCTCGATCAGCAGGTTGCTGTCCGCCTGCAGGGGCTGCATCCTCTCCCTGCTGCCCTGCAGGAAAATCTGAATTCCGGCAAGACGAAGTCCAGGAACCGATGAGCCCTCGACCTTTTCCCAGACCAGTGAGTGATTATAGCTCCTGAGTATGGACGGCACGACTCTTTCCACCGGTTGTTCAGCAAAGTGTGCGGTGATATCGGGGTTAATGGAGGGGTCGACGGAGATGTCAACCCCCTGGCGTCCCAGTTCAACCAGGATGTGTTTCAGCGGGGTATGATCGGCATGCAGGGTGATCGTCTCGCCGGAGAGCTGTACGAAAAAACCAGCCGCGCCACCGGGCGAGGATGACAGAAACAAGACAAAAACGGTTAAAAAGACAATCATTGCCAACGGCTGGAGAACCCGTAAAATTGGCCGTGCCAACCCATCCGGGCACCAGGGTATCGTGCTGTTCATAGGGACCGTTTCATTCTCCGGACAGCTGCGTCAGCGCACTAGTTCGAGCGGTTTTGCTCAACCGGTGCGAAAATTACCGGTTGCCCGAAGTCATAATACCCCGGCCTGTCGACATACTGGTCATAAAGCGCTCGGCCACCGTCATTTTCGTACCCGGCATAATCGTCTGCACAACCACAGAGAAGCAAAACTGCAGCGGCTGCGATAATGGCCGTCATGAACCGGTCGTTTTCTGTTCCTCTCATAACCTGTTCCTCGCGAGATAGAGCAAACCAGATCGAGTTTCTGGTACCAATATCAGTATTTTTACGTTACTCTCAGATAAATAGTAAACATTATTGCTGAAAAATCACTCTTTGCAACGCCATGAAAATTTCAATTGAATCTCCCCTGGACATGCATCTTCACCTCAGGCAGGGCGACATGCTCAAGCAGGTGCTGCCCTTTTCGGCAGCCCATTTTGCCGGGGCGGTTATCATGCCAAACCTGGTATCACCGGTTGACGACAGTGACAAGCTGTTCCGCTATCGCGATGAAATCGTCTCAAACTGTCAAAATGAAATTTTCGAGCCCTATATGACCCTGTTCTTCCGCCCTTACAGCAGATCGGAGCTTGAAGCGGCAGTTAATCATATCATCGGGATCAAATTATATCCAGCAGGCATCACCACCGGAAGTGAGTCCGGCGTCTCCGATTTCAGCGCGATAGAGCAGACGCTCTCCTCTATGCAGGATCTCGGCATACCGCTCCTTGTTCACGGCGAGAGCAACGGTTTTGTCATGGACCGGGAAAAGGAATTCCTCCAGACCTATGACGCTATCGCCCGAAACTTTCCGGATCTTCACATTATCATGGAGCACATTACCTCGGCAGATTCCGTTGACTTTCTTGACAGGTACGACAATGTATCGGCCACGGTCACGGTCCACCACCTGATGATCACACTCGATGATGTCATCGGTGGCCTGCTCGAGCCCGACCTGTTCTGCAAACCGATAGCAAAAACCCCGCGTGACCTGCAGGCCCTCAGGAGTGCCGTATTCAGTGGTCATCCAAAGCTCATGTTCGGCTCAGATTCCGCACCTCACCCGAGACACAGAAAAGAATGCTGCGGCTGTGCTGCAGGAGTTTTCTCCGCCCCGGTTGCGCTGCCGCTGCTGGCAGCCTTGTTTGAGGAGGCGGACAAGCTCGATCTGCTCCAGGATTTCGTCAGCGGGATTGCCAGAAAACGCTATTCCATTTCTCCACCTGAAAAAACAGTGACACTCGAGAAGAAAGAATATATGGTTCCTCAGTCCAGTGGAACGGTAAAATCCTTCCTGGCAGGCACGACGGTTGGTTGGCGAGTGGTTTGATATGTTTATGGAACAGCGAGCTGTTCGATTGTCTGTTTTCCTCTGTATGAAAGGTCTATTCCAGCGTGGAATAGGAGCATTTGTCTAGAACACTTCTCTACATATCCGGCAAAATCAGGCAGTCCGTCATGGACCTGCTGCCGATCATCTGTGTTATCTCATTTTTCCAGCTGGTTATTATCCGTCAGCCGCTGCCGCAGCTTGGCGAAATTTTCATCGGCGCAATCATGGTAGTCCTGGGACTCTCCATGTTCGTCGAGGGGCTGGAAATGGCGCTGTTTCCGCTCGGCGAGAACATGGCCCAGGCCCTTACCCGCAAAGGCAACCTCTTCTGGCTGCTGCTCTTCGCTTTTACTCTGGGGTTCTCCACAACCGTTGCCGAACCTGCCCTCATCGCCATTTCCCGAAAAGCAGCCGAGATCGCCGCAAATTCCGGTCTCATTGACGGCGATGCCGGTAGAATCAGTTCTTACGCCTTTGGCCTGCGCATGACAGTGGCCATTTCTGTCGGCTGTGCCATTCTGCTCGGTGTCCTGCGGATTTTACTGAACTGGCCGATTCATCGTCTTATCATCAGCGGCTACATACTGGTTATGATTATCACTTTCTTTGCACCGCCCGAAATCATCGGCATTGCCTACGATGCCGGGGGGGTGACCACATCGACAATCACCGTGCCGCTGGTTACGGCCCTTGGCGTCGGCCTGGCCACGATTATCAAGGGCAGAAATCCACTGCTGGACGGTTTTGGGCTCATTGCCTTTGCCTCGCTGCTGCCGATGATCTTCGTTATGCTCTACGGCATCAGCGTCTTTGGAATGAGGTAACGGCTATGGAAATGATCGGCGATCTCCTGAAAACCCTGCTGTTGACCGGTCGTGATCTTGTTCCGATTATCCTGCTGTTCGGCTTTTTTCAGGCTGTTGTGCTGAAACAGGCTATCGCCAAACCGCGCCGGATTATTGCCGGCAGTTTGTATGTCTTTATCGGCCTCACCCTGTTTCTTGCCGGGCTTGACAAGGCGCTCTTTCCCATTGGCGAGATAATGGCCAGCCAGCTTACCGATGCTGGATTTCTTGGTGCTGAAAACAATGCCGAGCTGCTGACCGACTGGAGAACCTATAGCTGGGTTTACCTGTTTGCCGCCGCCATCGGCTTCTCCACGACAATTGCCGAGCCATCCCTGATTGCCGTTGCTTTCAAGGCCTCCGAGGTGTCCGGAGGGGCTGTCAGCCAGCGCGGGCTGCGCATTACGGTGGCGATCGGGGTCGCCGTCGGCATCTGCCTCGGGTCGTTCCGGATTATCAGCGGCACACCGCTCTACCTGTACATCCTCGCAGGCTATCTTGTTGTCATTTTCCAGACGTTTTTCGCACCCAAGTCGATCATCCCGCTTGCCTACGATTCTGGTGGCGTGACCACCTCTACCGTTACCGTTCCTGTTGTTGCCGCGCTCGGGCTCGGGTTATCCTCCTCTGTTCCGGGACGCAACCCGGCAATTGACGGTTTTGGCCTCATTGCCTTTGCCAGCCTCTTTCCAATCATCGCAGTCCTTGGCTACGGGCAGTTCGCCCAGTGGCGAAGCAGCAGGAGCATTACCTTGAAAAAAGGAGAAGAACAATGAAGTTCAAGCTTATTCTGGCTTCAGTGAAGACCGACCTGACCGATAAAATTGTTGATTCCGCCAAACAGGCGGGTGCAACCGGGGCCACGATCATTGGTGCAAGAGGTACCGGAATACGCGAGGCCAAGACCTTTTTCGGCCTGAGTCTCGAGGCCCAGACAGACATCATCATGTTCCTGCTCGAAGAGCATCTCGTCGACAAGGTCCTGAAAACAATCGGTGCTGCCGGCGAATTTAATAAACCCGGTACCGGGATAGCCTTTGTTCTCCCCGTTGACCAGGTAATTGGTCTGGAGAGCCAGATTGCCGCGTTTTCCGAAGCGGCGCGAAAAAAGTCCTGAAGATAGGGAACTGATGAAAATTCATTACCGGCTGAAGGGCGGACAGCATGAATGAGGTCATCAATCTGCTGCTCAGCCACCGCTCTATCAGAAAATTCACCGACCAGCCCGTTGACCAGAGGCTGCTTGAAACCCTGATCGAGGCCGGACAATGCGCCTCGACCTCGAGTTTCATCCAGGCCTGCACCGTGATCCAGGTCAGCGATCCTGCCGTACGGGAGCGCTTGTGTGAATGTGCCGCAAGCCAGCCCTATGTCAGGGAAGCACCCGTCTTTCTTGTTTTCTGTGCGGACATGCAGCGCCACAGGCATGCCTGCGACAAGCATGAAGCACCGATGCTGTCGGGGTTCACCGAGCAGTTTCTGACCGCCTCACTTGACTGCGCCCTTTTTGCCCAGAATCTGTTGATCGGTGCAGAATCCTGCGGTCTCGGCGGCTGCTACATCGGCGCAATCAGAAACAGGATTGGTGAGGTCGATGAGCTGCTCGGCCTGCCCGATCTTGTCTATCCGGTCTTCGGTATGTGCCTCGGATACCCGGCCCAAGACCCTCGACGAAAACCGCGTTTGCCGCTGGCTGTTGTTTTGAAACAGGAACGCTATGATGACAGCGGCGAGGCTCATCTTGTCGAGGTCTATGACCAGCAGGTCAAGACCTACTACAGGGCCAGGACCGGCGGGGCCTTGGACAAAACCTGGAGTGAACAGATCTCGGATATGCTGGTAAAAGAGGCCCGGCCTCACATGCTTGCATACCTGCGCACCAAGGGCTTTCTACTCAAATAAGCGGACCGCTCGCTTTCGGAGTCAGGACCTTCCTGATGCACTGCGGGAACTCGAAGAAAAAACGGCCGGCCGGAGAAGATCGCTAGACGGAAAACGGGTAATTGATCCCCGGGTGATGCCGGTAGCCGACGAGCTTGAAATCATCCGGCGTTACCCATGTTTCCAGATCCTCGAGGCTCCTGATATCCGGGTTTATCTCCAGCCTGGGCAGCGGGTATGGTTCCCGTTTCATCTGGACATCGCGGAGCAGATCAATCTGGTCTTCATAGACGTGAACGTTGACGATCTTGTGGAAGGCTTTTGCCGGTTTGAGCCCGGTAATCTGGGCCATGATCATCAGCAGCCAGCCGACCTGCACCTGGTTGAAGCCATGACCGAGCGGCAGGTCGTCAGAGCGCTGGTAGGATGTCAGGTAGAGCCTGCCTCCGAGTATGCTGAAGGTGTGGGTGTGCATGCAGGCATTCAAACAGGCACGGTCCCGTTCCCCGGGGTTCATGAACGTCATGATCTCACAGCGGTTATCGATACCTTTCTTGAGATCGTTATAGACGCCCAGCAGCTGATCGACCGATTCATTTTCAGGATTCCGCCAGTCCCGCCCCTGTGCCCCGTAACAGCGACCCATATCGTCAGTGCCTTTCCTGAAGGGGTTGGCAAGCCAGTCTGCATTGTTGTTGGCATTCTCATTCCAGGTGTTGCAGCCGATGGACCTGAATTCTGCAGCACTGGTGTAGCCCCTCAGATAGCCAAGCATTTCGGCAATAGCGGCTTTCCAGAAAAGTTTTTTTGTGGTCAGGACCGGGAGCGTTCCGTCACTGACATCATATTCCAGATCTGCATTGATTATCGTCAGGCAGCGCTTGCCGGTGCGGCTGTTTTCAACCCATTCCCCATGATCAAGTAACCGCCGGCAGAGTTCGAGATATTCTTTCATAGTTGTGTCGTGTCGTTATTATGTTAAATTTCGAGCAGGAAAACAGCGGTGAGCGCTGTTTTAACCAGTCAGCAGGCCATGAAAAACCAGAGATGCGGTTTCATGTGGTCAACACTATAACAACTGAACAACAGGATTCCAGCAGAAACGCTACCTGAAGACACCGGGCACCACGACAAAACTGCAGCGAATTGAATAACAGCGCGATGGTTGCAGCTGCGAGCAGCTCCTTTTAGGATTGAAAAAATGACTGCTGGTGTATAAGTAATAAGTGTCGGATACTAAAAGGCCGACCGGCGGCGACCGGACCGGATATGAAGAACTGAATAGAAAGGAGTTATCAGCACATGTCAAAAACACCAACACGGGATGAGGCCTTCCAGCTGCTCAAAGAATACAACAAGTCTGAGAGCCTCATCAAGCATGGCCTGGCAGTAGAGGCGGTGATGCGCTATTTTGCCAGAAAAAGAAATGGTGATGAGGAGCAGTGGGGAATCATCGGTCTGATTCATGATCTCGATTACGAAAAGTACCCGGAGCAACACTGCACACAGACGGAAACGATCCTGAAGGAACATGACTGGCCCGGGGATTATATTCGGGCGGTCGTCAGCCATGGCTGGGGAATCTGCAGCGATGTCAAACCCGAGAGCGAGATGGAGAAGGTGCTTTATGCCATTGACGAGCTGACCGGCCTGGTTACCACCACGGCACTCGTCAGACCGTCAAAGAGCGTTCTGGACATGAAACCGAAATCGGTGAAGAAAAAATGGAAGGATAAACGCTTTGCTGCCGGTGTGGATCGCTCTATTATAGAAAAAGGTGCAGCGATGCTCGATATTCCCCTCTCGGACCTGATCCTTGACACCATCATGGGCATGCGTGAAGTTGCTGAAGAGATAGGACTGAAAGGCACCGCTGGACAATAATGAGTACCGTTGAGGTCACAACGTGATTATACCGGAAGCACTCCAGAACGAGGACGATTACAAAGCCTGTGTCCGTTTTCACGGCCATACCTGCATGGGGCTTACCCTTGGGTACCTGGCAGCAAAAATCGGCATGCACTATCTTGCCGAACATCGGGCACTTGACGAAGAACTCGTCTGCATAAGCGAAACCGATGCCTGCTGCTGTGACGCCATCCAGGTATTGACCGGCTGCACCTTTGGGAAAGGCAATTTCATCTACAGGGATATCGGTAAAATGGCTTTTTCCTTTATCAGCAGGACAAGCGGTACCGGTGTCCGTGTTTCCATGAAACCGGGGATACTGGCTGTGCCCGAAGAAGAACGGCTGCTCATGGAAAAAGTTCGGGCAGGCTCTGCCTCGCCTGCTGAGATCAAGGAGTATGAAAAACTGCATGAGGGCCGTTCAAAGCGCCTCTTTGAGAGCGGCCCGGAGGCTTTTTTCTCGATCAGTGAGCTGCAGGCGGACATGCCGGCGAAGGCCAGGATGGCGCCCTCACAATTATGCGAAACCTGCGGAGAACCGGTAATGCAAACCAAGCTGCAGGTAGTTGACGGCAGAAAACTGTGCCGAAGCTGCAGGCCCCGGGGCATTGAGGAATAAACACCATGATTATTGAAAATCTGCGTAAAGTCACGATAAAAACAGAAGTGAACAGTCCTGTTTCTGCTGGCAAACGTGAGGATGCCCCGCTCTGTTTTGCATTTATCTTCGGCATTGCAAGCGACGGCATCAGTTCTTTTGAACGGCAGCTTTACCAGAAGTCCACGGCAGATGTGGTCTGCGTATCAGTGCCCAAGACGCAGGCAGCCGAGTATTTCGGTCACACCTACCAGCATCTCCGCAAACTTATCGACTCCACCGCTGAATCCCCGTGTCTGGACCTGAGGATTACTGTCGTTTCTGTCCAGCAGAGCCGGGATACAGAGATCATCCAGGCGATGAGCCGCTCTCTTGCACACGGCTGCGGCGGCAGCGGATGTGACTGCGGCTGCAGTTGAGCCCGAAACCTTTTTCTGTATAGAACGGAGCCTTTTTCTATGGTTTTGAGCCTCTTTTCCATCTTCGGTTCGTCCTTTGTTCTCGCCCTGTCCGGTGCGCTGATGCCCGGTCCGGTGCTGAGTGTTACGGTGAGCGAGAGCGCCCGCCGCGGCGCGGTCACCGGCCCGCTGATAATCCTGGGGCACGGGATACTCGAGCTGCTCCTCGTGCTGGCGCTGCTGGCAGGACTGGCTCCCCTTCTTGCCGGGGACAATGCGTTCGCTGCAATTTCGCTGACGGGCGGCGCCATCCTGCTGTGGATGAGCTACACCATGTTCCGCACTCTTCCGGAAGCGACGCTCGCCGCCGGCAGCGCCGCAGAAAAACCCCGCAATCTCATTGTTGCAGGCATCCTGCTCAGTATTGCCAATCCCTACTGGACCATCTGGTGGGCAACAATCGGCATCGGCGCCATCGCCTATTCAGTGAAATTCGGCCTGGCAGGCATTATCGCCTTTTATACCGGGCACATCCTTGCCGATCTTGCCTGGTACAGCATGATATCACTTGGCATAGCAAAGGGCAGGCATTTTTTCACTGATCTCGTGTATCGCTGGCTGATCGGCTTCTGTGCCGGTTTTCTGCTGCTTTTTTCCCTCTATTTCTTCCACAGCGGTATCGACAAAATCGTCTGAATCTTTTTGATTCTCAGGCCATCAGCAGATAAATGCCGAACACGGCAATGAACGCGCCTGCCACCGCCCTGACGGAAACATATTCCTTCTGGATAAAAACTGAAAACGGTATGATGACAATCGGGACCGTGGATAAAATGGTTGCCGCGACACCTGTCTGCAGATAGTGGAGGGCCAGCAGGGAGAGAGAAACGCCGAGAAACGGGCCAAGGAAGGCACCCGCGCTCGTGTAGATGAGTGCTCTGCTGTTTTTCAAACCGTTCGCAACAGCGCTCCAGCCGCCGGTGACCATGAAGTATAAAACAAAGCAGACAAAGGCGGCGATTACCCGTATCTCGGTTGCCGCAAAGGCATCCAGGTAGCCGGTCTCCGTCTGCATTCCAGCCTTGCTCAAGATATAGCCGATGGCCTGCCCCAGCATGGCCAGCAGGCCATAGACGACCCCGATTGATGAAATGTTTCTGGCCATGAGTTTCCTGGCCGGTGAGTGGACCGCCCTTCTCTCCATGATTACCAGGCAGACCCCGGTTAACGTGACAAAAATCCCCAGCCATTGATGCAGGGTATAGTGCTCGTCCAGAAACAGCCAGCCGATAACGGCGGAAGCGGGTGCCGCGAGGCTGTAGATAAGCATCGCGATCCGTGGACCGACTTCAACGAGCGCTTTAAAAAGAAAGATATCGCCGATAAAGAAACCGATAACGCCGGAAAAACAGAGCAGCAGCCAGCCGCGTACGGGAAAATCCAGGGGAACGATAGAGCCGTCCCTGACAAACAGGAATACGCTGAACAACAGAAGCGCTATGCCAATCCTGATGATATTAACCGGAACAGCTCCTACCATTTTCGAAGCGGAACCGAAAAACTGGACGCTCAGCGTCCAGCACAGCACGGTTGTAATGGCAATAAGCTCTCCGGTGAACATGACAGGCGCTCCAGGGAAAACAGGGTCGTCGGTTTTTGATTCATCACCCTGCACCCGCGGCAGAAACTCAGGAGCCGGCCGCTGACCAACAGTGACAAATAGCTGCAGCGGTTTAAGATGAGAGGCAATATATACAGGAGCGCCGACAATCTGACAAGATCAAAAACAGACCAGCAGAACCCGCCCCGCCTCTGCGAGCCGCTGAGGGTTCAAGCGCTGTTGTTTTCTATCGTATTGGTAAAGGACGCCAGCGGTGAGAGAAGAGCGGTAGAACGCTCGGCTCAGCCGCACAATCAGGGCCGTATCATCGAGGCTATGCGGCTTGCGATCTCTGTGTTTTTGTGAGCAGCCAGTGATTCGTGCAGGGATGTCAATATCTCACGGATAATGGGTGTTTTTGTCTTTGGAGAGAGCAGCTGGATCTCTGCGGTTTTCATATCGATCACGAGCTCCTCCATATCCCCATAGCGCATTCCCATCCTGTAAACGCATCCTCTGATTTCCACCAGCATTTCCTCGACGGCCCGGCACCCCTCCTCATCGAGGACTCCTGTCTCTCCAAGACGGTAGACACTTTCCCCGGAGGCTTCCGCTGGACCTGCGTTGAGTTCCTTGAGACCCCGAGTGCTAATGGATATTCCCCCGGACAGAGAGACGAGCTCGGCAAAACCGTCAACAATGAGTTCCTCGGCAAGGACGCCGGCACTGTTTTTGTCGAGTCCAAGTGATTCGCCGATGTCATACATCGAGACCTGGCGGCCCGTATCACCCTCGGTTTTATTAAAAAGCTCGGTAAGAAAGGTTCGTTGTTCCGGATTCTCAATTGTCATGTGCAACTCTTCTTTGAATGAGGGTAATTTTCCTGCACGGGCCTGGCTGCCTGTGCACCTTGCCGGCTCTTTAAAAAAACCAGCCCTGTTCTCAGCGGTACACCCGGCCATTGTGTTTCAGCCAGCCACCGACATGTCTTTCAGCTGGGTCGTGATGCGTCCAGTGGACAACCCCGCCTTTTTCATTCCACTCGTATTCACCAAAGAAGCCAACGGTATCTCCTTTTTTCAGCGTATCAATGCGAGGCGCAAGATCAATATTGTGAGAGATGAGCAATGTTCCACCGGAAGGGAGGCCCAGGATAAACTTCTGGTGTCGACTTCCCTGCAGATCATCCCTGAGGATCGCTTTTACCTGTCCTTCACCTTCAACCTGGACATTGCTGATTTTATTTTCATAGAGATAACCGATGCGATCAGCTGAAACCGTCGTTTCCTGAACCGTACTGTCAAAAAACCAGTCATTTCTATCGATAAAGACATAGAGACCGAGGATCACCGCAAAAAAAAGAATTATTGTCTGTCTGCCTGTTTTATGCATTTTGTCTACCGCACCTGCTCAATTCTGGAGCAATCATCATTTTTGCCTCTCCGGTCAAAAGATAATGAGACTCTCTCTTGATTTACAGTTTTTCACAGCTATCTTCATCCAGTTGTGATTAACTGCAGCCTGTCATTCAACGTTAATTAGCACCGCCAGGGCATCATACCATAATCATTCCTTCTTTCTCCGTTTAAAGTCACTATGCCAAGAGAATATTCAACATCAGTCGCCGAACGTTTGAAAATCAGCCCGTCCGGGGTGAAAGAAGTCATACGGCTGTTCGCTGACGGTGCCACTGTTCCATTTATCGCCCGCTATCGTAAAGAGGCGACAGGCTCGCTTGATGAAGTTCAGATTCTCGCCATCAGAACCCTTGCCAACAGCCTCAAAGAGCTTGATGCGCGCCGCACGAGTATTATCACTGCTCTGGAGAAGAACAACCAGCTCTCCGCTGAATTGCTGAGCAGGCTTAACAGCAGCGACAGCCTGGCTGAACTTGAAGACCTCTACCTGCCCTACCGGCCGAAAAGAAAAACACGGGCGGCAATCGCCAAAGAGCGCGGTCTGCTGTCTCTCGCCGAACAACTATTCAGGCAGGCCGGAGCGCCGGTATCGATAGAGACCTATCTTTGCGCAGAGAACGAGATTCACACTCCTGCAGACGCCCTGGCGGGAGCCCGGGACATTATTGCCGAAATGGTCAGTGAAGACGCCGAGGCAAGAGCGAAGCTGCGCGCTCTTTTCAAATCACAGGGGATTGTCCGCTCAACCGTTGTGGCTAAAAACAGGGATAAGGCACTCAAGTTCAGGGATTATTTCGACCACCAGGAACCGGTGCCGCGCCTTGCAGGCCACCGTTTTCTTGCCATGTGCCGGGGTGAAGCACTCGGCCTGCTGAGACTGTCGCTCAGGCCGGACGATCAATCTTCACTGGACTATCTGCGTCACCGCTACCTGAAGGATTACCCCTGGAAGGAGCAGGTTGAGCAGGCGGTTGAAGACGGCTACAAGCGTCTGTTGGCACCGTCTCTTGAAAACGATTTAAAGAAGGAACTGAAAGCCGAAGCAGACAGGGAAGCAATAGGGGTCTTTTCAAGAAACCTCAGGGAATTGCTGCTCGCTCCGCCGCTGGGAGAAAAAAATGTGCTCGCCCTCGATCCCGGCTATCGAACCGGCGCGAAGCTTGCCTGTCTCGATTCTCAGGGGCAGTTTCTCCAGACAGCCACGATCTACCCGACCCAGGGCAGAGAGCAGCAGAACCGGGCGGGAAGAACCGTAATCGATCTTGTTAAAAAATGGAAGATTGAGGCTATTGCCATCGGCAACGGCACGGCGAGCCGTGAAACCGAACAGTTCATCAGGCAGCTTGAGTTGGACCCAAGTCCGGTTATCACCTTGGTCAACGAGGATGGCGCCTCGATCTATTCTGCCTCGGAAAACGCTCGAAACGAGTTTCCCGATTTGGATATCACGGTGCGGGGTGCAATTTCTATCGGCAGGAGACTGCAGGACCCACTTGCCGAACTGGTCAAGATCGACCCTCAGTCAATCGGTGTCGGCCAGTACCAGCACGATGTCGACCAGGCCGCCCTGAAAAACAGCCTGGATGAGGTGGTCGCCAGTTGTGTGAATGGTGTCGGGGTTGAATTGAACAGTGCCAGTGTTGAATTGTTATCGCATGTCTCCGGACTCGGTCCGGCCCTTGCGGCCAACATAGTCAACTGGAGAAACAGCAATGGTCCGTTCAAAACCCGGAGCGAATTGCGCAAGGTTCCACGGCTGGGTCCAAAGGCCTTCGAGCTGGCAGCTGGTTTCCTGCGGATTCGCAACGGCCGCAACCCGCTTGACAACAGCGGTGTTCACCCCGAACGCTACCCACTCGTGAAGACAATGGCAGCGGATCTCGGCAGCACGGTGGAGTCATTAATCACCTCAAAAGAGCTCAGGAACCGCATTCGGATTGAAACCTATTTATCCAGGGATATCGGGCGGCCTACGCTTGAGGATATAATCGCGGAACTTGAGAAACCCGGGAGGGATCCACGCACCAGTTTCAAGGAGTTCAGCTATGCCGAGAACATCCACTCCATCGAAGACCTTGCAACGGGCATGGAACTGCCTGCCATAATCACCAATGTTACAAAGTTCGGGGCTTTTGCCGATATCGGCATTCACCAGGACGGACTCATCCACATCAGCCGGCTTGCTGATCGTTTTGTGCGAGATCCTGCCGATATTGTCAGCGTAAGGCAGCAGGTTACCGTGGAGGTCCTGGAGGTCGATCTGGCTCGCAACAGGATCAGCCTGGCGATGAAATCTGGATCAAAGCTGAATAATTAGGTAAGATGTGCCCCGAATGCGCAACAATGTCAATCAACCATGAACAGAGACGAACACGAACGTGGAATCCCTATTTATCAAACAGCTGGACAAACTCTACTCGACGGGCACTGCTTCATTTCTTCAAGGAGCTCTGCGGGGCATCGAAAAAGAGGGGCTGCGCGTCGATTATGCCGGTTCCCTGTCCCAGGAAAATCATCCCCAGGGGCTCGGCTCAGCGTTGACCAACCGTCATGTTACCACCGATTTTTCCGAAGCACTTCTCGAGTTGATCACACCGGTCCTCGATGCTCCGGAAGCAGCAATAGCATTTCTCGAGGATCTGCATCATTTCACCTATCTCCACCTTGATCAAGAGCTGATCTGGGCGGGAAGCATGCCCTGCCGGATTCCCGATGCCGACCTCATCCCCATCGCCCGCTTCGGTACTTCAAACAGCGGCCGGCTGAAACATATCTACCGGGTAGGCCTTGAACACCGTTACGGCAAGATGATGCAGACGCTTGCTGGGATTCACTATAATTTCTCTCTTCCCGATGAATTCTGGGAGGCGCTCCAGGAGCTCCAGGAGAGTCGGGGGACGCTGCAGACATTCCGTTCTGCCTCGTATTTCAGGATGATTCGCAATTTTCGCCGTCATTCCTGGCTGCTTCTCTATCTGTTCGGGGCCTCACCTGCGCTTTGTGACAGCTTTGTGAAAGGGAAATCCCACGATCTTGAAGCGCTGCATGAACAGACGCTCTACCTCCCCTACGCCACCTCACTGCGGATGAGCGATTTCGGCTATTCACCGGAGGTGCAATCGTCCCTGGGCATCTGCTTCAACCACCTGAAAACCTATATCGATTCACTCAACAAGGCGATTCACACCCCCTATCCGCCGTATACGGAGATAGGGGTCAGGGCGGCAGATGGGACATACCGCCAGCTCAACGACACGATTCTCCAGATAGAAAATGAATATTACAGTGATATTCGTCCGAAACGGGTTCCCCGCTATGCTGAAAAGCCGCTCCAGGCTCTGCTAAAAAGAGGCGTCGAGTATGTCGAGGTCCGACACACCGACATCAATCCCTTTCTGCCGGCAGGCATCGATGCCCGGCAGGCCCGCTTTATCGATACGTTCCTGATCAGCTGCCTGCTGATGAGTCATGAAGAGGTGAGCCCGGCGGAGTGTAAAATCGTCACCGAAAACACCCGAAAAGTGATCCGCGCAGGACGTAAACCGGGACTGATGCTGGACAGTCCCCGCGGCCCCGCAACACTTCTTGAAACCGGCAGACGGCTGCTGAACACGGTTGAAAAGACAGCCGGCCTGCTTGATGAGGTGCACACGACAAAGCTCTATTCCCAGTCGGTTGACGCCCAGCGGGAAAAACTTGAGGAGGTCTCCCTGACACCGTCTGCTCAGGTGCTTGAAGCACTTAAAGAGAGCGGGGCGAGCTATTCCCGGTGGATGCTGTCGAAAAGCAGGGAGCACAAGGAATATCTGCTGCATTCACCCGTGGACGCAGCGGTTGTTGAAAAACTGACGCTGGAGGCGTTAGAATCACGTGAAAAACAGCGGCGGCTGGAAGCAGATGATACACTGGATTTTGATCAGTTCCTGGCTCAATACCTGACCTCCTGAACAGTCTCGCACCACTCCAGCATCAGCGCTGCGTCATTATCTGTTCTGCACTTGAGCTGAACTGCCCGCCACTTCGACGAGCCCATACAGAGCCTCTTCAAGGCCAATCCTCTGGTCTCCGCCTATATCCGCACTGCTCTCTACCTGCCCGGGGAAAAGACCGGCGGCTACCTGAAGCGAGAGAATGACATCAGCCAGCCCGATGTCACCGCTGCCGTCAACATCACCAGTCAGCAGAGAAACATATTCAAAGGCACCGATATCAAGCGAGCCGTCTGCAGGCCTGCTTTCTCCGGCGGCAGGGGAAACATACTGATAGACTGGCGGATGCATCAGCATGATGTCGGGGTCAAGGTGCGCTCCGCTGTCCTTTGCCCCGGACATTTCACCAAGATGAAAATTCCGGGCGGCCGGATCCGCAAAGTTCGGGTCATCCGCAACAATTGAACTGTTATCGTCCACGAAGACACCGGTAAATAGATCATGTGACAGGATATAGCCTGTTTTCAGCCAGTTATTTCGTATTCTCAGCTGCCCGCTGTCGGCGACAAGTGCCAGCCGGCTGCCGGCAGCCGAAACATGAACGATATTATTGAAAACATCTGCAAATTCGTCATTGCTCGATAAACGCAGCATCGTGGTGTTGCCAAGACGGTTCGAGATCAGTGTATTATTGTAAAAATAGAGTGTCCCCTTGCGGTAAATGGATTCATCCCCGCTGTCTCCTCCGTAGTGAACCATTTGGCTGTTGCCTTCGCCGTCCTCTTCCAGCAGGACGTTGCCATAGACATAGGTCTTTCGATAGGCAGGATGATTCACCAGAGTATCTGAATCCTCCGCATCGACAAGATCAAGTTGACGATTACCGTTTTCTATCCAGTTATAGCGAACCACCAGCCCTGCTGATCGGTCCTTGAGATTGTTGCCGCCGGCGTTGGTGCGCAGTGCACCCATATAGTTGTACTGGTAGGTGATGTCGATCGCCGCACTATAGGTGTTGTGCTGGTAATAGCTGTTCTCTATACCATTGCCGAAAATACTGTTTTTCTCGATGAGTATATCCCTTGTTTCTCCATCAAACGCACCGATAAAAATCCCGTTCCCGGAATCCTGGATGATGCAGTTTCGAATGATCAGATGCTGCGCTTTTTCAACATACAGTGCTGCTGCATTGTTACTGTAGCTCTCCTGCTGACCATGGTCATTGAAGAAAGAGTAAGGAGGCCTCGCTGAGCGAAGGTCGAGATTTTCGATCACGATATATGCCGGCGTCGTGTTCACCGGTATGTTTGAACTTCCGACCTTGATAAGTCCTCGGACCTCGTTGGTATAGTCGAGCGCGGTCCGGGTGGTGGCATTTTCGCCGGTGATTATCGGCAGTTCTCCATTGGGCCCCTGCACACCGCGTATGACGAGCGGTGCCCCTTCGCTGCCGCTTCGACCGATAACCCATTTTTCCCGATATGGTTCGCTGCGCCAATGGATATAAACCGAATCACTGGGATTGAGCGATTCCCAGGGAACATCACCAATGGCAAGATAGGTTTGCCCGGGTCCCACATTAAAGTCAGCGGCAGGAGAAAAAGAAGCCCAGAGGCAGAGCGGCAGCGCTAACAGAGAGAAATAAAGATGTTTCATTTTCATGACCAGGACGCGATAATCTCCGGTACAGGTTGAAGTTGTCGAATGCGCCTGCAGATTGAAGAAACAAACCAAGAGAAGAAAACCTCCTGCATTATTATCTCTCAAGTAAACAGCGATTTCAACAATACGATACAATCGGCGTGCCGGAAATCCTGGCAGCCGGCTGATACCCCCCATCATGAAACATCTGGGGAGAACAATCCGGATTCAAAATCAGCAGTTGCGTTTACTGTCCCCGGAACTCCCGGAACTAACCCGTTCATAACCTGCTTGCTGGCACCTGGTTAATGAGAGGATAGAAAGGTCTGTATCGCCTCTGCATAGCGTGGGCTCGCCTCTATGTTGTTGTGACCGGCTCCGGGGATGACAATGATTTTTGCCAGACCCGGCGGAAAAGCTGCAGCCAGGCGGTCTGCATTTTTCCGTGGAATGACCTCGTCTCTTTCGGCGACCAGGACCAGGGTCGGGGCATCGATAGCCCCCGCCCGGGAACGCGAATCGAATGTATCCTTGAGCAGCAGCCGGACAGGAACGAGAGGATAATAGGTTGAGGCAAGTTCGGTCATGCTGTCAAACGGGGTTACCAGGATAAGGCTGTCAACCGCTTCACGGGAGGCAAGATAGACCGCCACAGCGCTGCCGAGGCTTCTTCCCATGACAACGACGCTGTCGTGCTTTTGGGAAACCATTTGAAAAAGCGCCAGTCCGTCCGAGAAGAGCGCCACTTCCGCCGCCCGGCCGCTGCTGCCGCCATAGCCGCGGTAATGGGGGACATACAGGGCATGTTCCGGGAATAAGCCCTGCAGTTCAGGAACGCTGAACGCAACATTTTCGGCATTGCCGCCAAAATAAATGAGCGCTTTCCGGGAAACCTGATGGGCCAGCTGGATTCTCAGCCGATGTCCCTCATTTTCGAGCACCAGGACCTCCCCGTCTGCCGGCAGAGCTGGCGGCGTCGGGTAGTAGAGAAGCGAACGCTGCGTTAGGTAGAGAAAGCTGCAGAAAAGCGCATAACCGGTAAACGCGAGAAACAGTATCCAGATCACAACTTTAATCATAGCTGCAGGAAACTATTTTTTTAGCAGGATGAAGAACCCTGGGCTCACGCTGCTGAACTCAGCCGGTCCGTTTACCTGGGTACGCCCCGTCAATCAGGAACGATCCGCTTGCCAAGCACGACGACCTCGTCAGCCTCATAGCCAAGGGTTTCATAAAAGGCGCGAATCCTCATGTTTGAAGCCCGCACCATAAGATTGATCTTGGGGCAGTTATAGGTTTTTAGCCTCTGTTCGATTTCGTTGACGAGCAGTGTGGCGATCTTTTGCCGGCGGTGCTCAGGGGCGACGGCCAGATAGTAAATCCAGCCGCGATGCCCGTCATACCCGCCCATCGCCGAGCCGATGATACGGTTGTCTCTTTCACAGATGATAAAGAGGTCCGGTTGAACAGACGCTTTTCTGCCAATATCTTTTTCGGGATCGTTCCACGGAACGGTCAATTCACAGCGCTCCCAGAGAGAAACAACCCCGGCCGTGTCCGATTCCCTGAACGATCTTATTTTCATGTGCCGGGCTTTTTCTTCTTTCTCCGGGCAGAGATTGCCTCCACGGTATGCTGCACCTGTACGGTTGACCCACGTTTTTTCAGCCCTCCCCTGAGCTGCATGACACAGCCGGGACAGTCGGTCAGAAGCACCTCCGCGCCGGTCGCCTCAACATTATCCAGTTTGTTTTTTAGGAGCTGTTCGGAGAGTTCCGGGAACTTGGCCGAATAGGTGCCGCCAAAACCGCAGCAGACATCTTCCTCCACCGCCTCACGGTACTCCATGCCTGCGTGTTTAATCAGATTTCGCGGCGCATCGTGCACGCCAAGGCCCCGGCAGAGATGACACGGCGCGTGAAATGTTGCTTTTGAGCCGTCACCTTCGAAATCCTCGGGCGTCACCTGCAGCACATCATGGATAAAGGAGGAGAGATCGATGACCTTTCTGGTAAAAGCGGCAACGTTTTCCTCTAGCTTCAGATCCGCTGCGAGCAGCACCGGGTAATTATGTTTCAGGTGGGATGCGCAGGAGGCACAGAGCGTGATAATGTAGTCGACGTCTTCGTTTTCAAAGGCCCGCAGATTCTGGAGTGCGACATCGCGCGATGCTTTCATTTCACCCATCATCTGGACCGGGAGTCCGCAGCAGGACTGGTCCATCGGAAAGGTCATGTCAACACCATGCTCAGCAAAAAGTTCAACCGCCGCAACCATCTGCTCGGGATAAACAAAATCCTGTACACACCCGGAAAAAAGACCGACACGGAATCGCGGGTTTTCAACCGTCGGCCGAATCTTCGGCCAGAAGTCCCGGAACGGTGTCTCGGCAATCGTCGGCAGCGCCTTGAAATCATGCTCCCTGAAAAAAACCATCGGCAGGTGACGCATGAAACCGTCATTGCCGGCAACCGGTTTCTGCGCCCACTTGGCGGTGCGCAGCAGGGTATGGAAGAGCTTCCTGTTTCTGAGGATTTTGCCGAGCAGCAGGCTTGGCAGCGGATGGCCTTCCGCGTCCTGGATCCTGGTGTGCACTTCCTTGATCAGCCTCGGCAGATCTATGCCTCCGGCGCAGATATCCTTGCAGGCCTCGCAGTTGATACAGTTCTGGACAAGATTTTTTGCCTTGTCGGTGCCATGAAAGAAATAGGTGAGAATGAGGCCGATGGCCCCGATATAGATGTGTCCCATTTTGTGGCCGCCGACCAGCCGGTAGACGGGACAGACATTGGCACATGCGCCGCAGCGCACGCAGCGGAACACCTGCGAGAACAGCGGATCTTTGGCCATCTCCCTGCGGCCGTTGTCGAGCATCACGAAATGGACTTCTTTTTTATTGTCGCCGGCGGCAGCACATTCATTGGAGCCGGTGACCCAGGTTACATAGGAGGTGATCTGCTGGGCCGTCGCGTTCCTGGTCAGGACTTTGAGCGTTTTCAGGGCATCGCCTATTGTCGGCACCAGTTTGTCGATGCCCATCAAGGCGACGTGGACTCTGGGCAGCGTCGTTCCCAGCCGGGCGTTGCCCTCGTTGGTGACAATGCCGATGGTACCGGTTTCGGCCACGGCAAAATTGGCGCCGGTGATACCCATGTCGGCCTCAACGAACTTCTGCCGCATCTCACGCCTGGCAACCTTTACCAGTTTTTCAATATCAGCGTCCTGCTGAGCGCCGGTAAAATCAGTAAACAGGTCCTTGACCTGAAAACGTGAAAGATGTATGGCCGGCATGACCATATGCGACGGTCCCTCGTGCCGGAGCTGGATGATCCATTCACCAAGGTCGGTTTCGGTCACCTCCATCCCCTCGTCAGTCATTGCATGACTGAGAAGGGTCTCCTCTGCGGTCATCGATTTTGATTTGGCAACCCGCTCACAGTTGCCTGCTTTGGCAATGCCGATAATGATCCTGTTCGCCTCGTCGGCGTCTTTTGCATAGTGAACAGTTATCCCGCCCGCCTCCGCCTTTTCTTTGAACTGTTCGTAGAGCTGGTCGAGATTGAGCAGAACATCATCCTTCATCTGCGCGATCTCATCAATCATATGCGCGACATCAAAACCGGCAAAGGCCCTGCCGCGGCTTTCCTTGTAGGCGACGGCAAATTTGTCCAGGGCAGTCCGCAGGTAGTCGTTTTCCAGGGACTCGTGACATTCCTGCCGATACATTTTAAGATTTTTCGCATCCTGCATAATGTTAACCCTCCAGTAGAAGGATATGAAGTTCCAGCGGTCCGTGCACCCCGATGGTCAGGACCCGTTCGATATCGGCGGTCCTGCTTGGTCCGGTTATGAACGCGGTGTAATCGAAGGGATTGCTCATATACTCACGAAGCCTGGGTTCGGCAGCAAAGCCGTCTGCAACGATCCGTGATTTCGGCAGAATACAGACATGGTATTCACAGATCATCGTGGCGAGCCTTAGTTCCTCGCTGCGGCAGTTCAGCACAAGCGTTCCGGTTTCGGCGATACCGATATCACCATAGCTGAAACCTATGTCAACACCGGCAAGGTTTGCCCGCATCCCGGATTCGATACATTCAAAACCCTGCGCCTGACTCTTTTCGACAAGCAGTCGATATTGGGCCTCGGGCAGTCCGGGAGCGGCGATAATCTTTTTTTGTTTCATCTCACACAGCTGTTCGGCAGTGTCACTCAGGGGTTCTTCACATCCCGACACCTTGAGTCGGCATGCTCCCTGGCTGCCGCAGAGATCAATGGTATAATCGACCGCTTCTGCAAACGTTTTTATTTCCGTGACAACAGCCGCAGCGAGCCGGGCTTTGTCTATGAATTTTTCGAGATCGGCCTCTTTCACTGCCGATTCCAGCTGTTCTGTCGTATCCATTTTGAGTTTTTCTGCCTCTTGATTATAGGGTACTCAGCAGGGACGCGCTTTCTCTGGCAATCGCCAGCTCCTCGTTGGTCCGGATCACCCAGACCAGCACCCTGCTTTGCGCGCTGCTGATCAGAAATGGTTCTTTCAGCCTTTGCTGGTTCAGATCACTGTCGATTTCAATGCCAAACCCCTGCAAGCCGCGAAGGGATCGTTCCCTGACTATCTCATCATTTTCACCGATGCCGGCGGTAAAGACCAGTGCATCCACGCGGCCGAGCACCGCCATGTACGCACCGATATATTTGCGATTCCGGTAGGTCTGCACGTCGAGGGCCAGAGCCGCCAGTTTGTCGCCCCCGGCAGCAGCCCGGTGAATGTCGCGCATGTCGTTCATGCCGCAGAGGCCTTTCAAGCCGGACTCCTTGTTGAGCATGTGATCGATCTGCTCGATGTCCATGTTGTTGTTTCTGTGCAGAAATGCATGAATAGCCGGGTCAATGTCACCGCTGCGGGTTCCCATGACCAACCCCTCAAGCGGTGTCATGCCAAGCGTGGTGTCGATACTCTGGCCGTTTTTTATGGCCGTCATCGAACAGCCGTTGCCGAGATGGACAGTAATCAGATTGCAGTCGCTGAGCGCTTTATTGAGCAGCCGGGCACACTCCCCGGCGACAAACTTGTGGGAGGTGCCATGAAACCCGTAACGTCGAACCCGGTGTTTTTTATAGAGCTCATAGGGCAATGCATAGATATGAGCTCTGTCGGGTATGGTCTGGTGGAAAGCAGTATCAAAAACGGCAACCTGCGGGGTGCCGGGGAACAGTTCCAGGGCAACCCGGATGCCGTCAAGGTTGGCGGGATTGTGAAGCGGTG
This sequence comes from Desulfocapsaceae bacterium, assembly GCA_963674815.2. Taxonomy (GTDB): domain Bacteria; phylum Desulfobacterota; class Desulfobulbia; order Desulfobulbales; family Desulfocapsaceae; genus MADRE3. The sequence goes on from CAXXTV010000003.1 coordinate 92,733, forward strand.
CCAGCGGTATATTGTTCTGTATGGCCCTGAGCACTCGATCATCAATCAGGCAGGGCTTGTGAAAATCCTCGCCACCATGCACAACGCGGTGACCGACCGCATTTATATCACTCTGGCTGCTGACGACGCCATGCTCACCATGGGTCAACAGCGCGACGACTTTTCTCATTCCCGACTGGTGGTCGGCAACCTGCCCGCCTTCCTCGATGACGGCTTCCGCTGGCGTTTTCGGTCGCAGCGTGCACTTTACCAGACTGTCCGGCTCGCCTATGCGCTCAACTAGTCCCGAGGCGAGAACGGACTCGTTCTCCATGTTGATCAACTGGAATTTTATCGAGGAACTGCCTGAGTTGATAATCAGAATATTCATGACTTCATTTTTTTCTCGGCCTGGGCCTGTACCGCAGTGATTGCCACCGTATTGACGATATCATCAACGGTACAGCCTCGGGAAAGATCGTTCACCGGTTTATTGAGACCCTGGATAATCGGGCCAATTGCGATGGCGTTGGCAGCCCGCTGCACAGCCTTATAGGTATTGTTTCCGGTATTGAGATCAGGAAACGTGAAAACGGTGGCCCTGCCGGCAACCTTTGACCCCGGCAGCTTGGTATGCGCGACCTCGGGATCTATCGCTGCATCGTATTGCAGCGGGCCTTCCAGCAGGATGTCCAGTCCCCGCTCCTTGATCAGTTGCTGGGCTATTTCAGTAGCCTGAACAATCTTGTCGACGTCCTCGCCTTTACCGGATTTACCTGTAGAGTAACTGAGCATGGCCACCCGTGGTTCAATGCCAAAGGTGCGGGCGGTTTCAGCGGAGCTGAGCGCTATTTCGGCAAGCTCCTGGGCATTGGGGTTCGGGTTGACCGCGCAGTCTCCATACACCAGGATACGGTCACGCAGACACATCAGGAATACCGATGAGGCAATGGTCGTTCCGGGCTTGGTCTTGATAAATTCAAAAGCCGGCCGCAGTGTGTGGGCCGTCGTGTTCATCGCTCCGGAAACCATGCCGTCGGCATACCCTTTATAGACCATCATCGTACCGAAATAGGTCGTATCCGACATCCGGTCCCGGGCGATATCCTCTATTATGCCCTTGTGTTTGCGCAGTTCAAGATAGGTTGCGACAAAATCGTCGAGCATGGAGGATTTCTGCGGGTCAATCAGCTCAACCCACTTCATGTCCAGTCCGCAGCCGGCAGCTTTCGCCCGCACCTCGTCTTCACGACCGAGAATCGTCAGATCAGCCACACCTCTGCGCAGCAGTATATCGGCAGCTTTCAATATCCTTTCGCAGGTACCCTCCGGCAGGACAATACGCTGACGGTTTTCGGCGGCCCGCTCCATCAGCGTGTACTCGAACATTTTCGGGGTGATCCTGGTCGGTGCGGTGGTAACGACACGCTCGCTGAGTTCATGCACCTTCACATATTTGGAAAAATCGCCAAGGGCGGTGGCAATACGTTGAGAATCGTCAGGTTCAATGTGGCCGTAGAGTTCGTTGAGCAGCTGGATAATCTGAAAGGTGTGTCCCTTGACAGACATGATCGGCAGGGGTGCTCCGGCCCAGCCCTCTATGAGTTTGCGCACGCTGGACGAGGGAATCAATCCTCCGGTCAGAACAATTCCGGAAATATCAGGATACGAGTTTGATGAGCGGGCAGAGAGGCTGCCGAGAATAATATCGGACCGGTCGCCCGGGGTGATGACCAGGCAGCCGGGTTCGAGGTAGTCGAGAAAGTTCTCCACCCGCATGGCTGCAATCAGGTAGCTGCCGACCAGTGTGGACATGTTTTTCTTGCCGTACATCACGGCGGCATTGAGCCAGTTTCTGACATCATTGACGGTCGGATTGGCCAGCGCCGGGTTTTCAGGGATGACATAAAAAGGCAGCTGGTCCCCAGGGTGATTATGGTCCCTGACATCGGTGAATGTCTTTGCCGTCACACCTTCCGGCGCCCTGTTTATGATACAGGCAGCGAGAGAAACACCTTTTGCGGCATGGGTCTCAACCGACAACTGGGTCTGCCTGACCATCTGTTCTATGGTTTTCTTGCGTCCGGATGATATCAAGACCACCGGAGCCCCGATATTGGCAGCGATATCGCGGTTTATCTCAGACTCAAAGGTCGTATCCTGGCCCCTGAAATCGGTCCCCTCACAGAGGATGAAGTCATAGTCGTCCTCGAGGTTTTTATATTTTTCCAGGATCAGGTCGTGAAGATCATCTTCCCTGCCGGCATTTATCAGCTCGTATGCCTTGGAAAGCGTACAGCCGTAGCAGTCTTCATAGGCCATGTTGAGCTTGAAATACTTGAGCACCAGGGAAATGTCATGGTCTTCACTTTCATTATCATTGATGATCGGCCGGTAAAAGGCGACCCGGTGAACCTCTTTTTTCAGCATCTGCATGATACCGAGAATAATGACTGATTTCCCGCTTCGCTCTTCAGTTGCGGTTACATATAGGTTATTGGTCATATGGTCATCCTGCCTGCAGGTGGAAAGCCCAGAGTGATCAAACGTCGTAAGTTTCATAGGACCAGATACTATAATTGCAAAAGAGGGATATTACCACCAGATAAAAGCAAAGAGTGGCGATACACGTTGAAACGCCGGGCCACCCTGACTATCCAGGCCATCTGCCTTAACAGGCAGCCGGATGACTCAGCCCCGCTGCAGCAGGAACTCTCTGACCCGCAGAAGCAGATCATTTCTGATCTCATCCCGTTCCATCAGCAATTCGTGCTCACTGTCTTTATAGGTCACCAGCCGACAACACCCCGCCTCGTGACAATAGGTCTGTATCTCCTGCAGCCGGACGACCCGTTCGTCTTCTGAGGCAAAAATAATCGTCGGGCAAAGCGCTGTCCGTGCAGCCCGCCGGGCCATTCTCATCGCCCGATACGCCTGCTTCAACCAACCAAACGTCGGGCTTCCCAAACCAACGCTGCTGTTTTTCCGAACCAGCTCAAGATTATGCTCAAACCTGCCGGGATCAGTGGTCAGCACATTGTTGTCAAATTCCAAGCCGGGGTCAAAAGGCCCTCCCCCCGGGATATACCGAGAACTGCCTCCCGCCAGGCAGACCAGATTACTGATAGACTCGACCAGCAAGGGTGGAAGGAAAACGCCGGCATTGATCTGGAGCATTGGCGCGACCAGAATCAGGCCGTCTATCAGATCAGGAAATTGCTGGTTGAGCAATACGCTGACGGTGCCTCCCATGGAATGTGCAAGGAGGTATACGGGACCGCGCTGTCCCGGCAAGACGACGTTGTCGATAATTTTTTTGAGGTCTGAGACATAGATCTGGAAATCGTTTATGTGCCCCTTCTGGGAATCGTCAAGCTGTCTGCCCGAGCCTCCCTGTCCGAAATGATCATACAGGCAGATCGTCTGCTCGAGATCCCCGAGATCCCAGCAGCACTCCTGGTATTTTTCGATAAAATCGGTTCGGCCACTGACGATCACGATGGATCCCTGATCCGCTTTGCCGCCTTTGAGTGAATACCTCAGTGATCCACCGGCAGTGGAAGGGAGATAGCCGTGCTCGAATGTGTCGCTGAACCAGTCATCTATCTTTGCGTAATCGCTCTCAGTCATCGTTTTTTCCAAAACGTTATCCCGCGAGTTTTTTGGGTTGGAATAAAATACTTTGCGATCATTGAAAACACGATTAGTATTGTCAATATAATAATATTATCAATTTTATTGCCTGCTTATAGTACAAATGGTAAAATAATTCCAATCTATCTGCGGGTTGTCACCCGGCAGCACAGGCCAATGCCCCCCTGATCTTTCGCCTCTGCCGAGTCTGCAGCACCAGAGCAGATCAGGCAGAGGCAACGGACTCGGCAGACTGACCGCAACGGGTCGCCACATAACCATTCTGAGGATTCAAATCATGCCGACACCCCCCTCGACGAATACCACATTGACTAATCATCACATGGCTGAGCCCATCCGAGCAGGAGAAATCGACGAGCTTGCCCAGCAGCTGCTCCTTCTCGAAACAGAACTCAATTCCAATATCCCGACCACGCTCTGGATAAGTGACCTTCATGGTGAAGGAGACCGGTTCAAATCGATTCTGCGCGGCAGGTTCGGTGTCCTCTATCAGACCTGCAGGGAAGCGTTGCCCAACACCTTCAGTACTGACAAGGTACAGTATCTCGTCAGAATTATCAGGAAAAGACAGTATATCCACAATCCAGACATGAAAATGGATATACAGGACGTCATTCTCTGCCTCATTCAGGTGCTGAAATACAAGCTGACCAATGTGCGATACCGGATAGAAGACATCTTTATGCCTGAATTCCATGACACGATCAGCCGCCTGCTGGCGGGACTTCCCGTGCCCGACCCGATATTTGAAGAGGAAATCATTTCAACCAGGCTGATCGCCCACCTTGCCTACGCCATAAGGAATGTCCTGATAGACCGGATCCAGGTGCTCGGTGATATCTTTGACCGGGGCCCGCAGCCCGATAAAATTTTGCGGATTCTCTCCTCAGCTCCGTATCGCAGAATCGTCAGCTACGTTCTCGGAAATCACGATATTCTCTGGATGGGTGCTGCCTCAGGAAACCCGTCACTGATCGCCGAAGCAATGCGGATAACCTGTCGATATGACCATTTTGAATTTCTTGAACGGCTCGGCTTTGACACCTCCATGCTCTCTGATTTCGCGACGTCAACCTATTCCGTTGACAAGATTACCGGTAATTTCAAAGCGAAAACAGGGAAGGGACGGGCAATGGAAAAGGCCCTTGCTGTCATTCAGTTCAAACTTGAAGAGCAGACAATCAAGGATTTCCCGGAGTATGAAATGGATTTTCGCCTGTGGCTTGACCGGCTCGCTGAAATGCTCTCTTCCGGGAAAACAGACGGCCTCAATGACACCTTTTTTCCGACGATCGATCTTGAGGATCCCGGCAAACTGAGTCCGGAGGAACAGAGCGTCATCAACGACCTGGTGGAGCAGTTTATAACGAACAAGAAATTAAAGCGGCTGCTGCGCTATCTTTTCGCAGAAGGCAAAGCCTACTCGGTACACAACAACATACTCAATATTCATGCTCTTGTGCCCTCCACGGATGATGGAGAATTTGAAGAATTCCTGGGCAGAAAGGGGCGCCCGCTGCTTGATTTTATCCAGAAGACCATAGAGCGGGTGGGAAAAAACTACCTCGAGCAGCGGGGCCAGGAACCAAAAGATCAGGCTCTGTTTTTCTACCTCTGGTGCGGCCCGCGCTCTCCTTTCTTCGGAAAACATGCAATGAAAACCTTTGAGCGGTATTTTCTCATCGACAAGGAGAGCCACGCGGAACATTCTCTGTACTGGAAACAGAACCTTCACAGTCAAAAATTCAAGCAGAAACTGCTTGCCGAATTCGACGTCAAACGCGTGGTATACGGGCATACGCCCGTCAACTACCTGAAGGGAAAGCATATGGCAAGCAATGACGGCGTTGCCATTAACGTTGATGGGGGTTTTGCAGCAGCCTACTACAATCGCGGCCATTCGCTCGTCCAGACCCCGCACCAGTTATACGGCATTATTCTGCCGACACCGGACGAAATGAAGGAGGCGACGCGAAAGCTCGAATCAGCCCCGCTCGACATAGAACTGATCGATGAGTTCCTGCATCCGATGAAGGTCAAGGATACCGGGGAAGGCCAGAAGATGAAAGAGACCCGCGATGCCCTGATGGCCCAGATCAAGCAGCTTGCCCAGGCCAACTACCACTTAGCCTTTGAATCAAGAGAATAACACCATGGATACAAACTATGGAATGGAAATTGTAAGGGCGACGGAGATTTCCGCCTTGACTGCCGCCCGCCAGCAGGGGCTCGGCAATCATATAGAAATTCTCAGCAAGGCACGCTCAGCGCTTGCCAAGACCCTCAACAGGCTCAACATAGACGGTGTGGTCATCAATGACCGTTTTAAAAACCGGCCGGAAATCTTCCAGATGCCCGAGCGGATCGGTCAGGGCAGCGCCCGCATGGACCTGATGGCAATGGCCATAGAGGCGCACCATTCGGCGGCGGATGGCGGCACCAACGCGACCTCATATGCGGTAATTGCCCCGCAGGGAATCATTCAGCCGGTGCCAAACCTGAGCATGTACAAGATTGTCGTCGGTCCCCAGGTAGGAAATGTCATCGATATAAACCAGCCGCCGGTTACCAACGTCAAACGGGTTGCCAGAGCCTTGCGGAAATACACTGAAAACGTCACCGTCTGTATCCTTGACCAGGCCCGGCACAAACAGCTCATCAAGGAGATCAGGTCGTGCGGGGCCCGCATAAAGCTCATCAATGAAGGTGAGATATCAGGCTGCCTCTCCGCAATTACCGGAGAAAAGGCCGACATCTATATCGGCTACGGGTTTGCACCCGAAGGGAGCCTTGTTGCTGCAGCCATCAACTGTCTCGGCGGCTATTTCGAAGGGAAAATTTTTTATGAAAATGACCGGGACCGCCAGGCTGCGGCCAACCTCGGTATTACCGATTTCGACAAGGTCTTTCGCCTCCAGGATCTCATTCGCTCGAAAGAGGTGGCCATCGCCGCCACCGGCATAACGGACGGCGAGTTTCTTCAGGGCGTCCGCTTCACCTCCAACGGTGCGATCACCAGTTCATTTATCGCCAGGGCGGAGACCAAAACATACAGAAAACTCGAAACCACCCACTTTTTTGATTTTAAACCGGTATTCTGATAGAGCTCCGGCTATCGCAAGACAAGAGAGACAGAGTTTTCCTGATCGCCACCCATCCTTTTTTTCCAGGATTATTGCTGCTCGCTCCGGTGACGTCTTTCCCGGATCGACAAAGCCTTTGGCCGGCAGAAATTATCCGGACCCGGGGAGAGACCGCTAACGCCTAAAAAAGATTCGATTATTTGCCGGCTGCAGGGTATGTTTGTTCATCAATTCTAGTGAATCGACCTGTCGATTCAAGGAGCTGTCGTCATGCTGAACACCTGGAAACCATCGGTCCTCATTGTACTGATATCGCTATTTGCCCTATCCATGCCACTCTCTGCTGCGCAGAGATACACGGAAGCGAACCTGCTCGTCGATAACAGCCACCGGGCGCTGCAGCAGTTTATTGCCGACCCGAATATGCAGGTTGTCAAGGATCTGGCCAAACGGGCGCGCGGCATCATCATCATTCCCCAGATGCTGCGCGGCGGACTTGTGGTCGGGGGAACCTCCGGCTCCGGAATTTTGTTCGCCAGAAAACTGGATACCGGGCACTGGCACGGCCCGGCATTTTACACACTCGGTTCGTTGACCTTTGGTTTTCAGGTCGGTGCCGAAGCCTCGCAGATCATAATGTTTGTCATGACCGATAGGGGATTGAATTCCATGATGTCTTCATCCTTTAAACTCGGGGCAGACGTGACAATGGCTGCAGGGCCGGTAGGCGGCGGCGCAAAAGCGGCGACAGCAGATATCCTTTCATATTCCCGTTCAAAAGGCGCATTCGGCGGTTTTACTATTGAAGGCGGCATCATGAACACCAACGACAGCTGGAATGCACACTACTATAACAGGGCAGCAATAACTCCTCATGAAATACTGATAGCACACTCCGTTTCCAACAATTATGCTGACGAGTTGATCAAAACCATCACCGAAATCGGTACACCAACCACTCAGAAAGTAGACTATTGACATGTCCTTCACACAGATTTTAGGTATTCGCTGTCTTTCCGCCTGCCTCACGGCAGTTGTCCTCTTTTTTCTTTTTGCTCCGCCGTCTTCTGCAGGGCTGGTCATTGAACGCATTCAGGCCGAAGGAGAACTGGTTCTCGGCACTCCTGGTGATCTCCCGCCATTCAGCGCGGCAACAACCAGTGGCGAACTTATCGGCTTCGACATTTCCTTTGCCCGCGAACTGGCGCGGAATATGGGCGTAAACCTGCGCATCAAGCGTTTTCCCTTTTCTGAGCTGACAGAAGAGCTTCTCAAGGGAAATGTCGATCTGATCATGAGCGGTTTGTCGATCACTGCCAGGAGCAATATGGAAATTGCTTATGTGGGTCCATACGGCTCCTCGGGCCAGGCATTTTTCGGCAGGGAGGAAATCAGCCTGGCGCTGGAGGACCCGCTGGACCTGAATCAGGCTGGCCTCAAGATCGGCGTTTTGAAAAACACGACTGCTGATATGACACTCCGCGCGCTCTTTACCAAAGTAACTCCCGTTTATTCAGATAGCCTGGATCAGGCGCTGATCCTGCTCCTTGACGGCAAGATAGACGGCATTATCTCAGACTATCCATTTTGCAAGGTTTCCCAGTTCCGCTACAAAGATGAAGGGCTGCGCGTATTCGAAAAGATTCTCAGCTTCGAGCAGCTTGGTATCGGTGTCTCTCCGGATGACGCTCTCTTCATTAATCTCCTGCAGAACTACATCAACATGATGGCAGGTTCAGGCGCGATACAGACCATGCAGGAATACTGGTTTAAAAACAGCAGCTGGATAGAACAGCTGCCCGATTTGAGGATACTGAAAAATTTTTGATCCCGATCTCTGCTCGTCAGCCGTGAAAAACCTTGGAGAAAAAAGAACAGTGATCAAGACTGAGAGTACATGAAACCATACCCTGCCCCATGAATTATCCCGGGTCTTAAAAGACCTCGAGGACGTGTAGACAAACCATAATTAAAAGGAGTTGGCCATGCAGTCCACAGATGTCCCGAGCGACGCTATTCTACAACGCGATAAGAAGAGTTTTGCGATCGTCCCGAGAATCCCCTGCGGTTTAATGAACCTCGAGATGCTGCAGAAAATCACCCGGGTCGTTGAGACATATCAGATTCCCATCGTCAAGATCACCTCCGGTCAACGCATTGCTCTCGTCGGCATGCCAGCCGATCAGCTTGATGACATCTGGAGGGATCTCGGCATGGAAGCCGGCAAGGCGAGTGAGCTCTGTCTTCACTATGTACAGGCCTGTCCCGGCAACACCGTCTGCACCTTCGGCGTTCAGGACTCGCTGGCCTTCGGAATAGAACTCGAGGAGCATTTTTCCAACAGGGAACTTCCGGCAAAACTCAAGATAGGTGTTTCCGGCTGTCCTTTTTCCTGTACCGAGAATTTTGTGCGCGACATCGGAATCATGGGCAAAAAGAAAGGCTGGACCGTTACCTTCGGCGGCAGTTCTACCAGAACGCCTCGTGTCGGGGATGTCCTGGCTGAAGATCTCAGCAACAGCGAAGTAAAAACCCTTCTTGACAAGTGTTTGTCCTACTATACGAAACATGCAAAGAAAAAAGAGCGGTCCGCCCGCTTTATAACAAGAATAGGTATTGACACCTTCAAAGCAGCCGTTCTCAGCGATTAATTGCCAGCCACCCGCCTTTTTTTTATCATGTCCCCTTTTGTTCTGAGTATTTTCAGCCGATATGTCTAGTACGATCGACGTACGGCAGCGGCTGAAAATAATCATCTACACGAACAAGGCATGGCTGAATCGACACAACCACCACCTGATCATCCCTTTGATATAACCACCCGCACCGACCCCGGGATACCGCCGGTTCCGAAGAGAAGCGTTCCGGCAGTATCGGGCAACGGTGATCTCGCCTTGTACAGCGGCGCTTTATTTCTCGTTGAGGATTCTGTGGTCCGATCGACGCTGCCGAAAGTCTCCCACTGGTCGATCGCCTGGTCAGATCTGATGATGACCATGTTCATTCTCTTCCTGTCGATGTTCGTCTACCAGGCGTCACACAAGGAATTTCTGGTCAGCGACGAGATGGAGGTCATCGGCGGCGATACGACCGAAGCGCTCGATATCGTTCATGACAATAAAAACAGTTTCCCGTTCGTACCGATTGATCCGGCTCGACCACTCATGTCCGGCGGCAGTGTCAAAAAGGTCGAACCGGTCAGCATCCAGGATATCGCAGCGGACAGCCGTTTTTTTGATGAAGACAGAAACGGCGGCCTGGAGCGGATCAGGGAAAGTTTCAGGAAGGCTCAGCAGGAAGACCTCCAGGAAGATTCCGTTGACGGGAGCAGGCGGCTCACCACTGCACCGCAATCGCCCTTCCCGCCACTGGATGAACAGACAGAAACGCAGCGCACCGCTGAGCTGGCTGACGGTGCTGCGGGCGGAGTTACGGCTGATACCATTTTTACCATCAGCAGGGACAGCATCGCCAGGCTCGGCTTGACCGATTTTGCCGCAATCGATCTGGTACCCGACCAGACAATGCGCATCATCCTGACCGGCGACCTGCTTTTCGACGTCGGCCAGGCTGAACTCAGTGAGTCCTCGCGATCATCGCTTGAAAAAATTGCCGCCCAGATCAGGGAAATCCCCTACATGATAAACGTCGTCGGGCACACGGACAATACGCCCATGCATTCAGAAAAATATGCCACTAACTGGGAACTTTCCGTTGCCCGGGCCAGTACCGTTGCCCGGTTCCTCGTCGAGAGGATGGGCATGAACCCTCAACAGTTTGTGGTCAGCGGCTATTCATCCTACCGCCCCATAAGGCCGAACACAAATGCTCCCAACCGTGCCGTTAACCGGCGGGTAGAGATAATCATCAGCAAACGTCTTCCCAATCCTGTTTCAGCGACTGCTGAGAACCTTAAATAACCTGGATATTCCTATGAGAAATAAAAATCTTATCGGCCTGTTGTTTTTCAGCTGTTGTTTCTTCTTCGGCTTCTGGATCAATGACAACCTCGCGCTCTATTTTAATATTTCCGGTATTCTTATCGTTTTCAGCGGTACCTCCGCAGCCGCTCTGCTGAGCTTCAAGGTTGAGCAGTTAAAAATTGTCTACAAGGTGATGACCGCCTGCTACCGCAGGCCGATAAAAGATGAAGCGGAGATAATCAACATCCTCATTGACCTGTCAATCAAATCCAGGATAGAGGGGATTCTCTCGCTGCAGAAAGAAGAAAATGAAACAACGATCCTGTTCCTTCGCCGGGCGGTGGGCTGCCTTGTTGATGGCTACGCCCCCGAACAGATCAAGGAAATACTCAACACGGAGATGTACTTTTTCAAACTTCGGCGCGATGATTCGGAGCGGGTACTGCGCACGATCGCCGATTTCTTTCCTGCCTTCGGCATCATCGGCTCGGTTGTCGGCCTCATCACCATGCTTGGCGGGATTGGTGACACCTCGGTAATCCTGCGGGCGGTGCCGATAGCGCTGACCTCAACACTCTACGGGCTGATCCTCTCCAATTTCTTCTTTCTGCCTTTTGCCGCCAATCTCAGGGAACGAACAAATCATGAACTACTGCTGCAGAAGATCATTACCGAAGGAGTCATTGCCATTCATTCTGAAATGAACCCGGTAATCCTGAAAACCAAACTGGAATCATTTCTGACGCCATCCGCCCGGGAAGCCGACCTGGTCTCTTACAAGAAAATACGAGAGCGCTTCAATATCCAGGTCCAGGGCAAGATCAGCGAGGAAAGTGTCTAAGCGGATCATCCAAATAAGCACTGTACGCTGCAGACCGTCAGGGGTAGAAGCGGCGAAGACCATTGCTTCCGGATGCTGCCCTGCGGCCTTGTCGCCGTTCTACCACGGCTGACAGACAGGCCGTCCATGGCCTGCTGTCAGTTACGGACCTCCTGTCCGTAACCCTTCGGGCCAGAGGTGGTGCCACGGCGGGCCTCCGTGATGCATCCTCCAGCAATGGTCTTCACCTTCCCGGACGCAGGTCAGTACATTTAATCCCGAAAATTTATCTGAACTTTCCTTTACCCATCTCCTTGATCTCTGGTTGTTTATCCTTTTTAGCCCTGGTTATAAGGACTATTTATAGACACTATTACAAATAGTTACGCCTGTTTTCGGCCGCCACGATTTTCCTGTGCAGGATCGCGGGTATCATGGTACTTTTCTGTTGTTTACCCTTCTGCTTTTATCTCAAAACGAATGTTCCATGACGGGAGATTACCAATGAAATTGCGACAGGGAGCTCTTATTGCCACGGCAGTTGTCGTGCTCGCAGGCTGCTCTTCAATGACCCTCAATACAGCCAGACAGTCGGGAAGCACTCAGTTGAAGGCCAGCGATATTTTCAACCTAGTCTCCGGAAACACCTTGAAGCTCAGCGCTTATGACTTCGACGGCACCGTTTATTTCAGTGTCCAGGGAGGAATGGCGGGCCTGGACAATGAAGCTCAGAAGGATACCGGCCGCTGGGATATCAAAGATACTGATCAGCTCTGTCTGAAGTTTCAGAACTGGTATTATGGGGATCTGAGATGTTACTTTGTCGCCCTCGACCGGGAGCGTAATCTCATCTCCTTTTTCACCTCCAACGGAGCGGCATATTACAGCGGTTCGGTCTCGGAGGGAGACACGCTTGACCTGGAGCCCCAGATCAAGAGCAAAAAACCATCCAGCTTTATCAGGAGTACGCTTGCCGGTGAAAGCAGCGTTCCCGGAGAGCCTCGGGAGGCTGCTGAAGCGGTGACTGACCAGTCCGGAACAGCCGGGAAAAGCCTTGCCATCGAAGCGTCCAGCACGCTCAGGCAGCTTGCCCAGAAATGCAATGACTGCAACCTTTCCGGGGCCGACTTAAAAGAGGCGGTGCTCGTTAAAGCCGAGTTGGAACGCGCCGATCTCTCCGGCGCCGACCTCCGCTATGCAAACCTGAGAAGAGCCCGGCTGGCAGGGGCAAATCTCAGTGGAGCAAAACTCAACCATGCGAATCTGCCCGGGGCCGACCTGAGAGGATGCGACCTCCGGGGGGCCGACCTCAGTGGAGCGAATCTTCTGCTTGCCGATTTCACCGGTGCCGACCTCACCGGAGCCGACCTGACCAACGCCCACATAGAAAATACCATAGGAATAGCGAGATAATTATGAGTGCAGGTTTCGTACACCTTCATGTCCACACCCAGCACAGTTTGCTGGATGGGGCTATCAGAGTTTCTGATCTACTCAAGAAATGCAAGGAATACAACATGGAAGCCGTTGCCGTTACCGATCACGGGGCGATGTACGGTGCTCTTGAGTTTTATGTAAAAGCCAGAAAAAACGGGATCAAGCCGATCGTCGGCTGTGAATTCTATATTGCTCCCGGCAGCAGGACAGAAAAAAAATCAGGCGATGCCGGGCCGGCATTTCATCTTATCCTCCTGGCCATGAACTATCAGGGCTACAAGAACCTGATGAAACTTTCATCTATCGCCCAGTTTGAAGGATTCTACTACAAGCCGCGCATCGACAAGAGCGTGCTTGAAGAGCACAGTGACGGCCTGCTCGCCCTGAGTGCCTGCCTGCACGGAGAAGTGCCCTGGTACCTGGGCCGCGACGATTTTGCCACGGCACGGGTAAAAGCACTGGAAATGAAAAAGGTTTTCGGTGACAGATACTATTTCGAACTCCAGGAAAACTCGATTCCCCAGCAGCAGGTGGTCAATAAGGGCTTGAGAAAATTAGGTAAGGAACTCGGTATTAAACTCCTGGCAACCAACGACTGCCATTACCTGAACAAGGACGAGGCCCACGCCCACGAAGTCCTGCTCTGCATCCAGACCGGCAAAACCATAACCGACCCGAACCGCTTTAAATTTTCATCCGACGATTACTATTTCAAATCACCTGAGGAAATGAAAGCGCTCTTCGACTATTACCCCGAAGCGATCACCAATACGCTTGAAGTCGCTGAGCGCTGCAACCTTGAGATTGAACTCGGCAATTTCCACTTCCCGAAATTTCCTGTTCCTGAAGGTGAAACCCTTGACTCAATGTTTACCAAAGCATGCTGGGCAGGGCTGCAGGAACGCTTCGACGCCATACGGAGCAGTTCAGGGCTGAGCCCCGAGCTGGAAGAGCAGTACACCAGGCGGTTGAAGAAGGAAATCGAGGTCATCAATACCATGGGCTTTCCCGGCTATTTCCTCATTGTGGCCGATTTTATCAACTGGGCCAAAAACAAAGAGATTCCCGTCGGCCCGGGAAGAGGCTCCGGCGCAGGCAGCCTTGCCGCCTATTGCCTGCGCATAACTGACATCGATCCGCTCCCTTATGGCCTGATTTTCGAGCGATTCCTCACCATTGAGCGAAAATCGATGCCTGATTTCGATATCGACTTCTGCCAGGACCGACGCGGCGAAGTCATTGATTACGTGCGGCAAAAATATGGCGGCAACGATCATGTTGCCCAGATTATCACCTACGGCTCGATGAAGGCCCGAGGTGCTATCCGTGACGTCGGCCGGGCACTTGACATCCCTTTTGGAGATGTTGACAGGATTGCCAAGCTCGTTCCGGACCAGCTGAAAATGACGATCAAAAAGGCCATCGCAGAGGAGCCGAAACTGACCGATGCAGCCGATCGGGACCCCCGCATAGCCGAGCTTCTCAAGGTCTCTCAAACACTTGAAGGCCTTGCTCGGCACACCTCGACCCATGCCGCAGGGGTGGTGATCTCTCCTGAACCGATGATCGAATACCTGCCGACCTGCAAGGGAAAAGATAACGAAACAATAACCCAGTATGACATGAAGCACACCGAGATGACCGGACTGATCAAGTTCGACTTTCTCGGCCTGAAAACCCTGACCGTCATCGACAAAGCCCTGAAGCATGTGAAGAGCGACTGCGGTAAAGATCTCGATATTTCAGCAATCCCGATGGACGATCTGAAGACCTACAAGCTGCTCTGCAAGGGTGATTCTCTCGGTGTCTTTCAGCTGGAGAGCGGCGGCATGAGAGAGCTGCTGATCAAGCTGGCCCCCGAACAGTTCAGCGACCTGATCGCCCTCGTGGCCCTCTACCGCCCCGGACCTCTTGATTCCGGAATGGTTGACGATTTCGTCGAAACCAAGCACGGCCGCAAGGAGGCTCACTACCCATTACCGCAGCTCAAACCGATTCTCGAAGAAACCTATGGTGTCATCGTTTACCAGGAACAGGTAATGACCATAGCAAACGTGCTGGCCAACTACAGTCTTGGCGACGCCGATATTCTCCGCCGGGCGATGGGCAAGAAAATTCCTGAAGTGATGGACCAGGAAAAGATCAAATTCATGGCAGGCGCAAAAGAGCTCAATATCCCGGAGGAAAAGGCCAGACACATCTTCGACCTGATGGCCAAGTTTGCCGGCTATGGCTTTAATAAATCACACTCTGCAGCCTATGCGCTGATCGCCTACCAGACAGCCTTCCTCAAGGCCCACTATCCCGCCCAGTTTATGGCCGCACTGCTCTCCTGTGACATGAACAACACAGACAAGGTAGTGCTCTATATAAACCAGTGCCGTGAGCACAAGATAGACGTGCTGCCGCCCGATATCAACGAGAGCAGGCAGGATTTCAGCGTCCACCAGGACCGTATCCGGTTTGGTCTGGCGGCGGTGAAAAACGTCGGCGAATCCGCTCTTGACTCAATCGTTGAAGAGCGAGAAAAAAACGGCAGCTACCTGTCACTGATTGACTTCTGCAATCGGATTGACAGTCGGCGCGTCAATAACCGGGTGATCGAAAGCCTTATCAAGTCGGGTTCCTTCGATTCACTGGGAGTAAAACGCTCGCAGCTCATGGAAGTGCTCCCCAGGGCAATGGAACAGGCAAAGGCCCACCAGCGTGACCGGCAGAGCGGACAGCTGTCACTGTTCTCAGTTGCCCCGGAAAACAGTGGTTCGCTGATCAATGATATTCAATATCCAGATATAGAGGAGTGGGAAGAACGCGAAAAACTGCTTCATGAAAAAGAAACCGTCGGGTTTTATATCACCGGCCATCCGCTTGAGAATGCGCTGGCAGAAATAGAGACCATCACTGATGCGACCATTGCCAATCTTGGCAGCCTCAATGAAGGGCAGCCGGTCAGGATCGGCGGCCTGATCAGGGAATGCAAGCAGCACAAGAGCAAGCGGGGTGAACCGATGGCATTCGTCACCCTTGAGGATGTTGTCGATACCGTTGAAGTCATGGTTTTTCCCGAGACATATGCCACCTGCTACCGTCTCCTCTCCACCCCTGATCCGGTCATCGTCAGCGGCACCATTCAAAAAAACGAGCGTGGCGCCAAGCTTATCGCCGAAGAAATACATCTCATCCCCGAAGCCCTGCAGAAATACACACAATCGATCCATGCGACCCTGGAGGCCGATTCAGTGAACCGTCCCCGCCTGGAAGAGCTCAAACAGCTGCTTTTCAACTATCACGGAAAATGTCCGTTCTCCCTTACCCTGCATTTTTCAGGAGAAGGCGAGGTGGACGTCGATATCAACAAGGATTTCACGGTTACGCCAAGCCGAGAGATGGTTGAGAGCGTGCGGAAGATTTTTGGTTACGATCCGCTGACCTTCAAGAAGACGACGCTGGAAATAAAAAACCGGAAGAAATGGAAAAAAATCGATGCCTGACGGCTGCGATTCACGGACAGATTCGCCAAACCGCTGCTCAGAAACAAAGACCGCATTCAGGACACGCCCTGTCGTCAGTCTTGAACCGGCAGCCGCACGCCGGACAGTTTGCCTGCGCTGAACGCTGGTCAAAGACAACTGCCGCTGCTTCAGGCTGGCAGTCATGTTCGTCCAGAGCCGTTGTTCGCTTGTAATCTTCGACGAGGATCTGCTGCACCAGGGCGGCGTCCTGCTTTTTGACGCTGAGTTCAAACAGTTTTGCGTTACCGCACCCGCTGCCCTGTCCGGAACGATCCTCTGCCAGGAGCGAAGCAACGAATTCCTTTTTAAGCAGCCGCTGGATCGTTTTCATCTCCGTCAGACTGCCGCGGCGCATGGCCAGCATTTCATCGTCTGGGGAAATAAGCAGGTCCCGGTCGTCTCTGCTCCGCTCATTCCCGCTTTTACTGCCGGTTTGCTTTCCGCCTGCAGCCAATTCACATTGGCAGACGGCACAGCGGCTGAATTCCTGCCGATACTCATCTCCGCATTGAGGACAGTGTTTCAGTCCGGTTCCTGTCTCACTGCTTTTGGGAGCGGTTGACCCGCTTGACCTGAAAAAAGAAAATCCACGAAACATGCTCACTCTCCACTTGTTGCCTTCTCGTCGGTGCGAAGCTCCGAAAAACTACAGGATAAATCTGCTCAGATCCTGGTCCTGGACGATTTCAAGCAGACTGTTCCTCACATATTCGGCCGTCACCGTGTAAACACTATCGCCGCGCTCAGAGGCGTTAAAAGAGAGGTCGTCCAGCACCCGCTCCATTACCGTGTGAAGCCGCCGGGCCCCGATTTCCTCGGTGCGCTCATTGACCTGGACAGCGATTTTTGCCATCTCCTCGATGGCACCCGGTTCAAAGATCAATTCGATACCCTCTGTCGCCATCAGCGCGATATACTGTTTTGTCAATGCGTTTTCAGGTTCGGTGAGAATGCGCACAAACTCATCTTTTCCGAGGGAATGAAGTTCGACCCGGATGGGAAAACGTCCCTGGAGTTCAGGAATCAGGTCAGAGGGTTTACTGACATGAAAGGCACCTGAGGCAATAAAGAGAATGTGATCGGTCTTAACCATTCCATGTTTCGTGGTCACCGTACCCCCTTCGACGATCGGCAACAGGTCACGCTGCACTCCTTCGCGGGAGACATCGGGGCCGTAAGCATTACCCGAGCGCGAGGCAATCTTGTCTATCTCGTCCAGAAAAATGATGCCGGACTCTTCCGTTCTCCTGATAGCCTCCTTCATGACTGCGTCCATGTCGACCAGCCGCTCCATTTCCTGCTGGGTCAGGGCAGAGAGAGCTTCCGGAACTTTCAACCGCTTTTTTTTCTTTTTCCGCGGAAACATCTTGCTGAAAGCGTCCTGGATGTTTGACTGCATATCCTCAAGCCCGGATGTCGTCATAATCTCGACCATGGGCATTGATTTCGATTCATCCAGGGAGAGCTCGAGCTCCCTTGAATCAAACTTGCCATCCCTGAGCATTTGGCGGATTTTCTCACGCGTCGAGGGCTCGTGCTGCTGGTCACGGGTCATGAGGTGGCCCTCGGTACCCACCAGGGTAAAAGAATTTTTATTGTCGGGCCCCGCTTCCGACAGCGGGCCCTTTCCGGAAGGCGCCGGAGGCAGCAGCAGATCGAGTATTTTGTCTTCTGCGCTCGCTGCGGCAATGCCTTCTATGCGCTGTTTTTCTTCATTTTTCACCATGCTGATGGCAATTTCAATCAGGTCGCGAATCATCGATTCGACATCACGGCCCACATAGCCAACCTCGGTGAATTTCGAAGCCTCTACTTTGAGAAAGGGAGACTGGGCGAGCGTTGCCAGGCGCCGGGCTATTTCGGTTTTACCGACTCCGGTCGGGCCGATCATGATGATGTTCTTCGGGGCAATTTCTTCCCGCAACGGTGGCTCAACCTGCCGTCTGCGCCAGCGGTTTCTCAGGGCAATGGCGACGGATCGTTTGGCGTCAGCCTGGCCGACAATATACTTGTCAAGCTCTGAAACGGTTTGCTTCGGTGTTAAGGATTCGATATTAATCATATTTTTTCGATAACGATAGATTGGTTGGTGTAAACACAAATGGATCCTGCGATTTCCATCGCTGTCCGGCAGATCTCCTCGGCGCCAAGCTCACTCTTCTGTACCAGCGCAACAGCGGCGGCATGGGCATAGGGGCCGCCGGAACCGATGGCGACAACCCCGCTGTCCGGTTCGATAACATCTCCGTTGCCGGATAACAGCAGTGAACAGTCCTGGTCAACAGCGATCATCATCGCCTCAAGCCGCCTCAGTATTTTGTCAGTTCGCCAGTCCCGGGCCAGTTCAACGGCTGAACGCATGAGATTGCCATTGTACTGCTCAAGTTTTTGTTCAAGTTTGTCAAAAAGGGTAAAGGCATCGGCGGTAGCTCCGGCAAAACCGGTTATCACCTGGTCGTGATACAGCCTCCTCACCTTGCGCGCATTGTGTTTTATAATGGTATTACCAAGCGATACCTGGCCGTCACCGGCAACAACGACCTCGCCCTTGTGGCGCACTGACAGAATTGTCGTTGATCTCATTTTCATACGAACATCTCCTTCTCTACTCTGTCTCTGGGGACATGATTGATTACTGCCTGTTGCCGGAAAGCGGGTGAGTTTTATCGTAAACCTCGGTGAGATGATCAAGGGTCACATGCGTATATCTCTGAGTCGTCGAAAGACTGGCATGCCCGAGCAGCTCCTGCACCGAACGCAAATCAGCTCCCATCTCCAGCAGGTGAGTGGCAAACGAATGCCTGAGCGCATGCGGCGTAACCGCCAGCCGCAGTCCAGCACGGCTCGCGTATTTGACGACGAGGCGTTCGACGCTTCTGCTTGTCAGCCGACCTCCCCTGCCGTTGAGAAAAACGGCCTTTTTCTCGACGCTCAGTCCCTTCTCGCTGCGCTTATCAATAATGCCCTCACGCTCTGGCAGCCACAGGTTGATAGCCTCTAGTGCCGGACGGCCAACGGGAACCAGTCGTTCCTTGTTTCCTTTGCCGGTCACCTTAAGCATTTCAGTTACAAAATCAAGGTCTTCAATGTTTCTCGAAACGAGCTCGGCGACACGTACTCCCGTTGAGTAGAGGAGCTCAAGAATCGCCTGGTCCCTCCGCGGGTATGGGTCTCTTGAGTCGGGGCTGTCAAGCAGTGAAAACACCTCGTCAACGGTCAGGAAAACGGGAATTGACCGGCCACTCTTCGGACCACTCACACCACTCAGTGGGTTCGTCGTTATCTTCCCTTCGCGGACAAGGAATCTGAAAAAGGTTCTCAGTGCCGAAAGTTTTCTGCTGACGGTTGTACCATTGTTTATTCTGTGGAGTCCGGAGACAAACGCCCGCACATCAGTGCTCTCGATCTCACCTGGTTTTTTCGTGCTTCCGATCCGCACACTGAACTCGTTCAGGTCCCGGCAGTAGGCGCTTACGGTGTGCTCAGAATAGCCCTTTTCATTTTCAAGCCAGCTCTTGAAGCGTTCGATTGATTTCTGCATCTTACCTTCGCTAAAATAAATCCGTTTATCACCTTGGGGACCCACAGCCAAAACGCTCAAACATTACTTGCGTATGGAGCGTCTTGTATACTATATTCCTACACTCTGATAAACCAATGTTCTTTTTTTTCTCCAGGAAAAATGAACAGCAACCGGCACGGACCAGTCTATGGCTAAAAAAACCTTCGAAGCAGCCCTCTCCCGTCTTGAGCAGATTACCGATGAACTTGAAAACGGGGATCTGACTCTCGATGCCAGCCTGAAAAAATTCGACGAGGGAATTAAACTCGCCGAGTTCTGCAACAAGAGTCTCGCCGAAGCCAGAACCAAGGTTGACATTCTCCTCGAAAAGAACGGCCAGCTGGAGGCAGAACCTTTTGGTGACCAGGACAATGAAGATTGAGAGCTATCTTGCCGCCCGCCAGGCCTCTATTGATCAGTCGCTCGAGTCACTGCTGCCAGAAATCCGTGGGCCCTTTGCCGATCACCTGTCGGCAATGCGCTACAGCCTGTTTGTCGGAGGAAAACGGCTCAGGCCGATTCTCTGCCTGGCCGCCGCCGAGGCCATTTCAGAAACTGAGGAGACGATCTCCGACATGCTCCCCACTGCCTGTGCGCTCGAATGCATTCACACCTATTCCCTCATCCATGACGATCTGCCGGCGATGGACAATGATGATCTGAGAAGAGGCCGACCGACAAACCACAAAGTATACGGTGAGGCTGCCGCCATCCTGGCCGGAGACAGCCTGCTGACCTATGGTTTTGAAATTCTTACCGGCAGCAGGAACAAACTCTCCGCTGAAAAAAAAATGATGATCAGCAACCTCATTGCCCGAGCCTCGGGCCCGGAAGGGATGGCAGGCGGACAATCGCTGGATATAGCCAACGAGAACAAAACGTATCCTTTTGAACTCCTGCAGACAATTCACCGCAGCAAGACCGGTGCGCTGATCAAATGCTCGGTGGAGGTTGGCGCCATCGGTGCGGATGCCAGCAGAGAGCAGATCGATCATCTCCGGGAGTACGGTGTCCAGATCGGGCTTGCTTTTCAGATCGTCGACGATCTGCTGGATGTAACCTCAACCACTGATACCCTCGGCAAGACTGCCGGCAGTGACAAGGCACGGGGAAAAGCGACCTATCCATCCTATTTCGGCGTTGAAAAAACCAGACAGATCGCCCTGGAAACGGTGGAGGCCGCAAAATCATCACTGTCTTCCCTCGATTACAAGGCGGACCCGCTCCGTAAACTCGCTGATTACATCGTCTCAAGAACGCATTAACACTCGTCAGCCTTCGGAATACGGCCGCGAAACCGGATTTTTAGTGACATTTCGTTTTACACTTGCCAATTATTGGTTATTGTAACTGAGACGATCACGCCTCCACCTATTCATCAGCACCAGCAATAGAGTTATGTTACTACAGACAACAGCGTCCGACACACGAGCAACGCTGCTCGACCAGATACAGTCGCCCCGGGATATCAGGGCTTTGAACCTGACGGAACTTGAGCAGCTTGCTGCCGAGATTCGCTCATTTCTAATCAAATCAGTGGCTGAAACGGGGGGACACCTGGGACCGAGCCTCGGGGTCGTCGAGTTGACCATTGCCCTGCATTATGTCTTCAACACCCCGGACGACCGGCTCATATGGGACGTTGGACACCAGGCCTATGCCCATAAAATACTCACCGGGAGACGGGATCGTTTTCACACCCTTCGCCAGTACCAGGGGATAAGCGGTTTTCCCAAAATCAGTGAGAGTGAATATGATGCCTTTGAAACCGGACATTCGTCAACGTCGATCTCTGCCGCCCTGGGAATGAGTATCGCCAAAGCGCTGACCGGTGACCCGGGCAAAGCCATCGCCGTTATCGGCGATGGGTCCATGACCGCCGGCATGGCGTTTGAAGCATTGAACCAGGCCGGCCACCTAGACGAAAAGCTCATTGTTGTTCTCAATGACAACGAGATGTCCATCTCGCCCAACGTCGGTGCGCTCAGCAGTTTTCTCAGCAGGAAGCTGACAGGGCGGACCATGAGGCGCCTCAAGGACCATCTCGTCGACAGGCTTGGTCAGCTCTCCAATGTCGGAGAGAATATCCTTACCGTCCTCAAGAAGAGTGAAGAGAGCTTTAAAAGCTTTTTTACTCCGGGAATGCTTTTTGAGGCACTGAAGTTTGATTACATCGGACCAATTCCGGGACACAATTTCGAAGATCTGCTGGATACCTTTGAAACCGTCAGGGACACGATCCAGGGACCGGCGCTCATTCACGTCCTCACGACCAAGGGCAAGGGCTACCAGCCGGCAGAAAAAGATCCCCGCTCGTTTCACGGGATCGGACCGTTCGAGGTGGCTACCGGAAAAAAAATCAAATCACCCCCTGCAGCAAAATCCTACACCGAGGTTTTCGGCAATTCCATCACCAGGATAGCCAGGGACAACAGCAGGATCGTCGCCATTTCGGCAGCCATGGTTGAAGGTACCGGGTTAAAGGAATTTTCAGAGACCTTTCCGGAGCGTTTCTTCGATGTCGGAATCGCCGAACAGCACGCCGTTACCTTTGCGGCAGGTATGGCCAAGGAAGGCATGCATCCGGTCGTGGCGATCTATTCTACCTTTTTCCAGCGCTCCTACGACCAGATAATTCATGATGTCTGCATTCCGAACCTGCCGGTAACGCTGGCCATCGACCGCGCCGGAGTTGTCGGAGCCGACGGGCCGACCCACCACGGGGTCTTCGATCTCTCTTTTTTGCGGATCATCCCCAATATGGTACTGATGGCGCCCAGGGACGAGAATGAGCTCCAGGATCTCCTCTACACCGCTCTCTGCCACAATGGTCCCTCTGCGCTCCGCTATCCCCGTGGTGAAGGTGAGAATGTAGCGCTCAGTGAGCGCTTCAGGGAACTGCCGATAGGCAAAGGCGAACTGCTGCGCAACGGCCGGGATATTTTGCTGCTGCCCGTCGGCAATCGTGTTCATCCAGCCCTGCGTGCGGCCTCGGGACTCGAAAAAGTCGGCATTGACGCCGCCGTGATAAATCCGCGTTTCATCAAGCCGCTCGACAAGGAACTGATAGCGGACCTCGCATCCCAGACCGGCCGACTGGTTACCATAGAGGATAATGTGCGCCAGGGTGGATTCGGCAGTGGTGTCCTCGAACTGCTCAGCCGCTGCGGGTTATCCGGGGTTAAAACCAGCCTGCTTGCTCACCCGGATCGCTTCATAGAGCACGGCCCCCAGAAAACCCTCTGGCGCAATAACTCCATCAATTCAGTTTCCATAACTGAGGCGGCGATGCGGTTAATGAACCAGTAGTCGCCGTGTATCAACCTCTGCCGATGAAATGATCAGCTGATAACAACATAATGAATGTCCTTTCTGTTTCAGATGTTGTCGTACACGAGCTTGTCGATTTACAATACGACCCTGGGCAGCGGATTGACCTCGTTATCGCCTGCGGCGACCTGCCTCCCGAATATCTGCGCAGTCTCCGCAACAGATATGATGTGCCGCTTTTTTTTGTCCTTGGCAACCATGACATCAGGCATGACGTAACGCCTGCCGGCTGCACCAATCTTACCGGTCGAATAATCTGTCATGAAGGTGTAAACTTTCTCGGCTTTTCAGGATCAAGGTGGTACAACGGAAAACCAAACCAGTACAGGGAACGGGAGATGCGTGCGCAGATCAGGCGGTTGTGGTTTCGGCTCTGGCTTCTCGAGAAGCTCGATGTGGTTGTCACTCACGCCCCGCCGCGACGGATCCATGACGCCGAAGACCGTTGCCATAAAGGATTTAACTGTTACCGCACCCTGATTGAACGCTATGGGCCCCGTTACTTTATTCACGGGCACATACACCGGCATTTCGACAGCGTATCTGAGCGCATCAGCATGGCGGGGGAAACAACCGTCATAAACTCGTATGGCTATCACACGTTTACACTGTAAGCCGATGAATCTTTTCAAAAAGCTCTTCTCCAGACCGACAGCTCAGATAACCAGGAACAACCCCCGCTTTGATGAAGTTCGCGAAGATGAGGAGGCTTTTACCTCGATCGACCGCGGAACGTCTCTTGTTCCCCTTGATCTCATTGTCGGCAGCGTCGGCCGCTACCACGACTTTGATGCCAAATTCAGTCCGAAAAGCTACCGCAGTGATGAACAGCTCCGTTCCCTGACCACTGCGCTGAGTAAGGGACGTCCAGTCCCGCCGATCTCCCTCTACCAGATAAAAGACAGCTACTATATTCTTGATGGCCATCACCGCTTTACCGCGGCAAAGAACCTTGGCCACGATAAGATCAGGGCCTGTATCCTTGAACTGCTGCCTTCAAAAGATACGCTTGAAAACAAGCTCTACCTGGAAAAAATAGGATTCCGGGACAGGTTCAAACTGACAAACGTTCCCGAACTCACGGAGCCCGGCCAGTATCACTATCTCAACGAACAGATCGAGGAGCATTATCTCCACCTCTCCACTGAACCAGGCGCTGTGATCAACCCGATCCAGGCTGCGGCAGACTGGTACCAGACGATCTACCTGCCGCTGAAAAGGCTGATAGAGAACAGTGGGCTGATAACCTCTTTCAAGGGCCGTACCGTTGATGATCTCTACCTCTATATCTCCCTGCACCAGTGGAAATTCGGAAAATCACGGCAGTACGGCATCGGCATCGACAAGCTGATACCGAAAAACATGGAGGAGTTCAGGCAGAAAATGAAAACACATAAAGAGCAGGAATATCCCGAGATGAAGCGGGAAATCATCGTCTTTGTGCTGATGAACGTTGAAGGAAGGCATGAGGAAAAGATAATGTCCAGACTGGAAGCCCTCGAAGAGGTACGCGAGGCCCACTCCGTTCATGGCTCCATTGACATTATCATCAGGGTGCGGCTGATACGCGACCTGCTGTCCTCCGATGCGGAACTGGTCTCCCAGTTCCTGACCTCGACCATCAGGCAATGGCCTGGTGTCATCTCCACCCAGACGCTGCTGCCCGGCGTCTCCAGAATCAAGAATACGACCTGAGCGCCGCGCCCGGAGGAGACCTGTCTTCAGCTGCTGTATCAGCGGCTTATCCGGGTGAAGCGTACCTATCGGTGATCATGGAGGCGGGGGGCATCGCTTCCGGACGCATCGCGGAGGCCCGCCGTGGAACGACATCAGGCCCGGAGGGTTGCGGACATGATGTCCGCAACTGACGGCAGGCCATGGACGGCCTGTCTGTCAGCCGACGTGTAACGGTGATCAGGCCGAAGAGCAGCGTCCGAAAGCGATGCCCCCCGCCGGCTTTCCACGCCCTCACCTGACAACGTATGTTTCACCCGGACAAGCCGTAATAACTCCTGTACCAGTCGACAAACCTGGCTATGCCATACTCGAGCGCGGTGTCAGGTTTATACCCCAGGTCCCTGACGAGGTCGTCAACGTCTGCAAATGTTGCCGGGACATCACCAGGCTGCAGCGGCATGAAATTCTTCCGGGCCTTTCTGCCCAGGCAATCTTCCAGAACCTCTATGTAGTGCATCAGCTTCTGCTTATTGTTATTGCCGATATTGTAAACCCTGAACGGGCAATAGGACGTTGCCGGGTCGGGCCGGTCCCCGCTCCAGTTGTCGTCCCCCCGTGGTATTTCAAAAATCACCCTCGAAACGCCCTCAACTATATCGTCTATATACGTGAAGTCTCGCTCCATATTGCCGTTGTTAAAGACATTGATCGGCTCATCCGCCAAAATGGCACGGGTAAAGAGAAACAGGGCCATATCCGGGCGGCCCCAGGGGCCGTAGACCGTAAAGAAACGCAGGCCCGTTGTCGGCAGATTGTACAGGTGGCTGTAGGTGTGGGCCATCAACTCGTTGGCTTTCTTGGAGGCGGCGTAGAGGGAAACCGGGTGATCAACGTTGTCGTGAACTGAAAACGGCATCCTGGTATTTGCGCCGTATACGGAACTCGAAGAGGCGTAGACGAGATGCTTGACCCCGCCGTGGCGGCATCCTTCCAGTATGTTGACAAACCCGACAAGATTCGTGTCCACATATGAGTGCGGATTTTCAAGGGAATAACGAACACCCGCCTGGGCCGCAAGATTGACGACGGCATCAAAACGATACCTGCTGAAGAGATCCGCCATGGCAGTCCGATCCGCCATGTCGAAGTTCTCATGGACGAAGAGATCGCCTTCGGCCAGGGCTGCCATGCGATCACGCTTGAGTTGAGGATCGTAATAGTCGCAGATATTATCAAGCCCGATGACCTTGATATTCTTTTCGATCAGTTTTTTGCTGAGATGTGCACCGATAAATCCTGCCGCACCGGTAACCAGAATGGTTTTCATTAATAACTCTCTTTATGGCTCACAGAAAAATCCCCCGAAGAGTGTTCAGGGGATCGCTTTTTTTTATTATTGACGCTTCGCTCTCAGTCGTCAAAATCACCATCAGGGCCTTTATTGACATCGAGCAATGCCGCTTTTGCCACTATTTTTTCTTCCGTCCATTCCGCCGGGTCTTCGATTCTCCGGCTGTTCGGGCCAAGGTCATGCGACCCGGCCTCGGCGAGCATCTCGATTGCGATCGGTGCTGAATCTGCAGCGTTGAACACCGAAGTCAGCATGTTGTAGATAAATGTCTCGACACGGGACACCATCCGTTCGCGAATGTGGCGGGACTGGCCGCAAAGCCAGTTATTCACGGGAAGATTAAGGTTTTTATAGTTGCCGCCTGTCCACCCCTTCTCGGCGGCATATTTTTGCATCCGCTCCCACACCTGCTCGTCGACCCCTTCTCCACGAACCTTTCGAAAGCTGCCATCTTTATTGAGCAGGGCGTTGCCGTAGTCATTAACTTCCAACCCCCAGGAGACCATCTGAAGCGCAGTGGCCACATTGGCCTTGGTCGTTTTTGTCCGGGTCCTGATCTGTCTGAGCCGATCGGAATTGTTTCCCGAGGTTCCGTGCTGGGCGCCGGAAACCTGATACAGTTCGAGATGCTCATGGATTTCAGCGGTCAGCTCGACCTGGATGCCTTCGCCGCTCGCTTCGATACCGTGAGCTGAGCCGTTGTTGAGCGCAATCCAGTTGGGAAAGATATCATGGGCATTAAGCCCCTTGATCAGAAATGTCGCATCATCAACGGTGGAGAGCCCCTGGTTGCCCTTGATCTCGCCGACCTCAGTTTCCAGACCGGCCCACTGAGGAACAAAATCTTTCAGGCTCAGGTTGGCCAGCAGGTTCTTGTCATCAACCATGTGGGATGCATCGATGGCGATCGAGGTAATGCCCGCCTCAAAGAGGGTGGGAATTTCAATCTTGGCTGCCTCGACATCCGCTTCAGATTTCAGCCCGTAGTGGTCTGCATGAACAGCCACCGGGATCGTTATTCCCAGCTCGTTGCAGGCTGCATCTATGTAGAGGGCAATATTCCAGAAATTGACCGGGCAATAGTTTGATTCCGATTTGGCAATCTCAATGATCAAGGCGGCGTTGGCCCGTTGGGCGGCCTGCAATGCTCCCCTGATGATGAACGTGTTTCTGCCGTTGGCAGCAATGGTCATCGCCTCGCCTTTCTGTCTCAGCGCCCGGTCAATGACCTTGCCGCTGACCAGCAGCGCCCGGGAGTTGGGAAACAATTTCCTCACGTTGGGGGGCCTGCCGACTTCCAGTGCTCTTTCGAACATTTTATCACTGGCCATACATACCTCCAGAATCGAATGATTAGCTGTTCAGACAGTGTGTCCCTGAACAGGAGAATATCATGATCGGGACGATTTTTTCAATAAAAGAGCGAACGCTGCATGGAAACGCTGCCGTGGCTCCCTTACTAGATAATGCAGACTGGTGGAGAAATCCAGTTATCTTCTCAGAATGCTAAGAGGTTTTCCCATCAAATCCGCTGAACTTCGTTCTGCCGAAAAACCACACCGAAAGGACGCTCACCTCGTACAGGACCAGCAGCGGTATTCCCATCATCATCTGATTTACCACATCAGGCGTGGGCGTCAGTATCGCAGCTATGATAAAATTAACGAGAATCGCATATTTACGGTATTTGTTAAGAAGCGCGACAGAGACAATGCCCGCTTTTGACAGAAACACCATCATGACCGGCATTTCAAAGATAACCCCAAAGGCGATGAGGAGCCGCGTGGCAAGGGAGAAATATTCACTGACCGCCGGCATGGAGGTCAGGAATTCATTATTGTAGCCGACGAGAAATTTGAAGGCGGGCGGGAATACGACCAGGTAGCCGAACGCCGCACCCGAAATAAAACAGAGCGAAGAGATAAAGGAAAACGGCAGAACGACTCGTTTTTCATGCTTGTAGAGCCCCGGGGCTACGAACCGCCATATCTGGAAAAACACGACGGGGCTGGCAAGCAGAATTCCGCAGACGAGGGCAAGTTTTAGATAAAAAAAAACCCTTCCTGGTACGAGGTGAAAATCAGGCTTGTACCGTCAGGCAGGACTTCCGTCAGCGGTTTGAAAAACCAGGTGCCGACTGGCCTGATAACCAGGTAAGAAAGACAGAATCCTATAAAAATCGCAGCAAAGGAATAGATCAGGCAACTTCGCAGTTCGCGAAGGTGCTCTGTCAGGGTCTGGTCGTCAAATTGCTCAGCGGGTTTGCTCATAGTACTGTAAAAACGAAAAGACAGGTGATCGGTAGCGAATATGCAACACGTTCAATACCACCTGATCGATCTTTTTGCAACGGCTTAGCGTGAGCTGTCTGCCGGCAGCACCCCAATCGCCGGGGAAAATCGTTGCCGCCCGCCCGCCATGGTTGCTGAGAGGTGCGGAAATATCGTCATGGAGCGTTGGCATTTTGTATTTGATTACGATACAATACCATAACTTTTTAGCCATTTTTACGGTGCTTTCTTTTTTCTGCTGAGCGAAACCATATTTGAACAGGCTCGACCATGAACAAAATTCTCGTAGTTGATGATGAACAGAGCATGAGGGACTTTCTCAAGATCCTGCTGGTAAAAGACGGCCATCATGTCGTTACCGCCAAAAACGGCGACCAGGCACTCTCCCTGCTCGACAAGCAGGCTTTTGACCTGGTTATCAGCGATATCCGCATGCCCGGCATGGGCGGACTTGAACTGCTCGAAGCGATCAGGGAGCACTTCGGAGACCTCCCCGTCATCATGATAACCGCCTTCGCTTCTCCGGACGATGCCGTCAAGGCCATGAAAAACGGCGCCTATGACTACATCAGCAAACCGTTCAATGTCGACGAGATAAAATCAGTGATCCATTCGGCAACCAACAGGAGTGGTTCCGCGGTGAACAAAGATAACGTCCAGTCGCTTTTCCCCAATATTATCGGGAAAAGCCGAGAGATGCTGAAAATCTTTGACATGATCGAGAGGATCGCACCGACGCCGGCAAATGTCCTGATCTATGGTGAATCGGGGACCGGCAAAGAGCTGGTCGCCCAGGCGATACATGCAAAAAGCCAGGTTTCCGCATCTCCTTTCGTACCGATCACCTGCAGTGCTATCCCTGAAGAATTAATGGAGAGCGAGTTGTTCGGTCATATAAAAGGCTCCTTTACCGGAGCCATTGCAGACAAACTCGGTCTCTTCATGCAGGCAGACAATGGCACCGCATTTCTGGACGAGATCGGTGAGCTAACCCCGATCATCCAGACAAAACTGCTCAGGGTTCTGCAGGAAAGGGAGATCAAGCCGGTTGGAGGGGTAAAGACGCACCGGATCAATGTCCGCATTATTGCGGCAACCAACAGGGTGCTCGAAGATGAAATCCTGGCCAAACGGTTCCGGGAAGACCTTTTCTACCGGCTGGCGGTTGTCCCTCTGCGGGTTCCCTCTCTTCGCGAACGAAAGAGCGACATTCCGCTTCTTGTCGAGCACTTTCTGAAGAAATATTCAAAACTGCTCGGTAAAGATATCCAGGAGATGTCTTCCTACGGCCTGCAGGTGCTCATGGATTACGATTTCCCCGGAAATGTCAGGGAGCTTGAAAATATCATTGAACGGGGCGTGGCCCTGGAATCATCGAATATAATCCTTCCCGAGAGCCTCTCTCTGACCAGCGCCATCAGAAAACAGGGCAAAAATGCTTCGCAGGACCAGGCCGAATTCCAGGCGGTCGCCAACGAAGAGGAATTATTCCAGCGAGGCCTTGACGATGTTATCAACAACCTGGAAAAACGGCTGATAAGTCACGCACTCAAAAAGGCCGACAATTCAAAAACCCGGGCGGCAGATCTGCTCAAAGTGAGTTTCAGATCACTTCGCTACAAGGTAAAAAAGTACGAATTATGAGCCGTCCAACAGATGAATAACAACCCTGTTGCAGATTCACTATCCCGCTCTGCACCCTCCGATGGTGGCTTGAAACAGCAGCTGCTCTGGATGATGCTGCTTCGCGTCATCCTCTATACACTGATTCTCGGTATCAGCCTTGTCCTCCAGGATGACAAGTTCGAGGCGATCACGGTGCCTTTGAATCTTCTGATTCTCTTTACCCTTGGCGTCTACCTCTGCACGATCGGCTCGGCCATTTACCTGCTGCAATTTGACACGACCATCAGAAAATTCGGTTTTATCCAGTCACTGCTCGATACCGTGTTCTGCTCGCTGCTCGTCTACCTGTCCGGCGGCTCGCAGTCTGTCTTCACTTCTATCTATTTCTTCCCCATCATTACCTACGGGCTGCTGATCCCTATAAAAGGCGGGCTCATAGCCGCTGCTGCCTCAACACTGCTTTACGGCGTGATACTGGTGTTCGAACACAGCCACTATATGCCCGAATATCTGCTATACTTCAAATCGGTTGGGACACAGGGACTGCAGGCAAGTGTCAACCAGTTTGCCATAAAGGGCCTTACTTTTTTCCTGGCGGCCGTGGTGAGTTCTCTTGTCGGGTCTCGCCTGAAAACAACCGCCGAGGCGCTGACCAGCACGAAGCAGGACCTGGATCGCCTGTCACAGCTCTACAAGGAGATCTTTGACAATATCACCACCGGCATCATCACCGTAGATGAAGAGGGAATCATTACCTCCGCCAATAATGCGACCGTCTCAATCACCGGCATGTCCCACTCAGATATAATCGGTAAAAAATTCTTCTCGCTTTTCCCGTTAATAGACCTCACCAACCCGTCGCCCCGTAACGCCTGCGACTTTGAACGCAGTGACAACCAGAAGATCCGCCTCGGCTACGCTCACACCGCTCTCAAGCACCCTTCGCGCGACGGTGGTTCCATCAGCTCCGACTATGAAGACACCACGATCGTCACCTTGAAGGATATCAGCGAGATCGAGCGTCTCGAGTCGCAGATACGCCAGGCGGAAAAGCTTGCGGCGATCGGCATGATGAGTGCGGGCATCGCTCACGATTTCAGGAACCCGCTTACAGCCATCTCCGGCTCAGCGCAGATTCTGGCCCAGGAATACTCAACCGGTGACCCATCTCAACTGCAGAACTACGAACTGACAAAAATCATTCTCCGGGAGTCTGAACGGTTGATCAAGACAATTGCCGATTTTCTGAAATTCGCCCGCCCCGACACGGTCGACAGGGAATGGTTTCAACTCGCTCCCTACCTGCAGGAAATCCTCGAGGTCTGCAAGGCTGATCCAAAGTGGCCGGCCACCTGCGACGTTCTCATTACAATGGATCCCAGGTTCAGTATCTGGGCCGACGAGCAGCAGATTTTCACCGTTATAAACCATCTCATCCAGAATGGACGCGCCTTCTGTAAACCAGGGAATGAACAGATCAGGATAACGGCGGAAAACAGGATCGGACCGGGAAATACGGAAATGAGCTATATCAGCGTCTGCGATAACGGACCCGGCATAGACCCAGCCCAGAGCAGGCAGATATTTGAGCCTTTTTTCACGACCAGACCAGACGGGACCGGCCTTGGACTGGCAATCGTCAAACAGATAGTCGATTCCCACAACGGTCATATCATGGCCGATAATGACGAAGACGGGGGTGCACGTCTTTGCGTTTACCTGCCGCTGCCGTCGGAAACCTGACCTATCGGACTTTTTTAAGATCATCCGGATTAGGCGTACTCACCTGCGAGGGAGAAGGCGAAGACCATTGCTGGAGGATGCATCGCGGAGGCCCGCCGTGGCACCACATCAGGCCCGAAGGGTTGCGGACAGGAGGTCCGCAACTGACAGCAGGCCAAGGACGGCCTGTCTGTCAGCCGTGGTAGAACGGCGAAAAGGCCGAAGAGCAGCATCCGGAAGCGATTGACTTCGCCGGTTCTACCCCCTCAACATCTGCAGAGTTCCCTACATCCGGATGATCCGTGCTTTATTCTCTTTCTTTCCAGATTCTGGCACCGACCCCGCTTAACTTGCCCACCAGGTTCTCATACCCCCGTTCCAGGTGGTAAATCCTTGAGATTTCGGTTCTTCCCGAGGCAGCCAGACCGGCTATAACCAGTGATGAGCTGGCCCGCAGGTCGGTTGCCATCACCCGTGCACCGCTGATCCCGCCGCCTCTGCCGGTGACCACAGCGCTGTTGCCGTCAGTTCTGATCTTCGCCCCCATCCTCCTCAGTTCGGCGACATGCATGAAGCGATTCTCAAATATCGTCTCGTTGACAACGCATATCGAGTTACTCAAGGCCATCAGCGCCATGAACTGTGCCTGCAGGTCAGTAGGATACCCGGGATACGGCATGGTCTTTATATCAACGCTTTTCAGCCAGCGTTTATGCTCGGGACGTGCCTTGACAAGCAGTGACGTCTCACCCGGAATCACTTCAATTCCTGCAGCACCCAATTTTTCCAGCAAGGCCGGTAAATGAGTTGGGTTGCAGTCCCGGACAACGACCTCGCCGCCGGCTGCGCCCACGGCAATGCAATAGGTTCCCGCCTCTATGCGGTCAGGAATAATTGTTGTCTCGGCAGCTTTCAGCTCTGCGACTCCGTGAACGGTTATCTGATCGCTGCCCCGTCCCTCGATGTCTGCTCCCATGTTGGTCAGCATGTCGATCAGGTTGCCGATTTCAGGTTCCCTGGCGGCGTTTTTTACAATGGTGGTTCCCTCGGCAAGCACCGCGGCCATTAAAATGTTTTCGGTCCCGGTAACTGAAGGAATGTCAAAGTAGACACTTGCTCCCTTGAGGCGGCCCTCGATGCGGGCCTCCACATACCCCTGCTCGAGGACACAGGTAACCCCGAAGCGCTCGAAGCCGGCAATATGAAAATTTATCGGCCGTTCTCCAATCGCACAGCCCCCCGGCATGGACACCTTCGCCCTGCCAAAACGAGCGATGAGCGGACCGAGTACCAGGACAGAGGCTCGCATGGTTTTCACCAGGTCGTAGGACACTTCGGAGTAAGCAATATCGCTGCAATCGATAGAGAGCGTCGAACCGTTTCGGCTCCAGCGTGCTCCGAGTTCCTCGAGCAGGGAAAGAATCGTCCTCGTATCCCGGAGATCCGGAACATTTTTTAGGACATGCGTCCCCGGGGCGAGCAGCGTTGCCGCGATAAGCGGGAGCGCCGCATTTTTGGCGCCGCTTATCGCAATTTCGCCATACAGCGGCTTTCCACCTTCTATGATCAGTTTTTCCATCGCTTATTCCCCCTGCTCTTTTCTTCTCCGGGCGTGGATAACCCGTTCACGGTTTGAATAATCATGATAACAGGTAACAAAATCGTAGATGTCGTCACCGCCATGATCCGCAAATATCGACTGTATCGGGTGGGCCTGGCCAGCACCGATTTCCATGAAAAAGTCTCCCCCGCAGGCAAGCACATCGCCCAGCGTCTTCACCATTCTTTTTATCACCTCCAGACCGCTTGTACCTCCATCGAGTGCAAGCAGTGGTTCGTAGCGTGATACTTCAGGTTCAAGATGTGAAATGATTTCAGCCCGCTTGACATACGGGGGGTTGGAAACGATTAAGGAAAATGGCCTTGTCGTCTTAAAACCAGCAAAGAGATCCGTTTGAACCAGTGATACAAGGTGGTCAATTCCGTGCCTGATGCTGTTTGCCCGGGCGACGGCCAAGGCTTTTCGTGAGCAGTCGGCAGCGATTACCTGCCGGCTGAGCTCACGCGCCAGAACAACGGCAATAACTCCGCTGCCGCAGCACATATCAAGAATAACTGGGTCTGAGCAGCCGGTACTTCTTTTTTTTAAAACGGTTTCCAGCAAGAATTCCGTCTCCGGGCGAGGGATCAGGACATCACGAGTCACCGTGAAATCGAGCGACCAGAATTCCCGCTCACCGAGAATATAGGCGAGCGGTTCCCGCTGTTTTCGTCTTGCCAGAAGTCTAGAAAACCGCTGTTTGCAGCCTGTCGAGACTTCGTCATCAACGGCGAGGAAGAGCGCGGTTCGAGAGAGCGAGAGACAGGAACAGAGGAGCAGCGCAGCATCAGTCTGTGCTTCCTCGATACCGGCCTGCTGGAGTTCTGCAGTTGCCTGCTGCAGCAGAAATCCGACGCTGGGTTCGGTGTGCACCATCAGCCTGTCATCGGTTTTTCAGCCCCGGATTACTCCAGTGCCTTTAATTTTTCGGCCTGGTCATGGGCGATCAGCGGGTAGATGACGTCTTCCAGTTTTCCGTTCATCACGGCCTCGAGCTTATAGAGCGTAAGGTTGATGCGATGATCGGTGAGACGCCCCTGGGGAAAATTATAGGTGCGGATACGTTCACTCCGGTCACCGCTTCCGACCTGGCTTTTCCTGTCCTCTGAGATTTTGTCATGCTGTTCCTGCTCCATCTGATCGAGCAACCGGGCACGCAGCACCGTCAGGGCTTTCGCCTTGTTCTTGTGTTGTGACTTTTCATCCTGGCAGATAACGACCAGACCGGTGGGAAGATGGGTAACCCTAACCGCGGAATCGGTTGTATTGACGCTCTGACCGCCGGGACCGGAAGAACGATACACATCTATCTTGAGCTCGTTCATATCGATATCAACGTCGACCTCGTCGGCCTCCGGCAGGATGGCAACAGTCACCGCAGACGTATGAATACGGCCCTGGGCCTCGGTTTCGGGAACGCGCTGGACGCGATGGACACCACTTTCATACTTGAGCTTGGAGTACACCTGGTCTCCGCTGATCAGAGCGATAATCTCCTTGAATCCGCCGATGCCAAGTGGACTGGAGGTGATGATCTCCACTCTCCAACCAAGTGTTTCGGCAAATCGCGAATACATTCTAAAAAGGTCTGCAACAAAGAGTGCCGCCTCGTCACCGCCTGTTCCTGCACGGATTTCCAGAAACGTATTCTTGTCGTCATTGGGGTCCTTGGGGAGCAGGAAAAGCCGGATATCATTTTCCAGTTTCTTCTGTTTTTCGGTAAGATCTTCGACCTCCAGCCGGGCAAGATCCCGCAGCTCTTCATCCTCGTCATCATCGTGAATAATCGCTTTGTTATCTACTATTTGAGAGGATATCCTGCGGTGAGCTTTCGTCAGTTCCGCCAGTCGGCTCAGGCGAGAATGCTCACGCACAACCTTCTGGTACTCCGCCTGCCGGGAAATGAGCGAAGGATCTGACAGACGGCCCTCAAGGTCTGCAAGCTTGTCTTCTAAATCCTGGAATTTTTCTAGCATAGCACCCCGTGTGACGCCGGTAATCCATAAAAAAAGTCCACAGTAATGCAATCATCACTGCGGACCTTCCTGTCAATCAAAGAAAACGAGTTAGTAACGGCTAACCCAGTCCCCTCTAGGCTTTTTCCTTGTTGTCGTAATGCTGGGCATAGCGCTTGCGGAATTTTTCAATTCGTCCGGCAGTATCAACAAGTTTCTGCTTGCCGGTGAAGAAAGGGTGGCAAGCCGAACAGATTTCGACTTTGAGTTCAGGCAGAACACTGCCAATTTCAACTTCATTGCCGCAGGCACAAACCGCCTTGATTGTCTTATATTTAGGATGTATATCGTTCTTCATGGTTATCCCACAGCCCTCCTGAAAGCTTTATCTTTGGGTTAGCAGACTCATTAATGAACCAAAACTCGAACAGATTATAATAATTGTTTTCCAGAATTTTACAATAGAAATAGAGACCTCTGGATAAACGGCACCAACCCAGTGGTTCTCCAGAAGATCAGCCGTTCATCGAGTTGAGAAAATCCTCGTTGGTTTTCTGGTGCTTGAGTTTGTCCACCAGAAAATCCATGCCGTCGGCGGGATTCATGGAAGCGAGCAGTTTTCTCAGAATCCACACCCTGTTGAGGACATCGTCCCGCAGCAAAAGGTCTTCCTTACGGGTCCCGGAGCGTTTGATGTCGATGGCTGGAAAAATTCGTCTGTCCGCCATCTTGCGGTCAAGGATCAATTCCATATTTCCGGTGCCTTTGAACTCTTCGAAGATAACCTCGTCCATTTTCGAACCCGTTTCGATCAGTGCGGTAGCGATTATACTGAGGCTTCCGCCTTCTTCTATATTCCGCGCCGCCCCGAAAAAGCGCTTGGGACGGTGCAGGGCATTGGCCTCGACGCCGCCGGAGAGAATCTTGCCGCTCGCCGGCGTCACCGTGTTATAGGCTCGAGCCAGCCTGGTAATACTGTCCAGCAGTATCACAACATCCTTTTTGTGCTCGACGAGACGCTTTGCTTTTTCGATGACCATCTCGGCAACCTGGATATGCCGCTGGGGCGGTTCATCAAAGGTTGAACTGACGACCTCTGCAGCCTTTACGGTCCGCTGCATTTCCGTTACTTCTTCGGGCCGCTCGTCAATCAGCAGGACGATGAGATACACCTCCTTGTGATTGCGGACGATCGAATTGGCGATTTTCTGCATCAAGACAGTCTTGCCGGTCCGGGGAGGAGAAACGATCAGCCCTCGCTGCCCTTTTCCGATAGGGGCAAACATATCCATGATGCGCATTGAGTAGTTGTCAGGCTGCCACTCGAGATTTAATTTCTCGTTCGGGTGCAGGGGTGTCAGATTGCCGAAAAGGGTTTTCTGTTTTGCTGCTTCAGGCGGGTCGAAATTGACACTCTCCACCTTGAGCAGGGCAAAATAACGCTCTCCTTCTTTCGGCGACCTGACAAGACCGTCGATGACGTCACCGGTTCTCAGGCTGAGTCGCCTGATCTGGGAGGGAGACACATAAATATCATCAGGCCCTGGCAGGTAGTTGTAATCGGGAGCCCTGAGAAACCCGAAGCCGTCAGGCAGAATTTCGAGAACACCGCTGCCCCGAAGTTTCCCCTCTTTATCAGCCTGAGCCTGAAGGATGGCGAAAATCAACTCTTGTTTGCGCAATGAGCTGAAACCTTCGACCTTGAGTTTCCGTGCGTGTTTTACCAGTTCGTCGATTTTCTGGAGCTTGAGCTCCGCCAGGTTCATCACAATGAGTGTCTCCTCTTAAGTATGGCAGGAAATCGGGTAATCGCTAGAGAATGTCAACAATAATCAATCTTATGAGTATCTTGCCCGTCACCTGAAACAGAAGTTACCCTGTTTCTGTCCTTTGGCCCGACAAGAGAGAACCATCAATCTGAATGATACGGCTGTTATCTAAGGTTAGTTGCTGTTTTGGTAAAAAAAGAATTGTAGGCGACAGCCTGATTTGATACTGCGTTATCTGATATCTGTTAATCTGTTGTTCTGATATATATTATATTTTCAGAGAAAATAATGATATTGAATGTCTGTAGACCAGTCAGGGCGGGGTTCCGACATGATTATTTCCTCTCTTATACGTGTTCGGCTCGATGGTGTCAAGGTTTTTGTACTCTAAATGCAATCTCATCCGGATATTCTTTGCCGCAGCTTTGCGGCAAGCGCCGCGAGCTGTTTTTCCGTCTCCTGAAGATCGAAACCGTTCTCTATGACATAATCGGCCCGCCGGTTTTTTTCTTCCGGGGGCATCTGGGCGGCAATAATCTCAAGAACTGCCTCAGGGCAGACCTTGTCGCGTTCGACGACTCGCTCAAGCACCCGCTCCCGGGGGGAAAACACCGAGATGACGATATCGAACAGCTGGTACCGCCCTGACTCGAACAGCAGCGGCACTTCTGCAATAATTGCCGTCTGGGGGTTTTGCTCTGCAGTCTCTGTTATTTTCTTGAAGACAAGCGGGTGAAGAATAGACTCGAGCAGTTCCTTCAGGGCAGCATTCCTGAACATCTCCTCCCGCAATCTGCGGCGATCTATAGCTCCGCCGCCATCAAGGAACCGCTCGCCCCCGGAACGGACAAATCGGGTGTAGCCCTCACCACCCGGCTCAAGCAGCTCCCGACAGATATCATCGGCGTTGAGCACAAGAGCGGACAGCAGCTTACCAAGCCGGCTGGCAACCGTGCTCTTGCCGGAACCGATTCCTCCAGTCACGCCGATTATCAAGAGGAAGCCTCCAGCGTGTCAAGAACCTGTTGAAAATCTGGCGCCAGCGGCGCCTCAAATGTCATGGTCCTGCCGGACTCCGGGTGGTTCAACGTCAATTTCCAGGAGTGCAGCATCTGTCGGGGAAAACGCTGTCCCTGACGACGCCCTCCATACACCTCGTCACCCGCGACCGGATGCTTTATGTGAGCCAGATGCACCCTGATCTGATGAGTGCGGCCGGTCTCGATTCTGACGGTGAGCAGAGACAATCGCCCATATGAACGCTCCAACCACCAATTGCTTAC
The DNA here is from genome assembly GCA_963674815.2 of Desulfocapsaceae bacterium. GTDB lineage: Bacteria > Desulfobacterota > Desulfobulbia > Desulfobulbales > Desulfocapsaceae > MADRE3. The sequence continues at coordinate 131,307 of CAXXTV010000003.1, forward strand.
AGCGTGCCTGCCACTCTGCTCCCTGACCGCCATCTTCTGCCTGTTCACCGGATGTCTGCCGATTGCGGCCACGATTCTTCCCTCTTTTTCAGCAGGGGTGCCATGGACAAGCGCACGATAAATCTTTTCAACCTGCCGATTTTTGAAATCCTGAACGAGTCGTCGCAGCGCCACGCTGTTTCGGGCAACCACCATGACTCCGGAGGTGTCCTTGTCAAGCCGGTGAACAATACCTGGTCGAAAAGGATCCCCCGCCTCACCAATATCCTTGAATCGGTGGAGAAGCCCGTTGACCAGCGTGTCCTGAATATTGCCGCTGCCGGGGTGAACAACCACCCCCGGCGGTTTGGACAGAACAACAATCGAGGCATCTTCATGGAGAACAGTGAAATCAACCGGTTGGGGAACAGGCAGAGAATACGACTCGCTGCAATGAACCGTTCCGTCGATGACATCGCCCGTCTTGAGACGATATCCCGGCTTCACAGGTAGGCCGTTAACTTTTACCGAACCGGCCTTGATTGACTGCGTGAACTGTGAGCGTGAATATCCCGGCAACCCCAGCTGAACAAGGAAAATATCCAGACGAACATTGTTGTACGTTGCCGATACGGAAATTGCTGGTAAATGGGTGTCGGAACAGAACTCAGACTGCTCCATGCGGTCACAAAATCATCTATGTATTGAGAAGTGAGGAACCAACCTTCTGTCGTCTTACGAAAATATCTTGTCGATCTTTTGAGTGATCTTATCCTGTCCAACTTCCTGGGCCAGGGAAAGTTCCGTTACCAGCAGGTGCTTTGCGGTATCAAGCATTTTGCGCTCACCATAGGAGAGATCTTTATCGACACTGAGAAGAAACAGGTCCCGCAATACCGCTGCAACCTCATGGATGGACCCGGTCTTGATTTTTTCCATATAATCACGGTACCGTCTGTTCCACGTCTGGGAATCGATCTCGATCGCCCGATCCTTCAGGATATTAAGAACTTCAAGAGCTTCTTTTTTGTTGACAATTGATCGCAGGCCAACAGATTCACTGCTCGTCGTCGGTATCATTATTGTCATCGAATTCCCCAGGATTTCCATGACGTAAAACTTCTGATCAATACCGGCTACCGTCTGAGTCTCAATCGATTTGATAACCCCGACACCATGTGCCGGGTAAACTGCCATATCACCTTCTGTAAACACTATAGTCTCCCCTGGAATTTATAAGGCATCAACGTGCTGATTGCCGTCTGAGCAGAACGCAACGAACACCTCTGAGTAAACAAGACGCAGATCGGGCGACAACATCCAACGTGTCACCCGTTTCAGGTATACAATGAATTTTAGATTTTTTAATATACCATGGATGAACGGAAAAAGCCCTCTTTTTTAAAATCCATGACAATGATGTTTCACAGGGAATGAAACCTGAACGCTCATATGCACGACATGATGGACGAAATCAGGTAGGCGGCCGGGGCACCTATTTAAGACAGTTCAGTTCAGTCATGGCTTTTTGGTGATCGCCTTTCACCAGTATCGCCAGGCCATTCTCAACCGCTGTAAATCGCTCCTCGACGATTTCACGTTCGTCTGCGGAGAAATCTGAAAGCACATATTTTTCTACAGGCATGTCGGCATGCACCGCTGCGCTGCCCGGTCTGCCTATACCGATTTTCAGGCGATAAAAATCAGCCGAGCCGAGTATCTGGACGATTGAGCGTATACCGTTGTGTCCGCCGGCCCCTCCCGCTTTTACTAATTTAATCCGGCCGACGCTCATATCGAGATCGTCATGCACGATGAGCGTATTGTCAGGCAGGATATTGTAGTAATTGACAACACCGGCAACTGCTCTGCCGCTGCGATTCATGTAAGTTGACGGCTTTACCAGACAGACAGGCTCCCCCCAGAGTGAGGTCCGGCAGATGAATGCGTCCCATTTCGAACGCGACCACTGCAGGTCGTGTTTCCGGGAGAGATAATCAACAAGCATAAAGCCGATATTGTGCCGGTTCTGTTCATACTGTGAACCTGGGTTGCCAAGGCCGGCAATCATAAACCCCATAGAGCAGCACCCTTAAAAAAAATAAAAAATCCGGACAAGAGCGCTCTTTCCGGATAAGACATTGTTCGGCAGAAAGCTCCCTGCGGGCTCCCTGCCGAACATATAGTGGTGATTGTTATGGTCGGCTGATCACGACACAAACCTTTTCGGCATTGCTGACCAGCAATACGCCATCAGGCAATGGAATTTGACCTGCTGTGACACTGTCACCGATTGCCATACCGGATATTTCGACAACACACTCGTCAGGTATGCTCAGCGGTTCACCGATCAATTCGAGTTCACGGACATGGATGTCAAGGATACCCCCGAGGTCGATGCCCTTGGCTTTTCCGGTGTACCTGATCGGGACGACAAACTTAGTCGGTTTTTTAAGATCAATTTCCAGAAAATCGGCATGATACAGGCTATCCTTTACAGGATCTGTCTGGATTTCTTTGACAATTGCATTTTTCTCAGAACCATTGTCGATCTTCAGAGTGAAAACGGCATTGCGACCCTGAACATCGATCAGTTCGTTAAAGAGAATCTTGGTTTCAAATTCGAGCGGCAAGGCTTCTTTCCCATCACAATAGACAATTCCGGGGGTTTTGCCGGCAGCCCGCATTCTTCTCATCGAGCCTTTGCCGAAAGCGCCTCTGACGGCTGCGGTCATTTCCTTGGTAATCATATCTTCCTCCTGCGCTCAGACCTTTGGCCGTTCCGCCAATTGACCTGACCTCTGTTTCTAAATTAGTTTGCCTTCCTGATGATTATACAAATAAAGAACTCACTGAATCTTCATTGTGAATACGGTGAATCGCTTCAGCCAGCAGTGCGGAAACAGACAAGGCCGTGATTTTACCGCACTCAAGCGCCTCGGCTCTGAGCGGGATTGAATTTGTCACCACGAGCGACTTGATTTCCGATTCGGTAATTCGCTGGACAGCCGGACCTGAAAGCACAGGGTGGGAACAGTAGGCGTGAACCTCTCTGGCTCCGTTTTTCAACAAGGTTGCGGCACCATTGCACAAGGTACCGGCAGTATCGACCATATCATCCATCAAGATGGCGATCTTGCCCGAGACATTGCCAATCACGTGCATTGCCTCGCTTTCATTGGGACGGTCACGCCGCTTGTCAATAATGGCGAGGCCGCATTTCAGCCGTTTTGCAAAAGCCCTGGTTCTCTCCACGCCACCGGCGTCGGGGGAAACCAGAATGATATCGTCAAAATTTTCCTGGATATGTTTGATCAGCACCGGTGCGGCATAGAGATGATCCACCGGAATGTTAAAAAATCCCTGGATCTGGCCGGCATGCAGGTCCATGCAGAGCACTCTGCGGACACCGACTGCCATCAGCATTTCGGCCACGACCTTTGCTGATATCGGCACCCGGGGTGCAACTTTCCGGTCCTGTCTGGCATACCCGTAATAGGGCAACACTGCGGTAATCCGCCTGGCTGACGCCCTTCTCAGCGCATCGACCATGATCACGAGTTCCATGAGATTGTCGTTGACTGGAGTGCAGGTCGGCTGAACGACAAAGGAATCGGTACCGCGGACATTTTCCTTTATTTCAATAAAAATCTCGCCGTCGCTGAACTTCCGAACCTCGGCTTCAGAAACGGTCAACTCGAGGTGCTTGGCTATTTCCTGAGCCATCAAGGGGTGTGCGTTGCCTGAAAATATCTTGATTGTATTGCCCATAATTTAAAACCTGTTCGAAGGAGCACTGCTACCCCACCTGAAGCGCTGGCTGGGGCGGTAGGACTCGAACCTACGAATGCCGGGATCAAAACCCGGTGCCTTAGCCACTTGGCTACACCCCAGTGTATGTGCGGGTTGCATAAACATGCTGCCCATATGATAATGTGAGTTTGTCAACTAACGTTTCGATCTGCCGCGCCGTAAAACATTCTGTCGAGAACAGCCCGAACACCGTTGGGCCGCTTCCCGACATCATTGCAGCCGTTGCTCCGTTTTCAATGAGGGAGTGTTTTATCGTTTCAATAACAGGATGACATACCATGGTTACCGCTTCCAGATCATTGTGCATCTGGTCGCAGCAAAACCTATCGAGTCCACTCTTGTCAAAACTAGGCAATGTAGAGTTTTTTGAACGTGTTGTCAATGCATAATTTTCAAATACGGTTCGGGTGGAAACACTGATTCCCGGGTTGACCAAAAGGATCCAGAAGCCGTCAATATCCGCTGCTGGAGAGAGGCGCTCACCGATACCTCTGGCGACGGCAGCGGTGCAGGCAGCCGCGAAGAAGGGAACATCAGCGCCAATGGTCCCACCCAGCTCGACGAGCTGTTCGGCACCGAGGGCGTTATCGAAGAGGATATTCAACCCCTTCAGTACCGCTCCGGCATCGCTGCTTCCACCGCCGAGACCCGCCGCCACGGGTATTCTTTTTTCAAGACGGATTTCGAGGCCGCAGCGGTTGCCTGAACCGGCTGCATTCAGATAGGTATGTGCGGCCAATACCGCGAGATTGCTGTCGCCGGTGGGGAGTCTTTTGTCGCTGCAGAAGAAGTCAACGCCGGGTGATGGTCGCCGGCTGATGTGCAGGGTATCGCAGAGATCAATCTTCTGCATCCGGGTAACGAGTTCATGATACCCGTCTTCCCTGCGGCCGAGGACATGAAGAAAAAGATTAACTTTTGCCGGTGCCGACAGCTCAATCATCACTGCATCCCGTCACGGGCAAAAGAGGCTAAGAGGATCTGCTTGATATCAGGCATGAAGCCGAGGTGACAGCTGTCAGCCTTTCACGGTCCTGACAAAGCGCACTTTGACATCGTACAGGATATTTTTCAGCAGTTCCGACTCCTCTTCCGTCAGGTTGCCTTTGGTTTTCTGTTCAAGGACCACGAGTGTATCGATTGCATGCCGGGCAAGCTCTATGTTTTTTACAACCTGGCCGGTCTCGGGGTCGGCTATCTCTCCGAGATGAAACAAGATCGAGGTGTTCAGGGACATGACAAACGCCGAAAAGGTGACCTCCGGCATGACGCACTGCCCTGCCTCATTGGGAACCCTTCCCTCGCCGCATGGAATACCATTCTGATTTTCTACCTGAGTCATAACAAATTCCTCTGCCTTTCGTGGGTTACGGTTTAATGCGCCAGCCTCTAGAGATCAAAAGCCTGTGCATCGCTAATATTTTCAAGTGCCCTGAGTTTTTCCACCAAATCTTTGGTAATCAGCTGGTCGGTACCGAGAAAAATAATATTTTGCCTGCTCTCTATCTCACGCCCGACGGTCATGCTGTTTATATTTACATTGTGTCTGCCCAGTTCCGTGCCGAGCGCACCGATAACGCCAGGAACATCATTATTGAACACCAGCAGCATCGGCCCGGCAGGCAGCACCTCGAGCCTGAAGTTGTTGAGCCGCACGAGCCTCGGCTCATGTTTGCCGAAAACCGTGCCGACCAGGACGTTTTCTGCCTCATCCGTCTTTACCCGTATCGACAAGACATTGGTAAAGTCATCCGAGCGGTCGGTGCGCGACTCGATGATTTTAATTCCCCGGTCCCGGGCGATAATCGGTGCGTTAACATAATTGACCGCATCTTTTAATATCGGGGTGAACAGCCCTTTTAGGAAAGCAACGGTAACCGGGCTGATATTCTGTTCAGCAAGCGCACCGCCATATTCAAGGGCAATCTCCTCAACACCGCCGCGGGCAAGCTGCATGTGCAGGGAGCCAAGCATCTCACCAAGTTTTATGTAAGGTCCTACCTGGGCGAGAACATCATCGCTGACCGAAGGGACGTTTACGGCGTTGGTGACGGAACTTTTTGTCAGATAATCAGCAACCTGTTCGGCAATAGCTATGGCAACGTTTTCCTGCGCTTCACTCGTTGAGGCACCGAGGTGCGGAGTGGATATGAAGTTGTCGAGATTGAGGAGCCGGCAATTTTCCAGCGTTGTCGGCTCCTCGGCAAAGACGTCCAGGGCCGCCCCACCGATCCTGTTGTTCTTCAATGCCTCATAGAGTGCTGCCTCATCACAGACGCCGCCCCTCGCGCAATCGATAAACATCGCATCTTTTTTCATCAGGGAAAAGAATTGTGCAGAGACGAGGTTTTTCGTTTCCTTGGTGAGCGGTACATGAACCGAGATATAGTCCGCACGCCGGGCCAGCTCTTCGAGGCTGACGAGCTCAACGCCGATTTTCTCGGCAATATCTTTGGGCATGTGCGGGTCGTAGGCAATGGTTTTCATCTTCAGCCCCTGGGCCCTGTTGGCGGCAATGCCGCCGATCCTGCCGACACCGATGACCCCAAAGGTTTTACCGGTCAGCTCGCGCCCCATGAATTTCTTTTTTTCCCATTTCCCTTCCTTCATGGAAGCACATGCCTGGGGGATGTTGCGGGACAGGGCCATCATCATGCAGATTGCATGCTCTGCCGCCGTCGTGGCATTTCCATCAGGCGCATTCATGACCACCACTCCTTTTTGGCTGGCGGCAGGAATGTCGACATTGTCAAGACCGATGCCCGCCCGCCCGACCACCCGGAGTCTGCTCGCGGACTCCAGCAGATCAGCAGTCACCCTCGTTGAACTGCGGATTACCAGGCCGTCATAGTCACCGATCACTGCTTTGAGTTCATCCGGGCTCATCCCGGTTTTCACATCAACCTCAATGCCGGCATCTTTCAAAATTTTTACGCCAACCGGCGCCAGGTTGTCACTGATCAGTACTCTCATTACGACTCCTTCTGGATAAGCGTTCTTCTCCAGCCGTTGAAAAACGAAGAAAGTACGCTCCTCAGCAGCTGCAGCTAGTTCCCTGCTAAAAAGCAGAAAATATACTGTTTCCAATCCAAGAGAACAACTTAAAACATGAATGGATCACCGCAAGACACGATACCAGTATCAGCAAATCATCGCAGCAGACGGCGAAACGATCATAGGTATTGAACAATCCGTTATAACCAGATATAAAAACCTCGAATACTGATATGACATCTTTTGAGCAAAGCAACAGCAAATTTGTGCAAAGCATTACTTCATGCTTATTACAGTATCAGTGTTATAAACACCATTTGGATTCTAACAGGTAAAAGGATATGTCATGAGCGAAACTCGTCTGCGCTTTCCCCCCAGCCCAACCGGTTATCTTCATATCGGCGGCGCCAGGACTGCTCTCTACAACTGGCTGTACGCGCGTAAAACCGGAGGAAAGCTTATCTTGAGAATAGAGGATACCGACACGGAGCGCTCCACCAGAGCCTCAATAGACGGTATTCTTGACGGCCTCAACTGGCTTGGAATTGACTGGGACGAAGGCCCTTACTTTCAAACCGATTTCGCCGAAGAACACCGCAGGGCAGCCGCACGACTCCTTGAGGAAGGCAAGGCATACAAATGTTTCTGCTCCAAGGAAACCCTTGAGCGGAAACGGGAGGCGGCTCTTGCGGCAAAAGAAACCGTGGGCTATGACGGCACCTGCCGTTCCCTCACACATGAGGACCTGCTCCAGAAAGAAGCCGAGGGCAGACCCGCGGTTATTCGCTTCAAGGTGCCTCAGCGGCCCGGGAAAATCGGTTATGAAGACAGAATCCTTGGCCGCATCGAAAGCAGTTACCGCGAGATCGATGATTTTGTCATCGTCCGTTCCGACGGCAGCCCACTCTATCTGCTGTGCAACGTCGTCGACGACATCAGGGACCGTATATCCCATGTCATCCGGGGGCAGGATCATATGACCAACACGATTAAACAGCTCCTGCTCTACGAGGCACTGGATGCACCGCTGCCGGTATTTGCCCATATGCCGCTGACGCTCGACAACAAGAAGGCCAAGATATCAAAGAGGAGCCATGGGGAAATTGTTGCTGTTCAGTTTTACAAGGAGCATGGCTTTATCCCCTGGGCCTTCAACAACTATCTCGTCCTGCTGGGCTGGTCTCCCGGCGATGACCGTGAATTTTTCACCAGCGAAGAACTGATTGAAGCGTTTTCCCTTGAACGGATCAACCGCTCGAGCTCGATCTTCAACTATCATAAAGACGACCCGAAATTTTTCACCGATCCGAAGGCCATCTCGATCAATGAACACTATCTCAGGTCAATGGCCGTAGCCGAGCTGGCTCCACTGGTTAAAGAGCGGCTCAGCAGCGAAGGTTTGTGGGACGACAGCTACGGGCAGGAGCGGCAGCAGTGGTTTCTTGACACCATAGACCTGATCAGGGGCCGTTTCCACACCATAAACGATTTTACCACGCTTGGCCGGGCCTATTTCGCCGACGACTATGCGATTGAAGAAAAGCCGCTGCGGAAAAACCTGCTCAAATATCCGGAGCTGAAAAGGTGGCTGCCAGCTCTTGCCGATGCCTATGAGACAGCCGAACAATTCACCCTTGAGGAGACCGAGCGGCTAGCACGGAAATGTGCCGAGGAAGCGGCTGTTAAGCCAGGCGTTATCATCAACGGCATGCGAACCGTGGTGACCGGTCAGCTCGCCGGACCGTCGATGTTTGATATCCTCATGGTACTCGGCCGTGAGAAGGTTGTGAAACGGCTCAGGAAGACACCCTCGCTTTTCTCTTAAATCATTTACCAATAACAAACATGAACGATCAGACAGACAGCGACAAGCCTCATGACTTCATCAGACAGATCGTGGCTGAAGACCGGAAAAGCGGAAAACATCCGCTGCCGGTTACCCGTTTCCCGCCGGAACCGAACGGTTTTCTCCATATCGGCCATGCCAAATCGATCTGCCTCAATTTTGGCATCGCCAACGAGTTCGACGGTACCTGTCACCTGCGCTTTGACGACACTAATCCCAGCAAAGAGGAAGAAGAATATGTCAAGTCGATCCAGGAAGATGTCCGCTGGCTTGGCTTTGACTGGCACGATCATCTTTACTTCGCCTCTGACTATTTCGATCAGCTCTATGAATTCGCCGAAGAACTGATACGCCGCGGCAAAGCCTATGTCTGTGACCTGAGCGGTGAACAGATACGCAGCTACCGCGGAACCCTGACTGAACCGGGACAACCGAGCCCCTACCGCGACCGGAGCGTGGCTGAAAACCTGGACCTTTTCAGGAGAATGAAAGGTGGAGAGTTCAGTGACGGCAGCCGGGTGCTCAGGGCAAGAATCGACATGGCCTCTCCCAACATCAACATGAGAGACCCCGTCATCTATCGTATTCTCAAGGTGCCCCATCACCGCACCGGGGACACCTGGTGTATCTACCCGATGTATGACTACACCCATTGTCTCTCTGACATGCTGGAAGAAATCACCCACTCCCTCTGCACCCTTGAGTTTGAAGATCACCGGCCGCTCTACGACTGGGTCCTGGACGTGCTCGAGACCCCCTGCCACCCCAGGCAGATAGAGTTTGCCCGGCTGAACCTCACCTATACGGTGATGAGCAAGCGCAAGCTGCTGCAGCTGGTGAACGAGCAATTTGTAGACGGCTGGGACGACCCGCGAATGCTGACCATTTCAGGCCTGAGGAGGCGGGGGTACACCCCCAGGTCCATCAGGACCTTCTGCAGCCTGATCGGCATCGGCAAACGGGAAAGCTGGATCGACATGTCGATACTCGAAAATGCAGTTCGCGACGATCTCAACGATATCGCCCCCCGGGTTATGGGCGTACTTGAACCGCTCAAGGTCATCATTGATAATTATCCTGATGACCTGGTCGAAGACATCGAGGCCCTCAACCACCCGCAGAAACCGGAGTGCGGCACCCGCCTGCTTCCTTTCAGTAAAGAACTGTACATCGAACGCTCTGATTTCATGGAGGATCCTCCCAGGAAATTTTTCAGGCTGGGCCCCGGCCGCGAGGTGCGCCTGCGCTATGGCTACTACATCACCTGCGTTTCCTTTGACAGAGACGAAGTCAGCGGAGAAATTACCGCCCTGCACTGCACCTATGACCCTGAAACCAGGGGCGGCAGCTCCCCGGACGGCCGCAAGGTGAAAGGAACCATCCACTGGCTGTCGGCCCGGCAGGCAATTCCCTGCACCGTCCTTCTCTATGACAGACTTTTCAGTGTCGAAGATCCCGACAGTGATAAAAAAGTAGACTTCAAGGAGCACCTCAATCCCGATTCACGCCGGGAACTGCGCGGCTGCATGGTGGAGCCGTCTCTCTCCCGTATCGGCCCCGGGATCCAGGTACAGTTCGAACGACAGGGATATTTCTGCCTCGATCCGGCAGCAGGAGATGGCGGCGGCATGGTTTTCAACCGTATTGTAACCCTCCGCGACTCCTGGACCAAGAAACATACATGACAATGTTTCAGGGAATGTTTTAAGCACGACATACCCGGAAAAATACTGAATGAGAGTGCTGACTGCTCAGAGGAACTAACCTATCACCATGCAACTCATTACCATGCGTCAAATGAAAAAGAACCAGAGCGGTGTAATCGCCTCTGTTAAAGCCGGCGGAATCCTCGGCAGACGGATCAGGGAAATGGGTCTCGTACCCGGCACGAAAATAACCATCCAGGGCAGAGCCCCGCTCAATGATCCGGTCGCGCTGAGAATCATGGGAGGCACCCTGACCCTTCGCAACAGCGAAGCCGACCACATCATGGTTTCAGTCTCCGACTGAACCGGCCGCTTACCACAGCTGTATCTCCTGCCGCCTCCCGTTTAAACGCTCTGCCACCTGCCTGCCAACGCTGATTTTCATCTGTGCCAGCGTTTTTCTCTACAGAGTTAGGGGGCACTAAAAGATTTATGGTCCATTGAAATATCTGTTGACAGTCACTATTGTATGGGGTACCTAAAAGGTGCATTTAACAGAGGATTCCATAGGCATGAATTTTTTTGGATGTGGTCGCAAGAAGATGAGGAGAAGGCAGAACAGGAACTGTGCTTCTCAGGCCGAGTGTCAGGTTACCCCGCTGAGTAAAAAGAACACGTGCGGGGTGGCACGGGTGTGCTCGATCAACGGTGACCGCAAGCACTGCGCACGGCTGGCGTCACTGGGACTCTATCCGGGAAATGAAATCGAACTGGTCTGTCCGTCACGGGGGGATGGCTGCATCATTAAAGTGCATGGTGGAAATGTCTCAATAGACAAGAAAACCATGGAAAACATACTGATCACTGAATAAATTAACGACCGTGCCGGTATAACCGGTTTTCTCGCCCGTTGCCCCTCGGGCGACCATCAAGAGAACGTATATGTGGCAAACAATTATCATCTGGGTGGCTATAGCGCTCAGTGCTTTTTATATCGGCCGACGTTTCTACAAGCGGTATCGATCAGCCCTCTCCGCTGAGGCTGGTGACAGTTGTGCGGTGTCCGACTGCTGCGGTTGTGCAGCCTCATCCTCCTGTAATTCAGGCCCTCACTATCGGCTTCCTCGAACAAACGATGCCGACCGCTAGCCACCGCCAGACATTCCAGGCAAACAAATCTTGCATGGCCTGTCGGTAACCATTGTGAAACCAAACAGCGAGGCTCCTCCCTTTCCGCTGATAATCCACTCATCATTATGACTCGAAAAATCGTTGCAGCCCTTGCCGGCAACCCCAACGCGGGAAAAACAACGCTGTTCAACCGGCTGACCGGTGCCCGCCAACACGTGGGAAATTATCCGGGAATCACCGTTGACCGGAAAGAGGGGTTCATCTCGGTCAACGACCATGCCATCACGCTTGTTGACTTGCCCGGCACCTACTCGTTGACAGCCTATTCGGTCGAAGAGCTGGTAGCCCGCGATTTTTTGGTCAACGAGAGACCGCAGGTCGTCATCAACATTGTCGACGCATCCAATCTCGAGCGCAATCTCTACCTGACCATGCAGTTTCTCGAACTGGGCGTGCCGCTTGTCATTGCCCTTAACATGATCGATGTCGCCAAGGATCGGGGTATTACCGTCAAGGCCGAGAAGTTGTCCGAGCTGCTGGGGGTTCCTGTCCTGCCGATCATCGCCAGGTCCGGAAAGGGAACCGAGGAATTATTGAGCGCAGCGCTGGCCGTTGCCGAACGAACCGAACGCTGGAATCCGATCACGATCTCCTACGGGGACGATCTTGATCACACAATCCTGAGCATCGTTGCTGAGATAGAAAAAAACAATTTCCTTACCTCGCTCTACCCAGCCCGTTTTACCGCCATAAAGTACCTCGAAAATGACGAACAGATTCTGATAAAAGGACGCGATGAATCGGCAGGCGTGTCGCAGGAGCTGGAAAAAGCCGTGGATGGTGTGGCCCTTCACCTCAAGAAGACGCTTGATGTCTATCCGGAATCGATTATTGCCGATCAGCGCTATGGTTTCCTGAAATCCATTCTCAGGGAAGGCGTGCTCACCCATAACTTTGAAACCGACCGCCTCTACACCTCTGACCGGATCGACAAAATTGTTACTAACCGGCTGCTCGGACCTGTCATCATGCTCCTGGTTCTCTTTGGGCTCTATCACTTTACCTTTACCTGGAGCGAACCGTTGGTGGCGGCTCTTGGCTATCTGTTCAACCAGTTTTCTGGCGTTATCGACGGCCTGATGGCTGACGGACCGCTCAAATCAATGCTCATTTCCGGCATTATCGAAGGCGTCGGCGGCGTCCTTGGTTTTGTGCCGCTGATCATGTTCATGTTTTTCGGCATCGCCGTACTCGAGGATTCCGGCTACCTGGCCAGGGTCGCGTACATGATGGATCGTGTCTTCAGATCGTTCGGCCTGCACGGCTCCTCGGTCATGCCCTTCATTGTCTCCGGCGGGATTGCCGGCGGCTGTGCGGTGCCCGGAGTGATGGCGACCAGGACCTTGAGATCACCCAAAGAGCGCATGGCCACCCTGCTCACCGTACCGTTCATGAACTGCGGTGCGAAGATTCCGGTGCTGGCACTTCTTATCGGCGCCTTTTTCTCTGACAACAGGGCGCTGTTGATGTTTCTGTTCACCATGCTTGCCTGGGTGGTGGCCCTGTGCGCTGCCAAATTTCTGAGGATGACCATATTGCGGGGAGAACCGACACCGTTTGTCATGGAATTGCCCCCGTATCGCTTTCCAACCCTGCAGGGTCTGCTTATCCACACCTGGGAGAGAACCTGGCAGTACATAAAAAAAGCCGGAACAGTTATCCTCGGGATTTCCATTCTGCTCTGGGCCCTGATGACCTTCCCGTCTCTTCCCGATGAGCGGCTCGGTTTCTTTGACAATCAGCGCGACACGCTCCGGGCACTTTATCCGGCGGCGGTCGTCAGCGAAACAGCGCACGGGGTTGAGCCCCTCTCAGCCCAGGCGGCTGAGCTGCTTGAAAAACTTCAGCAAATAAACAGGCAGGAATCAGAAGAGGAATTGAGATATTCGATTGCCGGAAAAATCGGTACCGGCATGGAAACATTCTCCCAATTTGCCGGATTTGACTGGCGGACCAACATTGCCCTGGTGGGCGGTTTTGCCGCCAAGGAGGTAATTGTCTCGACACTCGGAACCGCATACTCCATGGGGGATGTTGACGTTGAAGCCGCCGACTCGCTCGGGGCCAGGCTCTTCCGCTCGCCTCACTGGAACAGGGTAATCGCCATTGCAGCGCTCGTGTTCATAATGTTCTATGCCCCCTGTTTCGTCACCGTTGTCTGCATTGCCAAGGAGGCCTCATGGAAATGGGCTTTCTTTTCCATGGCATTCAACACAGCTTTTGCCTATCTGCTTGCGGTCTCGGTCTTTCAGATCGGCACGCTTCTCAATTTCGCCTGAGTGCCATCAAACGATTGCCACCGCTCCCCCGCGCCGTTGGTCACCAACACCTTCCACTCCTGGAACAACGGCATGAACACCACCAAAATAAACATCCTGGCGCTCCCACTCATTCACCTCAACGACCTCTCTCAACGCCTCTATACTCTCCCGGCTGAAACCGGGCTCCACCTGGACGACCTCTCCATCCCAGTATAATCGCGGCGCAGCTACTGCCTCGCCCAGCGTACGCCCGAACTCGACAATCTGGCTGAGCACCTGACTCATTGAGGTCCTGATCCGTTTCGAGCCGCCGCTGCCGATTACCAGCCGTACCCTGCCGTCTCTGAGCAGCAGTGACGGTGACATCATCGAGCCGACCCGTATGCCGGCCGGGCTGGTATGAAAGCCGTGCGGATGAAGGTCGTCCTCACCCATCATGTTGTTGAGCATGACCCCGGTTCCCGGAGCAAAATAACCTGAGCCCTCGCCATTCGAGCAGGTCATCGAGGCACAGTTTCCATGGTGGTCGGAAATACTGATATGAGTCGTACCCCGGCTGAACATCCGTATTTTCTCAGCGGCAACCGCAGACTTCTGTTCGTCTCCCATATACTGCCGCAAGGCGTGCGGTGTCGAGACACCTGCTGCCCTCAGCGTTTCGACCTGCCGCATCAGGTCAACGGTTCGCTTCAGGTGTACTCCCGAACCCCATTGGACCTCTTTCAGGCCAAGTTTTTCGGTCAGGCCAAGCGAAAGTCCGATCAGGGTTCCTCCCATCGACGGCTCAGCGGAGGTGACGAGCTGGTAATCCCTGTAGGGAACACGCTGCGGTGCGCGCTCAACAACCTGGTAATGGGCCAGATCCTTAGCGCTCAAAAAGCCCTCTCCGGCCCTCATGTCGCGGTCAATTGCCTGGGCAATGTCGCCATGATAAAAATTTCTGCCGTGATCTTCTGCGACCTGATCGATGAAGTCAGCGCAATCAGGGTTTTTGACACTATTCCCGGCCCGGAGATAGGAGCCATTCGGTTCATAGATCTTTTTTCCGTCCTCCGTCAGGGTCATGATCGGGTAGAGCAGATGGAGGAAATGGGCCTGCTGCCTGTTCAGGACATGTTCGCGGGCCAGGGCCTTCGCCGGGGCCAGAACGTCCTTGAGATTCATATATCCCAGCCGTTTGTGGGTGTGCAGCAAGCCTTTCAGGGTGCCTGGTACCGCCACCGATCCCATTCCGACATTGAAGTCCTGCGCCGTTCCGGAGAAATTTACCGTGACCGGAAAGAAGTGGGGAGTGAAGTCGCAGGCGCGTCCCAGACCCGGCGTATCGACAAAGAAATCAAAAAAGACTGGTTGGTGCTGCTTTTCACTCCAGCCAAGCAAAAGCCCGCCGCCGCCAAGGCTGGTCAGTGTCTGCTCGGTAATTGCGGAAGCAAAACCTGCGGCGACGACCGCATCAAAGGCATTGCCGCCAGCGCACATTATTTCGGCTGCGGTCCTGCTTGTCAGCTCATGGCCGCTGGCCACGATTGCCTTGTGATGGATGCTCATTCCCAAAAACCCTGTTGATTGAGACGGACAACCGCTTTGAAATCGCCCGTCCGTTGATAAATACTGCGTTGTTTTTCCGCTCCGGTGCCCTCGGAAAGGATAGCACTGACGTTGTCGAGATAGCGCAGCGAGCCAAGCTCGGCACCTTGGCGAGAGACCCTTGAAAGAAGCAGTTCAGCAGCGCGTGCAAAGGACAGAGGCGCATCGCTGAGCAGCTTGAGCGGATCAACAAACCTGCCGTGGAGGCCATAGCGAAGCGACTGCCACTTGTTTGCCCTGAGGATATAAGGATTGAGCCGCACGCTCCTGACATCCTCTTCGACAATCCAGGCCACCACAGCCTGGATCAGCGCAACGATGGCCAGAATATCACGAAATCGGGTCGGCAGATCACAGACGCGTACTTCGACCGTACCGAACTGCGGGCTGGGCCTGGCGTCCCACCAGAGGTCTTTGATCCCGCCGATGATGTTGTACCCGATCAGGGTTTCAACCTCCTCGGCAAAGTGCTTCCAGTCCCGGAGAAACTCATAGCCGCCAGCCAGCGGCAGAACTTCAAACAGTTTCGTACGGTACGACAGGAGCCCGGTATCTTCACCCTGGAAATATGGTGACGAGGTTGAAAGGGCAAGCAAGACAGGAAGATATCCCTGGATCACGTTGCATACCCTGACCGCGGCGTCGCCATCGGGAACCCCCACGTGAACATGCAACCCCTGGGAGATGAAACGGCGGCCGATATACTGCAGTTCACTGAGAATTTCCTGATATCTGCTGTCGTCACTCTTTTCCTGCTCGTCGGCGCGGGCAAACGGATGGAGACTTGCGGCATAGAGGAGACAGCCGTTGTCATCGGCAAGTTCTTCGGCAAGGGAGCAGGTGCGCAGAAGATCATTCTCCACGACAGCGACATTGCTGCAGATACCGGTCTGGATCTCCAGGATAGCGTTGATCAGCTCCTTTGAAATGCGTGACTTGAGGAGTTCGGGGGCCTGACTCTGCAGCTTTGGTGCAAGCGGCACGAGCGAATAACCCGTCTTGTCAACAATCTGAAATTCGATCTCAACGCCGAGTGTATAGCTGAGGCTGGGACTGAAACGTATGGTCCGGTCTGCGCTCATTTCAGCCCGGGAAATTCAGTCACCGGCTCGGCCAGTCGCAGCCATTCGAGAGCAACAGCGGCAAGCCAGGCGGCACCATAGCGCAGACATTGTTCATCAAAGTCAAAGGTGCCGGAATGCGAGGGCCCTGCTCCGTTGCCAAGACCGCCGCCAAAACGGACCAGGCAGCCTTCAGTGCGCTGCTGGTAAAAAGCAAAATCCTCACCGCCGAGGCTCGGATAGCCTTGGGAAATAACGTTTTCAACCGAGGTAACCCTCCACGCCGCTGCCCGGGCGATCTCGGCAGCTCTCCGGGAGTTAATGACGGCAGGCAGCCCCTCCTCGAAAACAATCTCGGTCGTCACCCCGTGCATTGTCGCAATTGAGCTGACAATCCGCCGCAATCCCTCAATGGTTTTTAACCGCGTATGTTCATCGGTCGAGCGTATTGTCCCTCTCAGCAGGGCTTCACCGGCGATCACATTAGGGGCCGTTCCGGCCTGCAAACTGCCGATCGTGACAACCTCGGCCCTGTTGGGGTCAACTTCCCGGGAAATCAGGGTCTGCGAGGCCATCACCAGGCTTGCCGCGGCAACGATTGCATCTACGGCCTCGTGGGGTCTGGCTGCATGTCCTCCTTTGCCGGTAATTTTTATCCTGAACGGATCGGAAAAGGCGCAGATCAGTCCATGGTCGACCGTGATCTGTCCGGTCCGGTAATGGGTGTCGATATGGCCGCCGAATACGGCACCGACATCGTCCAGAACCCCTTCACCGATGAGTCTCAACGCACCGTTTCCATGCTCCTCCGCTGGTTGGAAAATCAGCACGATTCTTCCCGAAAGAAATGGCTGTGCGTGCAGCAGTGCGGCGGCGCCGAGCAGCATGGCAACGTGACCGTCATGACCGCAGGCATGCATGATTCCACGCTTTTTTGATGAATACGGCAGGCCGGTATTTTCAGTGATCGGCAGGGCGTCCATGTCCGCTCTCAGGGCGACACACGGGCGGCCGTCGGCCGCGGTATCGCCGAGGGTAGAGATCACGCCGGTTTTGCAGATCCCGCCTCTGCTCTTGAGCCCTATCTCAGTTAGTTTTTCCTGAATAAAGGCAGCAGTTTTATTCTCCTTGAAAGAAAGCTCAGGACACCGGTGAATATGCCTTCGAATGTCAACTATCCATTCAAACAGTTCGTCTTCAACCGCCAAGGGGCCGGTATCAGGTGACAGCAGATAGGATCTACTCAATTTTTATTGCTCCTATGAGGGATTCATCTTCAGAGGTGTCTTCATCGTCATGGTCCCGGGCCGCCGTTCCAGGATCATCTTCGGCTGGCACTTCCTGTTGCTCTGGTTCCACGCGGTCTTCCTTGTCATGTTCATGATCTGCCACCTGCCGGGACAATACCGAACCTTCACGGTAAAGCGGCTGCTTGAAAAAGGCAATAACGCCGTCCTGAACCTCCAGGACCGAGACAAGCTCCCAGCCGACCAGACCAAACTCGTTGAGTTCCTGCTCAATTTCTGACTCGTCGAGAAAACCGCCGCCGAGTAGCCCTTCTTTCTTAAGCTCAAAATGGACAGTTTTATAGCTCCACTTCATCGTGATACATCTCCTCTTCCTCCTGTCTACACAAGCGGACTTTTATCAGGACACCGGTGACCTATTGCTGCGTCCTGGTGGCAATGAAGGTGTCGTTTTGGAAGGTTCCTTTAAAAACAGTGCCGTCAGCACGGGTCAAGATACCCCTGCCGTTTCGTTTGCCCGCGGTAAATTCACCCTGGTAACGGCTGCCGTCGGCCATGACCAACAGTCCGTCACCATCGGGAAGATCATCCTTGAAATTTCCCCGGTAGACCGAGCCGTCAACATACACCATTGTCCCGCTGCCGTTAAAACTGCCGTTTCTGAATTGACCGGTATAGCGGCTGCCGTCGGAGAAAAGATAATCACCTTTTCCGTGAAAATAGTCGTTTTTAAAAAGACCGCTGTATTTTGTGCCGTCGTTGTAGGTGAAGATTCCCTTTCCTTCACGCTTTCCTTTCTTGAAAGCACCCTTGTAAACCCTGCCGTCTTCATAGTAATAACTTCCCTTGCCGTGGAACAGCCCCTCTTGCAACGCTCCCTTGTAGCGGTCTCCATTGACAAACCTGATCTCCCCGCTGCCGTCCATCAGCCCGTTTCTGAGCTCTCCATCATAGCGGCTGTTGTCGGGGAAAACAAAGCTCACCTGTCCTTCAGCCGGGACCATGTCCATGTCGCTTCGACAGATCCTGCCGCCCGCGAAGATCAGCGGGGAGCCTTTTTCTCCCTTTACGGAAGGCTCCGTACTCTTCCTGTCCAAAACAGCAACAGGAGTAACCGTTTTTTCCTTTTCGACCTTTTTTCCTGATCCTGCCGTCAACGGGCCGGCCTGAGCTCCAGCCCCTGCGGAGAGCGGCCCGGCAACGGTCTCTTCTACCGGGGTAACCGGCTGACCATCCTTAAACTCACCCTGGTATACCCTGCCATCACTGTAGACCATTTTCCCCTGGCCGTTGAGCTTGCCCTCGCTGAACGAACCTTCGTATCGTGAGCCGTCCGGGTAGCGATATTCCCCTTGGCCATGCATTTTCCCGCGCTGAAATTCCCCTTCGTAGCTGCCGCCGTCCGGATGTTGCAGAATTCCTGTTCCATCGGGAAAGTCCGCTTCGAAATGTTCCTGTATAGCGGGCCCCGTCAACATAATGAAGCTCACCGTGACCTTGCTTCAGGTTTTGATCGAACTCGCCTTTATATTTTCTTCCGTCGGCATAGACAAGTGTTCCGCTGCCGGAATACTGGTCGGCAAGAAACGTTCCCTCGTAGGTGTTCCCGTTGGCAGCTTCGTAAACACCTGACCCCTGCCGTATCCTGCCGAATAATCTCACCCCGGTAAACGGAGCCGTCAGGATACAACCGAACCCCCTGGCCATTGGGCTTGCCGTTTCTGAACTCACCTTCATACCAGCTTCCGTCGGCATAGACCAGCCTTCCCTTGCCATCGATGAGATTGTTGCGGAAATCGCCCTTGTATTCCCGACCGTCCTGAAAGAAGAGCACGCCTTTCCCGTGAAACTGTCCGAAGCTGAAATCTCCTCGATACTGAGATGAGTCAGGAAAGTTCAATACACCCTGGCCGTGAATCACCCCGTCTCTGAACTGCCCCGTGTAGACCCTGCCGTCAGGACTTTTCAGCACACCCCTGCCATTGAATTTGCCGTTTTCAAACGTTCCCTCATAGATTGTTCCGTCTCCATATTTCATCGTGCCTTTCCCGTGAATGATGCCGCGGGAAAAAGAACCTTCATAGACACGGCCGTCGGGCCCCTGGTAGAGTACCGATACCGTTCAGACAATCGCCGCGCAGACACTCGGCGCCAGCATCCCGGGTTACAGGCGGAACAGCGAGGGCAGTCAATCCCGCCAGAAACCAGACAACCGCTTTCATAGTCACATGATCACGCATTTCATTACCTTGTTTTCCCATCGATTGTGGCAGCAGTATTCTCGGCTCCGCGACGAGACTGCGCAGCAACCGGTCAAGAAGAAAAATCACGACCAGTGAGAACAAAACTCTGCCAAAAAGAACACCGCCCAGTTTACCACCGATAGCCATCATTACCAGTGTATCTTCGATAAGTCCGTGACTCAACCCCATCAGGGCCAGTGAATTGAAAATTTCCCGCCTGTTCATCGAACCGGTCGTGGTCTCGCGGATAATCAGTGCCCCGCCGTAGCCAAGACCAAGAATCATGCCAACGACGGTGACCGGCGCCGCACGGTCGGTCATTCCAAAAAGCGGCAGGACCGGTCTGAGCATCAATTCGAGTAGGCGCAGGAAACCGGCGATCCGCAGACAGGTGCATTGCGGTCAATATACAGAAAATAACAAAAAATATAAGGCCAAGGTTGAAAATTTGAGAGATTGCCCATTGGCAATGAGTTCCTGCTCGCCGGGGCTGCCGCTGAAAAACATCTGAACGGGTTCCTGCCAGAGCCCGGTTAAACGGCAAATGAGGTTGAGAACGATGCCATAGCAGAGGGCACTGAGAAGGCGAAGCGCGGCCATCGGCACGATCCTCGCGCCGGCCTTTTTTGCTATGCTCAACTCAACCGGCAGCGAGTGGGCGATCAGCATTGCCGAGCAGAGTATCGTTACCTGGGCTCCGCTCAGTACCAGGGTCGGAGCAAGAGATGCAAACACCGCGATAGCGCTGTATGGCGAGGTAATCAGAGGCCGTTGCCCAGACTATGCCAAGTGCTCCGGGCAACCCCATCAGCGCCATAATCGGCTCGACCAGCTGACTGAGATAGCCGATCATACCGAACTCTTCAAGCAGTTTGGTTACAATAACAGCCGGCACGGTAATCTTGAAAAGCTGACTGCTCGTTCTGACGGTATCACGCCAGAGTTCATTCAGGATGCTGAATCTGGTGAGGTTTCCGGTATCATGATTCATAGAGGGCGTTCAGGTGACATGACCACCGCCCAGCACCGCCAGATGTTTTCTCGACTTTGGCTGTATATAACTGACATCGCCATCCCCGACGATTCCAGCAACGACGACTGCTGGATTTCTTCTGCTTTTAAAACCAAGCGCTCTGCAGCCATACGGCGCAGCAGGATCATGGGTTATGTAGTAATATTCACAACTCCTGCAGGCGGCCGCAGGAGCTCTTTTTGCAGCCTTCGATTCAGTCATGATTGTTCTTGTTTGAAACAGTCGGGACGCCGAGTACAAAAGGCGCTCGTCACCACCTGATTTCACCGATGTTCCGGGAAATCATGGCTCCGTTGCGCTGGATGAGCTCACTGTTTGCATGAGTTTCAGCCGGCGCTGTTCGATCCGGGATCACGTTTCGGGTAATCAAAAAACTCCAGCAAACCAGTCTTGTGATCAATATCGCCCCATCTGTCAGCAGTAAAACTGATCGCCGTGATACCGCTCGTCGGGATATTGACAATCCGCCTGCCCGTCAACCACTCGGCACACTCGGTAATGACGTGGTTGTGACCGACAAGCGCAAGTGAATCCACCCCGTCATCAATCTGGCGGATGAGCGACAGCAGCATTGCCAGGTCAGCCTCGTAGATCGTTTTGTCGTAAACGATACCAGCCCTGTCATAGCCGGTTTCCGCGGCGATGCACTGGGCAGTCCTGCGTGCCCGCTTGGCACTGCTCGACAGCAGCAGATCGAATCGGACTGACCGGGCAGCAAGCCGCTGCCCCATAAGAGGTGCATCACGCTTTCCTCGCTTGTTGAGCGGCCGGTCAAAATCAGTCAGCCGGGAATCGGCCCAGCTCGACTTGGAATGGCGGATCAGGTAGAGGTGTTTCATTGGGCAAGTCTTCGCAGATGAATTTCCGACCAGAGATTCTTGTAGGCCGTGGTGCTGAGGGAATGGCCGCCGCTGGCCCCGACCGGCTTTCTGTAGAGTCCCATCTTTTCTATCTCGGCACTATAGGGTATATGGTTTTTCATGAATATCGGATGGCTGCCATACTTATCCATGACCCCGCGATGCATGGTCTTGCGCTGCTCAACCATGGAGAAAAATGCGGTAATTTTTCTTTTTTCACATTCTACTTTCTTGAAGAGTTTCAACAACTGGCTCAAAGCCAGTATGGACAGAGTTGTCGGCACAACCGGCGTGACCACGCAGTCAGCTGCAACAATGATATTCTCAGAGAGCAAGGTAAGATTCGGGGGGCAGTCCAGGATGACGGTATCATATTCACCGGCAAGCGGTTTGAGCAGGTTGTAAAGAATGAAACGGTTTTTTTTCGCTTTGCCCCTTTTTTAAGGCGATGTCGAGGTTTCTGAAGGAAAAGTGGGCGGGCAGCAAGTCAAGACCAGGATAGTCTGTCCCCCTGATAAACTGGGTGTAGGAACCGCTCAGCAATCGTGAACGATTGAATTTCTTTTTGGGCTTGATCCGGTAATAATAGGAGGCGGCGCCCTGGGAATCCATGTCGCAGAGCAGCACACGCTGGCCGGAACAGAGCGCAGTGTAGGCAAAATTGACGGCTGCGGCGGTCTTGCCCACCCCCCCTTTACTGCTGTAAACGGCGAGAATCTTCATTTCTTTCTTTTAACCGATGCGGCTGGCGGCTCGGCAGCTGTCAGCTGTTCCATCAACCGCTGATTTTTTTCCGTTCGGAAAGCCTTATACGTCGAATGAAACTGGGATCGTACCTGCTGATGTTCAGATTTCAACCTGGTTATCAGGCTGCCGAGGGCGGCGGCCAAGAGAATTGAGCGCTTGTTCCGCCCCTTCAGCTCCAGCAGGGTGGAATCGAGCATATCTATCTGGACTGACAGGTCATTAAAATCACCCAGGTTGTCCTGAACCTTCTTCAAATGCTTGAGGAACAGACCTGTTTCACTGTCTGCGTAAAAAGACCTGAAAAACTCGAGCAGATACCTGAATTTTTTCCCTTTTATTCGTAACCTGTGTACATCTCTGTCACTGCTCTGAGCGCTGATCAGATCGGCATCAGCGATAAATCGTTTAAACCGCTTGCTGATGATCCGGTTGACAAGAGACAGACACCTCTTTTTCCTGACACCCTGAAAAAGCTCCGACCGGGGATCAGTGAGAAAGTCTTTCCAGCTCTCGATGAGGACCTGATAACGGGCCGAACCGAGATTTTTTTTCAGTTCGACGACCTCAGCGGCTCGCCTGGCTGCCAGATCAGCAAAGAAAAAAGCCAGGCCATCACGCAGCGTCAGCGGCAGGAGATTCTGGTAGGCCTCTCTCTTCAGCAGGTAGACATCGATATCCCTCAGCGGTCCGGTAACGCTTCCCAGCCATTTGAATTCGGTCTCATAGTGTGAGAGCTGTTCCGGGGGAAGATATTTCTTCAACAGCGACAGCAGCGATCTGGTTCTGCGCACCGCGATCCGAAAATCGTGAAGAAACTCGCTGTCGATATCATTGCAGACTCCGTCACGGTTTTTCTCCATGGAGGCAACGAGATCCAGACATATTTCTGCAACCGCAGTACCCAGTGATGCGTTGCGGTCCAGTTTTACATAAAATCTGGCCCCGTAGTCAAGGGGCTGCCGCTGGCAGATCCGGCAGGCTCTATCGATCAGTTCGCTGTCGCCGACGACCGGCTGCAGATCAAGCCTGTCCAGGGATTTGAGGATTTTGGCATAGGTCTTTTCATATCCCCGGACACTGGTAACCCCGACAGATTCAGGAAGGTCCGTTTCAACCTCGCCACAGCGGGTCTTCTGGCTCGCCAGCCTGACCCTGGCAACCGTCTTTCTGTCCCGGTTCAGCACCTTGAAATTCCGGCTGTCATGGATCAGCGAGAACAGCGGATAGAGCGCTCTCATCTCGATATATTTTTTTAACAGGCCGTGCATGCCGGGTTCAGCAAAATCCCAGCAGAACAGCTGATCTCTATTCTTTGTATCGGCAGAAGTACGGGTCTTGCCGCTGAACGTTCTGAGATACGCCCGGTTTCCGGAAACAGTAAACACCATTTTTTTTCGATAGAGACGCCAGTCAAAGGTATCGTAATAGTGATCTATGCCGGATTCCCTGTTGATCTCCTGCAGCTGGTGGTTGTGCTGCAACTTCTCGAGGATGTCGGCGACACTGGTCGCTTCGCCGAGCACGTACTGCCGTTTGCGGAGTGGGAGCATGTCAGGACCGGTAATCGGCATTTATTTTAACGTAATCAATTGAAAAATCGCAGGTATGGATTTCTTCGCAACCGGCACCATCCTTTAAATCGATACAGACCGCAAATTTTCTCTCCCTGATAATCCTGGTGGCGGCCGCTTCTGCCTCAGGGCCAAGCGTCTTGCCATTGCGGACGATAACCACGTCACCGAAGGCGATATCGACCTTGTCCGGGTTAAAGCGCACACCAGAGCGGCCTGCTGCCGCGATGATTCTTCCCCAGTTGGCGTCCTCGCCAAAAAAAGCGGTCTTGACCAGGCTCGAATTAGCCACAGTCCGGGCGATAATTTCTGCGTCCTTGTCTTCTTTTGCGCCGCAGACCCTGACCGTGATGCATTTCGTGGCTCCTTCGCCATCCATGACGATCTTGAGGGCCAGCTCTTTCAACACTTCCTCCAGGATATTCTGAAAGTGCTCACAGTCCGGATGATTGCGGTCATCAATCCAGGGATTTTCGGCGGCACCGTTGGCCATGACCAGGACCATGTCATTGGTGGAGGTATCACCGTCGACGGTGATGCGGTTAAAGGTTTGGTTGACACCCGCTTTTAAGGCTTCATTGAGTTCGGTAAAGCTGATACGGGCATCGGTGAGAACAAAACAGAGCATTGTCGCCATGTTTGGCATGATCATTCCGGACCCTTTGGCCATACCCATGAATTTTACCTCGCAGCCGCCGATCTCGGCTGTCCGGTAGGCTGTTTTTGAGGTGGTGTCGGTCGTCATAATCGCCTGGGCAACGTCCTCAAACCTGTCCGGCTCCAGGCCGTCGACCAGTGATTGCATGTGCGCCTCGAACGCTTTGACATTCAGTGGAGCGCCAATCACCCCTGTCGAGGAGACCTGGACCATATCCTCTGGAATGTCGAGGCAGCTGGCAACCATCCTGCTCGTATCAACAGCCGCTGCCATGCCTTCTTCACCGGTGCAGGCATTGGCACAGCCGCTGTTGACGAGGATTGCCTGGGCCCTGCCCTGCTTCAGCCGCTCCATGTCGAGGACGACCGGTGCAGCCTTGATCAGGTTGGTGGTAAACGCTCCTGCCGTCACCGCCGGTGTATCACTGTAGATAAGACCGAGATCGAGCCTGCCCTGGTATTTAATACCGGCGCGAACCGCTGATAGAGAAAATCCGTTTATTATCATAATGAAATCCAGTATAGTCCAAGATTATCAATTATTTCCTGCGGCACAGGCGCGCCCGGGAAATACAGTATGCGCTGCTGTAAATAACGTACTGCCGTTAACGGGTAATCACCGTTGCCGGCCTGGGCAACGTGATGCTGATCTAAACCGCTTTTTCACGGATTCCGACAATTGCATCAATTTACAACATAAACATTTTCATGCAATGTTAGAAACGAATGAGTTCTGAAGAATATCACTGGGCCTTCGGCATGATTCCAACCCTCGTGCTCTTTGCCGACCTGGCTATACGAATCGGACTGTCCATCAGACTGATTCTCCGGAAGCGGCCCCACGGCACGACATTTGCCTGGTTGATCTTTATTCTCCTGCTGCCCTTCTTTGGTGCTCTCACCTACCTGCTTTTCGGTGAAAACCGCTTGTCGGAAAAGCGTACTTCACGGACACGGGAGAACCAGAATTATTATCAATACTGGCTCAACACCCTTAAAAAAAGAGCCCCAGTCAACTGGGAATTAATGAGCGACCGGTGCAAGCCGCTGCATCGTCAGGCAGAAAGACTCATCGGCATCCCGGCACTCAGCGGCAACAGCCTGGAGATTATCGCGACACCCGATGAGATCATTGACGCAATTATCTCCGACATAAATCAGGCCCGGTCGACCTGTCACCTGCAGTTTTATATCTGGCACCAGGGCGGAAAAGTTGCTGAAGTGGAAAACGCCTTGATCAGGGCTGTTGAGAGAGGGGTTGCCTGCAGGATACTCGTTGACGCGATCGGCAGCAGTGATTTTCTCAAGGGTTCGCGCCTCAAGGAGCTGAGAGCATCAGGCATCAGGATTCGCGAATCTCTTCCTGCCGGGCTGATCAGCGCCGCATTCAAGCGGGTCGATATCCGTAATCACCGCAAAATTGTTGTTATCGATGGCGAAATCGCCTACACCGGCAGCCAGAACATGGTGGACCCCCGCTTTTTCAAACAGCACCATCGTGTCGGCCAGTGGATCGATATCATGGTGAGGATTACCGGCCCGGTCGTTGAGAGTCTTGCCGGGACGTTTATCAGCGACTGGTTTCTCGAGGCAGACGACCAGGGAGGCCGGACAGGTAACGTGGCAGACGACGTTGCCAGCGTCAGGGAACAGGCCGATGTCCATATTGTCGAGCCAACCGGCTCTGTTCCGGTTCAGCTGGTACCGTCCGGCCCCGGTCTGGTCCCCGAGGCAATACACAACCTGCTGCTGACCACCATATACTCAGCGGCAAGAGAACTCGTCCTGACGACCCCCTATTTCGTTCCGGACGAATCCCTGCTGACCGCCCTCAAGTCAGCCGCCCAGCGGGGCGTCGATGTTACCCTTATCCTGCCTGAAAAAAACGATTCGGTCCTGGTTCACTATGCCAGCCAGGCGCACTATGTGGAGCTCGCTGAGTCAGGTGTCCGAATTATGCTCTTCCGCGGCGGTCTCCTGCACTCAAAAACGATCACCGTGGATAACGAGTTCTCGCTGATCGGTTCGGTTAATCTGGACATGCGGAGTTTCTGGCTCAACTTCGAGGCGACGCTCTTCATCTATGACCGCGGATTTACCGGACAGTTGGGACAGCTGCAGAAAAAATACGAGCTGAGTTCGACGCTTCTTGACCATAAAAAACTTGCCAAGCGGCCGGCTATCAGGCGGTTCAAGGAAAATGTCGCCCTGCTGATCGGTCCGCTTCTCTGATATGAGAATACTCTGCCTCTCAGATATCCACGGCAACTACCCGGCGCTACTGGCGGTAGCCGAACACTTCCGCACCCCCTTCGATCTGCTTCTCAACGGCGGCGATACAACGGTATACGGACCGTTTCCAAACGAAACGATTGACTGGATACGCACCAATGGTGTGCTTTCGATCCTTGGCAACACGGACCGCCTCATCGGTTCCCTGCTGGCCGGCAGAGCCCTGCGCAAACCGAAAAAAGCCGAAAAGCGCCTGATGTATGGCTGGACTGCTGCTGAATTAAGCCCTGACAACCGGCGCTGGATCCAGGAGCAGCCGCTTTTCCGCCCGGTAAAGCTGGAGGCGGCTGGCGGGTCGGGCATGACGGTTGATTCGCTCGGCATGTACCACGGAAGCCCCGACGACCCTGACGAATTCCTCTTTGCAGACAGTCCTGAGGAACGCTTCCGGGAACTGGCCACCAGACATCATCACCGCATAATAACCGTGGGCCACAGCCACTCACCGTTTCACAAGTACATCGGCCGGGTCCATTTCGTCAACCCCGGCAGCGTCGGTAGGATGTTTGACGGCAATCCCAGCGCCAGCTGCGCGGTAATAACGATTGACAAGAGCATCGAGGTCGAGCATTTTCGCATACCGTACCCGGTTGAAACCGTTGTCAACGAGCTCGAGAAACAACGGCTCCCGGTTATTTACCAGGAGATGTATCGACAGGGCAGGAAACTCAATTAAATCAGTTTTTTCAGGAGTCGGACGCAGAGAAACGGTTGAAAACAGTCGACCCATCAGCGGAAATTACCATCATGAAGATGAGAAAAGAGCAGAAAACCCGAGATGGTGGAGCAGAGAAGAAGATAACCTCCCCGTTCAAGGACGTCATGGCTGACCTCGGTCCCGAGATCGCCATCAGGAACTCTTCCCAGAAGATAAGGAAATTATATCAGGCCCTGAAAAAAAAGGACCGGCAGCAGATCGTCACGGCGGCCCTGTTAAAGTATTACGACAGCGAAGAGTTAAAACCCTACCAGGCAGAACTCATCAAAATGCAGAACCACCTGGAGCGACAGGGAAAAAAAATGATCATCCTTTTCGATGGCCGGGATGCGTCGGGGAAAGGCGGAACGATCAGGAGGGTTACCCGTTACATGAATGAAAAGCGCTACCGGGTGGTTGCCCTTGGCAAACCCAACGAGACGCAAAAGACCGAACTGCACATGAAACGCTATATCGAACAGTTTCCGCACGCCGGAGAAATTGTTCTTTTCGATCGCAGCTGGTACAATCGAGCTATGGTTGAACCGGTTATGGGGTTCTGTACACATGCCCAGTATCAGCGGTTTCTCAAGAAGGTAACGTCATACGAGGAAAACTTTATCCTGGACGCCGGCAAGACGATACTGCTCAAGCTCTATTTCTCCGTGTCGAAAGAGGAACAGGCACGCAGATTTGAACGGCGCAAAAATGACCCGCTGCGGCAGTGGAAGCTCAGCGAAGTTGACCTCCAGGCGCAGGAACTGTGGGACGATTTTACTGAAAAGAAAAAAGTACTGCTGCAGAAAACCCACACCAGCAAATCCAGATGGTGGGTTATCCGTTCCGACGACAAGCACCTTGCCCGAAAGGAAACGATGAAACTCATTCTTGCATCGGTAAAATATCTCGGCAGGAGCCGAACACTTGACTTCAAGCCCAATGCGGATGTTGTCATTTCAGGCAACAGAGAACTGAAAATCATGAAAATGCAGCAGAAAAAATTTGGAACACCCTTACGCTAGGGGTGTTATTCACAATCAGATTCAGACGGTGACACAATGGCCAAAAGCGACAAGAAAGACTCGAAAGAGGTGAGTAAGAAACCTGGCGATAAAATCAAATTATTCGAATTGACCGCACTGAGGAATATTGATGCCGGAGAGTCAAAAGAGAGGACTGCCGTCTGGATTAAAAACTGGCACCTCGCCTATGAGATAGAGCTGAGAAAACTGCAGGTGGAATTGATGAAACTGCAGAAGAGCATGATCAGCAACGGTACGAGAATGCTGCTTATTTTCGAGGGCAGGGATGCCGCGGGCAAAGGGGGAACCATAAAACGATTCATCGCCCACCTCAACCCCCGCAACACCCATGTTGTCGCCCTGATGAAGCCGAACGAAACGGAGTCGACCCAGTGGTATTTTCAACGCTACATCAGCCAGCTTCCCTCAGCCGGCGAGATGGTGTTCTTCGACCGCAGCTGGTACAACCGTGCCATGGTCGAGCCGGTCATGGGATTCTGCACGGATGAGCAGAACAAACGCTTCCTCAAGGACGCCCCGGAGCTCGAAGAGCTCCTCGTAAAGGATGGGATAAAGCTGTTCAAGTTCTATTTTTCGGTCTCCAAACAGACGCAGAAAGAACGCTTCGAATCGCGTAAAACAGATGTCCTCAAACAGTATAAACTTTCTCCGGTGGACAACCTTGCCCAGGAATACTGGGATCAGTACTCATTGAGAAAATTCCAGATGCTGCAGGAAACAAACCGCAGCCTGTCACCATGGACCATCATCCGCTCGGACAACAAGAAACTGGCCAGGTTGAACTGTATCAAACATGTCTTGAGCCAGATGGAGTATGACAAGAAACTCCCGGAGAAGGAACTCGCCGTCGATCCGAACATCGTTGTCTCCGGCATCGACGAACTCAGGCATATGGAAGAGCACCTGATGCAGCCGGAAAAGCTGCACGGCTGAAGCAGGTCCGTTCACTGCCCGTTCCTGCTAGACCCGTCCGCAGCATTTCTTGTATTTTTTGCCTGATCCGCAGGGACAGGGGGCGTTTCTGCCGATTTTTTCGCTTTCCCGCTTGATCGGCACGGCAGGTTTAGGCTCTTCGCCGGCAGCTCCCTTGTTCAGCCTCATTTCCTGCTCCTGGCGCTGGCGTCTTTCTTCCTCCAGCCGTTCCACATCCTCTTCTCGGACAACGCGAACACGCATCAGGTTGCTGATTGTCTGGACCTTGACGGTCTCGATCATGTTCGCGAAGAGGTTGAAGCCTTCCCTCTTGTATTCATTGAGCGGGTTCTTCTGACCATAGCCGCGGAGACCGATGCCCTCTTTCAGGTGATCCATGGCCAGCAGGTGCTCTTTCCAGTGATTGTCGACCATCTGCAGCAGGACAATGCGCTCGATCTGGCGGTGGGTAGCTTCACCATTAGCC
This sequence comes from Desulfocapsaceae bacterium, assembly GCA_963674815.2. Lineage (GTDB taxonomy): Bacteria > Desulfobacterota > Desulfobulbia > Desulfobulbales > Desulfocapsaceae > MADRE3. Next base: position 161,474 of record CAXXTV010000003.1, read on the forward strand.
TCTTCCTGGGCGGCAAGAGCCTGTCTGGACACCTCCAGCAGCTTTTCTCTTAACGACTCCCTGGTGCTGCCGTTTTTCTCTTCATCAGTCAAATTGGCTTTTCGATTGAAAATCTCTACCATTCTCTCGTCGCATCTCTTCCAGTCCCATTCTTCGGCAGAGCGGCGCTCATCAACAACTTCAGCGACAATCCCGTCAATCAGGTCTTCCGTCATGTCCTGCAGAACACCCGGCAGGTTATCCCCGGAGAGAACCTCGCGCCTCTGGCGGTAGATAATTTCGCGCTGCTTGTTCATCACGTCGTCATATTCGAGCAGGTGCTTACGAATATCGAAATGGTGCCCTTCAACCTTCCGCTGGGCATTCTCGATGGCCCGGGTGATCATCGTGTGCTCTATCGGCTCGTCTTCCTCCATTCCCAGCTTGTCCATGATCCCAGAGATTCGACCTGAGCCGAATATTCTCAGCAGATCATCTTCAAGGGACAGGAAAAATCTCGAGGAACCGGGGTCACCCTGCCGTCCCGAGCGGCCGCGCAGCTGGTTGTCAATCCTGCGGGACTCATGGCGCGAGGTGCCCAGTATGTGGAGACCGCCCACCTCAACGACGCCGTCCCCGAGCTTGATATCCGTTCCCCTTCCCGCCATATTGGTGGCAATCGTCACCTTGCCGAGGCCTCCGGCCTGGGCAATGATTTCTGCCTCGCGCTCATGGTGCTTGGCATTCAATACTTCATGAGGGACTTTCTCTTTTTTCAGTATCCTCGAAATTTTTTCCGAGACATCGATAGAAATCGTGCCGACCAGGACCGGCTGGCCTTTATCGTGCTTTTCTTTTATCTCTTCTATGATGGCACGATACTTGGCCTTCTCGTTCTTGTAGATGACGTCTGCATAATCGATCCGGACCATCGGCATGTGGGTCGGCATGACGACAACATCGAGATTATAGATTTTCTTGAATTCCGGTGCCTCGGTATCGGCGGTACCGGTCATGCCGGCAAGTTTGCGGTACATCCTGAAATAGTTCTGGAAGGTAATTGAGGCCAGCGTCTGGTTTTCCCGCTCTATCTTGACGTTTTCCTTTGCTTCCAGGGCCTGGTGGAGACCGTCACTGTAGCGCCTGCCTTCCATCGTCCGCCCGGTGAATTCATCAACGATGACAACCTGGCCGTTTTTGACGATGTAGTCGACATCCCGCTGGAAAAGCACATGCGCCTTCAGCGACTGGTTCAGGTGATGCAGGTACTCGATATTGTTGGGGTCATAGAGATTGTCGATTTTCAGCAGATGTTCGCCGAGGGCGATACCCTCCTCGTTCAGGGACACCTGGCGCGATTTTTCATCGACAAGATAATGGACATCGCGCTTAAATTTGCCCATGATCTTGTCAACATTCTTGTACAGTTCGGTGGACGCATCAGCAGGACCGGAGATGATCAGCGGGGTTCTGGCCTCATCGATCAGGATCGAATCAACCTCGTCGACAATTGCATAATTGAACTCACGCTGACAGTAATCAGCCAGCTCGAATTTCATGTTATCGCGCAGATAGTCGAACCCGAACTCATTGTTGGTCCCGTAAGTGACATCTGCCCGGTATGCTTCACGCCGCTCGGGATCGTCCATTCCATGGATGATCCGGCCGACGCTCAACCCCAGGGCACGGTAGACCTTGCCCATCCACTCGGCATCGCGGCTGGCCAGGTAATCATTGACCGTAACCACATGCACCCCCTTGCCGCCGAGGCTGTTCAGGTAGACGGCAAGGGTCGAGGTCAGGGTTTTTCCCTCACCGGTTTTCATCTCGGCGATCATGCCCTGGTGCAGGACAATTCCACCGAGCAGCTGAACGTCAAAATGCCGTTCGCCAAGGATTCTTTTGGAGGCTTCCCTGATCACGGCAAAGGATTCCGGCAGCAGGTCATCGAGCGGTTCTCCTTTTTCAACCCGCTCCCTGAACTCGACGGTCTTTGCCGCCAGTGCCTGGTCATCAAGGGGCGCAACCGTTGCCTCGAGCTCGTTGATGCGGTTGACGAGCGGCTGGATCTGCTTCAGATACCGTTCATTCTTGCTGCCAAATACCCTGGTGAGGACTTTTCCTATCATGATTTCATCTTAATTTCAGTTGGAAGATTATAGCTCTATATATCGGATCGCACAGTAAGCATGATATGACCATGTTCAACTCGCCCCCACGAAATAATCGCAGCGGGGCTGAGCGCGGTCAGGCTGATACGGGCACCTCGTACACCAGCGCCTCCTCGTCACAGTCCGGGAACATCGCACAGTTGATACAGTCAGCCCAGATTTTATGGGGAAGTTCCTTTTTATCGATATCATGAAATCCCTGTTTCCTGAAAAACGCCGGCTGGTAGGTCAGGGTAAAAATGCGCGTTATCCCGTACTGTGCTGCTTCGGCAAGGCAATGCTTCACCATTGCCGCACCGATCCCGGTATTGCAGACTTCTTCAGCCACGGCAAGGGACCTGATTTCCGCCAGGTTCTCCCAGCAGATATGCAGGGAGCAGACCCCCGATATCGCGCCGCTCTGTTGTTCATACACGATGAAATCACGCAGGTGGTCATAGAGTGAGCTGATGGAACGCCCGAGAAGCAAACGTTTGTTCGCATAAAACTGGAGAAGTGAATGGATCTGTTTCACATCCTCCATACGCGCTTTTCTGATCATGGCAAAATATCGTTAAAATAGTGCGTTAATCACTGTATCAAATGTAAAACATCATGGTTTGTTTTTTTTCTGGGCTTCGAGGTGAACAACCGGTTCTTCGTGCTTCACCGTACCGGCATCAAACCCGGCACTAATCGGTTTTGACGGCCGGAGCAGGGATTGTCCCGCCCACACCCCAAGCAGAAACATCCAGAGAAAAATACAGAAACAGACGACGGCAATACCACCAATGGAACTGCGGGTCAATTCAAATTTTATCTTAACAGGCGAGCGTTTCCGTGCGGCCATGGAGCTACATTTTTTCCGGGGCCGAAAGCCCTAAAATAGTCAAACCGTTTCTGAAAACGATCCGGAGCGCCTCGACAAGGCAAAGCCGCGACCGGGTCAACTCTTTGTCTTCTGTAATTACCTTGTGTTTATTGTAATAGCTATGAAAATGACCGGCAAGCTCCATCAAATAGAAGATCACACGATGCGGGGCAAGCTCCTGTGCCGCACTTTCAATCAAGGCGGGAAAGGTCGATATTGCCTTGAGCAGGGTGATTTCCTCAGCCTCTACCAGTAGTTCACTGCTAACCTGGGCGAATTTCAGCGGTGGGACGGATTTTTCAATAGCCTGGCTCAAGATAGAGCAGAGCCTGGCGTGGCCGTACTGAACGTAGTAGACCGGATTCTCCTGGCTCTCCCTGGTGGCCAGGTCGAGATCGAACTCAAGCTGGCTGTCAGGCTTGCGCATCATGAAGAAGAACCGCGCCACATCGGTACCGACTTCGTCGAGCAGTTCATCCACGGTTATAAACGTTGCCTTCCGGGTCGACATCTTCACCTGTTTGCCCTCCCGCATCAGGGTGACAAACTGGTGCAGGACAACGGTTACCTTTGACGAATCGTAGCCCAGGGCAGTCACACCGGCCATCACGTCAGGGACCGTGGCGATATGGTCGGAGCCGAAAATATCGATAAGCCAGTCAAAGTTGCGCCTGAACTTTTCCCGGTGATAGGCAATATCGGGCAGCCGGTAGGTCGGCTCCCCGGTAGACTTGATAATGACCCGATCTTTTTCCTGGCCGAATTCGGTGGTCTTGAACCAGGTCGCACCGTCCTTTTCATAAACGAGCCCCTTCTCCCGCAGCTCGTTGACCACTGCATCTATATGGCCGTCATCATAGAGGGATTGTTCGTTGTAATAGTTGTCGAAGACGATCCCCATTCTCTTCAGCGTCGAGGAGATATTGGCAAAAATCTCCTCCTCGGCTTTCCTGGTAAAGGGTGTGAGATCAGCTGATTCCGCCAGGCTGTCACCGACGTCAGCAAAGAGCGAGCGGGCAATATCAACGATATAGTCCCCCTGGTAACCGTCCTCCGGAAACGCTGCCGCCACACCGCACAGCTCACGGTACCTGGCCTGGACCGATTTACCAAGAACGCGCATCTGCCTGCCGGCGTTGTTGTAATAATACTCCCGGTAGACATCATGCCCGGTTGCCTCCAGCAGCCTAGCTATGGCATCTCCAAGAATCGCCTGCCGGCCATGGCCGACCGACAGCGGACCTGTCGGGTTGGCGCTGACGAATTCAACCATCACCTTTCTGCCCTGACCGATGTCGCCCCTGCCGAACTGGTCTGCCAACCGCTCGACCACGCCGGGCAGCTCCTGCCACCTGCTCTTCTGGATCGTTATATTGACGAACCCCGGCCCGGCCACGGCAAGGGAGGCGACAAGACGATCCTCCCGCTCCAGCCTGGCGACAAACTGGGCCGCGATCTCACGAGGCTTGCGCTTTTCGATTCCGGCCACAACGAGAGCTATATTGGTGGAGAAATCACCCTGGTTCTCATGCTTCGGCACCTCGATGGTATATTTTCCAAAGCCACTGTCCGACCAGGCGCCGTCCCTGACGCCCTGGTTGAAACAGTCGTCAATTATTTCTTTCAACAGAGATCGAATCATAATGTCAGGTAAACATCCTCTGGTTATTGTTGCCAAGTGAGCAGAGGATTTCATAGCTGACCGTATCGGCCCAGCCGCCGATCTCATCTGCATCTATGGTTTCATTCCCCTGGCTGCCGAGCAGAACGACTTCATCCCCCTCCTCTACACCGGCTATTTCCGTTACGTCGGCCATGCACAGATTCATGCAGATCCTGCCGCGGATCGGTGCCCGTTTTCCATCTATCAGTACTTCTGCGCGGTTCGACATGGTCCGCGGATAGCCGTTGCTGTAGCCGACCGGCAGTACTGCAAGCCGCGTGTCTTTTTCGGCCGTGAAGATATGGCCATAACTGACACCAGTACCGGCAGGGATGTCGTTGAGCTGCAGAATCCTCGATACGAAACTCATTGCAGGGATTAGATTTCGCCCGGTGTCCGTGTCTCTTCCACAGTTTCCATCAGGGCAGTAGCCGTACAGAGAGATACCGGATCTGGCCATGGCGCCACAGGATTCGGGAAAATAGAGAATGCCCCCGGAGTTGCAGATGGAACCGATACTCTTTTTCTCCTGCGCTGCCGAGTGGAGAACCTGCACAAAAAGACGGTAGACCTCGCGGCTGTTCTCTGCTGAACGCTCATCGGAGCAAGGGTAGTGGCTCATTATTCCTTTGAGCTGCAGCTGGTGATGGTTTGCGACAAGAGACATCAGCTCCGCTGCCTCAGCCGGCTTAAAGCCGAGCCTGCTCATGCCGCAGTCAAATTTGAGGTAGATGGGGATTACCCGATTTTTCCTGAGCGCCTGATCGGCGATCACGACCAGATCTTCTCTTCTGAAGATGACAGGAGTCAGGTCATGAGAAAAAAAATAACCGCTGTACTTCGTGTCAAACCCCAGAAAGACAAGAATATCTCCACGACAGCCGCTATCACGCAAGGCCACGCCCTCGCCAATCTCCGCTACGCCGAAGCATGTGCACCCTGCCCTGGCAAAAGCCTCTGCCGCCTCTGCAAGCCCATGACCGTAGCCGTCACTTTTGACCATCGCCAGGACGTCAGTGCCCGGACGCAGTTGTCCGGAAAGCACAGCAAAGTTGTGCTGAAGGTGTTCACTGTTGATGATGACGCGGTTAAAGGAGGAGATTGACATGATTATCGAGACGCTGATTTCCAGGTAAACCATTCCCGCCAGCCGTGCCTGCTCGAAAAAACCAGGGACCAGCCGATTGCCACGCAGATTGTGCCGATAATGGCAAAAGGCATCGAAAGATGTCTCATGACGATTCCAAAAGCTCCCATTGCCATGACAATCAACCAGGTCTTCCACGAGTAGACTGCGCCGATACAGGTATTATCGGAAAAATTCCTGATACGCTGAAGCCCCCTGAGCGCCGCCCGATCCAGTATCGCATACGATTTTGCGGTCCCTGCCGCAATTCCGGGCAGAACAAGCCAGAGATCCCCTCCCTGGGCAAGATAGCTGACACCGCGATAGACGAGCAGACCACCCAGTATTGTCCACAGCAGTGCGGCGCTGAGAACATGGACCTTGCGAGCCACACCCGGTTTAAAATTCCTGATGGCTCCCACCATTGAAAACGATTCCGAAAGACTCAAATAGATAAGCCCATCACCCCTGACAGGGGCAATGGGCTTAAAAAGAAGCAATATACTGAGCGAATTACATCTCGGTTACAGTAATAGCACCTTCCGGACAAACTTCTACACAGGTCTCACAACCGAGACATTCGTCCATTTCAACTGGCTCAGCTTTTCCGTCCACCATCTCAAAAACCTGGGCAGGACAAGCTGCAACACACTCTTCATCGCCAGAACATTTGTCTTTGTCAACGATAACTTCAAACATTACGCACCTCCATAGAGAAAAATAAATAAGCTAAGTATTTGATATACTTAGCCAACCAAGCAAGGAATGTCGAAAATCGATCATTTCGTGTAAATATCCAATAATGTACCGCCATATTTTTGTCAAGCGAAAAAAGATGCCACAATGTACTAGTCACCATTTCTTGCCCGTTGCAGAATAAACGCATCTCTCAGCCTGGAAAATCCGGGAGGCTCCAGCGCTGTGGCGCTCAGCAGCCCCCGTCCCGGAACGCTGAGGCACATTCCTGCTCACCCCTGTTGCACCGATCTTTTTCGGCATTAGTGTGTAGGCTCGCAAGAGCGGAAGGAATCGACAATCCCCATAGACCAGAGCGTTTTATAGTATCATGCCGAAAAAAAAGAAAAAGAAGGAACGAGACAAAGAGCTGCTCGAGAAACGCGAACGAGCGATGGTTGAAGGAATCCTGGAAGGAAGTCCTGACGGCATTGGCGTCGTCGTGGTGAGGCTGGACTGCGGCTGTCGCAAGATGGCTGCCGTCGGCAGAGATGGAGAACCTGCCTCTAAAATCATCATGTACCGGGACAACGCCGAGAGCATCTGCGAGAAATGCCAGGACGACCAGGGTGCCTTCATGCGCACGCTGGAGCAGTTCATTTTCTGGAAAGAGCCTGAATTGACCCAGGATGAAAAGGATAGAATAGCAGTCAAGGTGATGGGCACGGCTAAACCGTCAATTCACTGACGCCGCAATCCACCGGCCAGGCGAAACTCCCGGCATTTTTCAACCAGGGCAGGCGCCCACAGCGGAGTGCCCTCTGCGTGAATATGAGTGTACAGGGCGAGAACATTGTTATGGATCAAGCCGTCACGACCACCCATGAAGCCCGTTCCCCGAGTCATTTCGAAGGGGAGATCCGCCGCGTTTCCCGACCATTTCTGAACCGTTGAATACCGGAACTCGTGCCCTTTCACGGTGGCGCCGCGTGGATAAAAAGGGTTGTCGGCCGCAACCGTAAAGGCCGAGTAGCCGTGCGCCTGGGGTCGTTTTGACATCCCAAAGCAGACGGGAAAGACATTGACCAGCGGATATTCTTTGCCGCCGATCGCAATTGCAGCTCCCAGGTAAATAAGCCCCCCGCATTCCGCGTAAATCGGCAATCCCGCTGCGGCTGCCATGCGGATGGAATTCCTGAAACCTCTATTTTCTGAAAGTTCACGGGCACTGGTTTCCGGAAACCCGCCGCCGATATAAAGGCCGTCGACACCGTGCAGGGAATCATCCTCAAGGGCGTTCAGGGCGACAAGTTCTGCCCCGCAGCGCTCAAGAGCGGCAAGGTTCTCTGAATAGTAGAACTGAAAAGCGGCATCCTGCAGGATGCCGATCCTGACCGTGCGGACTTCCGGTTTTACCAGCAGGTCAGGAGCGGCAGCGGTTTTTCCATCCCCCACCACCTCCATAAGCGATTCGACCTGGGCAATATCGATATGTTCAGCCATCGTTTCGGCGAGAAAATCGAGGGCGGCGTTGCTGCCGTCATATTCCTGGTGCGGAACCATCCCCAGGTGCCGCATCGGAAAGATATCCTTTTTCAGGCGCGGCACCGAGCCGACAACGGGTATTTTGCAGGTATGTTCGACCGCGCCTGAAATAACCATGCGCTGCCGCTCTGTTGCCACGTTATTCAGGACCACGCCGGCAATGGAGAGTCGTTCATCAAACTTCATGCAGCCAAGCACCATGGCGGCAACGGTCCGCGTTGTCTTGCTGCAGTTTACGACCAGCAGCACCGGTACCTTCAGCAGCAGCGCCAACTCTGCCGTAGAGTACTCCCCATCCCGGGTCACTCCGTCGTAGAGCCCCCTGTTTCCCTCGACAAGACTTATGTCGGCTCCCCGGGAACGCTGGAGAAACGACGCCAAGACCAGCTCCTCGGAGACGAGATAGGGGTCAAGGTTGTGACACCGGCGTCCGGCAGCGCAGTGGAGCCAGCCGGCATCAATGTAGTCCGGCCCTTTCTTGAACGGCGCAACCGTTTTCCCCGCCGCCCGCCACCGGGCGGCAAGCCCCACAGAAACCACGCTTTTACCGGTACCCCCTGAGAGTCCGGCGACCACAATTCCCCGTGAATGCTTCATTTCAATGTTTTTCCTTACCGTAAAAAGACCAGGACTGATGGTAGAGCGCCGTCAGCCGTTCTTCCAGCTGCCGGCGATACAGTTCGACTTCGTCGCCGCTGATACCGGGCGGCACGTAAAACGGCTCGCCATAGAAAAAATGAATCCGTGAAAACGGCAGCGGCAGCACAGTTCGATCCCAGGAATGAAACGCTATATAGCGGGAAGCCGACCAGGCCATCGGCAAAACCGGAGAACCGGTTCGGGAGGCCATCAGGATCGCTCCCGGCTGAACAACGAGCGGCGGTCCCTGCGAACCGTCGGCCACGATGCCAACATGCTCACCTCGCTCGAGGCAGCCGATCAGCTCCTTGAGAGCCCGCAGCCCCCTCCTGTTGCGTGATCCCCGGACCGTGTTGAAATGGAGGTTGCGGGCGAGGGCGGCGATATAGTCACCGTCCTCGCTGGCACTGACGAGAACCGCTGCCGACACCGTTCTCAAATGATAAAAGAGATAGAGCAGGGAATAGTGCCAGAATATGGCGATAACCGCCTTGTCACCCCCCTCTGCCATCCTCCTGAAATCCGCGCCATGCACGCTGATCCTGCAGCAGGCAAACCATATCCTGAACAGCCAGGCAGCGCAAAAAGCGATCACCCGGACGGCCGTCTGCTGAGCAATACCCCGTTTCACCCGATCTCAATCTCCAGTTTTCTCAGTGCCTTGATACGATCCCGCAGGGTGGCCGCTTCTTCGAAGGCAAGCTCACGGGCGGCCTCGTGCATCTTTTTTTCAAGCCTGACTATCTCTTTGTCGAGCTCCTTCACCGAGCCGTAAAATAGCTGCATCTCTGCCGCCTCCAGCGCCTCCTGGCGCGCCGCCCCGGTATCATATCCTGCTTCTTTGAGGTACTGGTGGATGGTGTCCTTGACGGCGGAAATGATCGTCTGCGGCTTGATACCGTGCTCCTGATTGTATTCCTTCTGGACGGAGCGGCGGCGCTCGGTCTCCTCAATCGTTCTCTGCATCGAACCGGTGACCGTATCCGCATACATGATCACCATCCCGTCGACATTTCGGGCGGCCCGCCCGCAGGTCTGGATCAGCGAGCGGTCCGAGCGGAGAAATCCCTCTTTGTCGGCATCAAGAATGGCCACCAGGGAGACTTCAGGGATATCGAGTCCTTCCCGTAGCAGGTTGATACCAATGAGAACGTTAAAGTCGCCATTACGGAGGTCACGAATCAGCTCCACCCGTTCCAGGGTCTTGATGTCGGAGTGCAGATAGCGGACGTTGACGCCCAGTTTTTCATAATAATCAGTCAGATCCTCGGCCATTCGTTTGGTCAGCGTGGTCACCAGGACCGCCTCTTTCTTCGCCGTTCTGATCCTTATTTCATGCAAGAGGTCATCTACCTGGGAGGTTGCCGGCCGAACCTCGATACGCGGGTCGACAAGCCCCGTCGGCCTGATCACCTGTTCGACGATCCTCCCCTCCGCCTGGGCAAGCTCATAGGGTCCGGGGGTTGCAGAAACATAAACGATCTGGTTGATCCTCTGGCAGAACTCCTCGAAGCGGAGCGGGCGGTTGTCGAGTGCTGACGGCAGCCTGAAACCAAAATTGACCAGCGTTTCCTTGCGCGAGCGGTCGCCGTTGTACATGCCGTTTAACTGGGGGATGCCGATATGGCTCTCGTCAATGAAGAGCAGGTAATCCTCCGGAAAATAATCAAGCAGGTTGGGCGGCGGCACCCCTTCTGCCTTCCCGGTAAGGTGGCGGCTGTAATTCTCTATGCCGTTGCAGTAGCCAAGTTCCTGCATCATTTCCAGGTCAAACATCGTGCGCTGCTCCAGCCGCTGAGCCTCTACCAGACGACTCTCCCTGTGCAGTATGGCAAGCCGCTGCTTGAGCTCCTCCTGTATGGTGCGGATGGCAATCTGCATGCGGTCTTTGGAAGTCACAAAATGTGAACCGGGAAAGACGGTATATTCATCGAGCCGGTCCAGGACGACGCCGCGAAGCGGATCAATGACGGTAATAGCTTCAATGGTGTCGCCGAAATACTCGACCCGGATCGCCTTTTCATCCTCGTGGACGGGAAAAATGTCGATGACATCCCCCCGCACCCTGAAGGTGGAGCGGTGAAACGAGATATCATTGCGCTCGTACTGCATGAAGACGAGGCGCCGCTGCACATCCTCCGGGGCGTAATCCGTACCTGTCTTGAGAAAAAGATGCATGTTGCGGTACTCATCCGGGGAGCCGAGCCCGTAGATGCAGGACACCGAGGCAACGATCAGCACATCCCGGCGGGTCAGCAGCGCCCGGGTCGCCGAATGGCGCATCTTGTCTATCGCCTCGTTGATGGACGAATCCTTCTCGATATAGGTGTCGGATTGCGGGATATATGCCTCCGGCTGGTAATAGTCGTAGTAGGAAACAAAATATTCCACTGAATTTTCCGGAAAAAGGTCCTTGAATTCTGAATAGAGCTGAGCTGCCAGGGTTTTGTTGGGGGCAATGACCAGCGTCGGACGCTGAACCTTCTCGATGACGCCGGCCATGGTAAAGGTTTTTCCCGACCCGGTCACGCCGAGCAGCACCTGGCTCGTGACGCCGGACGCGACGCCTTCTGAGAGTATGGAAATCGCGCGCGGCTGGTCACCGGAGGGGGAAAACGGACTTACCAGTTTAAAAAGCTGATTGTCATACATCAGGATACCTGCTCAAACTCTTTGGCGAGCACTTTGGCCTCAAGCGTGTGGCACAGGGGGTTGTCGCGATCATCAAGGGTGAAACGAACGGTGTGGGAGTCAAGCAGGCGCGAGAGTTTCTGCCACTCCTCCCGGTTGCTGACTTCCCTGCCTTCCCGGGTCAGCCAGTTTCTCTTCTTCCAGCCGGCAAGCCAGGTAGAGGCTCCATCGCGCAGGTAGCCTGAATGGGTGTGCACTTCAACGGGAAACTGCTTTGTCAGACCGGATAGTCCGGCAATGACGGCTTTTATATAGAGCTGATTGGCGGTCATGCCGGTCTGTCTGCCCCCGAGTACTTTTACATGCTGGTGCCAGCGGAGTATGACGGCCCAGGCGCCGACAGCGGTTGCGTGACTGCAGGTGACCCCAGTATGAAGATGAATGGTGTCATCACCTGCAGAAGGCTGCCCCGCTCCGCCGCCAGGCGCAGGGGCAGCGCCTTTTTTGCGCGCCGCCACGGCGAGCTCGTCGGCACGTTCATTGTACTTGTCGAGGGTGTGCCCGCGCACCCATTTCCAGTTGATTTCATGCCTGCTGCTCTCAGCCAGCAGGGCTTTCCAGAGATCGACGTTTTTGACCGGTTTCTTGTCGGCTGTCTGCCAGTTGTTTTTCTGCCACCGGTTGATCCAGGACGTTATGCCGTTTTTGACGTACTGTGAGTCGGTGTAAAGGGTGATATCATGAGCGCTGTCAAGCGCCGCCAGGGCAGAAACCACCGCGGTCAGCTCCATGCGGTTGTTCGTCGTTTCTCCGCCGTATCCCGAGAGCTCGACCGGGTCACGGTCTTCGCCAAGGTATATCGCCCCCCAGCCGCCGGGTCCGGGATTGGGACTGCAGGCGCCATCGGTATACACCGTGACGCGGGGTAGATCTTTGTTTTTTCCTGCCATGAACCGTTACACGCTGAGCATTGATGGGATAAAAAAAGATATTTTCCTGGTTCGACTCAAGAGCAGATACCATACAGCGTTACCACACTATTTTCACGCTTCAAGTGAGCGCCAGCGACAAATCCCTGCTCCACCGTCACCGCCGAGCTCACCGTTTCACGCCGTTCAGCGACCAGTCATAATCCAGATATTTTACTTTAATCGTTTTGCCGCCTTCGACAAGCTGTGCCTGGAAATCACCGTCGGTGTGAGCAAGAAAGAACTGCAGGGGATCGTCATCAAAATCTCCGCCATACCACTTGAATATGGAACTGACATAGAGCATATCGCCCTCGAGATAATTTCTTGCCGGGTCATTGAGAAACGCTCGGGTGACGCGCTCCAGCTGGGCATCGATGTCCGCAGCCCTGTAAGGCTCGGGAATAAGCGGGGGGCAGCTCAGGGAGGCACAATTGACGGCAAAGTGAATGCGCGGCTCGTTCCATTGCCTCCTGATGATATCGTGCTCGATCTCGTCAAGCGTGTGGGATTTACCGTTGATCTTTGCAAACGAGATCTTCCACGGGCTGGTAAAAAATGTTCCGATTTTTTTAATGGATGACGGCGGCCCGTTGTCAGTGAAATTGTCAAGGATCAGCTTAACCGTATAGCTGTTGTAGGCATTAATATAAAAGGCCAGCCGCTCATCATCGAGGAGTTGCTCCGGGTCTGTCTGGTCAAGCCGGTCAAGAAACTGGTCAAGGAGCGCTTCATCCTTTTTAAACCCGTGGTAGTCAACCATCCCGTCCGCCACGTGGGTCTGCAGCAGGTCAGCATACTGGTGATAGAATTCTCCGTCCACTGCAGGCACCGAGGCCGCGTGCATGAAGAGCATCAGGATAAGGACATATCCTGGAATGGTCCGTTTCATCTCCCTCACCCACCATTGATTTCAAAAGATACAACCTGTGTCACAGGTTGTAGAGAAAAACCACGAAAAGATCTCACATATTACTCACAAGACCTTGATCTTTTGTTATTTTTATCAGTAGACCAGATTATCCCCTATACTGGAAAAACAGTTTCAGCGCCTTTCTGACCGTAGCTGAAAACAAGCGCGGCGAGAGCACCGACCCGGTTATCCGCTTGTTTATTTCTGCAAATGTGGGATACGGGTGGATTGCGCCTGCCAGCGTTGAAAGACGCACCCTGCCGTTGCAGGCGGCCACCCATTCAGCAAGCAGGTCGCCGGCATGAGGCCCGAGTATCTGTACTCCCAGCGGTCTGTCCTTTTTATCAAGCAGGAGTTTGATCTTCCCCGCCGTGAGCCCTTCCGTCTGAGCCCTGTCGTTGTCTTTGAACAGCTCCTCATGAACCTGATAGTGGACACCTGCTGCCTCGGCCCGTTTTTCATTCATGCCGATACTCGCCAGTTCCGGATCGGTATAGGTGCACCAGCTCATCCAGCGGTAATTTACCCTTCTCGGCAGGCGGAGAATTGCATTGGTCAAGACGACGCCGCCCTCATAACCGGCTGCGTGGGTAAACTGGTAACCACCGATTACATCACCTGCCGCGTATATGTGTTTGCTGCTGGTACGCAGCCTGTGGTCAACCTCAATGCCGGAGGGCGTTGAGGATACACCGCAGTTGGCGAGCTTCAACCCCGAGACGTTTGGTGACCGGCCGAGGGCAACGAGCAAATGGCTCCCCGATATCGCCTGTTCGTTGCCGTCGGCACTGGTGAAACGTACCGTTTTGGTGCCAGCCGTCTCCTCTACCGACAAGAAGGTACAGCCCAGGTGAAAGGTAATCCCCTCGTCTGCCATTGCCTGCATCACCAGGCCGGCAAGATCCGGGTCCTCCTTGCTGAGAACCTGGCCGGAGCGCTGCAAAACCGTGACGTTCGAGCCCAGCCTGGCAAAAGCCTGGGCCATTTCAAGCGCAATTGCACCGGCCCCGAGGATGAGCAGCGACTCGGGCAGCGCCGAGAGCGAAAAAAGCGTCCTGTTGGTCACTATTTCGACCGAATCAAGTCCGGGAATTGGCGGCACGGAAGCAGAAGAGCCGGTTGCGATAACCCATTTTTTTGCAGAAACCTGCGTGCCGTCGAGCTCGATGCGGTGTTCATCGAGAAACGCGGGACAGCCGAAGCGGACATTGACCCCCAATCCGGAAAAGCGCTCCACCGAGTCATGGTGCTGGATCTCGGCAATAACTCCGGCGATCCGCTCTGCGATCCTGGAAAAATCAATCCGGTCAACAGCTACCGGGGGCAGCCCGTACTGCTCCGCCTGGCCTATGCGGTGGTAGTGCCGGGCGCTTTTTATCAAAGTCTTACTCGGTACACAGCCAAAATGGAGACAGTCCCCGCCAAGGGCTTCCTCCTTCTCGACAAGCAGCGTCTTTGCCCCGAGCTGTGCCGCTCCCGAGGCAACCGTCAAGCCTGCCGCCCCAGCGCCGATAATGCCGATATCATAATCAAACCGCGCCATTGTTACCTCCTGGACCCGCTGAGACACGGCGGCGGCGATAGAACGACAGTATCTTTTTCACGGTTACCGGAAAGAGCCCAAGCAGGGCAAAGGAAGCCAGCAGGCTTGGCGAGACGATGCCCGCCAGGGATTCAATTTGCGCTATTTCCTTTCCTGCGTTGACATAGACCACGGTTGCCGGCAGCATCCCGAGCTGCGACACCCAGAAATAGGTCCTGATCGGCATGGTGGTGAGCCCCATCAACAGGTTTATGACAAAGAACGGGAAGATCGGAATCAAGCGCAGGGAAAACAGGTAAAAAGAACCCTCTTTTTCAATCCCCCTGTTGATTGCCGACAGTTTGTCTCCGAATTTGGTCTGCACCCAGTCCCGCAGGACAAAGCGTGAAACCAGGCAGGCGCAGGTAGCCCCTATGGTGGAGGCCACAGAGACCACCACGGTGCCGGTGACAAGACCGAAAAACCCGCCGCCGGCGAGCGTCATCACCGCTGCTCCGGGCAGCGAAAGTGCGGTTACCAGAATGTAGATAAGCATGTAGAGAGCTATCACCGAGAACCGATTCGACTGGTAGAGCTCCTGGAAACGCGCCTGGGAAGTTTTGATGTAGTCAAGCGTTAAAAATTGGCCGAGATCGAAAAAGACAAAGAGAAAAACGAGGACGAGCAGGCTGAGCAGCAGCGCCAGTTTCTTGACAAGTGAACGATTCACAGAACCACCGGAATGCTGTTATCTGCCGGGCGCAACGATACCTTCAATCAGTGATCCTCCCACTCGATACAATCTTCAGGACAGTTTTTTATGGCCTCGTCAACACGCTCACGGTCATAGAAATCAAGATTACAGACTTCGAGGTAGCCGAACATTTCGTTGAACCTGAAGATTTCGGGTGCAACCTCGATGCAGCCTCCGCATCTGCTGCAGGCACCGAGATCGATGGTCGGTTTTCTCAGCCGCCTGGCCGCTTCAGCACCTGCCTTAGAGCTGATACTTCCTTGATAACAACAGATTCCCATGGTCGTGCACCTTGATCACTGATATCCCGCCCGGACGTCCAGGCTCATCTCTCATACTAACTATTGTGCGCTGAAAAGCAATCCTGGCACTCTGTCCCTCGATAAATAATGAACTCTTCTTGTAATCGAGACGAGGGTTCATTATTATGGATGCCTGAAAACTTGTTCTGGCGTTGTTTCGCCGCGACTTGACACCGGCCGTACCGTCAAAATGGCAGGGTAGCTGCCTGGTAATGCCGGGCTAACGTATAGACACCATGGAGAAGATATGAGCATCAATGAAATAGCAGAGGGAATTCACTGGGTCGGGGCAGTCGACTGGCATGTGCGTGACTTTCATGGGTATTCGACCATGCAGGGAACGACATACAATGCCTTCTTGATCATCGACGAAAAAATCACCCTGATCGACACCGTCAAACCATCGCATCGCCATGACCTGATGCACCGTATTCGGGAGATCATCGACCCGGAAAAGGTAGATTACCTCGTTGTCAACCACGTCGAACTTGATCATGCCGGCTGTCTTGCCGAGGTGATGGAAGCAGCCAAACCGGAAAAACTGATCTGCTCACCGATGGGTAAAAATGCCATTCTGGCTCATTTTCATCGTGAAGACTGGCCATACGAAGTCGTCAAGAGCGGTGATGAAATATCGCTCGGCAAACGCACCCTGTCCTTCCTCGAAACAAGAATGCTGCACTGGCCGGACTCGATGTTCACCTATGCCAAGGAAGACGGGATCCTGTTTTCAAGCGACGCCTTTGGCCAGCATCTGGCAACGAGTGAGCGGTTTGATGACGAGGTCAATATTGCCCAGGTCATGGAACACGCTTCCAAATATTATGCAAATATCCTCTATCCCTATTCGCCGCTGATCAAGAAGCTGCTGGCGAAGGTGGCTGAGTTGAACCTCGACATCAAGATGATCGCCCCTGATCACGGGATCATCTGGCGGAGCAATTTTGACCAGATCATCAAGGCCTACGATGACTGGAGCAATTACAAGGGCGGCAGGAAGGCGCTGATCATCTACGACACCATGTGGCATTCCACTGAAAAAATGGCCAAGGCGATTGCTTCCGGCATTGAAAAAGAAAACGTGTACGCCGACCTCATCGACCTGAAAGTCCACCATCGCAGCGACGTCATGACCAGGGTCCTCACTGCCCGGGCGCTGGTGCTTGGCTGCCCAACCCTGAATAACGGCCTGCTGCCGAGAATGGCCGGCTTTCTGATGTACATGCGCGGCCTCAAACCGCAGAACAAGTTAGCGGCTGCCTTTGGATCATACGGATGGAGCGGTGAATCGGTCAAACTGATGATCGGGGCGCTGGAGGAAATGAAGCTCAAAATCATAGACGACGGCCAGCGGATAAAATACGTGCCAACGCACGACAACCTCAGGGAGTGCGTGGAAATGGGCCGCTCCATCGGTAAAGCGATCAAAGAGAGCATCGAACAGGATGGTTGAATGAAGCTTCTTGCCCGCCACTCAATCCTTGTCAGCGGAGTCCATTACACGGATTGTAAAGCGCAGATATACGGGTTCTTCAAGAAGACCACGCTGGTGCAGTATGACAAAATCTCCATTGACAGCAGCGGTGCGGTCAATGGAGGCAATGACTGTTTCGCCGAAAAACTGCAGAACTCCCTGGAGCAGAACAGGATTGTGTTAAACAAACTCATTGAAGAGCTGAAAACAGCAGGCTTTGAAAAGAGCGCGGACCTGCCGAACCTGCAGCAGGGCTATCCAAGCAAGGTACTTCATATCATTGCCCATTTTCTCGATGGCTTTATCGGCATCGACAGTGTTTTTTATAACCTGATCGATGACTCTCACTGGGTTTCCCCGGCGACACAAAAACAATTGACCGAAAACCCCGAGACCTTCTGGCTCGTTCCCCTGGACTGCTACTCGATGACACCGCGCGAGGCGGCACTGCTGCACATGTAGCCTGCCGGCACCCTTTGCACCGCTTGCCACTGGCACATGGTGCCTGCGGCAGGAGGCACCAGCCAGTGAACGGCACAGCAGCAGGATGGCCGGGTCCGGTTCTTTTGTTGTGAAATGGCAGGCAACGAACAGGAGTGCTGGGGAAACTGTCGAAACACCTTGACAAAGTCCTGGAAAATTAACAGATAATGCGTCATACTCAGGATCACTTATAATACGAGTCGTGCATAGACAGGATGAATGTTCTGCCCGGTCACAAACTCAGCTGTAACCAAAAGGAGAAACCATGTCGATTTTCAAATATCAGGCTGCCGAACTCTACCAGTGGGTGAGCGAACAAGATGATTTTTTACTGCTCGACGTGAGAAACGCCACCGATTTCAACAGGTTTAAGGTCGAGGGCCCTCACGACATTAAAACGCTCAATATCTCCTATTTTGATTTCATGGAGATTGAAGAAGAATGTATCACCCAGCTTCCGGAAAAAGATACCAGGATACGAATTGTCTGCGCCAAGGAAGGTTCAGCCCAATTCGTCGCCGAGATCCTCGAAAAACATGGTTTCACCGATGTCGGATATCTCGCCGGCGGGATCAAATCCTGGGGTAACCTGCTCGTCCCGAAACTGCTCAATCCCGGCGCCTCGTATGAACTCTACCAGTTCATACGGCCCGGAAAAGGCTCCTGCAGCTACGGACTGATCTACCAGCACGAGATGATCGTTTTTGATCCCTCCAGGGATCATGAATTCTACATCGATTTTGCCACGGAGAAGCAGAGTAAAATTATCAAGACGGCAGAGACCCACCTGCAGGCCGATTATATCGCCGGAAGCAGGATTATCTCGGAGCTGACCGGGGCTTCTTTTTATGCAAATGAGGGTGATTTTACCGGTGCCAAGCTTGACTATATCCCGCTGACGAACGGCCAGGAGATCGGCTTTGCGAACGGCGGCCCGTCCGTCAAAATCCGCTTTACCCCCGGTCACACACCAGGAAGCACCATGTATGTCATTGACTCAAAATACATCATTACCGGCGATATCATCTTCGTCAAATCAATCGGGCGGCCGGATCTTGGCGGAAAGGTCGATGAATGGTCAGAAACACTGTTCAACACGATCAGGGAGGTCGGCGAGATGGACGGCGACCTTGTCGTTCTCCCCGGTCACTTCATCGACTGGGGCGAGGCAAACAGTGAAATGACCTTTGCCGAGTCTCTGCAGAAAACACGGGAGCTGAACAAAACCATCTATGCGATTGACAATCCTGCTGATTTTCTCGCCTTTATCAAGAAAAACATGCGTGAGCAGCCGCCGGAATACGCCCAGATCAGGCTGGTCAATGCCAACCTGAAACAGGTAGACGACGAAAAAGCCGAAGTGCTCGATCTCGGCAAGAACGAATGTGCGGCGTCCGCCTATGCTGCCCAGCAGCAGGCAGGCTGAGCGACCGGATGAAGGATTCAAAAAAGTCATTCACCTGTGAATGCGGGGCCAACACCATCGAGCTGAGTTTTCACCATGCGATGCCGCCGGAACTCGTCGACGAGGTTTTCTGTCCGCAATGTGAGGAGAAGGGATTGCGAAACCCCAAATCCTGGCCGATACCGGGGAAATGGCACATCCATTTTGACCTTGAAATTGCCAGGATGTTCGCCATGGCCAAGCTCAGGATTGATCCCAAACTGGTAAATCCCGGTTTTATTATCGATGGCGGCTATGTTGACTAGGAGTGCGGCGGAGACAGACGCCCTTGCTCCTCTCTCCAGTTTAGACCAAAACCGCTGCTCCCCACCGACCACCTGCGGTTGTCTGCCACTTCCCGGCCGCCGCGCCAGACGATGAACCACCAGGAGCCGAGCGGCTATGAAAATGAACCGGAAGAGCAGTTTTCCCCGCTTCCCCCCGAGCTCTACTGCTCTTTTTTTGACCTCGAGATGTCAACACAGCTCGATGATTGCAGGTATTACGCAACGCTGCTGAAAAACCGGCAGTGCCGAAGCGTGATTGAGCTCGGCTGCGGAACCGGTCGAATCATTGAATACCTCAGCGCTGAAGGCTACCGTGTTGTTGGCATTGACAATTCACATGACATGCTCCTGTACCAGCGGACCCGACGTCAGTCGCCGGTCGCCGAAATGGACATGGGCGCACTCGGTTTTACCCGACAGAGCTTTGATGCGGCTCTGATCGCCCACAACACGCTCAATCTGCTCGCTGAAAAACAGGCGATAGTCCGCTGCCTGCAGGAAATACGAAACGTTCTGGTCGGCGATGGACTGCTCGTTGCCCAGCTCTTTGCCGTCACCGCTCAACTCCGGGAGCAGGCAGGCAGGCGGTTGTTTCAATTCGCCCTTTTTGACACCCCGGATAACGGCAAGCTGATCAAGGAAACCATCAGGACATACCTGCCGGAAACCGGGCGACTCCTGCTGGAGGAGCGCTACAAGCGCCGCTCATTTACCAACCCGGCGCATAATAAAAATTATCGACAACTCTTTTCCCTGGCCGCTTTCTCGCCGGCCACCTGGCTCCAGATGATCCGCAGCGCCGGGTTTGCTGTTGTCTCCCAGCACTCCGGATACCGTGATGAACCCTTTCTTCCCGGCACCGACTCCTGCCTGCTGATCAGTGCCCGCCTACGATAATCAAACCAGCGCCAGCCGTTCTTTTGTTGTTCCGTCCAGCCCCGTTTGGTTTCATCCGCATAGAGGGTATTTACCTATAGCCAGGGAGGGGGGCATTGCTGGAAGAAGCATCGCGGAGGCCCGCCGTGGAGCTGCATCAGGCCCGAAGGGTTGCGAACAGGACGTTCGCAACTGACGGCAGGCCATGGACGGCCTGTCTGTCAGCCGCAGTGTAACGGTGATAAGACCAGAGAGCAGCTTCTTCCAGCAATGCACCCCTCCCGTTCTCCACGCTCACCATTACAGGCACGCTTCATCCGGATGTCCCCTCTTTTTTTTCTTTTTTTTCATCAGCTTGACTTAGGTCAAAGAAATATGCGCACAAGTGGTTATCATTACCCCAACATGCAGCGCCGCCGGAATTATTTCAGGCGTGCGTATAAACCAGAGAAAAAACTCATCCGTTAAGGAGGCATTTTTATGTTTTGCAACCAGTGTGAACAAACCGCCAAGGGAATCGGCTGTACCCAGATCGGTGTCTGTGGGAAAAATGAAGATGTCAGCTACCTGCAGGACCTGCTGACCCATGCCCTGCAGGGGCTGGCAATCGTTGCCGTGGCCGCTCGAAAAGCCGGCATTATCGACACAGCGGTCAATCGCTTTACCGCAGAGGCTACCTTTGCCTGTCTGACCAACGTCGATTTCGATCCTGCCCGCTTTGATACCTGGATCAGGAAAACCGTTCAGCTTCGCGACGAGTTAAAAGCAAAACTTGAAGCTGCCGGCGGTTCAGTAGCCAGCGACGCTGCCGCCCTGAGTTTTGTGCCCGCCCCCGACCTTGCCGGTCTCGAGGCCCAGGGGGAAGCCCTTGACTTCATTCCCACGCTTGACGACAACGAAGACCTCAGGTCCCTCAAGCAGATCACCCTTTACGGCCTCAGGGGACTAGCCGCCTATACCGACCATGCAGCGATTCTCGGGCAGGAAGACGAAAGCGTCTATACCTTTCTTCAGGAAGCGCTTGCAGACCTGACCAGAAAAGATCTCACCCTTGATGAGCTCGTCGCAGCCGCCTTGAAAACCGGCGAAGTGAACCTCAAGGCGATGGAGCTGCTCGACGCCGGTAATACCGGTACCTACGGTCACCCGGTGCCGACCCCGGTTCCGCTCGGTACAAAAGCCGGCAAGGCAATTCTGGTAACAGGACATGACCTCAAAGACCTGGCCATGCTCCTCGAGCAGACAAAAGACAAAGGAATTACTATCTACACCCACGGAGAGATGCTCCCCTGCCATGGCTATCCCGAGCTGAAAAAATACCCGCATTTCTATGGACATTACGGCACCGCCTGGCAGAATCAGCATAAAGAGATGGACGTCTTTCCCGGCTCGATTCTCTTTACCACGAACTGTATCCAGAAGCCCCGCGACACCTACAAGGACAACGTTTTTACCACGGGCCTCGTCGGCTGGCCGGGTGTCTCCCACATCGGCGACAACAAGGATTTTTCAGCGCTGATCGAACGCGCCCTTGCCCTGCCGGGATTCTCCCGCGATGAAGACAAAGGCGAGGTGCTCGTCGGTTTTGCCCGCAACAGCGTACTCGGCGTTGCTGACAAGGTCATCGAAGGAGTCAAGGCTGGTGCCATCAAGCATTTCTTCCTGGTTGGCGGCTGTGATGGCGCCAAACCCGGCCGCAACTATTACACCGACTTTGTCGAGCAGGCGCCAAAAGACACCGTCATCCTGACGCTCGCCTGCGGCAAGTTCCGTTTCTTCGACAAGAAAATCGGTGATATCGGCGGAATCCCCCGTCTTCTCGACGTGGGCCAGTGCAACGACGCCTACTCCGCCATCCAGATCGCCGTAGCACTTGCCGGTGCTTTTGAGTGCGGGGTGAACGACCTGCCGCTTTCGCTTATTCTCAGCTGGTATGAGCAGAAGGCCGTAGTCATCCTGCTGACCCTGCTGAGCCTGGGGATCAAGGACATCCGTCTTGGACCCACCCTGCCGGCCTTTATCACCCCGAACGTGTTGAATGTGCTGGTTGAGAATTTTGCCATCAAACCGATTGCAGAGACAGCCAAGGAAGATCTGGAGACGATTCTTGCCTGATCCGATACTTTAGCGCTTCAATCGATTCTGAGGCGCTGAATTACCCTCTACCCGACAGCGGCTGACCGGATAATCCGGTTCAGCCGTTTGTCTTTAGCAACGCATGAGCACGGCAGGCGACAAAGAAGGCCAAGACCATTGCTGGAGGATGCAGCGCGTGAGCATGGCAGGCGACAAAGGAGGCGAAGAACATTGCTGGAGGATGCATCGCGAAGGCCCGCCGTGGCACCACATCAGGCCCGAAGGGTTGTGGATAGGATGTCCGCAACTGACAGCAGGCCATGGACGGCCTGTCTGTCAGCCGTGGTGAAACGGCGAAAAGGCCGAAGAGCAGCATCCGGAAGCGATGTGCTTCGCCGGTTCTCCCCCCCCAAAAAAAAATGCACTCCTTGACTCAAGTCAAAGAACTCTCCTTCACATCTGTTATATTCAGACCATACAAGGAAATTAAACAGGGGTTCCTGTCCTGCTCAGCTGAGCGGCAAAAAGGGGAATTCCAACCACATGAAAAGATCCAGAGGTAACAAGATGAAACAGATCAGAAAAATAATCCAGATAGATGAAGAACTGTGCGACGGCTGCGGATTATGTGTGCCCGACTGCGCCGAGGGTTCCCTGCAGATTATCGATGGAAAGGCCCGGCTGGTTGCAGACAAATTGTGCGACGGCCTTGGCGCCTGTCTCGGTTCATGCCCGACCGGTGCCCTGCAGATCATCGAGCGGCAGGCCGATGATTTTGATGAAGAGGCGGTGGAAGAATTCCTCGCGGAACAGAAAAAAAAGCAGGAGCAGAAGCCAGCTCCCCAGACAATGGATTGCGGGTGCGCTTCAACTCATATCCAGAACTTTAAGAAGGAGACCCCCTGCCAGTCGGCCAACAAGCCGGTGGGACTGCAGCCTGCAAAGATGCCGACGGGGCTTCACCAGGCAGCGCCGGCTTCCGGTTCGCAACTGAGCCACTGGCCCATACAGATCCGGCTGATCCCGCCGTCAGCGCCCTTTCTCAAGGGTGCCGATGTCCTGATCGCCGCCGACTGCTGCGCTGCCGCTGCGCCTGATTTTCAGGCAAACTATCTGGCCGGCAAGGTGGTCATGATGGGCTGTCCTAAATTTGATGATGCAGAATCCTACATAGACCGGTTCGCCGAGATCATTGACAGCTGCGGACTGAAATCAATCACCATCCTTATCATGGAAGTACCCTGCTGTTCGGCAATGAACGTTATCGTGAAGAAAGCCCTGCAAAGGGCGCGCAACACGGTGCCGGTGGAACAGATCACGATATCCACCAGGGGACAGGAGCTGCAGCGGGTTTCCTGGTAAGCCGGCACGTTCTGCAGGCGACAGACGCCTGCTATCCCATTCAGAGAAAAAAAGGCCCGGATTCAACAGGAATACCGGGCCTTTCGCGTTTCAGGCGATTTCAGCGAACCGGGGGACTTTCCGGCCAGGCCAGCAGCAGCCTGCGGTCAACCTCATTGATCTCCGCGCCGATTGAGACAAGGAGATGAAACAGTGGGCGGCCGAAATAAAACAACTCTTCCCCCAGGGAAAAATCGAATTTGGAGACAACCCGTGTCCGGTAGCTGATCTCCTCGTTGATCAGAGTCTCGAGACCGTCCCTTCGCGCTTTTCCCCCTCCTTTTGACAGCGCGATCAGGTCGGGACAGGGGAAGGCGCCATCATGCTCGATGACGAAAGGCCTGACTGGATCTTCTTCGGGGATGATGTCGAGGCGGCTGATCGTATCTGTCTCAAAGAGCTTTTCTACCTCTGCGGTGTCCCAGCATTTCAAGGTCTTGCAGGCTGTAGGCCGTTTCTCGTAGATGGTGCAGCTCTTTTCCTCGGGATCCAGAAAACAGCAGTTCCACTGACGTCCGATCCCGCTGATTTTCACCAGTTCCTGTTGTATCGACTGGAGGCTGTTGGTTAACGGATTGTGCGCCAGCTCACCGGACCTGATCGTAATGAGCTGGGCGAGGGCAATATCCCCATCCAGGACGAGATGAAGGTCTTTGAAATGAAGCGCCGGACCGCCGCTCGTGCAGCATGTCCCGCAGCGCAGACATTCCGTCTGGTTCTCTGTCATAATCCATCCCCTGTCTGGTTAGCTAGGATTGCCGGAGTCGTTAAAAATCTATGGTGAAACTATAAACACCTTCCTGGATCATGCTCGTGACATTACACTCGGAGTGATTGAAGATAGCCTGCATCCGGTTGTTATTACGCAGCACCTCGGCAGTGAAACCGGTTATCCCGTTGGCCTTGGCGATGTTTACCAGATGTTTGAAGATAAAGGTGCCAAGCCCCCTGTTCTGCCACTCATCCCTGACCACGAAGGCCACTTCGGCTCGATTTGTGTGTTCATCGAGATAATAGCGCCCGACGACGATAATTTCGTCGCCGTAGGCCTCGGGGAGGGTGCCGATGATGGCGACGTCCTTGCGGTGGTCGACGTAGACGAAATTCTGTATCTGCCGCTGCCCGAAGCGTTCCTGGTGACTCATGAAACGATAGTAGATCGTCTCCTGGGAAAGGTCATAGAGCAAATCCCTCATCCGCGGCTCATCCGTCGGGTGGATCGGTCTGAAATTTATTTCCGTGCCGTCTTTGAGCAAACATTTGGTCCTCATGTAGCCCTGCGAGGCGATGACAAACCGCCCTTCCACGTCGGCAAACTCCTCGCGCACGTATTTTGCCGCGATCGCCTCCTTGAGCAGCTTGGCCCGCTGGTCGGGGTGGGCGACGGAGATCAGGGCCAGTGTCCTGTCCTGCACGGATTTCCCATACAGGTAGGCACTGCCGTATTCGGTCACCACGTAGTGGACGGTGCCCCGTGAAATGACCACGCCTGAACCGGGACTCAGGCGCGACTTGATCCGGGACTGGCCGTCTGCCGTCATTGACGGAATTACCAGGATCGGCCGTCCGCCGCTCGACCTGGCGGCGCCGCGGTTGAAATCAACATGTCCGCCGATCCCGGAATAAAAGGTACCGTTTTCCGAATCCGAGCTTACCTGGCCGGTCAAGTCAATTTCCAGGGCCATGTTGATCGTGATCATCTTGTTGTGCTGGCCGATCACATTGGCGTCATTGACATATTCGCTGGGCCGGAAAGAGAATTGGGGATTGTCGTCGATATAATCATAGAGTTTTCGACTGCCCATACAGAAACTGCCGATCACCTTGCCCCGGTCTTTCACCTTCCGCTTACCGGTGACAACCCCCGCCTCCATCAGCTCCATGATCTCGTCAGAGATCAACTCGGTGTGGATACCCAGATCTTTTTTTTCTTTCAGGTAGGAGGTTACCGCCAGCGGAATACAGCCGGCTCCGGGTATTCTGCCGAAACCGAGCTGGATCGTTGCCCCGTCCGGAACCAGTGCGGCAACGAGCTGGGCTATTTTTTCGGTTGTCTCCGAATGCTCACCGCGGAGCCGCTCCACCAGGGGGACGTCCACAGGAACGAGAATATCAAGGTCATAGATGTCTATCAGGCTGTCACCGCGCGTCCACGGCATTTGCGGATTTACCTGGGCAATGACGAGGGAGGCATTCTCGGTGGCGCTCTTGACGATATCAACCGAGACACCGAGACTCATTTTCCCTCTCCGGTCCGGCGGGGAAACCTGGATCAGCGCGGCATCCAGCGGCATCTGGCCCGATTTCATCAGGGCCGGGATGTCAAACATCAGCATCGGCGTGTAATCGCCTCTGCCTTCCTGGTAGAGTTTCCGGATATTTTCACCGATAAAAAAGGAATTTACCCTGAAAACATCAGCAAAGGCGCTGTCGGCGTAGGGTGCTTCCCCCTTGGTCAGGAACTGGAGGATCTCGACATCGGCAAGGTTTTTGCTGTTGTTGACCAGCGCCTCAACAAGCACAGTCGGGACCCCACAGCCAGTGCCCAGGAAAACGCGGTTGCCAGACTTGATCCTCGACAACGCCTTCTTCGGCGTCATGATCATGTCATGATATTTTTCCTGCCAGTCACCATCGTACTCTATCATCGCGCGTCCTTGTCGGGCAGACCATCCGTCACGGTTTTGCCAGACTCATGTGAACATCGACGACAACCGGTTCCGTTCCGGCAGCGCCGACAATATAGGGATTGATATCAAGCTCCGTTATTTGGGGAAAATCGGTCGTCAGCTGAGAGATTCTCTGCAGGCCGACGGCGATTGCATTGAGATCGACCCCCTGGTGTCCCCGCCTGCCTTCGAGCATCTCGTAGGAGCGCGTCGACTTGAGCATCTGGACCGCTTCGGACTTGGTAATCGGAGCGAGGTGAAAGGTGACGTCCTTGAGCACCTCGACGAAGATGCCGCCGAGGCCGAACATCAGCATCGGTCCGAACTGGGGGTCGCGGTTCATGCCGAGAATGACCTCGAGGCCGCGGGTGACCATCTGCTCCACGTAGATGCCGTCGACCTGGGCCTCGGGCGCCCGCTTCCTGATCTTCAGCGTCATCAGGTCATAGGCGTCCTCTATGGCCTCAGCATTGTTGAGATTGAGCTGGATGCCGCCCATATCGCTCTTGTGGATGATGTGCGGTGAAACAATTTTCAGCGCCACCGGGTAACCGATACGCTCGGCTATTTCAATAGCCTCTTCGGTGTTTGCGGCCAGGGCACCGGCAGGTATTTTAAAGCCATAGGCGTTCAGCACGTCCTTGCCCTTGACCTCACCGATCGTCAGCCGACCGGTGCGCAGGCGCCTCGTTATGATCCGCTCGACCCGTCTGCGGTTCACCCGGAAATGGGTTATCTGCCGGGGCGGCCGGTTCTTCCACAGACCATAGTTGTACATGGCCCGCAGCGCGTCAACGGCACGCTCTGGTGTGTCGTAGTCGGGAAGCCCGGCCTCGGAGAGCACCTTCCTGCCGGGAAGTACATCATCCCCGCCCATGAAGGAGGCGACTACCGGTTTTGAACCATCAAGCGCAGCGGCGATGGCAAGGGCGGTGTCGGCCGGCCTGGTCATCGTCTGCGGGGTCATGATCAGCAGGATGGCATCGACGGAAGGATCGTTCTGCGCGGCCTCGATGGCAGTCGCATAGCGCTCCGGGTCCGAGTCGCCGAGGACATCGATCGGGTTATTGACCGCTGCTTCCCGGGGCAGCTTCTCCCTGAGGAAGGTGACGGTCCTGTTCTCGAGAATTGCCACCTGCATCCCGGCTTTTTCCACCGCGTCGGCGGCCATGGTTCCCGGGCCCCCGGCATTGGTGATGATCAGGACCCGGTTCCCCTTCGGCAGCGGCTGCTGGGCGAGCGCCGTGGCATAATCAAACAGGGCCTCGAAGGTGTCCGCCCGGACGACGCCGGAGCGTTTGAAGGCCGCCCCATAGGCGGTGTCGGCTGCCGCCAAGACGCCGGTGTGCGAGGCTGCTGCCTTAAGCCCTGTCGCCGTGGTGCCGGACTTGAGGATGACCACCGGTTTCTTTGAAGCTGCCTCCTCTGCCGCTTTGACGAAATCATCGCCAGCACTGATGTCCTCGAGATAGCCGATGATGACCCTGGTGTTTTCATCTTTCGCCAGCCAGGACAGGATGTCGATCTCGTTGATGTCGGCCTTGTTGCCGATGCTGATCATCTTGGAAACACCGAGGTGCCGCGAACTGCAGATGTCGAGCATGGCGGCGCACACCGCGCCGGACTGGGAAAAGATAGAGATCGGACCGCGCTCGGGTCTCCTGGCGATAAAGGTGCTGTTGAGGCCGACGTCGGTGTTGATGATTCCCATGCAGTTCGGCCCCAGCAGGCGAACGGCCCGTTTGCGGCAGAGTTCCACCATCTTCCGCTCCATCTCGAGCCCCTCCTGGCCGAGTTCCCGAAACCCCGAGGAGATCACGACAATGCCCTTGACTCCGGCATTGATGCAGTCATCTACCGTCCTCAAGGCCACTTCGTTGGGAACGACGATGATCGCCAGGTCGACCTCCTTACCGTAGGTAAAGAGATCCGGGTAACAGGGAATGCCGAGCAGCGTGTCGGCTTCGGGATTCACCGCGACAATTTCCCCCTGATAGCCCGATGAGGTGATATTGACCATCACGTCGTGGCCGACTTTTCCCGGTATTCGGGAGGCACCGACCACGGCAATCGACCGGGGGGTGAAAAATACGTCCAGGTTCATCACGTTTCCTCAGGGGTTTGATCGGGAAAGGCCAGCGTCACGGCTTCAGCAGCGTGAAGCCGCTCTCCTGGAGCAGCTTCTGCACCTGGCGCACGACGGTGGTGCTGACGCGGAGATAGATACGATCAAAACCGGAGACCTCACCGATGGTGATCAGCCGGCTGCACTGGATATTGTTGTCCTCGAGGAGGTCAACGATGGTCCTCAGGCTTTTTGACCTGCCTTCATTGAGTATGGCAATCAGCTCAGACCCTTTTTCCGCCGCACCAAATAATTTCTTGTAGGCTGCAGTGAGATCGCGCATCGAAAAGATGCCGACGACCTCGTCCTCTTCAGTAACGACCGGCAGGGCCCCGACCTTGTCACGTTCAAATACCGTCAGGGCGTCATCGAGTGTCGAGTCGAGGGGCAGGCAGGAGCAGTTCTGGGACATGATTTCAGCGACCGCAATCTTTTCCACCTTCTCGAAGGCCTTGTCACGCTCGCTGTCACTAAGAATCGTTGACGGGTAGGCCGAGCGTAAATCACGGTCGGATATCACCCCGATCAACCGGTTTTCCTTATCGACCACCGGGAGATGCCTGAAATGATAATCGGTGAGCAGCTGCCTGGCTTCGGGCAGCAAGGTGTCAGCTGGAATGGTCAACGGGTTTGCAGTCATGTAGTCAGAGATAAACATAGCGACACCATCGCCGAATTACATCGGTCCTGTTTACGGTTAAGATCCCGGAGATTAACCCCATTTGTGTGTGCTTGACAGCCCCACCGGGAGTAATTAGAGACAACAAGAGTGCCTGATGAAGTCCAAACTCACGGGGGCTGTAGGCCGACCATCATGTCCACAACGGACCTGTCTTGCCGAGAAAGCCGGGGCTCATGTCGACAATTCCTGCAAATATAGGCCTTAGCCCCAGATATTACAAATAAATAATGTTGATATCATTCTATCATATTTCTCTATGCCCGCGATGCGCCCGCGTACGGAAGCATTTACGGAATTTTCTCGGGGATTCCTATTCCGTCTATGTGAAGGAAATCAATGTCGCCATGAACCCGCTGAAGGCCTGGGGAGGCGGGATAAGGATGGTGCCTGCGCTCACCTGCGGCGAAGATCTGCTCAGCAGCGTCATCCTGACCCGGAAATCTCTCGAACAATTCCTTGAAAGAAACGGCTACCTGAACCGGTAACCAGCACCAGCCAGGAATGGCCGCTGCCTGGTGGGGCACCCCGGCCCCATGCATTTCCAGTCAGGCCTGAAAATTGCATTCCGATAAGGAACAATATTCAACCATCAAGGGAAGCCATGGAAATCAGTTCAGCAACATTGGCGGCACGAGAGGCCGCTGTCAACAAATCCAACATTGGCCGGGATATCCTCCAGAGAACACAGGAAGAAAAAGAAGAGGCTGCACAGACTCAGCGAGAGGAACAACCCGCTGAAGTCAGAAAAGTAGAACCCGACAGGCAAGGGAGAATCGATTTCTACGCCTGAGAGGTAATACATTTTTGCAACCACAATTTCATAATTGTAATCAGTTTCGTCGTAGCTGTGTCTTTTTCATGCCACTGTCATCCGGACTGAAGAAGAATTCCTCTATTTGCCCTCCCCTGCACACGGTCTGTTGTTTTATCTTGCATTCTCTCTATAACTACCTGATAATAATATCATATACAACTACAGGAAAGTTAAATTCCACCATCGCTGACATCTCATGAAATATTTGCTTACGATCGTCTGTTTTCTGGCCCTGCTCTCCCTGGTGACAATTTTTATAATTGCACCCTCACCATCACCTGAAAAGGGCAGCGTGGTGGTCAAGGTGAACGACAACCGCATCACCAGCGGTATGCTTGCGGAATCTGAAAAAAACAGGCCATCTCACCATGAAAACCGCCAGGAATTTCTCAAATCGGTCGTCGTAGAGCAGCTGCTCATCCAGGAGGCAAAACGTCAAAAAATTGACCAGGAACCCCAGTTCCGCGAAGCGATTAAAAACCACTATGAACAGTCCCTGGTAAAAATACTGCTGGAAAGGAAAAATCAGATGCTTGACGAAACAGTTAGTGATGAAGAAATCGACCGGTACCTCTCCTACTTTGGCAAAACGGTAACCTTTACCATCGCCCAAGGCAGCGGCAGCCAGGCGGCGCCGGATGTCGAGTGGGAGGCGGGCTCCACAAAAACCGAACGGTTCGATGATCTCTCAACCACCCTGCAGCCGCTACTTGTCGGCCTGCAGCCGGGAGGCACCACGACCTTTTTTGATACCGGCAATGAATGGTTTGCCATACGGCTCGAGAATCTGACCGACACACCATCTGGAGACCTCACGAACATCCCGCGGGAGATGGTGCGCTCAATTATCACAACCCACAAGCGTGAACAGAAACTGTACGGCTGGATCAACTCACTGGTGTCCAGCGCCGATATTTCAATATATGAGGATAGTGAATAATCATGGCTGCCCGATACAAGCGGAACCTGAAAAATTATTTTCTCAAGGAAGACTACCAGGGCCGATTTGCCTTCGTCATCTTCGTTGCAGCAATTCTCGGCTGCCTGCTGCTGCTCTCACTACTGTCATTTTTCTCTGCTGACACGATGACCATCAGTTACAACAACAATGATCTTCAACTCGGGCGCACGCCCTGGATGCTGTTCAAGAGCGCCGCCGCCGCCTACTGGCTCTTTCTGCTTATCGGCGGCAGCATCCTGGTGCTGGCGGCAATCGTCGGCACCCACCGGATTGCCGGGCCCCTCTTCCGGCTCGAGCGAGCTCTGACCAATATGGCCAAAGGGGACCTGACAGAGAAGATTCACCTGCGCGAAAAGGACGGCGGCCAGGATTTGGCCGACAAAATCAACAGGTTCAATGAAACCTTGTCCGCTAAGCTCTCAGAGATAGACCGCAACGCCGAGGCCATCAATAATCTGCTCAGGCAGTACGAGAGTCTAGACAGTGGTCGTATCAGCCCCGAAGACGCCACCAGCATCTGCCAGGCCATCAGAAACCACAACAATAAACTCCGCTCCCAACTGCAGTTTTTCGTTCTCAGAAATGAATAACCTGCCGCCAACCGGCCAGACTGTGCTGGGTGCTGTCGGCCTGCCTCCCGAGGTGGTTCGCTGCTTTCAGAGCATGGCTGCCCCCGTCCTCGTACTTGTCCTCCTGCTGGGATCAGCCGATTTTTCCTCTGCCGCCAGCAGATACGCCACTATTTTCTGCAAAGACTCGGAATTATTAGTTGAATTCAACGAAAATCTCTATCTCGGGCGAAACCTCTCGCGGATGATCAAGCGGAAGAATCTCATCACCGTCCAGGACGAGGTGGAGGCCAAAATAGATCTTATCGTTGAAAAAGTCGAGGTGGTGCTCGATATGTTTCCGGAAAACCTGCATTTCAACCTGGTGCTGCTGCCCACCGCGAAGGATGTATCGAGATTCTACAAGAAAAACTACGGTAAATCGGTAAACCACATCGCCTATTATTCACTTACCCAAAAAACGATCTACATCTCCGTGGATGACACCAAGCTGAAAGTCCTCGCCCACGAAATCGGCCACATGATTGTCGATAATTTTTTCCAGGTCCGTCCCCCCTACACGATCCACGAGCTGATGGCGCAGTTCGCCGAGAAGCATGTAACGGATTAGTATTTCAATTCACAAAACTATTCGTGTCGTCACCTGACACTGCTAATGGATGTCAGCGAAATTCCCTTTTGGCTGTTCCTCAATCGATAATCAGAGATTGATCTTGCAACAATAAAGTGGAGCCCCAGTTAAGCCGATTTCATCTTTTCCCACCACTCCTGTTCAAAAAGAGCGGGAGTTTTGTAACTGTTTGTTGAATGCTTCCTTCGGCGGTTAAAATAAACTTCAATATAGTTGAATAGCTCGTGTTCCGTTTCCATCCTGTTTTGAAACCGAACGTGGTGAATAAGCTGGGTTTTGATCGAATGGAAAAATGATTCGGCCACAGCATTATCCCAACAGTTTCCTTTCCGGCTCATACTCTGCACAAAACCATGTTTCTTAAGAACCTTCCTGAACCCATTACTGGCATACTGAATGCCTCGATCACTGTGGACCATTAAACCCTTGCCTGGTCTACGTCTCATGATTGCTTTGTTAAGAGCTCGGATAGCAGAGTGCCTCTCCAGAGAATCACTCAGATCCCATCCAACAACTATGCGTGAAAACAGATCTATAAAAACAGTTAGGTAATGCCACTTCTTTCCAATCTTCAAATACGTGATATCGCTTACCCAGACAACATCTGGAGCAGAAACGGTGAAGTTACGATCTAACAGATTCGGAGCAACCGGGTAATTGTGCTTTGAATCAGTAGTCACCACAAACTTCTTTGTAGCCCTGCATCTCAGCCCCATTTCTCGCATAAGGCGAGCGACCCGCGGCCTGCTTACTTTTGAAAATCCCTGATCATCCTGAAGGTCAGCCGTAATAATCGGGCTGCCGACCATTCCTCTGTGAGCAATAAAAATCTCTTTGATACGTTTTTTGATTATGACATTTTCTTCCTTTCGAGGAGATAGCGGAGCCTTGGTCCAGCGATAGAAACCACTCTGTGAAACGCTTAAGGTCTGGCACATCTTCTTCACCGGAAATGTTGAGCGGTTTTTCTCTATGAAAGTGTATTTCATCTCGGTGTCCTGCTGAAGATGGCCATGGCTTTTTTTAAGATATCGCGCTCCATTTCCGCATCTCTGAGTTTCTTCTCCAACTCCCTGATTCTTTTGCCCTGCTCGGTTAGCGCTTCTCGGCCGTGGCCCGGGAATGCCAATCCTTCTTTTAGGCGGAACTCTCGCCGCCATTTATAGAGAAGATCTTTTGAAATACCAAGGTTGTCGGCAACCTCATAAACTGTTCGCCCTGGTTCATTACTGAGACGCACGGCGTTACGCTTGAAATCTGGATCATATTTTCTTCGTTGAACACTCATAGTTTTCCTCCTGCCAATTTCTTTAATATTGGCTTAACTGAGTGTCCACTCTTTTATAGCAGGATCAGATAGCTCTTTTCATCAAAAACCGGGAACCGTCATGGTGAATGTCCTGGGATTTTCATTGGCGAACGTTGCTATTTGTCCCTCAAGAACCACCAGCAATTCACTGTTGACGTCTTCAACCTCACCCGGGTAAAGCATCAACACGGCGGTTTGCCCAAATGCGAGACTTACCGACAGCGATTTCCTTAACAAGTTGTGATATTCAACAGGATGCAGAAACCCGTCACCGGTAATCGCCCATGTCCCTTGCTGTATCACGCGTATTGTACCGTCGAGTGGCAGCCTGCCGCAGTTTCGTACGCGAACATAGAGCATCTCATCGCCATACATAGTGTTTGAATTCGGATAATCTTCCCGCCATGCTATGGTGCCAGCTGAAGTCAGCCCCTCCCCCCCATAGGTTATGGTGCCAAGTCTCGTGTTTATTCCACCTCCCCGCGACGCGCGATAAACGTTATCAGATTCATTTGTTTCATCGATCTCATTTCCCGCATCAATGGTAATTCTTAAAACATCTTCGGTACAGGGGTCAGCAACCAGAGTTTCATAATTGCCAAGAGAGACAACTTCGCTCTCCGATCCAGACAACCTTCTTCTCATTTCATGTCTGTTCCATCTCTCGCTACCGAGTGCCTGACTCATTTCGGTCACAAAATCAACCATTCCGACAACGCCGCCAGGGTTTGAGACAACCACCACATATTGGTGAGTCATAATGTCCGCATAGGCATCGCTGATGGACAGATTCCATCCCGGCGAGCCCGTGTTCGCCGAAGTTCCCTGAGACCTGTGGTCGAGAGTTATTGGCCACCTGCTCACCCCTTCTAAATCGGAGTCGATCCCGACAATCTTAATCTTGTATCTTCCAGGACGGATGTTTGCTCCAGGCACCCACCGTCCTTCAAAGGTATGCCAGATCACACCTTCCCGGATCTCTTCCGAGGTTGCGGCTGATTCCAGACTAAAAGCAAAGGCCGTTCCATAGGACCCTGGTGACAATTCCATCTGCATTTCAATCCTCCACCTCGTTGGCAGCTGTGAGCCAAAAGCAGGGTGGGCTTCCCATCGTATCGCTATCTCACTGTCGAGAAATCGGTGTTCACTGCCACCGAGGTTGGAGAGGACATTAAGCTCCCCCTGGTCGGAAGCTTCAGGTACAATTGAGAAAACCGAAGAATGGCCATAGGTATCCCCATCACTATTGATAAATGTTAAAACATATCCATCTCCGACTGGAATATAATTCGAAAGTGTGCAGCGCCGGGTTTCTTGCCTTCCATCTTCTGATCGGTTCACTCTCGTTGGGCATGCGGTCATATACCACATGCCAATCTGGTCGAAACCCTGATCACGATCGTGGATAAATATCTGCTCACCATATGGAACAATATTCAGCGTTTCACCAGGGCTGATCATCTGCAAATGTAGGTCGAAGGAGTCTCCTGGACGTGCTCTGTCACCTAATCCACTGAGGCTCACCCTGATCCCATGAGAGTCGTCCGGTTGATTTGCAGTTTCTGTTGTCTCTCCCGGCCCAATAATAAATGGAGCTGAACGCGCCTCAAACGCTCCGTCAAAGGTGGTCGCAACAAATTGATAGGCATCATCTGCCGTGAGTTTCTCTGGAAGACGAACGATTAATTTGGTTTCAGGCTCAGGATGAGACAACTCTGACTGGGGAAAAGAGTATACGTGTGAACCATTTCTGCTGAGAGAAAGTTTAAACGGCCGAACATTTGAGGATTCAGTAAAAATCAATTTCACGCTAATTTGGCTACCGGAAACGTGCCTTGAGCGGGGGAATGGGCGCTCAAACCTCATTCCGTCCGAAACGGCCGTGGGGTCAGATTCGTCCCCTTTCGCCCCGGATTCTCCCTTTTGCCTGATACCCGGCTTCTGCTTTTCACGCTTTTCTCCATCTTCTCTTGATAAACCCGCCGACGAAACCACTTTGTCTGCAGT
The DNA here is from genome assembly GCA_963674815.2 of Desulfocapsaceae bacterium. Classification (GTDB taxonomy): domain Bacteria; phylum Desulfobacterota; class Desulfobulbia; order Desulfobulbales; family Desulfocapsaceae; genus MADRE3. The sequence continues at coordinate 197,020 of CAXXTV010000003.1, forward strand.
ATCTCCTTCAGTCGGCTTCAGAAAAGCAGTCTGTGTTTTTTCAATCCCGCTGCCCGCAACTCTCACACGTACGCCGGTCGGTTTCTCTAAAACAATTGAAGTATCGAATTGCAGCTCCCCGCGATCTCCGTTAATTTTACGAAACATCGGATCGATCTGGACGAGCGGCCACATGCGCCTCGTTTTACCCGCCTCTATCTGCAGACGCATTCGATGGGCCGCCTGCTGGTCAATCATTTCTTTGCCTTTTCTTTCAAGCAATACGACTATCCTGTTCTGGTGAAGGGTGATGGATGACACCTCAACAAATGAAGAAGAACCTTGATCCTGTTGATCAGCGTTTTTGCCACCGACGGCACGATCTGCTGAGCTTCGTTTTCCCCTGCTTCCTTGAAGGCCGGTGATCGGATTCACCATCTGTCCCGGCCCACTCGTTCCAGCCGCGTTTTCTGTCTCACATTGAGGTGATAATTTGACCCTGCCGGTGTTATTATTCTCGCGGGACTCGACAACTGCATTTGTCGAATCAACCCGGGCCTCAACCAGTCCTGGCGCTGACATTTTCAGACCGGTTTCTACTTTTGCGCTTCCCCCAGGTTTTCGAAGCTTCCCCTGAAGGTCATGGGCAGCGACAGGAATTGTTTTTCTGCTGCCATTGATCAGTACCTGCAGACCGGTTGCTTTGAGCTGACTCGACTCGACCCCGCCTTTGCCAACATTACCTATGACAATTACAATTTCGCACTGGTTGCTGAGCCGGATGCTGTTGATAACCAGGTCAGGTTTTGGCTTTGTTTTTTTCCCGGCTGTCTGGCTTACAGGCTGATCCGCATCTTTACCTGATTCTACCTTTTGAGCAGAACTGCAATTCCCTGCGTTTGCCAGACCGATAAAGCCAACAGCTAAACAGATAACGACCATTCTCCATAATTTACTTAACATCTTTCCCCTCCGTAAAAGGTAATTTTTGTCGGATGTTTCAGTAAACCGCCAGGCGAATTCCACATGCTGGATCTTTCTCCTGTATATCTTCCCCCTGATCGGTTCCCACTAAGAGTCTCTACCTGTAGGTACTTCTTGTGAGCAAATGGTTCATTTTTTTCTTGTGGCAGTCAGGTTAGAATCAACGGGCACATCAGCTGTATTAAAATAATTGTCGTGCGGAAAGGTACCTGACCCCAACTTTTTGCACTTAACATACCCTGTTAGCAGCGTTCATGCCGGTGTGTCAACGTGTCTGTGAAAGTGATTCAAGGCCGCCCCGGTTTTCAGGAGTTATTTCTTATTCTCGGCTTATAGTTCGGGCCAGCCGGTTGTATCAACCTCGGTTTTTCCTCCTTTACTGTTGGTTTGATTTCAGGTTCTTTACCTTCCGGGATTACGTCATCCGCTGCCGCCGGTTTCTTGACCGTGCTCCGCAAAGAATGCGTTTCAATTTTTTTAACATCGGGGTTACCGACACGGAACAACCGCCATTGACTCCATTGGCTCCCCTTCTCTTTGGAGCGCACCCTCATCCTGTAATCTCCCTCCTGGGTTGCGTGAAAGGAACCGGTAACCTGATTATTCCCACCGGCAACCTGTGGCCTGGCCATTCTGCTTCTGCTATATTGTTTGGTACCGAACTTTTTGTACTCAATTTGCCAGTCAAGTTGATCCTTATCTTCAACCCCATTCAATCTAAGACTCACCGGGCCGCGACGGGCAATCACCTGAAGATCTTGCGGCTGTATGAAAACCGGTGCGGTTTTCAGCTTGAACGCTGGCTTCTTAACGGTTACAGGTTGGGCAATTTTATCACTTTGTGGTCGAAGTTGTTCTGCTGAAGGCGCCGGTTTTAGATTCGGGCCTTCAACTTTTTGCATGATCGGCGTTAGTTTATGTAAAGAGATATCAGCCGCAGCGAGCTGCTGATATCCCCCACAACCTCGATATGCCGCCAGTCCGTCCAGGGCGTCGATGCAGCACCAGCACCATACGACTCAGGAACAACAAAACGAGTACGAAATCGGTATTTACCCGGATTTGTTAACCGATATTTTATTAGCAGCGTGTTAAAAACTTCTGAAACAGTATAGGTATCATCTGCATAAGGCAGAAAAAGATCCGCTGAGTTCAGGCCTCCCTGACCAGTTGCCTGAACCTCCATTTCAATCCAATTCTTCCAGCTGTCAGCTCCTTTGTGAGACTTGATAATGATAAGATTGACCTCTGTTGGAGCCGCATACTGTTTATTTTCTTCAGGCTTGCTGATTTCTGGCTTGGAGACCAATACTCGCGTTACCACCGCAGCTGTCTCCGATTTCAATGTAACCCCTGCCTGTTCTTTTTCAATAAAGGCTTCGACCTTTACTTGAGCATCTGTGGATCCTGCAAAGAGAGCCGGAAGTGATAAAAAATTTCCCAGCTCAACCTGACCAGGGTGTGAAGTATATTCAGGGCTATACCGCCAGGTAACGTAGTGTATAAAATCTGCCGCCCCGGTAGCTCTTGAACTGTATTTAATGGTTAGTTCGGCATCCGGATCATAGGTTATTTTAAGCGGGATATTCTCTTCAATGGTATAGGTGCGGTTGGCCCGGGGATTGTGGATTTGCGGCGGAATCAGCTGATTATTCGGTGGTTCTGACAGTGTTGAGCCTAAATCACCAGAAACCAGAGCGTCCACGGTAAAATAGGTCACCGGCGTCCAACCGGGCTCTTTGCTTACCACATGGGCGGAAACACCCCATTTTGCCCCCCACAGATCTTTTCCCTTCAGGTTAAAATAGGTTATCAATTGATTGGCTGTCTGCAGATAATTCTTGCCCTCCTCATACTTCCTGTTTTGAGGAGTTACACCAGGTTCAGGCCAGGCGATTTCCTCCACCTTTATAGCTACCGCGTAATCTGGAGGATTAATAACAGGCCGTTCCATGACTGCAGTAACCATGAGATCTGGGCTGGCAAAAGATTGGTCTTCAACAGGATCAATAATTCTCAGCGTTTGCGTCATTGCCTTGCTTATCAGCTCACTGCGTATATCGTGGTCAAGGGCCAAGGCACTTGTCGGAAAGCGATGCCTGAAATTTATATCCTCATAGTAAACCCACCAATTATCCCTGAATGCGCTTGGAGCATTCAGAGGGCCTGTTGAAGGGGTCACTTGATGAGAAGTCAATGTGCAGTTACTTGCCGGCTCAAGCCAGGGATCATAGTCACACTGGAATGTCCTTAACAGTTGACCATAGTTTGTAATAACTGTCTCTGTAGCAATTCTACCGGACTTATTCCAAATTCCACTAAGGCTGACATTCAGATTAATCACTGTAGCATCTGATGCACCATGGAGATATTCCGCAGCAAGTCCCTCATCAGAACTACAATTCTGCCTGCCTGAGGTACCGTATATTGTAAAGGTATAAGTTCGCCCTGTTTGATTGTCGGTAACATCCTTAAGCGTCAGTGAATTGGCGTCGAAAGAAATATATTCTGTGCAGTCATTCGCGAATACCGTCTTCCCGCTCAGCATAATCGCAACTGAGAGAGCAAGAAGCACAGAGAGGGTGGGGAAAAGGGGGCAAGCAAAATGATTGAGAGATAAGAGACGTTTAATCATATGCATTAGAAGTTTCTCCTTCAGTTAAGTTGCAGATACGTAATTTGTACATCCAGCTTGTTCGATTGTCTAATATTTCTGTACCCTTCTCAAGCCAATTGGTTCAAAAATGATTTTCCTCAATTCTCATGTCTTCCGGAGAAAGTTTACTTTTTTTTACAGGTTCAGGTAAACCTGGACCTGTTTACAACCGATCCATATTAAAAAAGATGCTGGAGAATTGAAGTTGGTAGACGTCTTCTTTCTACAGTATAGCACAGAAGCGTAACCTGTTGTTTTACGTCCTGCAATAGAGCTGTGACCTAACAGCACTGTTGCTGTGCACACTTCATTGTAATTTTTTCAGTATACCTGCAAAACAACAGAGTGCTTTTGTCAAATTTGCTTTCCTGGTACTCACTCATCATAACAAACGAATAAAGAGTATCTCCGGTCAGAATCATTCACTTTGCCAGGTTATCTCTGCGTTGTTGATAAATCTGCCGGCCGTAGAACGATTTTCTCTGATCCAGAGCTAAACTTATCTTCTTGATTTGCCATTCAATTTTTGTTTTCTTATAATTCTATCATTTTTTCTATGAACCATTTCATCTCCGTGTGGGACATATGACCAGAAACACCATGCTGAAAGATGACCAGCTGCTCGCAGCTAAGATTGCTCAGGGCGACAAGCAGGCCTTCCATATCCTGTACGAGCTGACCTATGGAAAGGTAGCCCGTTATGTGAGAGGGCTTGTCAGCAATGAGACGATGGCGGAAGACGTTGTCATCCAGACCTATACAATCGCCTGGCAGCAGGCGTCTCATTTCAGGGGTTCCAGTCGGCTGACGACCTGGCTGATCGGCATTGCCCGTAACACGGCTTTCAAGGAATTTAGAAAAACCAAACACCATGTACCGTTCGATGAGGCCTACACCACCGCAGACAATGAAAATCACCGAGAACCGGAACGACAGGAGAGAAAAAGGAAGATGAAACAGGTATTGACAGCGTTATCCCCCAAACATCGGGAGATACTCGAGCTGGTCTTCTATCAAGACCTCACCTACCCCGAAGTCTCCAAGCTCATCAATATTCCTGTCAACACCGTTAAAACAAGAGTGTTTCATGCCAAAAAGGCACTGAAAGACGAACTGACAAAACGCAATATAACAACCAATGACATCTGAAAACATACCTTATACCGATTTGGTACCGGATTATCATCGGGGCAGCCTTGAGCCTGAATTGAAGAATCTTTTCGATAAGGAACTGGCTGCCAACCCGGAGTTACAGGAAGAGCTCAATGAATTCGTACAATTCCAGAAACTTTACCATGAAATAGACGACGAAAATCCCGTACCTTCAGATGCTATCTTCAAAAGAATCAGTGAATCGGTTGATTCACTTGAGCAAAATAAACAACGCGAGTTTAAAGATATTCCCTCCTCTCCAGCACTTTCTATAAAATTCCTGGAAGCATGGGCCTGGCTTAAAGAATCTGTGTCAGTTCCCTGGGGCATGGCTATTGTCCAGGCGATCGTTATTGTCATACTATTGCTACCCGGCACCCCTCAGAAATCCTATAAAACGTTAAGCGTTTCACCTGAAACAGGCGTCAACAATACCAGGGTATTATTTAACATTGTTTTCAAAGACTCAGCCAAAGAGTCAGAAATCAGAGAACTGCTTCTTGCAACGAACAGCACAATCACATCCGGTCCCTCAGCGCAGGGACGTTATGTCATCGCTCTTGCCCCTGGCAAACCAACAGCCCACGTTATTGAAACATTACAACAAGCAGATATTGTCATTTTTATTGAAAAGGCTCTGTGAAAAAGTGCGCCATTCCACGTTCATTTTTACTGCTGAGAAAAAAACCATGCGATATCTCTCTTTTATAACACTGTGTTGTACGTTCTTTTTCCTCTATGACTGCAGTTTTGCTCAGGATCTCAAAATGCAGACACCAGGGAGCACGACAGAACAAGCAGCCAGCAACTCCCGGATCCAACAGCCTGCTCCCCCTACGACATCGCCGCGGGTTTCTCCCCTTCCCGCCCATACCGCGGCCCCCCCAGCGAGTACAACCAGACCAGCGGGTAAAACAACAGATTGCCATCCTCCCGGACCTTTCTATTAGCAGGCTGAGCGCTTCCCCCAAAGAGATTACATCCGGAGATAAAGTTACACTGAGAGCTGAAGTTAAAAGTAGCGGGGATTCCTCCTTGCGTAGAGTCAAGGTCAGATTCATGCAGGGCCGAAAGACCCTGGGAGAAGAACTTATCAACCTGGGAGCCCGGTCAATAGCACATCCTGAAATCACTCTACCCCTGACGGGCAGGGGAAGAGTAACTATTGAGGTCGTCGTTGACCCGGACAAACAAATAACCGAGAGTAACGAACGAAATAACCAGACCGATTTACAGGTAACAATAGCACCACCAAAGCCAGCCCCGACCGCTCAAATGAACGTTGAATCAAAGCTTTCTCCACGCACCAGTGTTGGCGGTAGTACAGAGAGGCAAAAAAGTACCAGGCCTGAAATAAAGCCAGATCTCTTCCCCGTTAATCTCGTACTTAACAAGACCGAAGTTTCGGTCGGTGAATCTGTTATTGCCCAGGTACTGATAAAAAATTTCGGCGGAGACAGCATTGATGTACCGGTTGCCTTTTTAACGAACAACACGCAACTCGGCGTAAAAAACATCTCTATCAGGGAAAATGGCACCACTCCTGTCACCTTTCGTTTTGTAGCCAGACAGGCAGGGACACAGGACTTCTCAGTCAAAATTGATCCAGGCAATATCATAGATGAGCGCAACGAACATAATAACATCGCCAGCACCACGGTTGAAGTTAATCAATTGCAAATGGCCTCAAAATCGCCATCCGTTCAGACAAACACTAATCCGCACACCCGGCAAACCGAATTCACAAATATTCCAAACCCACCATTTAAAATGCAGTCCAAAAAGCTCGCAACAGCAGTGCTTCAAGAGCAGGTAGCTGGAAAAAGTTCAACCCCGAACACCGACAAAATATCACCAACCGTACTACCCAAGGGGCCATTTGTCACACGAGATAACGCACCCGGTGGGTTCGATTTAGTAGGTTTTGTCGACACAAAAAACGGAATCTATTACGGCGATGGAGTGGGGCTAAAGATGAAAATCTATAATAATGGTATGAATAAATCCCCCTCTTTCTCCGTGGGCTTTGGTATCAACAAGCAGGCCAAAATCAACTCGAGCAATAATTGGCTCGGCAAGATCACGGTGCCCGGCGTCTTTGCGGGGCAGCATATAAATGTCATCATTCCCTGGCAAACCCAGACGATAGGTGATCCGACACTTGTGGCCGCTGTTGATATCGACGGAGTTGTTGACGAAACTAATGAACTCAACAATTTCACAAAACCGTTCAGCTATCTAGTTCCCTCTGCATCTATTTTGACGCCGCCACCTCTGCCCGCTAACGAACCGTTCGAAGCCTTTGATGTCATCAAACCAGAACAGGGAAATAGTTTTCCAACAGGGAGTGACGTACGCATTGACTGGTACCCGACAAAGAAACTCCTTGGATTATCTTCGAATGAGGAATCAGAATTCTGGGAGTTGGAAATTTTTCTTGTTGACAATTCAACAGGATCAACAGTGGCCAAACTGGCCGAAGGCGCAAGAAACAGACCGATTGGCCCTCACACCAGTTGGAACGTAACCCTTCCGACAGCTGTTAAGGAGGGTATCTATCATTTTCTTTTGCGAACACCATCTGGCAGCGGCTGGGGGAAGAGCGAGACATTCAGGGTGTATAAGCCGAAAATTGCCGAGATAGCAGGTCTGGGAAAAGCAAATTCTCTTAAAAACATGAACGGTGCAGTTGCCGGGGCTACGGTCAATCCAGCTGTAGTTGATAAAATCAATCAGGACAGTGCTGAGAAAATTCCGGTTAAAATGACAATAAAAGTAATTGAGGCTGTCCCGCATTTCATACCTTATGCAGCTGGACAACCGCATAAAGTTAAGAGTATTGACGTAACGTTTGAGATCAGCAGTGATCAGGATTTTATGATGGTACAAGGCCCGGAAGAGATAAAAGATCACTCAATTGAACATGTGGTTGTGTATCCGGAATTTTACCTTGACGTACAATGGTGGAAATCTGCTGGAATAGGTCCTGCCACCAATTATTCTATAATTGAGGGGCTTTATTTTAAACCTCCAACATTATACCGTAAAGGAAAAAACCAACTGAAGGTCACCTATTATCTGTCTAGTAAATATGATCTCGGTAAGTATGTTCCAAAATCATATTATAATGGCGTATTCGTTCCACCATGTCCTCTAGAGATGGCATATGCGATGAACAACGGAACAACTGTTCTTGATAAATATACGTTTGGAATCATGGCAGGTATGAAATTATGGAATAAAGTGACACCGGCTGGCGGCCAATCGGGGATGAAATTAGTATGGACTGAATCTGAACCGCGATTTGTTAGCTGGTATTGAGAAACAAAAAAGGTCAAGAATTTTTATATTGTGTGACACTATTAAAAACAGCAACACGTTAAAGCTTTCTCAAGGCTTTCATGTTATCGATCCCAGGCTAAAAAGGGCCGCTAATGATCCCGCCCCCCTGTTGTTCCCCTATAGTAACAGGTAAAACAGGAAGCCAGCACTATCCCACAGCATGTCAAAGGGTCAGGTCTTGAAAAATTGCTTGTTATCTATTGCACACCACAAATTGTTATTTTCCAAGACCTGACCATTGCCTGCCATCAGCCTATCTCTTAATTGTGACCGGTTCCTACCGGTCACAATCCTTCTCTGTCTCTTTTGCGATCCTTTAATAAACACGTTTTATTTGAACCATTTCCCCCGCAAGGGGCACTCACAGTAAAAGGCAGTCAAACTGACTGCAGGTTTGTCTCCAGATACATACGAACCGGACGGGATAAAAAGGCCAAAGGAAATCAAAAAAACACGTACATTATGGAAATTCTTGATTTTTTTTATTTCAATTTTGAGGCGCGATGTGGTAGACTGGAACAGTTCTCAAATTTTCATAGCTTTAGATTGTAATACCAGGCTGTTAGAGGTGGCTCCACGGCATGCTCCAGATCGTTTGTGTTCACCGGTGTGGCTTCATCATCTTTCAGATCACATCGATTCTGCCGCTTGTAACTATACATTTACTGCCATTGAATTTCCAAAGGAACCATGAAAAATACCAACTCGCTCAGAAATTGTCCGTTTCTGCTGCCTGGCAGCATTCTCTGTTTCAATCCCGCAATTAAGCAGCGCCCAGGACTCGCCGGGGACGGATCTCGTTCTGGTCTCCCCTCTTCCGGACGCGACGGCTGTCGCCAAGACACCAAAGATTTCCTTCCGCGGTTCAGCCCCCCTTCTAGAAGAAGGGCAGTTGGTCCTGCTCGACGGCAATGATATCAGTGCTCTGATGTCAAATGAGAATGGTGTGTTCTCCTACACACCGCTCACACCGCTGGCAGCAGGGGAGCACAATCTCTACGTGGTCGCCTATACTTCCGACGGCAGACCAATCGAGAAAGAATTTTTTTTCACATCTCGACACAGTGAAGCGTTTGAGGAAATGTATTCAGACAACCAGGTTTCAGCCACCTTGAAGACTGCGCTTGCCAGGGAATTTTCCTCAAGCGGGGAAAACCAGGCAGGCTCCACCATCGATTCCCCCTATACAACGTTTGATTCCTATATTTCCAATGCTTCCGCCATAAGGGAAGGAAGATGGGATTCGTCTCTGAGAGCAAATGCAAGATACTACGACCAGAATGCCGCACTGCTTGCCCCTGAAAAAAAAGGGCTCAGCCTCATTGATTTCCTCATTGCAGCCAACTACACGGGAGAAAATTACACGGCCCTGGCTGAGAGTTGGTGACACTACCATTGAGCAATCAAAAAACACCATCGATTACCTGACACGGCGCGGGGGCAAGGCGAGTGTCTCCGCCGGTGACGTTACACTCAGCGGCTTCGGGGTGCTTGGCAATGAAACTGGTTACGAGATTGACGGTCTCGGCTTTGGCTTTAACTCCAATGACCATATCATGGGCACGTCCATCAACGTTGATTTTTTTGACCAGCAGATGTCTCTGAAAGGGATATATGCCAGCGGTGGTGAAGAAGGGAATTCCATGGGTACCTGGTCCGAGTCGGAAGGACGAAAAGGTGATGTCACAGGCGTTCTCCTGACAACCGATTTTTTCAATCAGTTGTTCATCACCGAGTTTGAGTTTGACACGGCCAATTATGATAATGATACCGGTGACGGCGAGGACGAGGTGTACGACAAAGCCTATCGCATACGGATCGGCGGCCTCACCGAAGTTACCGACTATGATTTGAGCTACAGCTACAACGGACCCCAGTATGAGGTCGTGGGCAACCAGTCAATCGTCCGGGACTGGGCCGGTTTCGATTTCAACGGCGGCATAACCTATCCTCTGCATGCACTCAGGCTTCTGTTGAATTATTCCTGGGACAACGTCGAAGACGATGATCTGTTTGCCAGAATTTACTCCTTCACAAGCGGACTCGAATATCAGTATTCCGGCTGGCAGCGTTTCCCCGTCAGTCTGCTCTTCCAACACAACACCCAACGCTCGGAAGACGAGCCGATTGATACTGAATCAACCTCGCTTGATACCAGCACCCTCGCAGGCAGTATCAGCTATATTGAAGGCCCCTGGGCCGTGCAATTCAGTTCGAGCTATTCGGAACAAGACGACAAAACGCTGAACGATTACGACACCCGGCTTTTCAGCTTCGCTGTCGTTCCCTCGTATACCCACACCTACTTCTCAATCCTGCCGTCCTGGAGCCTGAACAGTTCCAAAGATCTCGTCACAGAGGTCAGAACCGACACCAACACCCTGACGCTGGATTTATACTCCGGTTTTTTGAAAGACACGGTGACCTGTGAGGTAGGCGGGACCTACGACTGGAGCCAATCCGATGATGACCGTGTCGATATGAACAACGCAGCCCTCTACGGCCGGCTGAACTATCGTTTCGAGCGCTTGTGGCGGCTTGAAGACTCCACTATCGCTCTTGAATATAACTACAATCGCCAGGAAGACAAAATTTACGACTCGACTTTCTCGGAAAGCACCCTGACGCTGGTGATTTCTTCCGCAATCCCCTATTCATTTTAGGGAGGACAACATGAAACCATACATGAAATTACAACTCGCTGTCATTGCCGCTCTGCTTTTTTGGTCTGGCAGTGCATACGCCATAACCATGAATGTCAGTACCCCAACCGCGGTAGTAGGAGAAACCGTCACCGTCTCAGTAACCGGCGTCTTTACCTTTTTCGTTACACCGCCGCCCTTTGGTTCTCTCAGCGTTAATTTCGGGGACGGCTCTCCTGGACAAACCCTGGGATCATTGACCAGCGGCACATACACCCTAACAGCAACACATATCTATACTGCTGCCGGGACGTATACCATTACCGGTACAGGAGTCGCTGGATCAGACACATTGACGCCTCCACTGTCAGTCAGTCAAACAATAACGATAATTGACCCTGTCGATTCCAGCCTGCCGCGTGGTGAAGTCGGCGTTAAATACGACCATCTGCTCCGATCTACAACAGGAACCAAAACAAACACCTATCGCCTGAACAGAGGAAAGCTTCCTCTCGGATTGACGCTTGAGCGCAACGGCCAAATCACTGGTGTTCCTGCCCAGAAAGGCGCCTTTCCCTTTACTATACAGATAACCAGTTCTAGAGGATCACGGTTTACCCAGGATCTTATCCTCTATGTTGATCCCGGCGCGCTTGCTATCAGGGTCACTCCAGACATAGTCAATGTTACCAGCGGAGGAGGTGCAAACCAGAGGATCACCTTTACCGTTGTCTCACCAGCAGTTCCAGTAAGAGAAATCATTCGCTCCGCACGAGGTGATTTTCTGGCTGGCGGCAGAATTCTCGGTACCATCAACAGCCCGATGAGCATCGATTTGAATTCACCCCAACCATCAGCTTCGGAAACAATCAGCATACCAAATAGAGTTCTACAGGCTGCGCTGAATGCCGGTACAACCAAAATCATCTACCGGCGAGCTTTTACGGCCCAGAACCTGCGTTCGGGCTCCGGCGATACCAAGGTCAACCTGAGAGGCCCCGCCTCCGGCGAGCTCAGGATCACCAGGCTGAGAATATTTTTTGAGCAGAACAATCGTCCGACCATTCTGGTTGAACGCAACTCACGGGACCTCAACGCAAGCGTTGAAATTCACTACACCGGCTCCGGAACCCTGAAAGGTTTCTGGAAAGTTGACGAACGGATTATCGAGAGGGTCCAGAAAAACGTCTTCTATGGCAAGGTCATTACCCTGACGACCCCGAAAGCCCCACCGCTGCCGACCTACTCCGAGGGTGCTCACCGTCTACAATTTATCATCACTGAACCGGAATCCGACCAGCAGACAATAGATTTTCCGGTAGCCATTTACCACGTCGAAGCCAAAACCTCTGAAAGCGTCAGACCGATTACCCTGACACAACCTGACAACGGTGCTGAACTCAAAGGATCAGAAGAAGTTCTGACCTGGACCGAAGTGCAGCAGGTGGCCACCTATGCGATCGAATTCCTGGAAAAAGATAACGACCAACCATTTTTCACGGCCTACACCAAAAGCGGCTCTTATTCCCTTCCTGCAAAAATCCTGGCCATGAAATTCACTCACGGGAACATCTACCAATGGCGGGTCAGGGGCTTCAATGCGGCAAACGAGCTGGTTGCAGAAAGCCCGCCACGGACCTTTACCCTTGGATCATCTTCCACTTTTGTTCCCAACCAGGTCCTGTTCATCGTCGAAAACAATGAAGCAGGTCTTAACCTGATCCCGGAGATCACTGCAAAATACGATCTGGAGATTATTGAACAGACTGAACTCGCGTCCTTGCAGCGCATTATGGTTCTTTGTAACACCGTTGCCGATGTACGCATTGTCTCGGCACAATTAGCAACAGAGCCAGGACTGTATGGACCGCAACCCAACTATATTTTTTTCACAATGGCTGGAGACGACCCTCTGCGTTCGATGCAGTCGATTGACAAATTCATTGACTTGGACCGTATCCACCAATTATCGAGTGGTAAAAATGTCCTCGTGGCAATCATCGATACCGGGGTTGATCTCAAACACAGGGATTTGTTGGATCGCATCCGTGCACACGAGAATTTTGTCAGCAACTCCTCGTATCAGGGTGAAATACACGGCACCGCCGTTGCCGGCATTATTGCCGGATCCCGGAACGATTTCGGAATGCTGGGCATTGCCCCGGATGCGGAACTTTTCGCTTACCGGGCCTGCAGGCAGCTGACAACGGCTCATGCTGAAGGAGAGTGTTACACGTCCAGTATTGCCCAGGCAATTGATGCAGCAATACAGGCAAAGGCCACTATCGCCAACCTCAGTATCGGCTCCAGCAACGAGGACAGCCTGGTTGCAGAGCTGATCAGCACCGGAAAGCAGCAGGGCATGTTATTTATCGCCCCGGTCGGCAACGATCCGCAGGTCGACAGCATTGCCTTTCCCGCCTCTCATCCCGATGTAACCGCTGTTGCCGGGTTTGATGACGACAACAGGCCGTTGCCGAACCAGAAACTGGCCCTGGGTGCCGATGCTCTAGCTCCTGCCCGAAATATTTTCTCTTCAACCCCCGGCGATAAACACAACTTTTTTGACGGCACCTCCTTCTCTGCTGCCGCCATTTCAGGACTGCTCGCTCTTTCTCTTGAAGCACACAACGGCTCCGTATCAGGAACGCTCCCTCATGCCAGCGACAAAGCACTCTGGCAGAACCAGGTCACCGCATATATCGGCTTGTAGAACCGATCAAACTGCACATTGCAGGCACCGTCAGCGGCTTGGTATTTTCTTTTTTGATTCTCATAGGGGCTCGCTAATTTTTCCTCGAAACTAGTTCCCGAACTCGATGTCGAGTTCAACCCGTTTCAGTTTCCGGCGATAGGATACATTTTCAGGATCAAGAATCACCGCCTGCTGGTACTCCTCCCTGGCCCGGTAGAGGATTTTCTCCTGCAGGTAGTAATCCCCCAGCCAGCCGTGAAACGGCGCATAATCAGGAATCAGGTCTATCGCCTGCCTGATGACGGTAAGCGCTTTATCATGCTGATCGTGGCGGCGATAGAAGATGATCAGTTGGACGAACCACCCGGGACGCATCTGCTCTTCTTCCCCGACAAATTCCAGCGCCTGGGAACGAAAAAATTCCGCTTCTTCGATTTCGCCCATCTTCTCCAGCAGGTCGCCATAACCGATCCAGCTTTCCACCCTGGCTGGCAGCACCTCGAGAATCTCCTGTCGGGAGAACCGGTGGACCTGCAGGATCGGCAGCATCTGGGCAGCCTGGGAGGGATCAGTTATCAATCTGCCGCGCAGCAGTTCCTTGGCCTCGTCCCGCTGGCCGCTCACGAGCAGCCATTCCGCCCACCCCAGCACCATCTTGTCCTTGTTGAGCGCCCGGCGATATCCCTCGGACATGAGCTCCGAGGCCTGCGCCTGCCGCTCAACCGGCATCATCATCCCGACCCGCTGCAGGAATACCCCTTCCATGGGCTGCCGCCCGGCAGCCTGCAGGTAGTAGTCGTAGGCCCGCTCCCTGCCCTCGCGGAACAGTGCCAGGTTGCCGCGGTAATAGAGGTACCTGCCGTCAAACGGGTCATAGGCCGCAGCCCGGTCAAGGGCGCCGGCGATTTCATCCTGGATATCCGGATCCAAATGGGAGCTGAGGTAGTAGTGTTTCACCTCCCCATACATGGCGCCGGCAAGCAGCACGCCGACCTGCAGAGCAGCCGTGTTGATAAAAAAAGCAATTGCGAAAACGATTATGCCGCGATGCAGCCACCGGCTGCCGGATTCGAGCAGCGATGCCCTCTGCTGGTAGTTGTAGCGAGTGTTTACAATTGCAACCAGCAGCCCGCAGAGGAAGGCGAAATAGAGGCCGACAGCGCCGTTGTGCAGGTTGAAATCGACGACGATATGCATCAATGCTGCACAGATCCCGGTAAAAGCGCCGACGCCGAGTAAAACAGCAAACCGGTCTTGTCTTACTCTTATTTTCCTCCAGGCGTGCAACAGAAGGGCCAGCAGGAACCAGGCAACAAGCAGAAAACTGATCACTCCGCCATCGCTGAGAAGTTCGAGATAATCATTGTGCGCGTGGTCAAAGATAAGGTTGCTGGCAATTGTTTTATAGGAGGGATAGACATCGACATAGGTCCCGAACCCCGAGCCGAGCAGCAGGTAATCCCTAATCATTCCAAGCGTATCGCTCCAGAGCTGGACACGCCCGTCCCTGATCCCGCCGCTTGGGCTTAATGCATAGGAGAACTCATCGACAATCGGCTGCCAGCCAAGTGAGGTTATAAAGAGCAGCACCAGGCAGAAAGCGATCCAGAAGGAGGCCTTTCCGAATTTGCGCAGCCTGATGCTTGCCAGCAGAGCAAACAGTACACAGGACAGGAGGATGGTTATGATGCCGCCGCGGCAAAGAGAGATAAAGACTGAACTGCAGAGCAGGAGAAAAATGATCCCGTAGAAGAAATAGAGGTTACTCCCAGGGCTGGTAAAAAAGGCGACGAATCGCTGTCGGAACGAGTGCTCCCTGGCTACTGACGAGCGGTAGAAGAGAAACAGGCCAATGGCCAGCGGGCAGATCATCTCGATATAGGCCGAGTATTGGTTTATATTGACCCATGGCCCACCGGGGTTGCCGCCAGGAGATGGCCGGAACCAGTATAACTTGCCGCCGGAGCTGAACTGCTGCAAAATTGCAATGAGGGCGATGATTCCCGCCAGTATCACCACGAAGCTGAGTACCTTTTTTAGTCGTTCTCCGGTTCTCAGCAGCTGAATCGTCAGGATATAAAAAAGCACGTACGAACCGATCCGCAGTAACTCCTGGATCGTCGCCTTCTGGTTTACCGAGACAGACAGCCATTCGTTTGACCCGATAAGCTCGTAGACTGGCCGATACGCCTCCCAGCTCATCGGCGAGAGTATTTTCAGCAGTTCAGCAGGAATGGGGACAGCCTGCAGAACCATCACCAAGAGAAGAGAGAATAATGGAACAAGCCCCGGAACCCTGTAAAACACCTTACCGGACAACCTCAGCCCCATCAGGCATAAAAAGAGCGAACCGCAGACAACAAGCTCGACCGTCATGATCGACCAGTGTTCTGAGGTACCAAAGGCAAGCGGGGAAAAGGCAAGCAGGAAGAGCAGGAGCCAGAAGGACGTTGATACCATTCTGGAATCCACTTTCGGGCCCGGGGAAACGATTCGGGGCGCTACGGCGACGTGTTCGTTACTGCTCCGGCTTGTCATCGCTGGCATAGTAGGAGCTGTAGCCGTAATACGCCTTACTGTCAGTTCTTTTCTTGCTGTTCAGGACGAACCCGAGGACAGTGGCGTCCACATCGATAAGCTTTTTGATGCCGCCGTCCAGCATGTCCAAGGTGGTCTTCCCATAGTGGACAACAATGATTGTTCCATCGACTGCCTTGCTCAGCGCCAGGCTGTCAGCAACACGCTGAATGGGGGGAGAGTCAAGCAGTATGAAGTCAAAATGCTCCCTGAGCTCAGTCAGCAGCTGCCCCATTTTCGTTGAACCGAGCAGCTCGGCCGGGTTCGGGGGAATCGGGCCGGCGGGCATGATCGAGAGCGTTTCACCGGGTACCGTTGTCACCGGAATAGTTTCGCAGTTTCCGGTCAGGTAGCTGCTCAAACCAGTATCATTGGAGACCTTGAAAAGTGCGTGCCCCCGGGGTCTTCTCAGGTCGCAGTCAATAATCAGAACCTTTTTTTCACCCTGGGCGAGAACCCGCGCCAGATTAGCAGTAGTGGAGGTCTTTCCTTCCTGGGGGTTCATGCTCGTCACTAAAATAATCTGCGGAGGTTTTTCAGCAGATGACAGCAGCAGGCTTGACCTGATCAGGCGGTAACTCTCGGAAACCGGTGACAGCGGCGTGGTCAGGACATGAGTTTCAATCGCTTCAGAACTCTTGAGGCGTTCAATGGAACCAAGCACCGATATGGAGTACCGCCGCTCCAGGTCAACTTCTGATTTGGCGGTGTTATCGAGGTATTCGATCAGAAAGGCCATCCCAATCCCGCCGGCCAGGCCGAGGATCAGCGCGAGGATGACATTGCGTTTCTTGTTCGGATAAGACGGCGCCTCCGGCAGGCTCGCCTTACGGACCACCCAGATATTGACACTCTGCGACTGCTCGGTAACGCTCTCCGTCTTGATGCTTGATTCAAGGGAATCGTAGAGGACGCGGTTTGAGTCAACATCACGTTTAAGAATAGAGTACTGGATAAATTTCTCGTTTAAATTGAGCACCTCGTTCTTGGTCTCATCGAGTAATTCGCTGACGTTTTTTTCTTTTGAGGCTGCCAGCTCATAGGCGTTTTTCGTCGAGGCAATGATCCTGTTGATTTCAAAGCGCTTTTCATTGTTGAGCACTTCAAGTTCATCCTGGGCCTTGATCATCAGCGGGTGCTTCGGGCCGTACTTTTTTGACAGTTCCTTGATGTTCTGGTTCGCCTTGTAAATCCTCTCCCTGACAAGTTTCAGGACCTGGCTGTCAGCAAAACCAGGGATATTTTCCAGCTTGTCAAGGTTCTCTCCAGCATCGGTTATCTTCTCCAGAAGGGTCTGCAATTCTTTTCTCTCAGACTCGGCGGCGCTCAACTGGGAACTGAAATCACTGAGTTTCTGGGGATAGATGGCAAGTTTATTTTCAACGGTGACCAGGTCATTGTCACGCATGTATTTCTGCAGGGCACGCTCGGAGCGTTCAAGTTTTTCCCGTTCCTGGGCAGCTTTTTCGGTCATCCACCGCACAGAGTAGGTGGATGACGCCAGTTTTATTTCCAGCATCTCATCCATGTAGGCCTTGACCACCGCATTGGTGACAAGCTGAGCCATTGCCGGGTTTTTATCCGTATAGCTGATGGAGACGATTTTTGTGTCAGCCAGCGGTTCAACGCTAAGCCCTCCGCTTATCGTCCAAGCTATTATTTCCTCATCCGTGATCGTTTCGACATCTATCTTTTGCCCTTCCGGATTAGCAGCTGTCTTCTCCACCGTATCAGCACTTGAGAAAAAACGAAGCGTTCCCGCAAGCCAGCTTTTAATCGTTTCTTTGGTTGACTGCCACAGGCTGGTCTCTGCAACACCTGAATCAAAAAAATAGTGCCGGTATTTGGTGCTCAGATTGAGATTCTCAACCACCCGTGCCGCGACATTGACGCTTCTTATAATTTCAGATTGTGTGGCCAGGAACTCGGGCTCGTAGGAATAGTAATAACCGGTCTCCAGGGCGCGGTTGCCCCTGTTTCTCTCAACCAGCACATCTGATGAAGCGGTGTAGAGCGGTATTGCGGTGAATGTTTTAACAACGGTCACCAGTACGGTAAAAAAGAGGATGGTGATAATGAGAAATTTTCTCTTGAGCATCACCTGAAAATAATCGCGCAGGTGGATTTCACGCTCTTCAGGTTCATACATGGGTGAATCGAATTGGTCAGACATAGTTACAACCTGGAAGTGGTCAGGGTTTCAAAGGCGGCGAATACTGAATTATGCGCAAAGAGCAGGAAATGGTTAAAAGAAACTCTCAGGGACCACGATCACATCGTTGTCGAAAACGACGGTTGAATCAAGGTCCACATCCTTGAATATCTTTTTCTCGTTATTGACAACCCGTACGATCCGCACCTTTGATTCCGCAGCTTTTCCGGTAAAGCCGTTGGCCAGCGCAATGAGTTTCAAGACGGTAGAACCGTCCCCACACGGATACGAACCCGGTTCCTTCACCTCTCCGGTAACATAGCACATGCCGGATTTGGAAACGACAACCGTATCCCCGTCGAGAATTGGCACATTCTGGGTGAGATCGCCGCCTTCGAGCAGGGAAACAAGGTCGACGACGATGAGCTCATCCTTGTCATTCACCTTTCTCTTGACGGTTGCCGTATCACCCGCATCTTTTTCAAGCCCGCCGGCCTTTGAAACCAGTTCAAGAAAACTGATGGGCCCGCTCAACTCAATGAGCCCCGGCACCCGCACCCGGCCAAGCACGACGACCTTCTTGCTGCGAAACTCCTTCATAAAAACATTGACCTGGGGATTGACCAGGTATCCATCGGCGAGCAGCCGGGAAATTTTATCACTTACCTGCGATATACTCAGCTTGCTGACCTCGACCTGGCCGAGCAGCGGAAAAACAATCGTTCCATCGGCCCCGACCCGGACCATGGTTTCCAGGTCAGCATTGTCATAGACCGTGATATTGAGCACATCACCCGGGCCGACAACATATTCGGCAGTGCACACGTAATCCGGGAGCAACATTACGGAGATCAGAATAAGCCAGTATGCAGAAAAAACCTTCATGTGCCGTCTAAAATCCTGCGTCATCAAGCTAACGAAATTACAGGGAGAAGTTAAAATTCAACATCACTGTATTGGAGGTGTAGTCAAACAGGTCGTCTGTTGACACACGCTTGTCAAACATATAGGCGAGTTCCGTCATGAACCATTCCCGAAAGTAATACTGCAGCGCTGGCCTGAAATAGTAACGGTCATCATCCCGACTGGTATCTATTACCTGGGAATAATCAGCACTTTCATAGATAACATCGATCGAGCCGTTGAGCTTTTCGGTAATGTTCTGCCGGTATCCGAACATGGCCCCGAGAACAACCTTGTCAATGGCCACAGCGCTGTCAGACTCCTCGCTCTTCCGGTACATAGCCAGTTCAAATTGAGTTTTCTCCGTCCAGCGGTAGATCGACTGCAGGTCAAAAGCAAAGCCGTTCCAGTCATAGTTACCCGCGACCAGATCATTCTCATAATTCCTGTCCTGATAGCCGAGCTTGAACAGAAGCGAGAGCTTTTCGGTAGTATCCCAGGTGATTCCGCCATACCCATAGTTCTGTGTATTGTCCTTGTCGCCAGCAGTATCATAAGCCACATCGGTAAAGCGGTACTGGAGGAAAAATGAGGTTTTCAGGCTATAGCGATAGTACCCGTAGAAATCGAAGGTATTGTCGGCACGGTCGAGGGAATCGTTGATCTCATCCTCGTAATCAAGCAGAAAATTCGAGTAATCGAACCTGAGACGCACCTTCTCGGTCATATCGTAATCAGCCGTGCCCATGAACAGGTTGGAGGTATAACGCCTCAGATTCCTGCGGCTGGCAGACCCGATCTCGAAGCGATCCTCACCATAGGTGAAACGGTCAAGAACCTGCAGCGAGAGACCGCCGCGCATGTTATACCGGTATAGGCCCTCAAGCCGTGCATCGGTGTCATTGAGATCGGAGTCTTCGGAATAGAACTTGAAGTCAACGCCGCCGAGGGCGTAGGCCTGATAACGGTCGGTCCCTTCGTAATCCTTGATCTGGAGCTGCAGTCCGCCGGGCGAGGTATTGTGAGGCTCAATGGTTACCGGGATCTGTTTCGTACGGGGTAGCGAGAACCAAATCCCCGGAGAAATCCTGTTCAGGAAGTTAGAGGTTTTGTCTTCCTTGAGATTATAGAGGTTATCCGTATACTCACCAGCAAAGGTGATATAAGGGTGTATGTAACCGCCCTTGATTCCAAACAAATCTGAATCGTCATCTTCGCCCCCCCCGGGAAGCAGCGATTCTCCACCTCCAGCCTCCTGCCCCATCGGCATATCCGGAAGCGTCTGGGCATGCGATGGCAACACCATAACTGCTGCGACCAGAAAGAAAGAGAACAATAAAACGAGCGTACTTCTACCTGTTTTTTTCATCTGCTACATCCTCGGCTTTTTCCAGTATGGTATTATCATATAATGATCTGATAAAATAGAAAAGGTCAGCCCAGAACAATCTGGACTGACCTTTATATAATACAATTTCAACAACCTATAAAGGTTTATTCAGGTGCGGCAGCTAATTGGTAGTGGATGCGCTGGCAGTAGTGCCGTTTGACAGGGATGCCGGCCCGGTGAAGCTGATCGTCGAAGCGACCGGAGTATAGGCCTGGGTATCGACAACCTGATCACCGCACTCTTCAACACTCTTTTTATATCCGGCAACAATAATCAGGTCAGAGACATTATACTTCTGCCCGGCTGCATGAATATCATCCCCACGGATGCCCCCGCAATACATGGCTTTCACCAGGCTTTGCGGATTAAGATCTATGAACTCGAGCCCGGTAGACATGATTGCGTCCGGAGTTGCCCCCAGCTTCAGAGCTCTGATAACAGCCTCATCAATACCTGATCTTTCATAGGTACTTTTAAACTCATCTAACCAGGCTGCAGCAGCATACGTGGCAACAAGAAGCAGACACGCAGCGACGAGAAACATTTTAATCTTCATCACACCTCCCTCCCAGGAAAGTAAATTCATACCTGCAATCAACTATAACACATATACTCCTAAAGATAAACGCAGATAAGAACCGTTTTTGCAGATTGTCATTTGCTCACCCTCCTGCTGAAATACTCCCATCCCAGCCGCACTGGCCGCAGAAAATACCTAACAAATGCCAGGGTTTCGGGCAGAGGGAACACCCTCAGATCAACTTTTGTTGGGATAAACACCACCCTGCCGACATACAGAACCTTATCATAAAACCGGTCCTTAACCTTCAATTGATGCAGATCAAAGGTATCTGGGACAACCATGCCCGCCCCATAACCGGAAAACAAATCCTGACTCAACTCTTCAACCAGCTTGTTTATCCTCGGTGAGCTGTCAATCAACTGCGTAAGGTACTCGGGTATCTCAGCCTGCATAAGTTTACGGGACAGACCAAGTCCCAGAAGAAGTACGGTTGTGCAGTGAATCCTTGCAGCAAAACGCCAGGCCTGCAGCCACTCAATATCCTTACAGGAGCGGATCAACTCGGACACACAGCAGACCAGATCAAGATAGAGCCAGCGGTGCCGTGTCCCGTGAATACACAGATAACATAACAATTCCTCAACAGGCAGACTGGGAACCGGTGTCTTGTTCAAAGCCACATATTCCAGACGCTGCTCAACATCCTCCAGCAGGATCGGAACATTGGCAAACCGACTTGCAAGATCCCACTGGCAGGTCGATCGACACGCGCCTGTCCGTTGAAAATAAGATGCACGTGGACAACCTTTTTGAGGTAGTTACTTCGCGCCTGAGCTTCAGGCAGATTTCCATCTTCAGAGGACAAAGCCGTTCGCCAGCAGGATGTCCACTGCCTTTTCTGCATCATTTCCTGAAATGAAAATATCCAGATCGACATAGCACCTGAGACTGATATCACCATACAGTCTCTTTGCAAGCACAGGTCCTTTGAAGGGAACCGCCTTTATTCCGCTATTTTTGAATAATTCAAGGATACGGAGCAGCTGCTCGACCAGCGCCAGACTGTTGATGAGGTTTACAATGATATAATTTTTAACAAACTGAGATTTCAGCTCTTCAGGGAAGATATCGGGACAATGTTCCGCCAGGTTGCGATAGACAAGCGAAAGACCTTGTGCCTGAAGCACAGGCTGATAAACGCTTCCCAATCAAAACCGTCTGCTGCCAGCTGGTGTATTTTCCCAATCGAGTTATGATCAACTGTGAACCTCGCACAAGCTATCATTAACGCTGTTTCATTGGAAAACTTCATTCGGGTGGAAGTGCTTTATCTAATCATGACATCATCTGCCGGTTAATGAAGCGTGACAAAATATCGCATTGTGAATCGGTAAGATCAAGAAATTTAAAACCGTGATATTGCTTTTCCTTCCGTGTGGACATCCATAGATATTCAACAGGCATCTCTACAACGAGCGGCTCTTTCTCGCCCGGAAATGACATGGTGGCCGTGCACTCCCGACAGATAAAACCAAATTCGTTAATACAGGCCATAAATCCGGTCTTGGAGATATTGAGGACCTTGCCCCACCACTGTTCTACGGGTCGTATCCATATTGCATACGATCTCAAAGTCGAATTCAACATCGTAACGGGTCGAACCCCGAAAAAACCTTTTTGACTGAAAATTTTGAAAAATCGAATGAACCACCACCGGGTAACTTTTGCGTTTTCCTCTCTTCGATGCACAATAGTCAACGATCTTGTTACCTTGCCGACAATAAAATCAGCATGCCAGTTTAAGATAAAATAGCAGACGAACACACCAAACAAAACCGGCTCATATACCTTGAGTATGACTCCGGCGAACCCAACAGCGCTCAGGACACAGCATAAAAACAGAATTGTTTTTACCGGTTTGTGTCCGTCAAGACCATGTTTGACCAACAGGTGATGCAGATGTGTCTTATCCGGTTCAAACGGGCTTTTCCCCATCAATGCCCGTTTCGTCATCACCACTAGCGTATCCGAGATCGGTACAGCCAGAACGAGTAAGGCGACAACAGGCTTTACCAGCGATTCCTCTCCTTGCGTAAGCGCGATTGCCATGAAAGAGAGAGAGAAACCGAGGCAGAGACTGCCAGCATCCCCCATAAAGAGAATTGAGGGTGCCCAGTTGTACCTCAGGAAACCGAGCACAGCACCGGAAAGGGCCAGGTTGAGCAGCATCAGCACATTGTCACCGGCAAGTGATGCCAGTGCCGCAAACGTCAGGAAGGCTATAAGGGTCAACCCTCCTGCCAGTCCATCGATACCGTCGATCATATTCACCGCATTTGTGCCGCCGACGACACAAAATAACCGTGACGGCCCAGGTCAGCCAGCTGATATCAGGTACCGTTATTGGCCCAAACCCAATCAGGTTACCAAAATCAGCCAGGTAGACCTTACTCAGATAAACCAGCAGGGTCGTCGCTACAATCTGCGCCAGAAATTTTTTCCGATGACCAATATCCTGGAAATCATCAAAGAAACCAACCAGCAGCAACACCGCCAGCCCGCCAAAATACCCCCGCAGTCCCTGTAAGGATATAAAACCCAGCGAACTGAAGGTGGCGGCAATAACAATGCCGATACCGCCGACAAGAGGTCGCGGCCGCACGTGCATTTTCCGCTCGTTTGGCATATCAACCAGGCCGACGCGACTGGCAATATGAGACAGGCTCGGCAGGACATACAGGGCGGCAAAGAACGCTACCAGGAAGGTTAGAAGAGATCTGATTTCTAGAGTCATGTCCATCCGGGCCACCCCAAAAATATTGTTGATCAATGATTAATCCCTGATCGAACAAAATGAATTTCAAGCCAGGAAAGTCGTCTTGACTAACCGGCAACCATCCCCCGCCATTCTGCCACACCTCGATAACTGTCTGCAGAACAGGTACACAAATCAGGATGATCGAAGAATCCTAAAACGTGACTTTTACGTTCCTCACTTTTTTTCTCAATTGTTATAATTAGTTCTATCATTTAGAAACGATCAGAACAATAGAGATGAGAGTAATTTCCTTCATCTCAATGAATTAGATAAGATGGTAAAACTTTCTGACAGAGGGACACTATCTCTCAAGACGTGTTGCCTTTACATATTCTATGCTAGAATACCCCATTAACGCCCCCTCTAAACAAATTTCAACCAGCAGGAGAATCGTGCTTCAACTCGATCGAACAAAAATCTACCTATCTCGTATTGTATCAATTCGGTTTCGAATCGACAAAAAAGCAACACAATCTCGAAGAAGTGCTCCAGCTTTACTTTAACGAGGTGATTACAATTATGGGGCTGTAGCGCTGTAATGGCTGGATTTTGGGTGAACACTCAGTTGATGTTTCGGCTCAAGACTCTTCTTGCAAATCAGGCATTGGAGTAAACAACACTTGTTATTTCATGTCTGTTTCTTGATCCATTGCCCAACGACCCAACACAAGAAAAGTGGGCTTGAAACAAAAT
>CAXXTV010000004.1:0-880844 GCA_963674815.2 Desulfocapsaceae bacterium
CACCGGCAGGTCTACCGGTGGCTCAGTTGGTTGATTATCTCCGGGATGGCAATGAGGTCCAGACATTTTCCACCTATGGGAAGGAGAATACTTCCGGTGTGGACGTTATCGAACAGGTAGAAGCGGAGGTGATGGTCGAGGCGACTCCGACGGACCTCAAGGACGGGGGAGTAGGGAAAAAACACATTTTTGCAGCAATCGAGCAGGGCATGGAGATTGTCAGCGCCAATAAAGGACCGTTTGTCCTTTTTTATGAAGAATTATTCAACAAGGCGCAGGAAAAAGGCTGTGGTCTGCATATCAGTGCCGCGACGGCCGCCGCACTTCCCACCCTGGACGTCGGTCTCACCAGCCTCGCCGGGAGCAGGATTCTGTCTGCGGAAGGAATCCTCAACGGCACTACCAACTACATACTGACAGAGATGCGCAACAATGGCACGAGCTATGCTGATGCGCTCAAAGAGGCACAGCGGTTGGGTATCGCCGAGACTGATCCGAGCTATGATGTCGAGGGCAGAGACAGTGCCAATAAAATTATCCTGATCGCCAACCGGGTCTTCGGCCAGACGCTGGGTCTCGCCGATGTAGCCGTCGAGGGCATTACGGGGGTGAGTCCCGAAGACATTGAAAGAGCAACCAGGAGCGGGAAAGTCATTAAACTGATTGGCGCGATAGAGCGGGTCAATGGGGAACTCAGGTTGAGCGTGGCGCCCAGGGCCCTGGATCAAAATCATCCCCTGGCTTTCGTGAATGGATCGGAAAAGGCGATCACCTATGTGACCGACACCATGGGCAGTGTCACCGTGATGGGAGGCAAGAGCTCGCCCGTCGGAGCGGCAGCTGCGATGTTGAAAGATCTCATCAACGCCTGTAAATGACAGCTGGGGCCGCATGTTAGGCGAAATGGGGCAGTGCAGAGGAGGTGTTATTCATATGAAAGAGGAAAAAACAGCCGAACAGAACAGGAGCGAATGGGAGAGCACCGATAACTGGACACTGCCCATAGGGGTCTATTTCTCAAAAAAGGACACGAGATGGCTGGTGCCCCGCCTCAATCCAGCGCTTGGCTGGACTTTCAACCTGGGAAACAAGAAAGGTGCCCTGGTGATGCTGCTCTGCTTTCTGATACCCATCTTCTTGTTAACAGGGGCGCTTCTCGTCTTCGTATTTCTGGCAATGCGTAGCTGTTAGCGCGAGTTCGGTAAAACCACCAGGCTCCCACAGGAAGGCAGCAGGCTGTCCGTTGTCTGATGTGCAGTGAGCTTGAAAAGTCTGGTCAGAATCCCGCACCTATCTTGCTGTTACGAGTTAAAATGTTTGCCTTTTGGCAAGAAAATAAAAGCGAGAACCGCTGCCAGGAGATAGAGCATGCCAGCAGAGGCGAAGACCATTCGCATGCCGAAAAAACTTGAAATGGCAAAGCCCAGCAGCGGACCGATCATCCTCGCTCCCGCGTTCACTGAACTGTCAATTCCATAGACTGTTCCTTCATCGCCCTTCTCCGTGAAAACAGCAAGCAACGCACTTATCGAGGTAATGACACCGCCAAGCAGCGCACCATAAAACAGTTGCAGGATGATCAGCTGCCAGCTGCTCTGCACCAGGCTTTGCAGAATAAATGCCAGACCGGCACCAAACAGACAGATCATTATCACCGGCTGGTGATTGAACCGGTCGCCGAGTCGGCCGATCGTCACCGAAAAAACGGCTGTTGCTGCAGCGGCGACACTTATGACGATACCGGTATAGCTGTTGATCTGACCATGATCGTCAATCAAAGTGAGCAGAAACAGGGGCAGGATCGGGTAATAGATGATCCTTCCTGATTGGTTGATGAAGCGCAGCAGATAGAGCAAACCAACCCCCGGCGTGCGCAGGACCCTCAGCCAGGAGCCGAGCATGCTGTTCTGCTTTTTCTCTTCAGATCTTCTCGGGACAAACTGCTCGTCGACAAAGTGCCAAACGATGATGCCCGAGACAAGGAGAAGGGGTGCGGTGAAATAGAATACCGACTGATAGTCAAACAGGTCGGCAATCACCCCACCGAGCAGAGGACCCAGAGCAAAGCCCAGCCCCATGGAAACCTGCATGAGCCCCATGGCAAAGCCTGATTTAATCCGTGGCACGGATGCCGCCACGAGCGCATTGGCAGCGCCAAACACACCGGTTACGGCTCCCTGGAGCATTCGCAGCAGGACAAGCTCTTCGGCTGAACGTGGAAACGCCATGAGCAGCAGAACAATGGCTCCTCCGAATGTCGCCCGCTCGACCATGACTTTCCGTCCATATCTGTCGGCAAGGTAGCCCCAGAGAGGGGAGGCAATCATCATGGTGAACGCCTGGCCAGAGTAAACGAGCGCAGTGCACAGCGACTCGCTCATCGACGTAACTGTTCCGAGTTCGTGAACATAGAGCGGAAGAAAGGGAATAACGCAGGAAAACCCAACCACCGAAAGCATCTGGACGACGAACATGATCGACAGAACTACTTTCCAGTTTTTCTCCGATGAGTCGGGTGTTTGTGAAGACATTTTGGGGTATTATCGTTAACAGGCCAATAGGTTATCGCAGGGAAGCCCTGTCGGAGGGCCGCTGTTGAGCAGTTTGGCTTTGCTGGTATTTACTGTACCTGTTTGCGTCCAACCTGGCCAGCGACAACAGGCCGCAACCAGAAAGAAAAAACATGCTGCGGCATCGCCCGCTTATAAGCAGAGGGCGACAGTCTGCAGGCAGAAACCCGAGAGGGACAGGAATGCCATGTCCAAATTTGACAGAAAATGAGAACAAGTCCTTTGAAAATCCCTCAAAAACAAAACAGGCACTTGCGATGTCCGCTAAGTGCCTGTTTTCATGTGGCGTCCCCAGCCGGATTTGAACCGGTGTTGCCGGCGTGAAAGGCCCATTGATAGCGCTCACCACTTATTTTCTAGGAGTTCTTAAAAGACCTAAAAACCACCTGGAAAATCGCAAAAATAATCGCTTAATTGCTACCTTTGCTGGCTCGTTTAGAATTACACAGAACGGATATTACCGCCACTCTCCCATCGGTAATGGTGAGCATAAAAATGATACTGAATTTTATGAATCGTGCCGCTGCTGGGAAATAAACTAGTTTACTATCTGCATCACGCGGTTACCCAGGATTAATTGAGCGGTCAGGTATAAACTCAACTTTCGGATATTAGACAACCGGGCCACAATTATTGAAAAGCGCCCAGTTGTCTTTATTAGGGTATGCATGTCTGATTTCATAATCGCCGACAAAAGTATCAACAAAGCGTGCCAACTTCAAAAGCCGGTTGCTTTACCATCATCTTCCGGATGTGGAAGCTTTCTAAGAGGAAATTGTTTATAGGGGAAGTCTGCAAGTGCTTTTTCGTTTATTTCAAGGCCCAATCCCGGCTCTTCGGGAATTGTGATGTATCCATCAATCGGTTTTAATTGATTCCTGCTGATTTTGTCACCCAGTTCGACAAAAGGGAGAAAGTATTCAGTAATTATGAAATTAGGCATGCAAGCAGACGCATGCACGGTTGCAGATAGTGCTAGTAACGTTGAGTTGTAATTATGAGGAGAGATTGCCACAAAGTATGGCTCTGCCATGGCAGCAATTTCGAGTAATTCGAGGATGCCTCCAGTATTGGCAACATCGGGGTTAATGATATCGGCGGCTCTGCGCTCGAAAACTGGGCGGTATCCGGCTTTTGTAAGGACATTCTCACCTGTTACCACTGGAATTCTCGTATTTCTGCGAACTTCTGCAATGGCTTCGATATCCTCTGCCTGGCATGGTTCTTCAAACCAGTATGGTTCGTATTGCTCTAATCTTTTTGCAAGCTCTATAGCATGAACAGGGGCCAACCGTCGGTGAATATCCAATAGAAGGTCAACATCTGGGCCTAAGGCTTTTCGGAGGGCGCCTACAACTTTTTCGGCGTGTCGAATGTGTTCAAGTGGAATGTGTGTGCGCCATGGACGAGGCAGCGGATCGAATTTCATGGCGGTAAAACCTTGATCTATTACCTTTTCTGCGGCGCGTACATAATCGTCCACATTTTGTATCTTATAGCCCCAGCCATTAGCATATACGCGAATCTTTTTTCGACACGGTCCTCCTAACAGATTATAGACAGGTTGACCAGTTGCTTTTCCCGCAACATCCCACAAGGCAGTTTCGATACCGGAAAAGGCACTATAGAATTCAAGTGATCCACGACGCTGGGCAAAGTCATCGAAAAGGATTCTTCTGAAATGTCTTATCTGAAAAGGATCTCGTCCGATCAGGTAGCGACTTATTTCCTCTAGGTGGCTTTTAACTGCACGGTCGCGGTCATATTGCGTGTAAGCCTCCCCCCAGCCAGAGATACCATCATCGGTCTCAACTTTGACAAACAAGAGGTTTTTTCGCCATCCCGGGTGAATCGTGAAAACTTTAACATCTGTAATTTTCATTTTTGTCTCCTTTGTTTTGATTGATATACATAGAAAATTGTTCGTATCGACTCTTTCAAAATTATTATTTAGGGTTATTTGATACAATATCAATTTGTTAATGACTCAGGTAAGGTCCAAAATGTTGAAACCTGGTATGCATTGAACCTCTACTGGGGTTTAGGACACACCAGGATAAAATCGCTTGCAAGAATGTGCAAAGACACATGTTAGTCAGGAGAATATGCGTCATCATCGATAAAAAATCGCAATTTAGAATTTTCGAGATGGGTTTGAACGGTGGTGATAATACTTGATTCATCCCTTGCGGCGATCGCCTGAAAAATGTCTCTGTGTTCGTGCGTTCGACTTTCGCGGAGTTCTGCGTCAATTATGACATTTTTCATGGCCTGCCAGAGTTTGTTTTTCGTCGTATTGAGAAGCGAGGTAATAGTGTTGATAATGATAGTATTACGAGTTAACTGGGCAATGCTCAGGTGAAAAAGCCGATCTTCCGTCCGGTAGGTTACTATATCATTGTCAGCAAGCGCCTGGCCAATCCGATCAACTCGGGAAGATAGTGATTTGATATCTTTTTCGGAACATGTCCGACTGCAAATTAAAGCAGCACCAGGCTCGAAGGCTATACGAGCATCGATCAGCGTAAACGGCGATTCATCGATATCAAATATGAGGGAAAGAAACGTATCGTAATTGTTTTCGTCTACTGAATTGATGACGAAATTGCCCTGACTATGGCGCGTCTCCAAAATTCCCATAATTTGTAAGGTTGCAATCGCTTCTCTCACAGTATTTCGGCTCAGGTTCATTTCTTGAGCTATAACTCTCTCAGGAGGCAGTTTATCGCCAATTGCAAGTTTTTGAGCCTTGATCCCCTCAATCAACATTTGAACTGCCAAGTGAGCCCTTGTCGGAGTTTTAATTTTTTTAAACATGTTTGTTATTATTTTGATTTAATGGAGCTGTTTAGCAGCAAAATAACTTGATGGTAGGGCCAATAAACCATTATCTGGAGATAGATCGATGCTTTAATCGATAATTAGATTAATTAACATAACATTCAAATTTTTAAAACTATTTATATTTATAATATGTTTGACAAATAGTATAAATTTCACTTATGTTGGTAGTACCAAGATTATATAACATATTGTAGGAGGGTTTTTGAGATGTTAGGCAGTGGGAAAAATTACAATCCGGCTTTGTTGCGCCTCGAGCTTCTCAGCAAAGGGATCAAGGTAGATCAGAATTTTTCGAAACAACTAGGTGGCGCTCTCAAAGAACCCCTCTGGACAAGGACTGGCCCAACCAGTACGGGTATAGATCTGAGGCTCGAGAAAGGTGTTTATGTCAGCCCGGCCATCGAAGGTGATCGTTTCCCTTATCACTACAAAGATTCCCCTTTTCTATTGACGATAGATGATAATGCAGCGCCGGTCATTATGAAGGACGGCCGCATTGTCCAGCGCGTGGCGCTTTTCCCACGGCCGAGTTACTACGGTAAAAAAACCAGTAACGGTACACCTATGGAACAGATTGGGGTTGTTACCGGAGATTTTTTAGCTATTGCCATCGATAATCGTTGCTGGTTCTGGGGATACTACCAAGACGATGAACTGGTCAACTATAAGGAAAAGCAATGTAAGTTTTGCGGTATCGGTCTGAGTATGAAACGTGATGAGCTCTACCGCAAGGACAATGAAGACATAATCGAAATTTTAAGTGCAGCTTTAGAGGGAAATGACATAAAACATCTTGGAATAAACGCTGGTACTTTTCCGCCTCCAGGGCGCGGACATGAAGAGTACGCGCGATTAATCTCACAAATCAAGGCTCGCCATGACATATGGATTCGTTTGTCGATCTGCCCCCCTGAGGATGAAAAATATATAGACATTCTGTTCGATTCAGGTGCTGATCAAATTGGTTACGATATTGAAGTATTTGATCCTGAACTGTACAAAGAAATTTGTCCGGGCAAAAACGAGGAAGTGGACCGGGGTATTCCCCACCAGCATTTCAACCGAATGCTCAAATACGCTGCCCAAAAAGGCGGACCCAACAAGACATATTCGATTCTTGTGACGGGCCTTGAATCCAAAGAAAGCACAGTTGCGGGAGTGGAGCATCTCTGTCAAATGGGAGTTGTTCCGCGTTTGGGTATATTCAGGCCGATCCCTGGTACCCATCTCGAGAAACATCCGGTTCCAAGTCCAGAATATCTTGTTTACTGTTATCGCAAGTTGCGCGAAATTACGATGAAATACGGTGTTGACTCCGGCTGCCCCGGTTGTGGAAGAACATTCGTCGGCACGAAGGAATATGATGGGGTAAATCCAATCATGCCAGAAATAACCGACGAAGACCTGGAAAATGCCGGCATCGATCCTAACAGTATAGTAGTATAGGTTCTAGGCCAGATTGGCACACATAAATCGCAAGTTGAACAAGTCGTTGTATTACACTGACAGCTGAGGTCTAGCAGGTAATAAGCAGCGATTAAACGAGAACCTTGTCCATGGAGGAGCGATCAAATGAAAAAGCATTCTCGATTATTTCTTTCGAAGATGGTCAGTGCAGGAGTTCTTTTGGGTGCATTCGTGCTGGCTTTGAGTCAATCGGCAATAGGTGAAGATAAGTTTCCAAGCAAGGCGGTGAAACTTATCGTGCCATTCTCTGTTGGTGGAGGGACTGACGCATGGGCCCGCACTTTTGCCGCCGCCCTCTCTGCAAAAAAATATTTCAGACAGGACGTATCAGTCAGCAATCTTCCCGGTGGACAGGATCTGAGAGGAATTGGTGAATGCTTCAAAGCCAAACCGGACGGCTATACACTTATTTTGTTCAACCCTCCTTCGTCTCCTTTTGCCTGGTACCTCCATAAGCCTGATTGGGATATTCGTGAACTGGTCGGCATTGGCGTCTACGCAAAAGATCCTCAGATTATGGTGGCTCGGGCAGGGTATGCGCATAAGAATTTGCAGGATTTAATGGATGCCATCGCTAAAGGAGAGGAGCCTAAGATTGGTTTGAGTGGATTAGGTGGTATAGAGCATATTGCAGCACTCCTCTTCAGTAAAAGATACAACGTCCCTATGACTAAATTTATACCGTACAACGCCACGGCAGATGTTGTCAGTGCACTTATCCGTAACGAAGTGGACATTGCCTTCGGCTCTTTTACAGCCATGCAGGCGTCTATCGAGGAAGGGAACCTGGTTGGGGTCGCTTTGGCCGGGCAGACCGAGCGCTCGACTGCCATCCCTGATGTGCCGACTTTTTCAGAATTCGGCGATCCATTGCTGGAGCTCTCTTTCAGTCGTGCGGTTTATGCCCCGCCGGGACTTCCTGAAGACATTCAGCAATACCTGGAAAAACAATTCATGGCAGCTCAAGAAAAGGATGTATTGCTGCAGGCCCGTTTTAAAGCCTATGGCATAGTACCGGCGATGGGGACGGGAAAAGATGCAGAAGAGCAATTGACCAAAGCCATTACACTGGCAGAAGAACTTGAGATTGAAAAATTGGTTCAATAGTGCCTAATGGTCAAAAAGGTTTTTCCTTTCTTTGGTAAAAGATAATCTGAGCTGAAGCTGCAGATCTCTATTTGCTGCTTCAGCTCAGATCTCAATGCAGATTCCAAAAGGGTGCCATGAGTATCAGAATCGGCAAAGCGGAATTTTCAAGGCATGAGTTTGTCTTACTCATTCTGTGCCTGATTTTTTTTGGCCTCATCCTATTCGGCTCTCTCAAGTTTAAGACGATTGGGAAAATTTTTCCGTTGTTGATTGGCGGGCCTGGTTTTTTCATGGTTTTGCTCTATCTTTTCAGCGGCCTATTGTCCCCCCGGCTTCACGATGCCATGAAAAAAGGGACAGATTTCAGACTGTTTGGGTTGATGCCTGAAGAGGATGAACTCTTGTCAACTCATTCTGGGGAGGGTAGCGGTTCCAGACTAAAACCTCAATTCAGAATTCAACTATCCTATCTGCTTCTCATCTTGTTTGCGGGCTACGTCCTGGTATCCTTTTTATTCGGATTTTATGTCTCCACGTTTTTGTTTACCTGTACATATCTGTTTATTTTTGCCAGAAGTGACCGCGCAAAAAACCCCTCTATTCTTGCCGGTCTGTTGTTGCTGAGTATTCTGATGGGTGCGGTGTTTATTTTTGATTACTCTTTTGGCTATGATTTCATGGAAGGGGCTGTCTATAAAATCCTGGAATGAAATCGAAGTCGTTTATGAAAGGGCGCTAACAATTTGGTAACAAACAATTACCTGCCATGATGCTTCCGTGAGACGCGGAGATAGGCAGCGTCATCTGAACACGTATTTGTTGTGCCGTCATTCAGTACTGGGAGGTTTTAGCACAGGTAAGGAGAACACTTCGCATTCTCGTTTAATTTTCGTTCGCAAGTATTGGAGATTATAAATGATAGAGTTTTTACAAGCCCTCCTGCAAGCTGCGCAGAATGTTTTTCTGTCTCCTGAGAATATTGCCTGGGTTTTGGGTGGGACTCTTTTGGGAATCATAATCGGTGCTATTCCTGGTCTGGGCCCGGCTTTAGGGGTTGCCATTATCATTCCCTTCACGCTTAAGATGGATACCGTTCCAGCATTGTTGTTCGCCATTTCTGTCTATGACGGTGCCATGTATGGCGGCAGCATTTCCTCTATATTGCTCAATACACCAGGCGATGCATCGGCGGCGGCGACGACTATCGAAGGGTACCCAATGGCCAAACAGGGCAAGGCCATCGACGCGCTTATGGCCTGCGGAGTCGCTTCCGCTCTCGGTGGGGTCATTGGCGATATCATTGTCATTGCTTTCTGCACCGTTATCGGCGGTTTCATCCTGCTTTTTGGTACACCGGAATATTTTTTACTCGGAGTGCTCGGCATCATTGTTGTTTCTCGGGTTTCCAAAGGAGCGTTTTTCAAAGGAATTATTTCCGGCCTCCTTGGCCTGGGGGTCACAACGATTGGCATTGCCACGATGAGTGCCGATGTTCGCTTCACCTTTGGTATCTGGGAATTGTATGACGGGATACCGTTTATCGCGGTTCTCATGGGGATGTTCGGTGTTGCAACCATGAGCCAACTGGCAGGCGAGCCTCAAGGGAGCATTTCCAGGGAAGAACTCAAAGGGAGCAGAAAAAACGGCATCTTGATCGCCTTAAAAGAATGGCCGACCATTATAAAAAGTTCAATCATCGGCTTTCTCATCGGTGCGTTCCCCGGCACCGGTGGTTCTGTGGCTAACTTTGTCGCTTATGGGGAGACCGTTCGCGCACATCCAAAGGAGACGTTCGGCAATGGCAACCCGAAAGGCCTGGTGGCTACAGAATCTTCCAACAACGCAATGATTAACGGCGCGCTTCTTCCTACGCTGTTGTTCGGTATTCCCGGAAGTGGAACATGTGCGGCATTTCTGGCTATCATGATATTGCACGGGTTCCGGTGGGGACATTCACTGTTCTCAGGAGAAGGCCTTGTTGTTCTGCTAACTATCTTCGTTGCCTTAGTGCTTTCTGAGATTGTCATCATAGTCTTCTCTTTCCTTACTGCCAGACATATCGGACTTGTTACCACGATCAATAAAAACCTGATAATCCCTTTTGTCATCGTCATGGCTGCTCTTGGTATTTTCACTCTGAGATTTAGTTTCATCGATCTTCTGGCTATGGGTATTTTTGGTTTTGTTGGGTTTATCATGAACCGTTACGGTTATCCCATAGTGCCAGCTGTGATGGGTGCGATCCTTGGAGGCATTATTGAGGAAAACTTTCTGCGCTCGCTTATGCTGGAAAATGGCGCTTGGATTTTTATTAATCCTATCACTCATCCGCTTTCGTTGGTTCTCGTCCTGTTGATAATATTCGTCTTTTTTCAACCAATCTTCGCCTCTATCATGGAGAAAAGAAGAGGTGTCGGAGAGCAGTAACCTGAGCCTTCAGAATGAACATACCGCCTTTCAGCATTATCATCAGGACAGCGCATCAAGATTATGCAGCAGAATTATCTGTGATTAGATAAACCCGAAACTCTACTCTATATTGGATATTCGACTTAATGCAGCGTGAGGAAAAAACGACACTGATTATCAGCGAATTTACCACTCAGTTAGACCATGAAAATATCCCTTCACGAGTGCTTGAGAAGGCTCGGTTCTGCCTGCTTGATTACCTAGGCGCTGCGTCCGTCGGTATTGAAAGCCAGGAAGCCCTGCTGGCCCGGAAATTCGCTCAAAAAATGGGAGGGAATCATCAGGCCCAGGGGTTTGGACTTCCAGAAAAAACATCAATGCCTCTGGCAGCGATGATCAATGGTCTGACCTGCCATGCTTATGAACTGGACGATGCGCATCGCTTCGCTACCGGGCTGCACCCAGGCGCGACTGTAATCCCAGCGGCCCTGGCAATTGGTGAATATCTTTCATCATCCTGGGCTGAGCTCTTGGCTGCTATCATTGCCGGTTATGAAGTTGCCGGCAGGGTGGGGCGTGCGATTAATCCTTCACATCGTTACCGTGGTTTTCATTCAACCGGAACTGTTGCTTCCCTTGGAGCGGCGGCGGCTGGCGCCCGCCTGTTGGGGTTGGACACCGAGAGAACAGCCTGGGCACTGGGCATAGCCGGGTCTCTAGCAGGGGGAATCTTTGCCTTTTTGTCCGAGGGAAGTATGAACAAATTGTTACATGCGGGAAATGCTGCCTCAAGTGGAGTTACTGCTGCGCTTCTCGCTCAGGAGGGGTTTACCGGACCGACATCGGTTCTGGAGGACAAAGAGGGTTTTTGTAAAGCTTTCAGCGATGATTATGACCTGCTGAAGATTACGCAGGCGTTGGGTAAACGGTATGAAATTGAAGACACCTATTTCAAACGCCATGCCTCCTGTGGCCAGGCTTTTGGGGCAATTGATGCAATTTTTGAACTGCGTAAAAACTTACTACCGGTGAACCATAGCGAGGTTAAACGCATCACAATCAACACGTTTCGGGCTGCCGCAGTGCTGGATCAAAAGAAGCCAGATACGATTCGCAGGGCTAAATTCAGTATTCCCTTTGTCGTCGCACTTGCCCTTTTGAAAGGAAGGGTCGGTCATTTCGATTTTGATACGGCCGTGCTGCAAGATCCTGACATTATGACTCTCGCCAGTAAGGTTGATGTTTTTGAGGACGAGATGATCAGTTCTCGATTCCCAGAAAAGCGCACTGCAGCTGTATTACTTGAGCTAAATGATGGAACGATCATGAACCGGACGGTGGATATCCCTCGCGGCATGCCTGAAAATCCTCTGAGCCCCGAGGAACTTATAATCAAGTTCAAAGAATTGTCATCAAGTGTTGTTGGCGTGGATCGGAGCGAGCGGATCGCGAAATGTGTGCTGAGCGAAGAACCAGATGAAAATATTTATTCCCTGATGAACATCAGTTAAGAAATCAACGAGTGCGACTATGCTCAGCCCCCAGCACTAATATACCTGCACCATATTGCAGACGAGGAGAGACAATTGGGAAATAAAGTGCCGGAATGGCGATCGGTTCGACGAGACTGGCTGCTCTACTCAATGGGACATACCGAAGAAAGCATCAAACGCCCATTTGTGGCTGTTGTCAATAGCTGGAGTGAGATGAATCCCGGTCATTATCATCTCAGAGAACTGGCCCAGGCTGTCAAGCGGGGAATCTTGATGGCTGGTGGTACTCCACTCGAGTTCAACACATCATCAATCTGTGACGGTTTCGTAATAGAAAAGAGACTGGTTCTACCTTTTCGGGACCTGATTGCCTTTTCCACCGAGATGATGCTTCGAGCCAACAGCTTTAGCGGTGCTGTTTTTCTGACGACTTGTGATAAAAACGTTCCAGCACATCTTATGGCCGCCGCCCGTGTAGATCTCCCGTCAATTTTCGTGACAGGTGGCCCTATGTTGCCGGGAAAATTTCAGGGGCGCGACATTGTCTGCTGCACCGATGGCCGACCGATGATTGGTAAGTATATGGCGGGAGATCTGTCTGAAGAAGAATTTAAAACATTCAGCCTGACGAGCCATGGCAGCATAGGGGCCTGTGGGATGATGGGAACGGCTAATACCATGCAGTGTCTGGTCGAAGGTATGGGAATGAGCCTGACTGGCTGTGCCACAACGCATGCGGTTTCACCGGCTAAATATCGATGTGCCGAAGAAAGTGGTCGCAGGATTATGGATCTGATAGAGAATGATATAAAGCCCTCTGATATTATGACCCGGGACGCACTGTTGAATGCTGTTCGCGTGTTACTGGCGATCGGGGGCTCGACAAACGGGATATTACATCTGCTGGCTGTAAGTCGTGAAACAGGTGAGCAGCTAAATCTGGACACGTTCGAAAAGCTCAGCAAAGACACGCCCTTTATCTGTAACGTCAGACCTTCGGGTAAATACACGATGCAGGATTTTGATGCAGCGGGCGGTTTACCGGTTCTCATGAAGTACCTGCAAGAACAATTGAAAACCAATGTGATGACGGTTACCGGGCAGACACTCGAAAAAAACCTGAGCGGGATCCTCCCGCTGGAAAATGATGTTATCCGCCGACCAGAAGCATCTCTGAGAAAAGATGGCGGCATCATCATACTCAATGGGAATCTGGCACCGGAGGGTGCGGTGGTCAAGCGTGCCGCCTTTCCAGAAAATCGACTTTTCCACACGGGTAAGGCTCGAGTCTTTACTTCAATTCAAGCGGTTGAGCAGGGGTTGAGTGAGAAAACCATTGAACTGCAAAAAGACGAGATTCTGGTGCTGAAATACCAGGGTCCCAAGGGTGCTCCAGGTATGCCCGAGACGCATATCCCTCCGATTTTTTATGCCCTGGGACTGGCCGATATGTTGATCATTACAGACGGGCGGACATCGGGGAGCACCAGGGGACCGATGGTACTCCATATCTCACCGGAAGCAGCTGATGGAGGTCCTATTGCCATCGTCGAAGAAGGGGATCCCATCAGAATTGATATTAAAAATCGAAGACTCGATATCCTGATTTCGGAAGAGGAAATTATCAGGCGCCTCGAATCCTGGATGCGACCTGATCCAGGCAAAGATCCTTTTGTTACCGGCTGGATCAAACAGTACGTAGCTTCAGTAGGCAGCGCCAGCAAGGGTGCGCCGGTTGAGATTTTCTTTACATAAGAGTCGTCAATGCTTCAACCGCCATTTGATGTTTTTACTTTTTACTGAGGAACAATGGAAAAAGGAAACTTCTGCACTTTTCTTGAATTACCGGCGCGGCCCAAACCCCGTCGAGAAGGAATGACATCGTTTTTCGACTATTTTTTACCATACGCGGAGGTAAAAAATCTGCTGGAAGTGGCGGCATCGGCCATCGATTGGGCCAAGTTAATTCATATCGGTCTCACCAGGAATCTACCGGAAAACTGGCTTGAAAAAAAACTGTCGCTCTATCGTGCACATGGCATCAGGGACCTATCCCGGTGGCATCCCTTACCAGATGGCTCTGGTACAAGATAAGGTAGAGCAGTACTTGGATTGGTTGGTCGAGTGCGGTTTTGATGGTGTTGAGATTGCTGAGGATGCCATGTCGTCTGTGATGAGCCAGAAAAACGCGGCCAATTTATAAAAAATGGCGGTAGACAGGGGCCTGGGAGGTCCACACCGAACTTGGCAAAAAGGATCCTGAAGCTCCCATGGACCTCAAAGAGGCTTACGAAAGCATTCAGTTTGATTTACAGCTTGGTGTTTCTCATTGTGTGATTGAGAGAGCTGAGCTTGAGCCCTATCTCCTATCGAATGACGTCTTACCTTTGCTTGAATTTGTTGAGCGGATCGGTTTGGAAAACCTTTTATTTGAACCCGGTCCGTTCGGCTGGCCTCATGTTCATCGCTGGTGTTTCCAGACCTTTGGAAAAAAGGTCAATTTGGGCAACATCACCAAAGATGAGATATTGTATGTTGAGTGGAGCCGTGTCGGACTCTCAAGGTTCGTTAATTTCGATTATTTTCAATAAAATGTAGGTATTTATCTATCGTCTATCATATTTTGCATGCTAGTGGTCAGTAGTCCCTAGATCGAAAACGTGTTTGGAAGCGTTGCAGAGTCTTTTTTTTGATATTGAAAATCGTTCCAGTGAAGAAGGATGTTATTAGTGTCGAGTTCTATGGCCGCTGCAATGTTTAGCTGAAGCATTGCATAATATTGACTGGAAAAAAAAGAATGGTGCTTGAACAATTCAAAGTGCAGGAAACTGATCGGGTTCGTGTAAGGGAAGAAGATTTACGACGGACAGTGACAGAGATTTTTATAAAAATGGGCCTGTCAGCAAAAGATTCCGGCCAAGGGGCTGACGTTCTGGTTATGGCTGATTTGAGGGGCGTCGAGTCCACACGGAGTGTCCATACGCTCCGCTCATATGTCAAGGATTACGAGAACGGCAAACTAAATTCAGCCCCTGGCTATCATCTGTTACGTGAGACACCTGCAACGGCCGTCATTGATGCCGAAAGACGCCTGGGTATCGTTGTTGGTCCCCAGGCAATGACTCTGGCAATAGAGAAAGCTGCTCAAGTGGGCGTCGGGGTGGTGACAGTGTGCAACAGCGGACACCTGGGCGCTGTCGGCTACTATACCATGATGGCTGCCAAGAAAAACATGGTAGGTGTCTGCTTCGGCTGTTCCGGTATGCCAACTCCAAGTGTTGTCCCAACTTTTGCCTCTTGTCCCATGTTCGGGACCAACCCGATATCGATAGCGGCTCCTGCCAGAAAGGAGGCACCGTTTCTTTTTGATATAGCAACCTCGGCCATATCGGGGCAATAAGGTACGCCTGGCTGTCCGGCTCAAGACGCCCGCTGCTTCCCGGATGGGTTGCTGATCAAGGGGGGCAGCCATTGTTGGAGGGAAACGCTTGTTTTCGATCGTAACCAGTTATTCCCTGCTGCCCCTGGGTGGGACACGGGAGCATGGTTCCCATAAGGGATATGGGTTGGGCCATGATGACTGAAATACTGGCCACGATTCTGTCTGGTAGTATACCAATCATGCTTGATAATTTCAGCGGCGCAAAGGGACATTTCGCCGCTTACGATATTTCGGCTTTTACGGATATCGACGCTTTCAGGGATCAAATGGACCAGATGCTCGAACATCTGCGCTCAGCGATGCCAGCAGAGGGGCATGAGCGGGTATTGTATCCGGGACTCCTTGAGCATGAAGAGGAGGGGTCAACGACGCACTTACGGTATTCCCCTTCATCGTGAGGTAATAAACTGGTTTAACGCAATTACCAAAGAGCTTGGCATTGCTCCGCTTCGTGCGTTTTCGTCGTGATATCATGAATAAAACCATCACCTCTGAGCAGCTTTACCGCATGATTCTGACAAATAATGAGTTTTGCTTTGATCGATGTCCGCGAACAGGGAGAATTTGCTACGTCTCACATTCTCACTGCCTGCAGTGTTCCTCTGAGCGCTATGGAAATCCTCGTGCCTGAAATGGTACCACGGCAGGACACCATGATTGTCTTGGGTTGGGGATTGTTTCTCCGGTAGATACAATCTGCTGCAACGTGCAGCGGCCTGTCTGCATGAATTGGGTTATCAGGATATAACGTTTCTGGAGGGTGGAATTGAAGACTGGCATGAGTCCGGTTATCTGCTCTTTTCCGGGATAAACACGCTGAGTAAAGCATTTGGAGAGTTTGTAGAGGCCACTTACAAGACACCACGAATTGATGCCGCGTCATTGAAAAAGAAAAATCGATTTGGATGAAAAGATTCTCATTTTTGATGCACGTCCCGCCGAAGAGTTCCGACGGGTAAGTATTCCAGGGAGCACGTAATGTACCCGGGGCGGAACTCCTTTATCGTTTTTTTGAGTTGGTAAGAAGAGCCGGACGTTGAGGTGGTTATCAATTGCGCTGGCAGAACCCGATAGCATTATCGGTGCACAGTCGCTGCTCAATGCGGGGGTACCCAATCCTGTCATGGCGCTTGAAAATGGTACCATGGGTTGGCATCTTTCAGGTTTTGAACTTGACTGCGATCGAACTGATGATTTACCAGTGCCTTCGGAGGCGGGCATGTCCGCAGCTGCTCGCTGTGCCCAGAGGGTTGCTCGACGCTGTGGAGTAAAGGTGCTGGACAGGAAGAAGCTGCTGGAATGGCAGGGATGGCACCATCTCCAAAAATCTTTACGTCCTTGACGTCCGTACGCCAGAGGAATTTCTTGGCGGGCATATCATTGGTTCAAAAAATGCTCCCGGCGGACAATTGGTTCAGGCAACGGATGATTACGTTGCTGTCAGGAATTCATGCCTGGTTCTTGTTGATGACAATGAAATACGGGCGAAAATGACCGCTTCCTGGCTGGTTCAGATGGGCTGGCAGGATGTATTCGTTTTGTCAGGTGTGTATTGGCGGAATGAACCTTGAAAAAGGGATCTGGTATTAAACAATTGCGAGTTCCAGAAGATGTCGTAGTGATCAGGGCGGAACAGTTAAGATCACTGATCGTTTCCCCGCGAAACCTTCTCCCCTTATCGATGTGGCCTCGAGCAGGGAGTATATGACGGGGCATATCCCCGGGGCCTGCTGGGCGATTCGTTCTCGCTTGAGCGAGGACATCGAGAATGCCGGCTTGACTGGAACGTTCGTGTTTACGTCTCCGGACGGCATTCTCGCCTGCCTGGCAGCCCAGGATTTGAAAAAATCTCAACATGCTGGGGAAGTAATGTATCTGCAGGGAGGGACTGCCGCATGGGCTGAGAACGGGTTTAATCTTGAGAAGGGAATGACAAGCAGCCTCTCAAAAAAAGAAGATGTCTGGTATCGACCCTACGAGCGTGAGAATGATTCAGAAAAAGAGATGCACGCTTACCTGACGTGGGAAGTGGGACTCTTAGGTCAGATTGAGAAAGAGGGCACAGTGTCGTTTCAAAGGATTTGATGGGGTTTTCTGTGGTCTTAGAATTGATAGATAGTAGGTCGTGTTCCTCAATGGTTTATCACGAAGGCACCGTTGCCTATGAGGAAAGATAATCCGAACAAAAAATTGAGAACCAATATTTGTGAAAAGAAAAACGGGAGTTAATAATGCGAGAACTTTTAATG
The DNA here is from genome assembly GCA_963674815.2 of Desulfocapsaceae bacterium. Taxonomy (GTDB): domain Bacteria; phylum Desulfobacterota; class Desulfobulbia; order Desulfobulbales; family Desulfocapsaceae; genus MADRE3. The sequence goes on from CAXXTV010000004.1 coordinate 17,564, forward strand.
CTTAACGGAGCTAAAACACTTGTTGATGTGTGCACCAAAACAAAGCCTGGTGAGAATGTATTGATTGTCACGGATATAGCAAACACGAGTATAGCGAAAACGATAGCGACGATAGCAATTGATCGTGGTGCTGAGACGATGATAATGGTCATGAAACCGAGGCAAAGGGCAGGACAGGAACCGCCCAAACCGGTGGCGGAAGCAATGAAATCAGCGGATGTTGTTTTTATTCCGGTAAGTTATTCGATCACACATACTCATGCGGTGAAAGAGCGGCGGCAGCTGGCAGCCGGTTGATTGTTATGACTGACTTTACAGAGGAAATGATGGCACATGGCGGTATGAAGCGAATTTCAGCAAGCTGAAGCCGATATGCCAGGGCGTAGCCAAGAAATTTGAAAATGGGAGTAAAATTCACCTCACTTCTCCGGGGGGTACTGATCTTCGTGTCGACATTTCCGGTCGCCGGGCAATGCACTTTACTGCGTCGTTGAGCGGGAGAATTTTCCCACGGTACCGACGGTCGAAGCCAATGTTTCACCATTGAAGGAACGGCAAACGGTCAAATCGTGGCGGATGCCAGTATCCCGTATCTTGGAATCGGTGTTCTTGATGCTCCGGTAACAGTTACTGTCAAAGATGGTTTTATCACCAACATTGAGGGAGCAGGCAAGCTGATATCTTAAAAATGAATTTGGTCGAGCAAAAGGATCCGAACGTCTATAACATTGCTGAAATTGGAGTTGGATTAAACCCGAATTGCCGTATGTGCGGTATTATGCTGGAAGATGAAGGAGTTATCTCAACCTGCCACATTGGCATTGGCACAAGCATTACCCTCGGTGGTACAGTAAAAGCAGCAGTGCACTATGACTTATTGATGTGGCGCCAAAAATCGTTGTTGATGGAACTGTTGTTCTTGACCGAGAGAATGTCCTTCATTTAATCGCAAAAATGGCTTGGGAGTAGAACAAATGGTGGCCTTAGGATTTATCGGTTTTGGGGAAGCGGCCTTTTATCTAACTGAAGGGTTGCGAGAGGAAGGGCTGGATAAGATTTTCGTTTTTGATGTTGTACTGAGTCCCGGAAGCGAAGGTCAGTTGTATGACCAGGCAATTGAGCGCGTCAAGAAAACCGGTGTTGTTGTCCGGCAAAGTCCTGCAGACCTGGCAGATTCAGCCGACATTCTGGTCCTTGCCGTTCCCCGCACAACACACCAAAGTAGCCGCTGGTGAACTCATTCCCCACCTCAATGAAAGGCAGTTGCTGGTTGATGTGACAACCGCCGCTCCTGAGGTCAAGAAACAACTAGGGAGGGATTGTTTCGATGAAAATATCAGGTTTGCCGACAGCCCGATGCTGGGCCCTTTAATCGTGGACCGGCACAAAGTACCCATTATTACCTGTGGCTCGGGTGCGCAGCGGTGGCATGATGAAATGAAACCATTTGGTATGAACATAGAGGTTATTGAGGGACCTCCGGGAACGGCGACGCAAATAAAGCTTGCCAGAAGCATCTTCACCAAAGGGTTTGAGGCGCTTCTGGTGGAGACCTTCATGTTTGCGCGCAAATGCGGGGGTTGAATCAATCGTCAAGGACAGTATCGGCAAAACGCTCGACAAAGCGACCTTTGAACAATCGGCTAACCGATATATGGCGAGTGATCTTTTTCATGCCGCTCGTAAAGCGCACGAGATGAAAGACGCGATCGATATAATGCGCGCCATGGAATGGCGCCAATGGTCGGAGAGGGTGCCGTTAAAAGAATGCAGTACATAGCGGACCTGAATTGCGGAGTAAAACTGAAAGGTGTTCGCCCGCAGTCATTACTAGAAATCTGTGCAGCCTGGGAAGACTGCGGCGCCATTTGAGATAAACGTTATAGACAATCAAAAGTGAAGACCATGAAGATATCCCAAAGTCTGCTGCGTATGCAGCCCTCCGCAACACGTGCCGTTGCTGAAAGAGCAAAAGATTTGAAAGATCAAGGGGTGCCCGTGCGTTCGCTGTCTTCGGGCGTACCAGGATTTAAGGCCCCTGGAGCATCGCGGCGCTATGCCGAAAAAGCCATGGAAGAAGGGAAAACCTTCTATACTGCCACTGCCGGAACTGGAGAACTTAGAAATGCAGTAAGTGATTATTATAAAAATCGTTTTGGCTTGATGTATAAAAACGATCAGATTGTTATCGGGGCGGGGGCAAAGCCTTTGATCTTCGAGGCGTTAGGGGCAATAATAGATCTGGAGATGAGGTTATTATAACCGCACCATCCTGGGTGAGTTATGTCGAACAAATAGATTTTTTGGTGGAAAACCTGTCATAGTTGAAACAAAAGAAAGACATTCGAGCTTGATATTGACCGGCTCCGTGCTTCGGTAAGCGAAAGTACGGTTGCCATTATAATTAATTCCCCGAACAATCCGGGACAGGGGTGATCTACGGTCGAAAAACCATGGAGGATCTTTGTGATCTGGCCATGGAAAAAGATCTTCACATTATTAATGATGAAATTTACGAACGTATCACGTTTGATGGCTGTGATTATCGTAATCCTTTGTGTTACGCACCTGAAGCAAAGGAACACATCCTGAACATCAATGGCGTCAGTAAAACTTACTCAATGACAGGATGGCGTATCGGTTATGCCCTTGGATCAAGAGAATTGATCAAAAAAAATCACCGCCCTTCAGGGGCACCTGACCTCCGGGGCTTGTTCTGTGGCACAGTGGGCTGCTCTGGGAGCAATTCGGGATTCAAAAAGCGAAGTGGATGAAATGGTTTCCACCTATCAGAAGCGTAGGGAAATTATCGCAACCGAATTGGATCGATTTCCTTATATCTCCTATGTCAAACCTGATGGCGCTTTCTACTTTTTGTGGACATTCGAGATACAATTGGACTTTCTTCAAATGGAAATATAATCACCGATGATATTGTATTTGCTGAAGAACTGCTCGAAAGAGAGTATGTTACGGTGATTCCAGGGACGGCATTTCTGTTGCCGGGATATGTGCGAGTATCTTTTACTAAGGGTCAGGATGAGATTCGGGTCCGGACTGAAAGGAATGAGATCGTTTTTAGAATCGCTCTCCTGATTGTAATGCAGAGGGGGCATCTGTTCGGGTCCAACCTGGCCAGCGACAACAGGCCACAACCAGAAATACATTGCATGCTGTGCGGCATCGCCCGCTTATAAGCAGAGGGCGACAGTCTGCAGGGAGAACCCCGTGAGGGACTGGAATGCCTGTCCAAATTTGACAGAAAATGAGAACACGCCCTTTGAAAATCCCTCAAAAACAAACAGGCACTTGCCGATGTCCGCTAAGTGCCTGTTTTCATGTGGCGTCCCCAGCCGGATTTGAACCGGTGTTGCCGGCGTGAAAGGCCCATTGATAGCGCACTCCCCCAGGTATTTTCAAGGGCTTACAGAACAACAAATAGCCTAAAAGATACTTGAAACCACCTGGAAAACCACCGAGATTAATCAGGTTGTTTATCTTCGTGCACCCCTCTTGTTTCACGAAATTGTATATATACGGTGTCACTGGTAAATTTTGAGATAAAGGACAAATTCCTGGTATATAAAACCTTAGCATATCAGGGAACTCAGTCTTCCATAGAGAGTGGTTTCAAACTACGCAATACTGAAGGAAATCACTTTCCTCATGGATTTAAACTTCCGTCACTGATGGTCTGGAAGTAAATCAATACTCCCCACTGGCCAAGTAATGACCAGTTTTAAAAACGATGAGCTGGATTCGTAATGATGTGATTCTACTGACACGACGGGAATCAACTTGTTTGTTGTCTTAAATTTATAATGGCATATTTTTTTGATTAGCAAATGGCTTCACGCTTTTGCCGTATTTCAGCAATTCCACGGTTTGTAACTAACCAGGTCGGAACTGCTTTCGAGGAGCGGACTCGGATTAAAAACCGATGTCAGGCGAGCTTGATGAACTCGGCATATACCAGCCGCAGGCTCGGGTCCCGGTGCCCCCATCGGGGATCGAAATGTGATCGCTGTCGACCTTGTGGCGCTCATATTCCCGGAAGGCGAGACGGAGCGATTTGCCTGCGATGCCACGAGCCGGCAGTTTGGCGGTGCCTTCCCAGATTACCGGCGGGCGGAGGAGTTCGATGATCTGTGGATCGGCCAGGATTGAGGTAAATCCGGGCAGCGAGCAGTTCGTTTGCCCGTCTGCTCAGGGTGACAGACGCGCTGCCCGCCGTCGTGGTGCGTGGTCGGGTCCAGTCGCGCGCGCGCTTTTTGGTTACCGTGGCGGTCTTCAATGTCTTCAGCCGAAATCGGGGCCCAAACTCTCGTCAAGCTGTTCGACCGTGACGGTCACAATGGGCTTCTGCACACTACTGGTTGCCGCCGAAGGTCGCCTGCCGGCAGGCCCCTTGGTATAGGGCATAGCCATAGAGGGCCCACAAACGAAGCTGCCCCGCCCGGATTGCGCAACGCTTGCCAGGCGATCCGGAGTGAGCTGGACAAACTCTGTGGTGACGGTCGGCGAGATATGCGCTCCCGGGGCGGAAATGGGGTGATACCTTGACAGGGCAAGGCGGATGAACGGATAGTAGGACCGGCCGGGATCCACGACGATGTCGCAATACAGAGCTGTCGGTCGGAATCATAGTCCACCAAGTGCGGCGCAACGTTAACGCGCAGTGGTGAGGCTGTGGGCAACGTCGGATTTACAAGCGGTCCCATGTTGAAATCTTCGGCGGAAGGTCGGCTTCCTCGTCGGGGACGAAGGTGGGAAGCCGAGCCGGGTCAAACGGTCCCTTCTTCACCGCCATTGGGAAGGCTGCGAGGCCGGGCGACGGTGTTGAGATGTTGGTGCTTCCCCAGATCGGATCGGTGCCCCATTGGGTAACGAAGGGTTTCAGCTCTTTGTCTATCTGCGCACGGGTGGCGTTGTCGGACGGGAGCATGACGGCGAGCATCTCGTTATGGCCGCTCACGAACCACGGGCGGTTCAGGTAAACACGAAGGCCACCGCCATCGCGCCAGCTCGCTTGCTTGGCGCCGGTCTTTCTGCGGGTCCACCCGAACGTTGGTATGACATAGAGAATCTCGGGTGCGGGCGGCGGGGCGCTGTTGGGGACCCAGCCGGTTGACCTCTTCCGAGATCACCTTGATCTGTGGATTTGTTTCTCCTGGGACGAGTGGCTCACGTATCACAGCTGGCATGAATTCACGGAAACGGCTCGTGGCCTCAAGCCGGTAAAGGATGCGGCGATACCGCGTGTCGCCGAACTCATGCTTGATCCGTTTGTAATCTACTTTTCCCGGTGGAGTCATGCCGGGGTGCCTCTGAATAGTCTAACTTGCGTTCATTTGCGTGGCCGCGCCGAATCACGTTCTTTGGTCCTGCCTCATTCAGTGGATCCTGGGGCTCATTCCAGCGGCCGAAGAGGTCCAGTTTGTCGGTCGAGTGGGTATCCACCGGCGTCGAGAAGTTTAGACGCGCAAAGGTTGAGCTCCGAGCACGCGATATGAAGAGTTTCTTCATCTCAGGTTTTACAAGCGGTTTCTGAACGGCGTGGATCAGCTCGATCTCGGTCCAGGGCGTGAGTGTCCAGTTGCCGCCTTCCAGGGCGAGCTTCGCCACTTGATCGACGAGCTGCTGGTTACCGCCAAAGCGGTCGAGAAACCACTGCCATACCCCCATCTGGTCGAGTCCGTCCTTGGGGCAAGACATGCGACAGTCTCAGCCTCACGATGTCGGCCTTGGCAAGCGGGACGGTAAGCACGCGTGTCGCAGGATTGAACTCAGGCTGCACACCCGGGTTCTCCTCTATAACTATCTGGAAGGGAAGTGCATCGGGCCAGTCCGAGGAAACGGAGGTCAAATAGTAGGGCACGTCAGGAACTGCCGTGACGCCGACGCTCGCAGGCCCCTTAAAGCGCAGCGCCACCTTCTCGGCGAAGGGGTCGGGAATGTATGGTAGCGTGAAGCCGTCATTGGCGACCGGATAATCCTGATCGACGCCATCGAAACCTCAGCTTGACGAGTTCCAGTGGCGCGTCTCGATTTACCAGCATCCCGTAGGTCGCCGGGTCGAGCTTGCCGGTTGTGTCGTCCAGCATCCCGTGGGTCTCGGCCTGCTTGATCGATGTGCGGCTGGCGACCACATGGCGACGGGCCTTCGTTGTGATAACCTTGGTGTTCTCCACAGGGGGTGTCGTTGAAAGTGCGGATCCGCTAAACGGTTTATGGATTCGCCGGTCGCGGGGCTTTTCAGCAACACCGCCTTTCCGGCCAAGCGTGAAGGCGGGCGGCTCCACCGGTTCGAAGCGCCGATAGGTCAGCGGCTTGCTGGCTGCTGGTTTCAGGATGAACGTCCTTGGTCGTCCAGGGTTTAGCATTGAGCGCAAGGTCACTTATGCGCACGCGCATCCGGTAGGTGTGCCCATAGCGCAGGCTCGGCAGCGAGCCCTTTCTTGGCCGTAAAATTGGCCTGGAAAGTCATCCCCGATCGGTGCTTTGTTCGACAGGGTCCTTTGCCTGGCTGGCGTCGTCATTTCTCGGTACGCCTCGCCCCGGTGGCGGGGCGGAGAGACTCCAGCCATTCCAGGCGAACATTCCCTCGTAAAGCTTTACCACATCAGGATTTTCGCCATCAGCCGCCTGCGTGATGCCAAGGCGGATAGGACCTTCCTCGTTCTCGACAGCGACATCTTCAAAAGTATCGACGAGATCAATCAGTCCGTCACGGCGGCAGAGCGACTGCCATTCGCCCTTGTCCATATCGAGAATGTCGGTGTGGTAGCCACGGATCAGATCTTCCTGAAATAGTTCCACGTCCGCGCCCGCAGTCTCGGCATCAAAATGCTTGCCCGATCGGTCAATGGCTTTTGTCAGTACTTCCGGCTCGTTTAGGTTTCGGACGAGCATGATGCCGCCGGTCTGAAGCGCCGGAGCTCCGACGCGGGGTTCAGGTTCGCGCTTGGCTGCACCACGCATGGTTACCAGAGACTGGGCGAAGTTCTTGGTCTTTATGCCAGCCCCCGTCCACGTCGATCTGCATCAGGCGAAAACGATCGGCAATCTTGAGATAGCCGTCGATCACAGGTGTCGAGGCGTCTTGATTCACCGGCTGGAAGGCGGTTTTCGGTTCGAGCCGGGTCATGGTGAAGGGCCGCGTATCATCTAGTGTTTTGACCTTGCTCGCAGCCTCGGCTGTCGGCACCCAGTTCAACCGTACGCGAAGATGCTCTGTCATCGCGATGCCCGGCATCTTGTCTTCGGGCAGGATAAAATCCAGTACCAGGCCGAGCTTGCGCAGCAGACCGTGGTATTGGTTTGTCGACGACACGATCTGATGGAAATCAATCAGCTCTCCGAACTTGAGCTCGTCAGGAAGCTTGACGAGCTTATGCGTCCGCCACTTGGCATCTTCGCGCGGGTCCTCCTCGGGGCCGCTCGTGTCTTTGTGGTAGACTACCGTCTCCTCGGCGGAAAGAGGCCGGTGATAGGCTTGGAGGAGTGCCAAGGCCGTACGCGGGTCGTCCGGGTCGAGTTGATATTGCGGATCGCGGAGCGCCGCGAGGATTTCGTTAGGCTCAGGTATTTTTTCCACGAGCTTCCTGAGGTTTCGGAAATGGTCGATCCTTTCAGGAAGTTCCTCGCCGGCCTCCGAAACCAGAGTCGCATAGGTCGTGTGAATAAAATCATGAATTGTATCAATTGGATAGCTAAGAACTGTCGTGCCACGCCTGTCCTCGAACTGATGGCTGCGGACGAAGGTCGAGGGTGGGAAGACGGATGTCCATACCTTACTGTTCGGAGTACTTTCGAGCTGCGGGTTCTCAATTACCGCGTTATGGAAGGTGAAAGTGAATTTGACATTTGAGAGGGTGGCAGGCCAGTCTAAAAGGTCTGGGAACTCGTCGAGTGTATGCGGCACCGCAGGTGTCCGGGTCAGTTCTGGAGAGACCAACACCGAAACCTTGTAGCCCAGCCCTTCGACGTAACCGTTCGGCAACGCCGTCCACATTATATGTTGGGTCTTGTCAGCCATAGCTCATCTCCTGGTTAGGCGAACGCCGCGGCGTATTCATCCCAGAGGTTTTGGGACGGATAGAATTCCACGAAAAGCGGGTCGGCGTCTGAGCCACCGAGACGGCGCTCGCAAGTGACCGACACGCTTGCTGAAAAGAATAGGATCTCGATTTCCACAGTCAGTGTCGCCTGCCCTTTCACCTCAGACTTGCCGCCGGATTTGTAATAGCCGAGGGACAGGTGAAACTTTAGTGAAACCGAAATGATGCCGAGGACTGACATCTCTCCGCCCATTTCGAAATAACCCTCAAGCTCGACCGTATCAATTTTCCAGTGGAAATAGATGCCGGCCTTGATATAGACCGACCCCGAGGCAACGCCGAGATTGATCGCGGCCATCGCTCCGAACTCGAAGGCGGCCTCGACCTCTCGCACCCCGGAATTGTCAAGCGCGAGCGCAAAGAAACCACCCCCGCCGAACAGCGAGACGGTCAACAGGAAGGGTTTCTGGCGCTCGGAGAAATTGAAGCGGATCGATACCGGATCGCCGTCGAATGGCAGACGGAGGAGAGCGCCGATCGACATGTTCTGGAGCGAGAAAATACCGACCGCAACCGTCGGGATTCCTAGCGAATAGCCCACGCCGATGCCCGATGGGCTGATGTCGAGCTTAGGGGGATCGGAAAATCCGTTTGAGGGGATGATCTCGGAAAGCCGGTTCACGAACTCAAGCGGACCGCCGAAGACGACCGGATTGGAATCATGGAGCTTGGGGTCTACGTCCGGCTTCTCGCCAGCCTTGAGCTTAAATTGGAGATTGTCGAACCAGATGATGACGCAGCCGAACAGGTTCAGCTTGAAATTGGTGAGCGAGGCGTCGACGATCACTTCAGGGTCCTTCAGTCCGGGATCGGGTGCGCCGCCGTTAAAGTTGCCGATAGGGTTCTGCGGATCGTCCACGGTGAAATGGGAAATCGCCTTCGCGCCCACAGTGAGTGTCGTGCCGCCGCCGGCACCGGTCACAAGGATCGGCAAGGGTGAGGAAATATCCTCGCGCTTGAACTCGAAACTGACTTCTATCCTGTCCGGGTACTCAACCTTCTTGAGCTTCGGCACAGCGGCTCCGATCAGGCTAATCGCAACCGGTGCAATGATGTCCTTGAGGTCGATCGTGCCGAACAGCTTGGCCGAGGGAAAGAAATCCGCCGGATCGAAATTACCACCTGCGAACGCATTTTCGTTCCCGCCAACCGGACCATTGTTTCGGGAAAGAGCGGAGATTGACATATTGGGCGCCACGAGACCACCGACGCCGTCGCTACCTGCGCCGCCACCACCGAACGAGAGCCCTGTGTCGCCGCCCATGGTCTTCAGGAAGACCTGGCCGGTGTTCTGGGGAGTTGCGAAAGCGCTCGTTTTGTATACGTCGGCATAAGAGACTGTGAGCGCCTTGCCAAATTTCGCGAGTTGATCGAGCGCTGGGACGTTGACCTCCATCTGTGCGGCAAACGGGAAATAGCGTGGCCGGTTCGGAGGCAGCGATTTGTTCGGTAAGGCGCCGCCGAAAGTAATTGACTGGACCGGTATGACCGTATCACCTTCGGTGTCTCCATCGACAACCTGCGGCGCAAGCTCGACCAATTGCCCGTTGATCGGCACCTTGACGCGGTCATCAGTGCCATAGGCAGTATTTACCTGATTCAGAATAGCCGATGTGTTCTGGTCACTTCGAATAAAGACAAGCGGCATCGAGAACGATATTTCGCGGCCGGACATGTCGGTCGCGCGGATCTTGAATTTCACGTCACGCTTGGACCCGTCACCGGGGTCGTACATTGGCCAGAAGACCTTCTTTTGTGCTGCCTCTGTTACCAGCGAGCCAACCACTTGCCCAGGGTCTGAACCGGGCGGCAGAAGGATGGGTGTGACCTTGGTCAGGATCTCGACCTTCCGGAATGGGAAGTCGCGTCCCTCGAATTTCTGACCATCGCCAGGGTAGAGACGAATGGGCTCGCGCAGCAGGATGAAGTCGAATTTTCGCAGGTAGGCTGCTCGATCACTGGAGCCTGGAATATCTTCGAACATCCGTTCGCTGATGGTAATGAGCGAGGCCGAGTGCCCGAGGCAGTAAACGAAACCGCGCTTGATGATGCGGACGTAGTAATCCCGGCCCATCGCAGACATGTGCCGCCACGCCTCGGTTGGCAGCAACGTAGCATCACCGTTTTCGTCCGTGTCAATTGGCGCGCGCGACCAGAAGCCTTCACTGTTCAACCACGCGCCGAGTGCCGTCAGGATTGTACAGTGTGACGTGATCGGCTTCGGGATATAGGGTTCGGAGATCTCGGTGTTGGGCTTGAAGGTTTGCTCGTCGAAGCCTGCCGTGAGCCGCACGATGTCGCTGCGGTCCTCAGGGATCATCGGCATGACAAAGGGCTGCTGGTTGTTTGGTTTTTTGTAATCCGGCGACCAAATTGCTCGCAGCATCGGCTTGTAGGCTGCCATCTCGTCGGGCAAACCATCAACCTTGGTTGCCAGCCGTGTGTGCCAGAGCTCTGTTCGGCTCCCAAACTTCACCGCGGTGAGCGCATGCCGCCACCCCGCGGGCTCGATCGGGGTCAGGTAAAGCCGGTAGGGCAGTTCAAGCGAGGTTACCGTTAGTGCAGGTTTATGAGGCTTGAGAAAGAGCCGGAGGATACCGGGGATATTGATAAGCGCCCCAAACGGTTGGTCGACCGGTCGTGGCAAATTCGGGACGGGCCACTTCTTTGGCCACTTCAAGGTCAACGAGTACCCGGATGGCTGGCCGATTGGCGGCACTCACGCCTGCGGCAGTTGCGGCAGCCTTTACCTGCTCGTCGGCAAATTCAGCCAGCAGTCCTTCGTCCAGATCTGCTCTCGCCAGGAGACGCTTGACGCGTGCGACTACCGCCCGACTCGCCAAACCAGCTGCACGGTCGATTGCGGCGAATTCATCACCACCCAGTGCCTCGGCAAGGCCCACCCGCATCTCGTGGAAACCGGCCATCAACAGGACCGACGAGGCGACAGCTGAGGAGAGCACTCTGCTGTCGAAGAGCGCCCCAAAGCCGCCGCCTACAGGAAGATCATCGGTAAAACCCGCGGGCAAGGGCACGGCAAGGGAATCAAGGCACATGGGCCAAGTGCGGCAGGCGTCGAGGAAATCCGAGAAGGCCAGCGAAAGGCTGTTTACATGGGGCCGGCATCTTAAAGGCGAGCCGGCTGGGTCCAGCGATCCGCGCGCGAGCAACGACGCTTGGTGGTGCGGGTGGGACTTCCGATGTGGCGGGATTGCCGCTCCACATAAACGCCTGTTCGCCAAAGGCTTGGCCCTGGAATTGCGCGACCAGAAAGGAAGGCCGCGCCGGGTTCTTCCGCACCGCGGCAGGGTTACCGTGTGGTCCGGGCTTCATATTGTAGAGGAAGAAGTCGAGGGACAGGAAATCATCTGCCCGTAGCGCGCTGAGGTGCCATGGTTGCGCCGTGATTATCGCCCCAAGATCGACGGCGACGGATTCCAGGTTGGCGTCGATCTCGCCAGTCGTTGTCAGTCTCTTGAGTAGAGACCTCAAAATAGGTGTGCGTGGCACTGTCTCTCCTCCTGGTTTTCTGTTGATGCGCCCTGGTGCCAATGCCGGCCACGGCTAGGGCGTCGCATCAATGGAGCAGTCGAAGGCTTCCTGAGCCATCACCTTTTAAGCTTTTTGATTGTCACTTTTCCTTCTATCTTGTCAACAAAAGGGGTGGCTCATGTTACTTGGTATTTGCGTTGCGGGTGTCCCTCCTTAGCACTTAAACAAACAAATCTGTCCGTAGTTAATTGATATGTCTCTCCTTTGAAGAGAATATGAAAATGAAATAGCCGAGTTGCTTATTAAAGGCAACCCGGCTATCAAACAGACCCGTGGCTTTCCGTCCCCATTATAAAACGAGGGTGGCTTTATCTTTATTACCTGATTTTATCATATCAAAAAAATGAAAGTCAAGGAAAAGCTCTATCAAGTTGTTATAAAAAACTCTTTACTCCGATTCTCAGGGCAAAAAACATTCAACATATTGAAAACAAATAATATATAACAACTACCCTTTGGAGTCTATCGGAATTACGACTGCCGAGATTCGTAACAAATTGATATTACAACGTATATTGCAACACTCTCGACTCGTGTCATTTTAATCATATCAAGTTATATCAGTTACATATGGAAACTAGAGTTGCTAAGTCCGGCAGAGACTCCTGGGGAGGGATGATTTAGGGATTGCCCTCCTAAGACGCTAACAGGCACTTAACTCTGATGAGCTAAGTGCCTGTTTTTATATGGCGTCCCCAACCGGATTTGAACCGGTGTTGCCGGCGTGAAAGGCCGGTGTCCTGGACCTGACTAGACGATGGGGACCTCATTCTTTCTGGTGGGTCGTGTTGGACTCGAACCAACGACTCTCTGCTTAAAAGGCAGATACTCTACCGACTGAGTTAACGACCCATGAAGCAACGCTATATACAAACTCGATGTTTTGCTGTCAAGAAAAAAGTCAGAAATAGACTGTACCATCACATCATCTGCAGGTCAAGATTATGATTTGATGAAATTGACAGGTTTTCTGCCGGCAGGTGAGCTGAAGATTGAAAAGAATCCTGTAAAAGAATTGTTGAAAACAGGCGTGAATGATATAAAGGATTCTCGTCTGTGGTTCTGGACCAGATGGTATGGTCCAGAATAATCAACGTTTTTGCAAAAGGTGTGGTGATATATGGGATTTGTAAGGGGTTCGGCGAGTTTTGTCCGGTTTGGGGTGGAAGGGGATTTGCCCACCAACACGATGGAGTTTCTAGCGGATAGAATCGCCTCGTTTTCGTTCAGGGATATCGATGACAACATGGACGAATATTCAATCGGCTGGGTATCCGTGGTGAACATGTTCGATGCCGGGTTCCGCTACGCATCATTTCTAAATGGTGATTACGTGACGCTTACCCTGCGAATAGACGAGCGCAAGGTCTCCCCGGCGATTCTCAAGAAGTTTGCCCAGAAGGAAGAGGAGCGGATCAAGGTTGAGAAACAGATTCCGCAGGTCAGCAGGACCCTGAAAGCTGAAATCAAACAGCGGGTCCAGACGGAGCTGATCAGGAAGGCGATCCCGATCCCGTCGGTGTTTGATCTATGCTGGAATCTTTCAGAATCAACGGTGCTCTTTTTCTCCACCAACAAGAAAATACATGCGGTGCTGGAAGATTTCTTCAAGGACTGCTTTGGCCTGCTGCTGGTGCAGCAGATTCCCTATGTCACGGCCGAGCATCTTTTAACCGCTGAGCAGGCGGAGCGGCTTGGGCATGTGACGCCTGAAATATTTGTCTGAGAAACAGAGGAGACCGACCGGTATGGATTTAGTAGACTTGATGGTTGAAAAGCGCTTTCTCGGACAGGAATTTCTTACCTGGCTCTGGTGGAAGAGCGAAGAGCGCGGCGGCAGTGTCGAGCTGCCGGGGTATGGCGATATTACCGTTGTCCTTGAAAAACATATGCTGCTGGAGTACGGCGAGGGGGAGTCCAGCGAAAAACTGGTGTGCACCGGACTGCAGACGGAACTGAAGGAGGCGCGAACAGGCCTGATGATGGGCAAGAAACCGGAGCAGGCACGGATTCAGCTTGTCAAGGACAGCTATGAGTGGAATGTTACGCTTGCCGCCGGGCTGTTTGAGTTTAGAAATGTCCGTCTGCCCAAGACCGCGGCGACTGAGCAGGGTTCGGGAAACAGCGATGAAGAACTGGAAGGGATGATCCTTGAACGGGTGTTTCTGTTCGAGGAACTGGTGCGAATAGTCAATGATCTGTTCCGGATGTTCTTAAAGGTGAGGGTATCAGGTGAGTGGTCGGCTGAACTGCAGTCAATCAGGACCTGGGTCCAGGCAAGCGGTAAAGCGGCATAATTACACTAAACGTGAGAAGCGATGGATTTTGAGACGGTAATCGGGCTGGAGATTCACGCCCAGCTGAAAACAGATTCGAAAATATTCTGCGGTTGTTCCACTTCGTTTGGTTCACCGCCAAATACTCACACCTGTCCGGTATGCCTCGGGATGCCCGGAAGCCTTCCGGTTTTGAATAAAAGAGTGGTTGAGTTTGCCATAAAAATGGGGTTGGCAACAAACTCCCGGATCAACAAGATTAATCAATTTGCCCGCAAGAATTACTTCTATCCCGATCTTCCCAAGGGGTACCAGACGTCCCAGTTCGACAAGCCGATCGTTGAAGCGGGTTCGGTGGAGATCGATGTTGATAACGTGCGGAGGACGATCGGTATCACCAGGATGCATATGGAAGAGGATGCCGGCAAACTGATTCATGATGACCGGGAACCTGTCTCTTATGTTGATCTGAACCGTACGGGAACACCGCTGCTCGAGATCGTCTCGGAGCCGGATCTCCGTTCTCCCCGGGAGGCCTCTGCCTACCTGAAAAAGATCCATGCAATCCTGAGGTACCTCGATGTCTGCGACGGCAACATGCAGGAGGGCAGTTTCAGGTGTGATGCCAACATCTCCCTGAGGCCGGTTGGCCGGAAGGAGCTTGGCACGAGAACCGAACTGAAGAACATGAATTCGTTCCGCAATGTCCAGTCTGCGCTTGAATACGAGGTACGGCGGCAGCGGGATATCCTTCTCGAGGGCGAGCAGGTCGTTCAGCAGACCCTGCTGTGGAATCCGGATACCGGAAAAACAGAGCCGATGCGGGGCAAGGAGGATGCTCACGATTATCGATATTTTCCCTGTCCGGACCTGGTTCCCGTCGAGATCAGCGATGCCTGGATCGAGCAGATCCGCAGCACGCTCCCCGAGCTTCCCGACCAGAGAAAGCAGCGTTTTCAGGATGACTATGATCTTTCCGAATACGATGCGGTCATACTGACGGAGTCCAAAGAACTGGCCGATTACTTCGAGGCTGCCCTGGCCGGGGGAGCTCCGCCGAAAAAGATCGCAAACTGGATGATGACCGAGCTGCTGCGTGAGCTCAAGGGAGCGGAGATCAGCGATTGTCACGTCTCTCCTCGGCAGCTCGGGGAATTGATCGAGATGGTCGAAACGGGGACGATCAGCGGCAAGATCGCCAAAACGGTTTTTGCAGAGATGCTGATTACCGCAAAAGATCCACAGGCTATCGTTTCGGAAAAGAATCTCCTGCAGGTTTCCGATGAATCCGAGCTGCTGGAGATGGTTAAGGACATCATCGCGGAAAATCCGGGACAGGCGCAGGATTTTCGCGACGGCAAGACAAAACTCATGGGCTACTTTGTCGGGCAGTTAATGCAGAAAACCAGGGGAAAAGCGAACCCGAAGCTGGCAAACATACTGTTTGCCAAAGAGCTGTCAGGATCGCAATAAAAGGGTTCCGGAATAATGGACAGGGAGGAGTGGCAGCAGAAAGGGGCCGGGCACCGGGGACGCCTGCGGGAGCGGTTCCTGGACAGCGGGCTCGACGGCTTCAGTGATGCGGAAGTGCTTGAACTGCTCCTCTCTTTTGGAACGCCGCGCAAAGACTGCAAGGAGCCGGCACGTGCCCTGTTGAAACGGTTCTCCTCCTTTGCCGCGGTTCTTGATGCCGCCCCGGCCGAGATTGTCGAGCTAAAGGGGCTCGGCCCGAAAAACAGTTTTGCCCTATCCTTCGTCAAGGCAGCTGCAAACCGGTATCTCAGGCAGCGCTTGAACAACAAATCGTATCTTCATTCTTCTGCTGGTGTGGTAGACTACCTGGCCCACTCGATGAGAGGGCTCAAGGTTGAGGTCTTTACGGTAATCTACCTTGACTCGTCCCACGGTATCATCGACACGGAGGTCGTTGCCGAAGGAACGCTCAACGTGAACAGTGTTTATCCCCGGGAGATCGTCAAAAGGGCGCTGCAGCACCATGCCGCGGCGCTCGTGGTTGCTCACAATCATCCTTCCGGAGCCATAGAACCCTCCCCCCAGGACCGAATGCTGACCAAAAGCCTCTGCCTGGTCTGTGCAATGATGCAGCTCAGGCTGCTGGATCATATCATCATCGGCACTGATCATTTCAGTTTTGCCGATCACGGCCTGATCACAGAATTTGAGAGCTGGTGCCGAACGGTTCTGAACGAGAGAGTGGCGACAGGCGAACCCGGTGACTAGCCTCTATCTCCACATTCCGTTCTGCAGCTCCAAGTGTTTCTACTGCTCGTTCTCGTCGTTTCCGGGCATGCAGGAGATTCATGATCGCTATGTTTCTGCCCTGCTGGCCCAGATCGGCGGCAGTGGCGGCGATCTGGGCGAACGCATCCTTCATACGCTGTTTGTCGGAGGGGGGACGCCGACGGTTCTGAGGACCGAAAAACTTGTTGAAATCATAGAGGCCTGCCGAAAGCACTATACCTTCTCGGAGCAGGCGGAAATCTCAATCGAGGCCAATCCGGGCACCGTCGACAGGACCAGCCTTGAAATGCTTCGGGAGTGCGGGGTCAATCGGCTGTCCATCGGTGTGCAGTCTTTTAACGATGATGATCTTCGGGTTCTTGGCCGGGGGCACTGCGCGGATAAGAGCAGACAGTCTCTTGAAGATGCCCGTGAAGCGGGCTTTGACAATATCAGCCTTGACCTGATGTACGGTCTTCCCGCACAGGGGTCCGAGTCGTGGAGGGCAACCCTGGAGCAGGCTGTCAAACTCCGGCCGCAGCACCTCTCACTGTACCAGTTGAGCATTGAAGAGGGCACCGGGTTTTACGACCAGTATCGCGCGAGTCGGCTGGAATTGCCGGATGATGAGGAGATACTCGGCATGGAGCAATTCACCCGGGAATACCTTGCCTCCCATGGGATAAAACAGTATGAAATCTCTAATTATGCCAGGCCGGGGTATGAATGCCGTCACAATATCGGCTACTGGGAAAACGAGGAGTTTGTTGGCTGCGGGGCAGGTGCTGCCGGTTTTGAAGGCGGCAGGCGCTACAAGCTCATCAGCGATCCGCTTCGCTATTGCCTGGCAATGGAACGCGGCGGGGATGTCGTTGAGGGTGATGAGATCCTGGATATGGAGGCTTCGTTTCGAGAGACGGTGGTGATGGGGCTCCGCCTGCTCAGGGGGGTTGACAAGAAACGGCTGTTCGAGAGGTTCGGTATGACGCTCGCTGGCCAGTACGGCTCGATCCTGACAGCGCTTGTCGGCAGGGGACTCCTGGAAGAGAGCAGGGATTTCCTCAGGCTCAGCGCCCGGGGACGGCGGTTTGCCAATCAGGTGATGGCGGAGCTTGTCTAGCAGGACCGATCATGGTGGCGGCGAATTGTGCTGCAATACCCTCTTGTTGTGCTCTATCGTGTAGAAGTTAAGGGTGGCGTGAACAGTGAAGAGCGGGAAGATAAGCGCCATCAGAAAAAGATTGAGCAGCGGAATCATGCTGGCCAGGGCAGGTATCAGGCCGAGCCGCAGGGAAAACGAGCCGTTTTCCCGGAGCCAGTGTAGTTTCCTGCCCAGGCTCCAGCGTCTCCTGGAGGCGGGATAGTCAATAAACATCAGCGTTGAGTAACAGGAGTAGAGCAGGAAGACGGCTACCTGGCCAAGCACCGGGATAAAGCCGACAAAAAGGGCGATGAGCGTGACAATAATGCCGAAACCTCCTATTTTAATGCCTTCCCAGAGGTCCCTGCAGATACCCGCGAGGCTCAGCCCTGCATCGGCTTCAAACGCAGCACCGCAATATATTTTTTCAGCCGAGGTGCTCAGAAAGACGTAGAGCGGCGCGGAGAGACTGTATGCCGCGAGAAATGCGAGAAAAAAGGCCACGATCCTGGAGACCACCAGGAAAAGGGACTTCGCCACCAGCCAGCCCGAGTATTTGATCCAGCCCCACCACGACTCCGTTGACGGCTCGGCGTGAATGAAAGAACCCGTCAGTGTATCGATAACATCCGTCGTCAGGAGGAAGCCGCCCCAGGTGAGCGCCGCGGTGACCAGGACGAGAAAAAGAGACCAGCCGAGCAGCCGGCCGCTGCGAAAAATAAACCAGGCTGATGATGAAAGCGGTATCCAGGGGAGCAGGCGATCTTTCCTCGCTTGCATGCGGTCATTGATCATTTTAGATAATAAAGAGCTGCTGAAAAACAAAAAGGTTTTAACAAAGTTAGCATTGATTACTATGGTGAGGTTATCATAGGTATTCCTTCACCAGAGTAAAGGTTGATGGCGTCGTAAAAAATTTGAATTCCTGCGTCGTGGCACTTTTTCAAGCACTCGACATACCATATGTATGCCTTCACACTTGAAAAAACACCACTTCTTGTTTCTCGAAGTTTTTACTTAGCCATCGATTCTGTTTTTACGAGATTGTAAAGGTTGATGGCGTCGTAAAAAGGCAAATTTTGTGATGGTTAAGTAAAAAGCTTCATAAGCGAGGCGCGCAAAATTTCTATTATTTCGGCGTACTCCAGTACGTCGTGATGATAGAAATTTTGTAGCAACGAAGCAGACGGGAGTGCACCCAGATGTCTTTGTCGAGAAAAAAAGATAAGATAATGTATTCCTGCCGGGAATGTGGTTATCAGAGTATCAAGTGGCTTGGCCGATGCCCCGACTGCGGCCAGTGGGAGAGTCTCGTAGAGGAGCGTCCGACGCTGGCCTCTGATCTTTCAGGGCTGCCGTTTACAAAGCCCATTTCTCTTGTCGATGCACCTGATCACGGCGAAAAGAGACTGGTAACGGGACTCGGGGAGCTTGACCGCGTGCTGGGGGGCGGAGTTGTCCCGGGGTCGGTTATCCTGATCGGTGGAGACCCGGGAATAGGCAAGTCAACCCTCATTCTCCACATGCTCTCCTCTCTTGCGGCAAAAGGCAAGGAGGTCCTGTATGTTTCGGGGGAAGAGTCGGCCCACCAGATAAAAATGAGAGGAAAGAGGCTGTCCGCGCTGGACAGTAATTTGTTTCTGGCAACCGAGAACGTGGTTGAGAAAATCATCGCCATGACGCGCGCGATGACTCCCGCTTTGCTGGCGGTTGACTCAATCCAGACCCTGAGCTGCATGGATATAGCGTCTGCGCCGGGGTCGGTGACGCAGGTGCGTGAGTCTGCCGCCAGGTTGCTCGAGATCGCCAAGCACGACAATATTCCAGTCGTCCTTGTCGGCCATGTCACCAAGGAAGGGACGCTTGCCGGCCCCCGAATTCTCGAGCACATGGTCGATACGGTCCTCTATTTTGAGGGTGACCGCAGCCATGCCTTTCGAATGTTGAGAACAGTGAAAAACCGTTTCGGGTCCACAAACGAACTCGGCGTCTTTGAAATGAAGGCGGAGGGACTCGTGCAGGTGACCAACCCATCGGAGCTTTTTCTGGCGGAACGGCCCCTCGATGTCCCCGGCTCGGTGGTTCTTCCCAGTGTTGAGGGAACCCGGCCGATTCTCGTTGAAGTACAGGCGCTGGTGAGCCCCACCAACCTGGGTACTGCCAGAAGAACGGCAATCGGGGCCGATCCCCAGCGGCTGGCGCTGCTCTGTGCGGTGCTGGAGAAAAAGGCTGGCATGGACATGTACGGCCATGATATTTTTTTAAACATCGCCGGGGGCATACGTATTGACGAGCCGGCGCTGGACCTCGGGGTGATCTGTGCGTTGGCCTCGAGCCTGAAGGAAAAACCGGTTGCCGCGGATACCGTGGTCTGCGGAGAGGTCGGACTTGCCGGTGAGATTCGTGCTGCCGGCAATATGGAAATGCGTCTGCGTGAAGCCGAGCGCCTTGGCTTCAGCAGATTTGTGATGCCGAAATCAAATGCTGATCGACTGAGATCACAGTCGTCGATCCAGTTGTCCGGCGTTGCGACCATCCAGGAGGTTCTTGAACTGTTATTTGAATAAAACAGAAGGAGGAGGGCATGGATTTTAAAAAGTTGATCGTCCAGAGCTGGAATCATACACTGAACTTTATCGGTCCCGTTTTGCTGATGACCCTTGTTCAGCTCGTTGTCATCATCGTAAGCCTTGGGATTCTTGCTCCGGTTACCACTGCCGGCTATGTCCAGTCTCTGCTGCTGGCAGTCAGGGAAGGGCGGCAGCCGCAGATCGGGGACCTGTTTTCGGAGATGAGGCTTTTTCTGCCGCTGTTCCTGTTTTTTCTGCTGGTAACAGCTGTTGCCTTGATTGGCTTTACGCTTCTTGTTTTACCCGGTTTTGTGGTCATCGCCGTTGTGGCATTTGCCGCTTTTTACCTGCTGCCGCTGATGACGGATCAGAAGCTTGGCCTGTTTGATGCCCTGAGAATGTCGTGGGATCAGGCCGTCAAGCCTCCGCTGACTGATCATCTTGTCGTGGCGATTCTCTATGTGGTGATCATGTCTCTGGGCTCTTCGCTGCCCTTTGCTTTTCTGCTCACCCAGCCAATGGCAACGTTTCTGATGGTTGGTGCCTACCAGGCACGAGTTGTTCCGGAACTTACGGCGGCTGAGGGTACCATCGAGCCTGGCAGGGAAGACGCCGGGGCAGGGGGTGATAGCGTGGTGTCGGCCGGAGACAGCGGAGAGCAGAAGTAGTTTCTTCACAGCGTATCTGAAAAAAAGAGGAGGGGAATACATGGAAAACCACGATCATGATCATGGCGGAGAAGAGAAGGCCAACTTCAGCGTCGGTCTCTTTTTTATTTTTGTACTGGCAGCTCTTTTTGTCATTGGCCTGCTGCGCTAGACGGTTACCTGAGAGACAACTGCCCGGCGCTTCTTATCCATGATGCCTTTTGTTGTTGCCGGGGTCTTTCGATTTCAGTCACTAT
Organism: Desulfocapsaceae bacterium; assembly: GCA_963674815.2. Classification (GTDB taxonomy): domain Bacteria; phylum Desulfobacterota; class Desulfobulbia; order Desulfobulbales; family Desulfocapsaceae; genus MADRE3. The sequence goes on from CAXXTV010000004.1 coordinate 38,368, forward strand.
TGCCAAATCTGAAAGCGGATTTAATGTTGCTGAAGAGCAAAAGAGAAAATCGTCTTTAATTGAAAGGAGATAGATAGCAATGTCTGAAAAACCGACTGTTCTTACAGCCGACGACGTCGTGGACTCTGACGAGGAAAAGGAAGGGAAGGGAAAGGAGACCTCCCTTGTTCTTGCCAAAGATATACTGCCGGAAACCCTGCTGATCATCCCGCTATTTGATCGGCCGATGTTTCCCAAAATGATGGGGCCGATTATTGTCGAGGACCCGCGCATCCAGAAAACAATTCTCGAGGCGCAGCAGAAGGGGGTTCCAATATACCTGGGGCTGCTTCTGGTCAGGCCGAGCGAAGATGGAATTGCCAGCGCCCCCGAAACCATGGAAGATTTTTTTTCTGTTGGTGTGGCGGCCAAAGTTGTGCAGATTTCAACGCTCACACGGGGAGAACCTCTTCAGCTTGTCGCCCAGGCCCAGGAACGTTTCAGCGTCAAGAAACTGATCAAGGAAAAGCCGGTTTTCAGGGCACTGGTCAGTTATCATTTCGAGGGAATTCGCGAATCAACTGACGAGTTGAAGGCCTATTCGGTTGCCATTATCGACTGCATCAAGGAGTTGGTCACCCTGAACCCGCTGTTCAAGGAAGGGCTGGGGCTGCTCCTCGAGCGTATTAATGTCAGCGATCCCAGTGCCCTTGCAGATTTTGCCGCTTCGATGACCACCTCCTCGGGTTCTGAGCTGCAGGTGATCCTCGAAACGTCCAGTGTCAGAAAGCGGTTGGAGAGCGTGCTTGTCCTGCTGAAAAAGGAAATAGAGATATCGAAGCTCAAAGCTGATATTTCAAAGAGAATCGAAGAACGTCTGTCAAAACAGCAGCGCGAGTTTTTTCTCAAACAGCAGTTGATGGAAATAAAAAAAGAACTGGGTATTGCCAAAGACGATTCCGAAAGTGAAATTGAAAAATTCAAAAAACGCTTGAAAGCACTGACACTCTCCGAAGAAGCCCAGGAGCGGATTAACGAAGAGTTGGAAAAGCTGAGGCTTCTTGAACCTTCTTCGGCTGAATTTAATGTAACCAGGGCCTATCTGGACTGGCTTACGGTCCTGCCCTGGGGTGTTTACAGCAAAGACAGCTACGATATCACCAAGGCGGCCCGTATACTGGACCGGGATCATTATGGCCTTGACGAGGTAAAAGAGCGCATTCTCGAACTCATCTCAGTCGGCATCGTCAAGGGTGACCTGTCAGGATCAATTATCCTGCTGATTGGACCGCCTGGGGTGGGCAAGACATCGGTCGGGCAGTCAATTGCCAGGAGTGTCGGCAGAAAGTTTTATCGTTTTTCCCTTGGCGGCATGCGTGACGAGGCCGAAATCAAGGGTCATCGGAGGACCTATATCGGTGCCTTGCCCGGTAAGTTCCTCCAGGCAATCAAGACCTGCAAGACGGCCAATCCACTCATCATGCTCGATGAAGTCGACAAGATCGGGGCGAGTTTCCGCGGTGACCCCGCCTCGGCTCTTCTCGAGGTGCTGGACCCGGAACAGAACCAGGATTTTCTCGATCATTACCTTGATGTCCGTTTTGATCTCTCCAAGGTTCTTTTTATCTGTACGGCCAACCAGATGGAGACGATTCCCGGCCCGCTCATCGACCGCATGGAGGTGATTCGGCTGCCGGGCTATATCCAGGCTGAAAAGGTTGAAATCGCCAGGCGCCACCTGATTCCGAAACAGCTGCGCCTGCACGGCCTGACGAAAAGCCAGGTGAGTATTTCAAAACCGGTCATCAATGCCATTGTTGAAGGCTATGCACGGGAAGCAGGGGTTCGGGGGCTGGAAAATCGAATCAAGAAAATCCTCAGAAAGGTCGCCAAGGAGTTTGTCACTGATCCCCAAAAGTCGGTCAGGATCAAAAAGGGTGATCTCCGGGAAATGCTGGGCAAGCGGGCGTTTGCCGATGAGAAAATATTCCGCAAGCCAAGGGTTGGCGTGATAACCGGCCTTGCCTATACCAGTATGGGGGGAACGACGCTCCATATCGAGGCTGGATCCGTATCCACCGGTACTTCGGGCTTCAAACAGACAGGGCAGCTCGGCAAGGTGATGATTGAATCATCGGAGATCGCCTACAGCTATGTTCAGTCGTTGTTTGATAATGACCAGAAGAGACTCGAATTTTTCCGCACGCATTTTATTCACCTTCATGTTCCTGCCGGAGCGACGCCAAAAGACGGCCCTTCGGCCGGTATAACCATGGCCTGCGCGCTTTATTCGCTGGCCATCGGCAAACCGATGATACCCGATACCGCCATGACCGGAGAGCTGACGTTGAGCGGCCTGGTCATGCCGATCGGCGGGGTAAAGGAAAAGATTATCGCAGCGACCAGGGCGGGAGTGAAACAGGTTATTCTTCCTGAGGACAACAAGGAAGATTTTGAGCTTTTGCCTGACCACATACAAGAAGGGGTCACTGCCTCTTTTGTCGCTACCTTCGCCGATGTCTTGAAGATCTGTTTCCCCGGCAAGCCATAACGGGCTTTGACTCTCAAATTGTCCCGTGCAGTTTAGTAACTGTGCGGGACAATTTGACATTTCCAGCGCTCCATGTATACAATGATTATGACTGCGCCTGATGGTGGGGGGACAATGTTCATAGACGACGGATCATGCGTCCACGTGCAACGGCTGGGCTGGTGAGGTGAAAGAGGTTATGGTTGAGAAGCAGGGACGCGAGGCTGAACGGGAAGTTACCATAATGCTGACCGACATTGTCGGTTATTCGCGCAGAACGAGCTCGATGACACCTGACAAGGTGAGGGATTTTGTGGTGGAGTATCACCAGACCCTCCATGCCCTTATCAACAAGCCAGAATATGAACCGATTGAAATAGAACCGTCCGCCGGCGACGGAGCCCTGATTATTTTCGGCAAGCGTCCCGGAGAAGACTCAAAACCCATGTGCCGCAGGGCCCTGGCGGCGGCAACCGAGCTGGCCTGTGCCATCAACAATAAAAAAATAGTGGCTACCCGGATGGGGTTGTTTATGGGAGATATTCTCGAGGCCCATATCGGCAACAAAACAGCCAAATTCGGGACGGTTTTTGCAATTGCCAGCCGGCTTGAGGCGCTGTGCGATTATTTCGGTACGTCGGTACTGATGGACCGGGATGTTGCCGCCAACCAGGAAGAGATGAAAAAGTACCTGGTCCTGGTTGGCAAAGTCACCCCCCAGAATATAAATCACCCCGTTCACCTGCAGACCGTCTACATGCCCGGTCTGCACCGCATCCCCGCTGATGCCGATAGCGCCGAACTGGCGGAGTTTATTGCGCTGAAAAATGAGGCGATGGAGCTTTTCTGCGGTAATGAATTGTTGTCAATTGAGCCTGATTTCCCGCGGGTGCGGCAGATTCTGTTACGGGCTAAGGAAATATACCAGAATCTCTGTGGTACGGTCGATATCGCGACAGAGCGGATACTTGAATATATCCGTGAAACGCCGTATCCGTTCAGCGATTTCAAGCGCATGGGGATGAAAATTTACGGTTATAAAAATGATCCCCTCGGCGCCCGCCTGCTCCATCTATCAAAAGAGTTGTTAAAGGCGGTCGACAAGGAATTTTACGAGGCTCTTGTCGTCGATACAGGGTGGGAAAACTATTTTACCCTTGAATGGCACAAACAGGGAGATGTGATTGTTACCGTCAATGACCTTGCCGATGGTATCTATTATATCGACAGCGGTACGGTGATTACCCTGGACGAGGAGGAAAACGTCATCGCCACACTCGGCTCCGGCAGTATTTTTGGTGAGATGGCCTATTTCTCCAGGCAGCGGAAGCGAAATGCAACGGTTGTCTGCGCCAGCGATGCCGTGCTGAGGAAAATATCCACAAGAGACTTTGAGAAATTTCCCGTCATCCAGAAAATATTCAAACGCATCGCTTCCCAGAGAAGGAAAGAGGCTCCGGTACCGTCCTGACAACGGCACCGGAGTGTGGGGTGGGGTTAATTGGACCTGAGAACAACGTACTGGCTGAAATTGCCTGACCTGATCTTCAGCAGTACCCGCTCGCTGTCGGCCGACTGGCCGATAACCTTCTTCAGGTCGGCAACTGAAGTAATCTTGGTCTTGTTGAGCTCTTCGATCAGCTGGCCGGTTTTCAGCCCCGCCTGTCCTGCCGGGCTATCCGGCGAAACCTCGCTTATGATGACACCTTGACGATCCTGGTAACCGAACTGCTCGGCAAGATCCTGGGTCAGATCCTGCACCGTGAGCCCGAATTTACCAAGGACACTGTTGGTTGTCTGTTTCTGGGCGAGGCTGCCGAAATCGGCAGGCTGTTCGCCGATTTTGACGTTGACATCAAGCGGCTTTCCTTCCCTGATGAGCTGCACGGCAACCTCGGTTCCCGGGATAATCAGTGCGACTTTGTTGCGCAGGTCGGCAACATCTTTGAGTTCAGTGCCGTTGAGTGACAAGAGAACATCGCCCTGCCTGATTCCCGCTTTATCGGCAGGAGAATCCGGCTGGGTTTCACTGACCAGGATGCCTTTTGCTTTTTCCAGGCCGAAAGACTTTGCCAGATCCTCAGTCACATCCTGAATGGCAACACCGAGCCAGCCGCGGGTAACTTTGCCGTGTTTCTGCAGCTGGTCTTCAATCGATTTCACCATGTTGATCGGAATCGCGAAGCCGATTCCCATGTAGCCGCCGGTTCGACTGTACAGAGCCGAGTTTATGCCGACAACCTCGCCGTGGATGTTGAGAAGCGGTCCGCCGGAGTTGCCAGGATTAATGGCCGCATCGGTCTGGATAAAATTTTCATACTCGTTGATACCGACCCTGCTTCGGCCTTTGGCACTGACGACCCCGACGGTTACCGTCTGGTCCAGACCAAAGGGGTTGCCGATGGCAATAACCCACTCGCCGACCTCGAGCGCCTCGGAATCACCGAGGGTAATGGTCGGCAGGTCGCCAGGAACATTTATTTTTATCAGGGCGACATCCGACTGTGGGTCAGTTCCTACCAGTTCGGCCTCAACTTCCTGGTTGTCTGACAGGGTAACGCTTATTTTCTCGGCGTTTTCAACAACATGATTGTTGGTCAGGATGTGGCCTTCCTTGCTGATGATGAAGCCCGAGCCGGCGCCGTACTGCTGCCTTTTACGGGGCTGGGAATCCGGCTGCTGAAACTGGGGTCCGAAAAAGCGTTCAAAAAACGGGTGATTGAAAAACTGTTCGATGTCCTGGCTTGCATTGACAGTGCTGGTTACCTTGATGTGCACAACAGCCGGTTTCACGTCTTTTACCACGCTTGCAAATGCTTTTGCGGAGCGATCGAGAATTTCAATGCCGTTCTTGGAGTCAGCAGCCCGTGCCGCGGCAACATTTATTGCCATCAGAACTGCCATGGTAAAAACAAATAGTGCAGGAAAATAGAATTTTTGTGTCCTTTCCATAGGGGTCTCCGTTTTGTAATTGGTGGTTCTGTGAATCGGTATGATGAAACAGTAAACGGATAGAAAGGCGGGTCAAGCAAGATTACTGAATTGTAATCTTGCAAACCAGGGTCCTGGTCAAGCGGCCCTGGTTTGTCGTGTTATTTTCTGATCATTTCAGCGATCTGGAAGGAGACTTCAAGGCTCTGTTCCGCATTCAGGCGCGGATCGCAGCTGGTCTGGTAGTTGAGGTTAAGGTCATCATCCGCAAGCTCGCGGGCCCCGCCGGTGCACTCGGTGACATTTTCTCCGGTCAGCTCAAAGTGGACTCCTCCCGGTATGGTGCCCTCGGCCCAGTGAGTTTCAAAGAAACTGGTTACTTCAGAGAGAATTTCGTTGAAGTTGCGCGATTTATGACCGCTCTCGGCCGTATAGGTGTTGGCGTGCATCGGATCGCAGCTCCAGACAATGTTCCTCCCCTCCCGTTTCATTTCCCTGAGAAGCGGCGGTAAAACGTCTTCGATTTTTTCCGAACCGAGCCTGGTGATCAGGGTTATGCGGCCCGCTTCATTCTGCGGGTTTAAAATATCAACGACTCTCTTTATGTCGTCAATATCGTGATCGGGCCCGACTTTGATGCCGATGGGATTCAGGACGCCGCGAAAAAATTCAACGTGGGCACCGTCCGCCTGCCTGGTTCTCTCTCCTATCCAGAGCATGTGGGCGGAGCAGTCGTACCAGTCGCCGGTGGTTGAATCGATTCTGGTCAGCGCTTCTTCGTAGCCGAGGAGCAGGGCCTCGTGAGAGGTAAACAGCTGGGCCTGCGTTATCTGCGGGTTATCCATTGAGATGCCGATGGTATCCATGAACTGGATGGCCTGGTCAATCTGTTTTGCCAGGCGGTCGTAGGAACGGCCCATTGGTGATTGTGCGACAAATTCCTGGTTCCAGGCCTGGACCCGGTGAAGGGCGGCGAAACCGCCGCGGGTAAAGGCGCGCAGGAGGTTGAGCGTCGAGGCTGCCATGTTGTAGCCGGTCAGCATTCGCTTGGGGTTCGGGGTCCTGGCTGTTTTTGTCGGCTTGGCATCGTTGACCATGTCCCCGCGGTAGGAGGGCAGTACGAGGTTGCCGACTTTTTCGGTATCGGAAGAGCGCGGCTTGGCATACTGTCCGGCAATACGGCCTACCTTGATGACCGGCACCCCGCCCGCATAGGTGAGGGTAATGGCCATTTGCAGGAGAACCTTCAGGGTTTCCCTGATTTTTGGCGCACTGACCTGGGAAAAATTTTCTGAGCAGTCACCTCCCTGCAGCAGAAACGCCTCTCCCGTGACCGCTTTGGCAAGAAGCGCCTTCAGCGAGCGTATTTCACCGGCGAAGACGAGGGGCGGGAGACGGTTCAGTTCTTTCAGGACCTTGTCAAGTGAGGTTTGATCGGGCCAGTTAGGCTGCTGGCGGGCGGGGTAATTTTTCCAGCTTGACGTGGTCCAGTTTTGTTCGGGAGTGGTCATAAATAGGTACCTCGATAAGAAAGAGAAGCGTGTTGGTTAAATGCCAATACAGCAGCGTTCAAGGTCAAAGGCATTGAGAATGCGCTGTTCCCGTATCCTTTTGTCCTCATCCTGGGGTGGAAGAAAAACAAGGTGCGGCAGGAGATGAACGGCCTCCTGCCGATCTGGAATGGACTGCATTCCTTCCTTCAATACTTTTGCAGTGACGGTGTCCAGCAATACAGCATCACGTGCGTTGGTAACCACCGCCAGGGGAATCCGGTAGCTGCTGTTGAGAAGACGCGCTGCAGCAAGTGCTGCACGTTCGCGGCTGACGAGCGATCCGGGTCCGTAGCGGATTATCATGAACTGCCTGCCGTCAAGCGTAACCGTCAGGTCTATCGTGGATCTGACGAAGTTACGGGTGAACAGGGTATCGATAAAGAGGCGAGGTTCAAGCTCCTGCCTGCGATAGCCAAGCGTCTCAACCATCATTTTACTGATCTGCTGGCGAAGGCGCTCGTCGTCAGTATCGGTCAACTCTTCGCCGGTCAGATAATCCTTCAGCGTTCCGTATACCAGATGGTGAGAGAGATGTTCCGCCATGTCCTTCTGCAGTGAAGATAATGTTGAGAATTGGCTGCTGTGTCAACAAAAAACTGCCCGGGAGAACAGTTAGATTCAAAGATAATCACTAAAATCAATGAGTCTGGAGAAAATTACGCTTATCTCAGCGCCTCACCGCTGCATCTCTTTTCGACCGGACCGGAGTGGGGTGAGTTCGTTTGTATTTGGTATTTGCTCTGGTTCGGGTTACATAGAAGTCAGTGAATCCGGTACCAGCCGGATCGGGTTTTATACAGAAACGGGAAATTCTCTTCATCGTGCAGGAAGGACGTATGCAGGTTACCAAAGTGACAATCAAGGCTGAGGCGATCCTCACCGAGTCGATCAGCGACTTCCTGATCGGTGTGCTGAACGCGGCGGTGGAATACAGCGTTGACGATGAACCGACGTCACAGGCAATACACGCATTCATCATCGCCGACAGCTGGAACGATGACGAACGAAAGGCCATGGAAGCTGCAGTAAAACAATTTACCGATGAAATGGCAGCTGTATTCCGGGTCGATAAACCGAGCGTTGAAAGCGAGATAGTAGCTGATCAGGACTGGTCGAAAAACTGGAAAGAGTACTTTAAGCCCTTCGAAATTTTGGAGGGCCTGGTTATCGCCCCAAGCTGGGAACCCTACAGGCCGCAAAACAATGAAGCGGTGATCGTCATGGATCCCGGCATGGCCTTTGGCACCGGACATCACGCGACCACGAGGCTCTGCCTGCAGCTGATCAGATCAGAAAACGACTTTGTTCAGGATGGTACGGTGCTCGACGTGGGCACCGGTACCGGTATCCTGGGCATGGCTGCGGCACTGTGGGGAGCAACCGATGTGCTGGGAATTGATAATGACGGTGAAGCGGTGGCTGCCGGCGAGCGTAATGTCCGGAGAAACAGGCTCCAGCAGAAGATGAGCGTTTCACAGGCACCCTTGGCCGAGGTAGCGGGGCGCTATTCACTGGTCGTTGCCAATATCGTCCATGATGTGTTGATCAAGCTGGCCCGAGATCTGGAAAAAGTCACGAGACCCGGAGGGGTACTGATCCTGTCCGGATTGATTTACGGCGATCAGACGCGGAGCATCTGCGACTGTTTCCAAGGACTCGGCTTTCGGCTGCTTCAGGAAAAACAGGAGGGCGAGTGGGGGGCATTGGTGTTTAGAAAGCGATAGCGGTTTTTATCGCAGCAGGACTAGTCGCCTGCAGCCTGCAGCGGGGCGAGCTGGTAGTCGTCGGAAAAAACGATTGCCATGCCTCTGTTTTCATGCCTGATGATGATACCGGAGGCTTTCACCCAGGCGGCCCTGCCCTCGAAATGGCGGATTGTTTCAAAGGAGAGGATAAAGCGGAGCGCTTTCAGCTCTTCAAGAGAGATAAGAAATTCCAGATGAACGCAGGATGACACGGGAAGTGGTTCGTCTGTGGCGATGAATGCGCCGCCGGAGCTGATATTAGCAATGACGCCCTCATACCGGACTTTTATTTCGCCGTCGGTTTTGGTTGAAACTCGTACCGGCAGGTTCATGGAAAAGCGTTCCCTGAGACGTTGCTCCGTGAAATTGTTATCCGGGGTAGGTGTTGGCATGATAATGGTCTCTCCAGGTGAGTTAACTTGCCCGTATACTGTAGAAATATTAAAATAGTTGAATTCGAATTAATTGTCAAACAATAGTGCTTTCGATCATTCCGGCAGCATTCGGGTAGAATAAACGACGGTGAGTGCGTCGGGAAAACTGGGGTTGAGCGTCTAATGCGGCGGTTTCTTTTTGATCCAAATGAGGTACGTAATTCAGTTGTCAGGCTGTGCCGTGAAGAATCACATCATATCACTCATGTGCTGCGGCTCGCTGCAGGTACACGGCTGGAACTTTTTGACGGATGCGGAAATCTTTTTGCCGCGGAGATCGAGGAGGTTGGCCGCCGGGTGGCGGTTCGCCTGCTTTCCCGGCAGCAGGGCAGCAGCCCCCGGGGGCCTGCACTCTGGCTGTTTCAGGCTGATCTCAAAGGAAAGAAAATGGACCTCGTCATCCAGAAAGCAACGGAGCTTGGCGTTGAGAAAATCGTTCCTTTTGTTTCGAGCCGCAGCCAGGGACGTGCCGGAGAGGATCGCCGGCAGAGAAAAACAGAGCGCTGGCAGAAGCTGATCGAAGGCGCCTGCAAACAGAGCCTGCGGCTGACCCTGATGAAATGTGAGGAAGAGATGGCAATGACGGCGGCCCTGGGTACGGCTGTTCCTGCAGAGAAAACAGGACAGAGACTGCTCTTCTGGGAAGGGGAGCGGGACTATTGCCTGTCGAATGTTGACTGGGGGCAGATATTTGACCCGGTCTGCATCATGCTTGGTCCTGAAGGTGGTTTTTCCGATCAGGAAATCCTCGAGGCGCAGCAGCAGGGATGGCAGACAGTCACTCTTGGGAAACAGTTGCTGCGCGCGGAAACGGCGACAATTGCGGCAATCTCAATCGTTCAGCATCATCTTGGCAGGATGTAGCGCGGCAAGGATCATTACGGCAGGATAGACTCGAAGGTTTCTGCTTTCAGCCATCCCTTTCTTCCTCTCTCATCCGTGACGTACCAGTAATCGCCGTGTTCCTTGTGGGGGGAAACAAGCGACCCCTGATCGATTGAGCCGAGCGAGGCGCCATTTTCAAACGGTGAAACGAGCAGCCGGCTGTCTTTGACAACCACCGCCTGCTGCCACTCCCTGTAGCGTGTTCCGGCGCCGAAGACACCTGCGGCCAGCAGGATCGTACAGAGAAGAAGAACGAATGTTTCCAGTACCATGTTTTTCGGTCTGCTCAGCCTGGTGCAGGCAAAAACAAGGTATCCGGCTGCCGAGAGAAGACAGAGGATAGACCACTGAGCAAGCGTCAGCAGGCTGAAGAACCGTAGTATAGCCGGTTTTTCGGGAGGAAACAAACCTTTTTCATCCTTGACCATTGCCAGGTTTCCGGAAATATCGGAATCTCCGGGGTTAAGGGACAGTGCCCTCAGGTAATAGAGAACGCTGTAGCCGGGCTGGTCGAGTTGCGCATAGCTGTTGGCGATATTGTAGAGGACATTGGCGGAATGCTCGCTGTTGGAGAGACGCTGGTAGCAGCCGATGGCATCTTCAAAATTGTTCTCGTGATAGAGGGCGTTGCACGCGTCAATCGAGGTATCCTGCAATCTGCCATCCGCCATGGCGTGTGAACAGGTCAGCAGGATCAAAAAAACAGGCATCAGGCAGGGTCGTTTTTTCATGTCAGTTCGCCAAGTATCTCACTAATTTCTTTATGAAGCCTGTCTCGTTCTGCCTCTTTGAGCTCAGACGCGCCATAGGAGGCGTTGTCACAGTGGATAAAGAGCCTGGTGACCGGATGGTCGCCGCCCAGGCGATTTTTTACATCGGCTGTTGTAATGGAGGCGGCTTCGCAACCCCAGAGAAGGGCGAGAAGATTTCTCGTTTGTTGCTGGGCTGAGCTGAGGTATGCTGCCTGGTCAAGAGATGTAAGGTCACCGAATGAACGAATACACGACGCCCTCTGCCGCTCAATCCGCTTGAGTCGAACGATCTCGGGATTTCGGGCGAGGAAATGGCTGCGAACCCGGTAACCGGTAACTCCTGCAGTTGCGACAAGGAGCAGAGCCGCGGTGAAGAGAAACAGGGGCTTTTTGAACAGCGGCCTGATGGTGGAGGTGAACTGACCGGCGGTAAGTTTTACCGGAGCAAGCCCCGCAAAAGGCAGACCGGGATCCGAGGGCGGGGTCTCTCTATCCTGCCCAGGGGAGGTGTTCGGCGTGGTTGTCTGGCTGGCAGCGGGGGTGGTGCCGCTCACCTGTATTTGGATCGGATCGCTAAAAAGAGTCTGGTACTGTTCTCTGAGCGGATCAAAATAGCTGAATACGGCCGGCGGAATCTGCTGTATCTTCGCGTCCGTGATCACCAGGGCCTGTTCAAAGACTTTACGGTCTTTTTCACCCTCCTGATTGCCGGGATAGAATGAACTGTTCGGCGTATAGGTCTTGATACCCTCTGTGTCGCTCAGCAGGGGGGCCGAAACATTGTCAAAATTGCCGTTGCCGGATAGTGACATGGTTAACGTTACCGGGTCTCCCGGCGCAATCGCGGTCGGTTGTGCCTCAACAGCAAGATGAAAGGTGCCAATCGCTCCGGAGAATGAATCGGGCCTGCCCTCCTCGGGCAGTCCAATCACCTTCATGCTGATCGGACTGGCGGTAACTTTTATCGGTTGATTTTCGTAGGTGCCGAAAAAGTCATCAAAGAAATCATCCTGAAGCCCTCCCCCAAAACCTGGGAGGCGCGGTTTCTGCTGGCGGGAACGGACAAGCATGCTGACATCCATTTCCATTGTTACCTCTGTTTGACCCTCCTTTATTCCGGTCAGGACGGTGTCCCAAACGAGGACCAGATATTGTTTTCCGTCTCTGCTCTCCTGGTGCTGCCGAGGTTCATTGCCCAGTGCATCCATCAGGAACCCGTCACCTTTGAGCACCGGCAATGCGTTGAATTTAAATTTAACTCCTTGATAAAAATAAGCTTTTATCGTAGTTGGAATTAACTCGCCAACGTAGGAGCGTTCTTTTTCCGGGATCAGGCTGATGAAAGCGACAGCCTCGTCTGGTTCTGCGACTGCTCCCGATGCTGGCGGTGCTTGTGATCGTTGATTTTGCGGGAGTGTCGGAGGCGTGTCAGTGACCGTGCAGGAAATCGGTTGAGTCCGCTGCGTAGCGCTTTTCGTGGAAACCGTAATAGGCGGTATCGTGTAGGTTCCTGGTTCTGTCGCCTGGACGAGATACGTATAGGTGACGGAAGAGGAAGAGGTTCCGTTTATCATCTGAAATTGGCTGCTCTGCCCGCGTCGGTGAAAAATGAGCCCTTCTACCTCCGGCATGGTGATCTGGGCGTCCTGTCTCCCTGCGATGGTGATGGCAAGCCGGGAAGGCTGCTGGGTCGAGAATGTTTCCGGGGTCAATACGGCTGAAACAGTGCTTTCCTCTGCCCGCAGGGCTGTCGGTTGAAACAGCAGCAGGCTGAGAATAGAGATCAAACTGTATAGGGGCAGTGTCTTGAAAAAAAATCTCATCATTACCAGTCCTTCCCTGTTGCGTTTTCTGTATTGCCCTGACGGGGGATATAGAGATGGAGTCTGCCTTCTTCGCTCTGCATCGCCTGAAGGAGGTGCTCCGCCTCTTCCCTGCTCATTGCCTGAGTAGTTGCGTCAGCCTCTGCAGAGGGAGGACGCTGTCCCGAATCCTTACTGGCGGCAGCAGACGGTTGAGCCCCATCCTGCTCTGCTGCCGCTTCGCCGGAAGCTGTCTGTTGGTTTTCAGCCTGCCCGTTTTCTCCTGGTTTCGGGGCTGGCTGGTCCTGCAATGCCTGGCTGCCACCATCACCAGGCTCCGGCGAGCCGGGATCATCTGGATTCAGCCCTTCCTGATCCTGCTGCCCGTCCTGCCGCCCGTTTTTGTCCTCTTTTTCCTGTTCACCCTGCTGCTGGTTCTCGTCACCGTTTTCCTCTTCATCCTGCTGCCCGTCCGAATTCTCGTCATTTCCCTGCTGGCTGGAAGACTCCTGCTGCTGTTGCCTGAGCTGCTCAAGCCGTGATTTGACCAGGTCGCGGTTGTGCCGGGCATCCTGGTTTTCCGGGTTGAGGGAGAGGGCGTCCTGGTACGATTTCAGCGACAGCTCCCAGTGCTTGACTGCTGCCTGGGGATCTCCATTGAGCATTTCTTCACCTCTGCGATACTGAACGTTTCCAAGGTTGTAATAGGCTTTCTCCTGGAGCGAGAGGTCATCTGAAGCAAGTGTTTTTGCGAACTTTTCTGCGGCTTCGGCAAGCATGTTGTTCTTGTAGTCGGCGGTGCCGCTGTTAAAGAGCAGCAGCGGATTGTCCGGATCTTTCTCAAGGCGCTGTCGGTAGTATTCCGAGGCCTCCAGGAAGTTGCCTGCAGCATAGGCGGTTTCTCCGTCGGAAGCCGCGAGCGCCTTGACCGCGCCGACACAGAGAAGAAAACAGAAGGCCATGACAGCCAGAGACGATGCGCCGGTCTGTGAGTTCCTATTGGTGAGAAGGGAGAGAAGGGACCGGCGCTGCCCTGTTTTTCTTCCGGAAAGCAGAAACTCGATGCTCAGCAGCAGCAGGGCGACAGCAACGGGCCACTCGAACCGGTCTGTGGGCACCTTCTTGCGTCGTTCTGCCAGTTCAGTTTTGGGAATCAGGGCAAGCTTCTGTTGATAAATTGTCTCCAGCCCCTGCCCCTGGCTGCCCAGGGGCACATACATCCCGCCGGCAGCTGCAGAAATAGCCCTCAACCCTTTTTCATCGAGTCGCGATTTGACGTAGGAGCCGCTTTCATCCTTGATAAAGCCGCCGCTGGCCTTGTCCGGAACCAGCTCGCCCTCACCGGTTCCGACGCCGACGGTGTAAATGGCCATGTTCTGCCGATGGGCCTTGACCGCCGCCGCCACAGCGTCTCCCTGCAGGTTCTCACCATCGGTTATCAGGACAAGGAGCTTGTGATTGGCCTCATTGCTGAGTATTTTTTCAGCAGCCTCGATGGCCTGGCCGATATCTGTGCCGCCGGTTGGGATAATCGCTGTGTCGATGGCCCCAAGAGATTGTTCAAAGGCAAAATAATCAGCGGTGAGCGGGCAGATCAGGTAAGAGCTTCCGGCAAACGGCAACAGCCCGACCCGGTCGCCTCCCAGCTGAGAAACAAAATCCATGACCGCCAGCTTACTGCGCTCAAGGCGGTTTGGGCGAATGTCCTCAACGAGCATGCTTTTTGAGGTGTCAAGGGCAAAGAGGATATCGATACCTTTGTGTTTGACCTCCACCCATCGATAGCCGTACTGTGGCCGAGCCAGGGCGACAAAGCAGCAGAATACGGCGGTGAGCAGCAGAATCTTCTTGAAGAGCCGGCGACTCGAAGAGATATTTGGCGTTAACTGTTTTAACAGGGGTGCGCCCACGAAACGCTGGAGCTGCAGCGTTCTTTTGGCCTCAAAAGAGCCCCACAGAAACCAGAGCAGCAAGCTGAGGACAGCACCGGCGAGTATCCAGAGAGGGTGAGCGAAGGTGATCATCACATCCTCTTACGGTAAATGATTGCGGCGCAGGAGCATGCCGACGGCTAATAACAGCAGGCTTGCTCCGATAAAAATCGAAAAAAGTTCGCGATAGTGCTCAAACTGTTTGATTGACCGGGTGGTTGTCTCCAGCGTGTTGATCTCCCGGTATACGTTTTCAAGAGAGGTGGTGTCCGTTGCCCGAAAATAGCGGGCTCCGGTGAGCTCGGCCACCTGCGTGAGCGCCTCTTCGTCGATATCGACCCTGGTGTTGATCAGCCGTTTGCGGCCAAAGGCATCGGTAAACGGCATCGGCGCCTCGCCCCGCGTGCCTGCCCCGATCGTATACACTTTTATTTTCAGGGCTTGGGCCGCTTCAGCTGCTGCGATCGGCGGCACTTTGCCGCTGTTGTTCATGCCGTCCGTGAGCAGGATCATGATCCGGGACTTCGCTTTCTGGTTGTGGAGCCTGTTCACCCCGGTGCCGATTGCCGAGCCGATTGCCGTACCGTCTTCGATCATCCCGACCGAAAGTGTTTCCAGCCGCTTTCTGAGCCAGTCATGGTCAAGGGTAAGGGGGCTTATCAGGTAGGGTTTGGCACTGAAGGCAATCAAACCGATGCGATCATTCGGTCGATCCTCGATAAACCGGTCTACCACGGAGGTAACGACTTTGAGCCTGCTCACCGGCTTGCCGCCGAGCGTAAAGTCCATCGCCTGCATGGAACCGGAGACATCGACAGCCAGCAGGATATCGATGCCGCTCGCCTCGATCTCGGTTGTTGTCTTTCCAAGTTGCGGGCGGGCAAGGGTGATAACCAGGCAGCTGATCGCCAGGAGTTTAACGGCCGCGAGAATCTGGCCAGCCCTGTTTTTCCTGCCGCCTGCCAGGGCGGCGGCGAAGATCGTCGACGAGAACAGCAGGGCTGGTGCCGGTCCGCGCCTGCCCTTGAGCAGCGCGAGCAGGGGAATGAGGAGCAGAAGCCAGAGCATCTCGGGGTGAACAAAGCGCATGGTTCTAGCCCTCTTCAAGGGTTTTGGGCCGGGTTGCTTCAACAAAATGACGGGCACTCCTGGCAAGGGCTCCCACCGCTTCCTGCTCAGGGAGAAAACGGCTGAACTTCACCCTGTCGCAGAGCAGCAAACAGTGCCTGAGGAGGTTGTCGTGTTGTGCCAGCATGTCCACTTGAGCTGATGATGTCTCCAGGTTGGCAAAGAATTCCGAGGTGGTGCTGGAGGTCGCTGGCAGGGAAAAGCGTGCTTCGAGGTAAGACCTGAGAATCCGGGAGACTTCACCGGCAAAAAAGCCTATGCCGAAGCGCTGCAGCCCCTCTTCCGCTTCCTGTAATGAGTGAAGTGCAGCGATTGCCGGGTCCGGTTTCCTGTCATTCATTCTTTTCTTCCTGTGTGCCAGGAAAAGCCAGAGGGCGATAGCCAGCAGGACCAGCAGCAGAAGCCCGGCCCCATAGAGGAGATAAGGAAACGGTTCGGGGAGCGCCAGCGGCCCGTAGATATCCAGGATATCTCCAGCACCAGCCGCGCCAGCGGGCATGGCACCATTACCCTGGAGCGCAGGAGCAGAATTCGGCGCCCGGAGCGCAGCGGCGTGCATCAGAACAGGAGGGAGGAGAAGTGCTGCTGCATAGCAGGCAAGAGAAAAAAATATGATTTTCCTGTTCATCGGGCATGCCTCCGTTTCCGGGCGCCGAAAAATGACAGAAGCGGTGTCAGGTACGAACGGTCGGTTGACAGATCGAGTGCATCTATCCCGGCAGTTCCAAGTGTTCGGTGTAGTTTTTTGTTCCACTGTTCGGCACGTTCTGACCAGCCGCGCCGAATTGCTGGATCGGAGGTGTTCAGCTCTACCTGTTGACCTGTTTCAGCGTCTTCTATCGTGATTCGGCCGCAGTCGGGAAGCTGATATTCCCGGGGGTCTGAAATAATCACGCTGATCAGGTCGTGGTGACGGTTGCAGACTCGGAGTTTGGGCTGCAGGCGCGAAAGCTGTGCATCCTGGTCGCCTGAAAAGAAAAAATCCGAAATCAGGAAAACAACGGCCTTTCGCTTGGCGACCTTGCTGACGAACTCAAGTGGAATGGTAAGGTCAGTTTTTCTGCCCTGTGGTTCAAAATAGAGAATGTCCCTGATTACCCGGAGAATATGCGAACGCCCCTTGGCTGGCGGAATATAGAGCTCGATAAAATCGGTAAACAGGATGAGGCCCACCTTGTCATTGTTGCGCACCGCGGAAAAGGCCAGCACTGAGCCAAGTTCCGCCATCATTTCCCGCTTCGAGCGCTGCCCCGAGCCGAATCCGTTGCTGGCGCTGATGTCGATCATCAGCATGATGGTCAGCTCGCGTTCTTCGGTGAACTTTTTCACATGCGGCGTGCCGGTCCGTGCCGTAACATTCCAGTCGATGGTACGGATTTCATCACCGGCGACATACTCCCTGACTTCGTCAAAATTCATTCCCCGGCCCTTGAAAACGGAATGATAATTGCCGGCAAGGCTGTCGGTCACCAAGCGGTTGGTCCGGACCTCGATCTGTCTGACCTTCCTGAGTATTTCCCTGGTTTTTTCCTGGCTCATCTGGTCTGGCGGCTTAAGGGACGGGTACGGTGTCCAGGATTTTCCTGATTATATCTTCACTGGAGATTGATTCCGCTTCTGCTTCATAGCTGATCCTGATGCGGTGCTTCATGACGTCATTGGCGGCTTTCTTCACATCATCTGGCGTGACGTATCCACGGCCCGCGAGGTAGGCGAGGCTCCTGGAGACCGATTTGAGGTTGAGGGTCGCACGGGGTGAGGCGCCGCTTTCAATATAGTCGGCGAGATCGAGTCCAAAAAGGTGCGGATCCCTGCTGGCGCAGACAAGGGAGACGATGTATTCCTTGATCTTGTCATCAATATAGATTGAATCGACCACCGTTCTCGAGGCAAAGATGTCACTGACATTGGTAACCGGCGAGATCGGCACATGGGAGTCAGCGTGGTTCTTGGAGTCAAGAATCAACCGCTCCTCGGCGGCAGACGGATAGGTGATAGTGACTTTAAGCATGAATCGATCGACCTGGGCCTCGGGGAGCGGGTAGGTGCCCTCCTGTTCGATCGGGTTCTGGGTCGCCAGGACAAGAAACAGCTCCGGGAGCCGGAAGGTTGTATCCCCGATGGTAACCTGCTTCTCCTGCATGGCCTCAAGCAGGGCGGACTGCACTTTCGCCGGGGCACGGTTGATCTCATCCGCAAGCACGAGAGAGGAGAATATCGGTCCTTTCTTTACCTCAAACGACGTATCCCGGGGGTTGTAGAGTTCTGTCCCGATAATGTCAGCAGGCAGCATGTCCGGGGTGAACTGAATCCTCCTGAAGTCAGTATCGATCGCCTGGGCCAGCGTCTTGACGGCAAGGGTTTTGGCAAGTCCGGGCAACCCTTCAAGCAGGATGTGGCCACCGGTAAGCAGGCTGATAAAAAGACTGTCAAGCAGGTGGTCCTGTCCGATGACGACCTTCTTCAGGACATCCCTCAGTTCCGGAATCCAGGCTGACCCTGCAGCAACATGTGCCGTAATCGCCTGGATATTCTCGTAGGTGCTCTCCTGATCGGACCGGGGCAATTGCAGGGAATCTTCTGCTGAATTTCTGTTGAACATGGTGGCTCCTTGACAACAAATACGCTAAAGTGTTGAGGGTTGCAGTGAATTAGTTGAAAACACAATAATTCATGAAGATTGCGGTAACCTTGCCTGAACATTACAAAGCTGTAATGTTGAGAAAAAAAAATGCTTCTTCCCGTGAAATCCCCGGTGTGAAATGCTCCTTCTGCTCTCCGTTAGTGTCTGCCTGGTGTTGCTGGCCGTTCTCCTTCAGATCACCCGCGGATACGAACAGCTTGAGTCTCTTGCCGCCATAGTCCCCCGGGACAGCAGAGATCAACCGCTCGTTTCCATCGTCGTCCCGTCATGCAATGAAGAAGAATCGATTGAGGCAGCATTGCGCTCACTCTGTAATCTCGACTATGCGAATGTTGAAATCATTGTCGTCGATGACCGTTCGGTCGATCGCACCGCTGAAATCGTTGCATCGGTGCGGCGTGATTTTCCTGCCATCAGGCTGCTCCGCATCAGTGAACTGCCCGGGGGCTGGCTGGGAAAGCCGCATGCGCTGCAGCAGGGAGCCGGCGGAGCTGAAGGGCTCTATCTGCTCTTTATCGACGCCGATGTCTGCCTTGAAAAGACAACCGTATCACGCGCTGTCGAAGCCATGGAGCGGCGGCGGCTCGACCACCTGACCCTGCTGTTCAAAAACAGCAGCCCGGGTCTGCTGCTCAACGCCCTGATAACAGAAATCGGTGCCGGTCTTTTTTTCCTGGCCAAGCCATGGCGGGCGAAAATAGCTGAGAGCAGGCATTTCATGGGGGTCGGTGCCTTCAACATGGTCAGGAGTTCGGTGTACCGGTCCATCGGGGAACACCGGAAGATCAGGCTGCAGGTTGTTGATGACATGTATCTGGGGAAACTCGTCAAGCAGGGCGGCTTTCGCCAGGAATGCATGCTGGCCGAATCGCTGGTGAGTCTGCCCTGGTACCGCTCCGTGCCGGACATGATTTCCGGGCTGATGAAAAACGTCTATGCCTTCTTTTCCTATCGTCCGGGCTATGTTTTTTTCGGGATGTCGATAATTGCGCTCCTGACGGTGGTGCCGATGGCAGGTGCCGTCTTTGCCCGAGGGGTGGAGCAGCTGTTTTTTCTGGGCGCCGTCCTGCTCAGGGTTGCCGGAATAGGCGGCGGTATGGTGCGCCTCGGTCTGCCGCCGGTGTCGATCCTGTTTCTGCTGATGACGCCCTTTATCTATCTCTTTATCATCGGCAAAGCGTTCGTTCAGGTCCAGTACTCCGGCGGCGTTGTCTGGAGGGGGAGCTTTTACCGCCTCGCTGCACTGAGGGAGGCCGACTGGGTGCTGTCGGGGCTGTTCTGGACCCTGAGGAGGAAGAAGTAGTTGTGGACAGCGGAGATAAAATTTTCTATACCGCTATTGTTGCCAACAGGACTTCGGCAGTTCGAGGCCGTCAGAACAGGAGGATCGTGACATGGAACGGGGGATAGAAAAGATTCTGGTGACGGAGAAAGAGATCCAGTCAATCGTGGCCGGCCTCGGGGAAGAGATAACGAGCTACTATGAACGCCAGGAGCAGGTGAACCTCATTGTCGTCGGACTGCTGCGCGGCTCCTTTATCTTCATGGCAGACCTGGTCAGACACATAAGGCTCCCGCTGATTGTTGACTTCATGACGGTTTCGAGTTACGGGGACGGCACTGTCAGCACCGGGGACGTCAAGATCGTCATGGATCTTGACCAGTCGATCGAGAACATGGATGTGCTGATGGTTGAGGACATTATCGATACCGGTAACACCTTTAACAAGGTTCTCTACCTGATCAGGAATCGTCATCCCAGATCACTGAAAATATGCACGTTTCTCAGCAAACCGTCACGGCGGGTGGTCGACGTGCCGATCGATTTCTGCGGCAGGGAAATCCCCGATGAGTTTGTCTGCGGCTACGGCCTCGACTACTCACAAAAATATCGAAATGTCCCGTACGTTGGGATTCTCAGGCCGGAGCTGCTGGACTGACTGGTCGCTACCGGCGGCTGGTTCCCGTTCCAGGTCCTGCGATGGCAAGGAGTATCCAGCCGAAAATAAAGAGAAAGCCGCCCGCCGGCGTGATATATCCGGCATCAAACGGGGTAAAGGCCATGGCGTAGAGGCTGCCGGAAAAGAGTATGGTGCCCGCCAGGAAACAGATTCCCGCAGCCATCAGGTGCACCTGTATTTTACGCTTGTTGGCCATGGCAAGTGAGGTGACGAGCAGGGCGAGCGCATGAAACATCTGGTAGCGCACCGCCTTGTCAATCCACAGCGCCTGGACTTCGTCAAACATGTCGGTGTGGGCGCCATAGGCTCCCATCGCCACGGAGAGCGCCGCCAGGATCGCTCCGCAGAGGAAAAAAATATAGGCCATGGTAACGGCTCCTTGAGATTAGAGATGTGTCTGTCAAAATGAGCCGATCCATTCGTTCTGTCAATACAAAATTTTGAGGGTTGTGTCATGTTGTCGTACTCTGGAAAAAAACCGCAGTTGGGAGAAGGGGTGTTTATTGCACCCGGCAGTTTCGTGATTGGTGAAGTGACTGTCGGCGCGGACAGCTCCGTGTTTTATAATTCGGTGGTGCGGGGGGACGTCAACTCCATAACGATTGGTTCAGGAACCAATATCCAGGATAACTGCACGCTGCACGTGACGGATGACTTGCCCCTGACGATCGGCAGCGGTGTAACGGTCGGCCACAATGCCGTGGTACACGCCTGCACGGTCGGCGATAACGTGCTGGTAGGGATCGGCGCCATTGTCCTGGACGGGGCGGTTGTCGAAAATGATTGTATCGTTGCTGCCGGTAGCATTGTCACCCCCCGCAAACAGTTTCCTGCAGGCTCCATGATCATGGGCAGTCCTGCCAGGGTCGTCAGACAACTGACGGAGCAGGAGATAGCAGGTATCCAAGCTTCCGCGGCACGGTATATCGCAGCAAAAAACAGGCATATTCATGAATTCGGCAGCGGCAGCGGGAAACAGGCTCAGCCCAGCCAGTCGATCAGCACCAGGCTCAGCCAGGGGAAATAGGTGATGAGGGCCAGGGTGATGAGCAGCAGCCCGAGAAAAGGCAGGGATGCCCGGTAGAGTTCAAGAATCGGTCGTTCGAAACGGTATGAGGCGAGAAAGAGATTGAGCCCGACCGGCGGCGTGCAGTAACCGATCTGCAAGTTGGTCAAAAAGATGATGCCGAGATGGATCGGGTTGACCTCGTAGCCGCTGGCGATCGGTAAAATGAGCGGGACGATGAGGACGAGGGCCGAGAAAATGTCAAGAAAAGCCCCGACAACCAGCAAAAAGACATTGAGCAGGATCAGGAACGTGTATTTGCTGTCTATGTATGTTTTTATGATCTCAAATAATTTCGATGGTATCTGCTGGTCAACGAAATAGCTGGTCGAGGCCATTGACGCGGCGAGAATGATTAAAATACCGCCAAAGAGCACCATCGAACGGCCCATGATTTCAGGGAGCTGTGAGAGCTTGACATCCCGGTAGATAAAAACCTCGACCACAATCACATAGAGTGCGGTTACCGCGGCCGCTTCACCAACCACGAGGAAACCGCCATAGATGCCGATGATGATGATAAAGGGCAGGGGTATCTCCCACATGGTTTCTCTTAATATGGCGCGGATGTCGGCAATCGTATTTTTCTCTGGTCGGGCAGTTCCCAGGCCCGCTTTAATGCCATAGGCGGAGAGCATCAGCAGCATGAGGAAACCGGGAATCAGTCCTGCCAGGAAGAGGTGGTCGATCCTGGCCTCAGCGACAACCCCGTAGAGAATCAGCGGCAGGCTTGGGGGAAAGAGCAGGCCGAGGCTGCCAGATGAAGTGATCAGCCCCATTGAAAAGCGATCGGAATAGCCGTCTTTAATGAGCGCCGGCAGCAGGATGCCGCCCAGTGCAAAAATCGTCACCCCGGAAGCTCCGGTAAAGGCGGTAAAGACGGCGCACACCGAAAGAGACATGACGGCCAGCCCTCCCGGCAGCCAGCCGAGGAAGAGGCGGGAGAGCTTCAGTATCCTGGTTGGTGTGCCGCTTTCCGACAGCAGGGTTCCTGCAAAAATAAACAACGGCAGTGAGATGAGCAGCGGGGTATCGGCAAGGCGGGTCATTTCGATGATCACCACCGACGGGTCGATTCCAACCCCGTGAAAGGACAACAGGGCAAGTGCCGAGATGACAATGAAAAGCGGGGTGCCGACCAGCGCCAGCAGCAGGATTGCGATCTTGGCCATGGACTAGCTGTTCCCAGGCGCTGCCTGCTGCACCGCTGCCGGACGTTTTTCCGCGGCTGCCAGCAGTGCCGAGAGGATAAAGTGAACAGAAATCATGCCGAAGCAGAGAGGAAATACCAGGTTCCAGACCCAGAAAGGAAAACCAAACAGGCTGTTGCCCCCGAATTCCATCTCACTTTTCAAAAAAAGCAGCGCGGCGTGAAACAGGAAAAGCGAAACGACGGCAGAAAAACAGAGGGTCAGCAGTTTCATTCCCGGTTTTATCTTTTCCGGCAGCAGGTAGTCGACGGCATCAAGAGAAATGTGCTGGCAACGCGACGTTGCCAGCACTGCACCAAGAAATCCCCCCCATAAAACGCAATATTTCAGCAGCGGATCGATCCAGGGAAGCCCTCCGGAGCCGAACCAGCGAATGCCGATCTGCAGGGGCGCCAAAACAATGATGAGGGTGAGGATCAGGGTTACCACCCCCTGTTCGATTTTCTCGATACGGGTTGCTACGGCTTTCAGTCTTGAGGACCAGCTGTTTCGTTGCCTGACCACATCAGTTCCCTTTGGCACGATACTGGTTGAGCGCTGACTGAACTATCTGGTAGGCTTCTTCGCTAAATGATTTTCCTCTCACCCTGGCAATGGCATCATCCCTGTGTCCTTCAAGGGTTGTGATGATCTCAGCCGTTGTTTCTTCAAAGGTAACACCCTGTTTTAAAAGAACATCACGAGATTCGTGGTTGGAATCCCGGGTTTTTTGGATCAGCTCGGGGAAGTATTTTTCTGCGGCCTTTTGTATGATGCCGGACTGCTCTTCGGAAAGACCCGCCATTGCCCGGTCACTCATGATAAAGGCGCCATAGGCGTAACCGAAGGGCTGATCGGTGACATGGGAGGCCTTGGTGAACCACTGGAGGACAATTGACCCGTAGAGTGAGTTGAAGGCGGTGTCGATAAGACCTGTCTGCAGTGAAGAGAGCACGTCAGGGATCGAAAGCGTGATCGGGCTGATCTGCAGCTCGCTCAGGAATGCCGCCGTCAGCGGGTCCTCGGGAGGGGCCCAGACTTTCGACTGCTGGAGATCTGAAATGCTCAGCTGCGGCCGGGTTGAGAAGGTATATACAAAACCCACCTCCGTCATGGCCAGCAGCTGCAGGCCCTGTTCAGAAAACCGCTGTTTGAGCAATGGCTGCAGGCTGGCGCTGACCTGGTCAACTTCCTCGTAGGAGCGAAACAGGAATGGAATTGCCATGATCCTGAAATCAGGTACGATTTCAGCAATGCCGGTCATTGTGAAGCCGCCGCCGTGCAGCTGGCCGACTCTCATTTTTCGATACATGGCGCGATCGTCTCCCATCACACCGCCCGGGTATATGCGAAACGTGACCTCGCCGTTTGTTCCGCTACTGACTTCTTCGGCAAATTCCTTGAAAGAATTGACCCAGACAGACCCTTCGGGTGCAAGGCTTGCGATTTTAAAGGTGTGAAGGGGACCCGCACCGATCGCCTGAACGGAAAAAAGCAGCGTAAGGACAGAGGCGATGACCAGGGATATTGTTTGCTTCATTTCACCACTCCGACATGCTAATCATTTTCTCTAAGATACTCATCCGGAAGCCGTTGCGCCATACGCGGTTGTCTCTTGCTGTGCCGAGATGTCGACTGCTGAGCAGTGAAGAGCCAGCCCGGTTATTCGAAGAATTTTTCATCGAGCAGCTGCCGTGCTCTGCGCTTGGCAATCTGGTTGACGAGTCTCTGTGACGGTTCCTGGTCGAGGTTGAAATCAAGCACCTCGTGCAGGAGCGCGTCATGCAACACCTGATCAAAGACCATGCGGCAGTAGGTCTCGGCAAAGGTGGTCTGGACGAGAAGAGAGGAGCGCTCTGATATCTCAAGCGCCCGTTCAAAATGTGCGCGGCTCCGGGCGGGGTCCCCGCCGATCATTGCCGGTTTCGCCCCGTAAAGAGCCCCGAAGAAGAGATGCGGGCTACCGTTTTCTATGGTTTCGTCCAGCTCGAGAAGTCGTTTCATAATTTTTTCTATAACGACCAAATCAGCCAGGGATTCCGGTGAGCCCTGCTGCTGCTGAACCCAGCTCAGCCAGCCGAAGGCTCCCCAGAAAAGATACCGGGCATCATGAGGGGTAAGGGTCGAAAGGGCTTCCTCGAGTGTGCCGGCAGCAGAACTGTCCGCAATCGGCAGAAACTGTGACAGCAGTCGTTTGCCGTAGAGCCTGGCTTTTGAACTGAGCGCCGCGATTCGGGCCGAAGGGGCGCCGCATGAAACCAGGGCAGCTGTGGACCCGCTGTAGGCCTGTGCACCATTTAACAGGGCGGCCCTGTTTTCGGGATTTGACTCGATGAGCGAGTCTATCATCAGCAGGTAGGAGGCAGCGCCCTCGCAGACCAGATCGACGTCGGATTGTTTCTGCAGGTTGTTCACTGCCGGATTTATTATGGTTCCGGATATTATTGAGGCGCAGGAAGAGAGAAATACGGCTGGAAGAAGAGCCAGCAGAGATACAGCTGCAATTTTGGAGACGATGTGCATGAATGACGCCTTAACGCAAGCCGGGCAGGGCGAACAGCAGTTCAGGATGACCAACGGTTGCATATTCGTATTTTTCAGGATACACCTGAGAGGACTAAATCCTAAGGTTTCTGGAGTTTCTCGTCAACAAGAAACTTACGGGCTGTCGATCTGCGGGAAATTTCATGATGAACAGGAGCATGGTGTCAGGCGTGGGCCTGTTCTCCAACCTGACCGGGCTTGTTTTTTCCACTACGCCGCCCGGGAAGCTGTCTGCCGCCATGCAGGAGGGTGAGCAAACATTGGAGAACGAGTGAATTACAACCGGGGTGTGCGGAAAAAATGCTATAGTTGTCAATCTATGCTATATCGAGTGGTGCGAATACTCAGATTTATTACAGAAAGGAGTCATAAAATGATACAGAAGAAAAGCCTTGGGGCGATGAAGGGGATAATGATCCTGGGAGCAGTGCTGCTCCTGGCGGCCGGGTGTTCATCTTCGGCTGTAAAATACGGTTCGGCACGAATATCGAGCAGGCCGGAGGGTGCGGAGGTCATCAACCTGAAAGATGAAAGCAACCTCGGGGTGACGCCGGTAAATGTCTCTTTCGGCGGGGAAGGGAATACCGCCGAGTTTGTTACCGTACAACTGAGAAAGCCCGGGTATATCGACCGTATCACGTCATTCTGGATCAACAGGAGACACAAGACCAAACAGGATGCCGATGACCAGGCGATAGACATATCCGTTGAACTTGAAAAACATTCAGGGAACTGAGAGGGTAACAACAATGAAGGGAAAAAATATTCGAAAATTGCTGCTGGCAGCCGCTGCCGCTTCTCTCCTGGCGCTGTCCGGCTGTTCTTCAAAACAGGCAATCAATTTCAACGTGCACACCGAGCCTGAGGGGGCGCATGTCATCTACCAGCAGGACGGGAGCCGGTGGATCTACCTCGGCATAACCCCGCTCGATCTCATCGAGGTAATGCCGGGGGAACGGCTGCAGGAGGAGAATATCATTACCTTGAAAGCGATGCGCTGCGGCTATCTTGAACAGGCAAAGGAATGGACCGGGAAAGAACTGAGAAAAGAGAGCAGGGAAAAAGGCATGATTTTCTGGACCCCCCGTTTAATCAAGGATACTCAGTAGGGATAAGATAATGATACCTGGAAAAACAGTAAGCACATTGCTCTGCCTGGCTGTGGCGTTCTTTCTCTTAACCGGCTGTGCTAAAAAGCAGGTCGACTCGGGTGTTGTCAGCACTTCGCTCAAACCCGAAGGCCGCCTGATCGAGGGTGCCGGGGACGGCGCTGCCGAAGCTGGCGACGGTCTGAGAGCAGGAGATCTGGAGTCGCTTGACAGGACAGGAGTCAACCCGCTTGCCGCGGATACCACATCACTTGAGTATCGCCGCCAGTATGGCCGCTCCACCGCACCGCTGCTGCCGGTCTATTTCGATTTTGACAGCAGCGCAATCAATGTCAACCAGCTTGGCCGCCTGAACGAAAGCGGGTCTTACTTGGTGGAAAACAGCTCGCGGAACCTCGTGATAGAAGGGAACTGCGACGAGCGCGGCACGGCGGATTACAATCTTGCCCTCGGTGAGCTGCGGGCGATCAGTGTGAAGAAATATCTGGTCAATATCGGCGTTGACTCCAGTCGAATCAAAACCGTCAGCTACGGGGCCGAGCGGCCGCTGTTTCCCGGCAGTGATGAGGAATCCTGGGCCGCCAACCGAAGAGCGGACCTGGTGTTGCCATAGACAGAAGATTGGATGGGATAACAGGGACGATTGAATGGATCGCAATGAAAAATTGTTTTTTATTTGATCTTGGTATAAGTTTCCCAGCTTTGTTTTGAAATCCTTTTCTTTTTCAATAACGCACGTGAATACTGGGTCAGTACCGGCACCTTTGCAAACTGATCAGGAGATAGGCAATAACGAGTTGTCATGACTAAAGGCACGCTATCAACCGTTAAAAAACTTTTGCTCCAGCGTCAATTGATCCTGGCGATGGCCAAAAGGGAAATCGTCAGTAAATATGTCGGCTCGTTTCTTGGGTTTGCCTGGACCTTCATCCAACCGGCTGTGATGCTTTCAGTTTTCTGGTTCATATTCAGCGTCGGTTTCAGAACCAAGCCGATAAGCGATGTGCCGTTTGTTGTCTGGCTTGCTGCGGGAATGGCTCCATGGTTCGCTTTTGCGGCAATTATCACATCATCCTCAAATGCTATCGTTCAATACGCACACCTGATTAAAAAAACGGTTTTTCCGGTTATGATTTTGCCGGTGGTAAAAATCGTCTCGAGCATGGTGAGTCATGGCGCTTTTGTCCTCTTGTTGATCGTCCTCCTTCTCTGCAACGGAATGAACCTCAGTTTCTATTTCTTTCAGGCATTCTATTACTACTTTTGCTTGTGCATACTGACACTTGGCCTGGGGTATGCAGCTTCTTCATTAAATGTTTTTGCCCGCGACGTCGGTCAGGTTATCGGGGTGCTTGTTCAGGTGGGATTCTGGGGCTCTGCGATATTTTGGGATATGAGTATTATGCCGGAAAAAGTTCAGAAAATTCTAAAGCTCAATCCAGTCTACTATATTATTCAAGGGTACCGAGACTCCTTTATCACCTTCACCCCATTCTGGGACAGGATGGGGTATACGCTGTATTTCTGGTTTGTAACCCTCCTGTTGCTGGTCGTCGGGACCGTAATCTTCAAAAAGCTGCAGCCCCAATTTGCCGATGTCTTGTGATTTTCATGGATGATTTTGCAATCAAAATAAATAAGCTCTGTAAGGATTATCGTTTATACAATGCTCACCTGGATCGTGTAAAAGAAACCTTCCATCCCTTCAGGAAAAAATATCATCGAACACATCACGCTCTTCAGGATGTTTCCCTTGAGGTCAGGCGAGGGGAGTTTGTCGGAATTATTGGCCGAAATGGGAGCGGCAAATCAACCCTGCTGCAAATAATAAGCGGTGTACTTTATCCAACTTCAGGAAATGTTGAAGTCAATGGAACGACGTCTGCCCTGCTTGAACTTGGTGCCGGCTTCAACCCTGAGTTCAGCGGAAGAGAAAACGTCTATCTGAACGCTTCGATTCTTGGAATTTCAAAGTCTGACATTGATAACCAGTTTTCTGATATAGAGTCATTTGCAGATATCGGAACCTTTATTGATCAGCCTGTTAAAACGTATTCCAGCGGGATGTTTGTTCGGCTGGCCTTTGCCGTCGCCGTCAGTATCCGCCCTCAGATTTTGATCGTTGATGAAGCGCTGGCAGTCGGTGATATCTTTTTCCAGCAGAAGTGTATCAGGTACATGGAAGAGGAGATGAAGAACTGTACAAAAGTCCTCGTCACTCACGACATGCATGCTGTTATGAATTTGTGCGACAGGGTGTATGTTCTCGACCAGGGAAAAGTGGGATTTGAAGGCAGCCCAATTGAAAGTGTTGAGTACTACACCAAAGCCATGCAGAATGAATTATTCAAATCCAGCATGGCAACAGAGAACCCTGTTCAGTCAAAATTGGAAAATGATGAGGTCGGCAATTATGGTGGAGTCGGCTGGGTCTTTGTTGACACAGAAGACAGAGCGGGTGCAAGTGAAATCCAGATCGTCAAGGCACGGCTTGTTTCGGGGTTGGAAAAACAGCCTGTCATGACCGCATTAAATGGAGACCTGCTCCGGTTGGAGATGATAATAGAGTCATCTGTGGCGCTCAATTCTGTTCTTTTCGGCTACATCCTGAAAGATCGTGTTGGCAATGGGATTTGCGGTGATAACACTCTGAGCATGGCGACCCCAACGTATAGTTTGGAATCCGGGCTCTATGTTGTTTCGTTAATTTTTAAATGGCCCGATATCGCGCCTGACAACTACTTGATGACTCTTGGTGTTGGACAGGGAGATCATCCGCTTCATCACGTTATCCAGTGCTGGGCGCATAACATAATTAATATCAAGGGGTTGAATGACAAGGAAGCTGTGCATGGTATATTTACCAACCCGATAATAGAGTGCGAGGTTGCAACAATTGAGTGAGAACGTCTGGGAAATCAGCTCCCCTGTTTTTGAGTGTGACAGTATCTGTCCTCTCTACAGGTCATGGCCGTGGAATGGTCATCGTTTTTTTGGCTATGATCTCGTCAAGCATCTGCGGCCGCGTTTGCTTGTAGAGCTTGGGACGTATTGGGGAACCTCCTTTTTTACTTTTTGTCAAGCCGCGAAAGATGAGGACCTGCAGACACGCTGTGTCGCCGTTGATACCTGGGCAGGCGACGAACATACCGGCGAATATGGTGATGATGTATTTGCAACGGTTAATCGTTTGTGTGAGAGCACGTACCAGAGTGTAAATACCGAATTGATCAGGAGTCTTTTTATCGAGGCGGTGAACAATTTTGCCGATGACAGCATCAGCCTTCTTCATATTGATGGACTTCATACCTATGAGGCAGTCAGTGAAGACTTCTGGAGCTGGCTGCCTAAAGTTGAAGAGAACGGCGTGGTCTTGTTCCATGATATCGCTGATTCCTGCGACTACGGCTCTGTTACATTCTGGAAAGAGATATCTTCAGAATATCCATCATTTACATTTCAGCACTCGTGGGGGCTTGGCATTTTGTTTCCCAAGGGAGACGTTCTCTTTCAGGACATGAAAAGAAACAATTTCTCTGATAAGCTGGAAATCTATGCATATAAGTCGGAGCTTGCCCTTTCCAGGCTGCAGCAGGACGATCTGCAGAGGTTCAATACTGATCAGGACAGGCTGATCAAGAAACTTGAAGCAGACCTGGACCGCCTGAAGACAGATATACGCCAGATTGAAGGTTCTACCGCATATAGGCTGATAAAAAAACTGGGGCTACGCTAGGGTTACCTTAATAGATGTATACGGCACAACAGGTCATACAGCAAACACTTCAGTTTGTTGAAAAAAACGCACCACATCCCGTTGTCTGCTTCGATTTTTTTGACACGCTGGTATCCAGGGATATCATGCCGGAATATACCAAACATGCCGCAGCCCGCCATTTAAGTGTCCTGCTTGCCGGTCTGCTTAGCGCTGATGAAATCTATACAGTCAGACAAAATCTGGAAATCGAATTATGTGAGCGGAACAAAGCGTCTGGATTTGATTTGGAGTTCAGGTTGCCGGATCTGGCAGCAGAGCTCTTTAATACTATCAAGTCCAGATGCACAAAGAGAGCTGAGCCATTGAGATTCTCAATGGCTGATTTTGTTGAAACGGTTGTCCAGGTAGAGCTTGCGGTAGAAAAAATGGCTCAGGTTCGCTGTGACGATATGGTTGACCTGTTAAGAACTCTGAAAACGCATGACTGCAGGATTATCTTAATTTCAGATTTCTACCTGCCATTGAACTCTTTTCAGCAACTCCTTGTCCATCACGGGATTGATGATTGTTTTGATCACGTTTTTGTTTCGGCGGACAAGCTGATATCAAAAGGATCCGGACGTCTTTATGGAGCTGTTATTGACAAATTGGGAGTGTCGCCCTCTCAGATGTTAATGGTCGGTGACAACGCGCATGCCGATGGTGCCATGGCTCGTCTAAAGGGTATATCAAGCCTGCTGATCGACAGGAGTGATGTGCACACATTTTATGAGCAGTGGCAAGAGCGCTATGTGGCGGGCCCGGAAGAGGTTCTTGCAGCCAATGGCTTCCTTGACAGAGTGCGAAACGATGGCCCTGCCTGTTTCCCTGAGATAGGCTTGAGCTTGTGGGACTTTACCCATAGACTCTTTCGTCAGCTGGTTGACGACAATGTCAGCACTGTTTTTTTCCTGTCTCGAGAGGGGGAATTTCTACAAAAGCTCTTCATTCTCTATCAGATCGAGAATTTTGGGAAAATTACCATTCAATCGCACTATCTCGTTGTATCAAGGAAATCCTGCTATATTGCTTCGCTCAGGCACATTGACGATGAAAATTTTGAAAAACTGTTTTTCCAGTACCGGGATATTTCAGCAGGAGATTTTCTCCTCAGCCTGAATTTTTCTGAACGCATCGCCAAAGATTTGTGTCAGAAATTGGATGTGTGTTGGGAGACGAGGCAGGTAAATTTCCCGGAATCGGCTGCATTCAAGCGGATTATCGAATCAGCAGACTTTCGCGACCACTACGAAAAGCTGAGAACAAGTCAGAAAGAAAATCTGCTCAGGTACCTGAAATCGTTTGGCTCTGATATAAACACTGAGACGTTGTACCTGGTTGATGTCGGGTGGAAAGGTTCCATGCAGGAGAATATTTCCCGGATTGTTGCAGGACGGGGCCGCGTCAATGGCTATTACGTCGGTTTACTTTCATCGAATTTTGAGGATGCCAAAGTCACTAAAAAGGGAATACTTTTTAGCGAAAAACCAGTAAAAAGCAGTTATTTTGACGTCTACAACAATAATCGCAGCCTGTTTGAAATGATGCCTTGGTGCAAGCCATGGAAGCGCGGAAGGGTATTTTACTACACAGCAGGAAATCGAGCAGCGCGGAAATGAATTACTGAAGATCCATGTATCGAGTTGAAGATGATGCGGGTGAGCTGCTCATAACGACCTGCGAGCAACCGGAAGAACGTGCACTTTACGACAGTAAAATAAAGCCGTTTCAGTCTCAGCTGGAAAAGATTTTTCTCAAGATTAACCAAACAATGCAGTTGAGCTGTAGAAACGCGCCTGATATCGGCTGGTTTGCCGAGCAGCATGGAAGGATGGTGTTTTTTCCTAAAAGAGACGAGTTAGCGTATTTTGAGGAGTTGTATCATCTTGAAAATTTCGGTGTTTTTGAGTTTACCCCGTTTTTCACCAGCACATGGTATTTCCTGGAAAAGGAAAATTTTTAACTTGAAATCTGTTATTTTTGACCCTGCTATCCTCGAGATCGGATTCTGGCCGCCTGTCATATTGCGCCATTTGGGAATAGGATTTTATCGGCACATTGATGGGATGAAACGATACCGCAAGGCCTTCGGCACCTGGCTGCTTTGCCCTAAACGGTAGTACGAACACCTCATTATGAAAATCGCTTTTCTCCTTGGTTCTACCGCCATCTCCGGTGGCACGAACGTTATCCTGGAACACGCCTGCGGGCTGCGCGACAGAGCGCATCAAGTCTTTCTGCTGACCCAGACAGAGGCTTCTGCCGAGGAGCTTTCCTGGCATTCCGGAGCAGATGGCCTTCAGACTATGAGCATCGAGAAGGCAAAGCAAGAAAGGTTTGATTGCGTACTTGCCACATGGTGGCAGAGTGTGTCATTGCTCAGTCAGATAGATGCCTCGTCATATATCTATTTTGTTCAGTCAATTGAGTCGCGTTTTTTTCCGGAGGAGAATGAAACGGTATTTACAACAAGGGATATCGATGTGCTCAAACAGTGGATTGAGAGCACCTATCGCTATCCGCTGCCGGTCATTACCGAGGCAAACTGGATCCGGCAATACCTGAGGGCACGATACAACCACAATCCGGTCCTGGTCAGAAACGGTATCAGGAAAGATATCTACTCCGCAGCCGGGCCGGTAATTGAGGAGAGGATACCTGGTCAGTTGCGGGTATTGGTTGAAGGACCGCTCGGGGTATTTTACAAAAACGTGGAGAAGACGATTGAACTCTGCAGAAAGGCAGGGATCGACGATATCTGGCTGTTGACCTCATCGGCAATTGATCACTACTCGGGGGCGACTCGCTGTTTTTCGCAGGTTTCGATAAAAGACACGGCGGATATTTATCGTTCATGTGATGTCCTGGTGAAATTGAGTACAGTCGAGGGAATGTTTGGCCCACCGTTGGAGATGTTTCATTGCGGGGGCACGGCAATTGTCTATGATGTGACTGGATATGATGAATATATCGAGCATCGCAAGAACAGTCTTGTGGTCAAGATGCATGATGATGGCGGGGTTGTTGAAGGCCTGAAAGAGCTTAAGGACAATGCTGAGTTGCTGACTGAACTCAAGAAGGGGGCGCTTGAAACGGCAGCAGGGTGGCCCGACTGGTCGGTTGCCACAGAAATGTTTGCACAGGCCGTTGAGGAGCTTTCCGGCATAAAACACTTTGTGACAAGACAATTACTTGAAGAACATGATACTTTTTTTCTGAACATCCGTGAAAGCAGCTTCAGGGCACGGGAGATGAAACGCCTGGCAGAACGGGAATCAATCCCCTCTGGTTCTGTTGGCGGGGTACGTAACTTTATCCAGGTCTATTGGCACGACGGCGGAGGTTTCAGAAATGAGAAAATGATCCCAGATCTCTACGTATCCGAGACATGGTGCCGTTGCAACGCTGTGTTGCCAGAACAAGATCGGCCCGTATCAATCAGGATTGATCCCGCTGTCAGGATTGGAATTATATCTGTCAAACAGATCAGAGTATCTGATGCGCAGAGTGACAGGACATTGAAGAAATGGGATTGCAAGAGAGGCTTTAACGGTTTGCACCTGAGTGGAACGGCGAAACTGATCTGTATCGATCAGGTTTATACGATCCTTGCATATGGAGAGGATCCCCAAATTATTCTGCCGGGAGTTTTTGCAGTCACCCTGCGGCAAAATATCAATTGAGATAGAGCTGCTTGACAGGAGTGTTGGAAATTGGTGTCTTGCAGCTCACCAGGGCAGGGGGCTTAAATCTCATGTCAAAAGCCTCTTTGAAAGAGCCAGAAGCTATCTGGCTTCCGGGTAACAACCTAATTAATCAGTTAAGATCAAAATGAATAATAACCATACAAGAATCCGACTGATTACCTGCTGCTCGTTATTCGTTCTGCTGGTTGGCTATTTTGTCACCTTTTATTCTTTCTACCCCGGCCTGTCCGTTGGCTTCCAGGGATATGTCGAGCGGTCAATTTCGGGTCGATTGTATTGGGATTACGGCAATGGATTTAATGATCTTGATTACATAGCGGTGACCCTGTTATCAGACAACCCCGAAAAAGATGAAAACCTCGGCGCTATTACGGTTGAAGCGTCAGGCCTGAGAAATAGTAATTCACGCGGTGATATGGTCTGGCTGGTCCTCACCGAACATGATTTCAAGGCCGGGGAGTATACTATCGAGGGCAGGCATCAGTGGATGCATTGGATAACGATTAAAACTGACAGCAAGGGCAGGCAGCTTGCTCTCTTTCCTGGTTCTAGAATAACACTGGCCAACAGGTCAAAGTCTGCAAACCTCAAATTTTTCAACACGCCTGATTCGGGTATTGTCCGTATTTATTCGGAGAACGGTCCGGAAAGGTTTTATGATGCGTATGGTAAAAACCTGCGATGGCAGATCAGTCAATTCCTTTATCAAGCCGATATCGCAGGAGATATCACCTATGTTGTTGATCCGCACAGAAGGAAAAACCTGACCCACGTTCCACTGCCTCACCAGAGGGTAAAGGGTCTAAAATTTCAGCCGGTCAAGGAAGATTTAATCGCTGCTATTCGCAGTTTTGAAGAGCTCGTAATCCGCCCTTCTGGCACCCGGAGAGATGCAACTTCAGTAACGATAAACAGCATTAAAGTTAACGGCAAACAGGTAGAATTCTCTTCGCTTGATGGGAAATTCAATGCGGGGCTGCGGAATGACCAGTTGATTTTTAGTGATCCGGGAGACTACATCCGGATCGGTGGACCGGTCAATGCCTTTGATATTGAATACCAGGCCAATGACGACATAGTGCCGTTTGAAGTGTATGCAGATGGCAGCTTGTTTTCGGCTGCAGTGGTTAACAAAAAGTCAGATGCAACGTATATCATCCGGGGGGAAAGTGAAATTGATTATCGGGGGCTGGCTCTCAAGGAGATTGACGTAAAAGATGTGACGGGGCTTTCACACCTTTTCAGCGTTGCAAGCGATCCTGATAAATCGTATGTTGTCGATCGCTTAACTGATGTCAAACAGCGCCGCTTCAGCGGTTTGCTGCTCTCTGTACAGATCATTACTGCGGCACTTATCGCATTTGTTTTGTACTGGCTTTCCTCGCTGTCTCCCTTCAGGGAAAGTAACTGCTTGAAGGAGTTGGCGCTCAATGTGTTCTTCAGAAAAGGGCGCTGGTTTTTCTGGCTGCTCTTTGTGTCGGGAGTAACAGTTAATCTGTTATGGCTTCTTGCAGACTGGCCGGGTGGATTAACACCTGATTCCGTAAATGCACACAAGAGTGTCAAGGAGCTGCAGATTACCAATCACCACCCGTACCTCTATTCGCTTTTTGTTCTCGGGCTCTACAATATCTACGACGCTCCGCTGACAGTGATTTTCTTCCAGATTATCACCTATAACAGCCTGATTGCGGCATTTATGTATGTCCTTTTTCAAAATGGCATCCGCTGGTGGATACTTTTTCCGCTGTGCCTCGCTGTTTCCTGCTGATCCCGGTAAATCTTTATAATATGACGGTCTGGAAGGACATTCCCTTTACAATTCTCGTACTTTTCGTGGGCACTTCTTTGTCACCCTACTGTTTTTATAAAAAGTGCTATTCAGGCACGAAGGTGAGTCTGAGCAACCATTGAGCTGATACTCCTTAGCACTTCTCTTTCTTGCTCTCTGCACACTCAGGCATAACGGTATCGTCTACATCGCCTTTGTCCCCGTCTGCCTGTTATTTTTTTCAAATATCAGCCGTTTGTGGGTCTTGAAATTTACCAGCCTCAGTGCCGTACTCTTTTTCCTCTATTATTTTGTCATTCCCCCGCATGTTCTCTATGAAAAGCCGGAGAGCAATGACTGGGCAAAGCAGAAATTCAGTTTAACGGTGGAGCGAGCTGCAAAGATCAAGGATAAGGAAAGTGGTTTCTATCTGGAGAATTATCTGGGCGACAGGGTGGAGCGCTTCACCGCAAGTCTTGGGACATCGCCAAAGGCGACAACCTGGTATAATGACATGAATGCACCCCCTCAGAGGTGGTTCAGTGTCGATGAACTGAGAGCAGAAGTACAAAACGCAGCCGAAGAGTGCAACGCTCCGTGACTTGCAGCAGCGCTTGCTGGAAACAAGGAACTATAACGGCTTTAGCAAGGGACGATTCATCCACTGGAACAGTTTGTTCAGCCTTGTTGCCTTAACCCTTGTTTTCCTGTTATATCGATGGCTTCCTGTCTCTGCACTCTATCTCGAGCTTTTTCCTGTACCAGACTGCGGCACTGTTTTTTATCGTCTGGTCCCGCTGGCGGTATATGTATTTTCTCTACTTGGGAGGCGTATTTCTCCTGTTCATTGTTTTGATGGAGTGCGTGGGAAAAAGAAAATGGAAAGAAAAACAGCTTTTAGGCGGTTAGTCGACTGTTAAGATGGGTTGAATCGATAACCAACTGCGAACGCTTTGACATGAAGATGTCCGGGTATACCTGGAAACATAAAGACATGAAAAAAGCTGATTATTCAGATCCCTTGCTTTCAACGAGGAAGAGACTCTGGCAATTGGCGTTGCGGGACCTTCCCCGGCAGGTGGATGGGTTCGATGTTGTTGAGTGGCTCATCATCAACGATGGGTGCCGTGACGATACGGTAAAGGTCGCCCGGGAGAACGGGGTAGATCACATCGTTAATTTTAAATAGAACAAAGGGCTGGCGAAAGGTTTCATGGCTGGCATTGATGCCTGCCTGGAGCTTGGAGCTGATGTCATCGTCAACACTGATGCCGATAACCAGTATGATGCAGGTGATATTCCCAAACTGGTAAAACCGATAAATCGATAAAACCGCAGATCTGGTAGTCCGGAGCAAGACCCATCGATGACATCCAGGATTTTCTCCCCAATCAAGAAATTGCTTCAGAAAATGGGCAGTCGTGTCGTCAGAATGCGTCAGCAAGACAAACGTGCAGGACGTGACAAGCGGTTTCAGGGCAATGAGTCGCGATGCTGCCATGCAGATGAACGTTTTCAATAATTATACCTACACGCTGGAAACCCATCATTCAGGCAGGGCAGAAAGATATGGCCGTCGTCTCGGTGGCCGATAGGAACAAACCCGTTTTTTAAGAGCTCTTCACGATTGATGAGGGCAGTATTCCATCATATATCCGGAAAGTCGATAATTACGATTCTACGAATTATCGTGGTCTACAAGCCCTTTTCGCTTCTTCATGGGTGCCGGCCTGGTAATGATCACTTTCGGCACGTTTGTCTTGGGAGCAGGTTCCTGTTTTACTATTTCAGCGGCAGTGGCAGCGGTCATGTGACAGTCGTTGATCCTTACAGCGATCCTCATGGTCGTGGGTTTTCAAGTCTTGCTTGTTGCTTTTCTTGCTGATCTTTTGTCGGTTAATCGAAGATTGGCTCGAAGATATTCAGTACAGGCTCAAGAAATCCCGCTTCAGCAAAACCTTCCAGCCTGGACAAGGTTTAGATAGAGTGAGAAGTTGTTTATTGGGGGACATACGATACAGGTAAACCACGTAACAGAATCCTGATCCGGGGATTGCGTGAAAATGGCGTTGAGGTTACCGAGTGCCACAGGAATTTATGGGACGGTATCGAGGATAAAAGCCAGCTCAGAGGTCATGGAGATAAATTGCAGGTCCTGGTGAAATGGCTGCTGAGTTATCCAAAATTGCTATCTGAATATCTCCGGTTGCCGACACATGATTGCGTCCATCATCGGTTATCCTCGGGCCACCTGGATGTCCTGGTTCTCTGGCCATTTGCAACCAATCAACGACAGCAACCGCTCGTCTGGGATGCTTTTATCTCTTTGTAAGACACTGTTGTAATGGGACAGAAAAATACTGAGCAGGTATAATCCGTTTTCCAATAGCGTTATTTTGTTTTGAGTGGCTGGCCTGTCACGCAGCTGACCTGGTTGTTCTTGATACTGAGGCACATGCCGCCTATTTTCGAGAACATTACCGACTTTCCGCCGACACTCTGTAAATCGGTATTTGTGGGGGTGGAAACAGATCAATTCCCGCAGGTTACAGCCAACAAAGAATATGGGGCTGGTGAGAGGATTTTCAATGTTCTTTTTTATGGGCAGTTTATTCCGCCTGCATGGAATTGATACGATTGTGCATGCCGCAGCACTGCTCAGGGACGAGCACGGGATTCGCTGGACACTCATTGGCACCGGCCAGGAGAAAAAAAGAATAGACACCTTGGTGAAAGAGCTTTCCCTGTCGCAGCTGCACATGCGGGAATGGGTGGACTACGAGGAGCTGAAATCCTATATTCATGCTGCTGATATCTGCCTCGGCATCTTCGGAACCTCAGGGAAAGCTTCACGGGTTATCCCCAATAAGGTCTTCCAGATTGTCTCCTGCGGGAAAGCCTTTATCACCAGGGACTCGCCTGCTATTCGTGAGTTGTTTCAGGGAGATGATGAAGGTGTTTTTCTTGTTGACGCAGGTGATCCGAAATGTCTGGCAGAAAAAGTGATGTATCTCTGCCGGAACAAAAACAGTCATCAAAATGAGCCTTTTTTTTCTGAAAAGCGACAACAGATATCACCAGCCGGTGTCGGCAGAGAGTTGAGAGCACTGCTGGAAACTCTTCTATGACAAGCCTTCTTGATTGATCTATGAAAATCCTCATGGTAACAGAGATATATTTACCGATCTGGGGCGGTGCGGAGAACCAGCTCAGGCAGCTGATCCCCCATCTTGTCGAACGCGGCTGCCAGGTTTCAATCGTGACGAGGAGATGGTATAAAGACTGGCCGGCAGAGGATGTTATCGACGCTGTCAAGGTCAGCAGACTCGGTATTCCGGGCAGGAGTGTGTTTGCAACAATAATGTTTACCCTGAGCTTGCTCAAATTTGTGGTTTCCAGAAGAGAGCAGATCGATATCCTACATTCCCATGGTGCTGTCAACATGGGGGCGATTTGCAGTGTCATGGCGCTGTTGTTAGGCAAGAAAAATGTCGCTAAAATCGCTACTGCCGGAAAAATTGATCCACACAGCAAGGGTTTTGTCGGTACAATAATTCTCGGTCTCTTTAAGAAGTCCGGGGCCATTATTTCAATGACGAATGAAATTGATCATGAACTCTATGGAATTGGGGCAAAGACAGAAAAAATTCACCGCATTACCAATGGGGTAGATGTACAGCGTTTTCATCCTGGAGATTCCGAAGAGAAAAAACGATGGCGTCAGCAGCACGATTTGGAAAAGGATGCAGTAATCGTTTTATTTTCAAGCAGACTTGTCTACAGAAAAGGACTTGATGTTCTTCTCGAGGCCTGGCCCTCAGTTGTCAGTGCTCATTCAAGAGCCCATCTCGTGATCGTCGGCAGTGGCGAGGATCAGTCCGATTCAACGGAGCAGGAAATGCGGGTGTTGGTGCGCGACAGGAAGATTCCGCATGTCTTGTTTTACGGGGCCGTTGAACAACCGGAATCACTCCTGAGAGTTGCCGACGTTTTTGTCTTTCCATCAAGAAAAGAAGGCTTTCCCAATGCACTTATGGAAGCGATGGCTGCAGGGTTGCCGGTCCTGGCCTCAGACATCGGTGGGGTGAGGCCGCTTATCGAAAATGGAACAACCGGTTTTATTTTTTCATGCGGCAACTCAGCCGAACTTGGTGAAAAGTTAGCTGATGTTCTCGGTCAGCTTGAAAAATGCCGGTGCGTTGGGACCAGGGCACGGGAACGTATGGTAAAATATTACTCTTTTGGTGAGACTGCCGAAAAATACGTTTCCTTGTATCGTTCATTATTGATATCATCGTGAATTTCCACTTTTTACGAGTGTATCAGCATGACTATTGATAATAAAAGCCTTTTAAGGATATCGTCTGCGGGTCCGTTTAAAATGTTACGATTTTCTTCGCGGATGCATGTCCTGCCCAGTCTCTGCATATACCTGACGAGTGCATGCAATTATGACTGTTTCATGTGTGAAAGCCGGCGCAGCAATAAAGATCTGCCACGGCAGCATATGGCGCCTGAGCTTTTCGCAAAACTTGCCGGTGAATGCAGTCGGTTAAAATTCAAACCGCGACTGCATTTCTCAGGCCTTGGCGAACCTCTGGTTTATCCGGAATTTGATGAGGTCATGGCGCTTTGTCAAAAACATGGATTACCGTGGAGTATAACGACAAATGGCCTTGTGCTCAAAAAACATGCTGCAAATCTTCTCAAATACGGTTGCAGAGGAGTCAACCTTTCAGTGCATGGGGTTGGAGAAGCCCATGAAAACATTGTCGGAACGAAAGGGGCATTCACTGTTGTCAAGGACGCACTGGAACACCTGGCAGGGTTAAAATCGGACAAAAAAATCCGGAAGCTTCCTGTTGCGCTTAACTGCGTTGTCAATAATCATAATGTCCTTAAGCTCAGAGAGATTTATGACGAATTCAGCACATGGCCGATTAACAGCATAACATTTCAATACATCAGTTTTTCACAAAAAGAGTGTATGAACGGTGCCGACTTTACGATTACAGATGACCAGAAACTGAACTATTTGAAGTTCTTTGTTCGTGAAATAAAGAGAGAAAAAACGGCTGTCCCGATAAACTTCTTTCCCCAGCTCAGTGATGAATCAATTGTTCCGTACCATAAGGACCCTGAATTTCCTGCAAAAGTACACTGTTTTCTCCCCTGGTTGTCTTTACGGATTTATCCCGATGGTGCCGTTAAAATGTGTGAAATGGAGTTTGGCAGCGCAGTCAAGGACACCATTGTTGATATCATGAACAGTGAAGCAGCTCAACAGTTTCGCTCGCTGGTCCGAAAACGGCAATTTAACGGCCATATTTGTTTCCGATGCTGTCACCGTTCGTATTCCTGACAGCCTGCTGGGCGGCACAATAAAGGTACATACCCGAAAAGGTTATCATGCAGATCAGGTCTGAGCTGAAAAAGAGAATTCCTTCGACCTTGTGGCCTTTCCTGCGAGCAGTAGATAAATATGTGATCTATGCAACCTATGTCTATCTTGCTCTTCGCCGCTCTTATCAGAAAAAAAGACTCCATTTACGTTCATGCCTTCAGTCGATCCCTGTCTTTGACTCCGCTCTACCCTTCAGTCCTGCCGGTGGCCATCAGTTGAAATTGATGCTTGAAAAAGCTGGAATCAGCTGTCTTTCGGGGAGGCACAGTGTCTATGTCGGTGACAAGAGGCACATTGACAAGATCAACGCAGCCATTTCCGGAGCCTACCCTGAGAAAATCGGCCTGAAAATTATTAAAAGCCGGCAACTGTCACCTGATGGTACACCCTATTATACTTCTTCCAAACTTGCCCCAGCCTCGACATATTGGAGTATGAGGGCGGTTGGCAGTATGGCCGAGAAGGTGGTCGTCAGCAACCTGCTTCACTCAGAAAATAGTGCCCCACGAGTATATGATCTTATCAAACTGCAAGCGGCCAATGGCGCATTTCATTATGCTTTTGTGGTTCAGCATATTGATGGAGAAATAATTCATGGTGAGCAGGGAAGCGATTTTATTGCCCGGTTCAAAATGATTTTGACCAGGCTTGGCCTGGAAACAATCAGCATTTCAGAGCACAGCGATCTCAGGCCGCCTGAATTCAGAAACAATATTGTGGGTAATTCCCAGGGCACCTGGTATGTGGATATCCAGAATTTTGTTCTGGCCAATCCCTCGTTAATTCAGCAAGCAAGGAGAAGCGTGCTGGAGGTAGTATCGCTCAAGAATCGTGCGGACCTCGGGGGTTCCCGTGACACAGGAGCTTTTCTTTCAGATTTATACGAGGCAAGAGAGCTTGACGAGTTGTTGACGAATTTGCTGGGAGCCCACGGTGTTGTTCTATCAGAAACCGTATTCTTGACTGAACTCCGAATGGGGCTGATGTTTGCACCGTTGTTGCTCAGACAGGGGGTGTCGTGGGTGTATATTTCCGGCGTAGATGACGATTATTGTAAAAAATGGTTGTATCTTCATGGCCTCAGCAGGATATCGCTCAACCCGAGTCAGGTTGGCCTGCTGGGACAGCACCGTGGAAAGATTGCCGTATCCCTTACTACCGTTGAAGCCGTTTCTGTCGATAATGAGAAAAAATGTTCATCT
This sequence comes from Desulfocapsaceae bacterium, assembly GCA_963674815.2. Taxonomy (GTDB): domain Bacteria; phylum Desulfobacterota; class Desulfobulbia; order Desulfobulbales; family Desulfocapsaceae; genus MADRE3. The sequence continues at coordinate 80,393 of CAXXTV010000004.1, forward strand.
GATTATATCGTTGTGGTTGACAGTTCTGACCGCACAGGACTATCAAATTCAATACTGACGTTATCGGGGTTTCGGTTTCTTGAATCCGATTCCTGTGCGGTAAACTCGGGTTTATCACTGCATTTTTATTTATATAAACGGATATCTGATTGTTAATGGGTGAAGGAAGTACAAAACATACAATTCTTCTTTTGGCAGACGGTCTTCCCGGTGGCGGTACTGAGCGTCAAATCGTTGAACTACTGAAGGGATTGCGCAGCCATGGTGATATTGTCACGGCAATTGGCGTTCTTGCCAAGGGTGGGGCAAGAGAGCAGGAAGCAGCAGCCTATGCCGATATTTGTCTGCCGATCAGACAGAGTAAACCGTTTGACGTTACGTTGGCGTATTCTCTGGTTTCTCTGGTGAGGGAATACCGGATTGATCTCATTCATACTTTTGGCAGTGTCTGTGATTGCTGCGCTATCCTCGCCGCGAAACAGACTGGTATCCCCGTTATCAACGGCTCAATTCGGAGTGCCCGTCCTGTCCTTAACCTAAGAGACAGGATCAGCAAGGTTTCGATGTATTTTGCTGACTGGGTGATAGCGAATTCGCAGGCAGGGCTGAAAGCTTTTGGTGTTGATGGTTGGGCAAATTGCAGTGTTATCAGAAATGGTGTAGACCTCTCTCGCTTCAGAAACGAGAATCATGGATCGAGGAAACAGTTGTCCCTTTGCATGGTTGGGAACTTTACAAAAAAGAAAGACCATGAAGCATTAATTCGGGCCTTACCCTTCGTAGTAAAGCAGTTTCCCGAAACCAGGCTGACGCTGGTGGGGAGCGGAAAATTATTGTCGAGGTGTCAAAAGCGTATCGGCGAACTCGGACTAAACGCCAGAGTTGACACGATAACTGATTGTCTTCACCCGGAAACCATAATAAAGGACTGTGCCATAGGAGTTCTTTTGAGTCCGGGTGGAGAAGGAATCTCAAATGTGATTATTGAGTATATGGCACTTGGAATTCCTGTGATCGCCACAGATCTTGGCGGGACCAGAGAGTTGGTTGAGAACGGAAAATCCGGTTTGCTGGTCACGGACCATAAACCTGAAACGGTGTCCCAGGCGATATGCCGACTCCTGGAAGACCCTGGCCTTGCCGCCGAAATGGGCAAAAGAGGAAGAGCGAGGATAGAAGCGGAGTTTGGCCTGGAAAAAATGGTTAACAGTTATGTATTAATCTACAAGAAAATGCTGTCCCAATAATGGCGGGCCCTGGAATACCTGCTCTCTCAAGAAGCGTTCTATCCAACAGTTCCAGGGCTCGATTAAATCCGCTGTACTGTTTCCAGGCAATTGGTTTTGGTTTGGTTGACTATTGTTCATTAGCCGCTCTTCCTGCGGCAATCAGCAAATCATTTGCAACCGAAGTCATAATTTCTGCATAAACATTTTGCTTACGCACTCGAAACCTCAACACCTCATTGCCTCTCCCACTTTCAACGTATGTAATTTCGCCGCTTGGCTGGACATCAACATAAACCGTTGTAAAATCAAATATAACTTGATTGTCCGGGGCGTTAGCAAGGGGTACGATTTTATATCCATCTTTTGTCTTTATCACTGTTTGGTCAGCAGCGATCAGAAACAAGGAACTACCCCATAAGTTTCTTACAGAGGAAAACAAGTTCTCTTTTTTTGTCTCATTGATCTCATAATTCAACGCTAGAATGGGATCCTCCGCACTTTTTGAGGCCGCGTAGATAAAATAGTTCTGGATTTGATCAGAGGTATTTTGCACTATGTTTCTGTACGTTGTCTGCCAATATGAAGCATGTCCCCTGTTTTGCCACCGTCCGCCATCGAAACACGGTACCCAGTAAATTGGCAGATCGGCATTCATTATTGCTGCGAACGCCTGACGATCCAGTTTGACATTTGTTTCAACGAAATCTTGCTTAGACGCATCTCCTGCAAATATCAATAATTTGTCTAATTTCCGATGAAACAACTCGGGTTCACGATTATATGCAGCGGCTACATCCCTTAAACTCCCCACTGTTATTATTACAATTTTGTGAGGCGAACTTCTCAACACATCAAGCAAGGCAGTAACAGCTGCTTGAAACTCGACAGGTTGATTGGTTGCCGGGTCAACGACACTCTTCAACCGAGAGTTTAACCCAATTTCTGAGCGCACAGCACGTTGGGTTATAGCGTTCATTTGATCGACAGGAATAGAGCCTGGTCTTTTTATCTGTGCCTGGCCTTGGTCGAGGATAATTAATGCAATACTGATCCCTTCAAGGCCATACAATGCAACCAAGTCTACCTGATCATCCATATCCCCATGCGGATGAAACAGATCAGTGGAATAGACCACACCTACATTTTTATCTTTGCCTGCCTCATGAGAACAACCTACCATGGCCAATAATAGAAGAAAAACAAGGGTGGCCTCTAAAGGCTTTGTCGACATAGAAATTTTCATGACGCCAGGTTACCGTAAACCCTGCCTTTCAGACGGGTATAGAAGCTGTGGGCCGCCCAGTATTGCTAGTGCACCCTGACGGCCTGCCAATGTCCATCCTCCTGCCTCCGGTTTTCCCGGGCTCCAGGTGAACTCCCCTGTTCCCTCAATACACTTCATATCGATTTTCACCCTGAAGTAGATCTCTGTGCAATTGCTTACTATCCGTTACCTCATGTAACACGGACCCGCGATCAACCATGTCTGTTAATAGCCTCAGATAGGCTCTCTCTCCCCCGTGAAACCCGTCAATAGCCTCGTGGTTGGAGCTCGCCACATCACTGCAACTGTAATTATAAACTTCAAAGCCATAGCCCTTGAAGATAGGTTCTAACTCCTGATACAAGGAGATAATATCAGCAAGATCGCCTGTCTTCTCCAGCGCCTTGCATACGGTTGACGGAAAAGGTGGCATAAAACCGACGACAGCAATACCAGCTTCTGCGCAAGCATTCAAAAATTTTTCCATTTCGGCAAGGGCGTCGGCGCTCATGTCTCCCATCCGTGAGAACCTGTCGCTCCCCTTGGCTATCCTGCCAAGGGTAACGGAAAAGGTATTTTCCCAGTCCAGAGAATCCTCGGCAAGATATGCATGAATCCGCCTCCCATAATAATAGCTCCCATCGTTCCTGAAGCCGCTCCCCCTGAAAAAAGCATTCATGCCAACAAATATATCGAAATCTTCCGCGATTACCTCTCTTTGTTTTTTGAGCTTTCCTTTCACCAAATCTTTATACATACGTGGAACTCCCTTCACCCAAACCTTGACGTTTTCATCTGTGAACGTCGTTTGATTCTGTAAAAAGGACTTTTTGTCATAGACCTCATCATGGTGTTTCCACCTGCTGTTAAACATCCAGTGATCAATGGAAACCAAAAGATAACCAGGCAACCGATCCTCTTCAACGACCTGTAAAACCTGAAGAAAATCTCCAGCACTCTGTACCATACTCCCTGCATTGTAAAAAGGAGATGAAAACATATTTTCCCGAAACTGCAACACTCTGGATGAACCCAGAGCCCAGACAGTTCGTTTCTCGGATTTACGGAGGATACTTGTTTTGTAGTATCTGTTTACATCATCGAGATAGGCATAGCCGACAAGCGCCGACTGTTTGCCCTGATTCACATCGCTGATAATCGCATCTATGTTATAAAACCGTTCTTTGCTTTGTATGGTTATGACAAAAGGAAAGATCATGACCAAGACGATCGGCAGCATCCATATGAGAAAATTACAAGCAAACCTTAACATAGCACTATACGGAACCTCATCATGTTGAGTGAGTAGTTGATAAAAGATTCCCGACGATTGTCGCCGGTGCGCAGAGAAGAGTATTTCGATATGCTCGGACCTGAAGAAGTGGTCCCGCTATCGATTTCTTTTTAGTAGCCGAGGTGTTTCTCGGCGGAAGACAATCCGAAATCCTGCCGGTAAAGTTGGATCAATTCATGTACCAGTTTCTCCGGAAGCGGCTCCGCGCAAATATCCTGCTCTAATCCAGCCAGGTGACTTGAGGATTTAACCCCAAAGATTACCTTGTCAATTTCTTTCATGTCGAGGACGAAGCGTCGTGCCAGGTTTGGCAAGGGCAATTCCGTTCTCTTTCTGATTTCATCGACACGTTTCATTATTGAGATGAGCCGCTCACCTTTCAGCCACTGGGAACGGCAATCATCTTGGGCGAAAACGGTCTCTCGTGTCATATAGCCGGAGAGTATTCCAGAAGCCAGTGGGGACCTCACGTAAAAATACTTTTTGGGCCTGGGTCTCGATTCTATCGCATCAAGATAGAGCAGGTTAGCATCATCCTGAAGTGCATCGAATTGCCTGAGAGTTTCTGGATCGTAGGGGAAGCCTTTTGCAGCACTTATGCCGCCATACGTGATTCTTCCACTGTTCTTTTCCTCCTTCATAAATCCCAGGACACTTTCAAAACGGTCCAACTCGGTCCGCGGGTTGTGCAGGAAAAGGGTGTGAACGGAATCACGTTTTAATCGCTTCAGGGAGTTGTCCAGGGAGCGCCTGAGTGCTTCAACGCTGAAGTCTTTGCCTGCCAATATGTGATTTCCACATTTCGTGGAAATCTTAATATTGTTATCACCTCCAAAAACATTTCCCAGGCAGGATTCCATAAAACCGATACCATATACCGGTGCAACGTCAAACTCGGTGTATCCCTGCTTTGCACAATCCTCAAGTGTCGTTTGAATGTTCTTCAGATCGACTCGACCAAAGTCTCCACTTAATGACCACGTGCCTATCACAACCTTGCTTTTCCTGCTCACAAACCGACCTCCTCAGAGCTTTTTTTCAGTTCTTCCAGGTTGTCCATACCATGTCTGACCAGCCTCACGAAATTTTTCTTATAGAAGTTGAGGGTTGAGACCTCAACAAGAGAATGTTTGCTCAGCGAGCGAAAGGATGAATCCACATGATATTCGTAGTCATCAAAATACCCCATCTCGTTTGCTTTTATTTGCTGACTTGTCCCCAGATACGGTGAGTAAAAGCCGACTGTCACATTGTCAGGATCCAACTCCCTGTTAAACCTGATCGTTTGCTGGATAGAGTCCTCGTCTTGCTCCGGCAGCCCGATAATATTGTAGGCGGTTCTTTTTATTCCGGCTTCCTTGAGCAGTTTGAACGCTTTAATAATCTTTTCCTGCTTGGCGAATCGACCAAGTTTTTCCTCACGGAACTCCTGGGTGGACAACTCGACTCCCATTCCCACGCCATCGACCTTGAGCCGTTTTAACAAGGTGATGCTGTCCGGATTTATGCCTTCGGGCCTGGTTTCAATGTACAACATGATGTTCATACTGGATTCATCTATCATTTCCGCCAGGCTCTTCAACGTATTCGGTTCAATGGTCAGGAAGTTGGTGTCCTGGCAACGGAAGAGCCTGATCCCTTTCTCATTATAGAGGTGCGAAATTTCTTTAAAAATACGACCGGCACTCTTGTTCCTTAAATACCCCTTAACATTACGGATGGTTCCGGTATTGGGAACTGTTTCCGTAAAGCCGTAATACCTCTGAATCACCGTTTCGACACAATATTCACATGCATAGATACACCCTCTGGACATTTCATAGTCAACGGCTCTCACCACCTCTCCGTTATAGGGCCTTAAAAAGACCTGGTCTTCAAACAGCGAGTAGTCATAGGCAGGAATGTCATCCATATTCGAGATAATGTCCTGGCGTCCGTTAACGATGATTTCGCCATTGTCGTTCCTGTACGCAAGTCCCTTGATTTGTGACAGGTCCCCTCCCTCTTCGAGGGCTTGTGCCAGTGTCGGTAAGACAAACTCTGACTCACCCCGAATGAAGTGATCCGCCTCAGGGAAATATTCGAACATCTTTTCTGCATCGGCGGTGGGTTGCAAACCGGCCGCGACTTTTTTTCCTTCTGTTTTGATGTCTTTTACAAGAGTGTGACCATACTGGATATTGACGTATTCTCCCTCACCATGAATATGGGAGGAGAGTGCAGACCAGAAAATCACGTCCGGTCTAACCGAGTCCACTTTCTCCTGAAGAGCCTCGATTATTTTCTCCTTTTTGAAGACTATTTGCCTGCCATAATCGCTCGGTTTGTATTGCAGGTTGTTGGTATTATACTCAATTTCATTAATCGCCCAGTCTGCATAAAAAGTTGCATCAAAAAAATGTACATGGTGGCCCTGCGCCTTCAAGACCGCGGCATGACTTGCAACCCATATAGGGGTAATGCCCCTTCCCCACTTGTTGGGATTGATAATTAAAATGACCGACATATTTTGAACCTCCACGCTTGATTGAACACTCTATTTTTCACCTCACTGCCATGTTTTTCATCAGGAAGATTTCTCTACTCTCTGCCTGGCCTTAGGTCAAGAGCTTCATTGTTTAATTAAAACTGGAAGTAGATGAATTCTTGCGCCCCTTTCACCTGTAAAAGTGTAATACCGATTGCCGCGTAATAACATCCCCAGCGAACGAAGCGATAACGAAATACATCTTTAACTACTCGTAAATTTTCAAACTCCTTGACCAAATACTCTACCAGCATAAGAAGGAAGATCAAGGCGATAATCTCCGCAGGAAAATCACCACCCAGAGTTCCAAAGTCAGAGAAAAAGAACATCCTTTTCAGGTAGTCGACGGCAAAGCCCAGGCTCTCCGAGCGAAAAATTACCCAACCTACACAAACGGCGCAGAAGGTGACGACGGTGTTTATGAGTTTCACCGACCTGCCGTGGTCTTTTGATTGGATAGTGCCGTTGGCGTCCTGAAGTTTTCTGTAGATGTCATAGATGATGATTAATATCCCATGGTAAACTCCCCAAACGACGAAGGTCCAATTTGCCCCGTGCCACAATCCACTGACTGTGAAGACAATCAAAATATTCCTATATTTGATGAGGCGCCTCCCCCTGTTTCCTCCCAAGGGAATGTAGAGATAGTCTCTGAACCACCCCGTCAAGGAAATGTGCCATCGTCTCCAGAACTCATGGATATTTTCGGCAAAATAGGGATACGAAAAATTGGCGTGCAGGGAAAACCCAAATAAGGCCGCCACACCAATCGCTATATCGGAATAACCGGAAAAATCACAATATATCTGTGCTGAGAAGAGCAGTGCGGCAAGCCATAATTCCGGAACCGATGCCGTATACCCTGCCTGGAAAACCTGATCAACAAATGGGGCGCAATTGTCAGCGATGGCAACCTTCTTGAATAAACCTAAGAGAATCAACCGTGCACCAACAACCGCAGCCGGATAATTGAAAATCTTTTTTTCGAGAAATTGGGGTAGCAGATGAGAGGCCCTCTCAATAGGTCCAGCAACCAACTGCGGAAAAAATGCCACGAAAGTACAATACTGAATCGGATTTCCACAGGGTACCAGTTTACGGCGATATACGTCGATGGTGTAGCTCAGTGATTGAAATGTGTAAAAGCTGATCCCAACAGGAAGAATAATATGCAGTGCTGGTGAATCTATCTGCTTACCGAAAAAACTGAACGACGTGACAAACGATTCAATAAAAAAATTAAAATATTTAAAATAGAAAAGAATTCCTATATTTACCGTCAATGCACCACAAAGCAGAGCCGTACGTGCAACAGGTCCTTCCTTTCGGCCTAACAGCCACGAACTGGAAAAATCAACAAGTGAACTGATGAGAATCAGGATGAGAAATCGATGATCCCAACACGAATAGAAATAATAACTCAGCCCCAGCAATACCCTGTTGGACCAAGTCACACTGTAGCGGTGAACACTCCAGTAGAGTATCAAGGCAACAGGAAGGAAGAAAGCAAAATCTATTGTATTGAAAAGCAATGTAATCCTACCCTTTCACACTCCGGCACAAGCTGGAATAGAGCTCCGCATAACTCATTACTCACGGTTCGGAGTTGAAAGCAAAACAGTATAAAAGCCATCAACTGATTAAAATAATTACAGATTAACCTGAAAAAACGTTTACATGTTCATAGCGCTGTATCTACAAAATATTCAACGATATCAAACAGTAAAGGATCACATGAAATATACCAAACAATACCTGGTTCAACAAGAAACAATACAACTCCAGAACAGGATTTCCTCCTTTATTAGAAATTCGACAAAATTGGAGAAGCGGTTGCAGGGCATCATGAACATGGCAATTGAGAGGTTGAAAACAGGTCAGAAATTGTATGTCAGCAATGAGCGATGACAGCAAGTTGTGCCAACTCAGAAGCCTGAGTTATTATAATTATAAGATTATTTTACCACGCAGGGCTGCTTGAAAGACCCGTTAAAATCGCCTTTTTCACAGGCAATAAGAGTGTATTTCTTGGTCTGGCCGACATTCTCTTCCGTTTTCTCAGTATAGAAAATCCGCCCATCCTGACTGTAGTACAAGCTTTTATTAATTGCCGGATCGTCGGATATCTTGATCACCGTGCCAGGCGGCAGCTTAGCAATGCCAGGAGCAGGCAGTATGAAACTGCCAGCGTAGAGCATACCGACGAACAAGAGATTCACCGCTACAGTCAATGGCACTGTAAGCGGTTTATTAAACCTTTCTCTCAAGCTGCCCTCAAAGAGAAAAATGAGAATTCCGAGTGGTAAGCCAAAGGAAAAACAACTTGCGACACGCTCTCCTCCGGGCATTCCCATCATGGCAAACAAAATAACGCCACCAACATAGAGTCCAAAAAGTGAGCCTGATATGTAGTTATGTAAAAAAAGAGAAGAAATAAACAGGAAGATACTGCCTAGGAAAAGAAGGATTCCGCCACTCTGAGGGACGACGGCAAGGACTCCCAAAAAAACAGAAATGACAAAAAATTTGATGATCGGTACCGATACGGTCTCATATGACCGCGCACCAAGGAAATTGAGAAAAAAGGTAAATATTCCCGTGGCCGCAAATACAACCAGGTAGGATTCCGCTGTTAAGAGAAGGAGCGTATTGCTGTTTATTTCAACGGCAAATCTCCAGGCGACCATAAATCCTTCTGGGGTAAACAGATATCTGAAATACGTCAGTAAAACCTCACTATCTGGAATTTTCATTGACATCAAGAGTTTTTTTCCTGCGGGGTAATAGCTGTGATCCCGGTTATGATAAAAACCGAAAAATGAGAAGATACCATTATTAAGAGCGCCATAATACTTTTGTAAAACAACATCCACAAATAACGGCGAGAGGAACACACCTGGGGCCATAAGCGCCCCTGATTTCTGGCTGGCCAACCAGAGAAGAGCAGAAACAAGTGAAGCGATTATGGTCCCTCCAAGAAGCGGGATTCCTCTTACCGCAACAGCGATACCAAGCAATAAGAGACCAATCATGATGATCGGTACCGATTTTCTTTTCATATTCAACCCGGTACCAACCATTATTGCTCCAAAGAGAGTCATGGAGAAAGGCAGGAAATCAACCATAAGTTGGCCCACGTTCAGGGGTTCAATACTTTCAGCAAAAAAAACTGAAAAGAACAATAATAGTAAACAGGCATAAACAGAGGTTGATATGGTTGAGAGAGAGAAAAGGAATAAGCAGTTAATCAGAAAAAAAATAATACTGAAAAGGGGGATGACGGTCAGTGTCTCCCTCAGACTGTAGAGTGAGGAAAAAAAGAGATTAATGGTTGGTCGATATGTCTTGAAAGGTAAATCATCTAAAAAATGGATTGAACCACGCAGCCACATCAGGGCATCAGAGTACGGGGAGTGGGTCGATCCGAAGGTGTTAACTGTAGAATAGGCTGAAGAAAGTTGAATAACGAATCGTATGAACAAGATTAAAAAAATTGTAGCTAAAACGAGTTTTGTAACGCCTGAAAGTCGATGTCCTTCTACAGACCGTTCCTCGGTAGGATGTCTGGCAGTATCGCCTGACACAGGATTGTAAAAAATATGAATGACAAGGGCTAGTAATCCCAACAGAACGCTACTGGAAAACAATGAAAAAACAATCAGTGTCAAGACTTTAGAAAGAGTATCCCAAGATTTCTTAAACCCCGTTTTTTGTATGGGATCTATCATGAGGAAGAGCTGGGGATCTTTACCCGATGTCTGTACCCATAGATCATCAGCAACCAACTCAATAGTTTTAATGTGGTGCAGCCCCTCCAACCTCAGTAGTTGTTGACCTTCTATCAAGAGGTTTTCATATCCTGGCTGATAGATCACAAGTCGTGAGATACCGACGATGTCCTCCTTCATTGTCGGATCTATTCTCAACCTTTTGATTTCTTCCCGAGAATCAATGCGCAATCGGTACGTTTTCCGACCTTCTTCTGTATCAACAAGTATTGATTTCCTCTCTGAGAAAGGTTTTCCGTTCCCCGCCCAGTACATCTTGATGCATGAAGATCTGCTAGCGTGCATCTCGATGTCAACATGCTTCCTGTACAGTGGGTTGAAGAGAAGGGAAAAAGTGAGAAATAGTATGAAAAGAGTAACAAAAATGCCCAGCCAGATAAAAGGCTTCAGGTGTTTTTCCTTTGCGCCACTCGAAAAAACCGGCAATGAAAAGGGAGCATCACGGGAACTCAAAACTTATCTCTTTCTAAATAACATGTTGTAATAAAGTGCTGCTGATTCAGGGAAAAAAGTCGGTAAGTGCACGCTTTTTTCGATCAGGAAATGTTGCCTGCCGGCATCGATACAATCAGCCCTGGTAGAAACATGATGATTCTCAATATTTCTGAACCCTATTATTTTAAAGGCTTTCGCCATAAATGTGTCCACCCGAGGCATCCCAATCAATAAGTGTCCGCCAGGGGTGATAATGGTTTGCAAAGCATCCATGATCATCCCAAGATCATGGATGTGTTCAAGGATCGAAAAAGCTACAACTAAATCAAAAGAACTGTTTGAAAATTCGGCAGTTGAAATATCGCCTTTTAAAAGGGTGCACTGACAACCCATTTCTTTTAGTGACTCCTGGACGCGCTCTGGATCTGATTCCAGGTCAATGCCATGCACCTTTTCTCCGAGGCGACAAAGGGAAGGGAGTACAATCCCACTGCCAAAACCTATTTCGAGAATATTCTCGTATTTCGGCTCGAGCAGAGAGAGTCCCTGTTCAATCCTTGCCCGGTACAACCAACCAACAGAGGGATTGTAATAATAAGGGAGCGGATCATCCTTACCATTTGGCTGAAAAACATTTTGCGGTGGAAGGATAAAGCGTTTCTTTTCAGCAGTTTCATTCATGTCTGATTACATCGTCAGTATGTATTCGTTTGTTTCTGCAAAACAATAAGGGCAAAAAGTGCCATCTTTTTCTGCAATGCAGACGGCAGGAGTTCCTCCATTAACTTTAAAGGTGATGAGAAAAAGCCAGGGACAAGTGACCTCAAAGACACACCGCCTGACAGAAGGTAGCGAAAAGGCATGCACTCTTTGATGAACTCTATATGCCAGTCTTTCTGCCCCTGCCACTTGTCGTCATCACGACGAAACACAATCCATGGAAGGGCATCATTTCCACCGGAAAGGGGTCCTGCTTCTGGTAATTGCCAGGAAATTTGCGCTGGATCGAATGGTTCATGGTGGAAATTACGATAGATGAATCGTGACCATGGTGTTGCCCACGGCTCAATCATTACGATCCTTCCTCCAGGCCGAATCGCTCGATAAGACTCAGCAAAAAAGGCAATCGGGTCAATGATATGGTGAAAAACATTAACCATGACTAGTGCTTTCAAGCTCTCCTTTTTTACCGGTAAACGCAATGCGTCACAGACGAAATCGTGACCGGGCACGGAAATCACATCACTTGTGTACAAGCCAGGGATGATCTCTTTTGCAAACCCTGCTCCCGCACCAATTTCAAGAATTCCTCCGTTACCTTCTGGAACCCACTCTCCAACAGCTCTATACCAATCTTCATAAATATTTTTTAAAAGCGGTTTATCACGAATTATCTGCTTTCTGAGAATGGTTGTGCGTGGATCATCCAGGTCCAGTCCTTTCGTCAAAGGATGACTCAGCAGGTTGTGTAAGAGTCCCACTTTAAAAGAATTTTATTTTGTTGGCTGCAAAAACAACCATGCGAAGCAGTATCACCCCATGGCGCCAACGGTTTATATTGGTCTCACCGTACACTCGATTTCTGTAACGTATGGGTAGATCAACAATCTTGAGGTTTTGTTTTGCAGCACCGAAAATAAGGTCAAAGTCACCAAAGGGGTCGAACTCACCAAAGTAAGCTCTGTTATCTGCAATTTTTTTATAGTTACTGCGTGTCAGTACCTTTGTACCGCACAGGGTATCCTTAATCGACTGCCCAAGTAACCATGAAAAAGCAAGGCTGAAAAATTTATTCCCCAACAAGTTAAAAAACCTCATAGCTTCACCCTCCATAGGGTACACCAGTCTGACGCCGTTAATAAACTCTCCTTTTCCCTCAACCAAAGCTTTATAAAACAAAGGTAGATTTTCCGGGGGTACCGTCATGTCAGCATCAAGGATCATGAGAATATCACCACTGGCTTTTCTAAAACCAAGCCTGACCGCATCACCTTTCCCTTTGCCTGTCTGCTGATAGGCCCCTGCTTGTTTTTCCGGATACTTCTTCATAACCTCCAAAATTTTATCAAATGTCTTGTCTGAGGAACCCCCTTCAACGAAAATTAACTCCGTCCCTCCCCCCATGTCCGGTATCCTTTTAAACAGATCCTCAATATTGCCCTCTTCATTTCTCGCAGCCACAATAACAGACACAACAGGTTTATCTTGTTCTGCACGTTTTTCAGGCGATTTCCTTGCAACAAGGAAATTACTCAAGCACAAGAAACGGAATGGAAATAGTTTGGCAAGGTAACGATTTGCTAGACTGCTAATGACCGGAATGTTGAGGGGAAGAATCATCTCACTGGTTGTTTTTACTGTTTCAAAACCTTCCAGATGCAGTAAATTTCGCAAATCTTCAGTAGTCAACCAGCTTTGTGGTTGCATCGGTGTCGCTAACCCCAGCGAGCGTACTGTGTTCAGTGGTAGCTGCCATAATCGGCTGTAGGCATTAACGATTATTCTCGTCTTATGGCTGCAAAATTTCGACAAATGGTTGAGCAGTTCCTGGATGTCCCAAACGCTATTGAGTACATCGGACAGGATTATGACATCAAATGAATCATCGTAGCTCACTTCCTCTCCTAAGCCGTGGATGAATTGCAGATCAGGGTATCTCTCTTTGGCCTGATCTATCATCTCTTGTGATAAATCTACGCCAACTCCATGGGATGGTTTCATTGCAGCGAGTAGATCTCCCTTCCCACAACCAACCTCTAGTATCTTTTGTCCAGGTGCAATATTAAACGCATATATCCGTTCCAGGTAGTTATGATAATAGCGGGACCATTTCCTCTCTTTCTGCAAGGCCACTTTATCCCAAAAGGTGGCACTGTCATTGGTAAAAGTTTGCCTGGAAACATAGTTGGCCAATGTATTCATATCGCGGTGAATCCTTCTATTTATTCAATATCTTTGTCTCGTGAAACAATTGCAATTTCCTTGTTATTCGTTCGCAACTTCACGTCGATTAACAAATCAATATATGATTCAATCATTTTTTCATAGTAAATTTTTCCCCTCCTGCGTCACTCGATAATGGCCGGAGCTTACCTTGTTTGGGAGAAATTTTTTTTTTATTGATAACCACTGAGAAAATAATTTGAGAATGAGTAACAAACGACTATAGTCAAATCTAACAAGAATATGTTTGTTTCCATCGGGGTGACACGGTGAAATACCTGAAACGACACATCGCACAGAACCCATGATAATTAATATATGAACCGCATATTTCCTGCATTCCGCCCATTTAATGCAACCGCTCTTGCAGTGAAAAACACACGCCTATCAAGGTTTCTAAACAAGTTTATAAATAATTGTCAGGTTGATAAACACGCAGTGATAGACCCGTCAATCAGGCTGTCTCACGGTGGTGCAGCGACTGTTATCGGGAGAAATGTCATAATAGGTAAAAATGTGCACATCTTTCACAATGTCACGATTGGGACGTTAAAGAAGTATAGCGACAAATATCCGGTCATTGGAGATAATGTTATTATTTATCCGGGAAGTATCATAATTGGTGACATCGTTGTTGGGCAAAACTCAATCATTGGTGCTCATTCATTCGTTAACAAATCGGTACCTCCAGATTCGATTGTCTATAATGCTACCACGCTTATCATCAAGCAGAAGCAAACAGATTATCTGGACAGCATAGACCTTTGAGTAGTTGGAGAATGGCGAACGCCAGAAAATCTTATCTTTTCTGTGTCCAGGATATGAGTGAAGGTCACCATGGCATTCTGTCTCGGTTTCCCCGACTCGAGACAATGTACTCGATTATCCTCCTCCTGATAGATTCTCTCAGCCCGTTTGTGCTTGATAGGGCCAAACACTTTGTGTCATGTGAAAAGAACTTGACATCAATTCCGGCTGATGTCATGGTTGTTAACAATATTTAGAATATTGTAAAAGTTGATAACAGCAATGACATCACAAACAGAAGATATTAAACAAAGACTGATTAGCACCGGTGGCCGAATGGCCCAGGATTTGGGGTTAGGCCGGATTGCCGGGCAGATCGTCGTGTATATCTATCTAAGTCCCGATGAAAAATCTCTTGATGAAATTGGTGCTCAGCTTGGATTGAGTAAAGCATCCGTATCAATTGCTATCCGTCAGTTGGAGAGGCTCGGCATGGTGGTACGGGTATGGAAAACAGGGGACCGCAAAAACTACTACCAGACAGCTAACAATTTTTCGAAGGCTCTGCAAAAAGGCATACTTGAATTTGTCAACCAGAAGGTTCAGATTGTCAGTGAGGAGATTGATAGTGCTCAAGCGCTGCTCAGCAAAATCGATCAGGATTCTCATGAAGACCAGGATTTCAGGTTTTTGCAAAAGCGGCTGAACAGAGCGCAGTATCTGAAAGATAAAATCTTGAGTGTCATTGATAATTCGATTGTCAGAAAGTTTTTGCATTAAACAATGAGATATTTGTGAATACCATTGACGAATGAGTGAATGAAAAACGTTTGTTCTAAATTCTCAGTGGTTGCCTTTCTGTGACCTTACAAGTGAATAGAGCGATAGTTGCTCGCATGGACACAAATCTGGAGAATGGGCGGAGTTGACAATAACCTGAAAGTTTATTTTTTCAGCAGTCGTCTTGAAGAGGAAGCAGAATCTAACTGTTGAGTTTGACGCGTGGCTAAATTTATAAAAAATTTTTTTCAATTGTTCTCGACTGAAGAGAAAAAAGAGATGTACTGGCTTCTGTCGGCCATGCTTCTCCTGGGCTTCGTAGAGTTCGTCGGAGTTGGCTCTATTTTACCCTTCATGCAGGTAGTTGCGAGCAAAGAGGCTATCTACGAAAATCAAATTCTTCATCGGCTGTTTCTGCTCGGACAGTTTTCAGACGAACGCATATATCTTTTGGTTCTTGGCATCTGCGTACTGGTCCTGGTGATTGTCAACAATGTATACATTGCCTTTGTCAACTGGAAAATATTTCATTTTTCATGGATGAGAAATGCGACGATATCTACGCGGCTGTTTTCATATTATCTCAATGAAAAATATGAGTATTTCTTGAATGTCAACACAGCGGATCTCGAAAAGAACCTGTTTGATGAAGTTCGGATGGTCGTCATAGGAATCTTAACCCCGCTTCTGATGATTGCGAAAAACTCAATTACTATCATCAGTGTCTTCATCCTTCTTTTGTATATCGATCCAGCTCTGGCAATTGCGACCATGCTGTGTTTGGGAGGAGCATATGTCCTGCTTTTTGCAATGATTACCAGATACCTGAAAAAAATAGGCAAAATCAGGGCGGATGCCAATACAAAACGTTTCAAGATTGCCGACGAAGCGCTCAAGGGAATCAAGGAACTCAATGTTTTGGGAAGGAAACAATATTTTATAGATATTTTTGAAAAATATTCAGTAATCATGTCTGTAAGCCAAGCCAATAAAAGTGTGGTCTCAAAGCTCCCTAAACACGCCTTTGAAGTGATTGCTTTTGGTGGCATCCTCATCATCATCTTGTATTTTTTGATAAGAGATTACGAGCTTTCAAAGGTGGTTCCGATTCTTTCCCTGTATGCTTTTGCCGGTTATAGACTCATGCCTGCCCTGCAAACAATATTTACCGGAATTGCAGAGCTGAGATATACCCAGGCAGCACTCGATAATCTGGCGATAGATTTGACGACCATTTCTGAAACAACGCCTTGCGATAAGAAGTTGAGTGAAGCGGAGCAGTTGTTTGGTGGAACAATTGAAACAATCGATATTGCAGATCTCTGGTATTCATATCCAGAAGATAGTTCTTACGTGTTGAGAGGTATCTCAATACGTATCGATAAAAACAGTACAATAGGAATAATAGGGACAACAGGTGCCGGGAAAACCACCCTTGTAGACATATTGCTTGGTTTGTTAGAAATTGAGAAAGGCAGTTTGAAGGTGAACGGAGAGGCCCTTAATGAAGAAAACATGGCAAACTGGAGATCGAGAGTTGGTTATGTTCCACAGGATATTTTTCTTCTCGATACGACTATTTTAGAGAACATTGCGTATGGAATTAACAAAAATGAAATCGATTATGATGCTGTAATAAAAGCGGGAAAATTAGCGAAAATACATACGACAATTATGGAGAGTTTTACAGAAGGTTACAACACCATCGTAGGTGAAAGAGGGGTCAAAATAAGTGGCGGGCAAAGACAGAGAATAGGTATTGCCCGGGCACTTTATCATGATCCGGACGTTCTCATATTTGATGAAGGTACTTCGGCCTTGGACAATATGACGGAAAAAGAGCTCATGGATGAAATCCAGTCTCTTTCCAGTGAGAAAACTATCATCATGATTGCTCACAGGCTCTCAACTTTGAAATTCTGCGATAAGATTTTTTGTCTTGAGAATGGATCTGTGGTTGATTCCGGATCTTATGAGGAAGTCTCCGGAAGGAACAAGCTGTTTTTTGAGCTTGAAAACAATAAATGAACCTTTTACAAGTGTTGATCGATTGGTGCAGGCAATTCAAAACCTTTACCGCATTGGTATGGTGTTTAAGCTTTAGATTCCATCGGGATACAGTGTTTTTCGATGTTTTTTGCTCTATTAGGATAACAACATGTCAGATAATGCCGGAATGAAACCTGAAATCGTTATTGGTGAAAGGAAAATTGGGGAAGCGTATCCCCCTCTGGTCATTGCCGAGATAGGTATTAACCACGAGGGTGATATCAGGAAAGCGCTTCAGATGATTGACGATGCAGCTGCCGTTGGCTGTGAGTGCATTAAAATCCAGACACATATCGTTGATGATGAGATGGTTCCCAATAAAGTAATACCGGGTAATGCGAGGGAGTCCATATGGGATATCATGAGCCGGTGTGCTTTGACTCTCGAGGAAGAGAAACAGATTAAACGTTACACTGAAGATAAAGGAATGATATTCCTGAGCACACCTTTCTCCCGGGCCGCAGCGGACCAGCTGCAGAAGCTGGGCGTCCAGGCATTTAAAATAGGCTCCGGCGAGTGCAACAATTATCCTCTTGTAGAGCACATTGCCAGATTTAAAAAACCGGTTATTTTGAGCACCGGAATGAATACGCTCGAGTCTGTTGACATTGCTGTTGAGATCTTACGAAAACACCAGGTCTCTTATGCTTTGATGCATTGCACCTCGATTTACCCTACACCTCCGGAAAAAGTAAGACTTGGAGCTATTACTCAGATACAGGAGCGATTTCCTGATGCAGTAGTGGGTTTATCCGACCATTCCTTGACTAATTATCCATGCCTGGGGGCAGTATCGCTCGGAGCTTCAATATTAGAAAGACATTTCACTTCGGACAAGAATTGGCCCGGTCCCGATATCGAAATTTCTATGACTCCGGGGGACCTCAAGGACCTGATTACAGGGTCCAGGATTATTCAAAAAGCTTCGGGGGGAATCAAGGAGATACTGCCTGAGGAAAGCCCGACAATTCAGTTTGCTTATGCTTCTGTTGTCTCCATTGCACCGATAGCTGCAGGAGATACATTTGGATATCACAACATTTGGGTTAAGAGACCAGGAACCGGCGAGCTGAAAGCTGAAGACTTTGAGTCACTTATTGGTAAATCTGCGTGCGTTGATATTGCTCCAGATACCCAAATCAAGAGTTCTTGGGTCAAATAAATGAAAAGAATTGTTTTTGTGACAGGAACACGTGCTGATTTCGGTAAACTGAAACCGCTCATTCTTGCAGTGCATCAGCATCCGGATTATGAGTACACTATTTTTGTGACGGGGATGCACCTGCTTTACAGGTATGGCTTTACCGTTGATGAAGTTCGAAAATCGGGGTTCACGGATATTTATACCTTTATGAACCAGGTCCATGGTGAACCGATGGAAATGGTATTGGCCAATACCATCAAGGGATTATCGAGGTATCTCCATGAAGTGGTACCCGATATGCTTGTTGTCCACGGTGATCGGGTAGAGGCACTGGCGGGTTCCATTACAGGTTCTCTCAGAAATATTCTTGTCGGCCATGTGGAGGGAGGAGAAATCTCCGGCACTGTCGATGAATTGATCCGACATGCAGTCTCCAAGATGTCCCATATCCACTTTGTAGCTAATGATGAGGCCGCAAATCGACTTCGCCAACTAGGCGAGGATACGAATTCCATTTACGTTATAGGATCGCCGGATATTGATATTATGTTGTCCGACAATCTTCCGTCGATTGGTCGTGTCAAGGAGTATTACGATATTGAATTTGAAGAGTATGCTGTTGTTCTTTACCATCCGGTCACAACCGAGTTGAAAGCGCAGAAAAGAAATGCGGAAATACTCGTAGAGGCATTACTTGAATCAGGAAAGAATTTTGTGGTAATTCATCCGAACAATGACACAGGGTGTGAAGAGATCTTTGTCGCCTATCAAAAATTTGATGGTCTTAAACGTTTCCGTATCTTTCCTTCGATGCGCTTCGAATACTTTATAACACTTGTAAAAAACGCTTCATTTCTCATAGGAAATTCAAGCGCTGGAGTTCGTGAAGCACCTACGCTGGCAGTTCCATCTATCAACATCGGTACCCGCCAACTCAATCGGTTTCATTATCGAACGATTCTCGATACTGAAATCAACCATGCTTCCCTATTGAAAGCAATGAAAGATGCAACAGACATGGTGGAAGTGGTAGCGACCAATCATTTCGGGCATGGGCAAAGTGTGAACAATTTCATGGCTGCCCTGCAGTCTGACAAAATATGGAAAATCAAAAAACAAAAACAGTTTCTTGATCTTGTTTAAGACAATCAGGCGAAGAATGAATATTGCGGGGATCATAACAGCGAGAGGCGGATCGAAGGGGTTGCCAGGGAAAAACGTGCGGGCACTCGCCGGCAAACCACTCGTTGTTCACACGATAGAGGCTGCCTTGGCGAGTCGATGTTTAAACCGATGTATTGTTTCGACAGATGACAGGGAAATTAAATCTGTAAGTCTTTCAGCCGGAGCTGAAGTAATCGATAGGCCTGATGAACTGGCTGAAGATAAAAGCCTGAGTCGTGATGCCGTGCTTCATGCCCTGCAAGTACTCGAAGCGGAAGGGTCTCTGCCTGAGTATTTTATTCTTCTGCAGCCAACGTCACCGTTGCGAAACTCAAAACATATAGATGAGTGCGTTGAATGCTTTTTTAGGAATAAAGGGGGAAGTTGCATAAGCGTAACCCTGTTTGGGCACCACTCGCCTTTCAAGGCGTTGCAGTTAATTGAAGGCAGGCTCGTACCTTTGACTACGTGGCACGACCTTGATAGACCTCGCCAACAGCTCCCTGACGTTTTTCGGCATAACGGGGCGATGTATATAACCTCCAGTCAGGATTTCATAGCTAAAAAATCATTCTTTGTCGAACCGGTTATCCCATTCGTTATGGGAGACATCGACAGCGTGGATATTGATTGTCAGGATGATCTTGATTTTTGTGAACAGGTTCTGAAAAATAAAAGGTAACCGATGATGGTGGATAGACGTAAGCTCAAACATCTCTATATTCCTATTGAGATAAAAGTTAGAGAGTTTGATGCCAAGCTCTTATTGGCACTGATAGCCGCAGAGTGTGGTTTCAGGGTAATTATTGGAAGCCAGAAAGACCTGAGACAGCGGGTCGCATGGTGGCCTGCCGGAATCTACCTGGATAAAAGTGTTGCTGACACAAAACTCAAGTGGTTTCGCTACTTCCGCAGGCTTGGTCATAAATTGGTCGCCTGGGATGAAGAGGGTCTGATCATTCACCCGGATACCTATTTGAACAGGAGATTTTCACCAGAATCCTTTGCAATGCTGGAAGGATTTTTTACATGGGGCGATTTTCAGACGAAATTAATTGAAAGTAAATACCCAAAAGATAAACAGAAGCTCCTGGTTGCTGGAAATCCAAGGATGGATCTGCTGAGACCGGAGATGCGTATGTTCCACACGGAGGAGTCATCCAGGATTACGCAGCAATATGGAAAATTGATATTAATAAATACCAACTTCAATTTTTATAATCATATAGTTAGCACAGAGGCGGGTAAAACCAGTTTTCTTAAAAATCATCCCGAAATGTCAGAAGAATTTATTGAAAATTGGATCGACTATCAGCGAAAAATATTTGAGTCTGTTGTTGAATTGCTTCCCGATCTGCAGAGCAGTTTCCCGGATCATTCCATTATCATCAGGCCTCATCCGGCAGAAAATCATACGACCTGGTCTGATATGGTTAAATGCTACGAGAATGTGCATGTGGTTCACAGAAATAATGTGTCAGAATGGATTTTGGCTGCCGACGTGGTGATTCACTCAAATTGTACCACCGGGGTAGAAAGCTTTTTACTTGGAACCCCCTGTATCGCTTATCGGCCGATAATTTCGCAGGATTTTGACACAAGCCTACCTAATTTGCTGAGTAATTGTGCCTCAAACAGTCAAGAAATCATAGCTTTAATAAGAGAGGTCCTGAGAGGGGATATTGCTCAGACACATTCTGAAGAAAAATTACAAGAAGCAGCTCGGCACATAGCAGCTATTCAAGGGAATTTGTCATGTGAAAAGGTGGTTGACTACCTGATGACGTTGCAAATAGATGAATCTTCTTTTGAATTGAACTATTATCAAAAAATTTCAAGATCATTTGTTAATTTTATACCAATATTGAAAAAAATATTTAACAACATAAAGGAAAATTGGCAACCATTTACTAAACCGAATTTTGGTTCAAGTGAAAAATTTAAAGATAGTTCTGTTTCAGAAGTTAAAAAATTAATCCATCAGCAAACCATTCCTGATATATGCATAGATGAAATTATGTTAGATTTAGAAAAATTTCGTTTGTGTTTGAACAGGTTCAATTCAATAAAAATTAATGATCTTGGAAGTAATTGTTTCGAGATAACTAATTGTTGATATTGTGTATTTCAATATTTTGTAAATAAAGGTAAACAGTTGCGTAAATTTCTCTTTAAAAGATATAAAAAATATACAGGGACAAGAGAAAAGTATTTCAATGTGAAAAAAATTGAAAAGTACTCTTGTTCTGAGTTAGAAAATTACAGACTGCAGAGACTGGAAGAGATCATTCGCTATGCAGATAACAACGTGCCATACTATCAGTCCTTGTTTTCCTCCTCGGGCATAATTCAGGGAGGTCGATTTTGTATAGAGAATTTTACTAATCTTCCATTGTTGGGCAAAGACGATATTCGCAATAACTTTGGAGAGATGACTTCGCGGCTCCTGAACACGCGGCGATGGAAATATAAAACGACAGGAGGGTCTACTGGACAACCTTTAAAAGTAATCCATGACGATGAGCGGATACGCTGGGTGAATGCTGTAAAAGACTTACGAAATGAGTGGTGCGGAGTGCGGTTCGGCGACCCAAAAGTCAGGATATGGGGTTCTGAACGAGATTTGTTTTATGGCAAAGAGTCACTTAAAGTGCGCCTCAACAGGTGGGTCACAAATACTATTTGGTTGAACGCATTCACGTTAACGCCTGATAAAATGAATGAATTTGTACAGGCAATAAACGTAAAGAAACCCAAACAGATCAAAGGCTATACAACATGTCTGTATGAATTGGCACTTTTTATTGAAAAAAACAGGCTGAAAATTATATCACCTGATTCAATTGTCTGCTCAGCCGGGACGGTTACTGATACCGTAAGGCAGAAAATCGAGACTGTTTTCAGGTCCAAGGTTTTCAACAGTTATGGATCGCGTGAGATTCAAGCCATGGCGTTTGAATGCGAGCAGCATAACGGTTTGCATGTCATGTCACCAATAGTCCACATGGAGATAGTAGATAAACAGGGCAAGCCGACAATGCCTGGGGAAATAGGAGAGGTTATACTGACTCCTTATTTCAATTTTGCCATGCCTTTGTTGCGATATCGCATAGGTGATATGGCCACCTGGTCAGATATTGAACAATGTTCCTGCGGTTGCCAATGGCCTCTTATAAAAAACATCGAAGGAAGGGTGACGGAATGTTTTTATAAAACAGATGGTACTGTTGTTCCTCCTGAATTTTTTATTCATCTCGTCGGAGTCGTCCAGAATGACGGTTGGATTGATAAATTCCAGGTTATTCAAAAAAGCCCGCACAAGATTGAAATAAGATTGGTCAAAAACAAGGATTTTAAAGATGACATTACAAGTGATCTAAAAGAACTGACGCGTAAAATTCAATTAGTTATGTCTGAAGAGTGCCTGATCGATTATCTGTTTGTTGAAAATATTCCTAATACTCCCTCCGGAAAATATCTTTATACTGTTTCAGACCTTCAGAAACGGCCATAGAAAAGTAAATTTTCTTGGCGAGCAAACCTTATTACATTATCGAGATGCGGTCATTGCTGAGAAAAGAATAGCGGAACTAATCTGGCCGATCTGACCGACTATTTAGCAAGACTGATTCATTTTAGATTCCATATCTTTTGCAAGAGCTAATACAAATGGAGAATGCAACAAGGTCATATGTTCTCCAGGTAAGATCAAGACATCTAAGCCAGATTGTGCAACTGCAGCCCATCTTCTGAGATGGTTTTGTTTTCTCTCAATATTGTTAAATTCTGTACTGCGATATAATACTACACTTCCGTTATAGGGTGTAACTTTGTAATTTGATAACAGTACGTTGTGAAAAACCTCTGCTCTCTTTATAGCAAAAGCGTGAGTCCCATAATATCTCGTTAAACAATTATGCAGGAAGGGTATTCGATTTTTTACCCAAATAA
Organism: Desulfocapsaceae bacterium; assembly: GCA_963674815.2. GTDB lineage: Bacteria > Desulfobacterota > Desulfobulbia > Desulfobulbales > Desulfocapsaceae > MADRE3. The sequence goes on from CAXXTV010000004.1 coordinate 103,708, forward strand.
AATTGTTAATTCGATAAATGATTTTGGAGGAAAAATAGTTGACTAGCACTGGGAGAAGCTGACCTTCTTTTATATGTTTCTCTATACGGCTTGAAACATCTTTTGTCTTTGCAGTTAAAATACTTGTCGGCGTCTGATTGCCATCTCTTCCTGGTTTATCCTCTATAGATCCAACATTAGAATCTATTACAGCTAACATACCTACTGACTCTCCGGCACCTTTTAGTTGTTGGGCGGTTTCCAGGGCGAGCTTGGCACCAAAACAGATACCTCCTAAATGATATGGACCTACTGGTTGGACACTCCTTATCTCCTTGACATAAATGGAGGCCAATTCTTCCAAGCTTTCAGGAACAGTGGTGTTATCCTGATAGAGTGCCGCCTGGAGACCATAGACACTCCTGTCTTGAATCTCATTCGCCAGCTCTTGATACATTAATACGCTGCCAGCCTGCGCATGAATCATGAACAGAGGATTTTTCTTCCCCTCCCGATTCAACAGATGAAGTATTTTCGAAGGGGGCGAAGACGTGTGATTTTGAATAGCTTCTGAAAGTGATTCTATAGAGTTATGTTGCAGAAGTATCGAAAGCGGCAAAGCCTTGCCCATTCTTTTCTCTACTTCATGCAACATTTCAACCGCTGTCAGAGATTGTCCACCTATATCAAAAAAGTTGTCAAGCAATCCTATTTTTTCGGTTTTTAAGATCTCTGACCAAATTTCTGTCAAAGCTGTCTTGATGCTGCTTTTGTCTTCAAGGTTTATATATCTCGATGCATCTAGCCCCTTAAACCAGCTGGTTATTTGCTCATAAAAGGTACGTTTCTTTTCATTTTTCTTTAGTAAAACTGCAAGGAGCTGTTTTCGATCAATTTTGCCGGAGTTGGTTACTGGAAAAGATTCCAGCCTGTGGATCTGGTCAGGAATCATGTAATTGGGGAGTTTCTGTTTTAATAGATTACGTATTTGTCTTGCAGATAGCCTGTTATTCCTGGATATGAAGCAGCCAAGCAATGCGTCCCCGCGTCCTGTCTGATTCTGAACTGAAACCACTGCTGCTCCGTTGATGCCTGGCAGGCTGAGCAGGGCTGTTTCAACTTCACCGATACTCACACGATAACCCCTGATTTTTACAAAATTGTCGTTTCTTCCTAAATGATAAAGCAGACCATCTTCAGACAATGTACCCAAATCCCCTGTCCTGTATATTCTGCAACCGCCTGGTGCTATGGTAAATGATGATTCTTCAAGATCGGGCCGACGCCAATATCTTGCCATAAACCTGCTTGTCACCTGTATTTCACCAATTTGTCCGGGCATGAGCCTGTTCCCTTCATCGTCAACAATATCCACGTATTTATCCTTGACAGGACGGCTGCCGAAGGACCGATCCTTGGGCAACTGTTCCGATGCTTTAAAAAGAAACTGGCTGATCAACTTGGTTTCAGTTGATCCGTAGGAATTTACGAGTGTAGATGTCCTGGGGAAATGGTTTTTAAATAATTCAAAGTCTCTGTGATTAACAGCTTCACCGCCTAGACATAAAAACCGTACTGAAGAAAAGTTGTTGGGAGAGTTATCTTGAAATTCAATTAATTTCCTGAAAATGGTCGGGACTGTGTGAATTATTGTCACCGCGTTCGTTTCGATCCAGTTTGCTAACAGGTGTAATCCTCTATTGTGAAGGGAATACGTATATAATCCACACCCATTTAACAGGGCGCAAAAAATATCGTTCATTGCTTCGCCAAAGCAAGGCGAAAAAAGCTGACTCCAGCGATCCTGATCAGTAAAATGCAGGTTATCCTTATAATTTATGACATTGTGAAGGACCAATTGATGGGTCTGAACAACGCCTTTAGGCTTGCCAGTTGAACCCGATGTGTAGAGGATATAGCAATTTTTTTCAGGTTTAACCTGCCTTGGTTTCAGTTCATACTGAAGACGGTCGTTAATGGAAAAATAGACTGGAACAGCTGTTGACAGACTCCTCGCTAATTCATGGTAGTCACTATCAACGAGGATTTGCTCTGCAAGCGAATCATCATAAATGAATTTGAGGTAATCAACAGGGTAATTGGGGTCTAAAACAACGTATGCTTTGCCCGCCTTTAGAACTCCGAGACAGGCAGCTATTGTATTGATTTCTGGATTAGCTAATATTGCGACCGGAGCTGATTCTGAATGCCGTTCACGCAGAATTTGTGCGGCAATTGCATCAGAAACCGAATCCAGTTCCTTATAGGTGAGTTGCTGCCCATTTGAAACAACCGCGGGCCTGTTTGCAAAACAGGCAACGACGACAGCGAAACGCTCAGGTATTGATTGTTTAATAGATAAATCTTCAATCTGCCTGTTATTACTGTGTTTACCCTGCGTATCCATATAATGTGACGTTTCCTGATACAGAAGGTATAACTTTTATATCATCACAAATTAAATTTCGCATCTCTTCCGGGTTCTGTGCTTCAACTAAAGCTATTATGTCATCTGGTCCCCACATAGCTCTTGCGAAGGTAACCCCATTTATTCGTCTGAGTTGAAGCGTAAGATCACGTTCTTTTTGTATTCTGTAATCAACCTTGATTAACAGAGCTGCAACCTCGGGAGCTGAGGTCGTGAATGGTCTAAGCTCGACATCCTCGGGAATCGGTTTTACTCTTCGAGCGTCAATTTCCTGAATTTCAGGTTCCTCCCGTAACATTTCAACGTATCTCTCCATCTCTGGATATGAGGAATGCTCAAGGTAGCATATTACCTGGTAGGGGCCATAAATGGGCAATGACCACATAACACCTTCCTCCCTTCTCTGGGCAAATTTGTTTACTAGGTCATGGACATTGCATCTGGTCTTTATCAGCAAAAAAGAAGCGGCGTTCATTATTACCCTCATTTCCTAAAAATTATAAATGGAAGAAAGAATTAAACTATCAGTTGGTGTTACTATGCCATTTACCTTCCAGATTACCACCTATATTTTAACTGCTACACGTGCATTGGAAATCTGAGAGGGAGTCTTATATTCCCACTACAATCGTCATTTGAGAGACAGGAAATAACAGTTTCGATCGCAGAACTGTACGATCATCTTGTAACCTGAATTCTCCTCTGCATAAGAACTTGATTCTGTATACTTTATCATTCTCAGCGATCATGGCAGCCGGTGACATTGGGATATTTTCGATAATCATGGTTTTTTTAAATGCCTGCTTATCCTCTTAATTAATCTCTTCGAGCGTTTCCTGATTTTGAAACCCTTCAAGAGCTTTTGAGATAATCGAGGTCCGTTCAGGACTTTTTGCAAGGCATTCATCAACTCCTGATCGCTTTGCCCTCTCTTGAGTGCGTCAAGATTCTCTCGAACAAACGATCGTGTATTTTCATTATCTGCAAATATCTCTAAGACGTTCTTGATGCGTAGCTCAGCATCAAATGCAGGACACCGGTCAAGAGCGTTATTCACTCTCAAATTAATCATGGTCCTGAGACACTTTTCGCATCGGCCACAATTGTAGGAGCCACTCTTGTTCGCCATGCATACCCGCAGTGTCTGCAAGGCAATCTCGTGTTTGGATAGGACCGCCACTTTTTCCACTCGTGTCGCCTCACAGCCATCATGTATGAATTCAAGTGATTCTGAACTCCATAAGTGGTCCAATATTGGATGACTTCCCCACGGAAATAAATTTGCGTACGAGTGGGTTGAAGGGATATAGATTCGATGAAACGATGGATATAGAAGGTGGCCTATTGCAGCAAGACTGGCACCATGACCTAGTCCCCAACCAAACGGATTAAGGAAATCTCGCAGATTTGTCTCTATTTCTATGACATTCTTGCCAAAGCTCGAGGCGACTTTGTTAATGTTTTCTGAGACGCGTTTTCTAAGTGATGTGTTGTCTAATTGTATGTCAAAACCATGAACCAGAATCAGATCTGTTATTTCATTTTGATGTTTTAGGAAGGTGTAGAAGGAATCGACGCCTCCCGAAAAGAAAGTCCCGACTCTATTTTCAGTGGAAACAGGTTTTGAAACAGGAGTGCTATTTTTTATTTCAACTCTACGAAGTTCATTCTCCCAAGAGCAGTAAATATCTTGAATTGTATGTAAAGCTGAAAAAAATTGCTGGCTGACTTCCCCTTCTGCTCTTATCTGACCACCACCAAGCCTCATGCAGGGAAGAATAGCACTTGCCAAAAAAGACTCTATATTTCCAGTCAGAACAGCCTCTCTGTGGCTCCTGTAATATACTTTGTGTGTTTCGCTGTTTAAGAGGAAGTCAACTTCTATTGAATGCTGATTGCAGATTGTACCAGGAGTGTTAATTTGCAATACTGGATAGGTCATGTATAACACCCAGAATATCATTCTTGTGGCTGAGATCTTTTTTAATTTAACTATACCTGGAATTGATCAAGTCACAATATAAAATGATCAGAATCACATGAAATTATTGGTACATACATGGGACCTCGGCAGGTATATGTTTAACCGTGGTGGTGCGTTTATCAATGAGCCCCATGTAAAAAAGAGTTAAATCAAATCAGGGGGCGGATATTGATTAAGTGGCGTTTTCAAGTTCATAAATTCAGAAGATGTACTCCAGGTTTGATAAAATAATTCAATTGTATTTTAAGTAATTGAAATAAAATTGTAATATTCTTCTGATCGGCAAAATTGAACTGACGCAAATCATCCAGCAGAGGACAATAAAGCCAAGTTTTAAAATAATTGTTCGATATTGTTTGTATTAACATTGATGATTCAACAGGGCATTTCTTGATGATAGACGGAACGATTTTGTGGGAGAGCAGTGCATGAAAACAATCGGTATTTACCTATATAACAATGTTGAGGTCCTGGACTTTGCCGGACCCTTCGAAGTTTTTTCAACGGCGCAGCGAATTCACGCTATGACCAGCGGTAACCCGTCCGACCGCCTGTTTGATGTCGTTACAATTGCTGAGAACAAAAGGGAAATCATAGCTGTTGGAGGTCTCAGGGTTGCCCCGCTTCACGGCATCGAATATCATCCTCACCTCGATGTGCTCATCGTGCCGGGTGGTGTGGTGACGGCGGAGTTGGACAAGCAGCAGGTGCTGTCCTGGCTCAGTTCGACAGACGAGCGCGCAGATATTACAGCCTCGGTCTGCACCGGTGCTTTTCTGCTGGCAAAGGCAGGCCTGCTCGACGGCATGGAGGTGACCACGCACTGGGAGGACATTGGTGAACTGCGGCAATCGTTTCCCGGGATTGTCGTCAGGGAAAACGTGCGCTGGATCGACAGCGGACATATTGTGACTTCGGCAGGAATTTCGGCAGGAATCGACATGAGTCTTCACCTTGTCGGCAGGCTGGCGGGAAGAGATCATGCCGAAAAAACTGCCCGGCAGATGGAGTACAACTGGCAGAAAAACTAGGACAGGCAGTCAGCTGATCCTGGCATACATTTTTTTTACTTCTTCGGCTATTTTGTCCCTGAGTTCCGGGGGATTGAGCACCTGGGCCTGTGAACCGTACTGCAGGATTTTCATGATTATCTCACGGTCGTCCCGGACCGGCAGTTTCAACAGGATTCCCTCCTGCTTCTCTTCGATTTTCTGATCCTTGTGCCAGAACTGGTTTTTGATCAGCTGGGCGGCATATCCGCTAAAGAGAATTTCAGCATCATAGAGGGGGCTGCCCTTGAAGATGCCGAAAGAGCGATTGAGCTCAGCGGGAACGGTCCGGTCGGTGATGGTGCCTCTGTCTCCAGGAGTTGCCTCCAGGATGCGCGCCAGGTGAAAGATCCGGTAATCGCGGCGCAGTGTACACCAGGAAAGAAGATACCAGCGCCCCTGGTAGTTGATCAGCCTGAGCGGTTCTATGACCCGCGCCGTTTTCTGCAACTGCAGGGACTGGTAGGCAATCTCCAGCTGGTACTGCTTGACGATTGCCTCGATGATAACATCAAATATTGCTGGATCAGGGTATTCGACCTCGATCCACTCACACTGGATATTTTCGGTGATGAGGCTGCTCCCCCGGGGGAGCATGCTGATGAGCTTATCTTCAAGCTGCCTGATCTCGGGAAGACTGCTGAGCCCGGTCTCTTCCGCCAGCCTGTTGAGGATTCCGAGCAGAAAAATGATCCGGGGGGTATTTGCAAAGGGCAGGTTAAACGAGTTGTCCGTGTAGTAAAAGCCGTTTCTGGCCGGGTTGAACTCCAGCGGCGCCAGGAGCCGGTCGCGCAGGTAGGCGATGTCACGCTTGGCAGTGGGGAGGGATACTTCAAACTCGCGCATCAGCGTGCGGGAGTTGGGAAAGCGGTCGCGCAGCAGTTCATCATGGAAAAAATAGATGCGCTCCAGGAGACTCATGTGAAACGCTTAGCGGGCCTGGCGTCGATGCTTGACCGGAGGTATTTTCATCTGCTCCCGGTATTTGGCGACGGTGCGGCGGGCAATCTGGATATTGGTGTCGGCGAGCTTGGAGGCGATGGCGTTGTCACTGAGCGGTTTGCTCTTGTCTTCATCCTGAACCATCTGGCGGATACGGGTCTTGATCGACTCTGAAGCAAGGGCTTCGCCGCCTTCACGGGGAATCGCGGTTGAAAAGAAGAACTTCAGTTCATAGATGCCCTGCGGCGTGTGTGCGTACTTGTTTGACGTAACCCTGCTGATCGTTGACTCGTGCATGCCGATATCCTCAGCCACATCCCGCAGGATCAGGGGCTTGAGATAGGCCGCTCCGCGCTCGAAAAAGTCATACTGAAACCTGAGGATGCTCTCCATCACCCGGTATATGGTGCGCTGGCGCTGGTGGATCGACTTGATGAACCACTCGGCGCTCTTCAGTTTTTCAGCGATGTAGCTTTTCGAGGCTTTCGGGGTCTCAAGGCTGCTGTCCTGCAGCAGTTCCTGGTAGTAGCTGGACAGTTTCAGACGCGGCAGGTCATCGTCGTTGAGCCGAATGACATATTCTCCATCGATTTTCCTGACATAGACGTCCGGAACGACATAGTTGGTCGCCTCCTCGGCGTAGGGCAGCCCCGGAAACGGAGTCAGGTTGGAGGTGATGAATTCGACTGCCCTGATCACCTCGGCCCGCTTTTTCCCGGTCTTTCTGACAAGGGATTTGTAGTTCCTTGTTTCCAGCAGACCCAGGTGGTCGGTCACGATTTCGGCAGCAAGTGAATCACCCATTCCCATCCGTTCGAGCTGGAGTTTCAGCGATTCACTGACGTTTCTGGCGGCAATCCCGGGAGGGTCAAGTTCCTGTATCACTTCAAGGATATAGTCTGCATCGTCATAGGCACAGCCGGTCTTTTCAACGATTTCCTCCAGCGTTGTTTCCAGAAAACCGTAGCGGTTGAGGTTGCCGACGATGAAAAGGGCGATGTCCCACTCTTCACTCTCCAACTCAGAGTGGGCAAGCTGCCATTGAAGATAGGCGGAGAGCCCGGGTTTTTCAGAAATGAAGTCGAACTGGCTCGGGGCGTCAGCGGGCGGGATTTCCCGGGCAAAAGAGAAATTAGAGTCGAAATTATTGGCGTACTCCTCCCAGTTGATCTCGTTCATGTTGTCTGACGTGGCAACCTTGGCGGTCACATCCTGTTCCTGGGAGTTGTTGCTGTCTGGTTCGACGGTCGTTGAAAGACCGTAATTCTTCTCGTCTTCGCCGCTGACCGGGGACAGATCGATCTCCAGGGCGGGGTTCTGCTCAATCTCTGCCTGCAGGGCATCGGTGAGTTCCAGCCGGTTGAGCTGGAGGAGCTTGATGGCCTGGCGCAACTGGGGCGTCATCACCAGTTTTTGTGCCAGTTTTAATTGTTGCCTGAGTTCAAGTGCCATAGAAGCCCGATTTACATGTGGAAGTTTTCGCCAAGGTACATTTTGCGGGCAACTTCGCTCTCGATAATATCGTTGGCGACTCCGCTGGTTAATATTGCCCCGTTGTTCATGATGTAGGCAAAGTCGCAGACCTGCAGGGTCTCGCGCACATTGTGATCTGAAATGAGAATGCCAAGGCCCCGGTCCTTCAACGAGTAAATGATCTTCTGCAGTTCCCCGACAGCCAGCGGATCAATGCCGGCAAACGGCTCATCCAGCAGAATGAATCGCGGTCTGGTGGCAAGCGCCCTCATGATCTCGACCCGGCGACGTTCACCGCCTGACAGGGCATGCCCCTTGTTGTCCCTGAGGTATTCAATCTGCAGGTCGACAAGCAGTTCATCAATCCGGTTGCTGATTTCGTTGCTCGAAAGTCCGAGTGGCTCAAGAACGATGCGTATGTTTTCCTCGACCGTCAGTTTTTTGAATACGGACGGTTCCTGGGCGAGATAGGAAATACCTTTCAGGGCACGCTTGTGAATCGGCAGGTTGGTAATGACTTCGCCGTCAAGCAGGATATTGCCCCGGTTGGGTCGTATAAAACCGGCAATCGAGTAAAATGATGTTGTTTTGCCAGCCCCATTGGGACCCAGGAGCCCGACAACAACGCCGGTATTGACCTGCAGGCTGACCCCGTCAACCACAGTTCGGCTGCCATATGTTTTGACAATATTTTTCGTTTCAAGCAGTGACATATGAATACCCGGCTGCAGGGCTCCGCGGCGTGCGCCGAGGTACCCTTACTGCTGGAGAATCCTCATTTGAACCCGAGATTTTTTTTCTTCCTTCTGTTCGCCGCCGACTGTTACCGATGTCCCGCCGACGACTTCGGAGCGTCCTTCATCCATGTAATAGACGATTTTGTCGCCGCCAACCATATTTTGATTCTGCCAGGCTTTGGCATTTCCCGTCAAAATAACCTGCTGTTTTTCCGAGTAGTAAATCATCGTGTCCGAGGTCCCGAGCCAGTCATCCCTGGTTATCTCCACGTTTCCTTCGCAGATCAGTTTCTCGACCTGCTGCGTGGCGTCAGCCGGTTTTTTTTCATCCTGCTTGTAGTAGACCGTCATCTTGTCGGAGCGGATCCGCAGGTCTCCCTGCTTGGCATCGACATCTCCGGTAAAAAGAACGGCATTATTTTTTTCAGTCGAACTCATGCGATCTGCTTCGATGAAAATTGGAGCATCATCGCCGAGCGCCTGGAAGGGCACAAAAGTGATGCAGAAGAGAGTAAGTAAGATTTTGAAATTGAATATTATTTTAACATTAGCCATAAAAATCTCCGAAATCTGAAGCTCCTGGCAAGTGGTTGCCTTTGCAAATACCGAGCCTGTTATAGCCTACCATGTAATGAAAGTAAAGCAAAGGTATATTAGAAGCGCTCAAAGAGTGCTTTACTTAGCGGAGGCGAATCATTAAAGTGAACAGGATTAAAACCTGTTCAGACAGATACCCGTCTGATTTAAAAGATAAAAAACAGACACCATGCAGCTGCTTTGGAACGGCTGCCGAACGAGGGCGAGCAGAGATGAAAGAAAGTATAGAGCGTGCCAAAGTCCTGGTGGAATCGCTTCCCTACATACAGCAGTTCAGGCACAAGACAGTCGTTATCAAATATGGCGGTCACGCCATGGTTGACGAGAACCTCAAACGGCAGTTTGCCCTTGATGTCATTCTCCTCAATCATATCGGGGTCAATGTCGTCATTGTCCATGGCGGCGGGCCCCAGATAAACGATCTGCTCGACCGGCTCAATATTAAACCCAGTTATGTTCAGGGAATGCGGATTACCGACGGCGAGACCATGAATGTCGTGGAGATGGTACTGGTCGGAAGAGTGAACAAAGAAATCGTCGGCCTCATCAATCACAACGGTGGCAGGGCCGTCGGGCTCTCCGGACGGGACGGCGACCTGGTCTGCGCTCAAAAAATGCAGGTCAGCGTCAGTCCGGAAAAAGGGCGCCCTGTGAACGTGCCGCCTGAAATCATCGATCTTGGCAGGGTCGGCGAGGTAACCAGAATCAATGGCGACGTGCTGAACACGCTCAAGCGCGAGGATTTTATTCCGGTCATCGCGCCGGTTGGCGTCGGCGAGGACGGGCAGGCCTACAATATTAATGCCGACCTGGTGGCCGGCGCAATCGCCGGCGCCTTGAACGCCGAGAAGCTAATTTTGCTGACTGATGTTGAAGGGGTAAAGGACAAGGACGGAGTATTGATCAGGTCGCTGCATCACGAAGACCTCGACTCCTTGATAGCCGAGGGCGTTATTGCCGGCGGCATGATCCCGAAAGTGAACTGCTGCCGGGAGGCGCTGCAGAAGGGTACGCGCAAAACCTATATCGTCGACGGCAGGCTGGAGCATGCCATTCTGCTCGAGATGTTTACCCACGAGGGCGTGGGAACGGAGATAATATAATGGGCCGCTTAAATGACAAACTCAAGAAGCGGGCGGACGATGTTTTTATCGGCACCTATCTCCGCTATCCGGCGGCGATGGTTTCCGGCAGCGGCTGCGTACTCACGGATGCCGACGGTAAATCCTACCTGGATTTCTTGTCGGGCATTGCGGTCTGCAGCCTGGGCCATTGCCACCCGGCAGTGACCGAAGCGATAAAAAACCAGGCCGAACGGCTTGTTCATGTTTCAAACCTCTACTACACGGAACCGCAGACAGCGCTTGCCGAGCTGCTAGTCGCCAACAGTTTCGCTGACAAGGTCTTTATGGCCAACAGCGGTGCCGAGGCCAACGAGGCGGCGATCAAGCTGGCGCGAATCGCATCGCCCAAGGGGCGGTATGAGGTCTTGACCCTTGCCGGTTCGTTTCACGGCAGGACCCTGGCGACACTGGCGGCAACGGGCCAGCAGAAGTATCACCAGGGATTCGAACCGCTGCCCCGGGGGTTCAGACATTTGGACTTTGCTGACCCGGAAGCCCTCGAGAAGAGCATATCGCCAATTACCTGCGCCATCATGTGTGAACCGCTTCAGGGCGAAGCCGGGGTGCGGCCGCTTGCGCCTGATTATCTGCAGAAAATACGGACGTTGTGCGACCAGCATGATCTCCTGCTCATCTTCGATGAGGTCCAGACGGGAATGGGGCGAACGGGATCCCTGTTTGCCTATCAGCAGTCGGGTGTTGTGCCTGATATCATGACCCTGGCGAAAGCGCTCGGCAACGGCCTGCCCATCGGGGCCATGGTGACAACCAATAAATGTGCCGAAAGCCTGGCGGCGGGAACCCACGCCTCGACGTTTGGGGGTAATCCTGTGGCGGCTGCGGCGGCGGTGGCAGCCATGAAGGTGATGCTGGCAGACGGCTTCATGACGGATGTCAGGGAGAAAGGGGAGTACTTGAGCAGCGCCCTTCGCCTGCTGGTCGAGCGCTTTCCCGATTTTGTCACGGGAGTTCGGGGGCTCGGGCTGCTCAGGGGGCTGGTCCTGAGTCCAGCCGGGGCAGAGCGGGGGAGCGATATCGTCAAGGTTATGTTCGAGCGGGGCTACCTGATCAATTTTGCCGGTAATGAGGCGCTGCGTTTTGCCCCGCCGCTGATCGTCAGCCATGATGAAATTGATGAACTTGTCGGTGCGTTGCGCGAGGTTCTCGGTGAGTTTTTCAGCTGATTCGTGCAGAAAATGGCCGGATCGCCCAACCGCCTGGGTGAAACCTTTTGCAAAGAGCAGGGGTTTTATGTAATTATACGAGTTTTCTCTGCCTTGAGGCAGCGAATGAGGAACTCGGGATAATTCACCCAGCGATACCTGAGCAACATCTGGAACTGGATTCTGCCCCGCAGACAGCGGACGATAACGGTTTCGTTTTACTATCGAGGAGCACTATGGACGTCAATAAAATTGTACTGGCCTACTCCGGCGGGCTTGATACTTCTGTTATTCTGAAATGGCTGGCGGAGCAGTACGAGTGTCCGGTTATTGCCTACTCTGCCGACATCGGCCAGGTAGAAGACTGGGAGGCGGTGACTGCCAAGGGCATGGCCACCGGGGCGGAAAAAGTCATTATATCCGACATGAAAGAGGAGTTTGTCAAAGATTACATCTTTCCGGCGTTTCGAGCCAACGCCATTTATGAAGGGTCGTACCTGCTCGGAACATCACTTGCCAGGCCGATTATCGCCAAGGAGCAGGTCCGCATCGCTCACCAGGAAGGTGCTGACGCGGTCAGCCATGGGGCTACCGGAAAAGGCAACGACCAGGTCCGTTTCGAGCTTGGCTATATTGGACTTGACCCCACCTTGAAGATAATTGCCCCGTGGCGGACCTGGGACCTCAATTCCCGCCGGAAGCTTGTCGAATTTGCCCAGCAGCACGATATTCCGATTCCGGTGACCAAGGAAAAACCCTACAGCTCGGATGAGAACCTGCTGCATATCAGCTTCGAGGGGGGAATTCTTGAAGATCCCTGGACTGAACCGGACGAGGCGATGTTCACGCTGACCGTTTCACCGGAGAACGCTCCTGATAAACCGAGCTACATCGAACTCGAGTTTGCAGGCGGCAACCCCGTGGCTCTTGACGGGCAGAAAATGGAGCCGCTGCCGCTGTTCACCATGCTCAACAAGCTGGGCGGCACCAACGGCATCGGGCGTCTTGACCTGGTGGAGAACCGCTTTGTCGGCATGAAGTCGCGTGGAGTCTACGAGACGCCGGGTGGGACGATATTGCGCGCGGCCCATCGCGACCTGGAAACCATCACGCTTGACCGGGAAGTGATGAAGATCAGGGACTCCCTGGTTTCAAGATATGCCGAACTGGTCTATAACGGTTTCTGGTTTTCACCTGAGCGGGAGCTGCTGCAGAAGACCATGGACGAGACCCAGAAAACAGTCAACGGCATCGTCCGCTTGAAACTCTACAAGGGTAACTGTATACCGGTCGGCAGAAAGTCGCAGCAGTCTCTCTACCAGGAAAGCTTTGCGACTTTTGAGGAAGATGCGGTTTACAACCAGGGTGATGCAACCGGTTTTATCCGCCTCAACGGCTTGCGCTTGAGGATTCAGGCATTACAGGGCAAATAATCATGGCAACGCAGAAGAGCGGCGGTTCGGATAAATTGTGGGGAGGACGTTTTGACGCGGCCACAGCCCAGTCGGTTGAAGCGTTCAGCGCCTCGATTCAGTATGATTCAAGACTCTACAAGTACGATATCGCCGGCAGCAGGGCCCATGCGAAAATGCTCGCCGACAACGGTATCCTGTCACGGGGCGAGCTGGCTGACATCGTTGACGGCCTGACGGCAATCGAGGCCGAGATCGACAACGGCACCTTTTCCTTTCGCCGGGAGCTTGAAGATATTCACATGAATATTGAAAAAGCGCTGGTTGACCGGATCGGACCGGCCGGAGCCAAGCTTCACTCGGCCCGGAGCAGGAACGACCAGATCGCCCTTGATCTCAAGCTTTACCTGCGGGACCAGTGCGACTGCCTGGTCATGCTGCTCGAGCAGCTGCAGAAGGCTTTTGTGGTGCTGGCGCGAACCTATCTCGGCGCCGTGATGCCCGGATACACCCACATGCAGCGTGCCCAGCCGGTCCTGCTCTCCCATCACCTGCTGGCCTACTACGAGATGTTTGGCCGTGACCGCGACAGGTTTCGTGACTGCCGCAAGCGTATCAACGTGAGCCCGCTTGGCTGCGCGGCCATGGCCGGCACCGGCTTGCCGATAGACCGGGAACAGGTGGCCGAAACGCTCGGCTTTGACGGCGTGACCGCGAATTCCATGGACAGTTCCGGGGACCGGGATTTCGTCATTGAATTCGTCAGCTGCTGCACCTTTGCCCAGCTGCACCTCTCCCGTCTTTCCGAAGAGCTTGTACTCTGGGCCGGCAGCGAGTTTGACTTCGTGGACATAGCGGATGCCTTCTGTACCGGGTCTTCCATCATGCCGCAGAAAAAGAATCCGGACATCCCGGAACTGATCAGGGGCAAGAGCGGCCGGGTCGTCGGCAGCCTGATGTCCCTGCTCGTGCTCGTCAAGGGGTTGCCGCTCACCTATAATCGGGACCTGCAGGAAGATAAAGAACAGGTCTTTGATGCAATCGACACCGTTTCCGCATCGCTGTCGATTATGGCGGAGCTCCTGGCAAACCTCGAGTTTAAAACGGACAACCTGTATCGGGCGACACAGAGCGGCTTTATTACCGCCACCGATCTGGCTGATTATCTGGTATTGAAAGATGTACCATTCCGGGAGGCACATGGTATAGTTGGCAGGGCAGTTGCGTACTGTCTTGAAAAGAAGTGCGAATTAGTGGACCTGACAGTGGCTGAGATGCATCTTTTCTCGCCGGTAATCGAGAAGGATGTGTTCGAGATACTGAGTGTGGAAGGCTCGGTGGACAGCCGCATATCAGTCGGCGGCACAAGTACGGTGCGCGTGGAAGAGGCGCTTGCTGTTGCTGAAAAACAAATGGGGATGGGCTAATGAAAATCGGATATGGTGCGCGGGCTGCTGGTGCGGTTATTGTGCTGACAGCGCTGCTGACGGCAGGAGGGTGTGGTTACAAGAGCGATCCGGTTCCTCCGGAAAGTGTTGTGCCACGGGCAATCGATGATTTGAGATACTCCATTGATGAATCGGGAGTTCGGCTCACCTGGTCATATCCGGCAAAGACGATCAAGGGAAGCGATATGGTGGATGTCTCTTCATTTGACATTTATCGGGCGGTCATCCCCTTGTCCGAAATCTGCACGAGTTGCCCGATCCCTTTTGGAGAGCCGATCGAGATACCGGGGGGCATGACCTCTGAGGAGGGCCGGATACGAACGGCGGAGTATCGCACATCACTGCTGCGTTCGGGGCACAAGTATTTTTTCAAGGTAAGATCACGGAACAGCTGGTGGGCCGCCAGTGCGGACTCAAATATTGTCTCCTTTCTCTGGCACATCCCGGCAGCTGCTCCTGAGAATCTGCAGGCTGTTGCGGATGATTCACGGATTTCCCTGTCCTGGAAGCCCGTAGCGACCCTGATAGACGGGTCGGCCGCTGATGGAAAAATCACTTACCAGGTATTGCGCAGCCAGGGCGGGAAGGAGTTCGGGGCAGTGGGGTCGTCGGTTTCCCAGCCGGCATTTGTCGACAGCCAGGTGATCAACGGCCAGAAATATTTTTATAAAGTCCAGAGCCAGCTGAGTTTTGAGGGCAATCTTGTCGATGGCGGCGTGAGCGAGGTGGTCAGCGCTTCTCCGGTTGACAAGACACCGCCGGCCCCTCCATCCGGCGTCCGGGCGGTTCACACCGGCTCCGCCATCAAGGTTTTCTGGGATCCCTCGAGCGATCCGGCAGTTTCCGGATACCGGGTATATCGCCGGCAGGCTGATAAAACGAAGCCGGAATTGATTGGCGAGGTAAAGGCTGCTTTCACCTTGTTTGAAGACAGCCAGCCGCCCGAAGGTGTGCGGGTCTACTACTCGGTTACCGCAATTGACCAGAACAAGGCGGCGAGTGAATCTGATTTTTCACGGGAAGCAACAATCAGGTAAACAGTCAGCTAAACAGGGTAAAAGGCATAGAGCCGGAGCCGGCGATGGAACTAGATTTTCCGATACCGATAACGAAAATGAACGGCGCAGGAAATGACTTTGTCATTATTGACCACCGTCAGCAGTTCATCCCTGAGCGTCTGCATGCTCAGTTTGCCCAGTCGGTCTGCAGGCGCAGCTTCTCTGTTGGCTCAGATGGCCTGATCCTGATAGAAGACAGTGAAACGGAGGATTTCAGCTGGCGGTTCTACAACAGCGACGGCTCCGTGGCTGAAATGTGCGGCAACGGCGCCCGCTGCGCGGCACGCTATGCCTACCGGCACAGTATCGCCGGCACGCAGATGACCTTTCAGACAGTCGCCGGAGTTATCGAAGCGGAAATTCTTGGCGAGCAGGAACATGTCAGTATCAGGATGACGGATCCCAGCGACCTTGAAATCCGTGACCCCATCCTGCTCGGAGATGAACGGTTTGTGATCCACTCGATCAATACCGGTGTGCCGCATGTGGTGATCTTTGTCGAATCCGGCAACCCGCCCGTGGTTGAATGGGGGCGGTCAATTCGCTATCATCGGCAGTTTGAGCCTGCCGGCACCAATGTCAACTTTGTCCGGGTAACGGCTGAAGATGATTTGCATGTTAGGACCTATGAACGGGGCGTGGAGGGGGAAACACTGGCCTGCGGCACTGGTGCGGTGGCTGCGGCGTTGATTGCTGCAGACCAGGGACTGGTGGCCTCCCCGACGTACGTGACGACAGGGGGGGGGGAGCAGCTTGTCGTTCAGTTTGAAATGGATGACGGTGCTTTTTCAGATGTCTACCTGCAGGGCGCCGCCAGGATCGTTTTCGAGGGAAACCTGCTGGCTGAGGCGCTCCTGTAAAACGAAAACCGTAACGGCGATAAAATCAAGATAGAAAAAAGAGGACAGTCATGGAGCGATTTCAAGGTGCGATGACGGCACTGGTTACCCCGTTCATCGATGGAGAGCTTGATGAACAGGGATTGGTTGAACTGATTGAATTTCAGATAGAGGGCGGCATTCATGGTATCATCCCCTGCGGGACGACCGGTGAATCGGCGACACTTGGTTTCTCGGAGCACAAGCGGGTTATCGACCTCACCGTCAAAACCGTGGCCGGCCGTGTCCCGGTCATTGCAGGCACCGGCGCAAACAGCACCTCCGAGGCCATAGAGCTGACCGAGAGCGCCAAAGACAGCGGCGCCGATGCGGTCCTGTCTGTTGCTCCATACTACAACAAACCGAGCCAGGAAGGTCTCTACCAGCATTTCAAGGCGATAACGGATGCCGTCGACATCCCGCTGTTCCTCTATAATGTACCGGGCCGGACCGTTGTTCACATCCTGCCGCAGACGGTAGCGCGGCTGGCCGCAATCCCCAATATAATCGGTATCAAGGAAGCCTGTGCCAGCCTTGAGCAGATCAGCGATGTGATCAGGTTCTGTCCCGAGGATTTCATCCTGCTGTCAGGAGACGATTTCACCTCGATGCCGACCGTATTCGTCGGCGGCAAAGGTGTTATTTCAGTGGTCTCAAATGTCGATCCGGCGGGTATGGCCCGGATTATGGAGGCTGCCCTCAGCGGTGATGTGAAAACCGCTAAAGCGGAACACTATCGACTCTTTCCGCTGATGAAGCTGATGTTCATGTATCCAAGCCCTGCTGCTCCCAAAAAAGCGCTGCAGTTGCTTGGCCGCATGAAAGATGCAACGCCGCGCCTGCCGATGACCGGAGCAGATGAGGCAACCACCAGAGCCCTGCAGGAAGAGCTTGGCCGCCTCGGGATGCTCTGAGCCACGCTGTTGCCGACCACCTGAAACGAGAAGAGACGGAGCATATGACAAGGGTAATCATAGCCGGCGCCGCCGGCAGGATGGGGCAGAAAATCGCCTCGATGGTCAGCAGGCACCCGGTTCTTACCTACAGTGCGGGCTTTGAGGCATCCGGCAGCAGCGCCATTGGCAAGGATGCGGGCGAAATTGCCGGACTTGGGAAAAACGGGGTGCTCATCCGTGAAGGTCTGGCACCGGTCATTGACCAGGGAGATGTCGTTATTGATTTCACCTTCCACAAGGCGACGCTTGAATTTGCCCGAATTGCCGCCCGGCATAACCGGGCCATGGTCATCGGTACCACCGGCCTCACCGCCGAAGAGCTTGCCGAGCTCAAAGAGCTCTCGACCCGCTTCCCCTGCGTGCAGGCGCCGAACATGTCGGTCTGTGTCAACGTCCTGTTCAAGCTTGTCAAGAAAACAGCTGCAATTCTCGGCGACGATTTTGATATTGAAATCCTGGAGGCTCATCACAACAGGAAAAAAGATGCCCCCAGCGGCACTGCGCTTAAACTCGGAGAGCTCGCTGCCGAGGGGCTTGGAAGGCGACTCGAGGATGTCGGTGTCTACGAACGCTCCGGCATTGTCGGCGAGAGGAAGCCTCACGAGATCGGTATCCAGAGCATCAGGGCAGCTGATATCGTCGGCGAGCATACGGTTTATTTTGCCGGTCAGGGAGAACGGCTCGAGCTCTCCCACAGGGCCCAGACACGGGATCATTTTGCCCGTGGAGCGGTCGTGGCGGCTGCCTGGCTGCAGGGAAAACCAAACGGCATGTACACGATGTTCGATGTCCTTGGTTTGCAGGACCTCTAGCCGGTAGCGGGTTCCGATTCCGATGAATGTATCTGCCAGTCTGTACCTCAAGCCCATCAAAGCGCCTTTGCCTTGGGGATCGTCCCGTTGGAACATGTAGATGGTTTTATCGGATTGGGCGCTAACCTTGGCGACCGCAGCCATACGCTGCTCAAGGCCTGGCAGATGCTTGGCGCCAGGGAAGGGGTTGAGCTGGTAAAAATATCCAGACCGTATGTGTCCGCCCCGGTCAACATGACCAGCAGCAACTGGTTCGTCAATGCCGCCGGCTGGCTGAAGACCTGCCATCCCGCCCACCGGCTGCTCGACATTCTCCTTGAAACGGAAAAATTCCTGGGAAGAGTCCGCCGCGGAGCGGATACGGGGTATCAGGACCGGGTAGTGGATCTCGACCTGCTCTACTACGGGGCGCTGATACATGCTGACGACCGCCTGACCATTCCCCATCCGCATTTATATGACAGACGCTTTGTTCTCGCGCCTCTGGCTTCTATTGCCCCCGAATTTAAAGATCCTGTGAAGCAGACATCAATTTTGTCCCTGCATGATCAGCTTGCCGACAGCATTGCTCAGGGGGTGACAGCAAACCAGCAGATTCAGGAAAGCGACTGGGAAGACGATCAAGCCGGTTAGTATTTTTCGACCTGGACAGGGCAAGAATGCCTAGACATTTCCAGCCGGTAGATTACAATAAATAAGTTGCGGTAATTTTTCAGCTAACTGCCGTAAAGGAATAGAAAGGATGACCAGGAGATAACGTGGGGCCACTCAGGATATTGATTCTGGCTGTACTGGTTTACATCGGGTACCGGTTGCTCAGAAACGCCTTCGTAACAAAAGATGACTCAGAGCAGCCAGCGGGCAGGAGTCCCGGCCCGAATGAAAGGCTCACGGATGTCCTGGTGGAGGATCCGGTCTGCAAGACACTGGTTCCCAGAGAACAGGCCGTCACGTGGCAGAAAAATGGAGAAATTCACTATTTTTGCAGCCAGGAATGTTGCGACGCATATGCATCTGAAAAAGGAGACAGCGAATGAAGTTTTTTATCGATACCGCCAATGTTGAAGAAATAGAACAGGGGCTTGAAATGGGAATGGTGGACGGCGTTACCACAAACCCGTCACTTGTTGCCAGGGAAGACAAGCCGTTCAAAGAAATCCTCAAGGAGATCTGCGCAATCGTCGAAGGACCGGTGAGCGCAGAAGTCGTCAGTCTTGAGGTGGAAGGCATGCTCAAAGAGGCAAGAGAACTCGCGGCAATCAGCGATAATATCGTCGTCAAAGTCCCGATGATCATCGAAGGGATCAAGGCGGTAAAACGGTTGAGTGCCGAGGGCATTAAAACAAACGTGACCCTGGTGTTTTCAGCAACCCAGGCACTGCTTGCCGCCAAGGCGGGAGCGACATTTGTCAGCCCGTTTGTCGGCAGACTTGATGACGTCAGCTTCCAGGGAATGGATCTGGTCAGCGATATCATGACTATCTACCGGAACTACGGCTACCGGAGCGAGGTGATCGTCGCCAGCGTGCGAAATCCGCTCCATGTCATGGACGCGGCTCTCGTCGGTGCCGACATCGCCACCATTCCACTGAAGGTAATCAGTCAACTGGCCAAGCATCCGCTGACAGATACCGGCATGAAGCAATTTCTTGCCGACTGGGAAAAACGCACCAAGTGACAAATGTGACAATGGTTAGAGAATACATCTCAAAAGCGACCAGATTGTCCATGCTGGCTGCGGGATTGGCAATCGCTTCGATAGTGGTCGTGCCGCAAACGGGATCATGCGCGTCGGTCTATGTCTGTAAGGGAAGCAATGGCGGGACGCACTTTACCAATACCCCGACCTCAGCAGACTGTAAGGTCTTCCGAATGAACCGGGGTTCTGCTTTTGCGGGGGCGAGCAGCAGATCGACCTGGAATGACAGCGGCCAGAGGGTGAACTACAACGGCAAGGTCCCCTACCATTCGCAGATCAATGCTATCGGTGTCCGCTACCGGGTGGATCCTAACCTGATCAGGGCCGTTATCAGGACGGAATCGAGTTTCAACCGCCTGGCCGTCTCCAGGAAGGGTGCCCAGGGGCTCATGCAGCTGATGCCTGAAACCGCAAAAGAATTGAATGTGGCCGACCCCTTTGACCCTCATCAGAATATCGACGGAGGAACGCGTTACCTGCGCTCGCTGATGGACACCTTCAACGGCAATCTTACCCTGACCCTGGCCGCCTATAATGCCGGCCCGACCCTGGTCAAACGGGTAAACAGGATTCCCCGGATTCCCGAGACGGTCAATTATGTGAGGCGTGTACTCGGTCACTACGAGGGCTACAGCGGTGGCCAGCCGATCAGCAGCTTTTCAAAAATCAGGGTGCGGGACGTCGTCACCATCCAGTAGCCTGAGTCATTGCTCGCGGCCCGATCGTCCCTGACGATCGGGCCGCTTCTCAAACGGTGTTCAGCTCCTCGCCTGAATGTGTCAGCGCCTGGATGCGCACCGCACTTACCTTGTACTCCGGTATTTTTGCAATGGGGTCGAATGCATCTGAACTGGTGAGAATGTTGGACGGATTCTCTCCAAAGTGGATTGGCAGAAACAGGGTGCCTGGCTGCACACTATCAGAAATTCTGGCCGGTACGGTCATCTCTCCCCGTCTGGATGAGAGGATAAGAACATCGCTCTCCTTGATGTCCAGCCGCATGGCGTCGTCAGGATGAATTTCCACGTAACCGGTCTTCTGTTCCACATCGAGGTGCGGAGAGATGCGGGTCATGGTCCCGAAATGGTAGTGGGCAAACATCCTGCCCGTGGTGAGCAGGAAGGGGTAGGCCTCACTGACTTCCTCTGCCGGCTTCCTGAATGAAACAGCATGAAACTTGCCCAGGCCGCGGGCAAACTGGTCTTTGTGCAGATACGGTGTTCCGGGGTGGCTGTCATCCGGGCATGGCCACTGCAGTCCGGCGATGCCGAGCCGCCGATAGTTCATGCCGCCATAGCTTTTTTCCGTGAGCCGGGCCATTTCGTCAAAAATGTGTTCCGGGCTCTGGTAATCCATCTCATACCCCATTGCCGCTGAAAGACGGGAGATGATCTTCCAGTCCGGCAATGAATCACCAAGGGGCTCGACAGCCCTGTTGATCCTCATGCAGCGGCGTTCAGTATTGGTGAATGTCCCTTCTTTTTCCGCCAGGGAGGAGGCGGCGAACACGACATCAGCGACCTGTGCGGTCTCGGAGAGAAAGATATCCTGCACGGCGAGAAAATCGAGCGTCTTCAGGGCGTGGCTGAAGTGATTCCAGTCCGGATCACTGAGCTTCGGGTTTTCCCCGATAACATAGAGTGCTTTGAGCTTTCCTTCGAGCATGGACTTCACCATATCGGTTATGGTAAGCCCCGGCTGGCCGGGAATATCTCTGCCCCAGGCGGTGGAAAATTTCTGGACGACAGCTCTATCGGTTACTGCCTGGTAGCCTGGCAATACGTTGGGAAGGCCGCCCATGTCACAGGCCCCCTGGACGTTGTTCTGTCCCCGGAGCGGGTTGACACCGCCGCCGTGAACGCCGACATTACCGGTAAGCATGGCGAGGTTGCAGCAGCTTTTGACGTTGTCCACGCCGGTGGTGTGCTGGGTGATGCCCATTGCATAGAGCAGGGACGCAGGCGGGGTGCGGCTGTAGAGTTCAGCCATCCGCACGACGTCGTCAGCAGGTACGCCGGTAATCTCCTCGACCGTTTCAGGGGCGTAGCCGGCCAATGACTTCTCCAGGATTTCGAAGTCCTCGGTTCGCCGCCGGATGTACTCAAGATCATGCCACCGGTTGCTGATGATGACATGCATCATCCCGTTGAGCAGTGCGACATCTGTTCCCAGCCTGTGTTTGACCGTTATATCTGCATAGCGCGAAAGCTGGATTTCACGGGGATCGGCGACAATAAGCCGGGCTCCTTTTTCTTTGGCGCGAAAAATACGCCTGGCGATCAGCGGGTGACAGGCGGTGGTATTGGATCCGATCACCATGATGCAGCCCGCATCCTCTATCTCGGCGATGGAATTGGTCATCGCACCACTTCCGAAAGCGGCGGCCAGCCCGGCCACCGTTGAGGAGTGTCAGAGCCTGGCGCAATGGTCGATATTGTTGGTGCCGATGACCGCCCTGGTGAATTTCTGGGCCAGGTAGTTTTCTTCGTTGGTAATTTTTGCTGATACCAGTACCCCGACGCTGTCCGGTCCATACAGTGCCACCGTTCTGGAGAACGCTTCGGCGCTTTTACTGATAGCCTCATCCCAGCTGGTTTTTCTGAGTTTGCCGTTTTCCCGGACAAGCGGCGCTTTCAGCCGCATGTAACTGTTGATATGTTCATGCAGGTTCCAGCCCTTGATGCACAGCTTTCCCTGGTTGACCGGATGCGTCTTCAAGGGCAGTGTCGAGACGAGAGCCCCGTCGATCACCTCAAATAGAATTCCGCAGCCGGTACCGCAGTATGAACAGACGGAAGGAATAAGTTTGCAGTCCATTTCTCTCTCCAGCGCTCTTATGATGTTTCCAGCGTTTTCGGGGTCAGCGTCACTTTCTCACCCAGTACACTGAATGGTGATTGCTCTTGCGAGGTTCCGGTGTCGTAGTCAAAAACATCGCTGACGATCTGATTGACTTTCCGGTAGAGCAGCCGCAGTGGTATATCCATCGGGCATGCTTCCTCGCACAACCCGCAGTCAACGCATCTCCCCGCCATGTGTGTGGCATGGACGAGATGAAAAATCGGCACCTCGGGCGGCAGGCGACCGGGGTTGACCAGTTCCGGGTGCTCCAGGCTGCATTCCCGGCAAAAGCAGACGGGACATATATTCCTGCAGCCGTAGCACTTGATGCACTTCTGCATTTCGTACATCCAGCGTGACAGTCGTTCGTCCTGTCCTCGGGCTTCAGTTTCCTTGATTTCCGCGTTTTTGGCGATACCGCCGAGAAGCTTGTAGCTGCCCGGCTCCTCAGGTTCCAGATATGAGCACTCCGCATGCTTTTTCAGGGGTGACGGACAGCAGTTGAGATCAATTGTCTTTATGTTCTCACCCTGCAGTTGGTTCCATATGACCAGGACATTAAGTGCTCGGCGGCTGCAGTCCCGGGCAAACATGCCTATTTTTGCTTCCGGGTGGCGGCTGCTGAGATGGGTTGCCAGCTTCTCCAGTGAATAGCGGGCCTCGGGAGTGACCATTTCCTCGACTTCAGTGAGGTTCTCCCTGGTGTATCCATGTGGTACCGGGTGGCCCTCGACCAGGCGATAGCCAAGAAAAATATCAACAACGCCCGTTTCCAGCCACTGCTTGACGGTTTTAGCGCTTTCCATATGTGTTCCACCTTTGTCAGACCGTTTCCAGGTCCTCATGCGGGACGAGCCGCTGGTTGTTTTTTCCCAGGTCTCCGGCAGGATCGATGGTATGCAGCCAGGGCCTCAGGTCATAGCCTTTCAGCGGATTGGGTCCCATGGACCTGATTTTTTCCGTGAACTCATTGATAACGTTTACAAATTTTCCTGCTTCAGCTGAAGATATCCAGGACAGATGAAGCCGGCCCTCCAGCCCGATAAAAGCGAGCAGTTCCTGGAGGAAGGTGATGCGTTTGATGGTCATGTAATTACCGTACAGGTAATGGCAGTCACCAACGTGTCAGCCGCCGACGAGAACACCGTCGGCACCGCTCTGCAGTGCCCTGAGAATATAATGGGGGCTTACGGTCGCCGAGCACATTGTCCGGACATTGATGACATTGGCCGGCTGCTGCATCCGGCTTACCCCTGCCAGGTCGGCCGCGCCATAGGCACACCAGCTGCAGAGAAAAGCAATGATCCTGGGTTCGTATGGTTCTGGTTTCACGTTTGTTCTCCTTTCGGACATTCCAGATTATTCTGTCGTCTCAACATGCAGGGCACCCGCTATCTGCGCATATATCTGTTTGTGGCTGAACCCCTTCAGCACCAGTGCTTCTGACGGGCACGCCGCCGCACAGGCCCCGCACCCCTTGCACAGGGCTTCGTTGATTTCCGCCACCTGTTTTTGTTCGTTGAAAGAGACGGCCCCATAGGAACAGACATTGAGGCAGCCTTTGCATCCCGAGCAGAGGCGCTCGTCCAGCGTCGGCACCATGCCGCCCACTTTTATCGTGTCCCGTGACAGCACGCACAATGCCCGCGACGCTGCAGCTTTGGCCTGGACGATACTTTCGTCTATCGGCTTGGGATAGTGAGCCATGCCGCAGAGAAAAACACCCTCGGTGGCAAACTCCACGGGTCTGAGCTTCTGGTGAGCCTCGAGTAGCCAGCCATCTTCATCGCAGGGAATCTTGAATAACCTGGTCAGCGTTTCGTTGCTTCTCGGCTCTATGGCCGTTGCCAGGCAGAGCATATCGGCTTCTGCAATACAATGGCGGCCGAGAAGCGGATCGTCAAATTCCACGTTCACCTGGTCTCCTGCCGGAGATACGGCAGGTTTGCTGTCCGGTGTGTAGCGGCAGAAAAGAATTCCCCGCTCCCGCGCTTCCCGGTAAAGGGTCTCACGCGTACCGTAGGTCCTGATATCCCGGTAAAGGACGATGATGACCATGTCCGGATTTCTCTTCTTGAGCTCAAGCGCGCTCACCATTGTGTGGGTGCAGCAGACTTTTGAACAGTAGGGGTGCGATGGTTCTCGCGAGCCGACACACTGAATAAATACGGCAAGCCCGGCTGAAGCCAGCTTTGGATCATCATTTTTCAGCAGCGCATCCATTTCCAGGCTGGTGAGGACGGCAGGGTGCGAGCCGTAGAGATATTCCGTCGGCCTGTACGCTTCAGCACCGGTTGCGATTAAGGTAACCCCATGCTTTACTTTCTCTCGCGCTTCGTCATGGGTAATTTCCGTTTCAAAATTGCCGATGAATCCTTTTACACCTGAAACGGTGCTGCCGGTGTAGACGGTTATTCGCTGGTCTGCCTTTATCTGCTCGACCAGATCGCTGACAAACGACCTGACATCATTATTTTTACTGGTGTGGAAGATGCCCCTGGCCTGGCCGCCCATTGTTTCTGATTTTTCCACCAGGGTGACGGGGTATCCCTGGTTCGAAAGTGCCAGGGAAGCTGTCATGCCGGCGATCCCCCCGCCGATGACGAGTGCTGACCGTGTAACCGGCAGGTTTTTCTGCTGCAGCGGTTCGAGCAGTGCCGATTTGGCGACTGCCATAGAAACGAGGTTTTTTGCTTTTTCGGTAGCTGCGTCCGGATGATCTGCATGTATCCAGGAATCATGGTTGCGGATATTCGCCATTTCAACCAGATACTTGTTCAGACCTGCATTGATCAGGGTCTCCTGGAAGAGCGTTTCATGGGTGATCGGCGTGCATGCTGCGATTACCACCCGATTCAGATCCTGTTCCCTGATAACCTCGGCGAGCTTATCCTGGGTGTCCTGGGAGCAGGTAAAGAGGTTCTCCTCGACGTAGACAACGCAGGGCAGTGTCTTTGCGAAAGCTGCAACCTCCGGAACCCTGACCACAGAGCCGATATTGGTCCCGCAGTTACAGACAAAAACGCCGATCCGCGGCTCCTGCCTGGCAATGTCTCTCTGGGCAACCGGTTCAATGCTCCGGGTCCGGATGTTTCGAGCTGTGGCCAGTTTTTCGGTAGCGGCACAGGCTGCGGCGCTTGCCTCCATGACGGACTGGGGGATATCTTTCGGCCCGGTCAATGCGCCGCAGGCATAAATACCTGGCACTGAGGTTGAAACCGGGTGGAATGAATCGCTGGAGATAAAGGAATGCCTGTCGGTTTTCACCCCAAGTTTTTCTGATAGCTGCCTCGACTCTGGTGAGATCTCCAGGCCTGTGGAGAGAATGACCAGATCGAAAAACGCTTCTTTCGGTCTGCCGTCATCTTCAACGTAACGCAGTCTCAAGTCATCTGAATGAGGACGCTTCTCAATGGAATGGATCCTCGAAGATACAAAGTGAACTCCCTGTTTCCGGGCACTTTCCAGGTAGTGATCGAAGTTTTTCCCCTGGGTGCGCATATCCATGTAGAAAATTGTACAGTCCAGGGACCTGTCGTGATCTTTGGCGATAATTGCCTGCTTGACCGCATACATGCAGCAAACCGAGGAGCAGTATTCATTTTTGTTGCGGTTTATCTCCCGGGAACCGACACACTGCAGCCAGGCGATTTTTTTCGGATGTGTCTCCGGCTGGTTTTTCTGCTGCCTGCAGGATGGGCGAATCAGGTGTCCGCCATACGGCCCGGTGGCTGACAGCATGCGCTCAAACTCCATTGAGGTGATCACATCGGGATATTCGCGATAGCAGTAGTTATCCAGGAAACTGGGGTCATACGACTTGAATCCGGTTGCCAGGATGATCGAGCCGACCTGGAGGGAACGTCTGCTTTCACTGTCCCCGAAATTGATCGCCCCGGACGGGCAGAATTTTTCACAGGCGCCGCATTTGCCTTTCTGCAGATAAATACAGTTGTCCGGGTCAATCGTGTATTTCAGGGGTACGGCCTGGGCATAGGGAACGTAGATCGCTTTTCGTTTGATCATCCCTTCGTTGTAGGCGTCATCTACTTTCTTCGGACATTTTTCAGCACAGATTCCGCAGGCGATGCATTTGGCCGTATCAACGTACCGGGGATGCTGCGTTACCGTGACGGTGAAGCTTCCTTCCGTTCCGGAAATTTCTGCTACCTCGGACAACGTGAGCAGTTCAATATTGATGTGCCGGCCGACCTCGACCAGTTTTGGCGAAATAATTCACATCGCACAGTCATTGGTTGGAAAGGTCTTGTCCAGCTGTGCCATTGCCCCCCCGATTGCCGGCGATCTCTCTATGATATAGACATAAAAACCGGCATCGGCCATGTCCAGTGCGGCCTGCATCCCGGCAATGCCGCCGCCGATGACGGCAACGGCACCCTCTATTCCTGATACGGTATCACCATTTCTCATGTATGGCCTCCGTTTGCCCGGCAGGATAATCGGACACTGGCTGTTGCAGAGCCAATGCTCCTGGTTCTGTTGCCGGAGATTGGTTAGTGTGACTACCAGGCTTCACGTTCGAGCCTGGAATAAATGAACATCAGTTGTTTCTGTGTCAGTTCTCCGATGTTATGGTTGATCCATCCCAGGTCTCCAGAAGCGACAGCAGCTTTTGCCTCTGCAGAGAGATGATAACTCTTCAGTGCTGTGGAGCCGTTTTCCATGAGATCCTTCCAGAAGTCTTCATCATCAGCGGTCCGGTTCAGCACGTTGATTAATTCCCGTTTCTGGATCAGTTTGAATTCTTCGGCATTGACGCGATCCTCGATTCGTGACGATCCCGCTTCCTTGAGTTTTTTCAGGGCGCCGTCGACGGCGACCTTGATCTCACTTTCAGTAAACGGCTTGGACAGGTAATCGAACACGCCTATTTTCATGGCATCAACTGCTGAAGTCACCGAAGAGTACCCGGTAATAACGACCACCTCAGTTTCGGGCTTTCTGGCTTTTACCGTCCTGATGACGTCCATGCCGTCTATGTCCGGAAGACGGAGGTCTGCAATCAGCAGGTCAATGGGTTTGAGGGAAAACCGTTTGAGAGCCTCTGCCCCGGTATAGGCGAGATCGACATCATATCCCTCCTCCGCCAGTACCATCTCGAGGCCTTTTGCAACGATCCTTTCATCTTCCATCACAAGAATGTTCGGTGGAATAGCGGCTTTATCTGGAGCAACTGCCTGTAACGCTGTCATGTGAGTACCTCCATCCAGTGCTTATTACGACTCCCGTATCGGTAATCAATACGTTCTGCCTCTGTCTGCTTATGCATTCGCAAGTTTTATGCCAGAAAAGAAGCGTAATATTTTTCTGCCAAGAAAATAGTATTTAAAGTAGAAACAAGATGTTAGCGAAGGATGGGAGATTCTGTTCCGGCCTGCTGACTGGACAGACGGTATAAGAAAATATACGGAAATTAATAATGACTAAGCAATTATAAATATATCGAGTGCTTACGGCCGTATAAAAAAATATACACAAGCGTATGAACAAATAACCAGGATAAGTATCTAGTGTTGCTGCCGGTCGTCCTGGTTAATCAGGTCCTGTACCGATAGGCGGTGCTTTTTCATCAGGGTGGAAAAATTGGAGCGCTGCATGCCGACCTGCTCGGCCGCCTGGGCAATATTGCCGCGGGATTTGTTCAGTGCTGCAACGAGAAAGGCTTTTTCAATGTTTGCATAACGATTTTCGAGAAAATCTTTTTTGATCGATTTCAAGTCTTCAAGTGTTTCCGGTATTTTCTCAACATCTGGTCTGCCTGTGCTCTGGAGGTCGTGGAGGTTTTCTCTGCCGAGGCAGTCATGCTCGGCAAGGATTACCAATCGCTCAACCGTGTTTTTCAACTGGCGTATGTTTCCCGGCCAGGGATGGTCTATCATTATGGCGAGCGCTTCATCACTGAATCCCTGGATTTTTTTCCCCATTTTTCGGCAGAAAGAGCGCAGAAAATGATAGGCAAGCCGGGGGATATCATCCTTGCGCTCTCTGAGGGGCGGCAATTGAAGCGGAAAGACGTTCAGCCGGTAGAAGAGATCCTCCCGAAACAGTCCGTCTGCCACCATTGTTGACAAGTCCTTGTTGGTTGCGGCGATAACCCGGACGTCGCATGTTTTGGAGCTGCTCGCGCCAACCGGTTTGTATTCACCGGTTTCCATGAACCTGAGCAGTTTGCTCTGGGTTTCCACCGTGAGATTTGAAACTTCATCGAGAAATAATGTTCCCTGGTCGGCAATTTCAAAGATCCCCTTCTTGTCCTGGATCGCTCCGGTAAACGATCCTTTCAAATGACCGAACAACTCGCTTTCCAGAAGACTGGGGGACAGGGTGGAACAGTCAAGCGTTATGAACTGTTTCGCGGCGCGCGGGCTTTGGGTGTGGATCGCTCCGGCAAACAGCTCCTTGCCTGTTCCGCTTTCGCCGGTAATCAAAATGGTGCTGTCAGTTGGTGCGGCTTTTTTGATGCGGTTGAAGATGTCGAGGACAATATTGTTCTCGCCGACGATGTTGTTGAAATCAAAACGCTCGAACAGCTGCTTGCGCAAAAAGACATTCTCTTCCTTCAGCTGTTTGTTGTTGATCGCTTTTTCAACGGCAATGAGAAGTTCGTCATCGGAGAACGGTTTGGCCAGGTAATCGAAGGCACCGCTTTTCATCGCCTGGACGGCGTTGTCGACCGTGGAATAACCTGTCATGACGATTACCGGTATGTCGGGCCTGCTTTCGTGGAGGCGGTCGAGGATGCTCATGCCGTCGAGGTCCGGCAGTTTCATGTCGAGAAGCACCAGGTCAAAAGTACCTTCAAGACCATCTTCAAGGCCTTCCCGGCCTGTTGATCGTGCAGTTACCTGATAACCATTTTCGTCAAGAGACAGGCTGCAGCCCTTGCGAATGGAGGGTTCGTCATCGATGATCAGGATTCTGTGTCGAACGGGAACCATCAGCCGGCACCTATCGCCGCATTTACCACCCTCAGGAGTTCATCGTCGGTGAATGGCTTCGGGAGATAGTCAATGGCGCCGAGTCTCATCGAGTTAATGGCACTTTGTACCGTTGCATAGCCACTCATGACGATGATGCGGTTGCCGCCGTTCTGCTGGACGGCTCTCAAAAATTCGGTCCCCTCCTGGTCAGGCAGCTTCATGTCGAGGAGGACAAGGTCATACGGGTTCTTATTTATGGCTTCAATGCCGTCACTGCAGGTCGTGCAGGTCTCAACGGTGTGTCCCTGGTCTTCAAGGACCATTCTGCAGCCGTTGCAGATGAACTCTTCATCGTCAACGACCAGGATTCTCATGGCAGTCATTGAAATCCTCTTCTCTCAGCTGTTGTTATGGGTCAGGGGGATTTCTATCAGGAACCGGGTGCCTTTGCCCGGCTCACTTTCGACTTCAATATGGCCCTGGTGCTTGTGTATGATGCCGTAGCTTACCGAGAGGCCCAGCCCGGTTCCTTTGGGCTTGGTTGAGTAAAATGGTTCGAATATTCTGTTAAGTGCTTCTTTCTCAATACCGTGACCGTTATCGGCAATTTCAACGGTGACCATTTCCCTGGCCTGGTTTATGCTGCTGGTTATCGTGACGATACCTCCTTCCGGCAGTGCCTGCAGGCTGTTTATGATCAGGTTGACGAACACCTGTTCTATCTGGTTGCCGTCCAGCATTGTTTCCTGTATGTCCTCGGCCAGATTTTTATTGAGCTTGACCCTGTTGAGCTTGAACTCATTCTCCAGGATGTTCAGTGTTTTTTCGATGATACTGTTGATATTGGTGGGGATTTTCTTGAGTTCGCGTTCCCGGGAAAAATCAAGGAGTTCCTGGATGATCTTGCGGCACCTGATGGTTTCATGAATAATGATCTCCAGACCTTCCTTCAGCGGCGTATCCTCTGAGACCTTCTTGACCAGATTGGAGCTGTAGAGAAGGATTCCTGCCAGGGGATTGTTGATCTCGTGGGCAATTCCTGCTGCCATTCTGCCGAGTGCCGAAAGTTTCTCGGTCTGGAGCGCGAGCTGATGATATCTGAGTTCCTGGGATTCGATCAGCCGTGCCTTTCCCAGGGCGCAGGAACACTGTTCGGCAATAGCAACAATAAAATTGAGTTCGTCTTCGGAAAATTGTCTGGTCTCGGTGAAATAAATTCTCAAGAGGCCAAAAACATCGTTTGCAATGCTGAGCGGGACGTCGACGATGAACCGGATACCCTCTGCTTCCGCCTCTTTTGGATACTGGACACGAGGGTCTGACAGGATATCGTCAATCATGATCACCTTGTTTCGAAGGCATATGTCCGTTATGACTTTTTTTGAGAACGTCGGGCCTTTCTGCAGGTAGTTTTTGCCGATACCGTAGGCGGCGCTCGTTTCAAGCTCGTCTGTCTCGATATTGAGAAGGCGGAGGATCGCACCCTTCGCATTGATAATTTCGGTGACTTTCCAGACAACCAGATCCATGACTTCTTCCAGGCGCGTGGAGGAGTGGACGACAGAGATGATGTCTCTAAAGCCGTTGTAGAACCTTTCAAAGGTCTGTGAAGGTGTCATGAAGTCTTCCCGGTTAGAAGTTGTCTGGCAAGTCACTGATGAGACAGTAACGCTTGCACGGCTCTGCGACAATCATACAGCGTGGTATGCTCCTTTTCTTTTTAGCGGTCACCTTTGATTTTCTTCATTTCCTGCCTGAGTTTTTCCTCAATTCCGCTGTGCATCTCCTGCCTTTTCTTTTTGATATCGGCTTTGATTTCATCGACCTTTTTGTCAAAGGCCTGCTTCTTGTTCATGAACTGTTCGAGCTCTTTTGCCAGGCTGTCATGAGCACCTGAAGTCCTCGGCAGCTCTTCAATTTTCAGGTGATTGGTGATGGTGAGTCTTGTCGAGAAGGGGTCCTGCGACATTTCAATGATTCTGGCTTTCTCAAGGGCTCGACAGACGGACATGCCTGCTTCTACAGACGTGTTGAGCAGCATGCAGACATCATCGATTGTGGGCGGTGACTGCTTCTGGTGGAGAAGGATTCTGACAGCAGCTACAAACAGATGGGCTTCATCATATGGATTCATGGTTTGCCTCCCGATAAAAGTGCGGTATGTGCTCCATTACTGCCAGTAAGATAATGGTTTATGGATTCTTCTGCCATTGCTTATAGGAGAAGAACGTACTCTGCAGGCAGCCGCAACAAAAAATAAACGTGAGGCTTTTTCTTTGTTTGCGGGGAAAGTGGTTTTCTATAGTTTCTCCGTATGCTGTTTATAATACAACTGTTTTTTACTGACTTTCCTGTCTTCTCAAGCAGAAAAATAGTCGCTGAGCGGCGCCCGTTGAGCACGAAACGGCAGAATATGAAAATAAATATTGCATACATGCGTGAATGTATATATAAGTGTCGTCTCTGATAATTCAGTGACTGCAAAAGCAGCGTGAACGAGCACAATTAAAATAAAACAGGTGTACAGAACATGATAGTACAAAACAGAATTCGTATGGCCGCGGTTGTGATGCTTGCAAGTCTGCTCCTTGGCGGCTGCCAGCAGGAGCAGGCGCAGGTGAAGAGCACACCGATGCCGGTCGAGGTCGATGTGATCACCGTCAAGCCTCAGCTGGTCAAACGTGCGGTGGAATTGCCCGGACGGACTGCGGCTTTCCGGGTTGCTGAAGTTCGGCCCCAGGTGAACGGCATTATCAAGCAACGGCTGTTTGCGGAAGGCAGTGAGGTAGCTGCCGGTCAGCTGCTCTACCAGATAGATCCGGCCGTTTACCAGGCCATGGTGGACAGCGCCGAGGCAGCTCTGGCCAGAGCCCAGGCGGTAGAACAATCTGCCCGCTTGAAGGCCGAGCGCTACCGGGCTCTGGTGAAGACAAAATCGGTCAGTGAACTGGATCAGATTGAGATTGAAGCGATCTGGAAACAGGCGGTTGCCGATGTCGCCTCAGCTCAAGGCGGCGCTGAACAGCGCCCGTATCAATCTGGACTATACCCGCGTCACTGCTCCCATCAGCGGCCGCATCGGCAAGTCGATGATTTCCGAAGGCGCCCTGGTGACCGCCCAGCAGAGCAACGCGCTGGCCACCATTCAACAGCTGGATCCGCTCTATGTCGACCTTAGCCAGTCGAGCATGGAATTGCTCAGGATGAAAAAGGATTTCTCGGCCGGGCAGGGTTCAGGGGACAACACCGCAAGGCAGGAGGTCACGATTCTGCTCGAGGACGGCTCCGAATACGGTAAAACAGGCGTGCTGGAATTCTCCGATGTCACCGTTGACCAGACGACAGGCGGGGTTACCCTGCGTGCCATTGTTGACAATCCGGATCGCGACCTGCTTCCCGGCATGTTTGTGCGGACACGTGTGGTCAGCGGGCTGGAAGAGCATGCCATACTGGTCCCGGCAGCAAGTATCAGCCGCAACAGCAAAGGCCAGGCG
This sequence comes from Desulfocapsaceae bacterium, assembly GCA_963674815.2. Classification (GTDB taxonomy): domain Bacteria; phylum Desulfobacterota; class Desulfobulbia; order Desulfobulbales; family Desulfocapsaceae; genus MADRE3. The sequence continues at coordinate 136,723 of CAXXTV010000004.1, forward strand.
GTCGTCATGCTGGTAAACAGCGAATCGAAAGTGGAGGACAGGATTGTCGAAAGCGGCCGTACGATTGGTGAGAAAATCATGGTAGACGATGGTCTGAACGGTGGAGAAGTGATCATCACAGCCGGTTTGCAGAAAGTGAGACCGGGGGCGGTGGTCAAAGCGGTTGAAAACAACGAACCGTTAATCGGGCAGGTCTCTGGCAACGCACCGCAGGCCGTCTCTGTTGCAGATGTGGAGTAGATCATGGCCGAATTTTTTATAGAACGTCCCATTTTCGCCTGGGTTATTGCAATCGTTATCATGCTGGCCGGCACGCTGTCGATTGTCCGCCTGCCGATCTCGCAGTACCCGGAGATCGCCCCGCCGTCGGTGACAATTACCGCCCGGTATCCCGGCGCCTCTGCAAAAACCGTTGAGGACAGCGTGACCCAGGTGATCGAGCAGAATATGAATGGTATTGATAACCTGCTCTATATGAGTTCCCAGAGTTCATCTTCCGGGAGTGTCACGATCACGCTCACCTTTCAGGCAGGGACTGACCCTGATATTGCCCAGGTGCAGGTGCAGAACAAACTCCAGCAGGTAACCAGCCAGATTCCCCAGGAAGTGCAGCAGCAGGGGATGCAGGTTGCCAAGGCAAACTCGACTATCCTGATGGTGGTCGGCCTGATTTCCTCCGACAACAGTATGGATAAAAACGATCTGTCTGATTTTATGGTCTCCACCCTGCGTGATCCTCTCAGCCGGACCGAAGGGGTAGGCAGCATTCAGATTTTCGGCAGTCAGTACGCCATGCGCATCTGGCTTGATCCGCACAAGCTCAACAGCTACCAGCTGACTCCCGCTGATGTGAAAACGGCGATCGGCGCCCAGAACAGCCAGGTTGCCGTCGGCGATCTTGGCGGGGTGCCATCTGTGGCCAGCCAGCAGGTCAGCGCAAGTATGATGGCCCAGACCATGATGAGCTCGCCGGAGGAGTTTGCCAATATTCTTCTCCGGGTCAACATCGACGGGTCGCAGGTGCGTTTGAAAGATGTTGCCCGGGTTGAAATCGGCGGCGAGAGTTATGATTCGGTAACCACCTTCAACGGCCGGGCGGCCGCCGGTATGGGGATCATGCTGGCTACCGGGGCGAATGCGCTCGACACTGCCCAGGCGGTCCGCGACAGGTTGGACGAGCTGCAGCCCTATTTCCCGGCAGGTGTGGATGTGGTGTATCCCTACGATACCACGACCTTCATTAAAATCTCCATCATGGAGGTGGCGCAGACCCTGCTCGAGGCCATTGCCCTGGTGTTTCTGGTGATGCTGCTGTTTCTCCAGAATTTCCGGGCAACGCTTATTCCGACTATTGCTGTACCTGTTGTTCTGCTCGGTACGTTCGGGATCATGGCCGCCTTTGGCTTCTCCATCAACACCCTGACCATGTTCGGCCTCGTGCTGGCTATTGGTCTTCTGGTGGATGACGCGATCGTCGTGGTCGAGAATGTGGAGCGGCTCATGACAACCGAGGGACTGTCGCCGCGGGAAGCCACAAAAAAATCGATGAAGCAGATCACCGGTGCCCTCATCGGCATCGCCCTCGTGCTCTCTGCTGTCTTTGTCCCCATGGCATTTTTCGGGGGATCCACTGGTGCTATTTACCGCCAGTTCTCAGTCACTATCGTCTCGGCCATGGCCTTGTCGGTTCTCGTAGCCCTGGTCCTGACGCCGGCGCTCTGTGCTGCCATGTTAAAGCCGGTATCGCCAGAAAAACATGCAGCAAAGAAGGGGTTTTCCGGCTGGTTCAATCGCCTGTTTACTCGCGGTACCGATGCCTACGGCCGCAGCGTCGGCTACATCATCAGGCGCGCCGGCCGGTTTGGTCTGATCTATGTCGTTCTGGTTGGCGGCATGGCCTTTCTTTTTACCAAACTCCCAACATCTTTTTTGCCCACCGAGGACCAGGGTGTTTTCCTTTCCATGGTGCAGCTGCCGACAGGGGCAACCCAGCAGCGCACCCAGGCGGTGCTCGATAAAGTTCGCGACCACTACCTCACCAATGAAAAGGAGAATGTCGATACCGTTTTTACCGTGGCGGGATTCAGTTTCGCCGGAACAGGCCAGAATATGGGGCTCGCGTTCGTCAAGCTGAAAGACTGGAGCGAACGTACGCGGGAGGATCAGTCAGTCGATGCAGTTATTGGCAGGGCAATGGGCTATTTTTTCACCATAAAAGAGGCGCAGGTCTACGCTTTCAACCTGCCTGCAATCATGGGATTGGGATCGTCCACCGGGTTTGATTTTTACCTGCAGGACCGGGGTGGTCTCGGCCATGAAAAGCTCATGGAGGCGCGTAACATGCTGCTTGGCATGGCGGCGCAAAGCCCGGACCTGACGAGAGTCCGGCCCAACGGCATGGAAGATACGCCGCAATACAATGTCGACATCGACTATGAAAAGGCCATGGCTCTCGGGATTTCGGTGGGCACCATCAATACAACCCTCTCCACCGCCTGGGGCTCAAACTATGTAAATGACTTTATTCACAACGGCCGCATCAAGAAGGTCTACCTGCAGGCCGATGCCCCGTATCGGATGCAGCCCGAGGACATTTCCCAATGGTATGTCCGCAACAACAGCGGCAAAATGGTGCCCTTTTCCACCTTTGCCAGCGGTCACTGGAGTTTTGGCTCACCGCGGCTGGAGCGCTTCAACGGCAACCCTGCGGTAGAGGTCGTCGGTGAGGCCGCACCCGGGTTGTCAAGCGGCGACGCCATGGCGGCAATCGCTCAGCTTGTCTCGCGGTTACCGGCAGGAATCGGCTATGAATGGACCGGCGCCTCATTTCAGGAACGTCAATCGGGTTCTCAGGCCCCGGGGCTGTATGCCATTTCGATCCTGGTGGTGTTTCTCTGTCTGGCGGCACTCTATGAAAGCTGGTCAGTACCGTTTTCTGTCATACTGGCAGTTCCGCTCGGCGTGCTTGGCGCTCTTGGAGCTGCCTATCTGCGGGGCATGGAAAACGATGTCTATTTTCAGGTTGGGCTCCTGACAACCATCGGCCTGTCGGCAAAAAACGCTATTTTGATTATCGAGTTCGCCAAATCGCTCTATGACCAGGGTATGGATCTCATCGAGGCAACCGTGCAGGCCTGCCGGATGAGGATACGCCCCATTCTGATGACCTCACTGGCCTTTATGCTCGGTGTCCTGCCGCTGGCGATCAGCACCGGTGCAGGAGCAAACAGCAGGCATGCCATCGGTACCGGGGTGTTTGGCGGCATGTTGTCGGCTACCGTTTTGGCAATCTTTTTTATCCCGCTCTTTTTTGTCCTGATCGTGCGGCTGTTCCGTTTGCGCACGGTGAGGCAAACCCCGACAGTACTGGCAGAGGAGTGTTAATCATATGAAAAAGCAGATAAAACAATGTATTGCCGCTACGCTTGTCCTCGCTTTGAGCGGCTGTTCCCTTGCTCCAGTCTACCAGCAGCCCGCCTCGCCTGTGGCCCCCTCCCTGGCCGACAGGTATCTTACGCAACTGCCTGCAGCGGGGAAAGAGGGCCAGAGCGGAAATATCGCGGAACTTGGCTGGAGAGACGTGTTCATGGATCCCGTCCTGCAGCAGCTCATCGCCACGGCCCTGGAAAACAATCGCGATCTTCGTGAGACAGCACTCAATGTCGAGGCCTACCAGGCGCGCTACCGAATCCAGCAGGCGAACCAGCTGCCAACAGTTGCGGGGCAGGGTTATGGCAGCAAACAGCGGACGCTTTACAGCTCTGGTTTCAGCACGGCAGAAAGCTATGCGCTGGAGGTTGGCGTGACCTCGTATGAACTCGATTTTTTTGGCCGTGTCCGCAACCTCAGGGACCAGGCTCTGGAGCAGTACCTGGCACTGGAAGAGACCCGGAGAAGCGCTGAAATAAGTCTGGTAGCCGAGGTTGCACGGGCCTATCTCAGCTGGCTTGCCGACCGGGAACTGCTGCAGATTTCAGGGGATACAGAGCGTGTTGAGGAAGAGTCCTACGCCCTTGTCAAACAGCGGCTGGATGGTGGTGCCGCCACCGAGCTTGATCTGGCCCAGGCGCGCTCCAGCCTGGAAGCGGTCCGGGCTAATCTTGCCATTTACCGTCGGCAGGTTGCCCAGGATTATCACTACCTGAACCTGCTGACCGGAACGTCTCTTTCAGAAACGCTGCTGCCGGAGGAGGGCCTGCTGCGCGAGGTCAAGCCCCTGGCGGTCGTACCGGAAACGCTCTCCTCAAGCGTCCTGCTGCAGCGGCCCGACATCATGGCTGCCGAACACGAGCTGATTGGGGCGAATGCCAATATCGGCGCAGCCAGGGCGGCGTTCTTTCCGGCTATCAGCCTTACAGCCAATGTTGGCGTGATCAGCACGGAGCTGTCCAGCCTCTTTGACGGTGGCTCGGGCTCCTGGCAGTTTACCCCGTCCATCAGCGTGCCGATCTTTACCGCCGGACGGCTGGAGGCTGAACTCGATGTGGCAAAAATCGAGAAGGAACGCTATGTTGTGCGCTACGAGCAGGCAATCCAGACCGCCTTTCGCGAGGTGGCCGATGCACTGGTTGCCGTTGATACCTACGAGGAGCAATTGTCCGCCCAGCAGAGCAACCTGGAGGCAAATGAACAGTATTATCAGCATGCAAGAAACCGTTACGAGGAAGGAGTCGACAGTTTCCTCACCCTTCTTGATGCCCAACGCTCTCTTTACAGCTCAAGGCAGTCATACCTCAGCCTGAAGCGTGCCCAGCTGGAAAACCAGGTCAACCTGTACAAGGTCCTTGGCGGAGGCTGGAAAGAAACAACGGAGTAAAAAAATGGCCAGGAAGACAAAGGAAGAGGCGCTGAAAACACGCGAAGCCATTATAGATGCAGCCGTTCGAGTCTTCTCGGCTAAGGGGGTATCCCGCTCGACGCTGACTGATATTGCCGATGAAGCAGGGGTAACCAGAGGAGCCATCTATTGGCATTTCAAGAACAAGGAAGACCTGCTCGAGGTGCTGTGGGACGACATCCTCTCACCATTTGAAGCTGTCCGCCAGGCCGGCGAGGATACCAATGAGGCCGATCCGCTTGGATTGCTGGAGAAGGCATACCTCGATCTTTTCCACGGACTGCAGAAGAATCCCCGGCGCCTGCAGATGCTGAAAATCCTGCTGAATAATGCCGAATCGGTTGAAGACCCATCATACCACAGCCAGAAGTGTCATTTCCAGGAGGGCCAGGAAATGATTGCCAACGTCCTGACCAGGGCAATCCAGCACGGGCAGCTGCCGGAATCATTTGATGTGCGGCTCGGCAGTATTGCCACGCTTGTGTTCATCAACGGCCTGATACGTAAGTGGATCATGTTTCCTGATATGCTCTGCATTGACAAAGAGATTCCGGCTCTCCTTGAAGGGCTGAACCAGATGATTCGCACTGGTTTTGCGCGCTCCTGATCAAACAGGCTGTCAATGACATGCTCACCGCTTCTGTCGCCAGGGTGAACTGACTTGGAGACTACATGAAGTGGTGCGCTTGGAGGAAGGTAGCTTTTGAGACTTGCGGCTGCCCTTTCTGCTTGACTCCGCAGGGTTTCTACGGTAACAAGAGCTTTCCAGCCGGAGTGGTGAAACTGGTAGACGCACTGGACTCAAAATCCAGCGGGAGCAATCCCGTGTCGGTTCGATTCCGACCTCCGGCACCAGCTGAGTATAGCCCGTAACACCTTAATATGTGAGGTTTTGCGGGCTTTTTTTATGAGCAAATATCGATTTTGTGTTTTAGGATCTTTTTGGGTCTTATTGCTTTTTGTGTAGACATTTATTGCCTTCACAATGAGAGATTCAAACGAGCAAAAGAAAGAATGTACGAAAATCCGGGACCACTTATCCCTTGCATCATATACGTTGCCAAGTATTGCGAATGTGTGTTGGACAGCTAAAGGATGAATTTAAATAATGAGTAGTGATAACATCAGATCATGGATTCTGGGATGACAGGAAAAACTGCCATAGAAATATATCAAGGGTTTGATGGACAGACGCAGATTGAAGTTCGCCTTGAGGATGAAACCATCTGGTTGTCGCAGGCACAGATGGCGGAACTGTTTGATAAAGATGTCCGGACAATTAATGAACATTTAAAAACTATTTTTAAAGAGGACGAGCTAAAAGAGGCTTCAACTATCCGGAAATTCCGGATAGTTCGGAAGGAAGGTAAACGCAGTGTCAAAAGGGAGATAGCTCACTATAATTTAGATGTCGTAATTTCGGTAGGTTATAGAGTTAATTCTAAACAAGGAACGCAGTTTAGAATTTGGGCGACACAGCGTTTAAAAGAGTATCTGATTCAGGGTTACTCACTTAACATGCAGCGCTTTGAGCAGAATGCTTCAGAATTGGAGCAGGCACTACAGCTCATAGAAAAAGCGGCAGGTTCGCCAGCACTTAATGCTGACTTTGGTAGAGGTCTTCTTGAAATAACAAAACGCTATACGCAAACATTTCTTTGGTTACAGCGATATGATGAAGGCATGCTCGAAGAACCAAAGGGGAAAAAGGGTGGGATACTGCCACATCTGGAAGATGCGGAAAAGGGCTTATGGGAGTTAAAAAAACAGCTTATGGAGAGGGGGGAGGCAACAATGCTGTTTGCCAGCCTCAAAAGTAAGGATGGTCTGGCTGCGATATTTGGAAATCTGGAGCAAACAGTATTTGGTGAACCAGCTTATCCCACAATTGAAAGCAAAGCTGCTCATCTCCTCTACTTTGTCGTGAAAGATCATCCTTTTTCTGATGGGAATAAACGAAGTGGTGCTTTTTTGTTAATAGATTTTCTACATCGAAATAACAGCCTGCATAACAGGCATGGAGAACCCATTATAAATGATACGGGCCTTGCTGCTTTGACACTTCTTGTGGCAGAGTCCGACCCAAAGCAGAAAGAATCACTCATCCGGCTGATAATGCATATGTTGAATCAACCTGACAGATGAAATGGGAAAAGGCGAAATGAAATTAGCCAATGATGTGGTGCAAATGTTCAGTAGGGGGGACATATTGTGACTACAGGTGTGACTACTTGGCGTTGCCACCCTTTTGTCACTTGCTTTAATTATCTGTAATTATATCAATATTGTTGTTTTGTGTGGCTCCGACCTCCGGCACCAGCTAGATACAGCCCGAAAAACCTTGATCATTAAGGGTTTTCGGGCTTTTTTTATGGGAAAATATCGATATCATGTTTTAGGGTCTTTTGGGGTCTTAGAGCACCTTCCAAATCCCTTCAGCAGTTGCAATGAGCTGCTCGTCACATCGTAATTCGCCCTGCATGAAAACCAAGGAACGTGTTTTTCTGAGGACTTTGGCTGTGCCCAGCAGTATGTCCCCCGTTCTGGAGGCGGAGATAAATTTGACATCGAAGGAAATGGTTGCAGCTCTTGTTTTTTTATCGAGTGCCAGATAAACTGCTGTCCCCATTCCAGAATCCATCAGGCTCATAATGAAGCCGCCATGAGTAATACCACCAGGATTCAAATGAATGTCCTGTATTATGGCCCTGAACTGGTACTCGGATTGAGAAATTGTTCTTAACTCTAAACCGCCATTGTGTTTCATAAAGCCGACAACGCTGATTTGTTGAAATGTATCGTTCATATCTGTATCGTTCATATCTTTTCTGACTAATGGTTTTTGTTTTTCCTTACGTCCAGGTTTTTCTTTGCACAGTGCCCACGTTCGGCAGTTCGCTGCCACTTGCCGTGCTCCTGTGATACGAACGCAGCCACGCCCTGTTTCATAGGAACCGGGATAGCCCATCTTTGTCAATCTCTCCAGAATCTCTACCTTTTCTTGTCTTGATATAGATGAGCTTTTTCTGCTATTTCTCGTGCCATGTTGAAAACTAACTCTGTTTCTTGAGCAGTTCTTTTGCCGATTCTAGTTCGATTGTATCTATTTTAGCCGTTCGCTTTCTAAAAAAAACGTCGGTGCTGAACTTGGCCTTGATAAATGCCTCGATAATATCTTTTGCATGCCATGCACCTATGATTTTAGCGCCAAGACAGAGTACATTCATATTATCGTGTTCAACTCCCTGGTGGGCACTGTGCACATCATGGCAGACACATGCCCTGATGCCTGAATATTTGTTTGCAGCAATTGCAACGCCGATACCTGTGCCACAAAGCATTATACCGCGATCCGCCTTCCCGTTTCGCACAGCGTGACACAGTTCTCTGTTAAAATCTATGAACTCCACTCTTTGCGGCGAGTCAGAACCAAAATCCAGCAGGGTAACCCCCAGGTCGGCTAAGATCGCTATCACTTCACTTCTCAGATGATAACCTGAGTGATCACTTGCAAAAGCAACATTCATTCTTTACTCCATCATGGTGATGTACCAGATCGAACGGATACCGATGTTCTACTTATTCTTTAGGCGCCTGAAGTTTGTTGATAATTTTACCGCATGTAATCGAGAGGTGATCCGCCATTTTCTTTTTTGCACCCGCAACGTCTCGCAGCATGATCATTTCAAGTATTTTTTCATGCTCGTTTTGGGCTTCATATTTCCTGTCTTCATTTATGAGAGACCAGGTACCTGCCAAATCACATAAATCACGTACTTGCTTGATCGCCTTTATAAAAAACGGATTATCACTTAGCTCAGACAATTTCAGGTGAAAAAGCCTGTCTGCTATGATCGATTGGCTATAATTGCTATCCTGCTGTAGACATTGTTTATTCTCTGCTAAAATTTTCTCGAGTTGATGTTGTCCCTCATTGGTGATTTTTGGAACGACAATATTTATGATGGAACGCTCGAGAGCCATCCGGTAATCGAATAAATTTATGACATCCTTTTGCGATAATAATCTTATTTTGAATCCTTTCCGCGGTTCATGGACAAACAATTCACTTGAAGCTAACTCGATGAGCGCTTCTCTTACAGGAGTTTTCGAAATTCCTAACGTGTTGGCCAAATGAAGGTCGGAATAGGTTATTTCCGGTTCAAGTTGGCCTTCAAAGATAGCATTTTTTATACTCCGGACTGCCATCTCCTTCAGTGACAATGGTTGTTCTCCGAAATTTATCATTAATTTACGCATATTTAAGTAAAACTCCCGGCATAGATGATGGCTGATTTTTGATGAGGCTTAAGGGTGATGAAAGTATATTAATTTACAACGTTTTGAGGTTGTCCTTCCATATACGCCTTTAGATTTTGGACACTGATTTTCATTAGTCGTGTTCTGGCTTCCAGAGTTGCCCAGGAAATATGTGGCGTTATGAGAATATTTTTAGCCTTTAACAGAGGGTTGTCCGGTGAGATCGGTTCAACACTGACCACATCAACAGCAGCTCCGGCTATAGCTTCGGTGTTTAATGCATGAGCCAAATCCGCTTCCTCAACCAGACCGCCTCTGCTCGTATTGATGAAATAGGCACTCTTTTTCATTCTCTGCAAAAGATGAGCATTTACAAACTTGTAATTGTGCTCGGTTTGATTGCAGTGCAAGGTAATATAATCTGAATTTTCAAAGATTTTCTCTCTATTTTCCGATGAAAAATGTACGTATCCCGGGGCACTTATGACACTGACGTCATTGGCCAAAACCTCCATGCCAAAGGCATTTGCTATTTCGCTGACCTTCCTTCCAATGCGACCAAATCCGATGATTCCTATGGTTTTGCCTTTCAGTTCAACTAACGGTTTTTTCCAGTAGCACCAGTCGGGATTCTCAGACCATTCTCCCCTCGCGACGCTCTTATTATGAAGGGCCGGATGCCTCGATAATTCAAGGATTAGGGCAAAAACGAATTCTGCTACAGACTCGGTACCGTAAACTGGAACATTTGAGACAACAATATTCCTGGCGGCTGCTGCCCTGAGATCTACACAATCATAACCTGTAGCCAGAACCAGAATACATTTCAGGGCCGGTAATTGTTTGAGAATCTCATTGGTAATCTGAACCTTATTGACTGCAACAATCTCGGCGCCCCCTGCTCTGGCGACAACCTGGTCAGGGGAAGAGCGGTCGTAGATGACTGTTTCTCCGAGCTTGTGAAACTCGTCCCAGGGGTTATCGCCAGGATTCAATGTGTAACCGTCTAAAATTACAATTTTCATTGTATTGTCAAAACGTTAAATTTTTTTTTATTAGAAAATGTATGGTCTTGTCATGAAACGTCCAGTCAATAATTATGTTGACAAATATTCAATATATTATATACAAGATATTTAAACAGGCAAGAACTATTAATACTGAATTCAAGTTCTTAAACTTCTTATTAAAAGGGCCATTATGCTGAATAGAAAACCAAACAAATTAAGAGAAATAATATCAAGAGGTGAAATCGCTCTGGGGACGTGTGTCTACAGCTTCAGTCCTGCAATAATCGAGTTGGCAGGATTTAGTGGTCTGGAATTTTGCAGAATTGATAATGAACACGCGTGGCGGCAAGACCTTACCACAGAGGGAATGTTACGAGGAGGCCTTCTGGCCGACATTGTCCCGCTTCTCAGGGTAGACAGGGATAATCCTTATTTGATCCGGAAGGCCCTGGAAGCAGGCGCTGGAGGGGTAATCATACCTCATGCCCATGACCATAAGGATGTAAAGATGATGGTTGAGGCAGCGAAGTTTCCTCCAATTGGAAAACGCGGATTTGGAGGATTGTGTCTGTCCGGTAAGTGGGGCGTTGACGGGGGAAGGGAGTGGATGGAATGGAGCAATCAAGAGCAACTGGTTATCCCAATGATTGAGGATGTTTCAGCAGCAGAAAAAATTGATGAGATTCTCGCCACGGAAGGAGTCGATGGAGTGTTTTTTGGGCCTGCAGATTTCAGTATTTCCGCAGGCGTCCCTCTGCAGACCGGCCATGATAAAGTAATAAGCGCTTTAAAGCGCGTAGTTGATTCAGCGAACAAGGTCGGCAAGTTTGTGATATTTCCGGTTGGTTTTCCTCAATGGGAAAAAGTTGAAGAAGTCAAGGAGCTTGGCGTTCATGCAATTGAAGTCGGACATGATGTCTCAATATTAAAAAGCGTATGGCAGAAGACAATGAAGTCCTTTCGAGGGTAACGATACCTGTACTTCATCTTGGGGGCTGTCACCATGAGTGTCGATAAGATGTCAGGAACCCGCTTTAGTCATAAAGAAGTTCACCAGTTGGTCGTAGGTATTCTCAAAAAGGTCAATGTACCGGATAAAGATGCACATGAAGTCGCGGAATGTCTGGTTAAAGCAGATCTGCAGGGAATTGGCTCACATGGTGTAACCCGTTTACCAATATATCTGAAAAGAATGAGACAAGGTGTGACCAAGGCTCGCCCGACCATAACCTTTGACTGTGCTCCGGACAAGGCAATGGGTTTGATCGATGGTGACAATGGCCTGGGCATTGTTGTCGGTTCAAAAGCGATGTCGCATGCCATCGATCTCGCTGGTAAATTTGGAATTGGGGCGGTTGGCGTCAAGAACAGCCATCATTTCGGTCCGGCGGGCCACTATGTACGTAAGGCGGTAAACCATAGAATGATCGGTCTTGCGACGTGTAATGTGCCGTCTGTTATGGCTCCGTTTGGCGGGAGAAAACCATTTCTAGGAACAAATCCTTTAGCCGTCGGAATTCCGGCAAAAAAGTACCCCCCATTAATATTTGATATGGCGACGAGCATCGTGGCGCACGGGAAAATTATATGGGCCGCTCAGAGAAAAGAACCGATTCCTGAAGGTTGGGCGATTGATGAAAATGGAAATCCAACAACTGATTCCACTGCGGCGATGAAAGGCTGCGTTCTCCCCTTTGGTGGTCCGAAAGGATCAGCGCTCTCACTGATTTTCGATATACTCAGCGGTGTTCTGACCGGTGCAGCATATGGAAAAAACATTGGTACTCAAGTCGATTTTTCAAGGGTACAGAATATTGGGCATTTTTTCATTGTCTTTAATATCGGCCAGTTTCTTGATGAAGACCTATTCCTGGAACGAATGGATGACTTGCTTGATCAGCTGAAATCGGTTCCTCCGGCACCTGGTTTTAGCGAAGTCCAGGCACCTGGCGATCCTCAAATTTTATCGGAAGAAGAAAATACCCGCAATGGTATCGTTTTGAGCCCGGACAGGATTGAAAAACTCCAGGAATTGGCCGAGGAATTAGGGGTCCCGTTTCCAAGGGCATTATAAAGAATAGAATCAAAATAAGTACGGTATATTCTTGATTTATAGTGGTTCATAAACTCTTTCGGAGGCTGCAAAGTTTTGCAGTATTTCCCGATAATAAAAGATTTATGGTTCAATAAAGAACCATTCATACAAGGATAGGCAAATCATGAAAGTCGGAATTATTGGAACAGGAGCCATGGGGCTTCCTATGGCGACCATCATACTGGAGGCTGGAGATGATTTGTTCGTTTATGCCCGCACCCCTGAGAAGGTGTCAGCGCTCAAAGAGAAAGGCTCTCGATTCGCTGAGACACCCGCCGAGATAGGGAAAAAGAGCGACATCATAATTTTATCTCTGCCGTTTGATCCCGATGTGGAAGAGGTGATGCTGGGTGAACAAGGTGTTCTCTCACAAGCTGGTCCCGGGACCATCATTGTTGATACCACGACAGGAACACCAATTGCTGCAATTAAAATGGCCGAGTTATGCGCTTCAAAAGGTATCGGATATATCGATGCACCCATATCCGGTGGCGTTAAACGAGCTGAAGATGGCACACTCACCTTTATTCTTGGAGGAGAAGAGAAACATATACAAGAAGCCAGGCCCCTGCTGGAAAAACTGGGAAAAAACATTTTTGTCGTTGGTCAAGTTGGTGCAGGGAGGGTATTAAAAACATTAAACCAGATCATTGCAGGGATGAATACGCTCATTCTCTGTGAGACGGTCGCAATGGGTCAGGGGTTTGGTATATCACCTGCGACTTTTTATGAAGTTTTAAGTACCTGCGCTGCCAATTCATTCCATCTGCAAACGAAGCTCCCCAATTTCATTATACCTGAAAAATTTGATGGCGGACATCGTATTGTAATGATGATCAAAGACCTTGAGATAGCGCTCGGCGTGGCAAAATCCAAGAATATACCGTTGATGTTAACAAGTCTGGGAACCGAAATGTATCGGGCCGGCGCGGGTATTGGCTATGCAGACAAAGATATAAGTGCGATGGTTAATTTTTTTAAATCATTTATAAGGATAGAAAATGAAGAGGTCCTGATATAACGGGGCTAAGTTTCACCTACGTATAAAACCGATCGGCTCTAAGCGTTGAAGTGGGTCCCGCGATTCTGCTCCTGCGAGAGATCTCTCAGAGAGTAGAATACAGTCTCCCTGCTAACTGGACTATATTGCGAGCATTAAGGTTTGAACTCATGAAAGATATACTGACAGGTATTTTTTGTATTGTTTTCTCCCTGTTTGTGTTTGTGACAGCATCGACCTTTCCCCAATCGCCGAAAATCTATAATAGTCCTGCCGTATACCCCCAATCCTTAATTATTCTGCTTATTTTTCTTGCCCTGACTCTCATAGTTTCAGGCATTCTGCAAATAAGGAAAAAACCTCCACACGTTCAAAAACCGACCAACTTATCCAAACCATTGTGGATATTTGCAACACTGGTGGGTTACTTGTTCCTCCTCTCAAATGTAAATTTCGTCATCGCAACGTTTGTTTTTTTAATAGTAATTTACCGACTTCTGGGTGGTACATGGATCGCTGGGGCTGTTTTTTCAGTTCTTTTGACTGTCGGGGAATTTATTGTATTTGGTTTTGTCTTGAAGGTACCTCTGCCCTAGCGCATTCTCATCGGGAGTGACTATAAATGACTTTTTTTCAATTGTACACCGAGGGCTTACCCTTAATCCTCCAGCCAGATGTATTACTTATGACTGTGGGCGGCGTCTTTATGGGCATTACAATCGGAGCCCTGCCCGGCCTGACAGTGACCATGGCAGTTGCAATTCTTGTCCCGCTGACCTATGGGTTCTCTCCGCTTGCCGGCATTCTTGGTTTAATAGGAATATACTGTGGCGGAAATTATGGCGGTTCAGTCTCTGCGATCCTCGTCAATGTTCCCGGGACTCCTTCTGCCGTAATGACAGGGTTGGATGGTTATCCTCTTACCCTCAAGGGGCAGGCAGGAAAAGCCATCGGCAATGCGACCATAGCATCCTTTATAGGTGGATTCCTCAGTGTTATCGTACTCTCCCTTGTCTCACCAGTTGTCGCGAAAATTGCCCTCGGTTTTACGTCAGCGGAGTTCTTTGCAATCGGAATCCTGGGACTCAGCCTCATTGCTTATCTCGGCGAGGGGTCCTTTTTAAAAGGACTGATCTCTGGAATCCTCGGTCTTGTGCTCGCGACGGTAGGCTCCGACCCGATAATGGGTTACCCTCGTTTTACCTTCTCTCAAGCGGACCTCTTTGAGGGCATTCCTTTTATAATAGCAATGATAGGTTTGTTTGGTGTAACTGAAATCCTGGTTCAAGTCGAGAAAGGAGACCATTTAAAAAAGGTCAGTCAGGCACTGAAAAATATACTTCCCGAGTTAAAAACGCTGCTCAAGCTATTCCCCACGATTGTCCGTTCATCAGTAATTGGGGTAATAATCGGTGCCGTACCAGGAGCTGGAGGGACAATAGCCTCAATCGTATCCTATGGGCAACAGAAACGAATTTCCAAACATCCTGAAAAAATGGGTAAAGGCTCACTGGAAGGAATTGCAGCAGCCGAAGCAGCCAACAACAGCTGCACGGGAGGAGCCATGCTCACAATGCTGTCCCTCGGAATACCTGGCGATGCAGTTACCGGTATTCTGATTGGAGCTCTCATGATACACGGATTGCGGCCTGGACCCATTTTATTCAAAGAAAACTTTGAAATGGTTTCGGCAATCTTTGTGGGAATGTTTTTTGCCAATATCTGTATGCTTGTTATTGGTTTGGCCGGTGCACCACTTTTTGCACGATTGATTTCCATGCCCAAAAGATTTTTGAATGCAGCAATTCTTGCGTTTGCCGTTATCGGATCTTATTCGGTGCGCAACAGTTTTTTTGACATCGGTCTTATGTTGGCTTTTGGATTTGGAGGGTTTCTGATGCACAAGGTCAGTCTTCCCCGGACGCCTATTGTTCTCGCCTTAATTTTAGGACCATTTATTGAAGACAATTTAAGGCGAAGCCTGCTCCTGGTCCGTGGTGATGTCCCGTTGTTCATTCATACATTGTTTACTCGGCCAATTAGTTTGTTCATACTGGTTTTTACGATCTTTCTTTTCATTTTCCCGTTCATCAGGCAGAAAATTAAATTGTTCCAATGGTTCAACTTTGACAATAATTCCAGATAGGTTCTTGATGATAGTATTAAAAGGATAGAATTTCGCTCATTACTCAACCAATGCGAAGTTTACCAGCGGTATTGGTTGATATTGTATAAGGTACAAGCAGCCGCTCATAACAATAACCCAAAAGTCAATGGAGGTAAGGTATGCGAAGACGAATCCGTTTTACAAGCGTAATACTTTTAAGTTCTTTGTTTTGTTTTGTGACACTCAGCAGTGTCGTTTTTGCTGCAGGATCATTTCCTGAAAAAGACATTAATTTTCGGATCGGTTATTCAGCCGGAGGAGGAAACGATTTAATCACTCGTGCGCTGGTTAATCCAATGGAGGCTGTATCCGGAGTCAAGGTAATACCATCAAACCTGCCGGGGGCGGGTGGTGGAATTTGCGCGCAGAAAATCGCCAGCGAGGAGCCGGCATATAGCCTTGGGCTTTATTCGAAAAGTCTTGTGCTTATTCAGTATACCGGATTCGGTAAGATCAATATTAACCAGTTTACTCCAGTTGCCCAGGTTGCTGAGGATACCGCGGCATTAAGTGTACCCAGTGATGCCCCTTATGATGATTTAAAGGGATTTATCGAGTACGCCAAAGCAAATCCCGGGAAAATCAGGATAGGAAATGGAGGAACTGGAGGATTATGGCATTTGGCGGCAGTTTTATTTGGTAAAGCAGCCGGCATTGAGGTTGATCACATCCCCTATAAAGGCGGAAGACCTGCACTGGTTGCAACCGCAGGTCACGAAATCGAAGCAACGATAGCAAATCCTGCAGAAACAAGGGCTCTTGTTGATACCGGCGATCTAAAAGTCATAGCAGTAATGAGTGATCAAAGAAATCCGGCATATCCCGATGTTCCAACGGCCATGGAGCAGGGCCTTGATTTCGAGTACCCTGTCTGGAGAGGAATTTTCACCGCTGCCGGAGGTCCACCTGAGAATATTGAGAAGTTGGCTGGCTTTATCAAAGAATCAATGGAAACAGCTGATTTTATAACGTTCATGAAAAATTCGGGAACTCCCATCAGATATAGAGGGCCTGCTGATTTCGCTCAGCTGGTGCAGAAAGAAGATAAGATATATTCTGAGCTGCTCGCAGAACTCGGTCTGAAAGTCAGTGATCCTCCGAAGTGAGCCGAGAATAATTGCACCTATGGTTGTTCAATAGGTTTACTCCTCCCACTAAACCCCATGTTTAGCATGTCTGTTTAGTGGGAGATTGTCATTCCCGGCAAGAAAGTCACCGTACAGAAAAAATTAAATATCTGTACCCCCAAATATTCCTTTTTAGGGAACATGTACGTTATACGGGTGGAGAAAGCGTTCAATGAAATCAGAAATGAGCAGCCAATGGTTCGAAGGCAAAAAATATTGGGTAATCCGGGTTGATCCAGGAAAAGATGTGCTGCTGGCCATCGAGGAATTCATAAAAGAGAAAGCCATTGTGCAGGGTATGGTTATCATGGGATATGGAACGTTGAGCCAGGTGCGTATGCACTGGGTAACCCATAATGAGTTCCCAACCGATAACCTCTTTGAAACCTGGGAAGGTGGTTACGAATTAATGTCTATGAACGGAATGATTGTTGACGGAGAAGTCCATATTCACTTTACCGGAGCCAATCATAAAGGAGCCTTCGGCGGCCACATGGAGGAAGGGTGTATTTGCTATGTATTAACTGAAATTGGAATTATCGAACTTGATGGTCCGCCGATGTCCAAAGAAATGATTCCAGTAGCTGAAGATTCCGAAGGAACGCCCGTCCTCAAACCTCAACTCCGGTTTGCTCCATATTCAGACTAGTCTGCCTTTCTGAAGGCGGCAATGGAAGAATAATCTACTACGGATCATAATCCCGGGCAATCATCTATGAAAATAACGGCGATTGAAACTCTGAGACTTGAGGAATTTGGTAACCTGCTGTGGGTATTTATTGAGACCGACGAGGGGTTGACGGGGCTGGGTGAAACGTTTTTTGGCCCGCAGGCCGTTGAGGCCTGGATCCACGAGACCTCCGCCCCCTTGTTGCTGGGCCAGGATCCTCTGCGCATATCGTATCTGCACCAGAGGATGCAGGGCTATTGCGGTATTCGTGGTTCCGGGGCAGAGATGAGAGGGGTGTCGGCAATTGACGTAGCCCTCTGGGATCTCTGGGGAAAAGTGACGGATCAACCGATCTTCCAGCTGCTTGGCGGCCGGACTCGAGAGCGTATCAGGACGTATAATACCTGTGCCGGTTACCGTTATATCCGCTCCGCTAAAGGACAGTCATCTGAAAATTGGGGGACCGGCGATGCACTCGGGCCCTATGAAGATCTGGATGGATTTTTGAACTGTGCAGATGAGCTCGCTGAAAGTCTGCTGGAGCAGGGGATCACCGGGATGAAGATCTGGCCGCTTGACCTCTTCGCCGAGGCGACAGGCGGGTTATACATTTCCGCACCCGATTTGCGCAAGGGGATGGAGCCTTTCAGGAAGATCAGACAGGCCGTTGGGGACAGGATGGACATCATGCTCGAGTGCCATTCCCTATGGAATCTGCCAACTGCTGTTCGCATATCCCGTTCAATGGAAGAATTCGATCTGTTCTGGATTGAGGACCCCATCCGCATGGATCGACTGGCTACAATCGCTGAATTCAAATCCCAGACCAGGTGCCCGGTTACTGCCAGTGAGACATTATCCGGGCGCTGGGGGTTCAGCGACCTGATCGAAGCCAAAGCCGTAGATATCGTCATGCTCGATATTGGCTGGGCTGGAGGGATAACCGAAGCCCATGCCATCGCCCAGATGGCCCATTGCCATCACCTTCCCTTCGCACCTCATGACTGCACTGGTCCGGTCATATACACGGCTTCAACACACATGTCGGTGCACGAACCAAATGCCCTGGTCCAGGAGAGTGTCCGTGCGTTTTACAACGGTGGCTGGTATAATGAGGTTGCGACTGCGCTGCCAATAATGGCAAACGGTTATGTCCGACCACCCGAAGGGCCGGGGCTCGGCATGGAATTGCTTCCCGATATCAGGAAACGCCCGGATGCTGTTGTCAGGCGGTCCAGCAATAAAGATTCATAAGCCCTCACTGCTGATTGCTCATATGGCGACTTTGTCTGCACCAGTTGCAGAGACGGGGAAGATGGTAAAAACGGGGCCAGACCCCCTTTGTGTACTCATTCGCCCCCTTCAATTGCCCTGACTAGGCTGTAGCTGTCACTTCAAAAGGTGGTATCCATTCTTTGGGTTCGACTTTGAATTCTGGCAGGAAAAAATATTCTTCGGTTCCTCCCTTTATGTGGGCTGCTTGCAAGTGTGCTCGGAAATCTTCTCAAATTGTTACATTTTAAATAATCCGTTGGGGGAACACCAATAATCAGCATCTAGCTTGTACTATTGTAAAATCTTCTTTCAGGTGCCAGAATTTCATATAATGTCTCATTTGCAGAATTATTAACAAACTGCTCTTTCTATTTTGTTTCAAACCACTTAATTCCACTCAACGCTCAATTTCAAAATTTGACAAAACCGCGGCATCAGTTACATCACTCCATTGAAGCTAGCGCAATTCTTAATATAAATGTTGAATAACAACGTTAAGAGTCTGAATCCATAGACCTAAATCCATGGTATGGTATATCTTCCTGCATGTAACTATCCGAGGAAGTACTGAAAATGTAACATCATTTTGGATAGCCGGGGAAGAAAATTCATTCAGAAATAATAGGTAGAAAGTGTTACCCCATTTTTGTGAGAAAACTGCTCATAATTAGATGTGTCGCACACTGGTATAGAAACTGTGGGCCACTCACTGTTTCCGGCATAGGTGGGGTGGTGATCGTTGCTTTTTCTTCTCCTAATCTGGAGAAATTCTCTGGGTTACGCTCTTGTAGTTTTCGGCCCATTCCTTTTTTGGCTTCTGTAGGTGGTCTTGAGTAATAGGCTCACCGTGGAGCCTGTACATTATGCATTTGTAAAAAAAGTCTGTACTGATTCCTAGCTGATCTGCCGCACATGTTTGAGAAAAGCATTTAGATTTTTCTTTAAGATATCAGTCTGCGTGATTAAATTATTAATTTTATCCTGTACGTCTCTGGCTGAATGTCCTGTTTGTTCTGTTGCTGTTACAACATTTGTTAAATTGTTTGAAACTCCCTCCGAATCAAGAGCAGCTCTATGCATATTTTCTGAGATTTCAGTACTTGTTTGCTGTTGTTGGCCAACCGAAGTGGCTATTTTTACGGCAATATCATTTATTTCTGAAAGTACTGTGCTCACGGTCTGAATCGACTCAACGGATTCTGTTGATGCTGTTTGAATAGCTCCTATTTTATCAGCGATGTTTTTTGTAGCTCGTTTTGTCTGTGCAGCAAGTTCTTTAACCTCTGTTGCGACGACTGCGAATCCTTTTCCTGCATCACCAGCTCTTGCCGCTTCGATGGTCGCATTTAACGAAAGTAAATTAGTCTGTTCCGCGATTTCTGAAATAAGACCGACTACCTGTTCTATTTCATTGGCGCGTTTGGCAAAGTTCTGCACAAGGTCATTGGTCGCCGTTGTTTGCAACACTGCTTTTGTGGAGATATTTGCTGCAAATTCAACTTGATCATTGATTTCGGAATTCGTCTCGTGCATTTGTTTTATTGCCGTGGCTACTGACTGAACATTTTCTGCAGTGGCTGTTGAAGACGATACCACAGAAATTGAAAGCGAGTTTGTGCTCTCTGCACTGGCGCTCACCTGGTTGACGGCTTCCTGGATTGTTCCAAGTTCGTTTAGGACTGAAGTCAGGATAGAACCGACATTGCTCTCAAAAGAATCTGCCATTTTTGTCAGCTTTTTTTCCAGTTCATCTCGTTTTTGGGCATTTTCTTTGAATATACTCACAGCAGAGCCCATAGCACCAATTTCATCCTTACGGTTTTCGCCAGGTATTGTGACGGAGAGGTCGTTTTCCGATAATTGTTGCATAACACCGGTCATTTGCACAATTGGTTTGGTCACGCTTCTTGTTACAAAATACAACAGACAGGTGATTATCAAAACCAGTGCTGCACAACCGTATGTCAGGAAAAGACGTTGATTCTTTATTGCATCCTGTAACGGGGTAAGGTCGTAGGTCAAACTGAGAATACCGCCGAGTTCCCCAACCGGCCATCCCTGATGGCATCGAACACAATCAGGGGTGGTGATTTGAGGGGTAATCAACTGGTATTCTGCACCGTTGGTTCTGGCAAACCTCTCTTTGGTATCTTTTGCTTGAATAAAACTCGTTTGATCAATTTTCAGCTCATTATCAGTTAACCCTGCAGAGGACATATCAAGATGGCCCTCTTTGTTATAAAGGGAAACATCGAGAACCCCTTCTATGTTCAATTGATTTGACAATAATTTCTGAAAATTCTTCATCTGTCCTCTTTCGAGGGAGCCTTTGACCGACTCATGAAACGAACCGGCAAGTATGCTCACGGATTTTTCATATGAATCAGTCAGTTTTCGAGTAATATACTGGTCAAATAGCAGGCAGCCACTTATCAGGAGAACAATGAGAACTGGTGTAATTACCAGCATGAATTTCTGCGCTATTCGTAGGTTGGATAAATATTTTTTAAACATATATCGACCTTTAATTCATTAGTTGTTACTCATCAGAAAATAACTGTTTTCAATCAACCCACTCGGTAGAAAGGGAAATTCTTTTTCAAAGCGAAGTTCGGTGATGCACAGCCAATACAAGGTGCATTTGCATCGATGCACCAAGTTTGACCGCCATTCCACCACCTTGTCGGGCAATCGGTGAAGGTTTCCGGTCCCAGGCAGCCAACTTTAAATAAACACCCTGTATCTCCTATTTTTTTTGCGAAAATCTCTTCCTGGAAATAATGATATCTGGGGCAGGATTCGTGTAAATTTTTGCCGAAAAAGAGTTTTGGTGATTGATGCTTGGTTAATTCTGGAATACCGATCTTTACCAAGTGAGTTATGGTGTGCCAAAGCCAGTCGGGGTGCACCGGACAACCTGGTATAGTAATCAGGAGCGGGGATGAATTATTGTTTTTCAGGTAGGTAGGTACACTCACTGCACCCGTTTGATTGCCTTCTGCGGCGGGAATCCCACCAAAACTAGCACAGCTCCCCACGGCGATAATGCCTGCAGCTGTTTTTGCGCCTTTTTTAATGTAGTCACCAAAAAAAGTGTGACCAATTTTACAGGCGTCAGGCATCTTCTCAGGCACGGCACCCTCCAGAGCGAGAAAATACTCACCGGCATTCCCGCTGATATATTCATCTATCATTTTGATAGCTTGTTTGCCTGAGGTCGCAGAAAGATCAGCGTGAAAGGCTAATTGAGAATAAGCGGTTATAAGTGAGAGAGGAGATGGATTTGTGGCCTGCAGAAGTGAAATGGAACAGCCCGTACAGGATAGTCCCTGGAGATAAATAATTTTTGGGATGTTGGCCGGATCTATTTTTTTAAGTGCAGCAAGGACGGTGGCGGGTACACCCTCAAGGCCGAAGACTGCACCGAGAGCGGCTGCCATTTTTATCAATTGACGTCTATTCATTACGGGGATTCCTTATTACCTTTTACGTATTAAGATCAATGGACAGCACAGGCCAGGCACGGATCAAAAGAATGCACTATCCGGAGGGCCTCAATCTGTTCGTCAGGGTTCTCCACTGCTGTGCCAATAAGAGCAGACTCCAGCGCTCCGGGGATTCCTTTATCATCTCTGGGAGAACAATTCCATGTCGTTGGCACCACGCATTCGTACTTGCCGACCTTGCTGTCCTCCAATCTTATGTAATGGAGCAGTGCCCCTCGTGTTGCCTCTGTTGCCCCATATCCTTCGCCTGTTTTCGGTATCTGTATTTCGCCCATTGCCGGTTCTCCCAGTGTGAGTCTTTCACTTTCCTCAAGAAGGAAGTCTGCAATGACAACAGCACAAATACCGCGGCTTAAATGGCGTCCGAGAACTGAATTAAGATTTTCTATTGAGAGATTAAAGGTTGAAAGATATCGATTTACCAGGGTGCGAACCTGCTGATTTTTTCCCTGCAAATAGTCAACTATTACCCTGGCTGAAGGACCAACTTCGAGTACATGCCCATCGTAACGTGGGGCTTTGACCCAGGAGTAGCCTTTTGCTGGATCAGGGACAAGAGCCCCATTTCGAACATTTTTTCCGCTTGGCGAGCTATATCTGGAATTGCCGGTATCTTCCGTTATTTTTTCGAAATCAACTGCTTCGAGAATGCCTCCCTCCTTAAGCATCACCCCGGATGAAAAAAGTCTGCTGCTATCTACTTCAGTGCCGGTCGGTAACATGCCGTATGATAGAAAGCCACCTTTTGATTTGCCAATCTCCCAGTAGTCTGGATAGAATCCTGCTACAGCCTCAATATCGGGTAAAAAATTATTAAGGATAAATTCTCTTACTTCAGAAATGAGTGATTGGTAGTTCATTATCAGATCAATTCTCGCCTCCTGAGAACATCCGCCGGGAAATATCGCCGTTGCATGGGGAAACTTACCGCCAAATATGGCGGACGCCCTGTTTCCTTTTTTCTGAATTTCCATCGCAGTGATGTAATTTTTCAATGCGCCGATGTTCAATTCATCGTCATCAATATATTGACCAGACAATCTCGGAAGAAATGGAGCTGCAGGGTTGTGTTTCCCAGAGGCAAGTTCGGCTGTTACCCAATTTTTTAAAACGAGGAGGTCACGATCTTTTCCTGTATATCTTGCTATCGCAGTGACATCGACAAAATCAAGGGAACAGAGTTGATAGAAATGCAAAAGATAATCATACAGGTGATTTGCTCCCTGAATTAAATTGTGCAATATCCGCCCATTCCGAGGCACCTGAGTGCCATAAGCTGCTTCCTGAGCATATGAGGATGCGATGCCATGTGCGTATGGGCAGACGCCGCAAATACGCTGAGTAATCTGCTGAGCATCCAGGGGATTTCGGCCGCGTAAAATGGTTTCAAAACCTCTAAACATCTCACCTTCACAATGGGCATCAGTGATAATGTTGCTTTCAACGGTGGTTTTGACATTTAAATGCCCCTCAATTCTGGTCACTGGGCCAAGCTCGACTTTCATTTACGCTCCGGTAGATCGCTAGGTTTGAGTTGTCGTTATAGTACCTTGAAATCGTGTTCAGACGTTCACAGGTTAGCGCCGTAAAAGACGCTTCTTGTCATCGTTACTTCATTTATTCGTATCATTACGACGTTCATGTATATAAAGAATTAATAGAAATATCTTATGTGCCACCGATGATGTGTTGTATATAGCCACCACCGATCACAGATTTTTTTCGAGGCCGCAATCACCTATTTTGGTCACAAATTTCCTGCAATGTCAAGATGCTACTTTGTCGTGATAGGGGGGTGGTGGGTGATAGATAATAGCTTTGTCAGGCTGCCCTTACTTTTCCGTAAAAACGGTAAAAACGGAGTCATTAAACGTAAAACGGGGTCAGACCCCGTTTGCTTGAACTACCCGTCAGGCGAACTGGCGGGCTTTAATTCTCTCATATTCCAGAGTCTTTTGCTTCTTCTCTTCTATGGAGAGGTCGCTCATGAGAAACTGCAGTTTATTTTGCTTCGAGGACAGATTGCAGATAGTCTTCGGCCTCCTCAACCTGCTCGACATCTCTATAAAAATAGCGAGACGGGTCAATTCCATTTTCATCAAGATATGTAGACTTAATGGAGAGAATATCAAATGAACTTGTTAGTAACGGCAGGAAACCATAGACGAACAATAATGATGTGGTCAAGTAAAACTGGACAATTTTTTAAGCTGCTTTTTTCAAATCCATCCTTTTTTCAAATTCCTTTGGGCTGAGATATTCCTGATAAGAGTGCCTCCGTTTGCTATTGTAGAACATCTCGATATAGTCGACGATATCCCGACGAGCCTCTGCTCTGGTTCTAAATACTGAATCGAACACGCGCTCTATCTTCAAACTGCCGAAAAAACTCTCTGCAACGCTGTTATCCCAGCAATCTCCTTTACGGCTCATGCTGCTGGGCATGCCATTATTTTTGAGTGCCTTTTGAAAATCTTTACTGCAATACTGGCTCCCACGATCTGAGTGAAAGACAAGGCCTGGTTCCGGCCGGCGATGCCAGACTGCCATGAGAAGAGCATCATGCACCAGCTTCTTTACAATCCTGCTATTCATGGACCAACCCACAACCTGCCGGGAAAAAAGATCCAGAACAACAGCCAGATACAACCATCCTTCATTTGTCCAAATATAGGTGATGTCTGAGTATACTGGACATATGACCTCGGCTGTCGTACCTGGCATTAGTCTGATGGGTATCAACATCTGCATGGATGCCGACGTTGTATATTTACGAAGTGGGTATATTGTTATCTGATGATCGGGTTTCTGTCTGATACGTTATCCTTGCGGGAAGGGAACGAATAGCTACGATTTTGAACGGAATACTAATAGTTAACAGATGTTGCTTGAAGTGTAGCAAGCATGTCTAATAACCATTTTGGACGTTGGTGAATCACATGACGAGAATGAAAACGCGACTCTTTTACCGTTTATTTTTTGTTAGTATCCTTCTCATCTCCGTCCTGCACAGCAAAACCGCTGAGGCAGAAAATTTCAGCTGTGACGCACATGAGTTCATTGAAATCGACGCTGCCGACGATAGAATGCTGGAATATATCTGTACGGCTTCAGACAAGGCTCTTGACTTTTTAAGCCGGTACGGTTTGCACCCGAAACGTTCAATCAGGATCAAGATTGTCGAAAGAACCATAGAAAGCAATGGCTATGATGCTTTTGGCAGCTATGACCGTAAGCTCGATGTTATCCAGCTGATGTCATATCCTTCGATCATCAGCAATAGTCAGTCACCACAGATGTATGATCAACCCTTCGATATCGAACACTATCAGGGCGCCATCGCTCACGAGATAACCCACGCTGTCTTCCAGCACAATGTCGTAAACATCAACAACCATTATGCCAATGCAACCCAGGAATATCTGGCCCACTCTACCCAGCTGGGTGTCCTCTCCGCTGATCGCCGGCAAGAGATTGTCACCGCGAGCAATGTCGGGCCGTGGGAATCGGGTGATTCTATCGGTGTTGCCTACATGGGGCTAAATCCAACAGGGTTTGCGGTGAAGTCCTACCTGCATCTCACCCAGTTGCAAAATCCTCAGCCGTTCATAAAAATCCTGTTAAATACCAACTGGTTTTACGTTTCAGTGCCCTGAGTCGGGTGCGGGATGATGTCTTAAACTTGGTGCTCCTGCCCTGGGCACTTGTTTTTCGAAGGAACCTTATGTTAATAGGTGAGGGGTGCACCACTGACACCCGAAGACAGAACATACTGAGCGAGTCGAAGGTATTTCCTCTGATGACAGCTGGCTTTATAAAACGATGACTCATCACCAACGCTAAACACTGATAGCGGGAACACTCCCTCCGCAGGTTAGCTCCTTGATATGTGTAAAAGGAGATGAATCGTCTCCTCTCATCTCAAAACGATGGGAACGTGGAGGCTGGAAAGAGCAGCAGCCGGGGCTTGAGCTTTTTCAATCGAGCAATGGAAACGTTTTTTTTTTAGATAGTGTCGGATTAGAAATATACAATCACAAAGACGATCAGGCAAGCAGCGAAAAGTAATACTTTTTTCTTTCGCGAAGGAATAATATACTGACTTTAAGGACTTTACAGTTTTTTGTTGAGGATTGTGTAAAAATAATTTCGATTATAGTGGGATTAACCTCGTTTATTTTTTTGGGACCTGCATTGTGCCGATCGAGGCCGGTGCAGGAGCGGTTTGTTTATTTCACGACTGTTGTCTGATGAGCGGTCGTGATTTGGAGGCTTTATATGGTAAATGGCACGTATCCGGAAACCATGTACCAACTCCTCTGTGCAAATATGATGGACGCTTTTGGGGCTGCCGACATGGAGGGGCAGGTGACGGAGGCCAACCAGCCTTTTCTGGATCTGGTCGGCTATGAAAAGAGTGAATTGCTTGATTTGAGCATTTTTGACCTTACACCCTCGAAATGGCATAACCTTGAGAATCGGATAATCGAGGAGCAGGTCCTGGTAAGGGGCTACTCTGACATATTTGAAAAAGAGTACCGCCGTAAGGACGGCAGCATTGTACCTGTGGAGTTGAGGGTCGTCCTGGTCAGGGATCCCAATGGCCGTTCGGTGGGCATGTGGGCCATCGTGCGCGACATCTCTGCGCGCTTAGCAAAAGAGGAACGCCTCAAACGATTCGAGCTCTCGGTGGAGTCGTCTCCCGATGCAGTGTTTTGGATAAACGAGGAAGGCCGGTTCCCCTATGTCAACGCGCAGGCTAGCCGCTCGCTGGGGTACAGCAGGGAAGAGCTTATGCGGCTCAACCTGTGGGATGTAGACGTTGAATTTACGCAAGAACTGTGGGGACCGCACTGGGAAAAAGTGAAAAAGAGCGGTGGTGCACGACTCGAAAGACTGCACCGGCGGAAAGACGGAACGGTTTTCCCGGTGGAGATTTCCTCCAAAAATATCACTTTTGAGGATCAGGTTCACCATGTCTCATATGTCCGCGACATATCTGACCGGGTGAAAGCCGATAGAGAGCGTAAAAACCTTGAGGCCCAGCTGATTCAGTCCCAGAAAATGGAGTCTATCGGTCGCCTGGCGGGGGGTGTTGCGCACGACTTCAACAACATGCTGAGCGTCATATTGGGGTATTCGGAGCTCATTAAAGCAAAGCTCGAACCGGATGACCCGATTATGAGCGATTTTGAACAGATCCAACAGGCCGCCAGGCGTTCTCAGGATATTACCCAGCAGTTATTGGCCTTTTCGAGAAAACAGGTTTTCGAGCCGAAAGTGCTCAACATCAACGACTTCATCAGCAGTTTCAAAACCAACCTTTCGCGATTGATCGGAGAAGATATCGCGATAGATTTTTTCCCCTCTCAAGACATCAAGAATATCGAATTTGACCCGATCCAGATCGAACAAATTTTTATGAATCTTGCGGTCAACGCCCGTGATGCCATGCCGGCAGGCGGAAAGTTGACCTTTGAAACGGCCAACGTGAGTCTGGATGAGACCTATTGCTGGGAACACATTGGATTTATCCCGGGCGATTTTGTACAGATTTCGATCAGCGACAACGGCATTGGTATGGATGCGGAAAACATCGACCATATTTTTGAGCCTTTCTTCACAACCAAGGAAATCGGGAAAGGCACCGGGCTGGGGTTGTCCACAGTTTACGGCATCGTGAAACAGGGCGGCGGTTTCATTAATGCCTACAGTGAACCTGGCCGTGGAACCACCTTCAAAATATTCATTCCGGTTTCAGAGGGTGAAGCTGAGCCGCTGAGTATAAACGAAAACCAGGGTCCGGTACCTGGGTCGGAAACGGTGTTTCTGGTGGAAGACGATGAAATGGTACGTAAAGTGACCGAAGCAAGTCTAAAGGTACTGGGATATACGGTTTTGTCAGTTGCCGGGCCGGAAGAGGCCCTTGCCGTCTTCGCCAAGGAGCATGACTCAGTCGATTTGCTCATCACGGATGTAGTCATGCCCAAAATGAATGGCAAGGCTCTCTATCATAAACTGAAGGCAGTAAGACCGGATCTCAAGGCGCTCTATATGTCCGGTTATACAGCAAACATAATCGTTAACCACGGTGTTTTGAACAGGGGCGTTCAATTCATTTCCAAGCCGTTCAACCTTCAAGAGTTATCCCAGAAAGTGCGCGAGGCTCTGGTGGCGTGACGGTCATCGCCAAGCGGCACAGGCAACGTAATTTCCCGTATTATTGTAACGAGGTTGACGGTGTGACGAGACTCCCTCATGTATTTTTGCGCAGGAAGGCAGCAAACCGTTCACTGGACAGGGGTTTGCTGAAGAAAAAGCCCTGGGCGGCACTACAGCCAAGCGTCTGCAACAGATTCAATTGTTCCTCTGTTTCCACACCCTCGGCAACAACCAACATTTTCAGGTTACGGGACAGACCGATCACCGCACTTATGATTACCGCTTCACCATCAGGGCTGGGAAGATCCTGCACAAACGAGCGATCAATTTTGAGTCTGTCAAAAGGGAACCGCTTAAGGTAACTCAAACTGGAGTAACCGATGCCAAAGTCGTCAATTGAGAGCTCCACACCGAGATCATCCAGTTCCTGCAGGTGGCGATCGGCAATCGCGCTGTCGACCATCAGGGTGCTTTCGGTAACTTCGAACTCAAGCAGGTGCGGAGAAACACGGTTTTCTTCGAGCGCCGTGCGAATAGTATCCACCAACGCCAACTCACGCAGCTGTCGAGCCGCCAGATTGATCGAAATGCGGCAGACGTCGAGCCCGTCATCCTGCCATGCCCGTATCTGACGACAGACCTCACGTATGACCCAGTCACCGATCGGAACAATCAGACCGGAGTCTTCGGCCACCGAAATAAAACGTTTTGGTTGAATCAAACCCTTTTCCGGGTGGTTCCAACGCAGGAGTGCCTCAGCGCCAAGGATACGACCGCTCACCGTGTCCAGCTGAGGCTGATAATGCAGCACCAGTTCATTACGTTCCAATGCCTCCCGCAGCCCTCTTTCCAGTGACATTCGTTCCAGCACCGACTGGTTCATATCGGTGGTGAAAAACTGATAGTTGTTGCGCCCGAAATCTTTCGCATGATACATCGCGACATCCGCCTGTTTGATCAGCGCTTCGCCGTCCTCGCCGTCATTGGGAAAGATACTGATACCAATGCTCGGTGTGGAATAGATTCGATGCCCGTCTATGTCATAGGGCTCTCCCAGGTAGTCGAGCATGCGCTGGGCAACCCTGGCAGCGCCATCAAAATCAGCGTTCAGCAATACAGCCACAAATTCGTCACCACCCATCCGGCTGATGGTATCCACCTTCCTTACACATTCCAGCAGACGTCCGGCCACCTGGCGCAATAATTGGTCGCCAACGTGATGACCAAGCGAGTCATTTATGGTTTTGAAGCGATCCAGATCGATCATCATCACTGCCAGCGAAAATTGCTCGCGGCGCGCCAGGGGTAAGGCCTGGGCCAGTCGATCCTTGAGCATCACTCGATTGGGCAGACTGGTGAGCGCGTCATAATAGGCCATATTTTCTATACGCTGCTCAGCGTTCTTGCGCTCGGTGATGTCGGCGCCAACACAAATATAATGACTTATCTTATTCTGTTGATCTATGACGGAACTGATGGAGGCCAATTCGTGATAGGTCACGCCATTTTGACGCCGATTACAGGTTTCTCCGCGCCAGTGACCTTTCTGTTTAACCGTCTCCCACAGAGAGCCTTCATCACCGTCCTGGTCTTCGTCGACGCTATGGAACAGCATTGTCCGGCCTATGGCTTCATCGGTGTGATAGCCGGTGATTTCACTAAAGGCCCGATTCACTGCAAGAATCTTGCGTTCTGAGTCAGCAATAACAATCGCTTCCTGGCTACATTCGAAGACCTGGGCGGTGAGCAGCAGTTGCTGTTCATTGGCCCGACTTTCGGTAATATCGGTAAAGGTCACCACCACTCCGGTAACTTCCTTGCTGCCGGGCCGGAACATGGGTTCGGAGTTGACCCGCACCCAGTTCAATCTGCCGTCCTCAGTATAGATACCCTGTATGTCGTTATGAACCGGCTCGCCGGTCTTCAGCGTCCTCCATGAGGGATGGGTATCACCAGGGTAGGGTGACCCGTCTTCATGGATAACCTGCCATTTTGGATCCAGTGGCGTTCGCCCTTCCACCTGTTCGACCGTTAATCCCAGCAGCCGGGTAAAACTGGGGTTGGAATAGACAAACTTGGCGTTCTGATCCAGAACCAGAATACCCTCGCTCATGCAACTCAGAATAGTCCGCAGGCGTTGTTCGTTTTCAACCAGTCTGTCCTCGTTTAACCTTCGCTCGGTAATATCGGTCAGCGAACCGGCGATGCGCCTGGGTTTGCCGTTTTCATCGAAAAGTGCCTGACCGCGGTCCAACACCCAGAGATACTCCCCCTGCTTGTTGCGAATGCGGTACTCGGCAGAAAAAAGAGGACTTTTACCGTTTAGATGCGCCTGCAGTTTTTCCATCACAGGCGACAGATCTTCGGGATGTACCAGGTTGCTCCAGGTTTCAACAGATGGTTCGAGTTCATCATCCTCAAAACCAAGGGTCTCTTTCCAGCGAGGAGAGTTATACAGTATGTTGGTTCGTATATCCCAGTCCCAAAGACCGTCGTTGGAGGATTCAACTACCAGATAAAAACGCTCACGATATGAATCCAGCTCGATCTGCATTTTAGAAAGTCGGGCTTTCAGGTGTCTCAAATCGGCTTCAAGATCTTTTTTCATCTGCGAGTATTTCTTTGAATTAAGGATTCTCTTTGATTGCGGGATTTAAATATAATAGAAAGGCTAAAGCAAGAATTATTGTTGAGCCTTTAAGGGAAAAAGATTCGTGTGCTCTTTCTTAATGGCACTCAACGAGCTAAATCTTCGGTAATTATTTTAACGTATGTGGCTTTTTCACCAGGTTTACCGCCAAGAATGCAGGACCTTTTGACTCCTCCGATTGAGAAAAGCCGTCTTCTCGATCAAAACGGGCTTCATCAGGGTTACGAAGATCTGGTTCATTTTCTGCATTATCTGCAAACCGCTCGGGAAGGACAAACGTTTGTTGTCCTGGGGCAAGAAATCTTCTCCTGCTTTTGGTCCACAATTATTCACGCAGGTAGGCCGCGAACTTTTTGCTGGGCAAGGGTTTGCTGAACAGGAAACCCTGAGCGGCACTGCAGCCGAGAGTCTGCAGCAGAGCCAATTGCTCCAGGGTCTCTACCCCCTCGGCGACGACCTGCATGTTCAAGGCGTGGGATAGGCTGATTACAGCGCTGACGATGGCCGTATCATCAATATCGTTTGGAAGGTCCTGAACGAATGAGCGATCGATCTTGAGTCGATTAAAAGAGAATCGTTTGAGATAACTGAGATTTGAGTATCCGACACCAAAGTCATCAATGGATAGTTCCACTCCAAGACGGGCGAGTTCCTGTAAATGTCGATCAATAATCGCACTGTCGATCATCAATGTGCTTTCGGTCAGTTCAAACTCAAGTAGGTGCGGGTCGACATTGTTCACGTCGAGCGCCGCACGTATGGAATCCACCAGATTCAGTTCCCGCAGTTGGCGAGCCGCCAGATTGATCGAAATGCGGCAGACGTGAAGGCCGTCATCCTGCCAGGCGCGTATCTGGTGACACACCTCACGGATAACCCAGGCACCGATCGGCACAATCAGGCCGGAGTCTTCCGCCACCGGGATAAAACGTCCTGGTTGAATCAGGCCCTTTTCCGGGTGATTCCAACGCAGGAGTGCTTCAGCACCGAGAACACGGTGACTCACAGTATCTATCTGGGGTTGATAGTGCAGCACCATTTCATTCCGTTCCAGCGCTTCCCGCAGACCGTTTTCCAACAGAATTCGTTCCATTACCGGCTTGTTCATTTCGGTGGTGAAGAACTGATAGTTGTTGCGCCCGTTATCTTTTGCATGATACATCGCCACATCCGCCTGCTTGATCAACTTCTCTCTATCCTCGCCATCATTGGGAAAGACACTGATGCCGATGCTCGGCGTCGTATTGATTCGGTGCCCGCCAACAGCATATGGTTCACCCAGATATTTTAGCATGCGCTCGGCAACCTTCGCAGCGCCATCGATATCAGCGTTGAGCAATACAGCAACGAATTCGTCACCACCCATCCGGCTGATCGTATCCACCTTCCGTACGCATTCCAGCAGGCGCCTGGCCACCTGGCACAACAAACCGTCACCGACGGTGTGGCCGAGCGAATCATTGATAGCTTTGAAGTGATCCAGATCGATCATCATCACCGCCAGGGGAAATTGCTCACGATGAGCCATTGCCAGTCCCTGGCATAGCCGATCCTGGAGCATCAGACGATTGGGCAGATCGGTTAGCGCGTCATAATAGGCCAGATTTTCAGCACGTTGCTCGGCACGCTTGCGCTCAGTGATATCCTGAACCATAAAGAGCAAACTTTTCGCACCAAAGGGGATAAGATGACAATCGATAAACACCAATTTACCAAAGCTTGTCATGAGTTCAACTTCATGGCGTGTGGCGGATTCCGTTTTGACAACCGATTTGGCCACACCAAGTAGACCGGACGTCTTCCAGGATTCAATTGTGTGGTAGTTCTGCTCAATTACCTGCTGTTTGGTAGCTCCAATGATTTGAGCCAATGAATCGTTGGCCTGAACGCATTGTCCGGTACCATCATAGATACCTATGCCAATGGGGGATGCTGAAATGATGCGGGATAATTTTTGCTCGTTTTCCCGTAATAGCTCTACGGTCTTCATACGATCGGTGACTTCCAGGATAATTCCATCCCAAAGGATATCGCCGTTAGGCTGCAATTCCGGACGGGACATGCAGTCGTAGAAGCGCACTTCTCCATTCACTATATGCCGCAGGATTTCTCGCCAGGGTTGCAGCGTCTCGGCCGATAGCTTTACCGATGATTCAAATCTTTCCTGATCATCCGGGTGGATCAGCCGGGTGATCAGGGTCGCATCGCGCATAAGGTCTTCTGGGGTAATATCGAACAACTCCCGGGACGTGTCGTTCACATAAGGAAAAGAATGAGTTCCGTCCGGATGCATTACAAACTCGTATACCATGCCGGGAATATTGGCCTTCAACCGGCGGTATTTTTCTTCGCTGCCGCTGAGTGCATCTTTAGTCTGCCTTTTCCGGTCCATCTCTTCACTCATATTGTATCCGCTTTGTTGCTTGCTGTGTGTGAGTCTGCCTATTTCATCATTGACAGGTTTGCCCACTAATTTAGCAGCTTTTACTTCATCCGTGTTTGCCTTAATGTATTTTATAACGCAGTCCAGGGCGCTCGGGCCTGATATCCTCTCTGTCGTGGTTTCTCCAGCCATTATGTACCTATTTTATACTGTCGCCAGCCTAATCATCGCATGTCGTAAAATCAACCAGATTGCTTTCGATTTCGACTGAAATGTCAGCCGTCTGTTAATTCAGGGGACAGTATATTTAATTACAGGTTGTAATCCAGGGAAGGACAGCGTGCAGAGAGTCAACAGAGCGGTTTGTCTGTTGCAGGGGTTCCAGGTACCAGCTCAAGCCTCTGGTGACTTCGGCGAAGATTTTCTGACATTGAATAAAAAGAAACCGATAAACAGTACTGCAGCGGTGAGATGAACGACTATCACTGTCGGTTTGAGCAGGAAGAACGCGAGTACCAGTAAAATGAGACGCTGCAGCCATGAAACACTGTTTTCCATGTGTCCCTGCAGGGCGCAGGTAAAGGCATAGAGACCGAACAGGGCAAAAAAGAAAACAGTAAAAATCTCGAGCCAGCTGCCGCCAACCAGAGGAGTGTAGGCAAAGAGCAGCGGAACAATATACAATCCCTTGGCTATTTTCCAGGAATGAAGACCCGTGGACATCGGCGGGGTGCCGGCTATGGCTGCTGCCGTGAAAGCGGCGAGACAGACCGGCGGTGTGACATTGCTGTCCTGGCTGAGCCAGAAAATAATGAGGTGGGCCGAGAGCAGTGCAAAGGTGGCAACCTCCGGGGCAAGGGCCATATCCCTCAGTGTCCCGGCAAGGTCGGGGGGCACCGAGGCAAGAAATGCCCGGGCCTGCTCAATGGGCATCGGCTGGTTGAGAAGGTCCAATTTGTCAGGAGCGACAACCATCATGAGCGCCTTTACTTCTTCTGGCAGTGTACCCCGGGTGAATAGGTCAACGATCTGAGTATCGGCAATCAGGTTAAAAAGGGCCGGCGCTGACAGGGTGCCGAGAACAATATAGGCGGCGGTTACCGGCAACCCCATGCCAAGGACCAGTGAGGCAATGGCGATCATGGTGATGGCCACCAGCATGTTGTCGCCAGACCAGTTCGTAATCATCAGAGAGAAGGTATTGCCAATTCCAGCAGTGGCGATGACGTTTACGACGAGCCCGACACTGCAGAGCAGGATTGCCGTCATGACCATATTACGGGCCCCCAGTGCCAGCGCGTCAAGAATACCCTGCAACCCCATTTTGTTAGGCGTGAGCCACGATGCGGCGACAACGGCGACAATACTGATTCCTGCGGCATAGGTCGGGGTAAAGCCATAGATAAGCAGGCCAATCAGGGTTGAAATGGGCAGAAGAAAAGGCAGCCCGCCTGTCTTGATCACCTCGAAAACCTTGAGATTTTCATCTTCTACCGCCGCTAAGTTGATTCGTTTGGCCTCGACGCGCACGAAGAATGCCACGGTGGCGAAATAGAGGATTGCCGGCAGGAAGCTGTAAAGAACGATCGTGGTATAGGGGATCTGGGTGTAGCTGGCCATGACGAAGGCTCCGGCACCCATGATAGGCGGCATTAACTGACCACCTGTGGATGCAGCCGCTTCAACCCCGGCCGCGAACCTGCCCTCGAAGCCTGCCCGTTTCATCAGCGGAATGGTAATCACTCCGGTCGATGCCGTATTCGCAACCGCAGAGCCGGAAATGGTTCCGGTCAAACCTGAGGCAAAGACGGCTACCAGCCCCGGACCTCCGACAAACCGACCAGCTGCGGCCCG
This sequence comes from Desulfocapsaceae bacterium, assembly GCA_963674815.2. Taxonomy (GTDB): domain Bacteria; phylum Desulfobacterota; class Desulfobulbia; order Desulfobulbales; family Desulfocapsaceae; genus MADRE3. The sequence continues at coordinate 171,719 of CAXXTV010000004.1, forward strand.
GGCCAGATTGATGACGAATTCTCCTGCTCCGGAGCGCAGGAGAAAGGCTCCGAAGAGGATAAACATGAATACGAATGTTGATGATATCCTGGCGATGTTGCCGAAAAGGCCGTCGTCACCGTAGACGGAGCGGAAGAGAATTGTTTCAGGCGTCAACCCGCTGAACTTGAAGACGCCACCCACCATACTTCCCCACCAGCCAACATACGTCAGGGCAAGAATTATCAGCACCGGGATGATCAAACCAGTCGTCCGACGGGTGAATTCAATTGCTGTCAGGATGAGAAGTGTGCCCGCCACCCACTCCTTGCTGCTGAGATGCACGCCCCGCGCATAAATCGCATCTTCCATGCTGATCATATAGACGGCACAGACTGCAGCGGTTATGCCAAGGGCCAGGTCAAAAACCAGGCTGGCAAGACTGCGCTCTGCCAGCCCCTTGCCGCGAAACGGATAGACGAGAGCACAGAGGATGGCAAAACTTGAATAGTGCAGCGAGTTCTGCCAAAGATTTGATAATAAAGCGAAAATATTAAAATAAATGTGCAACAGGGAAACCAGGACCCCGACAAGGAAGATCATCGTTTCTATTTTGGGCTTTGCTTTGGGTGCTGGCTCAGTTCTTTCCAAGGCAGACTCCGGCGGGCAGAGAGGATAGGGTAGTCCATCTTCCCCATGCCGGCGGAAGATGGACCAGAAAGAATTATTGCGGCATCAGGCGGTCCGGGATTGTCAGGCCCGCTTCCTGAAAGTATTTTACTGCCCCGGGGTGCAGCGGCATTGGCAGGCCGGCGAGTGCCTTATCAAGTGCCATGACACTGGTAGCCTTGTGAATAGCATTGAGAAAGGGTAGGTTTTCATAAATGGTTTTGGTAATCTGGTAAACAGCGTCTTCATCGACGTCAGCCCGGACAGCAAGAAAGTTTGGCTGGGCGATGGTGTTGATATCCTTCTCCTGGCCGGGATAGGTTCCCGCCTTGATGACGTAACGGGTATAGAGCTCAAGACCGCCGTCAGCCTGTTTTGCCTGCTCATCGGTGAATTCAAGAATCTTGATTTTGTCACCCATCGCAGCCATAACCTGGGTTATCGCTCCGGTCGGGGCCCCTCCCGGGATGCCGAATCCGGAAATCTGTCCGTTCTGCATGGCAGCAGTACTTGGACCATAGCCTCCATAGACGAGTTCAAATGCCGTGTCTGCGTCGATGCCGAGATTGGTGAGCATGAATTTATTGGAGCCGAGGGTCCCCGAGTTCTTGGCGCCAAGAGCCATGCGTTCGCCTTTGAGATCGATGAGGTCGGAGATGGTACCGGTTTTTGCCTTGTCAGCAACAATGGCGAAATGTTCAACGTTCTGCCAGAGCATGGTCACAGAGCGCAGCTCTTTCTGGGGTCCGTCCTGCTCCAGGGGTCCTTTGCCGTTCCAGGCGTAATACCCGAAAAGCCCCTGCAAGATGCCAAACTGAACCTCGTTGTCCCGCAGGAGTTTAATGTTTTCCCCAGACCCGGCTGAGTTGATGGCCGACATGCTGATCTTCTGTGTCGGCTGCAGTTTCACTTTGGTGAGGGTGGATATGGCCACCCCGACAGGATAATAGGTTCCGCCTGTGGTGGCCGTTGCCAGAAGATAGCTGCGCTCATCTGCAGCCTGGGCCGTGCCGGCCACCAGAAACCCCAGGGTGATTGCTGCAGCAGTGAGCCGTGACAGAAAAGTCTTCACCTTCATAATTCTCTCCTTTTGCAATGATGAATGCACCAAGCCTTGGAGCACATGGTGCGATGCTGGCCTAATACCAGAAATGAAATGAGGTGCAGAACGGCAAGGGTTTGCGGTTCTGCTAAAATAGTAAGGTATATGAGCAGGAAAACAAGTCAAAATTTTTCTGTGGCACGGTAGTCTACACGCTGTATACTCCCGGTGTGGAACAATAAGCTTGCCTGTTCTGCACTCACCAGTTTTTCTCAACGCATTGCCAAGACAAGGGCCTGAAGGATATCGCTATGAATATAGTTTACCTGTCCCCCCACTTCCCCGATCACTACTATCATTTTTGCAAGAACCTCAAACAGCTCGGAGCGAACGTGCTTGGCATCGGCGACGCACCTTACTCCGGGCTTGATCCGGCGGTAAGAAACAGTCTGACCGAGTACTACCAGATTCCGGATATGCATGACTACGATAGGCTGGTGCGGGCCTGCGGCTACTACACCCATCACTATGGCAAGATAGACCGTTTTGAATCCCTCAACGAATACTGGCTCGCCACCGAGGCACGCATCCGTGACGATTTTAATATTACCGGGGTGCGGGGCCGGGATATTGATGTCATCAAACGAAAATCCAGGATGAAAGAGCGTTTCCAGTCTGCTGGAATACCGGTGGCGGCTGGTCGGCTTGTCACCTCAGCAGAGGAAGCCATGAAGCTGATAAAGATAACCGGCTATCCGGTCGTGGCCAAACCTGATGTCGGTGTCGGTGCATTGAAAACCTTCCTCCTTGAAAATGATGATGATCTTACTGCCTTCTTCTCCACGAAACCGGAAGTAGAATACATCATGGAGGATTTCGTCCAGGGCGACATTTTTTCGTTTGACGGCCTGGCCGACACCAACGGCGACCTGGTATTTTATACTGCTCACAAGTTCAGCCAGGGCATCATGGAAACGGTAAACGAAGCCCGGCATATCCACTACACCTCCCTGCGTGATATCCCGGTCGCCCTTGAAAAGGCTGGACGTGAGTGCGTTCATGCTTTCCAGGTGCGGGAGCGATTTTTTCATATCGAGTTTTTCGAAACAGCGCCCGGCCTTTATGTTGCTCTGGAAGTGAACATGCGTCCACCCGGGGGATTTACCACAGACATGTTCAATTTTGCCAGCGACATCGACGTTTACAATCTCTGGGCGCAGGTAATGATGCATGGCCTTGCCCCGCTGACCTATCAGCGTAAATACCACTGCTGCTATGCCAGCCGCAGAAACCGTTACCCTTACCGCTACAGCCATGAGGAGGTGATGGTCCGCTACTCCGCATTCATGGTCCAGACGGTCAGCGTACCGGGGGTGTTCAGCAGTGCACTGGGAGACTACGGCTATATCTTCCGGTCCCCGGACATGGAGCAGATTGAGGAGATTGTCCAGTTTATCCAGGAAGTCCGATAAGGAACAGCAGATGCGTATCGAAGAACATCACTGGTACAGCCCTCGCCTCGACAGGGAGATGACCGTCAAAATCTATGGACACTGGGGGCAGCCGGTTATTGTTTTCCCGTGTTCACGCGGGCGTTATTTTGATTACGAAGGGATGGGCATGATAGAGGCTATCGTCCCTTTTATCGAGAGTGGCCGCATCAAGCTCTTCTGTGTGGACAGTATTGACGCACATTCCTGGTATGATTTCGGTGCATCTCCTGCAGAGCGAAATGCCCGCCATGAACACTATGACCAGTATATCACCGCGGAAGTAGTGCCCTTTGTCCGGAGCCACTGCCGCGATGACTGTCTGCGGATCATGACCAATGGCTGCAGCATGGGAGCCTACCATGGCGTTAACTTCTTTTTCCGCCACCCGGACCTTTTTTCCGGGACCATTGCCCTGAGCGGTCTGTACCGGCTGGACCGCCATGAATTTGGCCTGAATGCGGAGGACATGGCTGCTGTTTACCACAACTCGCCGCTGAGTTATCTGCCCGGGCTGTCGGATCCATGGTATCTGGATCGGTACCGCACGAGTACCATAGTCGTCTGTGTGGGCCAGGGAGCATGGGAAGATGAGGCCGTCGAGGATACCCGTGCCCTGGACCATATTTTCCAGGCAAAAAACATTCCTGCCCGGGTCGATTACTGGGGTCACGATGTCAATCACGACTGGCCCTGGTGGTATAAACAGATGAACTATTTTCTGGAGCGCCTCTACGGGCGGTGAGCCCTCGGGAGCTTTTCATTCCCGCAGGGTTGAAGAGAAAAGGTTTGAATTCTGTGGACAGTATACGTAACTAAAAAACAGAATGATCCTGGGTGCCTGTATCGACTCAGCCCTCGGGAGCTTTTCATTTCCGCAGGTTTGAAGAGAAACGGTTGATTGCCGTCACAGTAGGCAAACTGGTTGGAATGAATACTGTTTCAGCCCAGGTTCGGGCCTGCAATCTCGGATCAGCGGTTTTCCACTCCTTTTTTTTCTCTTATCAATATGGATCTAATCATCAAACAGCAATCGTAGACCGAGGAACATCATCATTGAACCTGTCAAGCCATCAAAAATACGACCAACCTTTTGATTTTGCAGCCTCATTTTGGCGCGATAAACCATGGAAGCGAGTAAGCACTGCCATATCATCGCGACGGTAAAGTGAGTTGCAGCCACTATCATTGACTGAGAAAGAGCACCTTTGTCCGGATCAATAAATTGCGGTAGAAAAGCCATATAGAAAACAACAGTCTTTGGATTCAGGACATTTGAGAGAAATCCTTCACGAAAAGAGCGAAGACCGTTAAACGTTACTTCGGAAACGACCAGGTCAGTGAACATTTTGCCGCCTTTTCGCAAGATCAGCCTTCGCCAACTGGTAAAGCCAAGCCAGATGAGATAGGTAGCTCCAACAATCTTCAAGGTATTAAATGCCCATGCTGTCTGCAACACTATCAAAGATATTCCACAGGCAGAAACTGAAGCATGAACGAAAAGTCCTGAACAGATGCCAAGGCTGCTTGTCGCTCCATCCCACCATCCTCCACGGGCGCTGTTTCGGATAACCAGCAGAGTATCTATTCCGGGGGTCAGCGTTAACAGAGTCACTGCAATCAAGCAGGTAAGAAGAGTCTGATAATCCATCGATATAAGTCTGGTTTCTAAACAATAAATATATGATCGTCAACACTGGGTTCGCTCCAATGCAGCGCTTCTCGGAAGCCCGAATCATAAAGATAACAGCATTGCCACAATAATCCCTCAACCTTCTCAGAGAGAACCATGATAGCGATAAATGTAACGGGCAATCAATGAACACGACGGCACAATAGACTTTCAACAGCCGGCCGATCAGACCAATGAATGTTTTGCCGGCCGGCTGTATACATTTGGCAATCCTGCCGTGGCTTACCTGGTGGAAATAATCCAGCCGTGTTTGCCAGATACTCTTGAAACTGTCAGTTTTTCAGGGTGGTTGTCTGTGTTCCCCAGACGAAATCCGGATCGTTTATTTTCACCAGAGAAAGTCCACCCTGCACATTCCGGGTGTTTGTTATTCCCTGAGATGCCAAAACGATTTGAGCTTCATATGATCGGGTTCCCGTATCACAGACTAGAAAAACAGTCTTGTTTTCAGGAACTTCTTTGTACCGTTCGCGCAACTTGTCCTGTGGAATATGAATCCATCTCTCGCCATATTTTTCTTTATATACCTCAGCATTTTTTGCCTCGCGAACGTCCAGAACGCATGTGTCCTGATCACTTTTAAACGTTTTTATAAAATCAACCGGATTGATAACCACGTTTCTTCCCTGCAGAATGTTGTCCAGGCAGTTTCCGGCATTGTTAATCACGTCCATAGCTGATGCATACGGTGGAGCATATCCTGTCTCAAGCATACATACTTTACAGACATCAATACCAAATTCCAGCAACGAGGCCACCGCATCCACTCGTGCTTTTACAGCATCTCCCATTTTTCCTACCGCCTCGATGCCAATTACTCTGCGACTAGACCTGTCAGCGATAAGCGTGATAAACATGACTTCAGAGTTAGGGTAGAAATGTGCCCGGTCAGCCTGCGATACGATTGAGACAACCGGATCAAACCCAGCATTGATTGCCTGTCGATTGGTCAAGCCCGATTTACTGACACCCATGTCAAAGACCTTCATGCAAAATGTACCAACGGTCCCTTTGAAGTGGCTGTTTCCTCCATTTATATTTGTCGCGATGATGCGTCCCTGTCTATTTGCGAGCGAACCCAGCGGCATCAGCATGTTTCCGCCACTGACAAGATTCCGAATTTCGGTGCAGTCTCCTCCTGCATAGATATCAGGATCAGTAGTGCGCATCCTGCGGTCTACAAGAATCCCCCCAAACGAACCAATCGCAAGTCCTGCCTGTTGCGCAAGCTCTGTATTTGGTCGCACACCGGCTGAAAGCACAACCAGGTCACACTCAATTTCCCCGCTTCCTGTCACTACAGTCAAAGTCTCTGAATCATCTGCCCGGGTAATTTTTTCTACCCGTTCGGAAACCATAACTTTTACGTTGTTTTTTTCCAGCTGGCGCTGAACCACCGTTGCTACATTTCTACCAAGTGCAGCGGGCATTACCTGGTCGGCCATTTCTATAAGTGTTGTTTCAATACCCCACAGATCCGTCAATGCCTCCGCCATTTCAATGCCGATAGCTCCTGCACCAACGACAACGGCTTTATTGACTTTTCCGTCAGTAACCCTTTTTTTTATTGCCTCAGCATGGTGCAGGTTTGAAACAATACAGACATTTGCTAAATCTGAACCCGGAAAGGGAGGGCGAACGGGTGATGCTCCGGTTGCGATAACCAGTTTGTCATACTCCAACAGCTCTTCTCGATTATTCTCACGCAGATGGCGCACCCTGACTTTCTTTTCCTTTCTAAGAATTTCCAGCGCTTCTACTTCAACCAGAACATTAATTCCCTTTATGTCGTTGAAAAATTCCTGATTTCTCAAAGTATGGGACTGGGTAGAATTGAGACCTTCAATATCTGCGATATCCCCACCGATGTAATATGGAATTCCACACCCCCCGTACGAGATAACACTATCCCTGTCAAGAACGGTAATTTCTGCCGTTGGATCGATCCTTCGCAATCTGCAGGCAACTTTGGGTCCTAAAGCTACCGCCCCGATGATTAATACTTTTTTTGCCATGTTTAGTCCTCATCCCTGATTTTTCAATATGATTATTGCCACAGCCTCTCTTCTAAAAGAGGGCGTTGTTGGAGTAAGCCTGCGACTGCGATTGTATTTATGACGATAATTGAGAATAGATTTCATACACGTCAAAGAAAGGCATACCAGCGTACCATTGCCGGGAAAAGCTTACTGGACATACCAGAAAAAAATTATTTTATAACTGGTATTACCAATAAAAAATTGTAACTATATTGTCAACTGTTATTGTTAACTCGCGCCCCAGGTACTGCCTTTGCCGACTCGTTTTTTAGTTAACAAAATTTCTATTAATAATCTGTTATTAAAGAATAAATTGTGCTTATTCAGTGACCCCTGGTTAATCTCCATACTTTCGCATCATCGTCCTTGTAGAGGGCCTTTTCTTATGGAAAATGAATATTGCCGGTACGAAATGAGTTTTGGTAAGACCAGTCAGTCTCGTTGAGTTCCGATTCTATTTTTTCATGATTTCTGGACATTGACGGTGAACAGGATGGTCATGCCTGCAAATGGTTAGATTAATCCCGTCATACTCTTGTCTTACCGAATCCATGACCTCGGTGAACAATAGTCCTGTGCCCCTGACTATCTTCCGGGCGAACGCTGAAATGAGGTTATTGCTGAATAGTTTAAACAGAGGGAGTTATTGATTGGGCAGGAGACCAGAATGGCAACATATAATAATAGTAACGCTTTACCCCTTAACACAAAGAAAGGCAGAGCAGGAGCAGGCACCCCAGAGCTTCCTTTTCCAGGTGACGGTGAGGCGGTATCTGTCGTTGACAGAGGGCTCATACCTATTTCATTACGTTTACTCACAGAGTCTCAACCTCAGGGGGGGAAACCACAGGGCATGTAATGGACGGCCGAAGTCATGAGATATTGAGTCGTGCTGAGTATGTGATACTTGATTACCAGCAGATTGCCGGTATCCACAGGCGATAGGATCGGGTCCCTTCTCCCTTTGTCCTGTGTTTCCGGGAATCGGAGCAGGACTTATCCGCCTTTCGAGTCTTCCATTATGACATAATCTGCCCACTCGCTGAGCTCAACAGCATCCGTAGCCTTTTGTAAAAACTCAGCGAGCCCGTCATTTCTGTCATGTTCGAATCTGCAGATCAGCTGGTTTCTCAGCATTACCGTATAGATATTTTGGCCGCTGTTATCTTCATCTACTCGTTTTATCGTTATCATCGAAACCACCTAATAAGAGAAACAGGGATATCGGTTATCGCATGTACATCACTATTGAGTCAGGTGAAAAACGAGACCTCCTGCGGCTGCTCAGCCAACTTCCATGCTTATCTCAGGAAAGCCGAGCCAGAAGCCGTTATGTGACGCATAATCGAGCTCAAAACGAACAACATCCGTATGGCGCTGTTCTATTTCCACAAATTTGCCCATGACGGTCTTTATATCACCGTCTGTTGATTCAAAGGCTTGTTGATAATACTCCGTTGTCTCAACCTCGAGTTTTAATGCACTGCTCAATACCTGCTTGATGTCCCCCAGCATCTGTTCCGGTATTTTGATTTTCATCGACTCTATGCTCTTGAGGATAAATTCGGTATCAGGGATAGACGTTGTGAGCTGGTCATAGATGAGTTTTTCATCATTTTTTAGTTGTTCAATGCTCTGTTCCAGGAAGTCGATGTGTGACTGCTCTTCATCCGCCAGGGTTCTGAAAATGGTTTTACCTCTTTCGTCGTCAATAATTGAAATGGCAGTTGTATAGAGATCACGTATTTTTTTTTCGTATTCCAGAGCTGTTTTAAGCGTAGTTATTGAATCCATACGGTCTCCTTGAGCTGAAGATTAAACGCATTATTGAGGGAATGGTACTCAATCTCTCTACTATAGGTATTTCACCCTTATTGTCACACGTATATCAGGCCAGCATCACCGAATACTGCAAAAAACAGGCAGGCACGAAACGAGGAAGTGGCGCAGCTCTTTCATTGTGGCGGTTGACAGTGCTCTGTCTTCTGCGATCAGCACGAACTTCCTGCAACAAGGAAAAAAACGTCAGGTTCTGTTTCTGCGATGACTCAAAATCCCGGGGAGGCCGACGATGAACTCCCTGATAGCATCGCGTACCCTGCGGTAATGAAACAGTTTTTCCTCCTCAGATTCAGCCTCACGGGCAAGTTCGGGAGGGTCTTCGAAGCCTCGGTGAATTGTTTTTCCCGGAAAAAACGGGCAGGTCTCGTGAGCGTGACCACACAGGGTTATCACCCAGTCAAAGGACTGGATCGGCAGTTCATCTGTGGTCTTGGACGCCTGGCCAGAAATATCCACGCCGACCTCCCGCATCGCTTTTACGGCCAGCTGATTCAAGCCATGTTTTTCAATACCGGCGGAGTAGGCGCTGATATCGTCCGCCAGGAGATTCCGGGCCCAGCCTTCCGCCATCTGGCTGCGGCACGAGTTGCCGGTGCAAAGAAAAAGAACGGTCGTCTTGTCGGTATGGTTTCGGCTCATGATAGTGTCTCTGATTCACCGGCAGGTCGAGGCCAAACGGCAGCTTTCCCAGCTCAGGAACTTTTTTCCCCAGGGGTATCCCCCGAATATACACAAATCAATCGAAGCGGTCAGATCGCGCTCAAAAAGACAGCTCATTCTTCCCGTGTTCGAGTTTCTGTCTCGTTTGCCTCGCTTGCCTTGTTTTTCTCCAGGCTCCTGCAAACATTTTCATTTGCTTCCAGGTTAAGAGGAGCAGGGGATTTTTCCAGAAAACATTTTCACTCCAGGATTCCAGGGTTGCGTTATCCCCAACTTCCCTGCAGCACCGGCTCTTGATTTTGCTCAGGCAAGTTTTAAGGACAGCACCACAAGGTTACTTTTTCCGTCTGCCTGATAAGCGAGGCCGTGGTATCTCCGGCAAGCCTGACGCTCTTCAGGATTCCCTTCTCCTGCCCATGAAGACCGACTGCTATTGCGGCAAACCCATTTTTTTCAGCATGGCTCAAGATAGTTCCGGCAACATTGAGGCCCCAGGTACTCTCCTTTTTAATCCGCTCGGCAGCGATCTCATGCTCCTGGAGGATTCTGCAGGACTCGGCAAAGATGGTTTCAGCGTTGAGTCCTGCTCCATTTTCCACATAGAAGAGCGTAATGTCATGCTGTTCCTGGCGGGAGAGGATGTACCCGCTGTGGTCTACAGCTCTCATTGAATCTTCAGACCCATCCACACAGACAAGCACATGCTTTCTGCCCGGTTCCGGTTGCGGGCAGACCCACAGCGGGGTGGTGAGCATACTGTCGCCGATAATCGACTGGGCAATCTCATCGGCCGGTCGTTCAAAGAACCACTGCAGCGTATAGGCTGCCCGCTTCCCCAGGATGATCGCATCATAGAGTCCTTTGGAGCCTTCGTTGAGAATATCTTTTACTTTGCCATAGCGCTCAGCAAAGGTTTTGGTAACCATGCGGTCAACGGACATCCTGCTCTGGCCCAGCAGCTCGGTTGCCTTTTCGAGAGCTTTCCGGGAGCCGATGGTCAATTGGCCGGTCACTTTGTCGGACGGCTCTTCCCACATCTCCATTAATGCCTGGTTCATGTCGTTGCAGTCGAGCCTGCAGATGTGCAGGAGGGTTATCTGATGCTCTGAGAGTTTCTTGAAAAATGAGCAGATAAACTCGACGCCGGTCAGGTTGTTGTAGTCGTCGCTCACCGTGACCAGGAAATGTTTGTTCATGGTGTTTCTCCCTATTATTACAAACTAATACAAAGAGTTATCAGGTAAAATTTAATGAGGCTGGCGGTGAAAGTCCAGCGTTCATGAGAAAAAGATCAGCAAATGTTTCTATAATCCCCTGCCGGGGCTGAAAACATCTGTTCTGCCATCACAAGAAATCAGGAACAATGTTCAGTTTCCGTTTTGCTCTTTTTCCGGGATCTTGTGAATGAGATAGTAGGTGAGACCCGTCGCGAGAAGCACGAGACCGGTTGCAAAAACATACGTCGAATTGAGCTCATCGTAATCAAGGATGATTATTTTTCGCGCGACCGCCATGAGTGCGGTGGCGAGCACAATTTTTACGTGGATGACGTCATCGCGCAGGTAAAGAATGATGTTCTGGAATATCTCGATCGCGATGAGGACCACCATGAAGGCACCGAATGTCGCCAGGATATCTCCAATAGTCAGGATAAACCGCGGCGGAGAGAGGAGACGCTGGTAGAGGGTCCAGCCAACGTCGACAACACCGGAGGCAATGAGCAGGATCATCAGGACGGCGAGAATCTTCAGGCTGTAGTGGATGGTCTTTTTCAATAACCAGAGGACCTTGTCGTCCGATTTGTCCAGATGTTTCATAATGTGATTTGCGGCTTTGCCGGGAGCATCAGTTTTCGCAGGATAGGAACCATTTTACACATCTACCGGTGATTCAAAATCGTCAGGTTTTACTGCCAGAACACTGCATTGTACCTGCGCAAGCAGTCTTTCAACCGTGTTGCCGATTAACAGTCCGGGTATGCCGGAACGGCCGATGGTGCCGAGAACCAGGACATCAATCTGCATGTTTTTCAGTGCCTTTTCAATTGCTTCGTCAGTTTTTCCTTCCTTGACATGGATGTGGCTGTCACGGGGCTCGATATGTGCAGATTCCAGCAGCCTGCGTATTTTCTGCCTTCCCTCGCGCTCGAGCTCATCTTTCATCTGCTCTATCTCGGTATCACTGAGGTTGAATCGCGGTCCCTGCAGGATCAGCTCAGAGGGCAGGTACCAGGAATATAAATAATGTGCTTCTCCCTCCTCCCGCTGAGCAAGCGAATGGGAAAGTTCGATGATTTTCCGGTTGAGCTGTTTCGCCTCTGCACTGTCTGCGCCGGCATCGACTGCACCGAGGACTCTCTTGAGTTCACCGGACTGTCTCTCCTGGATTATCCAGATCGGACACGGACATTTTCTGATGAGCCGCATGGAAAGCTGGTCTATACCCCTTGGGCGCCGAACCTCGTTTTATGACCAGATCGTGCTTGTCCTGGATCACTTTCCTGATGACGGCAAGAAAGCCTGTGCCCTGAAGCATCTCGGCTGAGACCTGTATGCCAGCCCACCTGGCACCGCTGACAAAAGTCTCAAGATCTTTTTTTGCCTGTTCGATTACAAGGGAGGCAAGCTGTTGCCCTTTTTGCAGGAATGTGCGGCTGAGCTGTTCAAATGGTCCGCTCTCAACGATACGGACAACCGTTACCGAAGCGGAATTGATTCGAACAAGAGAAATGACCTTTTCAACGACAGAATCCTCCATGGACGTCTCAGACTCGACAATATAGAGGATGTTTTTAAAACGTTTCATTTGAGAACCTCCAGAAACCCAGCTGTTTTCATTGCTGCCAACAGGTTCGATTCATTGTTTAGGATAAATTGGTAAGACCATCAAAAAAATAAACAAGGAGGTACGGAGAAAAAGTTCAATTTTTATGAACACCTTCGACTTTGCCTCAGGTCTATCCCTTCGGGCCTCTTGAAAAGAGTGCTGAAGCAGCACAATATCTTGACATTATCTGCTGGTTGCAGGTATACAGGAGTTAATTGAGCATATGCTCATAATGCGACATCGTCGTACTCTTCAACAGGAGGAAACTATGGCAGCAGAAGCTGAGGTCGGGTGCGCTCGCCCAACGGGTGGCCCGGTAGGGGAAGAAAAGAAGGAACAGCGTGAACCAGTGCAACCGCAAAAGGAGGAACAGGCAATGATAAAGGTGGGACAAAAAGCACCTGATTTTACCGCCCCGGGGTATCAGCAGGGGAAATTCATAAATATCAAGCTTTCAGATTATCTTGGCAAGTGGGTGGTCCTCTGTTTTTTACCCGGGTGATTTCACCTTTGTCTGAGCGACCGAGATTTCAGCGGTCGCTGAAAAATATGCAACGTTTCAGAAGCTTGGTGTGGAAGTCCTGTCCATGTCGATCGATTCGATGTTCGTCCACAAAATGTGGGATGATGACGAGCTTTCGAAGATGGTGAAAGGCGGAGTTCCGTTTCCGATGCTCTCCGATGCCGGCGGAAAAGTCGGCAGCATCTTCGGGGTTTTCGATGAAAATGCTGGAGTTGAAGCCCGGGGACGGTTCCTCATTGATCCTGACGGGGTTATCCAGGGGTTTGAGGTACTGACACCCCCGGTTGGCCGGAATGTCATGGAGGACAATTCGCCAGATTCAGGCATTTCAGCTGGTCAGGGAAACCAAGGGCGGCGAGGCCACTCCTTCTGGCTGGCGGCCCGGCAAGAAAACCCTCAAGCCGGGGATCGATCTGGTCGGCAAGGTATGGGAGAAATGGGATACAAGCCTGGCATTTGATTAACGGGCGGCTTGCTGACGGAGCCGGGGGGGAATTTCCCGGCTCTGTCGCGGCCGGGTGCGGATGTGAAGGGGATCGAACCGCGGTTGATCAGGTATCGTCGGAAATGATTTTTTTCTGCGCCTGGACGTTATAACGCTTCATCCGGTTCCACACCGTGACTCGTGAGACACCCAGCATCCTGGCGGCCTCTGACTGATTTCCGTCGGCCTGGTCGAGGGCCTCCATGAGCTCTACACCGCTCAACTTCGTGCATGTTGAAGGTACTCTTTTTCGAACTTGCCAGCATTTTTTTCTGCCTGAAAATGGTTTCCGGCAGATGGTTCGGGTGAATCATAGTGGTGTGACAGGTTACAAACGCATACTCCAGAGCGCCTTTGAGCTCCCTGACATTTCCAGGCCAATGGTGGTGCATCAAGATGTCCATGGTGTCTTCCCGTATGCCGTCTATTGCCTTGCCGTTTTTCAGCCTCATCTTGCGGAAAAAGGACTCGGCCAGCAGGGGAATATCTTCGGCCCGTTCCCGCAATGACGGAATAAAGATCGGGATGACATTGATCCTGAAATAGAAATCTTTCCTGAACGTTCCTTTTTCCACGAGGCTGTGCAGGTCCTGGTTAGTCGCGGAAATGACGCGCACATCTGTTGCTATTGGCCGCGAAGAGCCTACCCGCTCGATCACTTTTTCTTCAAGCACGCGCAACAGTTTAATCTGTGTGGGAAGTGGCAGGTCACCGATCTCATCGAGAAAAAGGTCTCCCCTGTCGGCCATCTCGAAGCGGCCGACCCGGTCTTTGTAGGCGCCGGTGTAGGCACCCCGAACGTGGCCGAAAAGCTCGCTTTCCAGCAGCGATTCGGTGAGGCTGGCGCAGTTCACCTTGATAAAAGGCATGTCCTGGCGGCTGCCGATCTCGTGAATCGCCTTGCTGACCAGCTCCTTGCCGGTTCCGCTTTCGCCGTAGATGATTACGGGAGCGTCGGAGTGAGCGGCATTTTCGATCATGTCGAATACCCGCTGCATCGCAGCGGATGAGCCGACAATGCCGTGGAAGCCGTTTTCGCTGTCCAGCTGCTCGCGAAACGCCTGCAGCTGGTTTTCCTTTTCTGTTATCTCGGTCAGATCGGTGATGGTGATGACGGTGCCGATACTGTTGCCGTCCGAGTCTTTCAGGGTCGCACCGTTTTTCAGCGCATGGATGTACGAGCCGTTTTTTTGTCTGATCAGGCATTTATGCTGGGTGTTTTTATCGCTGCCGGTGAACGCAGCTGACCCCGCTGATTCGGGTTGAACCGTTTGCGTGGGGGAATTCGCAGTTGAGGATTTTTTCGGTCTGACCGATCAGCTCTTCCCGGCAATAGCCGGAAATCTGCTCAAAGGCCCGATTTACAGAGACTATCGCTCCGCCGGTATTGACGATCATGATGCCATCTCGGATGGTATTGACCACCGTTTTCCAAAAATCATCGAGTTCACGACCGATCATTACTGCACCTGTTAAGCCTTGACACCTGTAAAGGGCGAATCTGTTAACACTTTAACACTTTATTAACAGCTTTCTGTAAAATGGTAGTGCATACTAACAGATTTTCACCAGCGGTGAAAGGGTATCCTGATAATCAGAAAATTGTATAGTGCTGTTATTGCGAGCACAATTCATTATTTATCCAACGCATCAATATAACTGATGAAAGACTGGTCCATTTGTTGCCTCCAAGGGGATGATTAAACAACGAGGAGTAGACGGACTTTGGCAGATACAAAAGACATAGTGATTGATGTGAGACATTTCGTTTCCTGGTTCAGCCTTCTCAAGGTGACCCAGGTGTTCGGCGAGATGAAACCTCACGATATACTGGAAGTACGTGGCGCCGACACCGATATGAAGAAGGATCTTTTCAAGATCCTGCCGGAGTCGACCTATCAGCTGCTCAAAGTTGATTATGAAAAGGATGAAGGGTTTCACCTGCTCCGCATTCAGAAACGTGTCTGAGCTGCGTATCAACAGCATTGATGCTGCGGAAGGGGTTTAACAATTTTCAAACATGATCCGGTCGGGAGTCAAAAGGAAAAGTCATGGCAGAGACGAGCATTTCAATCAAAGGAAAGAAAAAGAGTACATTCAAGGACAAGGTCAAGGACCTCATTCCCGGTGGCGGGAATCTTGATCTTTGCCTGACGTGCGGAGCCTGTGCTTCGGGATGCCCGGCATCCGGGCTTGAAGACATGGATCCACGCAAGTTTCTCCGCATGTGTGCGATGGGGCTGGACGAGGAGGTGACAACGACCCCCTGGGTGTGGATGTGCACCATGTGCCAGCGCTGCATTTACGTGTGTCCCATGCAGATTGACATTCCGCAGCTGGTTTTCAATGCCCGCGCGGAATGGCCCCGGGAAGGACCGCCCCAAGGGAATCAGGGATTCCTGCGACATGGCCTTGAGGAATGAGTCGGGAAGTGCCATGGGAACAGCTCCTGACGATTTTGTTTTCGTCGTTAACGATGTCCTCGAAGAGTATCGGGAGGCACAGCCTGAATTCAAAGACATGGTCGCCCCCATTGACAAGGAGGGTGCCCACTTCTTTGTCAACCAGAACTCGCGGGAACCCAATGTGGAGCCGGACGAGCTGGTGCCGTTGTGGAAGATACTCCACCTGGCAGGAGTCGACTGGACCTATGGCAGCAGGGGGTGGGCCGCAGAAAACTATTGCATGTTCCTGGCGGACAACCAGTGCTGGGAGCATGTCACCCGTGTTTCCGCCAAACAGGCGGATGATCTGGGGTGCAGGGTGTTTCTCAATACCGAGTGAGGCCACATAACATTCTCAGTCCGGGCCGGACTGAAAAAATTCAACATAGACCACAATTTCGAAGTTGCCTCCATCTATCAGTACTATGCAAAGTGGATACGCGAAGGACGGCTGAAGGTAAATTCCGACTGGAACAAGGAGCGCGGGATAACCTTTACCATCCAGGATCCCTGTCAGATCGTCCGCAAGGGCTACGGCGATGCCGTGGCAGAAGATCTGCGCTTTGTCATAAAATCGGTGGTGGGCGAAGAAAACGTCATTGAAATGACCCCTAACAAGTCAAATAACTACTGCTGCGGCGGCGGCGGCGGTTTTCTCCAGTCCGGATTCACTGACGCCAGGCGGGATTACGGCCAGCTGAAATATGACCAGATCATCGCCACCGGCGCCGATTACTGCGTTACCGGCTGCCATAACTGCCATGCCCAGGTCCATGACCTGGGACATCATCACGGGGCATCGTATAACACGGTACACATCTGGACCCTTATCTGCCTGTCCCTGGGAATCCTTGGTCCGAACGAGCGAGCCTACCTTGGTGACGACCTGAAAGATGTGAATGTTTTCCACCCCGAGACAGCCCTGTACTAACGTGGAATTCGGGTCGTAATCCATTCTGATCAAGTGCCTTGAGTGTTCAGGGAGAAATTTCAATAAGTCAGCTCTGAGCTGGAGGGAAGAATATATGAGTTTTCAAAAACGAATAGCCGCAAGAGACTTTGTTGTACTGGCCGAAATGCACACGCCGAAAGGAGTCAACATTTCCCGGCTGGTCAACGATGCCCGCAGGATCAAAGGGAGAATCGATGCCATCGTCGTACCGGATATGGACAACGGTATCATGAGAATGAGTGCTCTGGCCGGCGGTGTGCTCATGCAGCAGCAGGGCGTGGAGGCGATCATCCATGTCTATTGCCGCGACCGCAACAGGATGGCGCTGCAGGGCGACCTACTTGCCGCCCATGTTCTCGGCATCCAGAATGTGCTGGTCACTCACAGCGAAGATATCAGCCAGAGTGATCACCGGGAAGCCAAAGAGGTGTTTGACCTTGATGAGACAGAACTTGTCGAGGCGGTTGCCGCCCTGAACAAGGGAAAGGATCTCGGCGGCTTCGAGCTCGACGGGATACCTGATTTTACCGTGGGCTGCACCATTGCTCCAGGCGCGGACGAAGCTGCCCTGGACCAGGAAATTGCTGCGGCTGCTCTAAAAATCAGTGCCGGAGCAGCCTTTCTGATCACTCCACCGGTCTTTGATCTGGAAAAATTCGCCGCGTTCATGGAGAAGGTAAAACCGTTAAATGTTCCCGTTATTCCGACTGTTTTCCTGATCAAATCCCTGGCTATCGCCCAGTACATTGTCAACAGTGAACCGGGGACCAGTATCCCGGACGAGTTGATCAGGAGAATCCGCAAGTCCTCGGACCGGGAGCGCGAAGGAATTAAAATTGCCGGAGAAACCGTGGCTTCTTTGAAAGACATGGCAGGCGGCGTGCTGCTGCAGACGCTTGGCTGGGAGCACAAGCTTCCCGAAATTCTCGATATTGCCGGTCTTTAAAAGAGCAGACAGCAGAAAAGATAACCAGGATAACCTGCGAACCCCTCAGGAATAAAACACATGCAGAATACAAATAGATCAAAAACCAGTAACAGGGTGCTCGTTGTCGGAGGCGGCCTCGGAGGAATTCGAACGGCTCTCGACCTGGCCGAGGCCGAAAAGGATGTGGTCCTTGTCGACAGTGCCTGCAATATCGGGGGCCTGATGACCCAGCTGGACAGGACATTTCCAACCAATAATTGTGATCTTTGCACACTCGCACCCAATCTTTCGGAAAGCGGCCGCCAGGAACATATTTCTCTGCTTTCAATGACGACGGTCGAGGCGATTACCGGAGAAAAAGGGAACTTTACCGTCAGCCTGAAGAGCACACCGCGCTATATCAATCTCGACAAGTGTACCGGCTGTGGTGCCTGTTATGAAGCGTTTCCTGAATGCGTCAGGTTTTCTCCGGGACTCGACCATCGGGCACCTACCTGCATGCGCTATCCGCAGGCGATCCCCCAGGCTTACTCGATTGAGCTGGATAAATGCACTGATATCGAGTCGCTGGTGAAGATTTGCCCGGCGGGAGCCATTAACCCTGATGATCTCGGCAGCAGCGGAGATATCTCCTGTGGTGCAATTGTCCTCTCACCCGGTGCTGCATTGTTTGATCCCAGCGGTCTCGATTATCTCGGTTATGCAGAGCAGCCGGATGTGGTTACCAGCCTTGAGTATGAGCGCATTTTATCAGCTTCCGGGCCGACCGGCGGTCGGCTCCTACGGCCCTCAAACGGAGAAAAACCAAAAAAAGTAGCCTGGATTCAGTGTATCGGCTCGCGGGGGCTGCAAAAAGGTGCCGCTCCTTTCTGTTCAGGCGCCTGCTGCATGTTTGCGCTCAAGGAAGCCATGGTCACCAAGGAGCGGTTCCAGGAAGATATCGAGACAACAATCTTTTACATGGACATGCGCACCTTCGGTAAGGATTACGAACGCTACTTCCTGCGTGCCAGGGACGAGTTCGGAATCCGCTTTATCCACAGCCGGCCGCATTCAATTCTGCGTGCTCACGGGCAGGAGAACCTGTCGTTGTCCTACACCCTGGACGACTCGTCAAACCTGCTCACGGAAGAATTTGATATGGTCGTGCTGTCTACCGGGTTCAAGGCCAGTGTGGAGACAACAGCGCTGGCTGAAAAAGCCGGTATTGCCTTGAACGACAGTCATTTTCCTGTACATCCGGGGTTTAATCAGGTGGAAACCAGCCGCCCCGGTATCTATGTAGCCGGAACCTTCCAGGCCCCGAAGGATATACCCGAGACAATGGTCCAGGCCAGTGCGGCTGCATGCCTTGCCGGAAAAGACATCTCGTCGCCTGAGAAAGATCAGGATGAGCCGGCTGTCCCCGCGGTTCCACCCGAGCGCAACGTTGTCGGTGAAGAACCGCGAGTTGGGGTTTTTGTCTGTGATTGCGGTGAGAATATCGGCGGCGTCATCGATGTCGATGCCATTGTTGCAGGTGCTTCCCGGCTCCCCAATGTTGTTGTTGCAAAAGCTGAGGGACACGGCTGCAGCCGCGAGTCGATGGAAGATATTCGCCGAACCATTGAAGAACAGAACATCAACCGGGTCGTGATCGGCGGCTGCTCGCCCAGGACGCACGAAAGCAAATTCCAGGATCTTATCCGCAGGGCGGGAATAAACAGGTACCTCCTGGAGTTTGCAAATATACGGGACCAGGCAACCTGGGTCCATGCCCACCAGCCTGAGAAGGCTGCAGCCAAGGCCGGCGACCTGCTCAGGATGGCGGTCGGGGCGGTGGTCAAGGCGCAGCCGCTTGCCGAGCATCGCCTGCCGATCAACAAAAATGTGCTTGTCGTCGGCGGCGGCGTGACCGGAATGACTTCGGCTCTTGAGCTGGCTGACCAGGGGTTTAAGGTCTATCTTGCGGAAAAAACGCCCACGCTTGGCGGTGTTGCCCTGAAGATCAGGCGAACCCTTGAAGGTGACGAGGTTCAGCCCTTTGTTGCAAATCTTGTCGAGCAGACGATGGCTCACGAAAACATAGAGGTGATCACCGGGGCAATCATTGTCGACCACACGGGAATGCCAGGCATGTTCACCACCGGCATGCAGGTGGGGCGGCAGATGTTTTACCGCCAGATCGAGCACGGGGTGACCATCCTTGCAACCGGTGCCAAACCGCACCGGCCAGAGCTGTTCATGTTGGGAGAATGCGACCAGGTCAAAACCCAGCTCGAGGTTCAGGAACTGATCGCCGACAGCCCGGAGGTCGTTGATTCCTGGGAAAACGTGGTGATGATCCAGTGTGTCGGCTCGCGGACGGAAGACAACCCGAACTGTTCGCGGATCTGCTGCCAGACAGCGGTTAAGAATGCCCTGAACATCGTGGCACAGAATCCGGAGGCCCGCGTTTTTGTTCTGTATCGCGACATGCGGACCTATGGGTTCCAGGAGGAATATTATCAGAAGGCCCGGGAAAAAGGGGTCATTTTTGTCCGTTACAAGCAGCAAAACCCTCCCCGGATTTCTGCGGCAGAAAACAAGGTAGTGGTCAGCTTCGAGGATATCATTCTTGGCAAAGAGATTAGCGTCAGTGCCGACTGCCTCTGCCTCAGCACCGGTTTAATAGCCGATCAGGATTCCACCGAGGAACTGGCAATGGTATTCAAGCTGCCCCGTACGATTGACGGCTATTTTCTCGAAGACCATGTCAAACTCCGGCCGGTTGACCTGCCTGTTCCGGGTTTTTTTGTGGCAGGGACCGCCCACGCACCAAAAACAATCAGCGAGAGCCTTGTTCAGGCCCGGGCTGTCGCTTCCCGTGCCCATACCATGCTGGCGAAAGACTATATCAGCCTTGGCGCCGCCACGGCGAAGGTGGACAGCAGCCGCTGCGCAGCCTGCCTGATCTGCGTGCGGGCCTGCCCGTTTGATGTCCCGTACATCAATGCGGAAGGCTATTCGGAAATTGATCCAGCCAAGTGTCACGGCTGTGGAATCTGCGCGTCTGAATGTCCGGCAAAGGCAATCGGGCTGATGCAGTTTGAAGACGATCAGATTCTCTCCAAGTTAGAACAACTCTTTGAGAAGGTGGAAGGATAATGGAAAATTTTGAACCGGTAATCGTGGCATTCTGCTGTCACTATTGTGCTTATACGGCTGCGGACATGGCCGGCAGCCAGCGGCTCCCCTACCCATCCAATGTTAAAATTATCCGTGTTCCGTGCTCTGGAAAGGTCGATGAGCTGCACATTGTCAAGGCCTTTGAAAAAGGCGCTGACGGCGTGTATGTGGCTGGTTGTCTGGAGGGTGACTGCCACTTCAAGAGCGGTAATACGAAAGCTGCAAAACGGGTTGCCCATGTGCAGAACTATCTTGAGGAAATCGGTATCGAGCCTGAGCGGCTGCAGATGGTCAGGATGTCGGCCGGAATGGGAGACAGGTTTGCACAGGTTGCAACGGAAATAACAGAACAGATACGAAAAATGGGACCAAGTCCGATTAACGCTGCTGCTGCATAAGAGAATCCGTGTGGTGCAGGAGATTTAACAGAGTATCAGAAGGAGAATGAATCACAATGATTACCGCTGAACGGAAGCCTCTAGAAGAAATTATCGAGTATGTCAAGCCTTTCAAGCGCATTCTGCTGCTTGGCTGCAACGAGTGCGTCACGGTCTGCGCTGCAGGTGGGAGAAAGGAAGTCGGGCTGCTGGCTTCAGGTCTTCAGATGGCACTGCTGAAGAGCGGCAGCAGCATCGAGATCCGTGAGCACACCCTGGAGCGGCAGTGCGACCCAGAGTATGTGGAAGAGCTGGTACCCATGATTGACAGCGCCGATGCCGTCTTGTCAATGGCCTGTGGCTGCGGGGTGCAGCAGCTTGCCATGCGTTTCAAGGACAAACCGGTGTTTCCGGCAGTCAATACAAAGTTCATGGGCGGCTCGGAACGCCAGGGCGTCTGGACCGAGCGCTGCAAAGGCTGCGGTGACTGCCTGCTCGGGCTGACGGGTGGCATCTGCCCGATCGCAAAGTGCGCCAAACAGCTGATGAACGGCCCCTGCGGCGGATCTTCAACAGGTAAGTGTGAGATCAGCGATGATGTGGATTGTGCCTGGCAGTTGATCTGGGACAGGCTGAAAGCCCTCGGTTTACAGGATAGGTATCTTGAAATCATGCCGGCTAAAGATTGGAGACCAGGGGGAGGCGGTGGACCCCGTAAGATAATAAGAGAGGATTTAGCGGAATGAAAACTGAGAGTTATTTAGAAAAGGTTCTGGCGGCTGGACACCTGGCAGTTACTTCGGAGTGCGGTCCTCCCCGTGGAGCAGATGCGGCGACGGTAAGAGAAAAGGCAAAGTACCTCGAAGGTGCTGTCGATGCGGTAAACATTACCGACAACCAGACCGCCATGGTGCGAATGTCAAGTTTTGCCGGTTCAGTGCTGGTAAAGCAGATGGGGATGAACCCGCTCCTGCAGATGGTTACCCGTGACCGCAACCGGCTTGCCATGCAGGCGGATATCCTTGGTGCCTATGCGCTGGGGATCGATACAATGCTCTGTCTTTCCGGTGATCACACCAAGTTCGGCGATCATCCGATGGCGGCAAACGTCCACGATATCGACTCAATACAACTCATCCAGATGGTTAAAAACATGCGTGATGAGTCAAAATTCCAGGGAGGGGCCGATATCAAGGGCGCTCCGAGGATGTTTATCGGTGCGGCTGCCAACCCGTTTGCCGATCCCTTTGAACTCCGGGTTATGCGCCTTGCCAAGAAAGTGGCGGCTGGCGTCGATTTCATCCAGACCCAGTGCATTTTCAATGTGGAAAAATTTGAGCGATGGATGGAAGGTGTCCGGAAAATGGGCCTGCACAAGAAATGTTATATCCTCGCAGGGATAACCCCGATGAAGTCCGTCGGTGCCGCCCGATACATGAAGAACAGGGTCCCCGGAATGGACGTACCGGTCGAGCTTGTCGAGCGCATGGGCAGTGTGCCGAAAGAGGAACAGCCGGAAGAAGGCGTGAAGATCTGTATCGAGACAATAGAACGGTTGAAAAAGGTCGAGGGCGTGGCAGGATTTCATATTATGGCAATTGACTGGGAAGAAAAGGTCGAAGAAATTGTAAAACGGGCCGGACTCTACCCCAGACCACAAGTTTAACGAAAACCAGATGGTACACAGCAAGGAGGTTTTGCAGATGAGCGACAAACAGTTGATACTCGTCGTCGATGATGACACCGATTTAGTGGAAGCCTTGTCAATGAAGCTCGAAAGTGAAGATTTTGCGGTTGCAAAAGCGTATGACGGCGTCGAAGGATTTGAAAAAATAAAAGCGAAGCGGCCGGACCTGGTTATCCTCGATGTGATGATGCCGCGCAAGGATGGCTATAAGCTCTGTGACGAATTGAAAAACGATGATGAGTACAAGGATATTCCAATTATTCTGCTTACCGCGGTGACCGATGCCATCAACTCGACCAATTACACGCACATGGGCGGCAAGACAACGCTGGCTGATGACTTTATCCCAAAGCCGATCGACCTTGATAAGCTGATGGAGATCGTCAAAGATACGCTCTAGCGGCCGGAAGGTGGATCTCTGGAAACACCCGGAGATCCACGAATTGTTACCATTCTGCACGATCGGCGGGGCATGGACAGCACAACCACTGGGAAAATCCTGATAGGAGGTCTGAGGTTCAGCACTGAACAGGTACTGGCCAGCCTGTCAGGTATTGCCCCTGATTGTCATGATTTCATCAGTATCCTCGGTGAGCTTGCAGAAGAAAAAATCAACCTGCCGTTTCTCTGCCTCCAGGCGGTCAATGACGGGTGTGCGGCAGTTAGCCTGTCCCGGAAAGATTTTGACCAGTTCTGGCCGGACTCTGATGCGGCGCAGTCCTTTGGTGTGGGAACGGAGCTGATATCCTCGACGGGAAGCCTGACACTCTTTCCTCACCAGTCACGCTTGAGAACGCTCGGCGCAATGCTGGAGATTTTTGCCGAGAACAGGCTCTCGCTCTACAGTTTGTGCTCTTCTCTTTCAGCACTAGTGATCAACACAGATTTCTGCCAGTTGGAGCGGGCGGCCCAGGTCCTGCAAACCTCCTTCCAGCTGCCTGATAATCACGCGCCCTTTCGCCAGCAGACAAAGCACGACAAGATTGAAAATCAAACCTCCAGCGGCGATCATCTTTCGGTCCTGGAGACAGCTGCCGTCTACTGGGAGCCGGTAATCAAGATATACGGGTCATCGATAAAGAAAGACCTGCTGATAACGACAGCGTATATTCCCCAGGACAAACTTGCATGGTTAGGCAAAGAGCTGCAGGCCGTCGAGGACGGCAGGGGCATATTCGAGATGGCGCTGATGCAGCGCGTTGACGACAGTGCCTACAAGCTCGGGCTGCTCTATGAAAACCGGAGGGTGAAGGCGTATCGGCGGTTGTTCAGCGCGGCTGGTGATTTGTTTTCCAGGACAGAACACAGAGAGGCTGAGCTCCTCTACCTTCATGGGCCCCACTTCCATGACCGTTACGGTGTCGCCTCCGCCGCCCTGGCCAGCCTGCAGGATAAGGGCTGTGAACTGTTTGCCGTAGGTTGTTCCGGAACGAGTATCTATTTAATTACGCCGGAGAAAAAGGGACAGCGCAGTGCTGAGGCGCTTGAAAAAATATTTATCGTGCCGAAACTGTCATAATGTGTTTGAAAAGCCGGGACACGTTCCCGGGGTTGTCTCGAACATTAATGCAAATATGAGCCAGCAGCATCTCTAGAGAGCAGTAATAAGAATTATGGCACCGGATGAAAAAGACATAGACTGGCGGATTCGGGTTTTTGACTCTCTCTCCTATCCGACCCGCATACTCAAGCCCGACGGCACAATCATAGCTGTCAACGACGTTTTCCTTGAAGCTCTCGGGGGACAAGCTGATTCCCTGGTCGGCCAGACCTGCAGGCAGGCCAACAAGATCCACTTTCCCGATCAGAGCTTTCCCTGTGATGACGAGAAGAAATGTCCGCTCTGTCTCGTGCTCAAGACCAGAACGGGCCAATCTGTTCTTTTGCACACGGTCGAAGCTGACGGGGAGGCCCGCTGGGAGGATCGGGTCTTTTCTCCGATCCTCGGAGATAGTGGGGAAGTAAAATATGTTATCGAGAGTATTCGGGATGTGACCAGGGTCAAGATTCTTGAAAAACTCTACACTGACATGCGTGAACTCATCGACAAGGTCGTCCAGAGTTCAGTCAGCGGCATCATCGCGGCCAATCGCAGAGGCGATATCATCCTGGCAAACAAGGCTGCCGAAGATCTTTTCGGCTATTCTGCCGAAGAAGTCAGAAATGTCCATATCGAGAGCTTTTATCCCAAGGGGGTTGCCCGGGACATCATGAAGATGCTGCGTGATGAAAAACACGGGGGCCGGGGGAAACTGCCGATCACCAGGCTGGACATCGTTAACAAGAAAGGAGAGAAAATCCCGGTTGAGATGACCGCAGCGATCATCTACGAGGGGGATGAGGAAGAGGCAACCGCAGGGATCTTCAATGACCTCAGGGAAAAACTCCACGTCGAGCAGAAGCTGCGTGAAGCCCAGACGAAAATCGGCCAGACCGAAAAAATGGCCTCGCTTGGGCGGCTGGCAGCCGGTGTCGCCCATGAGATCAATAACCCGCTTACCAGCATTCTGCTCTATGGCAACATGATGCGGGAAAAACTCGAACACGAGCACCCTTTGAGCAAAAATCTCGACTATGTACTTGAGGATGCCGAACGCTGTCGGGATATCGTTAAAAACCTGCTCGCCTACAGCCGGCAGTCAGCCCCCTCCAAAGAGGTCTTTCCGCTCAACAGCCTGGTGACCGACAGCCTCAAGCTGCTCCACGACCAGCGCCTGTTCATGAATGTCGAGATTGTCAAAGAGCTGGCAGGGCACGAGATTCTTGTTCGGGCCGACAAGAATCAAATCTGCCAGGTGGTCATCAACCTGATCATGAATGCGGTCGACGCCATGGAGGAAAAGGGTGTTATTACCCTCAGGACACACTGGGACAAGGAGAGAGGAAAATCCTGTCTCGAGGTCGCCGACACCGGCTGCGGGATAAGGTCGGAAGATATCTCGAAAGTCTTTGACCCATTTTTCACCACCAAGGGACTCGGCAAGGGAACCGGGCTCGGGCTCAGCATGGCCTACGGTATCATGGAAGAAAACCAGGGACGTATCTGGGTCAAGCAGACGTCTGCCATGGGCACGACCATTGCACTTGAATTGCCGGTAGTGACCATTTCAAACGAAATACTTTTTGAATCGATCGGATAACTGGAGCGGGGGAGAGGGATGAGCGGTATGGAGGCGGAACTGCTGAAAAGCCAGCTGAAAATATTGGTAATTGACGACGAACCGCGTATTCGTGACGCCTGCCAGATGATTTTGCAGGAAGAAGGGTTTGAAGTGGCACTGGCCTCAGACGGTGATGAAGGTGTGAAGATGATCCAGGAGCGCCACTTTGACATTATTCTGGTTGACCTGATGATGCCGGGGCTTTCCGGTCTTGAGGTCCTGTCGTTGGTTAAAGAGCGGCACCCGGATACGGTGGTGATTGTGATCACCGGGTATGCGACACTCGAGCACTCCATCAGTGCGATGAAACGGGGGGCCTTTGATTTTGTCCCCAAACCCTTCACTCCGGATCAACTCAGGGCGGTCGTAAACAAAGCAATCAAGTATAATCTCGCGCTCCAGGACATTGCCGAGACAAATTCCCGGCTCAAGGTGATGGTGAACCGGCTGGCGGATGGAGTGCTGACCTGCGATATCGAAAAACGGATCGTCCTGGCCAATCCTGCGTTCCTCCACATGATCGGCTATCATGGTGAGCCGGTGCTTGGCCGGAGTATCGATGAGATCAATGTCGGGGAACAGCTGCGGGCAATGATCGACACGGCTTCGCAGATGCCACCTGAATCCGGCTCAGAGGTGACGGAGGAACTCAGTCGCCAGGTTGGTGAAAGCAGGAAGATCTATAATGCCAAATGCCTTCCCTTCCCAGGCCGCGGAGGTTCCAATATCGGTACGATAACCGTTCTCAATGATATTACCGCACTCAAGCAGATAGAACAGCTGAAGTCAGATTTCGTTTCAATGGTCAGCCATGAGGTCAGGAGCCCGATGAACTCTCTGCTGATGCAGATCAAGGTGATTCTTGACGGCCTGGCGGGGGATGTGACGGATAAGCAGCGTGAGATATTGGGACGGGCTTCTGAAAAGATCCTGGGCTTGACCAACATGGTCTCCGAACTGCTTGATCTCTCGCGCATAGAAGCAGGCCTGATCAGCAGCGAAAAGTCCGCGGTTGATATGCAACAGCTGCTGGAGGAACAGGTTGCCTTTCATCTGCCCGGAGCGGCGGAACGTGGCATTTCCATTAGTCTGGAAGTCGATGAAATTCCTGCCGTGCTGGCGAATCAGAGAAGCATGGAAGAGGTCATGACGAACCTGATCACCAATGCGATCAAGTATTCACCGGAAAACAGCAGTGTCCGCATCTCCGCCGCTCTTGAAAATGAGTACCTGAAGATTTGCGTTGAGGATTCCGGCTATGGTATTCCCCAAGAAGATCTCGAGCGTGTTTTTGACAGGTTTTACCGGGTCAAGGATCAGAATACCCGTGAGGTTATCGGAACCGGTCTCGGGCTTGCGATTGTCAAGAGTATTGTCGAGGCGCACCACGGGAGTATCAAGGTGCAGAGCAGCCTGGGCCATGGCAGTGCGTTTACGCTGCTGCTTCCTGTCGCCGGCAGCTGAAGCCGGGATTAGCGGTTCTCCTGCTGGGGGAACGGCTCGAACGGTCGCCGGTGTCTCCTGTTGAATTTTGTTTCCCAGGCCTGAAGACGCTGCAGATACTCTTTTGAGTTTTTGAATGTGACCTCCTTTTTCCCATGCGGCGTTTTTTGAGCCCATGCCCACCAGTTGTCCTTGACGAGAAAGTTGGAGTACCCCGGGTGCTGCATGACAAGCAGCTGAAAAATCAGCTCTATATGGGGCTGCTCAATCTCATCGGGACCGAGTTCGAGGAGAAAGACGCCGTCTGATTTGGTTTTTCCGCTGTCGATTTTTTTCTGGTAGGTCCACTGGAGATCGTCGAAGACAATCCAGCCGCCTGGCTTGAGGAGCTTGTCGACGAGAAAAAAAGCGGCACCATCGATGGTCCAGTTCTTGGGGCCGTCGATGAAGCAGAGATCATAGATCGGTGTACAGCTGTTGCCGTCACTGTTTTCCATGATTTTCTTTTTCAGAAACCAGTTGTATCCGGAATGCTCTCTGTTTATGCTGACCCACCTGGTCAGTCCGGTTTTTTCCATGAGTTCTTCGATGGCGGGTTTCTGCCATGATAAACCGGAGAGTAAATCGACCGATGTGAGCTGTCCGTTGCCAATCTCGTCGAGGGCTGCCGCGATATAACAGCTGGATGCACCGTGGGCAAAACCAAGTTCGAGGCAATGTGCGGGCCTGTTCTCAATGACGAATCGGTAGAGATCCTTGGCCATTTCCGACATGATGTAGGGAATTCCATCGATTTTATTGCGGATTTCTTCAAATTTCATGAGCGTTGTTAGCTGAAAGGTGATGATCTGCCCGCGGACTGAAAAAAAACGGACAAAGACAAAATGAGCTTTCTTTATCGTACGTATTTCTTATACTTTGAATTCCGTGGTAACCGTCTTTATAAACAGAGTAAGGAGGACTGACAATGAAATATTTGCACACAATGATACGGGTACTGGATCTAGACAAATCAGTGGCGTTTTTCTCCGAGAAACTTGGCCTGGTGGAAACCAGGAGGAAAGAGAACGAGGCCGGGCGTTTTACCCTGGTGTTCTTTGCAACTGCTCCCGGAGAACCTGAAATTGAACTTACCTATAACTGGGATCAGCAGGAAGCGTACAGTGAGGGCAGGAATTTCGGTCATCTTGCCTATAGCGTCGAAAACATCTATGAATACTGCAGCATGCTGATGGATAAAGGGGTAACCATTCTCCGGCCGCCAAGAGACGGCTACATGGCTTTCATTCGAACACCTGATCAGATCTCAATCGAGTTTCTGCAGCAGGGAGAGCGACTGCCGGTCCAGGAGCCCTGGGCATCAATGGAAAACAAGGGAGTCTGGTAGCTCATTCGCTTACCCCCTGCACTAATTCGGCAACGAAAAGGTCCCTGTGTTCACCCGCGGCTAAATTTATCAGCTGCTGGTCGCTGACGGGGATCTCGTTTCCCTCCCGATCGTGGGTGATCTGAATGCGGGGACGGTCTATCTGCGGACCGACATTGCTGACGATGCCTTTGCTGCCATCAGAGAGGATTACCCGGTTGCCGGCTGGGTAGAGACCGACGGCCGAGATGAATGAAGCCAGCAGCGCAGGGTGGAAGCCGCCTTTGTCGTTGAGCATGATGCTGAATGTCATATGCGGCGTAAGCGGCGGCTTGTAGGGGCGTGCAGCGGTGAGGGCCTCAAAGGCATCACAGATCTGCAGCACGGATGTTATCGGGTGCCGGGCCGCCCAGGCCGGCTGCCTGGGGTAGCCGGAGCCGTCATGCCTGATATGGTGTCCCCAGGCAGCAGCAATATCGAGGGGGGTGGTATTCTTCTGCCCCAGGAGAATTTCCGCTCCCATTTGTGAATGCGCCATCATCAAGGCGAATTCTTCTTTATTCAGTTTGCCCGGTTTGTAGAGAATGTCGTCCGCAATTTTACTTTTACCGACATCATGAAGCAGTCCGGCCGTGCCGATTGCCAGCAGCATGTCCTCGCCCCAATTGAATGAATTTGCCAGAAATACCGCCAGCGCAGCAACCCGAACCGAATGCCCCACCGTGTAGGTGTCGTAATCGGGGTAGTGGACGTGCTGCATCATGTCAGAAAATCGTGTCTGGGTGAAGTGCAGCATGTATTCACTGACGGATCTCGTGTTGTCGATATCTATGTCGTTGCCGCTGGCGACATCCCCGTGTGCCTGGGCAACCGCGTCAAACAATGCCTGGTAAATCAAGGTCGGCGAGTGGATAAAGTCGCCGCTGTCCTGTCCATGCCAGGCAGCCTGCTGGTCTCGCGACATTGGTCCGGAAGGACCGACATACTGGTGGGCAATTTCAATATTGTAAATATCCCGTGAGACAAGCAACTCTCGTGCTTCCTGGATGTTTTCGACAGGCGTGGTGAGGTCCAGGGTCAGGTTGAGAAAGGCCTTGAATTCCGACTCGGCAGTCTGGCTCGAAAAGGCAATCCCTCCGCACTTGAGTTTTGCAGCGAAGTTGATAAGTTGTCGACCGACAATCGATGGTCCGACAAGATTTCTTCCTTCGAAAACAAGATTGTTGTCAATTATTCCGATGAAGAGTTTGTTGATTTCATTTTCAACGCAGAACTCCTTGAGCTTCTTCATGAAATCGATCGTCAGCGTTTCAACTTTCGGGTGTGCTCCAAAGTAGAGCTTGCGGGTGGAAATAGTTCGGCAGAGCAGGATTAAGAGCGTATTAAGATTATCGTACATAGTCGGGGATCCTAGCGTTTTCTCGTACTTGCCTGAAGCGCCTGTTCCGCGGCCTTCCTGCACTCTGCCGGCCACTCAGGGATAAAGAGCAGTTTCTTTTCTCTGGCGATATTGTTGAGCAGGGCGCGGGTTTCGCTGGTCTGCAGCTGAGCCAATGTCCTGATGGTGTTCTCCACCCAGGATTCCTCCCGCTTTGCCTCGGGGAGCTGAGGCAGAGACGCTGCGATGATCTTGGCGGCAACAGCCTTGAGGGCAGCAGGCAGTGACTGCTGTGCGGTCTGTCGCAGGTAGGAGTACAAAAAGACCTTATGCTCCTGTTGGGACAGGTCAAGCAGTGGCGCAACGGCCTTGCACAGCCAGTCGGGTGGATTTCTCCTGAGTCCGCCGAGCACGCGTTCTCCGATATATGGCGCGATATCCGTTTTATAGAGGAAAGCAAAGAACGGGTAGCAGCGTCGCGGCAGGGAAGTGAAAATATCGGGAGCAATGTTGTTATCCTGATACGATTCAAGCAATTGAAGCTGGGGCAGTGCGGCCAGCATCTCTTCTGTAGAAAGATTGGCTGCGAACTGGCAGAGATATTGATATGACTGCTGATCCACATTACTGCCGTTTACCAGTATTTCGTTGACCACATATGGCCAGATTGCTCTGCTTTCATGCGCGTCACAGAGCTGGGTTGTCAGAAAGAGGAGATGCAGGGAGTTTTCATGTTTTGATTTGCGCAGCGGTTCAACCAGCAGCTTGACCGTTGCCGAAATTCTCGCCTTTTTCCCTTGGCGCACAATGGTGTGCAACCCGGAGCTGATGATTTCCCATTTTGTCTGGGAGAGTTTCGCTGACAGTATTTCCCTGAAAACCTGCTGCATTCGAATCTGCGTCTGCAGCGTCTGGTCGTGCTGCGCCAGCTGCATCAGTATCGACAGGGTCTCGTCCTGTTGAGGCGATTCGGGGATACTTTTCAGAATCCTGGGGTGCAGCTTGTTCTTGGAGGTATATTCCTGGACCTGGTCGATGGTCATGCTCGGCTTATCCGGAAATATTCTTCCGCCGACATCCTCATCCTCGGCAATTTCCAGTTCAGCGTCGGACAGTGGTCTCCTGATGATCGACACAATGAGGTTGATGGATTGCTGAGACTTCTTGTCTGTTGTTTCGTGTTCGAGCTTCCGGAGGATGGAGGCAAGGGCATTGATATTGGTGTGCGTCGTTACCCGGTTCCTGATATCGTCGTCACCTTTTTTATCAAAACCGACGGCCCTGGCGAGAAGACGGGCGATATCATCCCAGGACGCATGGGGCAGGAGGCTGAGATCAATGTCACTTTCCTTGAGCCGGGACGGGAGTGAGTCCAGGAGCTCCTTGCACTGATTGATTTCATCTTCTTTTAAACCATAGGAGGCCAGTGATTCGATAAAAGAGGATAAATTTTCTGTTGCCTCTCCGGATGAATCATCAGAAATTGAACCGTCTTCCCGGGCAAGAAATTCCTTGAGCTTGATATCAATGGAGTGAGGAAACTGATCGACCTCAATGCGGGTAAACTGTTTTGCGGCGATAATTTCGGCCTTGAAAGAGATCATCTTTCTGACAAAAACATGCAGCTCTTCCATGGCGATCTCTCGGGCGATGGTGATCGCTGTTATACCGAGAGTGGACAGCATCTGTTTAAACTCCTGGACATAAGGGTGGTTGGGATCAATATCAACGCCTTCGACCATCAAGGTGTTCCCGTGGTCCTGGATGATCACTGTAGGGTTGTCTCCCGCCAGGGCGGCCAGCAGCAGCATAAAACGGTTGGTTGCCTTGTCCAGTATTGCGTGGCCCTTCGGGTAGTAGATGCCTATTTTGAAAAGTCGTTGCAGAGAGCTGACAAACTCGTTGAGCGTTGCCGGGTCGGCCAGCGATTCATGGTGATTCTGTGTACTCATAATAACGCATGGATGGCGTTGACGGTGCGGCCCTGTCACGTTATAAAACTACGTGGTTCAGCCGGGATAACCGAGGCGATTGATACTGTAATGATAATAGGGATTAGAA
Organism: Desulfocapsaceae bacterium; assembly: GCA_963674815.2. Classification (GTDB taxonomy): domain Bacteria; phylum Desulfobacterota; class Desulfobulbia; order Desulfobulbales; family Desulfocapsaceae; genus MADRE3. The sequence continues at coordinate 203,910 of CAXXTV010000004.1, forward strand.
AAAAAAGCTAATCATTAAAAAAGAGCAGTTAATCAGGAATAATGGTGTAATATGTTGAAATCATTAACCGCTTGAGCCAAAATGGGATTTCCGGTATTAAAAGGCAATGGCCGCACGAACCCTGGTCTGTTTCCTTCTGCAGACAGGCACAACAAATGAGGAGCAGCCCGCTTAGCGGGCACAAATATCAGCTGAGAACTGTTAAAATGCGCTGAAAACCATTATACTTGTATGATTGACCCCTGAATTGGCCGGGTATTTTGCAACCGGGTTTGAACGGTGAGGAACCATGGAGATAGACAAAAAAAAGCAGGCGCAGGCCCTGGCTAAAGCAAAGTCCATACTCTCTGATGCAGAGAAAAAACGGGAGGCCAACCGTGTTGAAAAAGGTGTGCAGCTGTTTTTGAAGGGCAGGTTTGATACCCTTTACAATGATGAGCTCGTTGAAAATCTCGCCTCCTACATACTCAACAAATACATACTGGATGAAAAACAGGTAGCCGGCGAAATACTCGAAAAAATCGGCGAAAGCCTTTCCAGCGAAGATGTTGCCGTACGAGAGCGTTCCCTGATGATTCTCTCTGTTTTTTCTGAAATCATCATCGAAGAGGATTTCAAAGACCTTCAGGAGATTTTGTCTGGAATTCTGGTTGACTGGCTGCAGGCTGAGGATGAGTTTATTGCCGGGTTTGAGTCACTCTGCTCACAGCTTCAGAAAATTATTCTGAAAATGCTCTACAGTGAACAGTGGCTCGAGGTCGAAAGCCACATCGCTGTTTTGCAGCGGATGGCTGCAGGTGAGATTGAAAAGCCGCAGCTGATCCGGAGCATGGTCGTCAAGCTCAATGAAAATCTGGCCGAGCCCGATATCCTTGACAATCTGGTCCAGACCTATCTCGACGAAAATGGCGACAGGCGTGGGGTGGCTGAGAAGCTCCTGATACATTTCGGTCGATTTACGGCCATGTTCCTGATCCAGAAGATGATTTACTCCAGCAGCAAAGAAGAACGCTTTGCGCTCATCGAATTGATTCCCCAGGTGGGAGAGGTGACGGTTCCGGTACTTGTCGCCTGTCTCGAGGAAAATCCACAATGGTTTGTTATCCGGAATGTCATTTTTATCATTTCCCGACTGGATGATACTGAATTATACGCTGTCGTCGAACCCTACTTGACCTATAACGACATCAGAGTTCAGCAGCAGGTGGTCAGCTGCATTGAAATGCTGGGCGGGACCCAGATCCGGAAACGCCTGGTAGCGGCGCTGCTGCTGGTGAATGACGATCTCAAGGGACAGATTATAAACCAGTTGGGGCAATACACTGACAGCGATGTTGGCGAGGCCTATCTCAGCCTGCTTGAAAACAGGAAGAACATCGCTCGTCATATCCAGGACGATCTGGTGTTGAAGTTGTGTATCAGAATAAAATTTTTCCCCTCATCCCGAGCTGTCTCCTGCCTGCAGGATCTGGTGGCTGAACGGCGGCAACGGTATGGGGTGCGGGACCGGATTGTCACTGAAGCAGCCGCCTCGCTTCAGGTCCTGGAACTGAGCGCGGCTGGCCCGAGTAGCGACGCCAACAACCCTGATGAAAGCAGAACGGAAAACGGGCTTTTGACTGCAGAGGAAGATGGGGACGGCACAGGGATAGAGGTCGATGAAGACGATGAGATAACGCTGTTCAGCAGTGATGAAATGGATCATATCTCCTCTGGAGGAGATATCTTCAAAACATTGACGGCGTCAGCGGCAGAAGACGAGTCTGAAGAGACCCGGGAAACCGCTTCTGACGACGTTTCCGGCGTCAGCCGGCAGCAGCACCTGATGATCTGGAGCAAACTCTACGAGCAGATGGACGCTGACGAGGCTGACCGATTTTTCAAACTGCTGAAAACGCGAACCTATAAAACTGATGATGAGATCGTCAGCCGGGGTGATGAGGTCACCGACATCTTTTTCATCGACAGCGGCATTGCAGGACTGGCTTATGTCTGTGATGACAAGAGTGAAATAATGCTGACCAGCCTTCAGACCGGAGATTTAATCGGCAGTGAGGGGCTGATACAGGAGCTCAGGTGGACCGTCTCGTTTTCTGCCCAGACAAATCTGCGGGTGCGGGTTCTCGACCGGAAAAGTTTCAAAAAACTTGGGGATCGTTCTCCCGTCCTCTCGGAAGAGCTGCATTATTACTGCAATCACTATGACGTGCTGCCTTATCTTCTCAACCTGACAGAAAAAGACAGTGCGAAACCGCTAGGTGAGGAAATCACCGTTAATACCACGATGCCGCTGCTGCGTGACTCATCGGGAGGAGATGTTGCAAGCCCTGCCGCGGGAGCGCTGCAGTTCATAGCCTGTGGCGGGTATTGCTTTACCCTGCCGTATGTCCACGAGGATAATGCGGAATCTATCCTGGGTCGGCAGGTTGCGTCGCTCGTGCGGTCGAGTGATGGGGAGGAAAAAAAATGTTTCGGGGTGATTTCCGGTGCCGGTTCACATTCTCGTGATGATCAGGTGCTCTTTGTCTATGTGAAGTTTTACCACCCGCTGATCAAGGCGGAATATGGCTGCTCAGTTGTCGATATCATGTGATGCCGCCCGGCTGCGGTGCTGCACCTGCCGGGTGCGACACAACCTGCTGTTCTCTATCCTGGCAGTGGCGGTTTCGGGATTGCCCCAACACATTGACATGCAGGCGGACATGAACTGGATAGTGGAAGAAAATACATAGTGGTTCAAAAACTACCTGGGATATGGTGGAGCCTATGGAAAAAGATCAGGATAGAATTGGTGATCGGCTTGTCAACGCGCTTAAAGACCCAAAGCATTCAGAGAGTCAGGAAAGTTTTGCCAAAGCACTCGAGTTGACAAAAGCGTATGCAGGCTCAGGTGCTGTTACGCATTTTGGTGCTGTTGCCAGGCTTTTTTATGACCTGTTCGAAATGTTTGAAACCGGCAGGGACCCCAGAGAAAAGTGAGGCTCCCATCACCCCCGCTTCATCCGCGGGGGGCGCCGCTGCAGATAGATAAATATATTTTTGGGGTGAGCACGACACTTGCTGACAACCATCTGCAGATAGTTGATGTTTGCCGTTAGATTTTCATTGTAAAAATCTCTGTCCAGATTCCAGCGCTCCCTGAAGTGCGCTCTCATCGCCCTGGCTGTGTTGCCCAATGTTGTTTCCAGCCGCTTCTTGATGACGTTGCGGTAAAATGCTGTGGATTCTTTCATTAATTCAAACACGGACTCATGATCGAAAACCCCGCCATCTCTATGTTCCTGATAGAGATGAGGGAGTTGCTCGATGTAGTAGCGGTCACCCATCTGCGCTAAAATGTCAGCTGTCGAGACAATCTGGGCGACGAGTTCAATTTCAGCTGAGCTGAACGGTATGGAATGAAAATCAAAATCGATGGTGGTGCCCCGGATTATTGAGCTGCAGTCTTGCAGCAGGTCATCGTCAAGGCGGGAGGTTTTCAGGTAGCGTGAAAGGGCATCTATCGATCGTTTTTCATGCCATCGCGTAAAGGCCGCACCGTTGTCGCCACTGTCTGATGATTTGAGCAGAAGGCCCGTATCGTGAAAATAGGCGCTCAGCAGCCCTTTCAAAACTGCGGCGCTGGAGAATTGCCGGCCCTCCGCGGTAAGACCGTGAAAAAGCCGTACCGTTGCAAGAACGACCGCATAGGTGTGTCTCAGGTTATGATACTTGTTCCTGTTTTCTCTGAATTCCGGATTGTAACCGCTGTAAATTCCTTCAATATCCCAATGAACAGTGCTGAGCAGGCTTGTACTGATCGACGGCGCGATGGTGTGAACGAGGTGTACTATTTCGTCCAGGGGGTCGGACGAGGCTCCCGATTCGAATATCCTGAACAGGTGAACGTTATTCTCAGAGTCTGGAAATGTGGAGGACTTTTGCATTATGTGTCCCTGCTGGCAGGAATATGTTGTATTGACAATAAAAATTGTGTTGCGAACGGGTAACCGTCAGGATCGTCGAAGAACACACGCTGTGGCGGCGCTGTTTTTCAATCCATGAGAAAATAGTTTTTATCAGAAAAGAAACGGAAAAGCAAAATACAATACCGCAAAATTGGACATTGTCTTTCAGACAGGCTAAAATGTTCCTAAGATTCTGTAAAGAGGATGCATATCGAATAATTACTCTTCCCAGGGGCAGAAATAAACTTCACGATGGATAAAAATGATGTAGCCGCGATTCTTGTAGTGGATGATGACGACCTGGTGAGAAAGACACTGAGCGTTCTTGTTTCATCCCTGGGGTATCGCTGCTTCCTGGCGTCTGACGGGGTAGACGCGACGAAGGTATTGAAATCAACAAAGTGCGATCTGGTGCTTTCTGACATTATCATGCCCAACATGGATGGTCTTGAGCTCTTGAAATACATTGTCAGGCATCATCCGGAAACCGACGTCATCATTGCCACAGGCTACAATGAACGGGCCAGTTACGCTGATGTGATCAGGGCTGGAGCAATCGACTTTATCAAAAAGCCGATTGATCAGTCTGAGCTTGAGGCCAAACTTGCCAGGGCCTTGCGCGAGAGGAGTATGGTTCGTAAACTCGAGGAGATGTCGATGTGTGACAGCCTCACGTCGCTGTTAAACCGACGGGCCTTTGACCTGCGCTTCCCCCGGGAGGTTGAGCGCGCCTACCGCCAGCGCTATTCTCTCTTTCTTGCCATGATCGATGTTGATAATTTCAAGGACTACAACGACTCCCATGGACACGATGCCGGTGATCGGGTCCTGATTGCGCTCAGCGATATCATGAGAGAAGGAACGCGCGACAGCGTTGATCTCTGTTTCCGGCTCGGCGGCGATGAGTTTGCCGTCCTGCTGCCGCAGACAACAGCGACCCAGTCGACTGAAATAGTGCAGCGCATCCTGCTGAAATTCGTGGAAAGCGACTTTGCCGGAACAACACTTTCTATTGGCATCATCTCGTGTTTTCGTAAAAAAGATATCAGTGCGGCAGAAGACCTTGCCCAGATGTTAAAGCGCGCAGACGAGGCAATGTATGACGCCAAGGCCTCGGGTAAAAACTGTGTGGTCTGCCGTATCTGAGAACTTCGGTGTGGTGCGGTTCAGAGGATGTCCAGCGCGTTCTTGTGGAAGGTAAGGTCGGGTGGGACCGGATAGTCATTGTTAAAACAGGCCAGGCAGAAATCGTTCATCGTCATACCGGTGGCTTCGACCATCCCTTCCAGGCTCAGGTAGTACAGCGAGTCCAGCCCGAGAAAATCTCCGATTGCTTTTACGTCATTGTCAGACGCGACCAGCTGTTTTGAGCAGGGAAAGTCGATCCCGTAGTAGCAGGCATGTCTGGTCGGCGGGCAGCTGACCACCATGTGGACCTCTTTGACCCCTGCATTTCTCAAAGACCGTACCCGGCTTTTTCCCGTTGTTCCCCTGATGATCGAATCTTCAATGATAAGAACGCGTTTTCCTTCCAGGAAAGAGCGCACGGGATTGAGTTTGACGCGAACATTGAAATCCCGCATCGACTGGGTGGGCTGAATAAAGGTCCGCCCGACATAGTGGTTCCTGATAACGCCCATTTCAAGGGGAATTCCGGACTCCTGGGAGTAGCCGATTGCCGCGTAGTTTCCCGAGTCGGGAAAGGGCATGACAAAGTCACAGTCAACCCTGTGTTCACGGGCCAGTATCTGGCCCATGCGTTTTCTCGTCTCGTAAACGTTGATACCGAAAATATCAGAATCGGGCCGGGCGAAATAAACATGCTCGAAGATACAGAAACTCGAACGCTGCTTTGGCCAGGGGTAAATCGATTTCAGTTTATTCCCGCTGATGATCAGGATTTCTCCGGGTTCAATATCTCGAACGTATACCGCTTCAATCAAGTCAAGCGCGCACGTTTCCGAGGCAACGACATATGAACCGTTCGTGAGTTTGCCAAGACACAGCGGCCTGAATCCATTCGGGTCGCGCACGGCAATCAATGACTGCTGAGTCATCAGCAGCATGGAAAAGGCACCTTTCACGGCAGTGAACGTGTCTTTCAGCCGGTCCTCGAGCGATTTTGACGCTGACCGGGCCATCAGGTGCAGGACAACCTCGCTGTCCATGGTCGTCTGGAAAATAGAGCCTTTTGTCTCCAGGTTCCTGCGCAGTTCGATCGAGTTGACCAGATTTCCGTTGTGGGCAACGGCAAGGGTATTGCCCTGGTGGGTTACCAGCAGGGGTTGCGCATTGATGATATTTGAGGCACCGGTTGTCGAGTAGCGGACATGGCCGATAGAGAGGCTGCCCGGCAGTTGCTGGAGTTTTTCTTCTGAAAAGACTTCGGGCACGAGCCCCATGTCCTTGTGAATATAAACCTTTCTGCCGTCGGACGAGACAATTCCGGCACTTTCCTGGCCTCGATGCTGCAGGGCGTAGAGACCAAAATAGGTGAGTTTGGCAGAATCCTCGTGGCCGTAGACACCGCACACGCCGCATTCATCTTTGGGGCGCAGAGAACCGCTGTCTTGAGCGGGGTAATGGTTCGAAGGCATCATCTCAGAGGTCCGGTGGCCGATGAATCGCTGCATGCTGTGATTCTGATGTATGATTAGACGCGGTTTGTTAATTCTGGCAAAAATATGAACGGCACAAAGACGCAGAACGCTTTGTGCCGTTATCGCTGTTGTCTGGTTTTGTTTATAATAAGTGGTGGCGAAATTCAACAACAAAGAACCCGGAGTGGTTCAATCAACTGAAATCACACGGCAACTATTTACCTGCTCCCACCATCTCGCCCAACCGGCAGACTCAGCCGGTTGCTATGGTGAACAGCAGTTCGGTGAGACTGACCATGTCTTTGAGGTCAAGACACTCATCCGTGGTGTGCACTTTGTTCATGCCGGTAGCAATTATTGCCGTTGACAGCCCGTGGTCGTTATAGATATTGGCGTCGCTTCCACCACCGGCGATGACCATGGAAATATTTCTGCCGAGTTTCTGCCCCGCAGCCTTTACCGTTTTGATGACCACATCATCTTCGGAGAGCCTCATGGCCGGGTAATCTGACTCAACCTCCAGATCAATGGTGGGGCGTTTCGACTCGTCATCTACCTGCCAGTTTGCTGCGGTTTCTCGGAAGATTGTTTCAATTTCACTTGTGAAGGCCGCAAGCTTGCTGACCGAGTGGCTCCGGACTTCTCCCTGGAGCATCAGATGATCCGGAATAATATTTGTCGCAATGCCGCCTTTCATGATACCGATATTTGCCGTTGATTCGTGATCGAGCCTGCCGAGTCTGAGTCTGGTGAGCGCTCCTGCGGCCACAAGAAAAGCGCTGACACCGCCTTCAGGATTCATCCCGGCATGAGCGGACGTTCCATGGACGTCTATCCGTATGCGGTTAGATGCCGGTGCCCCGATGATGACTTTGTCGATTCCATTTGAATCGAGCGCATAGCCGAATTGGGAACGCAGCAGCGAATAATCAATAGATTTGGCCCCCAGCAGCCCGATTTCCTCGCATGTCGTAAAGACGAGTTCAATGGTTCGATGCTCCATATCGCGCTCCCTGAGAAGAGTGACGAGCTCGATAAGGGGAGCAATCCCTGATTTGTCATCTCCTCCGAGAATAGTATCTCCGCTGCTGGTGAAGATATCTCCGTTGCGGGTAACCTGCACCCCCTGTCCGGGTTGGACCGTGTCCATGTGACAGGCGAAAAAGACCGGGTCCGCCGGGCTGCTGCCTTTAAAACGAAAGATCAGGTTGCCGCAGGAGGCTCCTGTCGAGGCGGCAGAATCATCCTCGTAGGCGGCGTCTGCCCCGAGTGTCGCAAAAACGGCTTTCAAATAGTCAGCGACCCCTTTTTCCTGGCGGGACGGGCTGCTGATTTCGCACAGTTCAACGAAGGTTTTTGCCAGACGCTCTCGGTCTATCCGTATATCCATTTTCTTTTATCCCCTATTATCGGTTCCGGTTATCAAGGAGGACAACAGCGTGACAGCTGATCCCTTCCCCTCGGCCGGTGTAACCCATTTTTTCAGTTGTTGTGGCCTTGATATTGATGACGTCAGGACCCGTGTTGCAGCACGAGGCCAGTTTTTCCTTCATCTGCTGCATATACGGTGCGAGCTTTGGAGCCTGGCAGATGACGGTTATGTCAGCATTGACGAGACAAAGATGGTGCTGTTGTGCCTTGGCGACCACCTCGTCGAGGAGCAGCAGTGAGAGAATATCCTTGAAGGCGCGGTCACTGTCGGGAAAATGACTGCCGATGTCGCCCTTGCCCAGCGCCCCGAGAATGGCATCGCAGAGGGCGTGGGTCAACACGTCTGCGTCAGAGTGCCCGGCGAGGCCGAAAGGATGATCTATTTCGACGCCGCCGAGGACAAGCTTTCTTCCCGCCTCGAACCTGTGGGCGTCAAAACCGTGGCCGATGCGTATGGTTGTCTGTTGCCTGTGCATTATTTTTTCCGCAAGCTCGAGGTCCTCGGGGGTGGTAATCTTGAAATTCGAGGTTGTGCCGGCAACCAGGCTGACACTGATACCGGCCCGCTCCAGCAGTGATGATTCATCAGTGACATCAGCATCCTGCAGCGACCGGTAGGCGTTCAGCAAGTACTCTTTGCGGGCCCCCTGGGGCGTCTGGGCCTGCCAGAGAGAGCGCCGGTCAACGGTGTCTTCGACGATGCCATCGGCGGTTGCCTGTTTGAGCGTGTCCTTGACCGGAATGGCGCTGATTGCTGCCCCTGATCGTGCTGTTTCATGATAACAGCGACTGATGAGCTCAGGGGAGACGAGTGGCCGGGCACCATCGTGAACCAGGACAATTTCGATATCGGCATCGACCATTTCCAGTCCGGCCAGGACAGAATCCTGGCGCCGCAGGCCGCCAGCTATCACCGCGATTTTTTTCCCCCTGCCCCGGTACCTGTTGAGCAGCAGCTCCGTCTCTGCCTGCCTCCCCTCCGGCACGACAACGATAATCTGGGAAATATCCCTGCAGCTGACGAATGCTGAAACGGTGTGAACCAGGACCGGCCTGCCAGCCAGGGTCAGGAACTGCTTGGGGATTGCCGAATTCATCCGGGAGCCGCTCCCGGCGGCCGGAATGATTACCGCAGCAGGGCTGGCCATCTAAGCGCTCGAGTATCTGTGCTCATGTCCCATTTGTCTGAGGAGTTGCGGCGGTCGTGATCAGTGGGAAAAAATGGAGCGGGCTGTAAGCCGAATTCTGTACCGATTAAGGCCATGATCATTTAACTGGGATGCCGGTCGCCCGACACCTCTTGCAACCTACCCGGAGATTTCGGACGGGCAGCCCTCAAACATCTCCCTATTTGGTCTTGCTCCGGATGGGGTTTGCCCTGCCTCTCATGTCACCATGAGAGCGGTGAGCTCTTACCTCGCCGTTTCACCCTTACCCGATAGAATCGGGCGGTTTATTTTCTGCGGCACTTTCCGCCGGTCACCCGGCGTTCGTGTTACGAACCATCCTGCCCTGCGGAGTTCGGACTTTCCTCCCCGGCAAAAACTTACCGGAGCGATCATGCACCCGCTCCGGTAAATAAAATAGTGATTAAATGAGAAAGATGAAAGGGGAAAGTGTGCTTAATTGTCAAGTTCCTGGTGATAGAGCATGCGCTGGCAGGATGGGCAGTCCAGCATCTTGTCGCCTCTGAGCAATATATTGTATTGCTGAGGCGGCAGGTTCATGAAACAACCCTGGCACACGCCTCCAAGCACGTTGACGATTGCCAGGCCGTTTCTCCGGTCCCTGAGCAGATCATATTTGCTGATCATTGCGCTGTCCAGGCTCTGGGCCTGTTTGTCACGCTTGTTCTGCTTGGTTTTTTTGCCCTTGTTGATTTTCTCGATGGCGTCCCTGACCGTTTTCGTTGCTTCGGCGAGCAGTTTTTTTTCGGTTTTCAAGACGTTTTTCTCTTCGTTTGCCTCGGTGGTCAGTTTTTCAACCTGCTCCATGATGGCGACGATTTTTTCCTCGTTCTCCTTGACGTTCCTTTTGGCGTCCTCGATCTCCTTGAGAAGCGCGGTCTGCTCTCGGCTTGTCTGGACCTGCATCATTTTTGACTGGCGCTCTTTAACCCGGGCAATCTTGTCAGTCATCTCATCTTCAAGCGTTCGTCTTTCCCGCTCGAGTGTCTCTATTCTCGAGTCGAGTTCATTGATGCGAATCTCTCTTTCCGCCAGGGCCGATACGCGCTGGTCAAGTTCTTCCTGCTCTTTTTTTATCTCGTTGTCGATCTGGTCTATCTCAAGGTCGATCTCCTGCAGAAGGACAAGTTGTTCTGTTTGCTCGTTCAAGACGATTCTCCTGTTTGATTTGATGGTTGCCTGTAACTATTTGTATCCACCAGAGAAAAAGGGTGGCTCTCAGTTGTTGACTCAGTGATTTTGATATTCCAGCGATGGCTGTTCGCGTAGGTCTCTATTTTTTCTGTCAATAATTTTACAGCAGGTTTTTCGGTGGCATAGTGGGTTCCGTCGATAACACAGAAATCCGCCTCTTCTGCCCAGCGGGCAATGTTGTGTTTGATTTCTGCGGTTATAAACAGGTCCGCCCCGCGATTGCGGGCAACTTCGGCAAAATCTGACCCGCTGCCGCCGCAGAGCGCAACGGCCGATATGGTTTCAGGGAGCCTGCCGGCAAGCTGAACGGAAGAAAGTTTCAGTACGTTGAGCAGTTTATCGATAAAGATAGCCCGGTCAACCGGCTGGGGATAGTAACCCAGCCGTCCTGTTCCGCTGCCATCGGCCTGCTGCGGAGTGCCGGCAAGCAGAGGAACGGTATTTTCGAGCCCCAGGAGATCCGCAAGGACATCACTGACGCCGGGAGCAATGCTGTCAAAATTGGTGTGGCAGGCAAAGACGTTGATCTGTTTCTGCAGGGCTTTTTCGAGAAACCGGCCTGACGGCTCAGCGGTATCAATGGCGGGAATCGGCTTGAATATGGCAGGATGGTGAGTAATGACGGTGTCGGCCCCGACTGCCGCGGCCTCATCAAGCAGTTTCAGGGTCGGGTCAAGTCCGACAAGCAGCGACTGCACCTCGCGGTTGCGGTTACCGACCAGCAGCCCCACATTATCCCATGGCTCTGCAATGGCAAAAGGAGCGATCTCGTCAAGACATTTGCTGATATCTTCGATTGTAACAGCCATTAAAATAGTTGATATTTCAAAAAAACCATAAAAAAAAGGTACATCCCTTTCGGAGTGTACCTTTAGCCCTTCTTCGCCCAAGGTGCTGTTTGACCCGAGCGTTTTGTATCTATAAAGAGGGAGCCTGTCTTCCTCCCCCGTATATGCCTTCCCGTTCCTGTTTTTTTCAAGATCCCGGTATTGAGATGGTTTAGTAATAGTGGTGGGCGCAGTAGGACTCGAACCTACGACCGACCGGTTATGAGCCGGTGGCTCTAGCCAACTGAGCTATGCGCCCTTCCGGCAGTTAAACTTGTAAATAAAACTCATGTTGGTAATTATGTCAATGAAAAAAAGACATGTCCGGGAAAAAAGAGATTAACGGCCGGATAAACCGGCATTGTAATCAAACCGGGGACCTTTGCCGAATGCCTTGCTGTTGAAACGAAAGAGCATTATAGTGGCAGCGGGTTGTCGTCCTGAATAACACAAACAGGCTTGGATACAGTGATTTACAGTAATCTGCTCATTTTCCTCTCAGCTATTTTCCTTTTCAGCATCACTTCGGCTCCTGCTGAACCGTCCGTGCCGCTGTTGGAATCACTGCTGCGGACCGCGGTGATATTCGCGGCTTATGCCTACCTGGCACGGCGCATTTTTCGGGGCGCGGGAACAAGGAGCTCAGCTGGATATTTCAGGGCAGAAAAAAAACTTTCCATTCTGGCAATCGTTCTTTTTGCCGGGCTGCTATTCTTTACTGATATAAAATATTACTTCGCTGTCTTTGGCTTTGGCGACAGGCTGCCCGCTCTGGTGAACATTGCCGGTCTGGCACTGTTTATCTCCTTTTTGTCGATCATGTGGGGTGCAGCGCGAAAGAGTTACTCCGTTGTCTTTGGTAAACATTACCAGCTCAGCAGTTTTCTGGCGCTCAACATAAAGACCAATCTGCCGATTGTCCTGCCATGGGTCGCCCTCTCACTGTTTTATGATCTGCTGGCGATCGCTCCATTTGGTGGTTTGCGAACATTTGTGTACTCGACCTGGGGGGACCTGCTCTTCTTTGGTATTTTTCTGCTTTTTGTGATGATCTTCTTTCCACCCCTGGTACGCCGTCTCTGGGGGTGTATGGAACTGCCCGAAGGCCGTTTGAGCGATCATCTCAGCGAATTCTGCCGACGGCAGAATTTTGCGGTTGAACTCTACATCTGGCCCCTTTTCGAAGGAAAGGTCTTGACCGCGGGGGTCATGGGGCTCGTTCCCGGGCTTCGCTATATCCTGCTTACTCCGGCAATTATCGAGACCATGACGGTAACCGAACTTGAGGCTGTCATGGCCCATGAGATCGGTCACGTCAAGAAGAAGCACCTGTTGATGTACATCCTGCTGATCGGGGGATTCAGCCTTGTCGCCGGTCTGCTGGCAGAGCCATTTTTTTATTATGTGTTTTCTTTCGAGTGGGTCTTTCAGCTGCTCACCGGGGAGAGGATTAACCCCGATACGCTTGTCGCTCTTGTGGTCGGAGTGCCCTTTCTTATTCTGCTGCTGATCTATTTCAGGTTTGTTTTCGGGTATTTTATCCGTAACTTTGAGAGGCAGGCAGACCTCTACGTCTTTAAGGTGCTGGGGAGTATCCGGGCCCTGGTATCCGCCTTTGACAAAATTGCCGAGACGAGCGGCCAGAGCCGAAACAAGCCGAACTGGCATCATTTCGGGATCGGAGAGCGCATCGACACGCTTGAGGCGTGTGAAAAAGATCCGTCGCTGATTGCCAGGCAGGATAGAAAGGTCCGCTGGAGCCTGCTGGTCTATCTGCTTGTCCTTATCTCTGCTGCAGTTTTCGTCAAGCAGGTGCCGACAGATGACATGGCTCGGAGCTATGAGGAAAAATACATCGAACTCGACCTGCTGAGCCGGGTCCAGAATATCGAAGACAAGGCCCTCTGGTTTCAACTGGTCGGGGATTTGATGATCAACAGGCAGATGGAGAGAAGAGCACTGGTCGCCTACAACAAGGCGCTGGAAATCGACCCTGACAACCCCATGGTTCTGAACAATCTTGCCTGGCTCCTGCTGACCAGCAAAGATGCAACGCTGCGGGATCACCTGAGAGCGATGAATCTGGCCCAGAGAGCCGTTCTGAAGAGCCCCGAGCCGCACGTGCTCGATACGCTGGCCACGGCCTATTGGGCAAACGGTCTCGTGGACGAGGCCATCAGCACCGAGCAGGAAGCCCTGGAGAAGGCAACTTCGCAGAGAACATTTTACCAGGGCCAGATTGAAAAATTCAGGACGGAGAGATATGAACCGTCATCATCCATGTAATTTCAGCCGGAGAATCGATTAGTTGTCATGCCGCTGCTGGGAGCACACGAATCGGTCAGCAAGGGGCTGCATTACGCTTTTGACAGGATAGCGCGTGTCGGCGGTGAATGCCTGCAGATTTTTACCCGAAACCAGCGGCAGTGGAGTCCAAAGCCATTGTCCGAGGATGAAGTAGCGCACTATGTCGACAGCTGGCAGCAGCACGGCCGGATGATTGTCGCGTCCCACGCCTCGTATCTGGTCAACCTCGCCAGTGGCAAGCCCGAGCTGCTGGCAAAATCGATTGCCGCATTCGCCGAGGAGCTGAAACGCTGCCACCAGCTGTCCATACCCTATGTGGTAATGCACCCGGGTTCCCATACCGGTGACGGTCCCGAGATCGGGCTCGAGCGATTTGTCGCGGCACTTGATGAATGCATCGACCGGGCCGGCTCGGAGACGATGGTCCTGGTTGAAACGACCGCCGGGCAGGGTACCGGGCTGGGGAGAAACTTCAGTGAACTGGGATTTATCAGGAACAGGTCCCGTTTTCCTGATAGAATCGGCGTCTGCCTTGACACCTGTCATGTTTTTGCTGCCGGTTACGATTTTCGCTCCGCGGCGGAGTACCAGGAAATGATGCGGGAGTTTGACCGGGAAATCGGTTTGGCTCAACTGCACTTTTTCCACCTCAACGATTCCAAAAAAGATCTTGGCAGCCATGTTGACCGCCATGAGCATATCGGCGAGGGCTGTATCGGCCTGGAAGGATTTGCCCATCTGCTCAACGATCCACGGTTTGTCAATCACCCGATGACCCTGGAAACACCCAAAGGTGATGATCTGCAGGAGGATATTGACAACCTGAAAATCCTGCGCAGCCTGATTTCCGCTGAAAACGAAAGCACCTTGCGAAAATGAAGAGAAAAGTGGACAATAGAGTAGTTTGACAATCGACAGCAGCAAAGGAGAATCGATGAAACTACTCTACAGCGACGCTCTGCTTGTTCTCTTGAAGCGGCAGGGTGTTTTATCTGAAAAACAGTGTAAATTCATAAATCTTGAGAAGGGCAAACAGCGCCAGAAACTGCTCAAGCAGCATGGCGGTGACGATCCACTTGACAAAAATTTCCCCGATCTGATTGATATTATTGTTTCCTTCAACCTCCAGAAACGCGGCGGTGACCAGCCGGTTGACGAGGAGACCATCATGCGGGCTGTCGGCCAGGAGACCAGGCTGCCGTTTAAAAAACTGGACCCCCTCGAGCTGGACATGGATATCGTCACCAAGACGATCCCCAAGAACTTTGCTATCCGCCAGCTCGTCCTGCCGTTCAACATCGTCGACGGGGTGCTCGAAATAGCGGTGTACCACCCGGACTGCCAGCCTGTCCTGTCCGACATCGAGCAGGCCAACCAGGTCAAGACGAAAGCCTATGTAGCGACAAAAACCGATATCAAAAGGATCCTGGGAGAGTTTTTCGGCTTCCAGAGCTCGATCAGCGCCGCAGAGGACCAGATAGGATCCCTGACCGGAAGTTCCTCGGTCGATATCGGCAATTTGGAACGCTATGTCAAGATCACCACGAAAGGCATCACTTCATCCGATCAGCACATCAAAAATGCGGTAAATCATATTTTCCACTACGCCCTTGACCAGCGGGCAAGTGACATCCATATCGAGCCGAAACGGGAGATCTGCATGATCAGGTTCCGGATCGATGGAACGCTGCACACGATCTACAAATTGCCCAAAGCCGTTCACTCGGCCATTGTTTCCAGGATTAAATTTCTCTCCCGCCTCGACATCGCCGAGAAAAGACGACCGCAGGACGGCAGGATCAAGGTCGGTGTTTCAGGGGAAAAAGATATTGAAATACGGGTCTCGACCGTGCCGGTGTCCTTTGGCGAGAAAGCGGTCCTCAGGCTGCTCGATCCGGACGTTATTTTTCAATCCATCGACCATCTCGGATTTTCAAAACGTGACTATGGTGTGTTTGATTCTTTCATGCATGCACCCCACGGTATCGTCCTGGTAACGGGGCCGACAGGCAGCGGTAAGTCCACCACGCTCTACTCCGCCCTGAAAGCAATAGCGACCCCCGAGATGAACCTGGTTACCGTGGAAGACCCGGTAGAGATGGTCTATGAAGAGTTCAACCAGATCGCCGTGCAACCACTTATCAACGTGACGTTTTCCACCATCCTGAGAAACATCCTCCGCCAGGACCCCGACGTCATCATGATCGGTGAGATACGTGATTATGATACCGCCGCCCATGCCGTCCAGGCCGCCATGACCGGCCACCTGGTATTCTCCACGCTGCACACCAACGATGCCGTCTCCTCGATCGCAAGGCTGATGGACCTCGGCCTGCAGCCGTTCCTGATCAGCTCCACGCTTCTCGGGGCGATGGCCCAGCGCTTGGTAAAAAAAATATGTACGCACTGTACGGAATCATTTGAAATGGAAGCCGAAAAGCTCTACAAGATGGGCTTTCCGGTTACCGGAAGTGAGCCGCTGACGCTGCAGAGAGGCACCGGCTGCAGGGAATGCCGGGGAACCGGCTACAAAGGGCGCTGCGGAATCTTCGAGATTTTCCCGCTCTCCCAGCAGCTGAAGGCGATGATAGCCGATGGAAAGTCCGGAGAAGAGATGCGCCAGGTTGCAATCAGGGAAGGAATGACTACCTTACGCGAGGACGCCTGGAATAAAGTCCAGGCCGGCATCACAACGTACGAGGAAGCCTTGCGGGTGACTTCGGAGCACTAGAGGAGACGGTACTGTCAATGGCTGGAAAGATTGTCTGCCAGAACAAAAAGGCGTTTCACGATTACCATATCGATCAGAGGATCGAGGCAGGCATGGTGCTCAGTGGCCCGGAGGTCAAGTCGCTCCGGGCAGGGAAGGCAAACCTGAAGGATGGGTATGTCAGGATTGACGAGCGGGGAGAGGCGATCCTGCACAACGTCCACATATCTTCCTACACCTTTGCGACCCATAACCCGAATGAACCGGTCCGGATGCGCAAGCTCCTGCTTCACAGACGTGAAATAAGGAAGCTCATCGGGAAATTGCAGGAGAAAGGCCTTGCCCTGATACCACTGAAGATATACTTTAGCAGTAAGGGCAAGGCAAAAGTAGAACTAGGTCTTGCCCGAGGCAAGAGGCAATATGACAAGCGGGCGGCACTGAAAGAAAAACAGTCCAACCGCGAGGTGCAGCGCGCCATGCGCCGCAACCAGGACGACTGATCTTTTACAATATGGGGGCGAAACGGCTTCGACGGGGATGTGTAAGCTCATTGTTGCATGCCGAGCATTCTATTTGCTCGTAAATCCAATAGAACTTAAATATAATCGCAGACGATTATAACTACGCAGTAGCAGCTTAATAACTGTCATACTGCCGTTCCACCGGTCTTCGCCCGTAAGGCCGGATTTGGGGCGTCGACTCAACGGGCTGGCCTGACAGTGGTGTCTGTACACTAGAAGGTGAGATTTTCGCAGAATAGCATAAGGTCCGCTCTGTTCCCGCGGCATACCGGATGCGAAACTTCAAGCCGGGAACTAAGCATGTAGATACGAGAGGGGAGCATTTGCGGACGCGGGTTCGACTCCCGCCGCCTCCACCAATTGATAGCCCAGAGAAGTCTGGAAAAGAAAAACCCCGATAGCCAGCAAGGCTTTCGGGGTTTTTCTTTCCCGTCATTGTCCATTAGATATATCGATATCTGATGGTATATTTAAATACCGTCACAGGAGATATCGATAACGCAACATTGTTTCTGTAAATTCGCTTCTACCCTTTCAATTTATCCCGATCAGCTCCCAGGTAGCTGTGCGACACATCTATTTCCGGAAGACGAGGTTTTTTACGCGGATCGACGCGAAGCGGCTCAGTTCGTGGCGAAATATACGGAAGTGTTGTATATAGCCTTGGAAGAAAAAAGTTATCAGTCTCGTTATTCCAGGGGTGGCTCGTAACGTAGAAAAAAGAAAAAGTCGAAATCCAGCCCAGCCACAAAACTTTTCTCTGTGTTAACTTCTAATATTGGGTAACCGCCAGATTGTTAATCACGAGAGATTAGAATCTTCTCAGGAGGAAAACCATATTATGTCTCTGGTAACAATTACATACGGCATCGGATGCGATGGAGAGTCAATAGCTAACCAGGTGGCTGAACATCTGGGCATTGATTTTTACGACAATGACAAGCTGCAGCAGATGGCCTTGGATCTGGGATTAACGACGATAGATCTGCAACAGTATGATGAAAAAGCACCTGGTTTTTTGAATCGACTGCTCAGCAGCCAGCCTAAAAGCTATCTGGATATAATGGAAAAGGTCATTCATCAAATTGCCGAAAGAGGAAATGGGGTCATCATCGGGCATGGCAGCCCCTTTCTGCTCAGAGATTTTGAGTGTGCTTTCCATGTCAAAATTCACGCAGGGCCGGCCGAACGGACAAAAATGCTTATGGCTCAACAGAATTTAGAGGAAAAATCGGCTCAACTGCTTGTTAAAAACATGGATGCCCAGCAACAGAGTTTCTTGAAATATGCGTTCAATTTCAATGTGGATGATCCTGCAAATTATGATCTGATAATCAACAATAGAAAACTCGGTAAAGCATCGGTTGTCAGGATTATTACAGATTCCATGGCTCTTGAGGAACTGGTTGAGTGTACGTGGGATGCATACCAGGCTATGGAACGACGCGCACTCATGAAGAAAATTCAAAGTGCCATGATCCATGATCATATTGATTTGTCATCACTTGATATCGAGATAGAAGAAGACCATGTTGTTAAAATATCAGGAATTTCTGTATCAGAAACAGATAAAGAGAAAATACCTCAGATTATAAAAAATGTTCCAGGGGTCAAGGATTATGTCATAAACGTGTCTGTATGGACAAATCCGACAGTAGGATAGCGATATCAAGAATTATTTGTCTGATTATTATACGGGAGCTGGTCAGGGATGAGAGAAATTTCGACTGATTATATTACAAGCGTTATCGAAAAATTATGCATCGAATCCAACACGATAATGGGTGATGACGTACTGGATGCCATTCGGCAGGCACACAAACAGGAAACCTCTGAGGTTGGAAAAGATATTCTCAGCCAATTTCTAGAAAATGCAGCACTTGCCCGTGACCAGAAACTGCCGTTATGCCAGGACACCGGGCTTGCTGTCGTGTTCATAGAACTGGGACAGGATGTGCACCTGGTTGGAGGGGATTTCGAAACTGCTGTTAACGAGGGCGTGCGCCGGGGATATATAAACGGTTATCTGCGGAAATCATCTTTGGACCCCGTAAAGAGAAAGAACTATGGAGACAACACCCCGGCAATTATCCATGTTGAGATTGTCCCCGGAGATAAACTGAAGATTTCTGTTGCAACCAAGGGGTTTGGTGCTGAAAACATGAGCGAGGTGGTATTGTTTCCGCCGGCAGTCGGCATTGATGGCATAAAACGCTTTGTGGTTGAAAGGGTAGAGAAAGCGGGTGCGAATGCCTGTCCGCCGGTGATCGTCGGTATCGGCTTGGGCGGAAATCTGGAAAAAGCCGCCCTCATTGCAAAAAAATCGCTTTTACGTCCACTGGGGGAGAGGCACCCAGATCCTGAAATTGCCCAGATTGAGGAAGATATCCTCGCCGCAATCAACAACCTGGGTATCGGCCCGCAGGGCATGGGTGGGTCGGTTACCGCCCTTGATGTGCATATCGAGACCTACCCAACGCACATAGGCAGCCTGCCAGTGGCTGTAAATCTGCAGTGTCACTGTCACCGCCACAGGGAGCAGATACTATAAACTCTCAACGAGGATGAAATACATGCAGACAATTTGTCTTTCAACCCCGATTTCAGATGAGGCCGTGCGGACTTTGAAGGCGGGTGATAAGGTTTTGATAAGCGGGACTATTTACACTGCAAGAGATGCTGCCCATAAACGGCTGGTTGACCTGCTACAGCGGGGAGAGCCATTGCCGATGGAGCTGCAGGGGCAGATAATTTATTACTCCGGCCCTACCCCCCCAAAGCCCGGCATGGTTATAGGCTCAGCCGGCCCGACAACCAGCTACCGGATGGACCCCTATACTCCCAAACTGATCGAGAACGGACTGAAAGGCATGATTGGCAAGGGACCACGGGGCGATGAAGTAATCAGTGCCATAAAAAAATACAAAGCGGCCTATTTCGCTGCCACAGGCGGGGTCGCGGCGCTTCTTTCAAAAACAGTAAAGTCCTGCCAGGTCGTCGCCTATGAAGACCTTGGTACGGAGGCCATTCATAAGCTTGAGGTAGAAGAGTTCCCTGCGATCGTGATTAACGATACAGAGGGCAATGATCTCTATCGAGAAGGGAAAGAAAAATACCAGGTCAGGTAAGCCAGTACCCCCAAGTGCAGACTTCCCGGATGAGTTCTACTGCAGGTCTCCCGGCCTGGTCGCTCGAAATCCTGGTGTGACGGACCATCGAGCTGTCGCCAGTTGACAGGTGGATAACCGCACAGAGCTTCACTAGTTACGGCGGTTTTATCATGGACTTGTAAAACCGCCTGCCGAGCCGCCGTTTCACGCGGCCCGTTCAATCGGCCGGGTGAAAGGCGCTGTTACTCATGTCCGGGTTTATCAATCACACAATAGATTCCTTTACCATCCATCAGCGGTCCGCGGCAGAGCGTGTCCGAGAGGCACGTTGCTTTGCTCGTATCCCCTGACGCCCAGCGCCCGATAAGGCCTGGTTCGCGTATCAACGGGCGGCTCAGTGAAAAATAATCAGCGTATCCATCAGCATGGAGTTTTACACAGACCGGCAACGATCGTATCCCGCCAACCAGGATCAAAGGTACACCAATTTTTGACTTGAACAATTGTGCCGATTGTTTCCAACACGCTTCTTTCTCCTCACTGTCTACATTCTGTGGACAGTGGGCTCCGGTTATCACCGTTCCTCCGCTTAATTCGATGGCATCGATTCCAGCCGCCTCAATCATCAAGGCTGCGGCAACCGAGTCTTCAGGCTTCAAACCACCGTCAATCAGGTCCTCTGAATTCAGTTTTATCAGAACCGGGAAATCACTGCCGACGCTGCTCCGGATACTTGAAAGTATCTCTATAACCGCCCGCGTTCTGTTCTCTATTGACCCGCCGTATTCGTCAGTGCGCTTGTTAAACGCCGGTGAGAGCATCTGATTCAAGAGAAAACCGTGAGCGCCATGTATCTGGATCGCATCGAACCCTGCCGCTTTCGCGCGCCGGGCAGCCGCTCCAAAGTCCATGCAGATTTGTTTAATATCCTCAACACTCATCTCACGGCCTCCAGAGCCTGGAAGACCCTCGACCTTAGAGAGTATCAGCGGAGTTTGCCCCGAGACGGCAGGATTCGACAATATTCCGGCATGGGAGAGTTCGACGGCAATAGGGCAGTCATGCTGATGAACAGCATCGGTAAGTTTTCGCAGGCCCGGTATGAATTTGTCATCGGACAGTCCCAGCTGCCGGGGTGAGCCCATTCCGTCCCTGCGGATATACGTATGGCTGCTGATAATCATACCGATGCCGCCGCGGGCAAGGCTGACATACATGTCTACCAGCTCCGGAGTGCAATTTCCGTCATTGTCGGCCATGCCTTCCCAGGTGGCGGAACGGATAAATTTATTCCTGAGTGTCATTCCATTTATTGTGCTTTTTGCGAATAAATCTGACATAGCTGCATCCTTCTTTTGTTGATTATTTAGATTCTCACTCCGGTTCCTGTTCCTGGTCAGGTTATCTGCGCCAGAGCAGTACGATTCCCACCGCCGAGGTGATCAGCAACAGTGCGGTGGCTTCAAGAACCCCGATTTGCTCACCGATAAGCACAGAACTGCTCAATACCCCAATAACCGGAATCGCCATTGTACTGATAGCGGCAACACTTGCAGGGAAAATATGCACCACGCTGTACCAGGCCCAGTGACAAAAAAGCATCGGAAAAACAACAACATAAGCCATTGACAAGAGGGCGTTTACAGAAAGCTGAGAGATCACCGGAAGCGGTTCAAAATAGAATGTACCGAGAATTACCGGCAGGCTCCCGATTGACAATTGCCAGCCTGTCAGCACCAGCGTAGGGATAGACCATTTGAAATACTTGATGAGCACAGTTCCTGTGCCCCAGGAGGCCGCGGCAATTAACATGAAAAGTGCGCCCGTCGGTTTGTCACCGATAGCTGCCAGCTGCGGCGTCAGCAGAATGCAGAGCCCGGTCAAACCGAGAAGCAGGGCGATCACCTTCTGCCTCCTGATCTTTTCACCCAGAACATAATAGCTTATTATGGTTGCCCACAACGGCATGGTGAAGCCAATTATAGCGGCGCGTCCTGCCATCATCAGGCTGATCCCGTGAGCTGACCCCAAATGCCAGCCGGTAATATTGAACAGGGATACGATTAACAGGGGCAGCCACTCCTTTCTGGGAACAGAAAGACTCAATCCGCCTAATTTAGCCAGAACCATAATGCCGAAACCACCGCAGACAAGAGAGATGGTCCGAAAGGTCCAGGGAGGGATTTCTGCCAGGGCGATCTTCATTATGGGCCAGCTCACTCCCCAGAAGATGGTCATCCCAAAAATGAGCAGGTATCCATAAAGTAATGAACGTTTGTGTCCAACTGTTCTCTTTTCAGAAAGGCTTGTCATGATACCTTACATTGAACCCTTTTCGCGCTCCGTTCATGACCGCAATGGGATGGCGGCCGTTTAATCGGTACCAAGTCCCAACTCCTCGAGTTTGGCTGCTGACGGCACCCCGGCTTCATCCCAGCCCCTGGACCTGTAATAAAGGGAGCGGGCATTAAGGAAGCGCTCCATGCTCAGGGCTTCACCGCCGGTCTTACCATCGTCCAGATCTTCAGTGAAGAACCTCGGTGCAGGCAGGTCTTCTCCTATTCCCTCACGTAAGTTAAATAGCCGCTCCAGGTTCCAGATACGCTCACCGGCAAGAAGCAATTCTTCTTCGGTCAATGCGATTCCGGTCAGTGCCTGGTAGAGTTCTGTAAGCACCGGGATGGTATATTGAGCGTGACGCATGCCGAACTTGCAGGTGAGAAATGCGTCTGCAAGCGCCATGTAATGTTCTTTTTCAAGCAGGGTTGACATGTGACTTTCAAAACCATCTTCTTCAAATTCACCTGCAAAAATCTCGTTTACGTACAATGCAGCCCGCAAGTGGCAGGCGCCGCGGTTGCTGGTCACCAAAGAGAAACCGGTACCAAAGCTGCGCCGCGGTTCATATCCTGGATATTCCTGCTTTTTTTCGTGAATTACCCGCTCCAGTGCAGCTGGTCCCCACTTCTCGCCTACACGGTAGGACCCCTCGGCAAGAAGGTCGCCGACACCCTCTCGAACCGCAATTTTAGAAATCAGCTGGTGAATCGATTCGTGCTCTCCCCAGTTCATCGATACCCCATCCAGGGATTCTTGATCTATAATGCCGGATTCGTAGAGATCCATCAGCCAGGCAAAGAGGTTACCGCAACTGATGGTATCCATCCCCAGGTCATTGCACAGGTAGTTCAATTTGAGAATCGATTGAGGATTTGCGTTGTCACAATTAGAACCAAAGGACATAATGGTTTCATATTCCGGTCCCTCCACGTCCTTCACCTGGTAGGGGCCTTCTTTTACCGAGTGAAAATTGCCGCATTTCAGGGGACAGGTGGCACACCCGTGGTCTTTGGTGAAATAACCTGACTTTAACGCCTCGGCGTCAATCTGGTCGTTGTTAGTGTAATGGCCGCTGCGAAAATTCCTGGTGGGCAGAGTATTTTTTTCATTAAAAACATTAAATGCAATTGAAGACCCATACTTGGCAAACGCTGCACCAACCTGCATGGCGAGTTTACCACCGTTCCGGGAAATTGTTTTTACTTTTTCAGGGTCTGCGACGGCGACCGGCAGCTTGCCCTTGACGGCAATCGCTTTTAAATTCTTGCTGCCCATTACCGCGCCTCCGCCTCCTCGGCCTGCCGCCCTATGACTGTTCATGATGGATGCATAGCGGACCAGATTTTCCCCGGCTGGCCCGATGGCAAGAACGTCCACGTTCCCTTCGCGCTCAACAATCATTTGCTCGGTCTCAAATACTCCTCTACCCCACAAATCCCGGGCCGATTTCAGCTCAGCGCGTCCTTCCTCGATAACCAGATAACAGGGGGTCTGGGACGCACCGGTAACGACAATACTGTCAAATCCGGATTTTTTTAAACGAGGTCCCCAGTAGCCGCCGCAATGGCTGCTCAAGGCAATATCTGTCAGAGGTGACTTGCTGGTGACGTTGAAAAAGGCAGAAAACACCCCGGCCCCAGTATAGGGACCAGTCGATATGATCAGGGGGTTTTCCGGAGCCAGGGGATCTACACCTCGAGGGGCCAGATCCCAGAGAAGCTTGATCCCCAGTCCTCGCCCCCCTATAAATCGTTTTAAATCGTCACGGGGAGTCGGCTTGCTAGCAATTGTTCCAGAATCGAGGTCAACCCAGAGCATCTGTCCAGTGTAACTGTCTTCTTGCATGTTTTATCCTCACTGTAGTTTATACATTGGCACTATCTTTCAACGTACTGTTTCTCAATAATAAAGTGTTCAAACAACCCTGAATAAATAACCTTCAGTATCAAGAGAAATCTGGGTCTGATTTTTATTAATCGATCATCAACGCTGGTAGAAATGTAACAATAGACGGAAAGGCAATGATTATGGTCAGCACTATAGCCTGTAAAAACAGAAAATATGATATTCCGGTAAATATTTCACCGGTTGTGACGGTGTCACCTGCCACCGCTTTTACCGTATATGCGTTCATTCCCACGGGCGGCGTGATTACCCCGACCTCCAACATTGTTATAACAATAATTCCAAACCAGATCGGATCATACCCCATTGCTTCAGCTACCGGCATTACTGCGGGCAGGGTGATGATCAGCATCGACACTGGATCAACCATACAGCCGATCACCATGTAAAGAGCAATGATCATCAGCAGAACAGCCAGCGGCGAGATCTGCAGCCCGGTGACGAAGGCGGTGAAATTATCTATCGCCCCGGATGAGCTGAGAACAAAAGAGAATAGGTTGCCGAAGGTGATGATTATCAATAGTGAGCAGGACAAAACACCTGTCTGTTCAAGCGTTTTGAAAAAAACATTCCAGGTGAAGCGTCTCCGGAGTATGAGGATAAACAAGGCCCCGGCCGAGCCAATTGCGCCTGCTGCGGTGGAAGTAAACCAGCCGAGAAAAAGCCCCCCCATGACGAGAGCAAACAAAAAGACAATGGGAAGAATTCCTTTCAGTGATTGAAATTTTTCAGTCCAGCTTATTTTTTCATCAGGAAGCGTTGGTACCAGGCTCGGGAAAACTTTGGCAGCGAGGAAAATACCAAAACCGTAGGCGGACGCAGTCATTAAACCAGGGACAAAACCTGCCACGAGAAGTTTGTTGATGGGCTGAGAGGTGATCAATCCATAGATCACCATCAGAATACTTGGCGGAATCATGCAGGCCAGGGCGCCGGCACTGGCTATTGCGCCGGTGCTTAATCGTTTATCATATCCCTTCTCAAGCATTTCCGGCAAGGCGATCTTTGTGAACACCGAGGAACTGGCGATTGTAGAACCAGAGCAGGCACCAAAGGCAGCGCATGCGAAATTGGTCGCGATTGCCAGTCCACCGGGGAGTCTGCCCACCCATTTATTGGCAGCTTGAAAAAGATCCGTACTGATGCCGGCCTGGAAGCTGAGTTCACCCATCAGGATAAACATGGGAACACACGAAAGTGCGTAGCTGTTTGTTGCACCGAAAAGAATAACTTTGATCTGGGAGCATGCAGCCGTAAAATTTAATGTATCAATGAGACCGACAAAACCGACGATTCCCAGGGCAATCGCCACGGGAACACCGAGTAACACACAGGCCATAAGGGGAAGAAACCAAATCATTTGTGCTGTC
This sequence comes from Desulfocapsaceae bacterium, assembly GCA_963674815.2. GTDB lineage: Bacteria > Desulfobacterota > Desulfobulbia > Desulfobulbales > Desulfocapsaceae > MADRE3. Next base: position 229,362 of record CAXXTV010000004.1, read on the forward strand.
TCTTAATTGATGTCATCGGAATTGACCGGTGCGGAGTTCACCGATTGTTTTGCCAGCAATGTGCTTATGCTGCGGGAGAACTCAATCAGCAGTTGTATTGCAACAAGACCTGTGGCAACAGGAATAATGATTTTGGCAGGATAAAGGGGTACAGCAACCATACCACCCGTATGATCCCCGATTTTAAAACTGTGGATGGCCATAGGAATATTGAGATAGGTGAGCAGGCCAAACAGATAGACACCTATTCCCAACCCGATTGACTTGACGAATGTCTGCCATTTCGCGGTCAGTCGAACAGTAACGGCGTCGATAGTAATGTGTCGCTTTTTGATCTGGGTGCTTAACAGGAAACCAAATACTGAAATTGGCATCATAGAGGTGATTATTTCAGTTGCTCCCGGGAACGGCGAATTGAAAATCTTGTTCATGACCACATCGGCCACCGTTACCACTAAAATAATCAATATCGCCACGGCACCTATAGCGCTGAGAGCGCCCGCGAGCCGACTCATGATCTTCCAGGACTTCATAGACGGGCCATTCCTCTGAGTCGAATAAATAAACGTAGACCAGATCACTACAGTGCATCCCGCCGGTTAAAGGGAGGGGATGCACTGTAGACTGCTAAGGCTCTTCAGGATCTTGGTCTACTCTAGGATGTTATTTGCTCCTGGTCTCTTTCAAGGCCGCATCCCACAACTTTATCATTTCCTGTGCTTCATCGCCAAGGCCTTGTTTCGCCATGTCGGCAGCCCATTCAGCCCTGATATCAGGAAGAGCCTTAACCCATTTGTCACGATCGGGAAAAGGAATCAGGGTTATACCCAGCGATTTTGCCTTCTCGATGCCGGCATTTTCAGCGTCGATGGTTAACTGCTTGCCTTTTTCCGGCATCTCCGCCATCAACTCCTCGAAGACTTTCTTTACATCAGGCGGAAGGCTGTTCCATTTATCCATATTCATGATACACATGGGCCCGGTGTTGATCCCCAGGTCAACCATGGTGATGCTTTTTGCCACTTCTTCAACCTTGGATGCAAGCCCCATTGAAACTGAAAAGAAACCACCGTCAATCATCTGTTTCTGCATAGCTTCAAACCAGTCCGCCTGAACCAGATCAACTCCTACCGCTTCAACTGCACTGTACAAACGCGGCATATAGGGGCCCCAGGAACGAATTTTTTGGCCTTTCAGGTCTTCCAGGTTTGCTAAACCTGCCCAGTTCCATAACTGGTACTTCGGTAGAACCTGAACGTATATCAGCTTCATGTTCTGTTTTTCGAGTTCGCTTTTAATGGGGTCGACCCAGTAGAGCGCTTTTCCTACCGCGAATGCCTCTTCGTTGGTCAGGTTCACAAACCAGAGCTGGTTGGTGGCCATGGCCAGAGGAAACCGAGCTGGATAATAACCAGGAACCAGCATGGTCATGTCAGCTCCGCCAGACTGAACGAGGTCGGGCAAATCGCTGGTTTTTCCCAGACTCTGGGCCCAGAAGATTTTGATTTTGACATCCCCGTTGGTCCGTTTTTCAACCTCATCCGCAAACCACATTTCCCATGATGTCAGGGTGACCAGTTTTTCAGGGAACGGGTGGGCGAGGTTCAGGGTAATCTTGGCAGCCATTGCTGATGAAGCCCCCATGAATGCCATGAACCCCAGTAACAGTCCGGCGACGATCGCCACAGCAGTTAAGCCCTTCAGTTTTTTTTGCATGTAGTACCTCCTCTTAAATTAGACTGCAGATATGACTACCAACCAACTTCAGAGATTCATTTAACAGAACATCTGAAAAAAACCAACTGACCTGCGATTCGGAATACCCGTTATTTTTTGCTCACCTCTCGTTCGACATAATATTAGTGCCTGTCTTCATCACGCAGAAGATAGTTGTAAAATTCTACGGGCTTGTAAAACTACCGGTATATCAACAAACTTTCCGTCTATCTGCAGTGCACTTTGACCGGCAGATTCAGCTTCTTCAAATGCCTTGACAACCTTTTTCGCCCACTCGACCTTCTCTAATGACGGCGTAAACGTTTGATTGACGATTGCGACCTGATTCGGATGAATACAGAGTTTCCCCTGGAAGCCCAGCTGCTTTGCTGTTGATACGTCTTTCTGCAGCGCAGCAAGGTCTTTGAGGTCCAGCATGAAAGGAGTGTCCAGTGGCGGTGCCAGGCCGGCCGCCTTGCAGGCGATGGGCAATCGGCTCCGGGCGTACAACAGCTCGGTACCGTCCGGGGTCATCTCAATACCCAGATCAAGCGTATAGTCGGCGGCACCAAACGCTACCGTGTAGAGCCTGGGCGGGATCGTTTCTACTCTGGTGATCTCAGAAATATTATCGACTCCGGCGGCACTTTCAATTAATGCAATTACCGGCATCGAGCCACGCTCAATTTTTTTCGTGTCTTCTGCCTTCAGGAAGGCAGTGTTTATCATCTCTATATCCCGAGCTGTTTCTACCTTGGGAACAATGACTGCCAGAATACCGGTACCCGCGATTGTGCTGATGTCTTCATCAAAATATTGGCTTTCAGCACTGTTTACCCGGACGATTACATTTTTATGTTCTGTCGTCGTCAACAATTGAACAACTTCTGAACGTGCTTTTACCTTGAGATAGGGCGATACCGCGTCCTCCAAATCGATGATCACAACATCCGCATCTGTTGCCAATGCTTTTGGAACCCTGTCAAGGCGAGTGCCTGGAACAAAAAGAGCTGATCGGATGGGTTTTGAAAGGAGCAAATTAAAATCCGCTGTTTGAAGATCTTATTAACATATGATAACAGCGGCCATATCAATGCCTTTGAAGAGGCCATTGGGTCACTTTTTGTTATCATCCAACCATTAAAAATAATTTCAGTCTCGTACTATTTCAGCCGATATTGTTTTCATCGCGCCGGTTAAAAGTATCATTGTAACAAAAATTGAATATTACAGGATTTCGTGTAGTTAATGACAGATTTTAGGATAGAAACAGAGAACATAACATAATGCTTAACCACTTTGCAGTACTTTTTCTCCAGATGCAAATATCGGGCGAGCATTTTTAAAGTGGATTGCCAGATTTTAGAGAGCCTCACTTCAATAAAGATCCGGCTGAATCTGAATCCCTTCCTTCACTTAACCTCATGACCAACCTAGATATCCGACCGATTATTGAAAAATTCTCTCCGGCCTCTTGGTGGGGAAAGTTATCCTTATCCTGAGAACGAATGATTTATGTGCCGCCTTGCCTGGCAAGCCATCTTATTTTAACGGTTCCTTCTTCACATATTGCATAGGCTTTGCCGTCAATAACGTTTCTGTCGCGGTAGGAATGCCAGGTAACTGGCATTCCTACCGCGACAGAAAGCAAGGTGATTTTTAGCGGAAAATTTCTTAGCGAATATTTGAAATGAGAGATAACTGTGATAGTCTTTTTATAGGATATTATGTGTAGTTATATCAGCATCATGTTACGGGGTAGGATATGCTCGCAATGGCGTTTGGTGTTTCTTCATTAGTATTGTCGATAGTTGCTATTTTTGTTCCCGTGTTTGGGGTGTTCGTTGCGGGGCTATCGGGGATTCTTGCGTGCGTGTCTGTTGGTAGGGCGGTGTTTTTAGGATTCGCTGCAGTTCTAATTAATGTTGTAAATATTTTCTTTCTTTCACCAACCTTCATGTTGTTGATAGCCCTTGAGGCCTCTCAACGGACTCCTGAGCAGAGTAGAATATTTGCTTTCTGGATTATCGTTCTCGTTATCCAAATCACTGCGGTCTTTCTCTATGTCTTTAACTCAATATTAATCTCTTTTTTAAGGTATTATTGTAACAGAAAAAAGATAGATCAAGCGACATCACCTGAAAAAAAACATTCAGGTTCACAGGATATTGGCAGCCCTTTCAACAATCCTCAAAGAGACACGTATGAAGGTAGTACTCGACCTAGTACTACTACACGTTTGACAAGAATAATTGTCAGAAAAACTCATGGTGGCAGAAAAGAAAATAAAGGGTTTTGGGGAAGTGGTTCTACCGCATCGCCAAATTCTGAAAATGTTGCTCGTGTGAAAAAAGATAGAATAGAGAGATTTAGAGTGCCTGTCCTAACAGTCTTTCTGTGTTGTCTTGTGGTACTCGCTGGGTGGGCTGGATTTAATTATCATTATAATCGTTTTGAAAGTGTGCCTCTGAGTCGAGTCTACGATAAACGAGCAGTGGAGAGATATCCTCAGAAATTTAAAGCAGGAGAGGTAGGTTCATCTTCCAAAATAAAATCGAAAAACATTCCAAAAACGAAGACTGAGATTTCAAGAATTAAAGAGCCGAGCGGGATGCTCTATACGTGGAAAGATAAAGAAGGGAGCACACACTTTTCAAACGTCGCTCCTCCACAAGATGCCGTATCCGTTCAAGCTGAACGAGAAAAAAAACCATATAATAACCGCACAAAGGTGGAAATACATGGAAACGAAATCTACGTGCCAGTGACGATAACTCATCTAAAAAATAAAATTGATACTTCCTTGCTGCTGGATACAGGATGCTCGACGACTGTTCTCCCTGCCAGAATTACCAGATATCTAAAGGCTACACATCTAGGCATTTCAAAATCGATTGTAGCTGATGGAAGAGTCGTAAAGAATGAGAGAAAGATCGTAGAAAATTTTATAGTAGGCCCATTTGTGCATAAAACCTTTGAAGTGAAATCCCGGGACGTTGCTGGATCACGAAACAAAGGGCTTCTTGGCATGGATTTCTTAAAGCACCATCCTTTTACCATTGATTATCAAAATCAGTTTATTGTTTGGCAATAGAAAAAGTTTCGTCCAAAACTTAAAACACAATGGGCGATATTCCGATTTTTGCCGCGGCAACATGTGAACCCCGGTGTTTATACGTAGGCTACGGGTTCGACTAGCGCTAACCACCAATCATTTCAAGATTGTCAATCCTGGTTTTGGTTTGTCGTATAGAATTAGATAGATAATAAGGGTCAAGAAAATTATTACGCTCATTACGAGCATAAGAAATACATCAGTGACGTGATAGGATAATTCTCTTTTTGCTGATACTATTTGTCCCCACCTGTTTATGATATGAGATACATTCTGATTTTGTATTTTATCTTCTGATAGGCCTGTTACTGCAGGCTCAACGAGTAGGAAAGGGAGCGGAACTCCTCGACGACCATATAAAATCTTGTCTGTAAGTGTCCTTTCATTGATACTGTCGATTGAGTTGAGTAGGCGAACCAGGGGTGCTGTAACCTCCCCCCCATGGTAATTTGAGAGTGTGTTATTTGCAGAGTAAGCCTGAGAAAGACCATAAGTGAGTCCTGCCAGATTAACAAACATAATTCCAGCCATGATCAAAGCGTATAGCTTTTTCCCACTCATCTGGAGCTCCCAGAAACTCACGGTTAGAATAATCGTTAATAGCATAATGGCTGGGTATTTGACTTCTGCTTGAAGGAAAAAATCGGTAGTGAATAAAACGCCGGCAAGAAGACCAATCCACAAAGAGACTGTTATTACAGGGAGAAATTTCATAGTCTATCGGTCCAGTTAATTTTATACCAAAACGGGTATATCCAGATAAATCTAAAAATTTGTAATAAATGAGCTAAACAGCCTTCTGTAAGATTATGTCAGGATGAATCGAGAATGTACAGGTGGAATTATTTCAAGCTTTACCAATGCATTTTGATAATCGATCCGTGTAGGAATGGTTCTTTCTCGAAAAATCAGGGCCAGTATTCAAATGACTCGCTGTGGATATTGATCAGCTTTCCCCATTTTGTTCCCGGGAACGTTTAACCCCAACTTCCATAGGCAGACGGCGGGATCGACGCCCGCCATATAAATTAAAGACATGTTTGTATCCCTTGCCTTTCTGACAAATTTATCTGGTAATTATATATCTATTTCGAGTCTATTTGATTGCCTGCCAGGGTCAATTGAAACCGATGACATGAACTGTCAGAGCATGTTGTACCTGATTTACATTATCCCAACCAGATTCCAATATGTTAATCGACAAAAAAACTCGGCTCAATTATATATCTATTTCGAGTCTATTTGATTGCCTGCCAGGGTCAATTGAAACCGATGACATGAACTGTCAGAGCATGTTGTACCTGATTTACATTATCCCAACCAGATTCCCGGCTCAACAATTCACAAGAACAATCTCATAAATAAACCAACCATTTTGAGTTAATAACGGTTCAACTTTCAGTGCTGAACCGTTATTAACTCAAAATGTTCAGCCATCTTTTACTCACTTTAGTCTTTGCGTACTATAACTATCTGGATTCTATTTTTATTTGAGACGTATTTTTTTTAGTTTTAAACGTTTTTAAACTGGCATATAAACTGCTTCACTTCTACCAAGAATAGATCGGGACAAACGATTAGTTCTAAATCTCGTAGCATAAGCTCTTTAACAAAGAGGGCATTCATGCAAGCAGATATCTTCGGTAGTCACCGGGTTCTAGAACCAAAAGGGGTTTTGCCTCAAGCAGCGACAAGGATCGACCCCGACCCCACCATCTTTTCAAACGAAATACTCATTGATGTAACTGCGCTACAGCCAACTTCCACCGCATTTGATCGTATCCGACAGGCCTGTGGTGGAGACATAAACAACATAAAACATGCGTTGCTCGACATCGTAGAGAAGCAAGGGAAATTTCAGGACCCAGTGACCAAATCAGGTGGGATTCTTATTGGGTACGTAAAAAAAATCGGTGAAGATCTCAGAGAGCAGAGCGACCTTAAACCAGGAGATAAAATTGCAACCCTCGTCTCACTTTCTCTTACACCTTTAAAACTTGATGAAATAAATGAGATAGATCTCAGCACCGATCAAATAAGAGTCAAGGGAACAGCAATTTTGTTTGCCAGCGGAGTGTATGCCAAACTTCCTGAGGATATCCCCGAAACACTGGCGATGGCGGTATTTGACGTTGCCGGTGCACCAATCCAAGTCAGGCTCAATGCCAAACCTGGCGATACCGTTCTGGTTTTAGGCGCCGGCAAAGCAGGTTTGCTCTGCATGCAGGAAGCTATGAACCGGGTATACCCCTCAGGCAAGGTGGTCTGTGTGGAATTCGCTGAATCACAGTGTAAAGTTGTTGAGGATTTACGAATTGCCCACAAAGTAATACGGGCAGATGCCCAGAGACCCCTGGAAACGTTTAATACGTACAGACGCATATTAGGTGAAGAACTCGCAGATTTGACGATAAATTGTGTCAACGTGTCAGATACAGAAGTAACCTCCGTTCTCCTAACCAAAAATACTGGTCTCATCTACTTTTTCAGCATGAGCACTAACTTCGCAAAAGCGTCATTGGGAGCGGAAGGCATAAAAAAACAGACCAGAATGCTCATCGGAAATGGCTACTACCCTGGTCATTCGGAGATTGCACTCCAATTGATACGCGAACATCCCAACTTAAGAAACTATTTTGAATCTAAATATGTTGTTTAGGCAGATGCAGGAATGCATCTATTCAGAACACGTCACAATTCGAGAAAAAGGAGATGGCTTATGCTTAAAAAAACAGGATTCTTAACAACAGTTATGGTCTCATTATTTGCCATCGGTCTGTTATTTACGACAGCCTCAATGGCAGACGACAAGAAGGTATACAAGCTAAGGATGCAAATATTGTTTGGTCCTGACATGATGTGGCAGTATCAACCGTTCATAGACTATTGCAGAGATGCCAGTAATGGCAGATTGATAATCCAACCATTTTCCGGTAGCCAGTTAGTACCTGATGATCAAATGATGCAGGCTGTTTCTACCGGTACGATCGATATTGCTGGCGGCGCCGGAGGGTACTGGTCAGAGATTATTCCATTAGCTGCGACAGAAGGCGTGTTGCCATTCGCGCTGCGGACGATCAACGATGTTAATACATTTTACTATCAGCGCGGCTATCTCGAGCTGGCAAGAGAAGCTTATGCCGAACATGGAGTTTATTATCTGGGTCCGCAGATGGTCGATTTCGCGTATCTAATGGCAAAAACTCCGGTGAAAACAATAGACGATCTTAAAAAACTCAAATTGAGAGCAGTACCGAATATCGGCAAAGTTCTTGGAAAACTCGGAGTTTCTGCTCAGTATTTTCCTGCAGGCGAAGTATATCTCATGATCTCCCAAGGGCAACTGGACGGTGTAATCTATGGAGGCTCAGTGGCGGCTGAGTCCATGTCGTTTCAAGAGGTGGCACCTTACTATATGACTCCAAGTTTTAATCCCGCGAACCAGAACCTGATAATGAATCTCAAGCTGTTCAAATCATTACCGAAAGATCTCCAGACTATTCTTGAAATGGCTACTCAGGTTGAAAACCTTTACCTGCAAACGGTGAACTGGAATTTGGAATTCGAAAAAAGAAGGTCCATGATGAAGGAAAATGGTCTTCAAGTAATCGAGATGGATAAAGAGCTGGTTGATGCAATAGCTGAGAAAGCAAGAGAATTTTACCAAGATGTTGCAAACCAGGGGCCTTATGCCAAGAAAGCTGTTGAGATGATGGAAGATTACATGAGAGAAGTTGGCTATTTGAAATAGACTTACTCAAAGGGCTGATCCATGAAGAAATTACGGTTACTTGTCAAAGCTATCGACTCTGTGTCGCTAGGCATTGGACGTTTAACAAGCTACACGATGCTCATACTTTTAGTGACTTCGTCCATTGAAATTGTCTGCAGATATTTTTTCAACAACCCCACAACTTGGGCATACGAGTTCGGCCAGATGACTTTTGGCTGTTATTTCCTCTTGGTTGGAGCAATGACCTTGAAAAACCGGGAACACGTGGGAATGGACGTTTTCATTGAAAAGCTTTCTCCAAGAAACAGAGCATGGATGAATGTTGCAACCTTCTTCTTCACGGCCCTTTTTTGCTTTGTACTTATATGGAAGGGCTGGGAATTTGCCTGGCCCTCCATAAAAAGACTCGAACACTCCACAAGTGTTTGGGGCCCGCCGATTTATTTTTACAAATTCATGCTTCCTTTTGGCTGTTTTCTTTTGTTTATGCAGGCACTGAGTAATTTCATCAAGGATCTATGCTTCGCTCTGTCTGGAAACCAGTTATTAGAGGAGGAGCAATAGATTATGAGCATGGGCCTGATTACCATACTGATGTTCACCGTCTTGCTTCTACTGCTGACGACCGGTCTACCCGTAGCTTTCGTTATTGGCTCCATAGGCATCATATTTTCCTATTTTCTATGGGGTACCGGTGGCTTATCGATGATGATATATCCCACCTACGGGTTAATGAACGTGTTCATTCTCTCGGCAATTCCGCTCTTTGTTTTCATGGGGCTGATTCTACAGAAATCAGGAATAGCCGACGAAATGTTCGAGGCCATTTACAAATGGGCCGGTGGCCTGCGAGGCGGATTGGGTGCCGGGACGGTCATCGTCTGCGCGATTATTGCCTCCATGGTGGGCATTTCGGGTGCAGCTACCGTCACTATGGGCCTTATAGCTCTGCCGGCTATGCTCAAACGAAACTACTCAAAATATCTGGCAACTGGAACGATACAGGCTGGTGGGGCTTTGGGCCTGCTGATCCCTCCATCTATCCCTTTTCTGGTGTATGCATATATAGCCAGAGAATCTGCAGCAAAGCTGTTTGCTTCCGGTTTGCTACCGGGAATGCTGCTTGCGGGAATGTATATCATTTACATTTTGGTCAGATCATATCTGCAGCCGAATCTTGCTCCTGCCCTGCCGGTGGAAGAACGCGTTACGTTTAAGGAAAAACTCGTTTGTCTAAGAGCTCTGATACTTCCCACGCTTATTATTCTCAGCGTTATCGGCTGTGTGATTTTCGGTATTACCACAATAATTGAAGCTTCGGTAATCGGTGCGATCGGCTCAATGATTGCAGCAGCTGCGAGAAAAAAACTCAGCTGGAAAATTATTCAAGAATCTCTGCATAAATCAGCTACCGTAACGGCAATGGTGATGTGGATAGCATTAGCCGCGGTGTGTTTCGGAGCTATTTATACCGGTCTCGGTGCTTCAGAATTGGTTCAATCCGCTTTGGAATCCCTTGGGTTGGGAAAATGGGGAGTGCTGATATTTATGCAGATCTCTTTTTTCTTTCTCGGCATGTTTCTGGATGATACTGCCATTATGTTTCTAACCATCCCGCTCTACCTGCCAATTGTCAAAAGTCTAGGCTTCGACCCGATCTGGTTTGGTACGTTGTTTGTGATAAACATGCAGATGGCCTTTATAACTCCGCCATATGGACTGAATCTGTTTTATATGAAAGGAGTTGTTCCTCCTTCAATCTCCATGGCCGATCTGTACCGGTCGGTGATACCTTTCATCATCATCCAGGCTTTGGGATTGGCCATTGTCATGATGGTCCCGGATATCGCACTCTGGTTGCCTCGAGTGCTGTTTGGGAAGTAACTCGCAAGAGGCACGCCTCAGAGCTAAGGAGTTCTATAATGGAAACTGCAATAATACGTCTCAGGATGAGTGCTAAAGACGCTCATTATGGTGGCGGACTCGTTGACGGAGCTCATATGCTCCATCTGTTTGGAGATTTAGCGACCGAATTGCTCATCAGATATGATGGTGATGAGGGTCTTTTTGCAGGTTACGAAGACATTAAATTTTTAGCTCCGGTATACGCCGGTGACTATATCGAAGCCCGTGCGAAGATAGTCAGCGTAGGGAAGACTTCCAGAAAAATGGAGTTTGTTGCCGAAAAAGTCATAAGCAGCCGTGCAGATATAAGTGACTCCGCCGCCGACCTACTTGAAACGCCTATAACCGTCTGCACAGCTGTCGGCACCTGTGTAACACCAAAAGCAAATCAGAGATTCAAGCACGAGTAGTGCCAATAGACCGGATTTATTATGAATAAACTCATTATAACGGCTGCTATTTGCGGAGCTGAAGTTACCAAGGAACAAAATCCGAATGTCCCCTACACTATTGAAGAAATAGCTCAAGAGGCCCATGCCGCATATACTGCAGGCGCAAGTATTATCCATCTTCACGTCAGGGAAGATGACGGAACTCCAACGCAAGGCAAGTACAGATTTAAACAGGCCGTTGATGCCATCAGGCAGCGGTGCCCGGACGTAATAATCCAGCCGTCTACGGGCGGTGCTGTTGGTATGTCTGATATAGAACGCCTTCAGCCTACTGAAGTCGCAGAAGATAGCATAGAACTAATGCATCCCGAAATGGCAACACTGGATTGCGGAAGCTGCAATTTTGGAGGCGATGAGGTTTTTATCAATTCTGACACCACGATCAAGAATTTTGCCCGGACCATGTTAGAATGTGGCATAAAACCTGAAATTGAGGTTTTTGACAAAGGGATGATAGATAAAGCGTTGAGGCTGGCGAAACAGGGCTACCTCCAATCCCCAATACATTTTAATTTTGTCATGGGAGTACAAATCGCTGCAACGGCACGGGATCTCACATTTATGGTAGACAGTCTCCCGTCCGGATCAACCTGGACGGTCGTCGGTATCGGAAAGCACCAGATCCCCATGGCTATTTTAGGAATAATCATGGGAGGTCATGTTCGTGTCGGATTCGAAGATAATCTTTATCTTGAAAAGGGAATACTCGCAGGTAGCAATAGCGATTTAGTTTCCAAAGTAGTCAAACTTTCAAAAGAGCTAGATAGACCTATCGCAGTCCCCTCGGAAGCAAGAAACATCTTGCATTTATCTCCGTTGAAAAGTTGAATAGCTTATCTTCTAAACAATTTATCCTCATGGTTTTTCTTCATAAAGGCAACTTTCACATTGCTTTTAAATGGTGTTGATCCGTCTTGACACAGAAAATCGATTGGACTAGTTTCAGATTACTTTCTCGTTTCCAGCAAAGTAAGTCAACACACTGATACTCTATTTAATTTTCAACTTTGCAGGGTTTCTAATTTGCTTAAATTTGGATGTCACAGGGTATTGGAACCTGCTAACAGCTTCCCCCAGCCTGCTTGGAAACTGGATAATTCCACACCTCCTAATGATTATGAATTTCTGGTAGACGTTGAGATTCTTCATGTAAATGCGACCAGTTTCAATCAAATTATAACGGCCGTCAACGGTAACCTATCAGCTTTAAAGACGCGTATATTGGAAATAGTCAGCTCCAGAGGTAAACTCCAGAACCCAATAACCGGGACTGGAGGCATCCTTTACGGTCGAGTCGAAAAAATCGGTAAAAATTGTTCAAACCCACTGAATTTATCAGTAGGCGACAGTATCATCACTCTGGCCTCTCTTTCCCTTACTCCGTTGTATCTAACCGATATCGAGCATATTAACCCGGTTTCAGGCCAATTGGGGGTAAAAGGTAAAGCGATACTCTTCGAGCATATGCCTCTCGTTAAGGTCAGTCCAGACCTGATAACGAAGGACTATTCATTGGAACTGCTGATTGCAGTTCTGGATGAAGCCGGCGCCCCCAGACAGTCATGGAAATTAGCCAAACCCAACGATCATATCCTGATTATTGGAGCCAATGGCAAACTAGGACTTCTTTGCGCTTATGGGGCACGTGAAAAAATCGGCAGGGTTGGTCACATTTCAGGTATTGTTAAAACAGTGGAAAGTAAACGTTATCTCGAAAAAGAAGGAATCTATGATGAGGTTTTCTGTTGTGATGCCTTCGACACACTGGGAGCATTAACTTCCCTGACGGATCAAATACCAGGAGCTCCCGACAAAGGTCGCTTTGACCTTACGATCAACTGCTTGGCCATATCAGGTAGTGAAATGCTAAGCCTGCTGGTTACCAAAAGTAAAGGAACGATATTTTACGCCAGTTTAGCCAACAGCCATAACATGACGGCCCTTACATCCGAAAGCATGGGAAAGGACTTGGATATCATCGGGTATACAGGATATGTCGATGGACATGCCGAATTTGCCTCAAAGCTATTGGACACATACCCTAAACTGACTCGCCAACTAAAACAGTTATACAATAGTCAGGACTTCAGAGCCGAGTTCAACGAGGAACATTCTACAGAACTCCAACTCATGAACAATATTTTAAAAGATATCAAACATGAATATGTAATCGTTTCCAACGCAATGCATGAAGTCCTGGCAAGCGCTGTCAATGTTGCCCGCTATGACTGTACCACGCTTATCACTGGCGAATCAGGGGTAGGGAAAGAGATTGTTGCCGATATTATCCATAGAGCCAGTGATAGAAATCAGTTCCCTATGGTAAAAATCAATTGCGGTACGATTCCAGCAGATCTTCTGGAGTCCGAGTTGTTCGGTTATGAGAAGGGTGCCTTTTCGGGAGCCAGCGATAGTGGGAAAAAAGGATTTTTCGAGATAGCTCATAATGGTTCAATTTTTCTCGATGAAATTGGCGAGTTAAAGACTAATTTGCAAGTAAAAATTTTAAGAGCCATTCAGGAAAAACAAATATATCGGGTGGGTGGGACATACCCAATCATGGTAAATGTGAGAATCATAACCGCCACTAATCGATCACTGGAAGATATGATCTCACAAGGCCAATTCAGGGAGGACCTGTTTTACCGGATCAACGTCTTTCCTATCAAAATTCCGCCGCTGAGAAATCGCAAGAAAGACATCATCCCATTAACGGAACATTTTGTCCGAAAGTATAATAGGCAATTTAATTTAAATAAGACTATTGAGCAGATGGCTCTCCAATATCTCTATCAATACAAGTGGCCGGGCAATATCAGAGAACTGCAAAACCTGGTACAAAGGGTTTTGATTAATTCAAAGGGAGATATTATCACACTCGTCGATACGATCCGGGAACTTAACATGGATCTGGCCAATCAACACCTTCCTCCTGCCGGGGGGCTCCAAACCATATTGGATCAAACAGAGTACAATATTTTGAAAACCATCCGGAAGACTCATAGTACAACAAGGAGGATGGCCAAAGCATTGGGGTTGAGCCAAACGACCCTCGTTAGAAAATTAAAGAAGTACAATCTGTAAGGTATGATTTTTGATCGTATCTTTACTGTATTGTTAGAGCCTTTTGCAAAACGCCCTTTGCGCTCAACTGTCGCGTTATGCTAAAAAAATTCTCTTCGGAATATCAATTATAAGCCTGAGGCAAAATTTTTCGCCTGCCTTGATTTTGAACAAAAAGCATCATTGTTCAAGAGGCTCGATAGTGATAAAAATTTCCTTTTGGGATAAAAATTGAATTATAAATGCTGTGCGTTTGAAGAAACCGCTGCCTGAAAAATTACAACCGCACACACTTGGAACGAGGTCACGCCATGCCGGGCAGAGACTTGCTCCCCTTTCAGCTTTCAGTGCCAGACTCGGTCTTGGACGACCTGCGGCAGCGCTTGTTGCGCACCCGACTCCCGGACGAACCGCCGCTGGCGCCCTGGTCGACGGGAACGAGTGTTGGCTACCTGAGGCAGCTGCTGGACTACTGGCGCGAAGGGTACGACTGGCGGGAACAGGAGGCGAGGCTTAATGCCATCCGCCAGTTCACCGTGCAGCTTGCCGGGATCGATCTGCATTTCATTCATGAGGAGGGCAAGGGCCCTGACCCGATGCCGCTTCTGCTTTCTCACGGTTGGCCGGGGTCGGTGTTCGAGTTTTATAAAGTGCTTCCGATGCTCACCGACCCGGAGACGTTGGTCAACCCGACGGCTGAAGAGAAGGTTTTTCTGGAGCAGCTCGAGTTGACCTGGACAGCCTGATTTCTTCACTCGCCGATAGTTGCTCCAAATAATTCAGTACTATTTTGGATTAACGCCTTTCTTTCGGTGCCCAGGCGTTGTTGCTCCGGGTAATTTTTTTCTGGACCGTAGCCCAGGTTCTCGTTTTCAGGAAAGATTCCGGAAAACGCTCGTACATTTTTGTGAACATATCGTAGGGAACGGTAAATGTCAGTTCGTCAGTTCCGAAAAACTTGCGCGCCGAGGGGTCCCAGCCACCCAGAACTGCCCTGGTTTTACCCCTGGCTTGATATTTATAGGGCCAGGTGATCATGTTGGTGCAGGCAGCTCCCCATGGAGAGGCTACAACTTCAGGGTCATTCGTTACAAATGTCGCTAACTGATGGAGGCCGCACAGGGTCTCGGGCCTGGCAAAGAAAACAACCTGTTCCGGCGTCTCGTTGCCGGTGAAAAGGCTCAGGGGTTTTACCACACAAAATGCACCGGGTGCCGGTTCAGGATCGATTTCGGTCTGAATACGCCTGAGCGCCTCCGGTGAGTCACAGTAGCGCTCACCCTCCAGCTGGCCCGGTACTCCAGTCGAAACATAATGGATAATTGTTTCGGTCTGGGGCTTCATGAAACCGAGCCAGAAAGCACATCCGGGGCAACCGAATTGCTCTGCACTGAAGTAGGCGGTTTTTTTCAATCTCCTGGCTTGCAGAACGTGCCCCATGACACAGGAGAACTGCGCGAAGGTCGCCCGCCAGTCGATGTCATTTTCCATCTCTTTTTCACGGGTAGGAAGGGGCATCGCTTTGGGTGCAGAACCGTCTGCCGGCTTTTCGTCGGTGTAAAAGACACCAACCGGCTCTTCGCTCAGGCCAAGAAGGTCTAAAAATTCACGCAAAGTATCATGGTGTTGACTGGTCATCGTCTTTTCCTCCTTTTAAAAATAGAATCTTTCATTCTCCAAAGGATGAATACGCTGTATGCTGTATGGTACGTCCCCTAAATATTGAGCAGCTTGGACTCAGGGGGCAGCTCTCGAGATGAATTGATTGAGAGCGGATTATTGAAACAATTCCGGTCCCTGGTGCCAGTTGCCGTGGTCTTTTCCTAATTAACTGAATTCATATGGAATAGAGTAGTACCATTCGGTGACAATTGCCATCACTATCCCGTATCGCCCTCAGTTGTGGAAGATAACCTGCGGTTCCCTTGTCCGGACAAGGGAACCGATCATACTGCAGGCTGAATCCCGGAGGAGGCTTCAGGTTTGCCGTGCCGGGTGATTACCCGGTCAGGCTCCTGGCGCAGCTATGGGCTGGGGGATTGACTTATCCTGAAAATGGAATAGGGTGGTTGCCGGTCGTTTGCTGTTCCAGATAATAAAGGAAAAATAACCTTGACTGATATTCAGAATCTGCCGAGGAGAAAAGGCGCGCTGGCCTTTCTTGCTTTGATCAGTGCATTTCCTCCTCTCTCTACCGTGCTCTACCTTCCGGCACTGCCGCAGATGGTAGAGGTGTTTGATACCACCAAGGCTCGGGTAAACATGACGCTGAGCATGTTTTTCTTGTTTTTCTCAGTGGGGTTGCTGTTCTGGGGACCGCTCAGTGAAAAATTCGGCAGTAAGCCCATTCTGCTGTCCGGGTTGACAATCTATGTTTTTGCGAGCGTGTATTGTGCCTTCACCCAGCAGGTGGATCAGCTTATCGTGGGCCGTATCATACAGGCCCTGGGGGGGAGTGCCGGCACCGTAGTGGCGACAGCCATAGTCAAGGATCTCTATGGCGGACGCGAGCGGGAAAGGGTTATGGCCACCATTATGTCCATGGTGATTATTGCCCCAATGGTTGCCCCGGTGCTTGGTGCACTCCTCTTGAAGTATACTTCCTGGAGGACCATCTTCCTCATGCTTGCCGCAATTGGCACTGCAGCACTGGTGAGAGGGATGTTTTTTGAAGAGAGCCTGTCCGGGAAATTTGCCGGCTCGATCATCGGCTCGTGGAGCAGACTTCTTGTGGTCTTGAAGAATCCTGGATTTTCATCCCTGTTGCTGATCTTCTCCCTTGCCCCCATCGCTCTCATGGCTTTCCTGGCCTCTGCCTCCTACATCTACATAGAAGGGTTTGGCCTTAGCGAAGGAGCGTTCAGTCTCTTTTTTGCCTTCAACGCTACATGTGCTATGATCGGGCCTACGATCTATATGCGGATGAGAAGACATCTCGAGTCGAAAGTGATTATCACCGGGTCTTTTGCTCTGATCTTTGTTTGCGGTGTCGCTGTTTCCGTCTTTGGCCATATCTCTCCGTGGTTGTTTGCCTTGTCGGCCGGACCGGTTACCATGGCGGTAATCACGGTGCGGGTTCCTGGAACCCATTTGATGCTGGAACAACAGGAAGAGGATTCGGGATCCGCATCCGCCCTTATTAATTTTTTTGCCATGTTCATGGGTAGCATGGGGATGCAGCTGGTCACGCTTTTGCCCGGCAGCCTGGTCGCGAATCTCGGTCATATCCAGATTGGCATAGGCATGTTTTGTTGCATAGCGTGGCTGCTCTGCCGCAACAGTCCGTTTATTATCCAGCCTCGACCCTGACGTTGTTCAGGATCACCCCTCGAAAAGAGATGCTTACACGATAGAGCGATAGATGGGTCTTCATCTCTGTTATTTTCCGGAAGCGAGCTCCTGAGGATGCGGGAGCCTTCAACAGCGGACAACCACATCGTGTCATTTTGTTGACTGGTTTAGTGCTTATAATTTTCTTTGTGGATTTCGATCACACCGGGAACTATGAGTGACCAGAAGCGGCGGCTTTGAGTCACGAAAACCAGAAAAATGCTGGAGTCAAGGGTGGAGGGGGAAACGATGGCGATAATTACGATTTCCAGGCAGATAGGGAGTCTTGGTGATGAAATTGCCGATGCAGTGGCCGATAAACTCGGCTACGAACAGATCAACAAATCACAGATAGGTGAAATCCTCTCCAGGCATGGATTTACAGAATCTGAGGTTGATGAGTACGACGAGAAAAAGCCTTCCATATGGCACACCCTTACCACGAAGAAGAATATATTTGCCTATTTAATAGAAGCTGCCGTCTATGAGCTTGCCGCCAGGGACAATGTCCTGATTGTCGGTCGGGGGGCGCAGATCATATTGAAGGATATCCCCGGGACCCTGCATGTCAGGATAATCGCGCCCTACGCGGACAGGGTACGCCGAGTAATGGAGCAGCTGGGCTGTGAGGAGAAAAATGCGCGGCGGATGATCCACCGGAACGATCGCGATTCATCCGGATATATCAGTACCTATTTTGATGCTGATCTCGACGATACTTATCTCTATGACCTGGTCATAAATACCCGTAAAATAACCATGACCAGCACCATTGAATTGATCAGGCAGGCAGTCGGTGCCGATGGCTTCAAAAAAAGCCTGCTGGTACGTGAAAAATTGAATGATCTGGCGCTGACCCGGAAGGGGTTGGCGGCCCTGCTGGAAGTCAGGGATATGGAGACGGCGAATCTGTCTGTGGAAAAGGGGACAGCATCTTTGTCGGGAATGGCGAGATCGATCGCGGCAAGGGAAGCCTGCGAGCAGGCCTTGTTGAACATAGAGGGCATTACAACGGTTGAAAACCACTTGGGCCTCTTCGATACGTTTCACGCTGACTAGAGCGGTGCTCCGTCATGCTTGAACACCAGACCAGGTTAGCCACGGGAACGTCAGCCCTGGTTGAGCGCATCTTACATCTGTGGCAGGCAGGCAGTGGGAATCGTACTGCTCTGATAAAATACAGCGGGTCCACGGGCACGGAATTTTTCCGAGAGGATGAGAATTTTCTCCAAACCAGGTGAAATGTATTATATTATAGTCATAGAGGGGCTATCCCGAGACAGGATCCTCCTATAAGAGACAATAAAATAAAACTAGCCGTGTTCAACGGATACCCCTCATTACCAGCCAGGCAGGATAATTCCGACGCAGGATATCTTCCCTGCGGGTCGCGTAAGCGTTGCGGGCGCGACCAGTGCAGTGCCGGTGCCATTTGAATTTCTCCCAGTCAGGTCAGAATTCAGGGAAATATCCGGTTGGACGGTCCCGCCAAATCTGCAGCAGCCGGTTAAAAAGGTTGCTGGCCCAGGAATGCTCACGGATGCCGATTTCAGAATAGTACTGGATCACTGCAACAGACCCTGGCGAGGCTTCAGGAAGGTCCGAAAGGGTGTGCTGAAGCGGATACGAAGCCATATGGCGGCGCTTCACTGCAGTTCGATATCAGCCTATATTGACATCTTGAAGCGCTATCCGGTTGAAGAGGAGATACTGCAATCTCATCTCAGGATAACCATATCCAGATTCAACAGAGACAGATATCTCTGGGATTACCTGGCAGAGCATCTCTTTCCCTGTCTGCTGGAGCAGACGGACGAACTCAAAATATGGTCGGCCGGGTGCTGTTGCGGCGAGGAGGTTTACAGTCTCAAGCTCTTGTGGCACACCTATTTTTCATCGTACCCTGCATTACGTATCCTTGCCACTGACGCAAATTCTAAATGTCTGGAGCGAGCGCAGACCGGCATCTTCCAGAAAACCAGTCTGCGAGAAATCCCTGAAGATGCTGTCTCGCGCTTTTTTGTCAGGTGCCCGGACCAAAAAAGCTACGCGATCCACCCTCGATTCAAGGAAAACATCGTCTGGCAGCACCACGATTTTCTCTTGTCCCCGCCGGACGAGACGTTTCATGTTATTTTCCTGCGCAACAATCTCCTCACCTATTACAACGACCCGTTGAAGTCCGCCGCACTCAAGAGAATACTGAGCACCTTGACCACTGGCGGATACCTGGTTACCGGCTCGCATGAGCGGCTGCAGGAACCGCGCTTTTCCCTGGTGCGCTCGCAGAAGTGCAGCATGGTTTTTCAGTTGAAAGACGATTGCGGACAGCGCCGCCGAGCCCATGGCACCGATGAACGCAGGGTATAACCGTGGTTCAGGCAGCAACGGCCTCCTTCTTTTTTTGAGCGATGTGCGGTTCATTGGGGCAGGATGTGGAAACCTGTACGTCCCCGTCAGGAAGATTATCCTGGTCATAACAGTAAATGCCGCAGTTCAGACAACGCTCGGATTCAGTACGGCACTGTACTTCGCTGATGGTCCCCTCTACTTCCATGAAGGTTCCCATACGCTCCTCGACCGGGATGACCGGTTTGGTGGCACGCTTTGAGACGGGGGAGACATTTTCCAGCGATTCCACCAGGGACGGGGCTATCATGTCACGCTGGCGATCCTCGATCGGCGGTATTTCCCCGGTCGTCACATAGTAATGGATGGAGCGTGCGGCGTACCTGCCGGCAGCAATGGCCTCGATCATCAGGCGTGGTCCGGAATAACAGTCTCCACCGGCAAAGACGCCGCTAATGTTGGTTTCAAGGGTCTCTTCGTCGGCATCGACCGTGCTGAACCTGGTTTTCTCGAGTCCGTCCGCCTCGACGATCGCGTCGAGATCGGCACCCTGACCAACGGCCTGGATGACGATATCACAGGGGATGACCCGCACCGTTCCCTCAACCGGAATACAGTCCGGCATCCCGCCGGCATTATGCTTCAAGGTGACATCCTGGACCTGGATGCCGGTCAGCTTGCCGTTCTCACCTATGAATTTCATCGGAGAAACAAGGCAATGCATCTGGACACCTTCGGTTTCGGCGTCAACGATTTCGTGGGCATTGGCCTCCATCAGGTCGCGGGAGAACCGAAACAGCAGGTTGACGCTTTCGGCCTCGGTGCGCAGGGCAGAGCGGGCACAGTCCATGGCCACGTTCCCGGCACCGATGATGACATAGTGCTTGCCCATGATAATTTCCTCGTCGGTGTGGAAGCGACGCAGGTAATCGATACCACTGTGAATTCCTTCAAGCTCCTTGCCTTCAAACGGCAACATTCTGCCAAGCCAGCAGCCGAGCGCCAGGTAGACCGCATCAAAACCCATGGCCTTGAGGGACCGGATCGTGAAGTCCTTGCCGAGCGCCACACCGGTATGCGGCGTTACCCCGAGTTCGAGCACGCCGTCTATATCCCACTGATACTGCTCTTCGGAAAGACGGTAGTCAGGGATACCGTAGAGGGGCATGCCGCCGAGTTTCTCCATCTGCTCGAAGATGTCAACCTGGTGACCGAGGCGGCGCAGATAATAGGCAGCCGTCAGCCCTGAAGGCCCGCCGCCAACAACAGCGACCTTCTTGCCCGTGTCGGCCGCAACCGGAGCCTCAGCCCGTTTGCCCGAGTCACGCTCCCAGTCGGACAGAAAGCGTTTGACGCTGTTAATGGCGAGAGGATCGTCATTGATGGTGCGCCGGCACTCCGTTGCACAGAGCTCCGGGCAGACCCGGCCGGTGGCGGTAGTCAGCGGGTTTTTGTCTTTGATGGTTCTCAGTGCTGCAGAAAACTCGCCGCGTCGGGCGTGGCCCAGGTATCTCGGGATGTCGATCTGGGCGGGGCAGCGCTGGCGGCAGGGCGACAAACACTGGGTGTATTGGTTCCAGTGGAGGATCTTCGTCGTTTCCCCGACGAGTTTAACGATGCCTTTCGGGCACGCTTCGACACAGCTGCCGCAGCCAACACAGCGCTCCGGATCAAAGATCGGCAGGCCGGTCTCCGGGCTCATGGTGATGGCCGAGAACTTGCACGCTCTCATGCACGACCCTAGGCCGAGGCAGCCGTTCTCGCAGCGGATGAAACCGTGATAGAGCTGGAGGGCCGCCCGGCAGTCCGTCAGGCCGGAGTAGTTGAATTTAACTGCTGCCCGGTATCCGCCCTCGCAGCTGGAGCAGGCAAGGGTCGGTTCGGCGCCGCTCACGTCATACCCGAGGTAGGTCCCGATGGCTTCCGCGGTCTCGGTGCCGCCGACCACACAGGAGTTGACCTCTATCTTTCCCTTTACCATCGCTTCGGCCGCAGAACTGCAGCCGGCCTGACCACAGCCGCCGCAGTTCGCCCCCGGGAGCAGGTCAGTAACCGCTTCAATGCGGGGATCTTCCTCAACATGAAAAATTCTCGCGGCTACCCCGAGAATGATCGCCGAGACAAAAGCGATTCCGACGAGCAGGAATATTGGTGTGAACACGATGCGTCTCCTCTTTGCTTACTCGTTGTAATCCTGCATCTATGCCATTCCCTGGAAACCGATGAAGGCCAGTGCCATGATGCCTGCGGTGATCAGGGCAATTGACGTTCCCTGCATGGATTTCGGTACTGCAGAAATGATCAGTCGCTCGCGAATCCCGGCGAACAGGATCAGGGCCAGGCCGTAGCCGACCGCGCTGGTCGAGGAAAAGACAAGCATTTCTATGAAATTGTACTCTTTCTTGGCAACCAGCAGGGCAACACCCATGACCGCACAGTTTGTGGTGATGAGCGGCAGGTAAACACCGAGCGCATTGTACAGCACCCGGCTCTGCTTTTTCAGGATGATCTCCACCAGTTGGACGAGCGAGGCGATGATCAGGATAAAGCTCAGCGTCTGGAGAAACTCCAGGTTGTATGGTTTCAGTACATAGGTGAACACGACCCAGGTAAAGATCGCCGCCATGACGGTGACGAAAACAACCGCCATGGCCATGCCCAGGGCCGTCTCCAGCTTCTTGGAGACACCGAGAAACGGGCAGTTCCCGAGATACTGCGCCAGCAGGATATTATTAACAAAGGTGGCCGAGATAGCTAAAAAGAAAAGATCCATACGCAATACCTTTATCCCTGAATGAATTTCTCACCGCGCCAGCGGGAGAAAAGGTTCTGGAGGGCGAGCATGGCGCCGATGGTGACAAATGCCCCCGGTGCCGAGACAAGAAAAGTCATGGGTTCAAACGTCTCTCCAAATACCGGTATGCCGAACCACGCACCTGCTCCGAAAATCTCGCGAATCGAGCCGATGAGCAGGAGCGACAAAGCATAGCCGGTACCGACGCTGAATCCGTCGATCATCGAGAGCAGAGGCGGGTTCCTGGCGGCAAAACCCTCGGCTCGACCGAGGATGATGCAGTTGACGACGATGAGGGGAATATAGATGCCCAGTTGCTGCGAAAGCGGGAAAAAGAAGGCTTTCATGAGAACCTCGACAATGGAGACAAGGGTTGCAATAATGACGATATAGGAAGCGATCCGAACCTTGCTGGGGATCACGTTCCTCAGGGAGGAGATTGCGCCGTTGGAAAGGATCAGCACAAATGCCGTGGCCAGTCCCATGCCGAGGCCGTTTTCCGCAGACATGGTCACCGCCAGGGAGGGGCACAAGCCAAGTACCAGGCGGAACGGCGGGATGCGCTTCCACAGGCCGGCTGTCAGTGTGTCAAGGTATCTGTTTGCCATCGTGATCGTTCCTCTTACAGCTCTGCTATCTTCTTGAGAATCTCATCTTTTTTAGCGCGGACAAAGTCCAGTGCCTCGTTGGTGCCATTGACGGCTGCCCGGGACGTGGTTGATGCGCCGCTGATCGCATCGATAACACCGCCATCGGCCGTTATGCCCAATGGCTGGTCAATGGGCAGCCCCTTCCACTGGCGGCGAAAACCGGGTTCCTCTATCCGGGCACCCAGACCAGGCGTTTCACTGTGACTCACCGCTTCCATTCCGGTCAACCTGTCGTGGACCAGGTCAAATCCCACCATGATTTTCAGATCACCTCCGTATCCGCCTTTACCGAGGGCCTCTACAGCAAGCTTGGAGACGCTGTCACCGTCCTTGAGAAAAAATACGGAAACATCCCCGTTCTCGGCAGGAACAACAATCTTGTTGCCCAGCACCTCCTCGGCGGGTTTGTTAAAAAGCCTGCCAAGGGCCGGTCCGCGAACGTAATAATCGGTCTGCTTGTTCACATAGGGTTCAAGCAGGTAGTTGGCAGAGGTAAGTGCCGCGGAGCACACCCCTGCAATCAGAGAAAGCACGACAACCATGCGCGTCAACTCATGCATTTCCAGCTCCCTTCGGCTTCGGTTTGATCATGTCCAGCAACGGTGCACAGAGGTTGACCAGAAGTATGGCATAGGCAATGCCGTCAACATGTCTGGAGTATCCCCTGACCAGGATCAGCAGTACACCGGCGAGCAGTCCGTAAAGGAACAGCGGAGTCTTGTTCACCGGTGTGGTGGTGTGATCGGTGATCAGGAACAGTCCCATGAATACCGTGCCGCCGCTCAGCAGGTAAAAGAGCGGAGAGGCAAAGGTTACCGGATCGGTGCTCTGCAGCAGGCCGGCAGTAGCCACCAGCCCGAGCAGAAAACCGGCAGGGGCCTGCCACTGAATTTCCCGCATCAACAGCAGGAGCAGACCGCCAAGGAGGATGAAAAATACCATGCCGTTTGCCACCCCCGCCACCTGCTGGCCAAACAGCAGGTGATACCAGTCGTAGTGCTCCGCCCCCGCGGCTCCGACCGATTTAACCAGCCTCAGCGGCTCGATCATCGTCACCGCCCAGTCGATGTCCTTCAGGGCCGCCGTGTAATCCATGCGCGCAGGCCAGGAAAGCTGTAATACTGCGATGGCGAGTACCGCCGGCTGGACCGGGTACGCCCCGACCCCGCCAAACAGCTTCTTGCCGACGACCACCATGACAAAACAGCCAATCATGATCAGCCACCAGGGTGCATTCAGCGGTAACATGAAGGCAAGCATGAGGGCCAAACTGACGCTGCTCCAGTTGGAGGTCAAGTCCCGCGAGGGGGCGAATTTCTCGGATATGAAATCAAACAGTACGGAGAAACAGACGCAAAGCCCGTATATGCGAAGAACTGCCGGTCCGAAGAGGTACAGGCTTGCCGCCATCGCAGGCAGGAGGGCCATGACCCAGCGCTGATAGATTTCTACCAGGCCTGTACCGATACGATAGTGGGGGCCGACAGCAACATCGAACATGTCGGTGTCAGCCGGAGGCGTCCGGTTAAACATCTTGAGCTCTTTCATGAAATACCTCCGGCGGCCCAGGTGAATCGCTCTCCGTGGATCATGTCATGATTGCAGAAACTCAGGAGCTGTACGATGGGACGCTGGGCTGGACAGACAAAGGCGCACAGGCCGCACTCGTGGCAGGCTTCCGGGTTCAGGCTCTGCGCCGAATCAAGCTGGCCGAACTCGACCATCCGGTTGATCAGGTGCACCTGGATATTGACCGGACAAACCCGGGTACATCTGCCGCAGTTGATACACGGAGCCATAGCGTCAAACGGTGCGGTTTCCCCGGCAATCAGGTGTATGCCGTTGTAGTAGGTAATCGGCGTCTTGTCGGTGAACTGGGCGACACCCTTCATCGGGCCGCCCACCACCGGCCGGGTGTAGGCCGAAATTTCAAGTCCCTGACTGGCAAGTATATGTCTCAGTGAACTGCCCAGCGGAAAACGGACAGTCACCGCCTCTGCCATATCGGAACCACTGATGGTGAGGCACTTGTGGGTAAGTGAGGCCCTGCCGTCCAACGCATCGACGATGGCAAGCAGGTATTCCAGGTCAAGTACCGCGATACCGTTATCGCGGTAACTCTCCCTGTTGGGAATCCTGTAGCCCAGAATCCTGGCGACGACTTCCCGCTCGATCCGGTCAATGTACGATTCCGAGAGAAAATGCAGCTCGACAATAGAGCCGAAATAGGATTCTGCCCATGACCTGAACGCTTCCGGTAAGGTCAGGCAGATTCTGGAACTGGGCAGGAGTCTGGCGACCCGTTCGAGTCCTGTCGCAACCTTCTCCCGCTGCTGGTCCAGCAGGAGTTGAGAGGTAAGGACGGTCGTCTCCTGCCGTACTCCGGTAATGATCGCGGCCTTGATTTTAGGAAGGTCCGCCATTTCGCCTTCACGCCACTCTCGTCCGGACAGTGTCCAGGGAGGTGCGACACCGGCAGTCCGCATACGCATCATCGCCTCTTCCAGACTGCCGGCAGGGACAGGACCGTCGAACATCTCCTCCGCTGTCATCGGCTGGCCGCCGTCACCATCAATGATGATAGCAGGCGAATGAACTGACTGGGCCGTCCAGACGGATTTAATCTCCCGCACCTTTCCGCTGATTGAGGCTATCACCGAGTTGCCGTTCCTCGACTTGGCGACGGGCTGTCCTTTACGGACGGTGTCTCCGGCGCCCACGGCCGGGAAATAGTGCACCTGGCCGGGATATTCGAGCGGCAGCACCACCTGATCGGGATCATCGACTTCCCGAATGACGGGGTCATATCCGCTCAACCTGGGCAGTGCTGTTTTTTTAACAAGATTTAAAAGTTGTAACATAGCGTGGATAGGTCCTCATCGTAAGTGGCAGCCGCTGCACTTCACCGTTGCATCGGTATTGGTGAATCTCTCGGGGACTGCCTGCAGGTGGCAGTCTGTGCAGCTTGTATGGTAGGCCTCGGAGACCGAACCGGGTGCATGGCAGCCAAGACAGGAATGATCTTCTATTTCCAGGAATTCATCGTGTGCCATCATTGCCGGATCATAACCGTCATCATGGCACTGGGCACAGTCGAGCGTCCGGGCTTCATTTTCCTGTACACCAGGGTGGCAGCTTCTGCACGAGGCAGCCTGGTCATCGTCAGCTGCCTGTTCATGACAGCTGGAACAATCCCTGTCATGAAATTCCTTCAGTTCGGAATGATCGAAATCGACGGGATCAACCTCGTCACCGTGGCATTTCTCACAGGATGTCGCCTGCCTGGATCCGTAAAGATCGTGATGGCAGGTGGCACAGGAGTCAACCTCTTCATTGTGTCTGCCGTGGTCGAACAGTACCGAACCGGCGGTACTGTTGAAATAGAGCCGGTCTGTCGTAACCGGTTTATTGGCGGCCATACTGCCGAAGACAGCCGCCGCCGAGGCGGCAAGAACGGCGACCGACAGAGATAGGGTCCAGTTTCTGCGACCCTGCTTTTTACCACTCATGACTCTCCCGTAAAATAAGTCGTTCGTTGTCCTCTTCACTCATCGTGTACCAGCGACAGGTGCGCCGCACACAGAGGATAATCGAGAGTTTGATCGAATCCTGCACCGAGATATGGAATTTCACCATCTTGCAGTTGTCTTGTATACAGATCTGTTTTGGCTCGATGAGCGAAACATTGCAGTGCGGGCAGTACACATCGGCCAGTTCCTCGTCATCGTCAACCTGGATGGTACTTTCCCGGTCCAGGATATTGAGGTATGGAGACACGCGGCTGACCCCCTTTTCCCCCTTCTTGTTTTCAATATGGAAAACGGCCTTTCCATCCTCGTTGAGCCCCTCACCGCAGCTGGGACACCAGCAGTTCAGGTAGGTATCACGGTTGATATTGGAACGTTCCATTAACGGGTGGGTATCCCAGACCTCTTTTTCCCAGCGGGCCGCTTTACCGGAATCTCTGTCTTTCATCACAACCTCCTCGAGGATGACGTTTTCGTCCCAGTTATTGGGTGTTCTCTAGTACTACAATTTACCTGTATACGCAACACTACAATGTCGTATTTTTTTACGATTTTATCAAGCAGAAGATGACAGGAAGAAACCCTCAAATCAGCCGGCACAGCCGATTTAGGAGGGTTTCCCCCGGTGAATGACGGTTCATAAATCTGCCCTGGATTCATGTCAGCAAAACATTTCTTTGCGGGATTCTTCATGGTGATCCGAGGAAGACCGGACCGGCCCGCCGGACCGGTCCGGATACCCGGAGAACCTTACATAACCAACGATAGTGGTTATTGTCTACTCATGATGTGGGCGAAACAGTCAGTGTCGCTTGAAACCCGCATGTGATCGTGTAAACGGTTTGAAGGGGGCTGAGATGTCTGGTTCGGGATCTTGGTTGGTTCAGGGTGTCGCACGCCTGAACAGCGCTTCTATCATTCTCCTCTGTTTCTGTATTATCACTGTGCTCACCAGTCCAGGTAATTGTGCGGGCTCAGATGCGTCCACCCAGGTGATGCTGTTTGAGATAAAAGGTGCGATCAGTCCGGCGGTCAGCGATTACCTTGCCAAGGGTTTTGAGAGAGCCGGAGCGGAGCATGTTGATCTCATCATCCTGCAGATGGATACCCCCGGTGGACTCGACACCTCAATGCGGGATATCATCAAGAACATTCTGTCCTCGCCAATTCCAGTTATCACCTATGTCGCTCCCGGGGGAGCCAGGGCGGCAAGTGCCGGGACGTATATTCTTTATGCCAGCCATGTTGCTGCGATGTCTCCTGCAACCAATCTTGGTGCAGCTACCCCGATAAGTATCGGCGGAATGCCCGGGTCCCCCGATAAACCCGCTGAAAAGAAGGACAAGGAAGACGATCAGCTGCCAACCGGCGATGCCGCCACTCTGAAACGAAAAGTCATCAATGATGCCGCTGCCTATATCAGGTCACTGGCCGAACGGCACGACCGGAACGCCGACTGGGCCGAAGAGGCTGTGCGCAGCGCGGTGAGTCTCAGTGCCCGGGAAGCACTTGATCTCGGTGTCATCGACTTTATCGCCGGGGATGCGGTTGACCTGCTCGGTCAAATAGATGGCCACCCGGTAATGATGGACTCCGGAATCCAGGCCATCAGCTCAGAGAATGCGGTTATCACGATCGTACCACTCACCTGGCGTTACCGGCTGCTGATGGTTATCAGTGATCCCAATGTCGCCTACCTGCTGTTGCTGCTCGGGTTTTATGGACTCATTTATGAATTCGTTAATCCTGGCGTCTTTCTGCCGGGGGTGGCCGGCGGCATATCCCTGCTGCTGGCGCTCTACGCCTTTCAAATCCTGCCGATCAATTACAGCGGTTTCGCCCTGCTGATTCTCGGCCTGCTATTCATGGTCAGCGAGGCCTTTCTCCCGAGTTTCGGCTCGCTTGGGATAGGCGGAATCGTGGCATTTTCAGTCGGTTCGCTGATCCTGATGGATGATGAGAACCTGAGAGTATCTCTCTCACTCATCGCCACGACCACGGCTGTTTCGGCACTTCTTCTCATTGTCCTTGTCGGCCGGGTTATCATGATCAGGAAAAAAAAGGTCCGAACCGGCGAAGAAGCGCTTATCGGCATGATCGGGGAAGCCTCGGAAGATTTCGAGGGTGAGGGGAGAATGTGGCTGCTTGGAGAATCTTGGATTGCCAGAAGCTCAGGGAAAATCGGAGCTGGAGATAAACTCAGGGTAACGTCTCGACAGGGCCTGGAGCTCAATGTAGAGAGGCTAAGGGAGGAACCATAGAATGATATCTTCCAACATTGTGCAGTACATCGTCCCGGTAGTACTCGTTTTTGGGCTGGTGGCAATTTCCTTTAGAATTGTTGCCGAGTATGAGCGGCTTGTGGTGCTCTTTCTGGGCCGTTTTCAGGCCGTCAAAAAGCCCGGTTTGAGAATCGTCATTCCCGGCATCCAGCGGGCCTTCCGGGTTGATCTGCGGGTTGTTACCCTGGATATTCCGCCCCAGGACGTCATCTCAAAAGACAACGTCACGGTTCGGGTCAATGCGGTCCTCTATTTCAGGGTCGTTGATCCGGAAAGGGCAATCATTCAGGTTGAGAATTTTTTAAATGCAACGAACCAGCTGGCCCAGACAACCCTGCGTTCGGTACTGGGCCAGCATGAACTCGACGAGATGCTCTCCGAGAGAGAGAAATTGAATGACAATATTCAGAAGATTATCGACAAGCGCGCTGATGCCTGGGGAATCAAGGTTATCAATGTCGAAATAAAACACATAGACCTCAATGACTCCATGATCAGGGCTATTGCCCGACAGGCAGAGGCTGAGCGGGAGAGACGGGCAAAAGTCATAAATGCTGAAGGTGAGTTTCAGGCCTCGGAAAAACTCCTTGCCGCTGCAAATATAATCTCTCAGAACCCCCAGACCCTGCAACTGCGCTATCTGCAGACCTTGATAGACTTGTCAACAAACAAGAATTCGAATACAATTGTTTTTCCTCTGCCGATCGATATCTTGAAGTCATTTGATAAAACAGCACCTGCCGAGCCGGACCGGGCGCCATGACAGGCTGCATTGTCTGACCACATGAAAAAAATCATTCTGTTATCTGCGATCACGCTGGGCGGCCTGATTGGCTGGAATCTTGGCGATTCGTATGGAATTATGACCGCATATCTCCTGGGCTTCGCCGGGAGTTTAGCGGGCGTGGTCCTGGGTGTGACGATCAACCAGCGCTATCTGGATTGAATTTCAAAGCGTTCTGGACAGGCAGCCGCTTGATTGACCTCAGAGCCGCTCTTCCATAAACAGCTGTATGACATCCTCAACTAGGCTGGCGACCCGCTCGTCCAATTCAGCTTCAGTCAGGTTAGCGATCGGGTGCGGCATTTCAAGAAATCTGAAATTGGCGACGCCCCACTGTGCCGCCATCTCCGCCCCGGTGGCGTGAAAGGGTTCTGTTACTATCGATACGGTTGGGATACCGGCTTTTTCAAGAAGAATTCCGTCGAGTACACTACCCGAGCTGCACGAGCCTCAGTCGCCGATGCCGGCTATGGCAATGTCTGCTGTTTTCACGCATTCTTCAACATCAGGGGGGGCGATTGGATGACCTGCCGACTGTTTCCGGTAGATTCCGGTCAGTTGCAGCTGATACCTCTTCTCGAGTTGCTCATAGAGCTTCAGCAAGATGGCTTTTGAATTATATTTCGTGTTCTCCACGAGTGCGATTTTCAGGTTATTCAATTGTTTTGGTCGAGGTGCGTAATCGATAGCTGACGACTCGGCTGGAATGGTCGGATCGAACAGGGTAAAGTCCATAATTGTCTCCTCTTTACGGCTGGATTTTGGTAGTAACCATGCTGGTGGCAGTTCTGGAGCCGCCCCAGCTGAGCAGGCAGGCCGAGAAGGTGCCGACGGACCCTCCCGCACAGACGAGTTTGATATCGTCTGGCCCGGGAACCACATGTCTCCAGGTTGTGCCATCCCCTGTCTCCAGGGGGCCGGGGAGACGTTTGACTCGTTTCAGCTCAGCCACTGAACGCCTGGCATGGTCAAAAAGGTACTGCTTTATCTGCTGTTTCCCCCAGCCGGCTTTAACCAAGACCTGCTGGTGTTCCCCGGCCAGCACGACAACGAGATCCTGTTGATTGATAATGTTCATTGATCCCATGTTTGCCATGGCGTCCGCCATTGCGCTCAACAGGGGTTCCGGTGTCTGGGCCAGCTGGTTGTAGACCTGGATAATATCCGCGGAGGCAAAAACGGTGGTGGTACTCTCGTCCCGGCCAAATCCGCGCTCTGTATGAAACGGTTCCCAGGGGCTGTGGAGCTCGTTTTCAGCAAAACAAAACGATATCTTTCCCGGGTGGCCGATCGTTGACCGATCGAGACCCCCCGGCCTGGTGTTCAGGCTGTTCATCATCAGCAGCCGCAGGGCCCTGCCGATGGTCATGTTGGCCCGGCATCCCGGTCCGAACAGGTTCTCCCCTGAGTTGATCCCGATTTGCGCAGCAACAGGGCCATTGACTAGAATGGCCAAGGCGGCGCCGCCGGTGCTCGTGGCCATGCCATGGTAATTGAAATCAGGATGGCAGATGCCCTTGACGGCCGAAATGATGACCGGCATGTATTCAGGTAAACAGCCGGCCATAACACCATTTATCGCAACCTTGTCGGCGGTGATGACGACGTTGCGGGTCGGGATGCCTGCAATCACCTGGTCCCGCTGCAGCCCTACGGCTGAGAGCATTGCCGAAACTGACTGTTCGCTGGGCGGGACAATCGGCAAACCGTCTGTCCAGCCTTTCTGGTAATACGCTTCAATCAGGTCGGCTGCCTGCTGGGGTGTGGATCTGTTTTCCATGGTGGTTTCTCTTTTCTTGGATTTTCAGGATAATCGTATTTAACAGGTTATTTATACCATGATATCTCGAAATAGCGTTGGCAAATGTTTGTCCTGCTTTTTACGGTATGGGCTGCAAGCGATGTCGAGCGATCGCCGCCCGGCAGGGATGCATGCATGGTGAAAGGTACACACCGGGCCTGACGCGTATCCTTATCGGGATCATACTGCTCATTATCGATTGACATTACTCATATCACACACTAAACTGTCGACAGTTGACGGTTGACGCATGAAAACATATTACAGAACATACTGAGATCAATCATTAATAATGAATCAATTCAACACCAGCATAATAAAAAAGGTTCAGACGCAATCGCTCACCGGCGTCATTTACAACCAGCTCGAGCACATGATCCTGTCGGGTACGCTCAAGCCTGGAGAGCGCATTAACGAAAGCAGGCTTTCCGCAGATCTGCAGGTCAGCCGTGCCCCTATCAGGGAGGCTTGTCGCCAGCTTGAAAAGCACGGCATGGTCCAGATTGTTACCCGGCGAGGAACGTTCGTCACCAATATCGAGGTGAGCGAGGTCAAGGAATTGTACGATATCCGCGCTGCCCTGGAAACGCTGGCCGCCGAAAAGGCTGCAGCGCTGGCAACACCTGGAGATCTCGAAGAACTTCAGGCTATTCTCATCGATATGAAAAACGCTGTAGAGGCTGACGAGGCGATGGACTATTTTAAAGCAAACGTCGTCTTTCATCGTAAAATCGTCTTGATCTCGGGAAACCTGAATCTCGAATCCCTGATCGAGGGTATTTACAACAAGGCCTCACTGTGCCGTAAGACGAACCTGTCCGTTCTGGATAGAATGACAATTTCCTACAGGCAGCACAAGGATATTTACAAGGCCATAAGGGCGGGAAATCAGATGGAAGCATCCACGCAGATGAAACACCACATACTCGATGCCCGCGACGCACTGTTGAGTTCCCTGGACAGCTCAGATATGGGTGGAGACGATCAGGTGAAAATAGATCGATCAGCCTGCGGGTAAAAAACTCAGTAAATGCTGGTGCAGGGCTGAAAAGAAAACACTCTGGGCACAATCCCTGAAAACAAGGGCAAGGGCCCATACCGGATGGAGGAGAGATGAGTCAGGCAGAGATCACCAAGGTAACAGAGGAAGCAGCTGATTTTGTAAAAAACCTCTCTTTTGAGACACTTCCTCCGGAGGCGCTCAGGATTGCCAAACGCTGTGTTCTTGACGGGCTTGGCCTGATGGTCGCGGGATCCTATGAAGAATGCACCCGGATCGTTACCCGTTTCAGCTCGCGGGTCAGCCAGCCACAGGGATCAACCGTTCTTGGCGTTAATCCGGTTACGGTAACCGCACCGTTTGCGGCCTTGGCCAATGGAACCGCCGGTCATGCGATGGACTGGGACGACAGCCAATTATCCGTTTCGCCCGGCAGGATGTACGGACTCCTGACGCACCCCACCATTCCGCCGCTCGCCGCTTCACTGGCAGTGTCCGAAGAGCAGGGTTCTGTCGACGGAAGAACCTTCCTGACCGCCTTTCTTGCCGGTTTTGAAGTTGAATGTAAAATTGCCGAGGCGATTAATCCCGATCATTACAAAAAGGGGTTTCACACGAGCGGGACGGTGGGCACATTTGGCGCAGCGATGGCGGCTGCCAAGCTGCTGGACCTCGGTACCGATCAAATCCTCCACACCCTGGGGATCGCTGCAAGCATGACATCTGGGATTCGCACCAACTTCGGGACGATGACCAAACCCCTGCATGTCGGCAGGGCAGCAAGCAATGGTGTTACCGCGGCAATGCTCGCACAAAGCGGTTTCGAGGCAAATATGGAAGCGCTCGACGGAGAGTGGGGCTTTTTCAGTGTCTTCGGCAGAGGTTTTGATGTCGAGTGTATTGCCGGGAGTATCGGCAATCCGCACACAATCGTCGATCCCGGGGTGAGCATTAAGCCTTACCCGTGCGGCGTGTTGACTCACCCGTCCATGGATGCCATGCTCTCCATCGTAACAGAACATGACATCAAAGCTGAGGATATCCAGGAGGTTGTGCTCTTTGCAGGATCGAATATCCTGAATCCTATCAGGTATGAAATTGCCCATGATGAATTGGAGGCAAAATTCTGCATGCCGTTCCTTCTCGCTGCAATTATCATCTCCAGAAAGGCCGGGGCGCATGAGTTCACCGATGAATTCGTCAATTCCGAGGGTGCCCAGCGGCTGATGCGTAAAATTCGCAACGAGTTTGACGCAGACATCGAAGCCAGAGGCTGGGATAAGATCCGTTCCAGGGTGGAAGTCCTCCTGCATGACGGCCGCAGGATTGTCAGGGAAGCTGATGAGAATTACCGGGGGGGACCTGATAACCCATTGACGGATCAGCAGCTACAGGACAAGTTTACCGATTGCACCGAGCGAATGCTCGATGAGCACGCCCGGAAAAAAATATTCACGATGACAGAACATCTAGAAGATCTTGACGATATTACAGAACTGATTCAGGCGACATTGCCTGGGGCATGAGTAGCAGGAAAAATGGGCCTCTTGGCGCCGCCAGTGGCGCTGGGAACATGGTTTTTCTCTGATTTTCCGGTCTCTGTTTTGGTTCCGGAGGAAGCCGAATCGTTTTCTCTGACTACTCAAACAACGTCAATTCGTAATTCAAAGGGAGGTGTTTCATGAGTCCGTTATCCAGATGTTACCGCCTAAAAGTACTGATTTTCGCAGCAGTGATCCTCAGCCTGGGCAGCGTGACGTGCCAGGCCGCAGATGAAGAAAAATTTCCCTCAGAAACAATCAAGGTAGTAATCCACACGACCTACGGCGGGGGTACCGATATAACCGCCCGCATGATGACAATGCGCACCCGCCGGGAGCTCGATGTCGACATGCAGGTGATGTCGAAAAACGGCGGCTCTGGTGCCAGAGCCCACGAGTATGCACAGTCCCAGCCGAAGGACGGCTACACCATGCTTGCCCTGACGCAAAGCCATCTCTACACGATTGCCCGGGGCAAGTCAGTTTTGACAATTGATGATCTCGTTGGCGTTGCCCGGGCCATGGACGACCCGACCTTCATAACGGTGAACGCGAAGGGCAGTTACAACACGATCGAGGACATTATCGCCGCCTCGAAGGAAAAGCCGCTGAATTGGGGTGTCTCGGTTCTTGGCAGCACCGAGCATATCGGTTTGGCTCAGTTTGCTGAAAAGGCCGGGTTTGACTACAAGGCGGTCCCCTTTGAAAGCGGCGGGCAGATGGTGAACGCCTTGATGTCAGGGGCCATCGATGCAACGCTTGCCAATGTCAGCGAGGCCCGTCAGCAGATAATGGATGGTACGCTGAAAGCACTGGTCGTCATGGCACCGGAGAGACTGGCCGGCTACCCCGATATCCCCACCACCTTTGAGAAGGGCTATGAAGTGGACTGCTCCACAACCCGTGGATACGCAGTCCTGAAGGGGACGCCGCCGGAGCGGGTGAAGATCCTCTCGGATGGTCTCGTCAAGGGAATGAAAAGCGAGGTTTTCGCCAACTACCTCGCCTCCGCCGGGCTTACGGTAGAGGAGAGCGTGGCCGGCCAAGAGGTGTGGGATGCCCAGATCAAGAAAGAGTACGCCAAGGCTGTCGAGGCTGTAGAAAAACTCGGCTTCAAATAGTCTCAAAAACCCAACCGACAATACCACTGATAGGATCTGACATTGAAGAACGTTACCCCTGAGCGTTCTGGATCGGGGGAGGGGAGGGAGAAGCAGCCCTTTCGCTCCCTCGTTGAAGGGACAGATTTAATCCTGGCGATCATCATCCTCACGGTCTGCGGAATTCTTTACTATATCTCGACCCGGTTTGAAGGAGCATCGGAGCAGATGTCGCAGAACATTCCCCCTGAATGGTTTCCTCAACTGCTCCTGGTATTCATCATGGTCCTGACCCTTGTCATCCCCTTTGAACATCTGTTCAAGGGCCGCAAGCTGCTCGCCAAAGACAGGCAGAAAAAAGTCAAACCGATCGCTGTTGGCTCGGCGTCTCTGCTCTGCGTTATCATATTTCTGATGCCCTGGCTTGGTACATTCATCACCATGGTATCTGTCTGTATCTTCTTGCCTCTGCTTTGGGGCGAGCGGCGGCTGAAAATCCTGCTGCCTTTCGCCATTGTTTTTCCCGGTCTGGTAACCTTATTGTTCACCAAGGTCCTGCGCGTCTATTTCGAGGCCGGTATCTGGTCAAAGTTCTTCTAGAAGGGGATAATTCATGGATGCAGTAATACAAGGATTCGTACTTCTCATAGATCCTTTCAACATCTTGCTCATATTTGTCGGGGTGCTGATCGGTGTTTGTGTCGGTGCGTTGCCTGGTCTGAGTTCGCCGATGGCCGTTGCCCTGTTGCTCCCCTTCAGTCTCTCCCTTGAACCGATTCCAGCTATTGCGATGATGTCCGCCCTCTATTGTGCCGGCACATTCGGCGGGTCGATCACGGCGATCCTGATCAACGCGCCGGGTGCTCCCCCCGCGGTGGCCACCGCCTTTGACGGCTATCCGATGGCCAAGCGGGGCGAGGCCGGCCGGGCCTTGGGGCTGGCTGCGATCAGCAGCGTTTTTGGCGGAATTTTCAGCCTGGTGATATTTCTCTTTCTGGCCCCGGTCCTTGCAAATGTTGCCCTCAAGTTCCGTCCCCAGGAATATTTCGCCCTGGCGGTTTTCGCTCTTTCCATGCTGGCTTCCATCAGCGGCAGCTCCTCAATCCGTAACCTGATCTCAGGAGCGTTCGGGGTTCTGATAGGAACCGTCGGTGTCCACATAACGACCGGTGTTGAGCGATTCACCTTTAATTTCCCGGAACTTACCGAAGGGATCAGTTTCATTCCTGTGTTGATCGGTCTTTTTGCCGTCGGGGAACTACTGAATCAATCCCAGGGCCTTCACAAGGTGATGGAGCGAATAACCTCTGTAGTGGTGAAGCTTCCTTCAATAAAGGAGCTCCTGAAAATGAAGGGAACGATTCTTCGATCAAGTTGCCTCGGCACCTTTATCGGCATTTTGCCGGCAGAAGGCGCCACCGTTGCGGCACTGATGGGATATAACGAAGCCAAACGGTTTTCCAAAAACAAGGAAGAATTCGGCACGGGAGCACCGGAAGGAATCGTTGGCCCTGAGGCTGCCAACAATGCTGCTACCGGAGGCGCAATGGTACCGACCCTGGCCCTTGGCATTCCAGGAAGTGCAACCACGGCGCTGATCCTCGCGGCCCTGATAATGCACGGATTTCGCCCGGGGCCCTATCTTGTTCGGGAAACGCCGCATATCGTCTACGCAATTTTTGGAGCCATGATCCTGGCCAACTTCATGTTCCTGATCATCGGTTTGACTGGTGCAAAGGTTTTCTCAAGGATCACCCTTATTCCCCGCCAGTTTCTCTGGCCGGCCGTCTTTGTTTTCTCGCTGGTGGGCTCCTATGCGTTTGCCTCGTCTCTTTTTGATGTCTGGACCATGCTTGTCGCCGGAGTAATCGGTTTCCTGATGAAGCGGCACGGCTTCGGTCCCGCCCCACTGGTGATGGGCCTGATTTTGGGGAAACTGGTCGAGGAAAACCTGTCTCGGGCGATGATTATTTTCGACAACAACTGGCTTCGGTTTTTCGAGAGCCCGATCGTCGATGTTTTCCTGTTATTGACCGTGCTGAGCCTGGGCTGGCCACTGATCAGTAAAATCTGGAAGCGCACCTGAGATGTACCGGCGGGAGATCTCTTGGTAACCTCTGATTCTTGCCGGTCTTGCAGGAGAGCAGCATGATCCTGCGATCCTGAAATGGAGAGAATTGATGTCTGAATACCGTATTGGAATTCTGCCGGGAGATGATATCGGCCTGGAGATCGTGCCAATTGCAGTGTCGGTGCTGCAGTCGGCTGTCAAACAGTTCCCTGAAGTCGTTATCGACTGGGTCGAGTTGCCCGTTGGCGCCCCCTCGTATCAGCAGTCGGGTGAGACACTGCCGAAAAAAACGCTCGACACCCTGTACGGGCTTGATGGCTGGTTACTGGGCCCGATCGGGCACATGGCGTACCCGAAAGACGACCCCAAGGCGATAAATCCCCATCCGGTCATTCGCCGGAATTTCGACCTTGTCAGCAATATCCGGCCGACCAAGTCGTATCCCTCGATCCCTTCGCTCCACCAGGATGTCGACATTGTAATCGTGCGAGAGAACAATGAAGGGTTCCAGCCCGACCGCAACATGTTCCAGGGCAAGGCTGAGTTCATGCCCTCGCCGGACATGGCACTTTCCCTGCGGGTGATTACCCGGCGGAATTCAGAATTTGTCGCCCGCACGGGTTTTGAGCTGGCCCGGCAGAGGGGCGGCAAAAAGAAAGTCACGGCGATCCACAAAAACACCGTTTTCAAGCTCGGCTGCGGCCTGTTCATTGATGCCTGTGCCACGGTGGCCAGGGACTATCGAGATATATTTTTCGAAACCCGGGTGGTCGATACCTTCGCGATGAACCTGGTGATGCATCCCCAGGACTTTGATGTCGTTGTCACCACCAATATGTTCGGCGATATCCTGACCGATGAGGCGGCAGGCCTCGTTGGCGGGCTCGGAATGGCTCCGGGTCTCAGTGTCGGACCGGAATATGCCATGGCACAGGCCACCCATGGCTCTGCACCGGATATCGCCGGGCAGCACATTGCCAATCCGTATGCGATGATTGTTTCCGGGCAAATGCTGTTGATGTGGCTGGGGAAAAAGAAAAAAGATCAATCGGCAATCCAGGCAGCAGCAAATATCGAAAAGGGAATTTGCGAAGTACTTTCCCGAATGGAGACCGTGACCCCGGATCTCAAGGGAGGCGCCTCGACCGGGGAAATGGGTGATGCCATCTGTCAGGCCGTAGAGGCCATCTGAGGATAATTGGCACAGGATCTGGAAGGAACATCTCGCCAAGGCTCTGTATTTTGCGGAGATGCATGCTGTTTTCTGCCCGACGCAGCCACTGGTCTTTTCAAGGGTTTTTTTTAATATGAATTCTATGATGATAAGCGGGCTTTTATAGATTTCCGCTAGAGGTAAATGGAGGTGGAGAAATGAAAGGCATTCTGGTTAGCAGGCTTGGAGAGCCTGAGGTTCTGGAATACAAAGATCTTCCTGATCCGGTGCCGGAGTCGGACCAGGTCCTTGTCGAGGTGCGAGGGGCGAGTGTCAATTTTGCCGATACCAAGGCCCGTTCAGGCGGATATCATCTGGCCAAAAAACCTCCCTTTATTCCAGGACTCGATGTTGCCGGGGTCGTGCTCGAGGTGGGCGCCGATGTCACGGAGATAAAACCCGGCGACAAGGTGATCGCTTTTCCTGTCTCCGGTTCTTATGCGGAAAAGGCGGTTGCCAGCCGGGAGCTCACCTTTGTGATTCCTGAAATGCTCGATTTTGTCGATGCGGCAGCAGCTGCCCTGGTCACCGGCACCGTCACACATATGCTGAAGCATGTCGCTCACATACAGAAAGACGAGAGCCTGCTTGTCCATGCCGCCGCAGGCGGAGTTGGAACAACCGCTCTGCAGGTGGCAAAGGCGTTTGCTGTTTCACCGGTTTTCGGCTCTATCGGCAGTCCCTGGAAAGAAGACCATGTGAGAACGGCGGGTGCGGATGGGGTCGTCGACTACTCGTCAAAAAGCTATGTGGAAGATATCAGGGCAATGACTGACGGCAGGGGCGTCGATGTCATCATGAGTCCCCTTGGGGGTGCCACCATCGAGACGGATCTGCAGTGCCTGGCACCGTTTGGGCGTTTGGTGATCTTCGGTGAGATGAATGATGGGGCGGCGCATGTTCCCCCGGACGGCCTGTATACTGCCAACAAGTCCATACTG
This sequence comes from Desulfocapsaceae bacterium, assembly GCA_963674815.2. Lineage (GTDB taxonomy): Bacteria > Desulfobacterota > Desulfobulbia > Desulfobulbales > Desulfocapsaceae > MADRE3. The sequence continues at coordinate 268,729 of CAXXTV010000004.1, forward strand.
GGCTGCAGCTTCGGGCATTATCGGCGATTCAGGCCTGACCTCGTGCGCAAAACAATGACGACGGTCATTGCTTTACTGGCTGATGAAAAAATAGCGGTATTTGTCAACAGGTGCTTTCGGCTGGAGGAGGCAGCACAGGCCCATAGATTGCTGGAGCAGAGGCAGGCGCTGGGAAAGGTTGTGCTGGTTCCTGAGAAATTCTACCGGGAGGTCCCTTGATAACAGCCAGCAGGTCCGACGTGCTGAAGAAAGGGGACTGCCGGCTCAGGTATCCCGAAAGGTATCTATGAATTTCCTGTCAATGTAATCCTTCAGGCGAAAGGCGGTTTTTCCTGAAATGGTTATCGCCCATTTAGACAGGACACCATCACCATCACCCAGATTATAAATCAGCAGGTACTGACCGCCTGGGGTGAACGCCTGCAGGGGTTTTTCTTCAAGGGCTGCCAGCAGGTTTTCAAAAAGAATCTTGTTTTGACGAACGGCGTAGACCCCGACCTTGTCGAGCGGTTTGTCAGCAAAATAAATACAGTCACCGCCACCAAAAATATTTGGGTGGCTGGTTGATTGCAAGAATGCATTGACGCGTAAGCCGCCATCCGGACCTGTATCTACCCTCGATCTAGAAAATATCTCGGATGGCTGGACACCTATGGCTGGAAAGATGATATCGGCTCGATACCGTCGACCATTTTCCAGGGTGATTTCTTCGCCTGCAATTTTTCGCACATACCCCTCTTCCAGTATCTCGATTCCTTTGCGCACGAGTGACCGGCGAATCAGTTTCTCCACCCTGGCGGGTCTTCCCCGCATAAGGGACTGTCCGCAGAACAGCTGTATCCGGGGTTGATGCAAAGCTTGTCTTTTGCACAACTGGTGGATATTGCCTGCGATCTCAACAGCGGCGGGGCCGCTTCCGATTACTGCTATCGACACGGCTTCCTGGTTCGATCTTTCAAGGATTGTCTTTTGGGCCCGGTAGAGTTCCTCTATGGGCTTGGACGTGAAAACAGGGGCCTCATCACCTTCGACTATGTCTTTCGGTACAAATGAGCCTGCATTGCAGGAAAGCACATCGTAGTGAATGTGTTCCTGCGACTCGGACAGATAGACAACCTGCAGCTCCGGGTCAAAATGACTGGCATGCGCCTTGACGAACCGGCCTCCCTTTTTCTCCACCGATCTTTTCGTTGCAAAACGGATATCATCGGGGGCGTAGGTCCCCCCCAGCATCCCGGGCCCCATGCCGCTGTAGTAGTGGAAGTCCGATGGTTGTATGACCGTCACCTGGTAGCCTTTGGAGACAAATATATCAAGTCTGCTGAGGGTGATCATGTGCGCGTGACCACCACCGATCAAGACAAGCTGTTTCATACCAGCTCCTGCTGTTGGTCAATGTGCTGGCCGAGCCTGGCAATATGGCTGCGCTCCTCTTCTGCGATCTTGAAGAAGGTATCGCGCGTGCCGGCGTCTTTACTGTTATCGGCCGCCCGCAAATAAAGATCGAGAGCCTGGACCTCGATGGCCATCGCCAGTGAAAGAACTTCCAGCTCACTTTCCGTATCGAGATTGTAGCGCTGCAGATATTGTTCCGTGGTGAGGCCTCCCTCCATGGCAGGGTCCGCAATTTTTTTCTGGAATTCTTCGAGGCCAATGGCCTCCCCTGTCATACTGGTATAGAGTTTAATTAATTGCTTTTGATGGAGGATTTCGACATCTGCGAGCTTGTCGAAAAGATCCTGGGCGTTTTTTGATGCAACCCTGGACTTCATTGACAAGTAGAAATCCCTGAGCCCCATTTCAAGACCGAATCCGGTGACGATTGCCTCTTCAGGAGTCGCCTCAGCGCTGAAAAGATACATCCCGGAATCCTCGGGCCCAACAGCAACCTCTTTATCCCAGGCCTTGATGCCACCGGATAAATTGTATAGTTTCTCAAAACCTTTTCCTGACAGCAGTTGCACAGCACCACGGCTGCGCCCGCCGCTGGCTCAGTAAACGACAAGATGCTTGTCCTCTGGAAGTTCATCCAGCCTCTTGTCAAGCTCACCCAAAGGGATCAGTTTTGCACCGGGCAGGTGACCGTCTTTGTATTCTTTGGGCTGGCGAACATCGAGAAAAACAACATCGCCTTTCGGATTGGCAGACACCAGACGATGCGCCTCTTCCCAGTTAATTGATGAGACCGGGGTGAAAAACTGCATCCATTTCATAATTCCCTCCCAAGAAAAATGTATATATGAAATCAGGCAGCGACAGCAATCATTATGTGCATATTACCATATTGGAGACTGCTTGGATATACCTACGTGTTCTTTGTGGTGAAAATTATTGCCCAGATTTAGAACGCTCAAAATTTATAAATATGATCAGAATACATCAAGGCTTTTGGCCAGGGAAGAGCTTAATCATTCAGGGCTGAAACGACTTTGACTTCGATATTAGTATCCAGGAGCAGCTAACCGGCAAGCAGATACAGCTCCCATATGACGACAGAGCCAAAGACCAGCGCGCAGAATGGCAGCATGTATGATCCGATGCGGTAGCGGGTGGAAATGATCGCGTGAATCAACAGTATTATCAGCAGGGCAAGTGCCGTGATACCATATTTAACCATCACGAAAACAGTCGGACCAAGCGTTATGTAATACTTCATTACCGGGTTGAGTTCTACGGCCCCTCTCTCAATCAGTATCAGGGTCAAGGTGGCATCCAGCAGGCTCAGGACCAGCACGGCCAGGATTGAATACAGCAAGTTGGGATGGTAGGTGTCAAAAACAGTGATTTGCCGGCTGTCTTCAATTCGTCGGAGCTTTTTTCGTTTACCGCTGAAGAACAGCAATTTAAAAAATGGAATATGGTCTTGTCTGCGATCCTGTCCTGAGCGGCGGTCCTTGTTGGAAATGTTTTTCATCTGTCTGTTATCGGTCGATTAGGAGAACGAATGTAGTATTTTCGAAGAGGCAGCGGGCCTGGCAGAAGACGGGGCGTCTGTTTTCTTGGATTTGCATGGCAGCGGGTTTCAGGAATCAGAATGAGAGAGACTTTCTAATGCTCAGGGGGTGGTAGCCGAAAACCGCATTCAAGTGGTGGAGCAGCGCATGCTGCCCCTCGGTTCTCCAGGTCTGGGTGATTTTGTCATCAACTTCGCGATATTTTTCAAGCAGCAGGTGAATATCTGTGTATCCTGTAGGAGATTCCTGCATAAATTCAGCGATGAGCCCGAGCCACAACGAACTTGTCCCCATGATAAATGACGGCCAGTTTCTCTGGAGAGCAGGCGACCATTGAGGGTCACTGGTATCCCCGATGCCTGGGAGCTGGGGATCAGCCGGGTCATCGATGATTACTTTTGCAAGAAGGTTTGCGTCGTAGGCAGCCTGCAGCGTTTTGCTCTCAGCAATGTCTGAGATGACCAGAGAGGCGGTAGCCGGCGTGCTGTAAAACAGCAGCGAGAACTGATGCCCTGCATTATCGCGCGCCGCTCTCCGGTGAAAGCGCCAATAGCTGATTTCCTCTCTGTGCTTCTCCAGGGCAGGGGAAGCCACGGCATGGGCGAGCAGCAGATCCATTGCCCAGTTGATTTCTTCATCGGCGGGCCAGACAATCTGAAAATTGCATCTCCACCAGTAGGTGTTGTCCACGGCTTTACTGCCGGAAGAAGCGGGCCCTGCCGAGCGCAGTTGAACCGGTTCTCTGGGTGCGCTGCAGCCAACCAGAAGGATAGACAACAGGACAGCAACCGCCATGGTCTTTTTTTTCATCGAGGGTGTCATCTTGAATACTTTTGGCTAGGGCGAGTCTGCATGTAATTCCAGGACACCTGTATTATATCACAAACGAGAACGATTTTTTTAGAGATAAACCGGAAACAGGCAAAATGATGGTGCATTGGTGAAACAATCCATGCAGGACTGCTGGTGCCAAACGGGAGGCGGCGCTTTCGGCGGGATTGGTTAACGATGTTTTTTTGAAGGCAGGTGCGCCGCGCCTTGGGTCAAGAGCGGCTGACCAATTGTGACTCTGTTGATCACCCGGCCCGCCAATCAGGGAGGCGGGCCCTGCTCATTGCGGAGATCAGTCGGCTTCGTCGATTATAATCGTGTTTGTCGGGCAGACAGCCATGCAGGCCTTGCAGCCGACGCAGGTCTCAGAAAGCTCGATAAACGGTGTCTGGATCATTCTCTTGCTGCCTCTCTGGGCGAAGCTGATGGCGTTTCGTTGAGATATTTCCTCGCAGGCGCGCACGCACAGTCCGCAAAGAATGCAGTCGCTTTTCTCTTTGAGCTTGAAGCGGGTGTTTTTCACCCCGTATTCACGGGCGAGTTCAATGATCGGATATGATCCGGGTGAACGGGCAAGATAGAGCTCCAGCAGGATCTTGCGGACTCTTATCACCCGCTCCGTATCGGTCGTGACCTCGATCCCTTCCTGCGCCGGGTACAGACATGCCGGCTGGAGGGAAGGCCAGCCGCGTTTCACCACCTCGACCAGGCACAAGCGACAGGCACCGTAAGGGGAAAGATCATCATGGTGGCACAGCGTCGGTATTGTGATCCCGGCCTGGCGGGCGACCTGGAGAATGGTTGTGCCCTTGTGTACCTCGTATTCGGTGCCGTTGAGCGTAAATTTTATCATGTATATATCCTTCCCAAATTAGTCTACGGCATCGAACTTGCAAACTTCCTTACAAATACCGCATTTGATACACTTGTCCTGTATGATTTCTGCCACTTCCTTCTTTTTCCATACAACAGCATCGGCAGGGCAATTTTTAAAGCAGAGGCCGCACATCTTACAGTTTTCAGTATTAACCTTGTATTGAAACAGCGGCTTGCAGACTTTTGCCGGACAGTTTTTATCCTTGATATGGGCGAGGTATTCTTCCTCAAAATATTGCAGGGTGCTCATAACCGGGTTTGCCAGCGAGGTGCCGAGTCCACACAAGGAGGCGTCCGTAATGGCCTCGCAGAGATCTTTCATCAGTTGGATATCATCCTCTCTGCCGTTACCTTCACATATACGTTCAAGGATTTCGAGAAGGGCGGCAGAGCCATCACGACACGACACGCACTTGCCGCAGGATTCATCGTTACAGAATTCAATGAAGTATTTGGCGACGTTGACGATGCAGGTTCCTTCATCCATGACGATCATGCCGCCGGAACCCATGATCGACCCTGCTTCTTTCAACTGATCAAAATCAACCGGCATATCAAGCTTGTCAGCCGGCAAACATCCGCCGGAGGGACCCCCGGTTTGCACGGCCTTGAATGTTTTGCCGTCCGGGATTCCGCCGCCGATATCATAAATTATCTCTCTGAGCGTGGTGCCCATCTCAACTTCAATCAAGCCGGTATTGACGATGTTGCCGACAAGAGAGAAAACCTTCGTACCCTTGCTGGTTTCGGTACCCATGGAGGCATACCAGCTCCCGCCTCTATCGATAATCGGCGGCACGTTGGCAAAGGTTTCAACATTGTTGAGAACCGTCGGTTTTTCCCACAAGCCCTTATCGGTCGCGTGATCATATTTAACTGTCGGTTCCCCAGGGAGACCTTCGATCGACGCGCGCAAGGCACTGGACTCTCCACAGACGAAGGCGCCGGCACCCTGCTTGATGAATATATCAAAGGAAAAATCAGTTCCGAATATATTTTCGCCCAGCAGACCATACTCTCGGGCCTGCTTGATCGCGGTTCTGAGAATCGAGGTGGCGAGCGGATATTCCGCCCTGATATAGACGTATCCTTCCGTCGAGCCAACGCCAAAGCCTGCCAGCGCCATGCCTTCGAGTACCGAGTGAGGATCAGATTCAATGATACTCCTGTCCATATAGGCTCCGGGATCACCTTCATCAGCATTACAGATTATGTACTTCGGATAGCCTGTGGCCTTTGCCGCCGAGGCCCATTTTCTGCCCGTTGGAAAACCGCCGCCGCCGCGTCCCCGCAGCCCTGAAACGGTCACCTCATTGACGATGTCTTCAGGCTTCATCTTCGTCAATGCCTTGGCAAGAGCTGAATAACCGCCTCTGGCAATATATTCGTCTATTTTCTCGGGATCGATCATGCCCCTGTTTTTAAGGGCAATAAGGGTTTGGTGGCCAAAAAAGCCCACATCCAGCAGATCCGGGATAATCTGTTCGTCTTCTGATTCCTTTTCGACAGGGGCTTGAACGCGAATTTCCTCACCATTGACTCTCTCATAGCCCTTACCCAGGGAATACTCTGCAACGACTTTGCCTCCCAGAACATGCTCGTTTAAAATCTGCAGGGCCTTCTCGTCGTTCAGGCTGACATACTTCACCGGCGCTTCACCCTGCAGTTCAACCGTCATCATTGGTTCAAGGCAGCACATGCCTGCACAACCAGAGGTAGTCAGAAGAACTTCCTTGAGGTTATTCTTTTCGAAATCCTCCTTCAGGGTCTTCAGTACCTTGGCAGCGCCGGCCGCTATTCCGCAGGTGCCCATATGTACAGTAACCTTGGCCTTACCCGCGCCTTCGCTCAGCAGAGAGGATTTTCTTACTCTCCGGGTTATTGTCTCAAGGTCTTCGATGTTGAGTTTCTGTTTGTTTACTATGTTATCCTGCTTCATGAGTCCTGTCGTCTTTGCGGTTCCCCGGGATGTGGTTATCCCCTGTAATGTTTTATCAGCTCAGGGACTTTCTTTTTGGTCATCAGTCCATGTACGTCTTCATTAACGGTCAGCACTGGTGCCAGGCCACAACAGCCAATGCACCTGACCTCCTCGATGGTAAACAAACCATCCGGGGTTGTTTCGCCACTCTTGATCTTCAGTTCGGGCTCAAATGTTTCGAGAATTCCTCCAGCGCCTTTCACGTGACACGCTGTTCCGGTGCAAATGGTAATTTTGTGCTTGCCGACAGGCGTGAGGCTGAAAGCGTTGTAGAACGTGGCGATCCTGAAAATTGTGCTCAGCGGAATATCAAGTTCCTTGGATATTTCACGCAGCGCGGCTTCCGGCAGATAATTGAAGGCTCCATTGATGCCATGAAGTATCGGCATGACCGGTCCAGGTGTATCCCTGTTCTCATCGATGATGTCCAGAACCTTCTTCCTGCTCTCACGATCGAGTTTGGCTTTTTTCTTTTCTTCTTCGACCTGCACGATGCCATCGACGGAGAACGTCCATTTCGACCGGGTGTCAAAGCTATTGGAATCGGCCATTCCCTTTACCGTGCTGAGCAGATCAGGAACAAAAAGTTCAATGTCATTTTTGACCTTGACCTGGCAGGCAAGGCGGGTTCCGACCTTTTTCTCCTCCTTGCTGATAAACATCTCCTCGGTAGGCAGAATATCTCCACCGCCGCTCTTGACATTCAGCTTGCAAAACCCGCAGCTGCCCCTGCCGCCGCAGGATGCCGGGATTTCCATACCCTGGTCTATCAGAATTGAAAGCAGAGTGCTGCCGCCTTGAACGACAAATTCATCCTTGCCGTCTTCTTTTTCGACCGAGACCTTGCACTCCCCGTATGAGACGAGAAACTTGTCGGCAATTAAAAGGACTATGGTGAGGGTCAATAGTATTGCGCTAATGATCCCGATAGGAAGAAGCGTCTCTAATGTCATCGCGCAGGGGCTCCCATGGGTTTTATTAGTTTTGAGATTCTGTAAGCCAACGTCTTCATTATAACCACTCTGTGTACCTTACACCATGCCGCTGAAACCCATGAAAGCCAGGGCCATGATTCCGGTAATAATCATTATTATTCCAGGCCCCTGCAAACCTTTCGGGACATTGCCTATCAGTTCCAGCTTCTCATAGATGGCCGCAACCAGCACCATAGCCAGCCAGAATCCTATTGCTGCAGAAACCGAGTAGACCACGGCCTGAATGTATGATAACCCCTCGACTGTCGTCACCTTGAGAGAAATGAAAAGGACAGTACAGTTGACCGTGATCAGGGGCAGGAAAATTCCAAAAGAGGCCTGGAGGGCGGGGAAGAATCGTTCCATGATCATCTCCACCAGCTGTACACAGGCGGCAATGACGATAATAAAAACGATGTACTGGATAATCTGGCTGCCGGTCTTCTCGAGCAGCTGGTACATGGCCCAGTTTGCCGAGGAGGTCAGGGTTACGACAAAGATGACCGCAGCTCCCATGCCGACCGCTGTCTTCAGGCTGCGCGACAGCGCCACGAACGGACACATGCCCAGGAGATAGTAAAGTGCGACGTTCTGGATCAGAAGTGCGCTGAAAAATATCGACAATAGTGAAGTCTCACCCATGGTATTGCCTTTCCTCGAATCGAGATTTTAATTGTGCCGATGCTGCCATCAGCTGCTCTTCGGCGGCTCAACTCCCGCCCAGGTCCTGACTATCCACAGGAATACACCGAGAACAAAAAAAGCTCCGGCCGGAGCGGCAAGCACCACCCAGTCGACCCAGTCGGCCGGGGTAACACGAATCCCCAGAATCGTTCCGAACCCAAAGACCTCCCTGAAGATCGCTATGGCCATAAGCGTGTACGTGTAGGCGAGACCGTTCGCCAGAGCGTCGATCACCGCCAGCTTCGGAGGGTTCTGAACAAAAAAAGCCTCAGCTCTGCCCATGATGATGCAGTTGGTGATAATCAAGGGTACGTAAGGGCCCATTGCCTCACTGATCGTGGGGAAAAACGCCAGAAGAGCAAGATCGACAATCGTGACGCCTGCCGCAATCGTGATCATGTAGATGATGATGCGCACCCTGGATGGAATAAGCTTTCTCAGGGTGGAGATAATGATTGCCGTCAGCAGCAGCACAAAAATAACACCGGCGCTCATCGCCAGAGCGTTCTCAACCTTGTTCGATATGGCAAGGGCAGAACAGATGCCGAGCGTGGCTGAAGATATGGGATGCTCACGCCAGACGGCGTTCTTGATAGTTTTTGCGCCCTTTTTCCCGAATAGTGTCTTGAGATTCATTTTCTATTGACCAATCAGTGCCGTGGCTTGTTTAGCGTTATTGTTGATAATTCTCTCAAGTGCAACACATGTCAGCGTTGCCCCGGTAATGGCATCCACCTCATTGTCCTGTGCAGCTGTACCGGAAGGTACGATAAGCAATTTCGGAACGATCTTTTTATTCTGGAAGTTGGCGAGGTTCTCTGCTTCCAGAACCCGGCTGCCGAGTCCCGGCGTTTCACTCTGCTGAATAATGGCAAGCCCCTTGATGGCCTGCAGATCAGCTGAAAGCGCCATCACTCCCCTGAGCGGTCCCTGAGACCCTGCTCCGGTGAATTCAAAGGCAACACTGCCGTCCTCGGCTTTGTAGATTGTTTTTCCATCAATTTCTTTTGAGCTGACATTGCTGGCAAAAATCTGCTCGAGGGTGTCAATCTCGTACGGAATAACGAGCGCTTCGAGGACTTTTTTCTGTCTTTTCTCGAGCAGGTACTTCTCTATTCTCGGAGAGGTCCAGGTATCGACGGCCACAAGTGCTGTGGCCCAGAAAACACCGAACACGAGGACAAAGCCAATCATCTTTAATTTATCTATCACACTGTTTCTCCATAGAAGGTGTTAATGATGATCGAAAACCTCCTCATCAGGCCTCAGCTTTTTTAAACTTGAACGATAAAACAACATGGTCAATCATAGGTGTGACTGAATTCATGATGACAATGGCGAACATGACACCTTCAACATACCCTGAAAATACGCGAATCATCAGAGTGAGCAGACCGCAGAGGATGCCAAATATCCACTTACCTTCATTGGTCACCGGTGATGTAACCGGGTCAGTCACCATATACATGGCACCAAAGAGAAGACTGCCGGCTAACAAATGGAAAATACTGAAACTCCACGCCTGGGAAATCAGCCCACCAAATGCTTTTGCTTCCTCGCCTGCACCAAACAAGCCGCCAATGATCGTCCCCACAAAGGCAAACACAAAGACCGAACTAAGCAGTGAGACAGGAACCCGCCAGTTACTAACTCTTGTGAGCATCAGAAAAACGCCACCAAAAATAATTCCAAGGTGAAAGGTTTCGCCGACACTTCCTGAAAACGTTCCCATCAGCAAATCCCCGGAAGATGTCAGGATTCCCTGGGTTTTCGCCATTGCCATCGGGGTTGCCTGGCTGACGGCATCAGCCGCACCGCGCCATGCACCGGGAACAGTCCAGCCGCTTGTAAGAATCGTCGGAAAGCAGATTGTTACGAACAGTCTGCCAACCAGGGCAGGGTTGAAAATATTATGACCTGTGCCGCCAAAAACCTCTTTACCAAAGAAAACGCCAAAAGCGATACCAACGGCCACAACCCAGAGCGGGGTTGCGGGAGGAAGAATGAGGGGAAAGAGCATGCCGGTAACAAAAAAACCTTCGTGCACTTCCGTTTTTCTGATAACCGCGAAAATTACTTCGACAATTCCGCCCACGGCATACGATACCAGAATCATCAGCAAAACTCTGGGACCGAAAAAGTAGACGGCTGAGATAATGCTTGGCAAAAGGGCTACTATGACGATGGTCATATAGCGCTTCAGGTCCATCGGGTCGCGCACATGAGGCGCGTTTGCCGTTTTGGTTGAGGGAAGCAGAAAGATAAATTCAATGGCCTCGAAGAGGGGTTTCAACGGTGCAAATCTGCCTCTCCCCTCAAAATTTGGCCGGAACGAGTCAAATATATTACGAAGCCATTTCATTCCTATTCCCTCGAGTCCTTTTCATCCTCACATTTTCTCCTTTCTTCCCTGAATACTTTGAGGTGCTCAATTTTGGAAAGACACACGAATGAGCACAACCCGCATTCAACACACTTTTCAAGGCCAACCCGACAGGCATCCTCGAGTCTATCCTTGCTCAGATAACGGTAAATGAGATGGGGCATGAGTTCAGCCGGGCAGACATCTTCACAGTAACCGCAGGATATGCAGGGACGAGCCTCACCGCGCAGGGCGGTTGTATATTTCTCCCGGAACAAGGGTCTGAACACACTGGCAAAGGTGCTGGTGTAGGAGTGCTTGTCAAGACCGGCCTGGGCAAAAGCCAGCACTTCGCGCTTGGTGTTCTCCTCCAGACAGGTGAGCGCCACACTCTCCATATCGAGGCCTTTCTGCTCCGGCCCGATGATCCTGCCTGTCAACACGCCGCCGTCAAGAACCCTCACGTGTTATGTCTGGCAGCAGTCGATACGACCAGGGTTGAAAGCGGGTAACCGATCGGTACCTGGAAATGGCCCGGCTTGTCAATCACCGGACCGCCGACGGCGACGCTGCGAGTCAGGTGGGCTCTGCTTGTGATTCAAGGCCTGATCCACCGCAGCCACTGCCTGCGGTTCGATTGTCCAAGTGGTATCGAGGTCAAGCCCGAGCATTCTTGCCACGAGCACCGGATGCTCGCTCGGATACCTGTCTTCCACGTCGATCAGATGTATCCGGTCCGTGTGCTCCTTGTCTGTTGCCGCCAGCTGTGCTTTCAGACCAGAGCTGGCCCGGGGCAGGACAATATGGATGGTTACAGCGTCGAAGAGCAGGTGGAGCTGCCTTGAGGCCGGTATGAAACGATTCCATTTTTCCCGCCAGGAACACCTCCGGATCCGGGTAAAACGGCTCCTGGCGAGGCAGGCGCAATGATCAGGTCCTTCGGTGCATGCTGCCGAGGGATCCGGGGTCATGCCTCTGCCCAGTTCAGTTAGAAAAGACCAGACACCGAGCCGCAGAAGCTTCTGCGAATCATTGCCGGCTTCCGCCTGCTCTGCGGCAGAGAGAACCTGGAGCTGCTGGCTGATAAGCCTTCCAGCGTGATGTGGTTCTCGACGGCATCAAGATTAACGGTGCCGTTCATTGGCGCCAGGAGGGGGACGAAATAGTTTTCAGGATCTGTGGCCAGAATCTGGCCCTCCGTCACTGAATCGCCATTTTCGACCTGTAACGCAGTGAAATCAAAACTGCGCGAGAAAAGAGGAAGGTAGAGCACCTCTGGGTCCGGAAGCTTGAGCCGTTTCAGCAGAGGGTTTACCTACAAGTGGGATGTCATAGCCGCCGACAAACTTCATAGTCGTATTCTTGGTTACGTTATGTTCTTGGCAGAACTGACAAATTTACAAAAATCCACATGCTGTCGGACTTTTTGCGCTATGTAAGATATAGGGATTTTATTTATTCGGTCACCCGGGGAAAGTCAACAGTAATTTTGAAAATTTCATAGTAGTTTCCCTAAGATAACAGACTTTATCACGACCACGAACGTTTCTTCCCGGAATAGGACCAGGTCCGTCTGCTGAGCAGACGGAGGTGCGTTGCTCGTGAGCACCCCGTCTTCAGCCACGTCCCGCTGTAAAAGCGGCTGCGCTTAGCTTGTTTTTGATACTCTTGAGTGACCATACTGTCAGATTATGGGCATGCTACCCGGAAAAAAAATAAACAGAGAGGTGATAGAGAAAATGACAACTATCTTCGACCCGCTGACATTAGGTGATCTGGTGTTGAAAAATAGAATCGTACTGGCTCCGATGACCAGAGGGCGCGCCGGCGACAGTCGCGTCCCCAATGATTTGCTGGAGCAATACTACTTTCAGCGGGCCTCTGCCGGTCTATTGATCACCGAGGCAACGGTCATCTCTGAGCAGGGAAACGGCTGGGTCGGATCTCCTGGAATATACACCGAACCAATGGTGGAAGGCTGGAAGAACGTGACCGAAAAAGTCACCTCGGCTGGAACGCCGATATTCCTCCAGCTCTGGCATTGCGGCAGGGCTTCCCACAGCGATTTTCATCAACGGCAACCTGCCCGTTTCCGCTTCTGCGGTGAGGCTCAACGGTGATGGGATTCATACACCACTGGGGAAAAAACAATACGAGGTACCCCGGCCGCTTACGGAAGAAGAAATTGTCGCGACGGTGAGCGATTACCGCAGGGCAGCCGAAAATGCCAGAGAGGCCGGTTTTTCAGGTGTGGAAGTGCATGCGGCGAATGGCTATCTGATCAACCAGTTTCTTGATTCCAGTACCAATCTTCGTACCGACAGGTATGGCGGGAGTCTGGAAAACAGGTTTCGGTTCCTGAAGGAAGTTCTGGAGGCTGTATTAACGGTGTGGCCATCGCTGCGTGTCGCCGTCCGCCTTTCGCCAAATGGTGTGTTCAATGATATGGGCAGCCCCGATTTTAGAGAAACGTATCGCTATGTTGCCGGTGAACTAAATGCGTATAATCTTGGTTATCTGCACATAATGGACGGGCTGGGATTCGGTTTCCATGAACAGGGAGAACCCATGGGCCTGGCAGAGTTTCGCTCGATATATGACGGCCTCATCATGGGAAATTGCGGATATACCCCGGCAGACGGCATGGAACGGGTGGAGAAGGGGCTTGCAGACCTGGTTGCCTATGGCAGGCCGTATATTGCCAATCCTGACCTTGTCGAGCGTTTCAAGAACGGCTGGCCGCTGACCCCGAGCGAGGATATGACCTATTGGTACACGCCGGGTGCACAGGGGTATACCGATTACCCGCCGTATACGGCGCCGCAATAAGATGCCACCAGATCTCTGGCCGGATCGCCAACCTGCACCAGAGCTGCGGTTCATCGCTTTTTCGGCACGGTTGCTGTTCATTGGAGGCTTTCCTGTTTTGTAGAGCGGGCTGCAGAAAAGCTTGACACATTTCTGATATCTGATATATCAGACATCAGAAGGCAGGTTCTTTCCTCAATCATATCATAATGCCAAAAGGAGATGGGTATGTCGTCATCAAGATTAGTGATGAAGTTTTTGTCTCAGCAAGACATGATAGCCGCCGGGGTTACTGACATGGAAGGGTGTATAGAATCTATGAATGAAGCGTTCTACCTGGCCGGAATAGGGGACTACGTGATGGGAGGTTCGACCAGAAATTCTCATGGTCAGAGGGTCTGGTTCCCTCCGCAGCCGAAGTTTGAGGGGATGCCGAAGGGCGGGCCGGACCAGCGGTTCATGTCATTGCCGGGGTATCTCGGCGGCCGCTTCAAGGTCTGTGGTAACAAGTGGTACGGGTCAAACGTCAACAACCCGAAAAAACATGGCCTTCCCCGTTCTATTCTGCTGATGACCATCAATGATGCCGAAACGGCGCGGCCGCTCGCGATCATGGAGTGCAATGTTCTGAGCGGTATGCGGACAGGCGCTGTGGTCGGCTTGAGTGCCAGATACCTCGCCCGCGACGACAGCCAGACCCTTGGGGTAATCGCTGCCGGACCGATAAGCAAATACAGCACCCAGGGCATTGTCAAGGCGATGCCGTCGCTGAAGAACGTCGTCGTTTTTGATATCAACGAGGAGGCAGCCGAGCGGTTTTGTGTCCAGATGAGTGAGCAGTTGAATATCGATGTCTCCAGGGTTTCAAGATTTGAAGATGCCGTCAAGGGGCAGGATATCGTGGTTTCCGCGATCTCCGGCGATCACACGCCGCTGTTTGAGGACAAGTGGCTGAAAGAGGGCTCGCTGCTGACGCTTCCGGGACGGGCCAATGTCGAAAACCATTATCTGCGTCATGCCTCTATTGTCCCCGACTGCTGGGCGATGCAGAAAACATACAAGATCGAGGGGCTCATGCTTCCCGAAAATGAACGAACGATTCCCCATATTCAGCTGCACAACATGGTGGACAGCGGCGAGATAAACGAGGCTGACATTCACGATCTTGGCCAGCTTGCAGCCGGTGTTGCAGAGATTGACAAAAACAGCGACAGGAAAAAGTATTTTATCTCCAATGGTATGATTCTGCAGGATATTGCCTGGGCAATGACCATATATGAAAATGCCGTTAAAATGGGGCTTGGGCAGGACCTGGTGATGTGGGAGAAGCCGTACACGATCTGATTGAGCCGCGGCGTTTATCCGGGAAATTCGGGGAAAGGTCGACACCCGTTGATTTAAGAAAAACAACAGAGTTTCGTATGAGCCAGGGGAAAAGTAAATTCAGCTGGAGCGAGGGGCAGGGCGCACGAGGGACGGTGACCGTCAATTTTGATGGAGCGAAGCTAACGGTGCCGGCAGGAATTACCGTTGCAGCCGCCTTGCTCGGCCATTACGATAGCCATTTTTGCAGATCTGCGGCAGCTGGCGAGGAGCGCGCCCCCTATTGCCTGATGGGCGTGTGCTTTGAGTGCCTGGTGGAAATCGACGGCCTGAAAAACCGTCAGGCGTGCCTTGAGCCGGTTTATGAGGGCATGTCTGTCAAGAGGCAGCAAGCATTGGTGGCTGAGTAGAATGAAGAGAACCTATGATTGCATCGTTATCGGTGCGGGGCCTGCGGGCCTCGCCTGTGCTGCTGAGCTTGCCGGCAAAGGACTCGAGGTTGCCGTTCTTGATGAACAGGCTGGTCCGGGTGGACAGATCTATCGCAATATTACCGGAACGTCTGCTGCACAGCAGCAGATTTTAGGAGCCGACTACACCGATGGGCTTGACCTGGTGGAGAATTTCAACAGGGCATCTCTTGATTATTTTCCCCAAAGCCGGGTGTGGCAGGCCGCGGAAAAGGGGGCGGTCTATTTTTCCCGCAACGGTGCTTCCCGGAAACTCAGGGCGCCCAACCTGGTGATGTGTACCGGGGCAATGGAGCGGCCGGTTCCGTTCCCGGGGTGGACGCTGCCGGGAGTCATGACCTGCGGCGGGATGTCGAATCTCTATAAGGATTCAGGGCTGATTCCTTCTGAACCTCTGGTAATTGCTGGGAGCGGTCCTTTCGTGTGGCTTGTTGCCGAACACCTGCTGGCTCTGGACGCGCCGATTGCCGCAATTCTTGATACGTCACCGCTCAAGCAGATTTTCCCGGCGCTCAAGGAGGCTGCCGGAGCCGTAAAAAGACTCGATTTCATGATGAAAGGGGTGCGCCTGATAGCTGACGTCCATCTTGCAGCCAGAAAGAAAAACGTACCGATATACCGAAATGTCAAGGAGTTGCGCGCACAGGGGTCGAAGAGACTTGAGCAGGTCAGTGCGGTCACCGGGCGCAAACAGCTCTCCTATGAGGTCAAAACGCTGCTCGTATCAGAGGGCATTATCCCCAACATCTCACTGTCCCGCCAGGTCGGCTGTACCCATGCCTGGAACCCGGTTCAGCGATTCTGGCATCCGGTTGTGCAGGCCGAAGGCCAGACCAACCTCTGTTCAGTGTATATCGCCGGCGATGGCGGTTTTGTCCATGGGGCAAAAGCAGCGCAGTATAAGGGCCGGCTCACCGCCCTTGCTATCGCCAGGCAGATGCACCGAATCAGCAAGGCTGAATATGAAAAACAGGCGGTGCCGGTTCGCAGGCAGCTTGTCCGGGAGCTTGTTCCCCGGCCATTTATTGATGCCCTGTACGCCCCGCGCCGGGATCTTTTTTCCCTTGATGAGCAAACGGTCATCTGCCGCTGTGAAGGTGTTACCGCCGGCCGTGTTCGTGAACTGGTCAGGGAGGGATTAACTGATCACAATGAGATCAAGGCCATTATCCGCTGCGGCATGGGACCCTGTCAGGGACGCATGTGCAGTTCGGCTGTGCTGGAACTGATCGCCGAGGTTTCCGGACTTGATCCTGCAGCAACACGGCCGCATCGCCTGAGGCCGCCGATCAAGCCGGTGAGCCTGCAGGAGCTGGCCAATGCACAACTGGGGGAGCACGATGAAAGCTGATGTATTGATCGTGGGCGGCGGCATCATGGGATGTGCCACCGGAATTGAGCTGGCACGCAAGGGCAGATCGGTAATCATTTTTGAAAAAGATATTCCGGGAAGGCACGCTTCAGGCAATAATTCCGGTGGTGTTCGCGCCCAGGGCCGTGATCTCCGCGAAATTGCCTTTGCCCTGGAGTCCCGAAAGATGTGGGACGACCATCCCAAAACGGTCGGTTCAGACTGCGGTTTTTATGTTTCACACCCGGTTGCGCCTTGCGGAAAGCGATAGTGAGATGGAGATACTAATTAAAAGACAGAAGACACTCAACAGCCTCGGCTATGACCACGAGGTGGTCGTTGATCGCGATGAGGTGTTCCGCCTGTCACCCCACGTCGCCGAGCACGTGGTTGGCGGTCTGGTGTGCTATACGGACGGCCTGGCGAACCCGATGCTTACCTCCAAGGCATATGCGGCGACAGCCATACGGAAAGGGGTAAAAATTCTTTCCGGGACGAGGGTGATAGAGGCAAAAACGACATCCCGCGGTTTTATCGTGAGGACCGGCGGCGGTAAGGCGTACGAAGGTGAGCTGCTGGTAAATGCGACCGGTGCCTGGGCCGGGCGATTTTCAGCAATGCTCGGTGACCCCCTGCCTGTGGTTGCAACGGCACCGACGATGATGGTGACGGACCGGCTGCCCGGGATGATGAACGGCACCTCCCTTGGCCTTACCGGGCGCCTCCTGGGGCTGATGGCCGCAGAGAATGGTTCAATCATAGTCGGCGGCGGTTATCGTTCACCGCTTGATCTTGAAAAAGAGAAAATATGGGTTGAGCCGATGGAGATGGCCAAAGCGGCAAAGATCATGGTTGAGATCATGCCTCGTTTGCGCGAGGCCCAGATGATCCGTTGCTGGACTGCCTTCGAGGGCAGTATCAGGGATAAAGTGCCGATTGCCGGAGCATCGACCAAGGTTTCAGGGCTCTTTCATGTCTGCGGGTTTTCAGCGCATGGCTTTCAGCTCGCTCCGATAATGGGGCGGGTCATGTCACAGGTTGTCCTCGGCAAGAAACCGGAGCTGCCGCTGGACGATTTTCGCCCTGACCGTTTTGACGAGATACACTAAAACCGCGCAAACCAGACTGGTTAACAGATGTTCGAAATACAGAGAAAGGAGGCGGATTATGCTCGAAGGAAAAATCGTAACCATTGGAAAATCTGACGTGCTGAAACACACATCGGGCCCCAAGCTGAATCCCAAATCCGGAAAACCGCATACCAATAACTGGACCTACTTCAATCACCGTTCCGGAGATTTCAAATCAGGCCTCTGGGACTGCACTGCCGGCAGCTGGGAACACGATCACCCGAAGCTCGAGTTCTGCTATATTGTCGAGGGCAGTGTGAAGATCGTTGAAGAGGAGAGCGGCGTGACCCATGTCTATAACGCCGGCGACGCCTTCGTCGTGCCGAAGGGAACACGCGTGACCTGGATCGTCGAGGCGTATGCCAAGAAAATGTTTGTGTCCGCGGCGAGCCTCGAGGGAGAGTAGGCAGGGCAGAATCGTTTCTATCTTTTCAGGGGAATTGCTGTTCGACAAATATCTTTTTTCCGGCAATAGAATAGATGGTTGTCGAGAGCCTTGCAGGTTTGTTTGTTGCCTTTCAGTCCTTGTTACTGTTATTGACTACTCTTGGAATCAGAAACGGCCGCGCTCAACACCTGCTCCAATGGCAGGGCTTTTTCGGGCGAAGAACGAAATAGCGTTGGCGGGGAGGCTGTCGCCGTGCTGATTTGCTGTCGAACAATGATTGTTGAGACGAGACTCTCTTGAAAACCCGGTAAGGCGACGTGATCACCCTGAATGCCCTGTTCCCGATATTTGTCCTGATATGCCTTGGCAAGGTGCTCTATCACTTTGGTTATACCACCAGGGCCTACCTGAGTACCTCTGACAAACTGATCTACTATATCTTTTTCCCCGTCCTGTTGTTCTGGAAAATCGGCGGCTCATCCCAGGCCGCAGTCTTTGACTTGGTTTTTATCATGGCAACGCTGCTGGCGCTTGGCATTGTCATTGCGCTCAGTCTTGCCATTATCGTTTTTGGCCCTGTCACCTCTTTTCAGGCAGGGTCCTTTGCCCAGAGCTGTTACCGGTTCAACACCTATATCGGGGTAGCAGTTATCCTCAATAGCCTGGGGGAAGCCGGGATTGCCTGTTTCGGTATCCTGATAGCTGTGGTCATCCCGGTGATAAACGTGTGCGCCGTTTCCACGCTGATCTGGTTTGCCGAAGAAAAGCCGAGATCAGGGAGAAAAAGCTTCATTGTCCTGCGCTCCCTGGTGGCCAATCCGCTGATTATCGGCTGCCTTCTTGGCTTGCTATATGCCAGGATTTTCAATTCCTTCCCGACATTTATCGATAACGGGCTGCAGATGATGTCGATGGTGACACTGCCCCTGGCGCTCATCTCGATAGGCGGTGTGCTTACCTTTCAGGGGATGTCCCGAAACCTCAATCTTTCACTGCTTGCGGCACTCTGCAAGCTCGCCATCCTGCCGGCAGCCGGATACCTTGTCTACAGGTTGCTGGGCGTGGATGGGCTGGAGCTCAGGGTTGGTATGATTTTCTTCTGTCTGCCGACATCAACAGCGCTGTATGTCCTTTCTTCCCAGCTTAACAGTGATACGGAACTTGCTTCAGCGGCCATTGTCGTTTCAACGGTCCTGTCCTTTTTTTCGCTCTCTGTCGCCCTGGTTCTCTAATCCGGATAGCTCAGGAACTGCAGGAAAGCATGGAGCAGCCAGGCTTGTTCCGGGCCCATTCGGGACGTTTGGCGGCAAACGCCTCCCGCTCCGGCTGTTCGTCGTATGGCCTGCGGAATGTCTCCAGGAGATCATCAATCATCGAGAAATCACTCTGCTCGGCCTTGTCAATAGCGAGCTGTGCCAGGTAGTTCCTGAAGACATACTTGGGATTGACCAGGTTCATCCGAGTTTTCCGCTCGGTATCGCTGAGATTATTGCGTTTCAGCCGGTTTTTGTAGGAAGAGAACCAGCTGCTGAAACGTGCCGTGTATTCTGTCGTCATTTCTTCTTCTTTGTAGAGGGCGGGCGCTAAAAACTCAGGATGAGCGCCGCTGCCATCTTCTTCCATCTTTGTTTCAGCCAGACAGCGGTAAAAGATGGTCATGTCGGTTTCAACCTGGCTGATGAGTTCCAGATGTTCGGTAATCAGCTGGTCATCTTCGGGCTCGCGGCCGACCAGGCCGATTTTGGCAGCGAGCGTCCGCTGCCACTCCTGCTGGAATGTTTTCCTGAATTCGTCCAGCGCTTCCTGCAGGGGCTCCGCCTCCCCGACGAGGGGAAACAGCGCATTTGCCAGCTGGACAAGGTTCCACTGAGCCATATAGGGCTGGTTGCCGTAGCAGTAGCGCCGCCCCTGGGCGTCGGTGGTGTTGGGGGTCCAGGTTGGGTCGTAGCCTTCCAGCCAGCCATACGGACCGTAATCAATGGTCAGGCCGAGGATTGACATATTGTCTGTATTCATCACTCCATGCACGAAGCCAACGCGCATCCAGTGAACGATCATCAGGGCCGTTCGGCTGCACACCTCTGCAAACCACTGGAGATAATTGTCGACGGTAGGGGTATGATCCAGGTGGGGAAAGTCTGTCTTGATCGTATAGATTACCAGCTTTTTCAGCAGATCCGTATCGTTTCTGGCGGAAAGGATTTCAAAGTTTCCGAAACGGGTAAAGGATGGCGATAGTCTGCAGACAATAGCCCCCGGTTCAGCTTTGGGATTGCCGTTGTAAAACATGTCGCGGACAACTTCTTCGCCCGTCAGCACGAGCGACAGCGCCCGTGTTGTTGGAATACCCAGGTGGTGCATTGCCTCACTGCAGAGGAATTCCCGCAGGGAGGAGCGAAGAACGGCGAGACCGTCCGCTGTCCTTGAGTAGGGGGTCAGCCCCGCCCCTTTGAGCTGCAACATCCAGCGCTCACCAGAGCTGTTGACAAGCTCGCCGAGATTAATCGCCCGCCCGTCTCCCAGTTGTCCGGCCCAGTGTCCAAATTGGTGTCCTCCGTAGCACATGGCAAAGGGCTTCAACTCGGGAGGCACACTGTTTCCGGAAAATATTTCAGTGAATTCAGGTGTTCGGCAGAACGTTTCAGAAAAATCAAGCAGGGCCGCGGCCTCTTTTGAAAAAGCGGCTAGTATCGGCTTGGAAACAGGGGTCGGGTCGACCAGCGAGTAACAGGCATTGGTAACCTGGCGACGCTGGTTCTCGTGATTTGGGTCACCCGGGAGTTCGTCTGTAAAGGAGTTGTCAAAATGCAGTTCTGAAAGAGGGCTGTTTTCGGTAATCGCATACATATGGCTATACATTCTGTTAAGATTAACATGTCTTTATCCGACAACATTAATCATACCACGATGTGGTCGCAAGTCTGACTTGACCGGGCCACATTTCCGGAAATCAGGAAATGAGCAGGGTTACGGCGCCCAGATGATCTGTCCGGAGCGCCGCAGGGTTGAAGTCAAATGGTTTGCGCAGTGGTGATCAGGTTTGCAGTTGACTGTGGATATAGTCTTTTCCGAATATCTCCGGGCTGTTGACATCATAGCCCCGTCCCCGGATGGCATTCGTCGCCAGAACCGCAACCTGGCTGGCATAATAGGAGCGGAAGTCAGGGTGGTGTCTGCTGGTGGCCTGCCATCTGTAAATCGGGGCATCCGGGTCCGTGCAGAGTGAGCCGTTTTCTGAATTCCAGAGCGCGATACAGCCATCGCACGCTTCCTGTTCTTTGTTGGCAAGCGGGCAGCAGTTCAGCCATGGGGGATCTATTTTCGCGACGTGCTTGAGGTAATACTCCCGGTCATGTGCCGGATGGCCGCTGAGCCAGGTCCACATCTTCCTGAAATTGAGCAGGTTGTCTTTTCCGATCATGATGGCACCTCCTTTCGGGGAGAACAAGTCGCTGAACGTCGGTGCAGAATGCGGTTCTCCCGGCACATCTGCCAATGAATCATCTGTTCCGGAAAAAAGAAGCGGGAAGCTGCACGTTATCTCTTGCAATAACCATGCGAGATTATACGTAATTTTTCATATAAATACATAGTTAAAACAATCTTTTAGTGAACTTCCGGGATAAACGGGCCGCCACTTTTCCGGATATGCGGACGTTTTTGCGCAGATATCCGGAAATCATCAGGATGAAGCTGCACCCTGTTTGTGCGGGAATTAAAAAATGAGTTGAATGGTGCCGTCGACCCTCACGGCAAGCGTTGATTCGCCGGCTTCAAGCTGGGGAGGATCAGCTGAGGACAGGGACATGGCCTCCACCTGGTAGCCTCGCTGAAGCGGAATTGCCGGTGCGTTTTCGGCGATGTTCAGGGTGACAATGCGATAGTCTCTGGCACGCAGAACCTGTGAAACGAGCCTGGCTTTTTTTTCAAACGCAGCAAGTGCTTCGCTGATCAGCGCCTCGGCCGCATCTTTTTTCTGGTTGGGACTGATCTTGAAATTCATTGAAATAACCTGCAGTTTTTCCTGCAACGGGCCGATGAAATACGACAGCGTGTCAATTTCTTCACTCTCGAGTCGGAGCTGCTGGCTGACCGACCAGCCGATAATCACCTTGTTCTGGTATCTGGCCCGGGTCTGATAATTTATGGTTTGTTTTTTGATGGCGGCGCTATCCTTGATCAGGTTCAGGGCCCAGTTCATTTCCTGGTTTACCATTTTTGCTGCTTCCTGGGCGGTAGCAGCATCTGCACTGCTTTGCATTGTCACTGCCAGGAGATCGTTATCAACATGGTTTTCAGCTGCCCCGAAGAGATTGACGAGGTTGTAGTTCAGCTCGTCCGAACTGGCCACTGAGGCTGCGAACGTAATGAGAACAATCAGTGGCACTATGATGACGTTTTTCATGGCGGGATGTTTCTCCTCCGGAAGTATTATAAACATGATTACAATCGCTTACATCTGCTGTCAGGTTGTCGGCGGTGATAAGCAAGTGCGGATATTTTTCTATAATAAGCATCATTCTTCTGTTATAGTCCCTCAGAATATAAAATTGATTGTCAATTCAAACTTCGGAGATCATCATGGCGCTCACCTTACCGATGAGTAATGGCAGACAGTACCAGCTCAAACCTGAAAAAATCATCTGTCTGGGACTCAATTACTGGAAACACATAAAGGAAAGTGCGCTGGCGGAGCCCGAGCGATTCAAAGAGGAGGCACCGCGGGAACCCATTCTTTTCTCGAAAACGTTGAACACGCTTGTCGGCTCCGGCGAGCCGATTGTCATACCCGCGTTTCTGGATGACTATGGTTTCCGGACCTGCAGGACCGACTATGAGGGTGAACTGGCGTTGATTATCGGCAAGAAAGGGAAAAATATCAGTGAGGGTGAGGCTTATGATCATGTTTTTGGGTATACCTGCTTCAATGACGTGAGTCAGCGCAATTTCCAGAAGCATGATAAAGCCGGCTGGTTTCGCGGAAAATCCCTGGATACTTTTGGGCCGGTCGGCCCCCGGATTGTCCTGAGTGGTGATATCGGAGACCCCGAGAACCTGGCAATCTGCAGCCGCCTGAACGGAAAGACCGTGCAGGAGTCAAATACCAGCCACATGATCTTCACTATCCCCCAAATGATTGCGTTTATCTCAAAAAACTTCACCTTGGAAGTGGGCGACCTCATCGCTACCGGAACTCCAGATGGGGTGGGCCCGCTTGTACCGGGTGATGTCATCGAAATTGAAATTGAGAATATCGGTATTCTGAAAAACAGCGTTCAGGCTGAACGACAGTAGTCACGGGGCCGCACCCCCCGCGGCCTCGACTCAGCTCGTTTCTTTTACCGCTCTTTCAGGGGCTCGCTCTTCGCAGCGCACCTATATTTTGTCGCTTTTTTTACGGTGGCCAAGAAAACCCCGGAGCTCTCGGCAGACCGGCCTGCCTCCTCCTCGTTTCCCGGTACGCCTGCCTCTGTGCTACTTTGTCGCAATTGAAAATGATTCTCATTCTTGTTATTTTCTCCTCTTTCGATACGATTTTACCTTGGAGGAGAATCTATGAACTATCCCGTGTGGTATTTGCCGGATCTCGGTGGTGGAATACTCGTTGCGCTTATTGCCATCCTGCATGTCTTTGTATCCCATTTTGCCGTGGGTGGAGGTCTCTACCTGATTTATGCGGAAAAAAAAGGGCTCAGGGAAAAAAGCGCTGAAATACTTGAATTCACCAGGAAACATGCCAGGTTTTTTTTGCTGGTAACCGTGGTGTTCGGCTCAATTACCGGGGTCGGCATCTGGTTTATCATCGCCCTCGTCAACCCTGCGGCAACATCTATTTTGATCCACACCTTTGTTTTTGGCTGGGCTGCGGAGTGGGTCTTTTTCCTGGTTGAAATAACAGCTGCATTTATCTACTTCTACATGTTCGGCAAAATGGACTCGGCGACTCATCTGAAAATCGGCTGGGTTTACTTCATCAGTGCCTGGATGTCGCTTTTTCTCATTAACGGCATCATCGGTTTTATGCTGACCCCGGGAGCATGGCTTGACAGACCTGATTTCTGGACTGGTTTTTTCAACCCGAGCTTTCTGCCCTCCCTGTTCTTTCGAACCTTTATCGCAATTTTTCTTGCCGGCATATACGGCTGTTTGACCGCAGCGTTTATAAGAGATGGTTCAACGCGTGAGACGATGACCCGTTTTTCAGGGAAATACTCGCTGGTCGCTCTTCTTGGAACCGTGCCGTCCGGGCTCTGGTATCTGGCAGTGCTCCCCGAGCAGGCCAGAAATCTTGTGCTGGGCAAATCGCCGACCATTCTCACCTTGCTGGAATGGGGAGTGGCCTCGCTGCTGGTATTGCTGGTCGTCATTTTGTTGACCACCATCTACCGTCCGGCACTGCATAAAAAGTGGGTTGCTGCAGCGCTGATGCTATCCGGGCTTGTTTACCTGGGATCGTTTGAATGGATTCGTGAGGCGGCCCGCAGACCTTACGCAATCAACGAGCTGATCTATTCAAACATGATCCTCAAAGACCACCTTGAGGAGGTCTCCCGCCAGGGGTTTCTTAAATCTGCACTGTGGGTGCAAACCAGAGATCTTTCCGGTGAGAATCTGCTCAGGGGGGGTGAAGAGATCTTCATCAATCAGTGCTATGCCTGTCATACTGTCGACGGCTTTAATAACGATATCGTCTCCAGGACAGCTGCGATGAGCTACACCGCGCTGCGTTCGTATATCAAAAAAATTCACCAGGTCCGCTATTTCATGCCGCCGTTTGCAGGAACTGATGAGGAAGCTGATGCTCTGGCAGCCTATATCGCCGGCGGGCTTCATGGTAAAGAGATAGCCCCGGTCAAGGAGCAGAGTGGCGGAGAACAGCTATTTGAGACAAATTGTGCGTCCTGCCATGAGGCTGCCGACCTCGCGCCACCACTCGAGGGGAACAGTCAGGCAGAGATCAGTGCTCTGCTGGCAACGCTCGATGAGATATCTGCCGAGATGGTGCCTTTTGCCGGCACTGAAACCGAGTTTGAGCAGCTTTCCCGCTACCTTTTATCTCTCAACGAGGAGGCCGGCGGCGGTGATGCGGCGGCGACCGTGGCAGACGGGCAGGAGCTGTTTGAGATCAACTGCTCAGCCTGTCACGTGGCCGAGGATCTGGCTGCCGTTGTTTCGCAGTGGGACAGCGGGGAATTCCGAACAGTTCTGGACAGACTGGAGACGCTGTCTGAGGAGATGCCTCCCTACGACGGGACTGCTGCTGAAAAAGATGCGTTGACTGAATACATGGAAAGACTCAAGGAGGAACGCTAATGGAACCGGTCTATATCCCTTCGCCTGATACCATTCCCGTTGCCTGGGGCTGGTTTCAATTTCTGCTGCTGCTCACCTTTCCACTGCACCTGCTCGCCATGAATGCGATGCTCGGTGGACTGGGGATCGGCATTGCCCAGCAGGTCCTTGGCGGTAATGTCAGGAGTCGACTTGCCCAGCGAATCGCCATTGCCCTGCCGCTGGTCATCGCTCTGGTCGTCAACCTCGGTGTCGCCCCGCTCCTCTTTCTCCAGGTGCTGTATGGACAGTTTGTCTATACCAGCGCTATCCTGATGGGGTCGTTCTGGATAATGATCATTCCCCTCTTGATTGTCGCCTATTACGGTGCGTACCTCTATGATTTCAGACATACTCAGCTGGGCCGCATGGGAGTCTGGGTGGCGGTTATGACGTTTTGTTTACTGGTTGTAATCGCGTATTTTTTTTCAAATAATATGCTTCTGATGACCCTGCCGGCTGATTTTTGTGACTATTTTAGCCACCTGTCCGGAGATTACCTGGCCTCGGCCAATCCGATGTTTCTTCCCCGCTACCTGCACATGCTTTTTGGCGCACTTGCCGTCGGGGGACTGTTTACCGCAATTCTTGGCAGGTTTAGGGCGACAGCTGACCCGGAACTCGCCGAGCATGCCCTGAGGCTTGGTATGTCTGTTTTCAGCTGGTTTACCTGCCTGAATGTGTGTTTCGGTTTATGGTATCTGCTCAGCCTTGAACGTGAAACGATGCTGATGTTCATGGGAGGTGACCTGCCAGCAACCGTTTCCTTCGTGATTGCCCTGGCGCTTGCAGTGCTTGTTATTGTTTCCGGTTTCAGAAGGAAACTGTCGGCGACGCTGGCCGCGACGGTGCTGCTCGTCTACCTGATGACCTTTATGAGAGCCTGGGTTCGCAGCAGCTTGTTGCGAGACTATTTTACCCTTGGAGACCTTCAGGTTGTTGCCCAGTATTCTCCTCTGCTGTTTTTCCTGGTAACACTGGGACTTGGAATTCTCTGTGTTGTCTGGATGTTGCGCCTGACTGTCGCCGCCTGGAAAAGTGAGAACCCTTCGTCAGTTTAACGTCACGGAGCAGCCCGCTGGGGGAAGGGGTTGTCCCGGCGTGCCCTTGAAATAGCTTGACAGGGAACCTGCGGAGTCTATAAAGACAGAGGGGGTGCGTTTTCCTGCTCGTGATTATCTCGTCTCTACCGGAGAAGATCGTATGTTCAGACTGCTCTGCTTTTCTGTAATCCTGCTGGGGTCGGGCTGTGCCTCATTTTCCGCGGATCATTCCCGTACCTTGCTCATCGACCGTACAAACGGAGAAATGCAGGAGTGCACCGTAGATACATGGAGATCCCGGGAGTCATACGGGAACTATATGAAATGCATTTCAGCTTTTCAGCAGCAGGGGTATGAAGTCTGGAGTCAGTATTGACTACCGGTAAAATTCGCAGATAACCTTCTATGAGTTGTTTGATGATTGAGGATGGGAGAGGCTAGACAGGAAGAAAAAACGCTGAATCTTGTGCTGCTGGAAGGGATTGTTTCGGTGTTCGGCAATACCGTGCTCTTTGCTCTGAAGCTCTGGGTGGGGCTTATTACCGGCTCGGTTGCGTTGACGGCAGATGCCTGGCATACGCTTACCGATTCCGTGAGCTCGGGGGTGGTTATCGTCAGTTCACTGGCGAGCAACAGGCCGGCCGATGACGAGCACCCCTTCGGGCATGGCCGTACCGACCTGGTCTGCTCGGTTATCATCGGCGTATTTCTCGTCATGATTGGTCTGGAGTTTGTGCTGAAATCAATAGAGCAGCTGAAGGGTGGAGAGCAGGTCGTCTTCGGCAGGATAGCCGTTATCGTTACAATCATTTCCATTGTGGTCAAGGAGGTAATGGCGCAATTTGCTTTCTGGGCTGGGCGAAAGACCTCGAATCCCATTCTCAAGGCGGATGGCTGGCATCATCGTACCGATGCTTTTTCATCCGTTGTCGTGCTGGCTGGTATTCTGTGCAGCGGATTTTTCTGGTGGATAGACGGTGTGCTCGGCATCCTCGTCGCGGTGCTGATTTTTTATGCATCATTTGAAATCCTGCGTGACTCCATTAATCGGTTGATTGGCGAACAGCCTGACCAGGATCTGCTCGATCAGGTTTCTGCTCTTATTGACGAGCTCGGTTTTGATGTGCATCCCCATCATTTTCACCTTCACCGCTACGGTGATCATGTTGAGTTGACCTTTCACATCGGAATGGCGCACAACCTCACCCTTCATGAAGCCCACGAGCAGACACACAAAATAGAACAGATGCTGCGCAGGCGGCTGCGGATCGAAGCGACAATTCACATGGAACCGAGACAGGAGATGAACTGAAATGATTGATTTGAGAAGCGATACAGTGACCCGGCCATCTGCCGATATGCGCAGGGTAATGCAGGTGGCTGAAGTCGGCGATGATGTCTACGGCGAAGATCCAACGGTCAACAGGCTTGAAGCCCGTGCTGCTGAAATGCTGGAAAAAGAGGCGGCAATTTTTTCCGCAAGCGGCACGCAAAGCAATCTTATTGCCCTGCTTTCCCACTGTGAGCGGGGAGATGAGTATATAGTCGGGCAACTCGCCCACACCTACAAGTACGAGGGAGGCGGGGGTGCTGTCTTTGGCTCAATCCAGCCGCAGCCGCTCGATCTTGAAAAGGACGGAACATTTGATCTGGCAAAAGTAGCCGGGGCAATCAAACCTGATGATTATCACTTTGCCAGAACAAAACTGCTCTGTCTTGAGAACACCCACAACGGTCTCGCGCTCCCGCTCGAATACCTGGCGGAGGCCTCGCGATTTGCCTCAGCGCATGGTTTGAACATTCATCTGGACGGCGCCCGAGTCTTTAATGCCTCGGTGAAATGCCGGGTTCCGGTTTCCCAGATCAGCAGATATTTTGACACGATATCCGTCTGCCTTTCCAAGGGTCTGGGCGCCCCTGTCGGGGCAGTGCTGTGCGGCAACCGGGAAACCATCAAGCGGGCCCGCCGGTGGCGCAAAGTGCTTGGTGGCGGTATGCGCCAGGCTGGCATCCTTGCTCAAGCGGGCCTGTATGCTCTGGATCATAACATCGAGCGACTGCAGCAGGACCACGACAATGCCCGTCTGCTCGCAGAAGGCCTCGAAGCGATTGATGCGCTTGAGGTCGAATATGATCTGCCGCAGACCAACATGGTCTTTGTGACCCTGCCCGAAGAAGCGGTAGGCAGACTGCAGGCGCAATTGCAAGGTAACGGCGTTCTTGTGGCCTCAGGCCGGCGGGTGCGGCTGGTTACGCACCTTGATGTTTCGCAGGAGGATGTGCAAACAGTTGTTTCCCTTGTTGAGCAGTTTTTTTCTCAACAGTGATCGAGTGCCTGAAGAGCGCTCAATCACCAACAGCCATTGCAGCAGAGTGCCGGGGCGGAGTTAGGCAAACGGTATCGTTTCGGGTGGTTTCTGAAGAGATCGAATTTCAATGACTTGGTTTACCTATCAGTTCTTGTTTGCTTGGGGTTGAATATTACTGATCGATCACTATTTCGCAAAACCGATAATGGTAATGCTGTGCCTAGTGTGCTGAGTGGTTTCAGGGGGGCCTGGACACACTGTTGAGAAGTCCTGAAGATCAGCAGTTATCCGTTATTTTCTGGTAGCAAGTCAGGTGCTTGCGGTGTTCTGCGCGGAGAGCCTGACTTTTTTCAGCCATTCTGAAGGTTCGGTGGATCCGGAATGGTGCCATTTCGTCAGCGCTTAGTGCCGCACAGATCGCACATCATGCACTGCTTTTTTCTTTTTTTCCTTTTCTGCCCTTTCCGGGTGGATGCAAAGGTGCGACTGTTTCTCTTGACAGAGTCCGCTTCTGCTTGGTAATTCATGCACGTTGTATCGGAGAAGTTGTGCCCTTTTCTAACAAAAAAATGAAGTTTTTGGCTAGAGCAGGAGTATCTTATGTCGGCAGAGCTGGTGGTCTCGACAATTCTTTTTATCGGTCTCGCTCTTTTCATACCAACGGTCATGGTTTTGATGGTGTACCTGGGGCCGCGGGCCCGGGTGGAAGCAAAAGACGAACCGTATGAAAGCGGCATCAAAAATGTGGTCGGGATGGCAGATCAGAAATTCAGCGTCAAGTTCTACCTGATGGCTATTCTCTTTCTTATTTTCGATATTGAAGCGGTTTTCATGTATCCGTGGGCGGTGAGCCTTCGTGAACTCGGTGTTTTTGGCTTTGTGGAAATGGTGGTATTCATCCTGCTGTTGATCACCGGCCTTGTCTATATCCTCAAGAAAGGAGTACTCAATTGGCGCTAGGACTTGAAGCCAGTCTCGGTGACTCGGTATTGACAACAAAACTGGATGCGATTGTTAACTGGGGACGGTCATACTCCCTCTGGCCAATGGTGTTCGGAACTGCCTGCTGCGCGATTGAATTTATGAGCGCTGCGGCCAGTCAGCACGATATTTCCCGCTTCGGGGCCGAGGTTGTGCGTTTTTCTCCCCGCCAGGCGGACTTGATGCTGGTCTGCGGAACAATCAGCTACAAGCAGGCCCCGATACTCAAACGCATTTACGAGCAGATGCCTGAACCAAAATGGGTTGTTGCGATGGGCGCCTGTGCAAGTTCCGGGGGTATCTATGACAACTATTGCACGGTGCAGGGAATCGATACGGTTATCCCGGTAGATATCTACATTTCCGGCTGTCCGCCGCGCCCTGAGGCAGTTCTTGACGCCTTGATCAAGATCCAGGAAAAGATACAGACCGAAAGCGTGCTGGTTGATCCGTATAAAGACTTTAAGGGAATTCTTGACTGACCATGAAAGAAACGGCCATTGAAAAAATCCGTACCCTGTTTCCAGACATTGAGTGCAGAACAGTTCTGGATAGCGTCGTCATGGATGTTGACCCAGAAAAGCTGGAATCGACAATGACTCGGCTCAGGACCTATCCTGATCTTGATTTTGGTCTTTTAATAGATGTCACGGCAATCGATTATCTCGCCTATCCGGATCCTCCGCCGGCACGGTTTTCGGTAGTGTATACCTTGAGGAACTGGGAGAAAAACTGGCTTGTGCAGGTTCGTGTACCGGTGGCGGACCCGGAAAGAGGCGTCCCGACCTGCAGCGCCATCTGGGGAGCGGCTAATTGGGGCGAAAGAGAGGTCTATGATCAGTACGGCATCAATTTCACCGGTCATCCCGACCTCAGGCGCATACTCAACCACTGGCAGTTCCAGGGCCACCCCCTGCGCAAGGACTATGATATCCACCAGGGTCAGATCTGTTATGAAACAGACAGCATGGAAAAAGAGATCAGGGCCAGACTCCAGGCGAAAGGCGTTGATGAGAGTACCTTGAAGGACATCAACACCGAGTTGATGTTCCTGAATCTCGGGCCGTCTCATCCAGCAACGCACGGCGCTATCCGTATTCTCACGGCTCTTGACGGCGAAACCATCATGGCCAATGTCAATGAGATTGGTTACCTGCACCGGGGATTTGAAAAAACCGCTGAAAACAGGACCTATAACCAGGTCATCCCGCTGACCGACCGTTTGAATTACTGCTCGGCCCTGATGAACAATATCGCCTACGTCAAGGCGGTTGAGTCCTGGCTGGGAGTCGAAATCACCGAGCGGGCCACGATAATGAGAGTGATTCTGTCCGAGTTTTTCAGGGTGCAGGATCATCTTGTCTGTATCGCCGCAAATCTCGTCGATATGGGGGGCTTGACCAACTACTGGTATCTTTATAACGAGAAGGAAGCCTCCTATGATTTTATCAGCCGGCTTACCGGGGCGCGCCTGACCAGCTCGTTTACCAGGATTGGCGGAATGTATCGGGATTTCTACGACGGCTGGCAGGAGGACATGGCCTTTCAGCTTAAAGCGATTGAAAAAGGCGTTTCCGACTCCCTTGCCCTGGTCCTCCAGAACAGAATTGTCCATGACAGGACCCAGGGAACGTGCGTACTTTCGCCAGAAACAGCGCTTTCATATGGTTTCACCGGCCCCAACCTCAGGGCCTCCGGAGTCGCTTTTGACCTGAGAAAAGATAATCCCTATTACCATTACGACGCCTTTGATTTTTCCATTCCGGTGGGGAGCAAGGGAGATATCTATGACCGGATGATGGTCCGCTTCGAAGAGATTTTCGAGAGCATCAAGATCATCCGTCAGGCGGTAAAAATGATCCCTGAAGGTCCCGTTTTCATAACTGATCACCGTTATGTGCTGCCCCCGAAAGAACAGGTCTATAACAAAATTGAGGGACTTGCCAACCATTTCAAGCTGGTTTTCGAAGGAGTAAAGGTACCTGCGGGTGAGTGGTATGACAGCTATGAGGCCGCCAATGGTGAACTTGGTTTTTATTTTGTCTCCGACGGGTCAGGCAAACCGTATAAATGCAAGGTGCGCCCTCCCTGCTTTTATGCCATGGGGGGGTTTCATGAAATGGTGGAGGGCGAAATGATTGCCGATGCGGTCATCAACCTTGGAAGCATCAACATCATTGGCGGGGAGCTTGACAGATGAGTGATCGTTCACAACTAATCATTACCGGAAAACCGTTTTCCTTTGACAGGGAAAGGGATGCCGAGTTCGAGCGCCTGGTGAAACGCTACCCTCTCCGGGAGTCGATGATCATGCCCGCACTCTGGCTGGCCCAGGACCAGGAGGGGTGGATCAGCGCCGAGGCGATCGAATATATCGCCGACAGGATCGGCACCTATGCCGCCAAGGTTTTTGAGCTGGCCACCTTCTATACGATGTACCAGTTGAAACCGGTGGGCAAATACCATATCTGCGTGTGCAGAACGCTGTCCTGCTGGCTCCGTGACAAGCAGGACATCGTTGATTACCTGCTGGAGGAGATCGGTATTGCCCCAGGCCAGGTGAGCGAAGGCGGCCGGTTCAGCCTGGAGGAGGTAGAATGTCTTGGCCACTGCGGCACGGCCCCGGTGGTGCAGATCAATGGTGAGTTTTATGAAGAGATGTCCGTTGAGAAGCTGAAAACGGTTCTGGCAGGGTTGGAATAAGGGAGAAACATGTCGATGGAAGTTAAAATCCTCAGCGAGAAGTTCGCTATCAGAGATGCTCACCTGCTGGAGGTTGCCAAGAAGCATGGAGCTTACCAGACGCTGGATAAGCTTTTTGCCATGGAATCTTCTGAAGTCATCGAAGAAGTGAAAAACAGTGGTCTGAGGGGCAGGGGGGGGGCCGGGTTTCCAGCCGGCGTCAAGTGGAGCTTTCTGCCGAAAGACCACGGCAAGCCGGTCTACCTTGCCGTGAATTCAGATGAATCCGAGCCGGCAACATTCAAGGACCGCTTTATTCTCGTGCGCGACCCCCACATGCTCCTTGAGGGGATCATTATCTGCTGCTACGCCATTGGCTGCCATGATTGCTATATCTACATCCGTGGAGAATACACCACACAGGTGAAAATTCTGCAGGCGGCAATCGATGAAGCCTATGAGGCGGGATATCTCGGTGAAAAAGTTGCAGGCCGCGATTTCCGTCTTGATGTAACCGTCCACAGGGGCGCTGGTGCCTACATCTGCGGTGAAGAAACGGCTTTGCTTGAATCGATTGAGGGCAAAAAGGGGCAGCCCAGGAGCAAGCCGCCCTTTCCGGCAGTCGTCGGACTCTATGATTCCCCGACGATCATCAACAATGTTCAATCCATAGCTTCTCTGCCGTTTATCATCGAAAAAGGAGCGGAAGCCTACAGGGCTTACGGTACTGAAAAAAGTCCGGGCACTCATTTGTTCGGGATTTCCGGGCATGTTGAAAAACCGGGTCTGTATGAACTGCCGCTGGGACTGCCGCTGCTCGAGGTTATTGAAAAAGTGGCCGGTGGAGTCTGGAAGGGCCGGGCACTGAAGGGGATCATTCCCGGGGGAAGTTCAACACCTGTTTTGACCGTCGAAGAAGCAAAAACGGTAACGCTTGATTATGAATCGATGGCCGAACACAAAACCATGTTCGGCTCCGGCGGTATCGTTGTTCTTGATGAAACGGTAGACATGGTAAAACTGGTCGAAAATCTCATCTATTTTTATCATCACGAGTCATGCGGCCAGTGCACCCCCTGCCGGGAGGGACTGGGGTGGATGTTGAAAATCGTCAAAAAACTCCTGGCCGGTGACGGTACGAAAGAAGATATCGACCTGCTGGTAGAGCTCTGCGACAAACATCGAAATGAAGACCGTCTGTGTTCTTTCAGCTGCCTGTACGATGCCGGTGCGCAGTTATCTGAATAAATTCCGACATGAGTTTGAGGCCTATGCAGTTGATGGGGCCACGGCTCACTAATATCCGCATGATCAATAGGATGACCAATGGCTGAGATGGTGAAACTTTTTGTAAACGGGCAGGAGGTTGAGGTTGAGTCTGGAAAGAACCTCATCGACGCACTTGCTGCCGTTGGTATAGAGATCCCGCATTTCTGCTATCATCCGGCGCTGGGAGCGGATGGCAACTGCAGGATGTGCCTGGTCGGCATCGAAGGCGGCAGGCCGCCTCTTGTTCCTGCCTGCAAGACGCCGGCCCTGCAAGGCATGAAAGTACAGCTGGATACCGATTACATCAAAAAAATCCAGCGTGACATCCTCGAGTTTGAACTGATCAATCATCCGGTCGACTGCCCGATCTGTGATCAGGCAGGGGAATGCGATCTTCAGGATTACTACATGACCTACAGTCTCGAGGACAGCCGGATGAGCGTCCCCCAGGTCAGCAAAGCAAAGAAATTGGATTTTGGTTGCGGGGTCGTTCATGATCAGGAGCGTTGTGTTCTCTGCGGGAGATGTGTCAGGTTTACCCGCCAGATCACCGGAACAGGTGAGCTGGGCATTGTCAACAGAACCGATGCTGCCCGGGTAGCGATCTTTCCCGGCAGACCGCTTGATAACCGTTATGCCCTCAATATTGTCGATATCTGTCCGGTCGGGGGCAATGACCAGTAAAGACTTCAGGTTCAGGCAGCGCGCCTGGTTTCTGAAACGCGACGAAGGCATCTGCCATGGCTGCAGCAGGGGGTGCAATATCTATATCGATCATCACCGGGAAAAATACAAGGATGATGTCATCTATCGTTTCAGGGCGCGGCAGAACATGCTGGTCAACGGTTATTTTATCTGTGACGAGGGGCGGTTGAGTTATCACCGCGAAAACGATCAGCGCCAGACCCAGACGATTGTCGCTGGAGCTGTTGTCTCGTTTGCAGAGGGGATCAGCGCCATCCTTGACCGGCTGGGACGGGCAAAAAAAACCGCTGATGCTCGTCTCTCCTGATGCAACCCTTGGCCAGATGTGGGCGGTAAAACGGCTGGCCGACCTTTATGGAGCTGATCTTTCAGGGCTACAGTGATGCCTATGTGATACCGGGAAGCGGCGACGACTATCTGATCAACGACGACAAGGCGGCAAACCGCAGAGGGCTTGATCTGCTTGAAATCGAGAGGGATAAACCTTCATTCAGCGCAGCCCTCGAAACGTGCGACCTCTTTATCAATTTTGACAACGATCTTTTTTTTACTGAGGTCAATGATGACCTCAAACCGCTCCTGGCTGCCAGTGAATCGATTGCTGTATGCAGCCATGCTCTGCCGGCTTTCTCCTCCTCGACCATTGTTCTGCCGACAGCGTCATACAGTGAATACGACGGGGTTGTGGTTAACGGAGACGGGGTTCTGCAGCGTTTCAGCAAGGCCGTCTATAAAAATGAAGATCCGGCGGACATCGTGGAAATAACCAGGTTGCTGGGAGGAGCCATAACCGATTGGACACGTTCCTGGCCCGGTATCAGGCAGTCTGTTCCGCTGCTCTCTGACGTCCGTCCGGAGCAGATTCCTGCTGAAGGATTAACACTAGTAGAAAGCGAGGATTCCAATGGCGCCTCTTGATGTATTGATGATAGTGCTCAGGGTTGCATTCGGGGCGTTTGTGCCGCTCAGTTTTGTCGCGGTGCTGGTCTGGATGGAGCGCCGCGGGGCCGGGTTCTTTCAGGATCGCGCTGGCCCAAACCGCTGTAATTTCATGGGATTCAGGGCTGGTGGCTTGATCCAGAATCTGGCCGACGGGGTCAAGCTGATCTTTAAAGAAGACGTGGTGCCTGGCCATATCAAACACAAATTTTATTTTATTCTGGCGCCGATGCTGGTGTTCATTACGGCAATGCTCTGCTTTGCCGTAATCCCCTTTGCCGATATCCTGACGATCAGGGGCAGGGATTACGTGATGCAGGCTGTCCCGATGGATGTCGGTATTCTCTGGTTCCTGGCTGTTGTCGGTTTCGGCGTCTACGGTATTATCCTAGCCGGCTGGTCTTCCCACAACAAGTATGGCGTTCTTGGCGGCCTTCGGGCGGCTGCCCAGGTGATCAGCTACGAGATCCCGATGGGGCTCGCCCTGGTCAGTTTGCTGGCGGTATACGGCACGGTCAACCTGACGGAGATGGCGCGCTATCAGGGACAGCTGCTCTTTGGGTTTATCCCGATGTGGGGTGTTTTTCTGCAGCCGATCGGCGTGGTTATTTTTATCGTTGCCGCATTTGCTGAAACCAACCGGACGCCGTTTGACCTCGCCGAGGGAGAAAGCGAGATCGTTGCGGGTTTTCACGTCGAGTACAGCGCCATGAAGTTTGCCCTTTTCTTCCTGGGCGAATATGTGGCCATGTTTGTTTCAAGCGCGTTGATTGTAACCCTGTATTTCGGCAGTTACCAGATTCCCTGGCTGGCCACGGAGACTCTGGTGGCCAATGCCAGGGCGGTAGTCGTCCTGCTGATGATTGTCATCCCGGTCATCACCTATTTTTTCACGGGCTGGATCAAGAAGAATAACCGCAGTCATTATCCTCGCCCGAATGATCCGCGGGTTCGCGAGGCCAACGTCTACAGGGTGATTCTCTGGATGGCCGTTGTCCTGCTCGAGGTGGTGCTGATCGGTTATCTGATTTTCGCGGCAGGCGGGACCGCCGACCGGGTTCTGGTGGCCCTGCTTCAGGTTGTCACCTTTTTAATCAAGACAACGCTGATGTGTTTTGTCTATATCTGGGTCAGGTGGACGCTGCCACGGTTTCGGTATGACCAGCTGCAGAAAATAGGCTGGGAGAAACTCATGCCGCTGGCACTTTTGAATATATTCATCACCAGCGCTGTCATTGTCTCGTTTGGGTAAAAGGATTGTCATGGGTGCAAAAGTCAGAGTCATAGAACGCAAAGGGCGGACCTTGCTGGAACAGGTCTATCTGGTCGAGGTCGCCAAGGGAATGATTGTCACACTCGGTCATTTCTTCCGGAACCTGCTTGATAACTCGCGGCTGTATGTCCGCCACTATCCCGAGGTGAAGCCAGAAATTCCACCGCGCTGGCGGGGCAGGCACCGGTTGACCAAACATGATGACGGAACGGTCAAGTGCGTGGCCTGTTTCATGTGCCAGACAAACTGCCCGTCCGACTGCATCATGATCGAGGCCGGAGAGCGGTTCGATGACAAATCGGAAAAACTGCCGGTCCGCTTCGATATTGACCTGCTGGAGTGTATCTATTGCGGGTACTGCGTGGAGGCCTGCCCGATGGATGCCATTCGCATGGATACGGGAATATTCTCGATAACCAGCAATAACCGCGGCTCAATGTTAATCGGGCTCGAGGAGCTGCTCGCTACCCCGGGAGCATTTGAAGAACAGGGATACCAGAAGGGGGCTCGTTAAGACCATGACATCCACACTCTTGTTTTTTGGCTTCGGGTTACTGTCGGTTCTGGGGGCGCTGGGGCTGATCCTTTTCAGGCACCCGATGAACGGTGCCATGAGTTTTGTCGTGACGCTGATCTCTCTTGCCGGCCTTTACGCGCTCCTGTCTGCCAAGCTGATTTTTGCCATTCAGCTCATTGTCTATGCAGGCGCCATCATGTCCCTGATCCTCTTTATCATCATGTTTCTCAACATCCAGGAAAGTGATC
Organism: Desulfocapsaceae bacterium; assembly: GCA_963674815.2. Taxonomy (GTDB): domain Bacteria; phylum Desulfobacterota; class Desulfobulbia; order Desulfobulbales; family Desulfocapsaceae; genus MADRE3. The sequence continues at coordinate 306,159 of CAXXTV010000004.1, forward strand.
TGCCCGCGGAGACCGGCAGGTGGTTTTATCTGGCCGGGGGTATTGCCGTGATCGCTCCGATCACTATTCTGCTGCTCAAGGCGGTAAAGTCGCTGCCGGGCGGAGATACGGTGATTGTCGGAGGAGGATTCGGCGGTGTAAAAGAAGTCGGCGTGCTGCTCTTCAGGGATTGGCTGCTGCCGTTTGAAATCGTTTCAATTCTGCTGCTGGTGGCACTTGTCGGCGCTGTCGTTCTCGCCGGCAAGAGGGAGGTGAAACAGTGATTCTCAATTATCTCTCCTTGAGTATTATCCTGTTTTGCCTCGGCATACTCGGGGTCATTTCCCGCCGGAACGTTTTTACCGTTTTCATGGCGATCGAGTTGATGCTCAATGCGGCCAACCTGGCCTTTGTCACCCTGGCCCGTCTCCATGAAAGCATGGATGGCCATGTCCTGGCCCTGATGGTCATGGCTGTTGCCGCGGCTGAGGCGGCCCTGGCGCTGGCCGTGGTAATCCTTCTTCACAAGCATAAAGGCAAGCTGGACACCAATGTGTTCAGCCTGCTCAAGGGGTGATCAGATGGAACAGACGGCAACCTACCTGGCTTATATTCCCCTCTTGCCGCTCGGCGGTGCGCTTCTTCTCGGCATCCTGCACCTGGCAACCTGCCAGGAAAAGAAAATCTCGGAAAGTTCTTCGGGATCCTCGGCTGTATCGGCCCGATCCTTTCCTTTCTCCTGGCGCTCAGGGTATTTTTCACCCTCAGGGGCCTGGCGGCGGAAGAGCGAATCCTGACGCAGAAGCTCTTTACCTGGTTCAGTGTCGGCGAACTCGATGTTTCCATGGGCTTTCTCGCGGACCCGCTTGGCTCACTGATGCTCATCTTCGTTACGCTCATCGGCTCACTGATCCATATCTATTCAATCGGCTATATGGCTGAAGACCGTAATTTCGGCAAGTTTTTTGCCTACATGAATCTCTTTCTCGGCAGCATGCTCATCCTGGTCCTCGGGGACGGACCGGTGGTCATGTTTGTCGGCTGGGAGGGCGTCGGGCTCTGCTCGTACCTGCTTATCAGCTACTACAGTGAAGACCGTGATAATGTCATCGCCGGAAACAAGGCGTTTATTGTCAATAGAATCGGCGATCTCGGGTTTGTCCTGGGGATGTCTTTTCTCTTCTGGGGCATCGGGGCTGATGGCTTCGATTATCTCTCCCTGCAAGCCAATGCTCATAACCTGACGCCTGCGCTTGGCTTAACCGTCTGCCTGCTCCTCTTTGTCGGTGCTACAGGTAAATCAGCCCAGATTCCCCTGTATGTCTGGCTCCCGGATGCCATGGCAGGCCCGACTCCGGTTTCTGCCCTGATTCATGCCGCGACGATGGTCACCGCAGGCGTGTATATGGTGGCCAGGTTCAGTTTTATCTATGCTCACGTCCCGGTGGCCGGATCGGTCGTCGCCTGGATCGGCATCGCTACCGCACTGCTGGCCGCAGTTTTTGCCATGTTCCAGCGAGATATCAAAAAGATCCTGGCCTATTCAACCATATCACAACTGGGCTACATGTTTGCAGGAGTAGGGGTTGCAGCTTATTCAGCCGGCATCTTCCATGTCTTCACCCACGCCTTTTTCAAGGCATTGCTGTTCCTGGGAGCCGGTTCGGTCATCTATGCGCTTCATCATCAGCAGGATATCTGGAAAATGGGCGGGCTCAGAGAAAAAATGCCGGTTACCTATAAGACCATGCTGGTTGGAGCGCTGGCGCTTGCCGGCTGTCCGCCGTTTTCCGGCTTTTTCAGCAAGGACGAGATACTTTACTCGGCACTGGCGTCCGGCCACTATGGGATATGGCTTGTCGGGGTCGGCGTTGCAGGCCTGACTGCCTACTACACGTTCAGGATGATATTTGTGGTATTTCATGGCAGACCCCGTGACCGCGAGGCGTATGATCATGCCCATGAGCCCCCGAAAATTATGACCGTGCCGCTTATCGTTCTGGCGGTGGGAGCCTTGTTTGCAGGCTTTCTCAACCTGCCGGGGATTTTCGGCGGTGACCTCGAGGTCTCTCACTGGCTGGCGCCAAGCCTTGTGGAGCATCACCCCCATACCTCATGGTTCGTTGAACTGTTGGCCATCCTTATTTCCATCGCTGCCTTTGCCCTGGGGTTCCGAGCAGCCTACCGGAAGTTCGGGGAAGGTGCCGAAGAACCCTCCTACACAGGGTTTAAGCAGTTTGGCTACCGCAAGTTTTTTGTGGATGAGGTGTATCACTATGGTATTGTCGTCCCCTACCAGGCGGCGGGAAAGGTGATCAGTTATTTTCTCGAGCCATATGTTACCGATGGGCCGATCAAGGTGGCTGCCTGGCTCTATAAGATGGCCGGGTTGGTATTCAAGTTTGTCCAGGTCGGCTATGTGAGAGTCTATGCCATCTACATGGTAATTGGGCTGAGCATTATGAGCTTGCTGCTGGCCCAGTCATTGAATCTGTAACGGAGTGATGATGTCTGATACTATCCTTTCTATTATGATTTTTGCCCCTCTCCTGGCAGGGCTCATACTCCTGTTGGTCCCCGTTGGAAAAGAGGCTGCCAGGGGTGTTGGATTCGTTGTTTCGGCGATTGTGGTGCTGCTGAGCCTGAAGCTGTTTTTCTCATTCAGCGGTGCTGCCGGAACCTTTGAGTTTGTCCAGAAAGTGGTGCTAATTGAGTCGCTTGGCATCAGTTACAGCCTCGGCGTCGACGGCATAAGCCTGCTTGTGTTGATGGCTGCCGCAGCTTTGTTCCCGATGGTCTACCTCCTGTTCACGTCAAAGGAGAAAGGGTATTACAGCAACCTGTTGATTGTCCAGGGGGCGATGATCGGTGCTATCTGTGCAAGCGATATGGTCCTTTTCTATATTTTCTGGGAAGTGATGCTTTTACCGATCTTTTTCATGATCGGCTTTTACGGCGGACCAAACAGGCTGTCGGCGACACTGAAGATCACCATATACACGATTGCAGGATCGCTGCTCATGCTCGGTTCAATTGCTTATCTGGGGGTTGCCTACCAGGCCCAGACAGGGGAGTGGAGTTTTGAAATGGCAAAACTGACGCAGATGTCGCTTGCCGGCAGTACAGCGACACTCGCCTTTATCGGCTTCATGATCGCCTTTGCCATCAAGATTCCACTTTTTCCCTTTCACACCTGGCTTCCGGATGCGTATACCGAAGCGCCTACCGGCACCACCTTTGTCCTTTCAGCGATCATGGCCAAAATCGGCATCTATGCCGCCATCAGATTCGTCGTACCGATTTTTGACGAAGGTATGCAGAACTATGCACTGATACTTGCCTATGCCGGAGTCATCGGCATGATTTACTGCGGCGTCACCGCGCTTGCCCAGAAAGATTTCAAGCGCCTGCTGGCGTTCTCTTCGGCCTCACACATGGGAGTGATTGCTCTTGGTATTTTCTGCATGAATCTCCAGGCGCTGACCGGGACATTGTTTCAGGTCGTGGCCCATGCCACCAGCACCGGGGTACTCTTTCTGCTGCTGGGGATCATCGAAGAACGCATGGAAACCCGAACTATCGCGGACCTCGGCGGTATTGCCTACAAGGCGCCCGTCTTTGCCACCTTTTTTGCGGTCGCCATGCTTGCCTCGGTCGGGTTGCCGGGAACCAGCGGTTTTATCGGTGAGTTCCTGATTATCCTTGGAGCGGTCAAGTTTGATATCACCATTGCTGTTCTTGCCGGCACGGCACTTATTGTCGGGGTCTGCTACATGCTCTGGATGTTTCAACGGGTTTTCTTCGAGAAAAAGAATCAAAAGACCGAAATGTTCAAGGATCTGTCGCTGGTAGAAACCCTGACCATTCTTCCGGTTATCATTCTCATTATCTTTATGGGTATTTTCCCGCAGCCGTTCATCGAGAAAATCACCCCCGCCGCCCAGCGTCAGCTCGCCCAGCATCAGCCGGCATCGAGTGGCGCTGTCGTGCAGCTGACCGGAAATGGCGCGCCTCAAATCTCATATAACCAGGAAAAGGATTGATCTCGGGTGATCTATTATGCATGATTTAATGGTGATAATTCCGCTCATAGTCGTTGGCGCGGGGGCGATCCTGCTGATGCTGCTGGCGTCTTTTCGAACCCTTTCAAAGGAAGCTCTGTCCATCCTGACCATGGGAATTTTCGGGTTTGCTTTTTTCGCCCAGCTCGCAGTCTCCAACAGCGGCGACATTACCCCGTTTAACGACATTTTCAACGGTATGATGGTGGTCAACACCTTTACGAAATTCGCCGGCCTGATCGTGCTTGCCTGTGGTTTCTTCTCAACGCTGACCGCGCAGACTTATTTTACCCAGAATGAGGAATTCGTGCTGGAGTTCTACTCCCTGATGCTGTTTGCCGTCTGCGGCATGCTTCTCCTGACGCTGGCTGCAGAACTCATGACCGTATTTATCGCCATTGAAATCATGTCCCTGGCCGTCTACACGCTCGTTGGCTATGACAGGAAAAGTGTCATCCGTTCGGAAGCCGTATTGAAGTACTTGATGCTCGGCGCCTTTGCCGGGGCATTTTTTGTAATGGGCACCGTTTTTATCTACGCCGGGGCGAAGAGTACGACATTCGGTACGATTGCCGGCGTGATAGCAGAAAACGGCGTGGTCAGGAGCCCGGCGATGGTGGTTGGTGCTTTTTTCATCCTTGTCGCTCTGTTCTTCAAGGCGGCTGCTTTTCCCTTTCATGCCTGGGTCGTCGATGTCTACGACGGTGCACCCCTGCCGGTTACCGGTTTTATGGCCACCGCTGTCAAGACCGCTGTTTTCGCCGTTCTGGTTAATTTTCTGGTCATGAACAGTGAGCTGCGGGATTCCTGGGTCACCTTTCTTTTCTATATCTCGGTCATTACCATGCTTGCCGGCAACCTGATAGCGCTCGGCCAGGATAACCTGAAACGGATGCTGGCCGCCTCGGGTATTGTCCATACCGGCTATCTCATCATTGCCGTTGCCGCGGTAAATGCAAAAGAGTTTACCGGGGGGGCGATCCTTTTCTATCTCGCCGCCTATGCGGTCTCCACCCTTGGGCTCTTTGCGGCGCTCACCTACCTTGGAGGAAAAGAGGAGAAGAGGGTCTCCTTTGATGACTTCAAGGGTCTTGCCAAGGTTCGACCCTATTCTGCCGCAGCACTGTCAATTTTTCTGCTTTCCATGGCGGGGATACCGCCGACAGCTGGGTTCATGGGGAAATTTTATGTTATTACCTCGGCCATCGAAGCAGATCTCATCTTCCTGGCTGTTTTTGGCATCTTCAGCAGCATCCTGTCCATGTGGTATTACCTGAGACTCATTATCGTGATGTACTTCAGAGAGCCCGAGGATCAGTTTGAAATAGCTGAAATGACCTTTGCTCCCATCGGCACGATTATACTTGCGTTTTCGGTATTCGCCCTGAGCTTTTTCCCGGTCGTTCTCTAAACGCGCCTGAAAATTGGGGCAGGCCAGTTGATCGCGTCGATCACATGATGGCGATCATGACCGAGAACAGGATTCGCCATATCCCGATTATCGAGGGCACGTATCCGGCCTGATGCTCATTCCGCAATTACCGAGTCCAGGGCTGCATGTATTTTTTTTGTATTCCAGTTGCGATACCCCAGTGAGCGAAAAACGGCTCTGCCCTCTTTGTCGATAATTAATGCGGTCGGAATCCCGAATACCGAGTACCTCTGAGCAACGCCTCTCTGGCTGTCGAGAAGCACGCTGAAAGAGTAGTTGTTGCGACGGATGAAAGCCTCGACCAGCTCTTCCGCTTCCCCGGAGTTAATCATCAGGATCTTCAAGCTCTTTACCTGGTATTTCTGCCTCAACCCCTCGATGGAAGGCATCTCCTTCCTGCACGAGCTTCACCATGTTGCCCAGTAGCCTATGAATACAGCTGAACCGCGATAGTCACTGAGTCGGACGAGATCGCCATCGAGGCTGCGGAGTGAAAAATCAGGAGCCGGATGACGGCCGTCTCGCGGCTGAATTTCCGGAGCAGACTCAGCAAGAGAAGCAAGAAACGGCTGAACCTGGCTCTGCCAGAAAAAACTCAAGGGAACCAGCAGGAGTGCCAGGATGAAGAGAGGTTTCTTTTTCATATACCGTTTCCCACAGCATTAACAGATATGAACAACATGGCAAGGGCATGGAGTCCGGTGCTTATGATCGTGCCGGCAGCTGTCGGTCCTTCCGGTCTCAGCCGGACCAGGGAGCTGCAGGCGTGGACTGGCTCGGGCCGCTGCCGTATTTTATCTTTATTCCTTTCTGCAGACTTTCCATCGGCCGGGACAATACCTAGTATTAGTGAAGCACGAAATTGCTGCGGGTGCAAGCAGCAGGCTGCATGATCAGTGTTATCCCGCAAAACCTGATGCAGCTTATGTCATGAAATACCTGTCTGACATGGCGATTGGGTTCGGTTCGTATCCTGTCTAACGCTTCCCAATCGTCGGCAGCAAAAAGAAGGATTACCGAATGCACGAGCATACCTTGAAAAGGTGGGAGCATGACCATGATTTTACCATCAAAAACAGCAAGGGAGAGCGGCGGACACAGTTTGTCCTGATTATAACGGCGATAACAATGATCGTGGAGATTGTGGCCGGGAGTGTTTATGGATCAATGGCTCTCCTGGCTGATGGCTGGCATATGGGGACTCATGTTGCGGCATTCGTTATCTCGATTTTTGCCTATCGGTATACCCGCAGGTATGCAGACAGCCCTGTCTACACGTTCGGCACGGGCAAGGTGAACGTTCTTGGCGGTTTTGCCAGCGCTGTTGCCCTGGCTGTCGTGGCGTTGGTAATGGTGACAGAATCGCTGCAGAGAATCATCACTCCCCAGGCGATACATTTCAACGAGGCCATCGCTGTTGCTTTCCTGGGGCTGATAGTCAATCTCGTGAGCGCCTTTCTTTTAAGAGACGGCCATGACCATGGCACTCACCCCGGTGCCGATCACCATCACGACCACAATTTAACAGCAGCGTATGTCCATGTCCTGGCAGATGCTTTGACATCATTACTGGCAATTATCGCCCTGTTTTCCGGCAAATTTCTTGGCTGGAATCAGCTTGACCCGATAATGGGCATAGTCGGGGCAGTTATCATTACCCGGTGGTCGTTTGGTCTCATAACCCAAACCGCTCCGATACTTCTTGATGCAAGTATTGGAAATGAGGAGCAAGACAGGATCAGGACAGCTGTCGAGCAGGATTCCGATGCTAAAATATCTGATCTTCAAGTCTGGAAGGTCGGGGCCAATCATTATGCTGCCATCATTTCCCTGGTGACACATTTTCCCAAAAAAGCCGAGCACTATAAAAAATTATTGTCTGAATTCAGTCAATTATCTCATCTGACCATTGAAGTGAACGAGTGCAGAGAGAAACCATGCGCTGATCCTGGTACAGACGCTGACCCTGGTTCATAAGGCTTGGTGCTCAGGAATAGAGCCAGAGAAAGAATACCGGGATGAGAATACCCGTACCGGTCAGCCACGCCCCCCGTCCGCTGATCCCTTTCCTGCCTCGCAACACGAAAAGCCCGGTAACAGCAAGGATTCCAAGGGCAACCGCATAGAGATCGGCGAACCATGTCCACCATTTCTTGGCGTGATTGAGGTGCAGGAAATTGGCCTCGTAGAGCACTGGCCGCTTGTTGGATTTTTCCTGGAACACCAGCCCATTATCGATATCGATCGTGATGTTGTTATTGACGACAAATACCTTGAGTGTCGAGTCGTCCACCCGAAAAATGTTTTTCAGCGGAGAGGTCTCACCGAGCACGCCCAGAACGGTCAGGGCAAGAGCATTGTTGTCAGTCCTGTCAACGCCTGAGAGATCGATCTGGCTGCTCAGGTGTTCGATTTTATAGGTTGGATTCCATTCATGCATGTGGTTGACGGGCTACCCCCGATATAACATAGAGAATCGTTAAGCCGAAACAGAGGTAGCCAAGGTCACGGTGAATGACGTTATTCAACTTTCGCAATTTCATGCAGCAATGCTCGCTTCTATTCTTCTATCTCGGCGCCGAGCCCGACAAGTCTGATCAGGCGTTCATCTTTTACCGTGGCGGGATCGAACGGCTGCCCCTTTTCCTCTGCGAGGTGGCGCATGTACTCAATCATCTGCTCCTTGGAGAGTTTCAACTCCTCAACCACGCCCTCGACGACAGCCATACGGCCGGAAGCGCTCATCGGAAAGACGATCTCCCCATCGGTGACCTTCACCTGGATCTTCTCTCCCTGGCGATCACTCGCAACGTACACCCAGCAGCCTCTCCTGGCACACACCTCGAGTATCATACCTTCGACTCTCACCGTTTTGCCAATAAATGCGTCGGGGTTGTCAAGGATTGCAGAAACCGCGGTTACTTCCTGGGTTTGGACAGCGTTGCCGTAGTTTTTGGCTGTCGCTTGAAAAGCCGGAATGATGAGCACAAGCAGGGTGAATAGTAAAAATGATTTTTTCATCTGATTCTCCTGAATTTCGGGTAGGATGTTGAATGCTGGAAAAGGGCGTCACCTTGTACAACGCGGTGTTTATACCACAATGTGTTGGTGAAAGCGAGCAGATAATAGCGGGGGTGAGCGGCCAAAAGGTCGAGGATACGCAAAGACAGAAGCTGATGTGAGCAGGACCCACTGACAATCAGCGTTCATATCCTCATCGCAAAAATGCTGCTTGTCGCAGTTGCCCAAAGAGCGGTGAGCCCTGTTTTTCTTTCATTCTTTTGAGATTGAACGGTACTCGTCAGGCGGAGGCTTCTCAGCTGTTGCATTGTGCTTTCTCTGACCACGGTTGGGGGGGAGGAAGTGAAGATAAAAAGAATACCAAGGCAATCGAGATAGAACAAAAATGGAGAAGGCACCGGGGTCGCTGTCCACTTTGATGCGGATATTTTTTTCGTTTAATGCTAGTCTTGCAGCCAGTTCGCCGCGGGACTGCAGGAATATTTCGGTGGTGGCGGGCAACTCCCTGGCTGGCTAATTTTCAAACATATAATTCAGATCTGAGAGTTGAGATATGAGTGCGGTTGTTTCACAATTGTATCGGCGTGTGGACGAGAAAAGCGAATATTGTTTCAATATTGAATCGTCGCGCCAGTTGACCCAGGCTGAGCATGACTGTTTATGCCTCATCCTGGCCGACGGGTTTCTTGTTGACAGTGTCAGCAGAAGCCCGCTGATCTCTGGTGAGAGGGTTGTGGAAGTGGGGCCGCGGCTAAATTTCGCCACAGCCTGGTCGTCAAACCTGGTATCAATCTGCCAGGCCACGGGGCTTGCGTGCATTACCCGGGTGGAGCGTTCACGGCGCTACCGTGTGCCAGGCGGCGAAGATATACAAGCGTTTGTTGATGCTCACCATGACCGCATGACGGAATGCCGGTATACCGAGGTGCTGAAAAGTTTTGAAACCGGGGCTGAACCCGAGCAGGTGTATGAGGTTGACTTGATTTCCGGTGGTCCCGAGGCACTCGCGAAGATCCCCGGAATCTCCATGGACGAGTGGGATAGAAATTTCTACTATGACTATTTTGTCACGAAACACCAGCGCAACCCGACCATTGTTGAGATCATGGATCTCAACAATGCCAACTCTGAGCACTCGCGGCACGGCTTCTTCAAGGGTAAGCAGGTGATAGATGGTGTCGAGCAGGAAAAGACCCTGTTCGGCCTGGTCTCCGATACCTTGGAAGCCCATCCTCAAGGTTCAATTCATCGCCTTCAAGGATAATTCGAGCGCTATTCAGGGGTACCAAATCGAGACGATTGTCCCTCAACAGCCTGGCGAACCATCACCGCTCATCTTTGCCCGGGCAACCTACCATCCCCTGCTGACGGTGGAGACCCATAATTTCCCCACCGGGGTCGCTCCGTTTCCCGGTGCTGAGACGGGGACAGGAGGCCGCATCCGTGACGTTCTCGGGACAGGCAGAGGTGCGTTTGTCATAGCCGGTACAGCTGGATATTGCGTGGGAAACCTGAAAATCAAGGGCTACCCGCTGAAATGGGAGCAGGAAAGCACCCAGCCGAACAACCTGGCAACCCCGCTTGAAATTGAGATAGAAGCCAGTAACGGCGCCTCAGACTATGGCAATAAATTTGGTGAACCCCTGATCCAGGGATTTACCCGCTCCTTTGACATGCATCTGGAAAACGGCGAGCGCTGGGCCTTTCTGAAGCCGATCATGTTTACCGGCGGCCTTGGGCAGATTGATGCCCGTTTGACCGATAAAAAAGCGGAGGAGAAGGGGATGCTGATTGTCCAGGTTGGGGGGCCTGCCTACCGGGTCGGATTCGGCGGCGGCGCAGCCTCGAGCATGCTCCAGGGGGAGAATGCCTCCGATCTTGACTTCGATGCGGTTCAGCGCGGCGATGCTGAAATGGAGCAGAAAATGAGCCGGGTGATCAGGGCCTGCAACGAGATGGGTGCCAAGAGCCTGGTCGATGTCATTCACGATCAGGGCGCCGGCGGGCCTGCCAACGTCCTGAAGGAACTGGTGGAGCGTTCCGGAGGGCGTGTCGAGATTCGCAACATACGTGTCGGCGACCCGACCATGTCCGTTTTGGAAATTTATGTGGCAGAATATCAGGAGCGGGCTGGATTCTTGATTCGTCCTGAAAACATCGATGCATTTAAAGCAATCTGTGAGCGGGAAAAAGTCGGCTGCGAAGTCCTGGGAGAGGTGACCGGCGACCTGCGTTTTGTGGTGCATGACAGCCTGGATGGCACGACCCCGGTTGATATAGAGATTGACACGCTGCTTGGCAGCATACCCCAGAAAACATTTGAAGACAGGCGAATCAAGGCAAACCTGAAACCGCTGGTGCTGCCGGACGGCCTGACCGTAAGAGATGCGCTGTATGATGTCCTGCGTCTTGTCTCTGTGGGGTCAAAACGGTTTCTGACCAGCAAAGTCGATCGGGCGGTAACCGGTTTGATCGCCCAGCAGCAATGCTGCGGGCCGCTGCAGCTCACCGTGGCGGATGTGGCGGTCGCAGCCCAGAGCCATTTCGGCCTTACGGGGATGGCAACCGCACTCGGCGAGCAGTCGATCAAGATGCTCGTAGATCCAGCCGCCGGAGCACGAATGGCCGTCGGTGAGGCGCTTACCAACCTGAGTTCTGCAGTGGTGGAAGACCTGGAGCGTGTCAAGTGCTCGGCCAACTGGATGTGGGCCCCGAAGTTGCCGGGCGAGGGAGCGGCAATCCGCGATGCCGCAGACGCCATGCGCAATGCGATGGTGCAGCTGGGTATAGCCGTTGACGGGGGTAAGGACAGTCTTTCCATGGCAACGATGGTCGGCGGGCAGACGGTTAAATCACCCCGGGAACTGGTTATTTCTCTCTATGTGCCAATGGCTGATATAACGAGAAAAATCACTCCTGATATCAAAGACCCCGAGGCAGAACTGCTCTTTATCGATCTTTCCGGCGGCAAAAACCGCCTCGGAGGTTCGGCACTGGCCCAGGTTCATTCGCAGATCGGTACCAGCTCAGCGGACATGGATGACCCGGATCTGCTCAGGCGAGGATTTAAGGTGATCCAGGAGCTGATAACAAAAAACCTTGTCCGGGCCGGTCATGACCGCTCGGATGGCGGCCTTGTGACAACCCTTCTTGAGATGGCCTTCAGCGGCAATTGCGGACTCAGGATTGATCTGCAAGGCACAGGATCAGCTGTTGAGACCCTGTTCTCGGAGGAGCTCGGCTATGTTGTCGAATGTTCACCTGAAAAAAGTGATGAGGTACTGTCGCTGCTGTCGGCAGCAGATGTTCCGGCCCAGAGGATCGGTTCAGGCTCACTTGAGCACCGAATTACCATCAGGTATAACGGGGAGCCGGTGCTCGATGAGTCGATGGTTCTTTTACGGCAGTGGTGGGAAGAGACAAGCTATCAGCTTGAGCGCTTGCAGATGAATGCGATTTGTGCTGAAGACGAGAAAGAAAATATCTTCGAACGTCCGGGGCCCCGCTACCATTTGAGCTTTGAGCCGCAACCCACACCTCCGGCGGTGCTGCAGAAAAAAATGAAGCCGAAGGTGGTGATCCTGCGTGACGAGGGGTCGAATTCGGACCGGGAGATGAGTTCAGCGTTCTTTGCTGCAGGATTTGAGCCCTGGGATATCTGTATGAACGACCTGCTGCAGGAGCGAGTAAACCTTGATGATTTTCATGGACTGGCAGCTGTTGGCGGCTTTTCCTATGCCGATGTGCCCGAATCTGCAAAAGGCTGGGCGGCGACCATTCTGTTCAACGACAGGCTCAGGAAACAGTTTGACGCTTTTTACCAGCGGCCGGATACCTTTTCGCTCGGCATCTGCAACGGCTGTCAGCTGTTCGGGCTGATCGGCTGGGTGCCCTGGAGGGGCATTGAAGCTGAGCGCCAGCCGAGATTTGTTCGCAACATTTCCGCTCGATTTGAGTCTCGCTGGACGACGGTCAAGGTAGGAAAAAGTCCGGCAATGATGCTCGAGGGCATGGCAGGCCTAATTTTTGGCATTCATGTTGACCATGGTGAGGGGCGGCTTTATTTCCCGGATCCAACGCTGCGCGACCAGATTCTGGAGCAGCAGTTAACCCCGCTTGCCTATGTTGATGATGATGGATTGCCGACTGAATCGTACCCGTTCAACCCCAACGGCTCGCCTGAAGGGCTTGCCGGGCTCTGTTCGCCGGACGGCAGGCACCTGGCGCTGATGCCGCATCCGGAGCGGACGTTTCTCCCCTGGCAGGCCCACTGGCTGCCCGAGGAGATGAAACATCTCCAGGTCAGTCCCTGGATGAAAATGTTTCAAAATGCCTATAACTGGTGCAGCGGATAAGGTGGCTGAGGACTGGTCAAAAGGGGTGCTTCCAGTTTTCTATTTCTGCTAGGATTTCAGCTTCCTTTCTTCCTCCTTGTCGCGCATGATCTTCAGGATTGTCCTGTCGGTCTGGATCATGCCGTCGTGGCTGAGAGTGCCCATATTCCTGATGGTCTGCTCCGTTGACAAGCCGATAATTCCGTCAGTGTCCTGCACGTTGATACCCTGCAGGGAGAAAAGAGCAGCCTGAACGGCGGCTCCTGCCGCCGTGTTGAGCTTCAGGGCGCAACCCGCCTTTGCCCCGTCGCAGATAACCCCGGCGAGATCTTCCATGATATTCTTTATTGCTCCCGTTATATGCTTTACATCCCCGCCCACGAGATAGGTGATTCCTGCCGTGGCGCCGGCTCCGGCGGCTACCGAGCATCCGCATACCGCGGAAAGCCTTCCTGTGTGAGCCTTGACGTAGGCAGTGACAATGTGGCTGAGGGCGATTGCTTTTAAAACGGCACCTTCATCCTGGTCGACAAAATCCTTGATCGCCCAGATCGGCAGAATTGCGGTGAGGCCGTGATTTCCGCTTCCGGCAGAGCTCATGGCGGGAAGGTTGACGCCGCTCATCCGGGCGTCTGCTGCGGCAGAGGTGAGTAAGCGGGCAGAGCTGGACATGTCTTTGGCCAGAAGTTTCTGTTTGAGTTGCCGATCGATTGCCTTGCCGATTCCCAGGCCGCTGCCGTATTTAAGCCCATGCTCTGCCAGCCTGACGTTATAATCGACACCTTTTTTCAGATACGCGAGGTCATCCTCGTCAAGGTCATCCAGGAGTTCGTAGATATCGTCCAGGGTCAACCCCATGAGCCATTCTTCCAGCAGCGCAACTGCCGACTTACCGTGCTGCTTGGCGCTGCCGGAAATAAGGGGCGAGCCTTCAACCGCTCTGCCGTTGATGCTGAGCGCCACAATATTGTTGTGAAGCTCCTTTACTGCAGATTCTGCCTTGTCCTTTCCGCTGGTAATGATGGTCCTGATATGGAGTCCGGTTTCTTCGAGCAGGTGAACGACGACCTTTTTCTCTTTCAGCAATGTTTTTGCCTTCAGAAGTGCCGGTTCATCAACTGTGTCCAGGACCTCGAGTCCCCTGTAGGGATCACCTCCAAAAGCCCCGACGGCTGAGGCTGTGTCGAGCCCGGTCAGGCCCCCGGTTGAGGGAATGATAACCGCCATTCCGTTCTTGTAGATATTGGGATCAATCCAGACCTCGATATGATCGATTGATCTTTCCGGCAGCAGCGATGCGGCTGCGGCAGCTCCGAGGGCGATAGCGACTGGTTCCGTGCAGCCGAGGGCCGGAGTCACTTCCAGCTGCAGGATGTCTTTTACGGTAAATGGCATCAACAGCTCCAATAGGTGCAGAGAGGACGGCGGACTGCCGCTAGCCGATTGTCGCAACTGCCTCAATTTCAATCCGGGCTCCGAGGGGCAGCCCGGCAACTTGTATGGTCGCCCGGGCTGGAGGAGCCGTGCTGAAAAAAGCTCCATAGGCCTCGTTGACCTCTTGAAAATTACCAAGGTCGGTCAAGAAAATGGTGGTCTTGACAATATTGTCAAGGCTGGTTCCTGCTTCCCCGGCAATTGCCTCGATATTTTTCATTATCAGTGACGTCTGTTCACCGATCGACCCGTCAAGCAATTTCCCCGTCTTCGTGTCGATGGGCAGCTGTCCCGAGATAAACAGCAGGCTCCCGGTGCTGATTCCCTGGGAGTAGGGGCCTATAGCCGCTGGTGCCTGGGTGGTTGCGATCTGTTTGTTGCTCATCTTTTCTCTCCTTGGTTAATGTGTTTGGTTGCCTGTCACACTCCAGGCTGCATGCCTCGGCCGATAAAGGCTGTCTTTGACAAGGACAGCTGTCGATTTCACTACACTGCCGCTCGTGAGGCAGCCCTGTAATTGTGCATATGTTCAATGTAGAGCGAATAATGATTCTGTCAACAGAATATGTTTACCATTGTGTCACTCTATTGAATACTTTTCATTTGCCCGGTTTGTGATTAGCATGGTGATTCTCAGAGTTGGAAGAGGCTACATTTCATCACTACCTGGAGATGGTGGCAGCAAAATGGCTGGGGAAAGGATAATTGTTGTCGGCGGCGGGGCAGCGGGCCTGATGGCAGCTGGAATAGCCGCTCAAGGCGGAGCGGATGTGCTGCTGCTCGAGAAGATGGCTACCCCGGCACGGAAAATCAAAATTTCAGGCAAAGGCCGGTGCAATCTCTCCAATACAGCTGAACTAACAGATTTCATATCTCATTTTGGCAAGTCGGGAGCATTTCTGAGACAGGCCTTCAGCATGTTTTTTAGTCACGAACTGACAGCGTTCTTTGAATCACTCGGCCTGAAACTGCAGGTCGAGCGCGGCGGGCGGATTTTTCCGGTCGACGGCGATGCTCCCGCTGTGGCGAGGCTCCTGCTGAACTGGGTTGAAAAAACCGGTGTTGTTGTCAAAACTGGATCAGCGGTAAAAGGGTTGATCATAGAGGAAGGCAGAGCGGCAGGGGTCGTCTGTAATGACCGCGAGATGCGCTGCCGTGCGGTGATTATGGCAACAGGCGGCGCGAGTTATTCACGGACCGGTTCAACAGGCGACGGCTATCGGCTGCTCAGGGAGGCTGGGCACACGCTTGTGCCTGTCAGGCCTGCCCTTGTGCCGCTTGAAGCTGAACGATCGGCCATCAGAGGTCTGGCCGGCCTGGAACTGAGAAATGTTGCGTTGCGCCTCTATATTGACGGAAAGCGCAAAGACCATAAATGTGGTGAAGTCGCCTTTACCCCTTTTGGTTTAAGCGGCCCGCTGACCCTGACGATGAGCCTTGTGGCCGTTGAGGCGCTTCGGCAGAAAAAAAAGGTGTCTGTGAGCCTTGATCTCAAACCGGCACTCGATGATGCGAAGCTGGACGCCCGCCTGCTGCGTGATATCGAGAAGCGGGGCAAGGAACCGATGGCGTCTGTTCTTCGCGGTCTGCTGCCCCGGGAACTGGTGAGAGCCTGTCTGGAAAAAACGGAGATATCTCCGGACCTGCCGGCAGGACAATTGTCTGCCGGGGCAAGAAGAGCGCTGCGCCGCTGGCTCAAGGATTTCAGGTTTGAGATAACCGGACACCGGCCGATTGAAGAGGCGATCGTGACCGCCGGAGGTATCGCCACGAGGGAGATCAACCCGCATACCATGGAATCAAAAATCATCAGGGACCTCTATGTCGTCGGAGAACTGCTCGATGTTCAGGGCGACACCGGGGGCTACAATCTCCAGGCCGCTTTCAGCACCGGCTGGGCGGCGGGCAAGGCTGCCGGCAGCAGGTTCAAGCCTTGATCTCTGCCCTTCTCAGGATCTGAACGTTCCGGGTCACTATTTTCAGCCAGGCAAGAGGAAAAGGAACCTTCAGGATCTTTTTTCCTGCGACGCTCACGAAACCAGTTAAACATCGGGAAGCCATTGCTAACGTTGCTTATTGCAGACTGGTCAGCCCAACAAAACTGCCGTCGTTATCCTCTGCCAGCCGGCGCATCAGAGCGGCGAAACGGGCGACATTAATTTCTGCCCCGGGTTGTCTGAAGAGAACCGGAAAGCCGACGGCGTGTATTCTTACTCTCCGCGAACCGTCAGTTTGCACGTTGTTTAGGGTGTTGACGGTGTCGACCACGTTCTGGATCGAGCCGCGTGAAAAATCATCTCCAAGGATATAGAGGCTGATTTTTCTGTCATCTGAGTAGAAACGCCTGATTGCCGCACTGACGCCTTCGACCGGGCTTGAGTTGGAAAAGGGTGTCCAGCTCGCAAGTCTCTGCAGGATTGCTCTCCTGCGGGCAGGGCTGTCCGTTATCCACCTGCCGCTGTACTGGGAGAACATGTAATCCCCCATGTCGTTCAGTATCTGTATGCCCTTAACCTGGGGATACATTTCCAGGATTTCCTGCATTTGCCTCCTGACAGCTCCCCAGGCAAACTGCTGCATCGAGCCTGATGTATCAATGACAAAAATGATGTATTCGCTGTCAACGGGAACGCCGCCTATTACGTCATTGAATCTCTCAGGCCGTGCCGTTTTTCGGAGCGTAAGCATTTCTTCTGTTAATGTCTGTTTTGCCTGGTAAAGCTGCCTGACAAGCAGCTCCTCTGAGGCCCTGGAGGCGAGTCTGGCCTGCTGCTGTTGCTTGAGCGCCGAGTTTTTTTGCTGGAGCGTTGCAATATCTGCTTTCAGAGCCTTTATATTGATGAAAACCTCGTCACGCCTTGAGCTAAGCAAGGTTGTCTGAACCGTAAGCCTTTCCTGCTCCCCGGTGAGTTTCGCCAGGGCTGATGATAAATCCGCGTGCGCCTGCTCGGTAAGCAGTGGTTCAGATATCTTGACAATGACCAGAAGCAGGACAATGGCACCGAACCCGCAGGATACGACATCAAGAAAGGAAAGGCTGAAGATGTCAAAAGATCGTTTTTTTCTTCTCATGGCCAGTCCCTGGTTGGAGTGAAAAAAGATCCCCCCGATTCAATCGCAAGCTTCCAGTAGAGTACTGCCGCCATCGGGTCCCCCTCCACAGGAAAAAGTATGGTATTGACCGGAACCTTGCCGGGGAGCTGCTTTGCCGCCTGTTCGAACAGGCGGACCCGGTCTTTGCCGCTGATTGTCAGCGCCCCGGTAAACCTTTTTCCCTGGGTCGGAAGGCCATCCGTGAGCAGGATAATATTGTCGGGAGGCGGTGAAAGGGTGCGCGCCTGCAGGAAAACAGACTCAAGGTTCGTGCCGGCGGATGGGGCGACCCGTTTCAGTTCCTGTACCATGTGATCGATTGCCGCCTCGTCGGTAATCTTTACCCAGGTTTTGTTCTGCTCCGGGGCAAGTGACGTGACATCGGTGTTAAACCGATACAGCTGCACCGAGCTGTAGAGCGGGAGCTTGGCAAGCAGCCACTCAACGGTGGCGATCGTTTTCCGCCATTTGGGAGCCTCTCTCCTGGTATTTTCATCAAGGACCTTGCGCCGGACAATATCGACGATTTTCCGGTCCAGCATCGACGCTGAACTGTCGACGAGAATCAGCACGCGTTGGCCCCCGAGCTTGAGGCCGGTCAAATACTGGCGATCACCATTGCCGGCAAAGGAGCGAATGTTTCTGGCGCGTTCATTTTCCAGTGCCTTCCGGGCTTCCAGAAGGAGTTTCTCTTGCTCAAGCGCCTGCAGCTCCAGCTGCAGGGCTTTGATCTCTTCCTTCGAATCGGCTGCGGCGTAATCTCGGGCAATTGATGCCTGGATGGTACGGTTTTCCGCATTCAGGCGTGTCTGCTCTGTTTCCAGCACAGTCACTTCTGCAGCAAGAGCGTCGAGATGCTGCTGCAGCTGCAGCTCGACAGTTTTCATCTGCCGGGTGAGCATTTCCTGCTTCATAAGCTCCAGACGGCGGTCTTCGACGCGGGCCTGCCGGCTGGTGGTAATGCTGGAGTTGATGATCAGGACAAGGAGGACTACGGCACCAAACCCGCAAAACATGACGTCGAGAAAAGAAAGGCTGAAGCTTATAACCGGCCGTCTGGACCCTGAAGCCATGCCAGTCCTCAATCAAGCGGTTTAATCCGCAGCCTGGCAACAAGGTTTTCGTTGCAGTAGGATTCCGTGTCGAGAACGAGGCGCTCCTGGCCAAGTTGCAGCTGGTGGATAAAAAACATCAGCACAATCGAGACGATCAGGGCGATAAAGGTTGAATTGAAGGCGACTCCGAGATTTTGAGTAACTCCGGTAATATCTCCCTCCACGGCCCGGTTGGCCTGGGAGAGAGCTGCCCCGATGCCCCGTACGGTGCCGATGAAGCCGACAGAAGGGATTGCCCAGGCGATGTATCTGATGATAGCAAGTTCTGACTCCTGGCGCTCCATCTCCGATTCGCAGAGGTTCTTTACCGCGGTGGCGCTGTCCTGGATGCTGCCGGTAACCCCGAATCGCTGTATACCTGCCCTCAGGGCCCTGACCAGCAGATAGCCGCTGGCGGCACCGTCAAGCACTTCGAGCCGTTCCAGGATGGATCGACTGTCTTCCGGGCCAATCGGCAGGGTTGCCGGAAGTTGAAGCAGGTCGCTGCCCAGTTGCTGCCGTTGGCGGTAACTGGCAAAACCTTTAAAAACAAGGATTGCCATGGCCCAGATCATCAGGATAAAACAGGCCTCCTGTTCATAATCCTTTATCACCACGAAAAAATTGTTCTGTTGGACGTAGTTGGGATCATTGGCGAGCTGCTCCTGCTCAAAGGCGAGAAAGGCCGAAGCCTGGGGCCTGATGACAGAGATATAGGCTGCATGGACAATGATGAAAGCGATGAGAAGCGTGAAAATCTGAAAAATCAGTTCTGTCGGCAGTTTGTTGTTTTGCATGAGTCCGTCCTGAATCTCAAATGTCTGTTGGAAAGGCGACCTGTGAATCGGCACCGACATCCTGGCTTGGATTAAATGGCAGCGGCCAGGCCGGGGAGCCCTGGCCGGAGGGTTCTTCCTGCTTTTCAACAGGTCCGTCACTTGGATCATTTCCTTCACTGTTTTGTTCGGGCCTGGTGGCTTCAGCTGCTGCAGTGTGCAGCAGCGTCGACAACAGGATGATGATGAGTGCTCTGGTCATCGGTATCTCGCAATTCTGAATCCGACATTGTCTCTTGCTTCCCGGTGATAGCTTCGATAGCTGAGCCGCAATTCGGTAATGGCCGCATCCCGCCAGCTTGACCCTCTGATCACCCGGTGCGTTCCGGAGTCAGGTCCCAGTGGGTCAGGTATGTTGCTGAGTGCAGCGGTAGAGGCTGCATAATAATCATGGCACCATTCCGCGACGTTTCCACCAATGTCATAAAACCCGCCGTTGTTTGCCGGAAACGAAGCGACGGGAGAGGTTACTGGGAAGGTATCATTGTAACCCTGGATGGTGCGAGCGAGTATGCCGGAAGCCGATTGATCAGCGTAGTTTCCCGATATCTGGCGGGGAGGGAAGGTTCCGCTCCATGGGAATCTCTGTGCCGTTGAACTGCCAGCCTCCCGGGCTGCAAAGGACCATTCCGCTTCTGTCGGCAAGCGATAGCCGTTTGTCGGCGGTGAGACAGCGGTAACGCTGTTTCCCTGGATCCTGTAAAACGGCGGCAGGTTGTCCCGGGCACTCAGCCAGTTGAGGTATTGTACCGCTTCCTCCCAGCTGATATTGACTACTGGCTGGTTATCACCGTCTAGGCTGTGGTTTGCTGCTGAGCCCGAATTGTGGCTGCTGTTAAACTGCCGGAATTCCTGATTGGTTACCACCTTTTCGGAGAGGTAAAATGGTCGTTTCATTATAACGGTACGCTCCCGCTCATTGGCGCGTCTCCCCGGTTCTCGCCGCGGCGCTCCCATCGTAAATGCAGACGGCTCAACCAGCAGCAGTCTCTGGCCGCTGCTGGTTTGCACGATCAACTCCGGTGCAGAGGGCGAATGCAGGCCGACGGCAGCGTTTTCCGGAAGGAGCTCAACAGTGATCTGCTGGCTGAAACCGCTCTTCGGCAGAATCGTCCTCGCTGCAGTCTTATACCCCGGGGCGTTAACTTCCAGAAGGTGTTTTCTGACCGGTAGTGTCAGCTTGCCCGGGCCGTCTGCATAGCGTTTTCCATCAATAGTGATTGCTGCGTCGGCAGGCTGAGTGGTCAGATAGATAATGCCCAGCTCCTGCTCAAGGGTGAGATCAATTGCTGAACGTTCCGCCGGGGCAAGGCGGAGCTGTTGCCGGGATGGTTTGTATCCCGGTGCCGTGAGTACAAGCTGGTGATCAGAATGTGACGGCACAGAAATCGTGAGAGGAGTCGTGCCTTGATATATCGTATCAATGGTAACGGCCGCACTGGAAGGAACTGAGGTGATTGTCAACATTCCCGGCAGCAGGTCAAGCGCTATCGCATGGGTGATTTTTGTTCCTGCTGTAATCGTGATTTCAGACGCTGAATCAGCATATGTTTCCTTGCGTGCGGTGATCAGGTGGGTTCCGCTGAGCAGTTCCAGGGACAGTGGTGTTTTCCCCTGCTCTTTGCCGTCAACCGTTATTACAGCATCTGCCGGCGTTGAGGTAATTGTGACTTCTGCCCAGTCAGGCTCCAGTTGTGCCTCGAGAGGCTGCCTTTTTCCCTCTCCTTCGATAATGATTTCTGAGACAAACGGTTTGTAGCGATTTTTCTCGAGGGTGATCTGGTGAGTACCGGGAGAAATTTCGATAGATGCAGGCGGCGTTGTGCCGAGCAGTCTGCCGTCTGAATAGACCGCAATATCACCCTCTGGTTCGACCCGCAGGTCAAGTATTCCCGGGAGTTTCTCAAGTGTGGCTGACAACCGGTTTTCCTGACTCTTGCTAATGAAAACGTCTCTTCTCAGCGGGTAGTAGCCTTCTTTTTTAATCAGTGCGCTGTAGCTGCCCGGAATGCAGAGATATCGCCCGCCCAGCTTGAGTGGTGGCGGAAAGCCATCAAGGGTAACGGAATCCGGGCTGGGGCTGATGGCGATTTCCAGGGGACGAGCGACAAGGACAAACAACACGGCACATGCCAGAAGGATGAAGGCTGTGCCAAGAAATACATTGACCAGCTTCAGGGTTTTTGAGAGGCGCTGGTTGGTTCCGATGCGCACCGGAATTTCAGCGGCTGTGCCAGGATGTTCATTTGTCTCCGGTGGCGGCCACGAAGGAGGCTGCAGCGATTTGCGCTGGAACGGTTCGGCTCCCTGTTCGGAAACGGAAAAGAGAAATGTGTCTCCTTTTTTCTGGTACCTGATCAGGCTGTCGGCGCAGCGCATCGTATCGTTTGACTTCAGCCAGCTCGATTCGGACAGATGACGGCCGTTGTGAAAGAAGCTCAGGGACCGTGTCTCGGCTGGCTGAACAAACAGGTGGCCCTGAGAATCACCGATGTACGCGGCAATGGCCTCACTCCCGGTAATCACGATATCAGCATCGGCAGCGGAGCCGATTGTCAGAGGGAGGTCCAGCTCAGACAGCTGATTGTGACTGCCGTCTGCGTAGACAATGGTGATAAATCGTTTCAAATTGGCTCCCTGCACGCGATAAACAGCTGGTTGTCTCTTTTTCCCGTATTGACGATGAAGGTTTCCCGCACATCGTGAAAGCCGTTGCGCGACCCGACAACCGTGTATTTGCCTGGTTTGAGTTCGATCCGGGTTGAAAAAAAAGTTCCCATTTTTCCAACACGGTATATGGCAATGCTCGTCTTGTTGTCGGAATTGATGGTCACCGGGATCGGTGTTGAAGCATGCGTCACAAGTGTTTCGAGGCGGCTGATCTGGCCATTGAGGCGAGCTCCTCCCGGAGAAAACTGTCGGGCATAGTCGAGAAGCTGTCTGGCGGCTTCAAGCTGTGCGTCTTCCTGGAGGCGATGTGGTTGATTCAGGCTGTTTTCCAGCGCCTGGTCAAGTTCAAATCTTTTCCGCGCCCGCTCAACTCCGTTCACCGCAAAAAGAGCGTCAGGGGAAATCGTTAGGGCCTGCCGGTAGATTGCCAGCGCTTCCTCCCACGCTTCACTGGCTGCAAGCGTTTCGCCGCGTTTTCTCAAACTATCAAGACGAGCGGCCTCCTCCTTGGCAATCAGCATTTCTTCCGCCCCGATAACCTGAGGATCCGCGGCCGCTATCTCTTTGAGCCTCCCCAGCACTTCTCGAGCCTGCTCGAGGTTTTCCTTTTGCAGGTGAATGAGAAACAGACTCATCTGCTCTTCAAACTGCTGTTTCTCAAGACGCTCCCGTACCCTGCCCGACAGGGCCTGGGCCGGAAGATAGGTGCTGTCGAGCTGCTCGAGCTCCGAGAGTACACTTTCGGCGGCAGACAACGCTCCAGACTGCTCATGGGCAAGCGCACTTCTGTAGAGGGTCACTACCTCGGCACGGTTTTCCGCTCTGCGGGCTCCCGCCCTGGCTTCCTCGTTTTCCGGGGCCATAGCCAGCGCCCTGGTAAATGCATCCAGGGCTTCTCTCCCCCGTTCCTCGGCAAGTAA
This sequence comes from Desulfocapsaceae bacterium, assembly GCA_963674815.2. Classification (GTDB taxonomy): domain Bacteria; phylum Desulfobacterota; class Desulfobulbia; order Desulfobulbales; family Desulfocapsaceae; genus MADRE3. The sequence goes on from CAXXTV010000004.1 coordinate 329,033, forward strand.
GCGATACCCCTGGTCAAGGAGTTCGCGCAGCACCAGTTGCTTCGTGCCAAGCAGGTTTTGCAGGTCTCCCGCCGCCCTGTTGTAGATGTCTCCAGCCTTCAGATACTCTTGTGCGGCAAAATATCGATCACCCTGTTGCTCAAGGGCTAAAATTACCTGATAGGCACTCTCAGCCCAGAGGGAAACGTTCTCACGTTCTGACTGGGACTTGAGAGCCAGAAAAGCCTCGAGTTGCCGGGCTGCAACCTCTTGGTTTTCATCGGGATGCGTTTTGCTCTGCGCAGCGTAAGCGGGGGGGAGGGGTGATCGAGCGATATCGGCTTGCTTTGGAGCGGCCGTTTCTGTTGAGCGTTGGGCGTTATGGTCAATAAATCGCGGCAGCAGGAAGAGAACAGCTCCTGCCGCGATAAGCAGGACAATCATTAGGCTGAGTGCGGTGAGCGGTGCCGTTCTGGATGGCGTGGATGATCCTGCCGGTTTGTCGTCAGGCGGCGGTTTGAGCTTAGCCTGATGCCTGTGCTCCGTATCAGGGAAACCCTCTGTCTTCATGGCCTGGTTTGCGCTGGTTCGGATGAAAAGACGGGTGCTGGCGAAATGTCGGAACTGGCAGCAAAGCCTGTTTCCTGGGCGTATATGTTCTTGAGCATCGCCCGCCATTGGATATATTTCTCTTCCGCGGAGCCGGTCAGTCGCACCGTCTGGCCCTCAACCTCTACCACCAGGGGTTCAGCTTCGGCGCTGAAGGAGAGGCCGAGTTCTTCTATTGCTTCCTTGTTTAAGGCTCCTTCCTGTCTCTTCTGGTAGCCGCTGTACATGGAGTAGGCTCCTCCGGCAATCAAAACCTGCTGCAGCGGTTGAGTCCTGACGGCGGTTTCGTAATCTCCTGTTGCCCCAAGGGCGATGGCTCCTGCAATTGCGGTAAGCCCCAGGATTTGCTTGGCCAGGGCTTCCCTTTCAATTTCCCTCAGGGTCGATACTTCTTCCTGTCTGAATTTTCGCCAGTCGGCATAGGGCTGCCAGAGGTTGTTATAGTACATGTCATAATAGTCGTTTATCGTGTCTACGAGCATCTCATCACGAACCTTTATCTTTTCAACACGCTCGAACATCGGGTCGTTTGAGGCCGGCAGCCGCTGTATAAAGAGCCTGCCTTCCGGCGTTATGGCGAGATAACCGGCAAAGCCGTCGGGGGACATGAACTGGGCATACTTGAGCATGGCGATCCGGCGGATTTCACCTATTTCTGAGAGATCGAGGGCGTTTCTGAAAAAGGCAAGGTCATTGGCGATAGAGTTGAAAAGGTCCTGGAACGTATCCACCTTTTCAGGCTCAACGCCATTGTGCTCTTCGGGCCTTGCTGTTTCAGCGTACACCTTGCGAAACCAGACGACGTTTCTGGAGTCGATGACCTCGATATTCAATACAACACTTTCTCCATCAGACAGCTCTATTTTCCCGTTGAGCGTCAATTCGGCACCGACGTCGTTATCGGGAACAACCCGAACCGCTCCCCAGTAACCGGTCCCCTGGAGCGTATGCTTTAAGTGGATGGGGATGAAGCGGGCCTCTGCTTCCCGTATCTCGGCAGACAGTCCCTGTCGGTCTTTGGGGCTTTGCGGCAGTTCACCCGGATCAAAAATGTTGATTGAAACGTTGAGTAACTCAGAATCGCTCAGCTCGGACCGGGGCAGAACGGGGGCAACCTGTTCCGGGACCTGATTCCTTGGAAGCGATGCGCATCCGGGGAACAAAATAACAAACAAAAATAATAATAACAATTGGTTAAGTCTAACACTCATCTTCTGTCTCTGGCTGGCGTCTGTCCCAGGCAAGTCTGGGATTATCTGGTTCCCTCTCGATACTTACGGTACTCTTCCCATAATTTCGCTTGTGTCTCCGGGTCGGTTTCCTGCTCGGCAGCTTCTTTCAACTGTTTTGCAATAATGTCATCATCGCTTTGAGACAAATCTCTCGTGCCGATTGCCGGCGGGATTTGCTGCTGCTGGGCGCCGATCCCTGCTGCCGTGCCGTTGCCGGCGGGAGCTGTCGTTGCCGACCGGCCCCGGGCCTCAGGCGCGCCGGCAGATGCTGCTTGATTGTTATCAACGCCGGCGTCTTCACCAGGAAGCGCGCCTGCCTGCCTGCCCTCTTCACGCTGTTTTTTTGTCTGGGCGGAGATGCTCTGTTGTTCTTTGAGCAGCATTTCATCAAAGGTGCCAAGCGACTCAGTGAAACTGGAATCAAGCTCTGCAAGTCTTTCCTCGGACGTCCGGGAGGAAGTGTCGGGTATCGTCATGTACCGGGTTATGACGCCGCCACTCCGGATTGCAGGGCAGGCAGTATCAGGCAATCCGCTTGCGCCGTCGATAGCGGAGAGCTGCTCGCAGTAATAATGTATCCTGCCGTCGAGGTATGAAATAAAAACAAGCAGGTCCTGCTGCTCAGAGCCCTGAGGCGTCCCTTGGCCAAGCGGCTCGCGGTATCTGCTGAGCAGCCGGTCTCTGGCTTTGGCAAGAATCGTGATCGTGGATTTGAGTTCATCTGCCGGCGGAGATGCTGCGTAGGCAGGAATCCTGTCGCAAAAGAGGACGGTGATGTGGAGCGCAAAAACTACAGCGATTGTGCGGGAAAAAGATTTTTGCTTTAGCATCTTCAAGTAGGTATGAGGCACCGGTTTCACTGCCTGCTGCCGGGAATAGTCTTTTTCAACAGCCGTTAAGCCTCAGAAAAATATAATTACGGTTGACAAAACTGCACACCATTCTTTTCTTCGTAAGCAAAGAGAAAGAAAAGAGACCAGGAACTCACGAGGTCTGCAGCTTGTTGAAGGCAGCCCTGATATGATCGCAGAAAATATCAGCGATGCCCTCCATCAAACCCAGCCCCTGATCATGAAACGTTACCTTGATATTTCTGCGCTCAAGGCGTCTCTTCCAGGATAAATCGCTGTCACCGATAATGTCACGCTTGAAGTGCATGCCGGCGACCAGAAGGCAGGGAATGATCAGCACCCGGCGATGACCGTCGGCAACGAGTCTGTCAATGAGTGTTGACGAGTCGGGAAACTTCTCAAGCGTGGCCGTGAAGACCCGCTTGCCACCATACCCGCGTAAGACAGCTTCAAGAGCAGGGTAGGTGGTCCAGCTTGGATGATCGGTGCCGTGCCCGACGACAATAACGGCATGGTCCGGGCGACTGTTGATCAGCGGCAAGAGGGCCCTGGCCGCCCGCTGATAATCGTCAGGTGCCGACAATAAAGGCAGGCCGATTGCGGTTGGGACCAGGGAGCCGGCAGACTGCCTGACAAGACGATGGAATTCGTGTCCCGGTGTGACATGCATCGACTGGATGACAATCCTGTTTTGCGTCTGTTGGCTCAATTCCCGGAGCAGGTGCTCGAGCGGCTCTTGCGCGTGGGCGTTATCCTTGGAGAATTGACGACGAGCGGCTGGTGAGGAGCGTATCCAGTGAATGTGACAATCGTCAAAAATGGGGCGAATGGCAGCATCAAGCCGGTCATAGGTGTTTCTGGCGCTGGTGGTTGTTCCGGTGCCGGCGAGTATAAGATGTTTCATCAGGGCAGTGGTTATTTTTATCAGAGCAGGTGATAGAGCGTTTCTGAGATTGTATTATAAATGTCGTCTTCTGTCATATCTAATATAGCCAGGAGTGCAGCAGGAGAGGATTGCTGTGTCGAAAACGACGGATACGAGTGTTATTTTCTGTCGCTCAATGTGGTGTTGACAAATAAAAAAGGGTCGGATATATTTCAGTTTTAAACGAAATAGTTATTCTGATGAGGATGGTTCATCTGTTCGCGCCGGCTCTCTCTCAGCACTCGAATACTGATCGAGGGCGGGTGTAAAAATTTCAACACTGACGGGAGGAGAAAGTCTATGGTTAAAAAAATATCGGTCCTGGCCCTTGCCGGGCTTTTCGCTCTTCCAGCTTTATCTGCGGCCAGCGGTGGCCCCAATGTCCAGGATCTTGAAAGAAAGATCGAGGAGTTGAGCAGACAGCTGGATGAGTTGAAAGCCGCAATGGGAGAGCAGGCGGAAATGAACAAGGCGACTGCCGAAAAACTCGATGACATGGATTTTGAAATTCTTGAAGAGATCGAAGAGAAGATGGATGACTGGGATCTTGCCGCACGCTTCAAGCTCAACGGTGATTTTCGCTCCCGGCTGGATATGTACAATGCTGATACCGTCTTTGGCAGAAGCCTGCAGAACGATTCCCTGTGGACAAATCGTTTCCGGTTGAACATGCGCGTCAAGGCAACCGAAAATGTCGAATTCAAGGGTCGCCTGGCCATGTACATAAGACCTGGGGAATGCAGTCCGCTTTTACCGATGATTCAGGAGCCATGTGGCCTGTTTTTGACGGCAATGTCGGCAGAACTCCCGACGGACTCCAGTAACCTTCTATGTTGATCAGTGCCTATGTAAACTGGAATAATATCGCTGGAGCCCCGGTCTGGTTTTCAATCGGCCGCAGGCCGACAACCGACGGACCTCCCTCTCAGATGCGTTTGGGATTGAAGATGAACGGCTGGCGACACCGGTGGCCTTTTTTAATTATCCCTTCGACGGGGCGACGTTTTGGGCTACGGCTATAACTGGGGCAACGAGGCACTCGGTTCAGGCAAGGTCCGCTTCTGCTACGGAAGAGGCTTTGAAGACGGACTCCAGAGTGATGTCGACGGGCGGCTGGCCGATACCGATTTTGCCGGAATTAACTGGGATATCTTCGACAAGGACAACCGGCTGCTGAACTCTCCAGACCTTCATGGTCTTCAACGTCTTCAGCTATCCCAATTTTCAGGATCCGATCATCAACCAGGCCTTTGGTTCGACATGAGCGGGTATCGGAGACCGTCAGATAATCTCGGCAACCTCTGGCATAGCAGACGTGGTCTACCAGGATCAGGTCTGGCAGACTTCAGATATTTTATATCCGGTGGCTATTCACAGTCTCAACCGAATGCAAACGGCATGTTCAATGACTTCCCGGCGATGATGATGGGGCTGGAAGGGCCGAATCAGGACAACGAGAATGGGTATGCCCTGTATGCCGGAGTCAGGTACGACATCGACAGCTTGAACCTGAAGATCGGTGCGGAGTACAACTGGGGGTCTGAGTACTGGGTAGCGTTGAGCCCGGGCCACGACGACATCTACCAGGCGAAACTGGCAACCCGCGGACAGGTGTTCGAGCTCTATACGATCTGGGATATACCTGCCGGTGAAGCGATATCACAATACGGCCGTGCCTTTATCAGGCTTGGATATCAGCATTATGATTATGATTATTCAGGGTCCGGCGACTGGAACATGAAACCCTACGACCTTGGTAACCAAGCGGACCTGATGTCCCTGCAGATGATGGGAATGGACCCGGTTGAAAGCGCCGACCAGGTGTACGTGACCTTTGAGGCATTTTTCTAGATTTTTTCGCTGGAATAAGACTCAACAACAAAGGGGTGTGCCGCACGACAGCGGCACACCCCTTTTTTTGTTGAATTTTTACGGTTCCTGTCTTACCCATAACGGTAGCATGACAGGAAAGTGCTGAGCGTGGTTAACAGATGATGGTGGAAAGCGGATATGTCACAGGCAGAAGAACAACGAAGCGCATTGGTCAGTAAACACCTTTTCTCTGATCGCCATGGCGGTGTCAGCGACGGCTGCTATACAAGTCTCAACGTCGCTTATGCTATCGGGGATTCTCCCGACCATGTCAGGGATAATCGGGAAATCATCAGGCAGCAGGCTGGCGTCGCGATGCTGCTCGGTGCGCACCAGGTGCATGGCAACAGGGTTGAGATAATTGCAGGTGAAGTGCACTCTGACTGGGATACGGAGGGCGTTGACGCCTTGATAACCGATCGCGAGGGTATCGGCCTGATGGTCCAGCTGGCGGACTGCCAGGGAATTCTCGTCCACGACCCAGTCCGCTCAGTTGTTGCCGCCATACACTGCGGCTGGCGTGGAAGCGTTGCCGGGGTCATCAGCAATACCGTCGAACAGATGCGCGCTGTTTTCGGCTCAGCCCCTGACGATATGCAGGCCTTTGTCAGTCCCTCGCTGGGACCATGCTGCGCCGAATTCATCCACTATCAAAAAGAGCTGCCTCGTGAATTTCACTCCTTTCAGGTGAAGCCGAACTATTTTGACTTCTGGGAAATCTCTCGTCAACAGCTGGCTGGTGCGGGGTTGTCCGATAAGAATATTGCAATTTCCGGTGTCTGTACGAGTTGCTCCGGGGATTATTTCAGTTACCGCAGAGCCTGCAGGAACGGCGATGGCAGGACAGGCAGGCATTGTGCAGTAATCAGCCTGCGTTCAGGGTGTCCAGAGGGAGGGCGGGGAAGTGAAGCTGCTGATTGTTGAAGACGACAAAAAAATAGCACATTTTATTGGAAAAGGAATGCGGGAGGCAACCTTTGCCGTTGATGTCTGCTATGACGGCAGAGCCGGCCTCGAGCATGGTCTTTCCGGCGAGTATGATGCGGCAATCATCGACCTGATGCTGCCGAAACTGGACGGTCTGGAGTTGATCGAGCGCTTGCGCCGGGAGCAGGTCAACACTCCTGTTCTGATATTAAGCGCCAAACAGTCGGTTGATGATCGCATCAGGGGATTGCAGAAGGGCGGTGATGACTACATGATCAAACCTTTTTCCTTCAGTGAGCTGCTGGCCAGGATTCAGGCACTGATCAGGCGAAACCGTAACCATACAGAACCGACGACACTCAGCTACCATGACCTTACCATGGACCTGCTGCGCCGCACGGTTCATCGCGACGGTGTCAAGATCGAACTTCCCGCCAAGGAATACGCCCTGCTCGAGTACATGATGCGCAATGCAGAGATGGTTATCTCCAAAACCTCAATACTGGAGCGGGTATATGATTACTCATTTGATCCCCAGACCAACGTGGTTGACGTCCTGGTCTGCAGGCTCAGAAACAAAGTTGACCGGGATTTTGAGCAAACGCTGATACATACCGTCAGGGGCATGGGGTATGTTCTCAAATCTGATTGACAGGGGTCATCTGCAGAACAGGAAACTGATCTTTGTTGTCACCGCACTCGTTCTCTGGGGACTGCAGATTCTCTTTCTGATTATCGTCCTGCAGTCCGTCAAGTCATATCTGCACCATCTTATCCAGGAAGAACTGCGGGAATCGATGACGACATTCATCCAGCAGAACCAGCACCTTATCAGCCCGTCTGACAGGTATGCATCACTGTTTGATGAGCGAACGCTCAGAGGGCTTAATTTTGTCCGGATTATCAAAAACAACGAACAGCTGCTCTATTCGGCATCCGTTGATCATCACCTCGATTTCAAAAGCCTGGCCGAGCTCGATCCCTACCAGAGCGGCTGCTGGCTCGAGCTGTTTAATGAGGGCTCAACAGCGTCTGCAGTGTGGAATATCGCCTCTTTTTCAGCGCTTGACACTGTTGTTGTCCAGGTTGGCAGCAGGGATCAGTACCTGCATTCAATGTATTCCAGCGTCGTTCGGACAGCCTGGTATTCCGCGATTCCCGCGCTGCTGGTTGCAGTGCTTCTCGCCTATGTCGGTTTCAGGCTGAGCCTGTCTCCCCTCAACTACCTGGCCCAGCGGTTGCTGACCGTTCACAAGGACAAAGAGGGATTGCTCGAAGTCTCTTCAACCGGCAATAAGGAACATCAGCTCATCTATCGGCGCATCAACGATATTATCCAGCAGAACCGGCAGCTGGTAAGAGAGATCCAGGAGTCTCTTGACAATGTGGCGCATGACCTGAGAACGCCGATGACCCGTCTGAGGTCGGTAGCCGAGTACGGACTGCAGGCCGGCAAAGACCCGGAGAAACTCCGTGAGGCATTGTCCGATTGCCTGGAGGAATCTGAGCGGGTTCTGTCAATGCTGAAATTCATTATGAGTGTTGCGGAGGCGGAGTCAGGCACGATGAAGCTCGAGTTACGCGACATTGAAGTTTCCCAGAATCTGGCGGAAATAGTCGAGCTCTACGAATACAGTGCCCAGGAGGAGGAAGTGGAAATCGTTCTGGATGTTCCGCCCGGTCTCTGGATACGGGGTGATCGAACCCGGCTTTTGCAGGTCTGGGCCAATCTGCTTGATAATGCAATCAAGTACAACAAGCCGAAGGGCAGCGTCAGGATATCCGCCTATCCGGCAGATTCGAGAATTGTCGTGATGTTCCAGGATACCGGAATGGGAATATCAGTCCATGAAATTGACCGGATCTGGGAGCGTCTCTATCGCGGAGACCGCAGCCGTTCGCGCCAGGGGATCGGGCTCGGGCTCAACTATGTAAAGGCGGTTATCGGGGCCCATGGCGGTGCTGTCGCGGTTGAAAGCCGGCTCAACGAGGGTACGACCTTTCGAGTTGAGCTCGAGCGGTCGGCTGCTGAAAAACCCGAATAGAGCTGAGCTCTCGTTCCCAGGGGGTGATCCTGAAAAAGGATTACAAGCCGCATGCCCTGTGGTATCCTCAGTACCCGGAAAATACCAAACAATAAACCTGATACGCTTATGACGACCATTACAATCGGAACAAGAAAGAGCAAGCTCGCCATGTGGCAGACTGAGTCGGTCGCACGGATACTCCAGGAGCAGGGGATCAAAACAACCATTGTTTCAATGGAAACAAAAGGTGACAAAATCCTTGACCGCTCCATAGTCAAAATTGGCAGTAAAGGGGTTTTCACTGAAGAACTCGAGGAGCAGCTCGCCAATGGTTCTACCGATATAGCCGTGCACAGCGCCAAGGACATGCAGTCTGTCCTGCCGGAGGGGTTCAGCCTGATAGCCTTTACCGCGCGGGAAAAGAGCCACGATGTCCTGGTCGGCCTCGGGGACGATGTTGATCTGGAAAACAGTGCTCAGCAGCTCAGGGTGGGGACATCATCGGTTCGCAGGGTTGCCCTGTTACAACATTACTATCCACATCTCCAGTCAGTACCGATGAGAGGCAACCTGCAGACCCGGATAGAGAAATTGAAAAACGGAGCATGTGATGTCCTGATGCTGGCCTATGCAGGCGTCAAAAGAATGGGCTATGACAACCTGATCGTGCACCATTTTCCGGAACAGCAGTTCGTCCCGCCGGTGGGCCAGGGGTGTATCGCCATCGAGGTTGCAGACAGCCTTGATGGTGATAAAAAGAAGCTGGTGCGTTCCTGTTTGAACAACTATCAGAGTGAAATCTGCCTGCGGGCCGAACGAGCATATTTAAAGACCCTTGAGGGCGGCTGTTCCATTCCGGCATTCGGACACGCGGTCCTGATGGGCGATAGTGTCCAGTTGCAGGCAGGCCTGGCAAATCTTGACGGCAGCTGGCTGCTGAGCAAAACACTGCACGGCTCAATTGATAGTCCGGAGGCGCTCGGCCTGGAGCTGGGAAATTATATCCTGGCACACAGAGGAAAAGAGATTCTGGCCGCGATCAGGAGAGAACAGGCCGGTTGACAGCGCGCTGCCTGCCGGATCACGATCGGCGCTGTACAGCAAACCAGGGTCTGGGCAATAGATCGAATCTGCTCAGTGGTGCTCGCCCGATGCCGAGACGCATGCGGATTTCGCTTGAAATCCGTTCGTTTATACGCCCCTGCCGGTTGTAACTTCATCGACCAGGTACATGATGGACATATAGGGAATACCGATCTGCGACGCACAGCCGATCTCGCACGTGCGGCTGTTGGAATAACCTGCCACAGCCCCTTCCCGTTCGATTACCGGTACAGCTTTTCTCAGGCCATGAGCGTTCAGGTCAGGCAGATAGAAGCCCTTGTCTCCGGCAAATCCGCAACAATTCACATCGGGGGGCAAAACCACCTTGTCGGCACACAAGCCGGCGACCTTCTGCAGGAGTCCGGAGAGACCCATTTTTTTTGTTGAGCAGGTCGGGTGTATGGCTATGGTTTCTTTTTTCGGGGTAAAGTGCAGTTTGTCCAACAGGAACGTATGGACAAATTCTACCGGTTCGTAAAGCTTGAGCCTGTCGTCCATGACCTTGCGCATCCGGTACAAACAGGGCGATGTATCGCAGAGCACCGGATATTTCCCCTGTTCGGAAGCGGCCAGCAGGGCGCGCTCGAGTTCACCGGACTTCATGTCGGCAGTTTCGGCAAACCCCTTGGACTCCCAAGGGGTACCGCAGCAGAGATTTTTCATGCCGGCGGGGAAAATGATCCCATAGCCCGCTTTCTCGAGCACCCGGATGGTCACCTCGGTGATCGAATCCTTCACCGGGTCATCCTTTGCCGGACCCATGGAACGGGCGATGCAGGATGGAAAATAGACCACTTGAGACTCGGCCCGGGCGTTGACGGGGGTTGCTTTCGGTGCCGATACGCCGATCGGCATCGCCGGTGTCCACTGTGGTATGCGATTGCCGCTCAGGGAGCGGGCGGTATCGCATATTTTTTCAAAATTCCTGGTACCCAGGAGCCGATGCATTCCGCCAACCACCCCGAGTGCAGCAGAGGCGCCGCTGCAGACCAGGTCCAGGTGTTCTCCGGTGAAGCGGCCTATTTTTTTGCCCAGCGAACCGCGGTTCGCTCCCCGTATCTGTTTTATGTATTTTCCGGTATCAATGGAAACGGGACACGAGATTTCGCAGAGTCCGTCGCCGGCGCAGCTTTCCTCTCCCTGGAAGACAAAGCCTTTTTCGAGCTCAGCCAGGCGGACCGGGTCTTCTCCGCTTTTCTTCAGCCTCGTGATCTCGCGCTGTATCACAATGCGCTGCCGGGCGGAGAGACTGTAATGGTTTGACATGCAGTTGACTTCGCAGAACCCGCATTCAATACATTTGTCGATCAGCGGGTCGCACTGGGGCAGCGGCTTGAAATTTTTCAGATAGCATTCGGGGTCGTCATTGATGATCACACCGGGGTTGAGAATAGAATCCGGATCAAAGAGTTTTTTGACCTCACGCATCAGGTTGTAGCCTTTTTCACCCCATTCTCTTTTGACAAATGGTGCCATATTGCGGCCGGTTCCATGTTCTGCCTTCAAGGAGCCATCGTACTTGTCAACGGTCATGGTGATGACCGCATTCATCATCGCGTCGTAGCGTTTTACCTCCTTGGGATCACTGAAATCCTGGTTAAAGATAAAGTGGAAATTTCCTTCCAGGGCATGACCGTAAATAACGGCATCGGAGTAACCGAACTCGGCGACGATATCCTGCAGTTCCTTGGTGGCTTCGGGCAGGGTTTCAAGGTGGTAGGCCACGTCCTCGATAAGACAGGTCGTGCCGATTTCCCGCATGCCGCCGACAGCGGGAAACACCCCTTTGCGGATATTCCAGAGCTGCTCGTTTTCAGCCGGATCGGAGGTGAATTCGACGGGACGTACCGTGGTAAAGCCGGCCAGGATTTCTTTAATTGCGGCAATATTTTCGGTGAGAATATCATCATTCGAAGCCATGGTTTCGATCAGGACGGCGGTGGTTGTTTCATCAAAGTGCTTGATGAAGTCCGGGATTCCCGCCTTGTTCTCTACTGACTTCAGAGCCAGCCGGTCAAGCAGTTCTGCGCCGTCCACCGGTCCTTTTTTAAGCGCCACCACGGCCCTGCAGGCGCTGACGATGTCGGGAAAATAGACCATTGAACTTGCCTTGCAGTCGTACCTGGGCACCGAGCGCATCACCACCTCGGAGATGAATGCCAGGGCACCTTCCGAACCGATCATCAGGTTGATGATGATATGGAAGGGGTCATCGTAGTCAATGAACGGGTTGATCGAAAAGCCGGTGGTGTTCTTTATCGAGTATTTTTTTCTTATGCGGGCGGCAAAGGCTGTATCTGCACGTACCTGGTCCCGGAGTTGTTCAATTTTCTCGATAAATCCCGGCCGGGTGCGGCGGAATGCTTCACGGCTGTCAGCGTCTGCCGTATCAAGCAGGGTTCCGTCTGCCAGGATAATCCTGACAGATTCGATGGTCTTGTAGGCGTTTTCATGGGTTCCGCAGTTCATGCCGGAGGCGTTGTTGATGAGGATGCCGCCGACCATGGCGGAGTTGATGGAAGCCGGATCGGGACCGAATTTGCGATTATACGGGGCCAGTATGCGGTTAACCGTTGCCCCGATAATTCCAGGCTGCAGGCGGATCTTCAGCCCTTTGTCCAGAACCTCGTAATCCTCCCACCCTTCATTTGCCATGAGTAAAATGGAGTCGGATATGGTCTGGCCGGAAAGGGAGGTGCCTGCAGCCTTGAAGGTTACCGGCAGCTTGAGCGAAGATGCCTCGCGAAGACACAGCTGCATCTCCTTTTCATTTGCAACCCGGACCACGACCTGGGGCTCCAGCCGGTAAAAACCGCCGTCCGTGCCGTAGGCAAGCCGGCGCAGCGTGTCGGTAAAGATTCGTTCAACCGGAATCAGGGTGGATAGTGCCTCAACATATTTTTTATATTCAGCCTTGATCATCCCAGCCTCCCATCGTACCTGAGTATTCCCTCGACAATGACATCAGACCGCCGCCTTCTTCTCTATAACCAATGCCCTGAGGTAGTCGAGCCAGGCATCGAACCCTTCACCGGTTGTCGCTGAAAAAGCCATGACGGTGAGCGCCGGGTTCAGCTCGAGCGCCTCTCTTCGTGCTTCCGGAACGGGAAAATCGAAGTAGGGCAGAAGGTCCGTTTTGGTAATGAGGAAGACCTGGGAGCTGGTAAAGGCTTTCGGGTATTTTGCCGGCTTGTCCGGTCCTTCCGGAACCGAGACCAGTACGACCCGCTTGTGCTCTCCGAGGTCAAAGGTGGCGGGGCAGACAAGGTTGCCGACATTTTCGATTACCAGCAAGTCAATGGTATCACCGCCGGGTTCTTTCTGCAGGCGGTGAAAGCCCCTGTGGATCATCGACGCATCCAGGTGACAGGCGCCGCCGGTCGTGAGCTGAATGACTGGAACCCCTTTTGCCCTGATGCGGTCCGCATCTCTTTCTGTTTCTATATCACCTTCAATGACAGCGATGTTGAATTCTCCGCCTATTTTTTCAATGGTGTGTTCAAGCAGGGTTGTCTTGCCGGAACCGGGGCTCGATATCAGGTTCAGCGTGATGATCCCCTCCTCATCGAAATGTTCCCGATTGCTTCGGGCCATAGCATCGTTTGCCGCAAAGAGTGAACGGTTAATGTCGATGATGACCGAGTCGTCATGACGGTGTTGATGATCGTCATCGTGATGGTGATCGTGATTATGGGTATGTGTACTGCATCCGCAAGCATCGCACATGGTTGTGACCTCTGTATGTACCGTTTGAGTCTGTTCCGTTTAAACTATTCCATCTCCACCTGCTGGAGAATCAGGTCGTCCCCGCCCTCGGATATGAGGAGCGCGTCCTGGCACGCAGCGCACCGTTGCGGCCGCGTACCGCTGGTTTCCACGCTCCAGCCGCAGCTGCTGCAGCGATAGGTGACGGCCGGAATGACAATTTCAAGCTTCGCATCTCGGACGAGTTTATCTTCCTTCGACAAAATGTCAAATCCGAACTGAAAAGAATCAATGACCACACCGGACAGGGGTCCGATCGACATTTTCAGCCTGAGAATCTTGGTCGCCTTGTGTTCTCTGGCAATACTGCTGAGCTGCTGGAAAAGCCCCTGTACAAGTGACATTTCATGCATAAGAATCTTCCCCTCCTGCCCTGGCCGTGATCATTTCTTTTCTGCCCGGACCCCTGCCTTTTCAAGGCGCTTGACAATCAGCTCGGCGATATCTTTTACACGCGGTGCAACGACGTCTGAGAGCTCGGTCGTGGTGGTAAGTGTCTGCGGAACGACGCAGTAAAACTCGACCTGTTCAGGAGCCGCATCCCGTAATTTGCAGATTTCCAGCACTTCGAGAAGACCGAGCTGATGCGGCGACATTCTCGTGCTGATCTTACCTGCTTTGACATCCTCGCTGCTGTAGTAGTGCATTGATCCCGGTTCGGCATCGATATCCACGACATCGATAACGAAAACGGGATCACACTCCTCAAGAAAAGGACTCATGTAGATGCCGGCGGTTCCGCCATCCTTGAGTATGACATTGTCTGGAAAGAGATAGTTGTCTTCCAGATACTGGATCGTGTGGATGCCGAACCCTTCATCACCGACAATCAGGTTGCCGATGCCGAGTATGCCAATCTTTTTTTCTGTCTGTTCCATCGTGTTCCCTTCAGCAGATTCGTGGTAATGGCTCGCCGTGCAGCGGGGCGACAACCCGGGAGCCGCCCACCGGGGTATTGATCAGGACGCGGCCGCTTTTTCCGTCAACCAGTCTGCCGATTATGGCGGCTTCCCGTCCTTCAGCGGTGGTACGCATCAGCCTGAGGATTTCTTCAGCCCGACTGCCGTCAACGATTGCCAGACATTTTCCCTCGTTTGCCAGAAAGAGCGGCTCAAGGCCGAGGATCTCGCAGGCGGCGCGAACTTCGGGACGAATCGGCAAAAGCTCCTCCTCCATGATGATGGAGAGCTTGCTGCCGGCGGCAATTTCATTCAGGGAGGTGGCCACCCCGCCGCGGGTCGGGTCACGAAGCGCATGGATTTTCCCGGGGAACTGCTCCAGCAGCAGCGCTACCATCCTGTGCAGCGGCATGGTATCGCTCCTGAGGTTTCCGTGCATTGATATCCCTGCCCTGCGCGTCATGATCGTGATGCCATGATCTCCCATTGTTCCTGAAAGGATAACCGCATCACCGGCCTGTCCGTTTGTCGAGGAGATAGAGACCTCATCAGCAACGATGCCGATGCCCGAAGTGTTAATGAAAATCTTGTCTCCCTTGCCTTTCGGCACAACCTTGGTGTCTCCGGTGACGATAGGAACGTGGCTGTCCGTGGACGCCTGGCCGATGGAGATGACGATCTTTTCCAGGTCATCAATATTCATCCCCTCCTCGAGTATCATTCCCAGGCTCAGACAGAGCGGTCTGGCGCCCCGCATTGCCAGGTCATTGATGGTGCCGTGGACTGCGAGCTTGCCGATATCTCCTCCGGGGAAAAAAATCGGATCAACCACATAACTGTCGGTGGAGAATGCCAGGCGCCCGGGCTGGTTGTCAAGCACCGCACAGTCTTCCAGGGTTCTGAGCACAGGATTGTCGAGGTGTTTGAGAAACAGGCCGCTGATCAGGTCCTGGCTGGCAATACCTCCACTTCCGTGGTCCAGCAGAATTGTGTTATCGGACATGTTGGTGTCGTTCACTTGGAAGAATTGCCGTTATCAGTCTGTTCACAGGTGTTAGCCGCCTTGTGCGGATATAAGGTTGAGAGGCGACGCTCAGGCGTCCCTGCCGTATTTATGGTAGGCGGCACAGGTGCCCTCACTGGAGACCATACAGGGGCCAATGGGATTGGCAGGAGTGCAGCGTTTATCAAAAAGCGGGCACAGCGGTGGTGTGGTCTTGCCCTTGAGAATCTGCCCGCAGAGACAGCCTTTGGCTTCCTCTGCAGCCGGCACACTGATATTCAGGCGCTTTTCGGCATCAAAGCGGGCATACTTTTCCCTGATCGCAAGTCCACTCAGGGGGAGGATACCGAGACCCCGCCACTCCATGTCAGCCGGTTCAAAGATCTCTTCCACCATACCCAGCGCTCGGCGGTTGCCTTCCCAGGAAACGACGCGTGGGTACATGTTTTCCACACGCGGGTGGTTGTCTCCGACCTGCCGGGCCAGCAGGATCAGGCCGTTGAGCAGGTCTGCAGGTTCAAACCCCGCGACCACGCAGCAAAGGCCGAACTTGTCCACGAACGGCTGATAGGCGCCGGCACCGATAATTGCCGACACATGCCCCGGACAGAGCAGCGCGTTGATCTTCAGCTCAGGGTCCTGCATCAGCTGCTCGAGTGGTCCCGGGATGACCTTGTGAGTTGAAAAAACACAGAAATTGTCAAGCTGTTCCCGCTGAGCTGCAAGTATTGTCGCACCGATCGCCGGTGTTGTCGTTTCGAAACCGACCCCGAGAAAGACTACCATGTCGCCCGGATTATTTCTGGCTATGTCCAGGGCGTCCATCGGCGAGTAGATGATATCAATTCGAGCCCCCCGTGAACTTGCCTGAGCCAGGGACCCGTTACTGCCCGGCACCCTGAAGAGGTCGCCAAAAACGGCAACCCGGACATCAGGCAGTTCCGACATGGTGATGAATGCGTCCATGTGGGAAGCCGAGGTCACACAGACAGGACAGCCCGGACCCGAGACGATCTCCATTTTTTCCGGCAGGACGGAACGGATACCATTGCGGAATATCGCCATGGTATGGGTGCCGCACACTTCCATGACCCGAACCGGCCTGGTCACTGACCGGGCGAGTTCGGCAACAAGCGGTTTTACCAGTGTTGTATCACGGTATTCGTCGATATGTTTCATTGCTCATCCCCGGAAAGCAGCATCTCTTCCGGCATGTGAGAGGCAAGTTCCCGGATAAGCTCAATATTTTTCTTGGCGTCTTCCTCATCCAGAGAATGGATCGCAAAACCAGCGTGAACAATGACGTAATCCCCAATTTCAGGCCAGCGGTCAACAACATCAAGACGAACCTCTTTACTGATGCCATTCATGTTCACTACGGCAATCTGGTTCCGGGTGAAATCGTCGGGGTTGCCTTCAATTTTTTCAACTTTCATGGGTATTGCAAGACACATGCTGTAGACCTCCTATAACTGCCTGACCTACCGATATCCCTCCGTCATTGACGGGAATCTGAGAGCCGCTGTACGGTGTAAGACCCAGCTCGGTCAGCGAAAATAGCAATCCTTCGAGCAAGAGCTCGTTCTGCATGCAGCCCCCCGAGAGTACGATCTTGTTAATTCCCGTAACTTTGGAAAGCGTGCTGACAAGGCGGGAAAGCGCAGCAATGAGCCAGGAGTGAAACTGCAGTGCAATTTCCGGCCTGCTTTTGCCGGAAGAAACATCATATACTACTTTCCTGATAATTTCCGAGGAAATAATTTCCCACCTCTGGTTATTTTTCTGCAGCAGATGTGCCGGATATTCATCGACTGCACGAGCGATATGGTTTTTCCAGTCAGGGGGGAGCGCCTGGCGGGCGCAGGCCTCGAGCAGCATGGCGGCCTGCCCCTCAAAACTGGAAACCATGGCAAGGCCAAGAATTGCCGAGATCGCATCAAAGAGCCTGCCGCAGCTCGAGGTGAGCGGAGCGTTGAACCCGCTCTCAAGCATCTGCATGATCAACTGGCGCTTTTCCGGTTCAATCGAGCCGAGGCTTGCTGATCGTACGGCCTGGACACCGTGTATTTTGTGGAGAAATGACAGGGCCATCCGCCAGGGCTCTGCTGCTGCACTGTCTCCTCCAGGCAGCGGAACAGGTTCCAGGGAGCCAAGGCGGCTGAACGATGTCAACGCGCAGAGAAGGACCTCCCCGCCCCAGATGGTTCCGTCCGTACCATAACCGGTCCCGTCCAGGATAACTGCCAGTACCGGATCGGTGAGGCCATGTTCGGCCATAACCGCTACACCGTGAGCGTGATGATGCTGAATTTTATAGAGGGGTAGGCTGAGTTCCCTGGCGTAGCGGCTGCTCATGTAGTCCGGGTGAAGGTCACAGGCAACTACCGCGGGTTCGATTTGAAAGACATTTTTTAAATTGTCAACGGATTCTGTGAAAAATTCAAACGAGGAAAGATTAAACAGGTCGCCGATATGCTGGCTGGGAAAAATTGTCCGTTCCCGGGCAAGACTGAATGTCGATTTCAGTCCGCCGCCGCAGCCGATAATCTCAGGCAGTTCATACGGCACGTGCAGGGGCGACGGCACATACCCGCGGGAGCGCCTGAACATTCTCGGCGTATGGTCGATGAATTTGAGGACCGAGTCATCGACCCTGGTGACGATATCCCTGTTATGCAGCAGGAAAAAATCAGCAATTGCAGCAAGTCGATGCAGTGCGTCGTCATTGGACGTGCAGATTGGCTCCCCGCTCGTATTCCCGCTTGTCATGACCAGTGCTGCAGGGCAAAGATGGTGTCTGAAAAGAAGATGGTGGAGCGGTGTGTAGGGAAGCATTACCCCCAAATCGCTGAGGCCCGGGGCGAGATTTGTTGCGAGTACGGTATCGTCTTTTTTCCTCAGCAGAACGATCGGGTGCTCGGGGGAGCTCAGCTGCCCAGCCTCTCCGGCGGAAAGGTGGCAGAAATCCCTGACGGTGGCAAGATCTCTGATCATTATGGCCAGCGGTTTTTCCGGCCTGTGTTTGCGCGTTCGCAGCCTGGTGACCGCGGCCTCGGAGCAGCCGTTGACGCAGAGGTGAAAGCCGCCCAGTCCGCGCACGGCAACGACAGTATTTTCACTCAGGGCGGAGGCCGCTGCAGCGAGAACGTTCCCGCAGCTTATTTCTGCCCCGTGGCGGTCATGCCAGGAAACAGCAGGCCCGCAGTCGGCACAGGCGTTGGGCTGGGCATGAAAACGCCTGTTGCCCGGGTCCTTGTATTCGGCATCACACTTGTCGCACATCGGAAAAACTTTCATCGACGTCTTGGGACGATCATACGGGATTGACTCCGTGATCGTAAAACGGGGCCCGCAGTTGGTGCAGTTGATGAACGGATAGTTGAAACGGAAATCATCCGGGTCCGACAATTCCTTCAGGCAATCGGAGCAGACAGCGATATCGGGAGGAATCGTTGTCCTTGCGGAACCGCTCGACTGGCTGGCGATAATCGTAAAGGACTTGGCCGAAAAGGGCGCTTCAAGATGGCGGTAGAGAAGACTGGTGATTCTTGAAAGGGGCGGGGGTTGAAGAGAAATCAGGTCGAGAAAGGCGTAAAGATCCTCATTCCGGCCGCAGGCTTTTATGGCAACACCGTCGCCGGTGTTGGTCACTGTACCGGTGATCGACAAGCGTTTGGCGAGGTTAAAAATAAAGGGTCGAAACCCGACGCCCTGGACTGTGCCCCGGACGAGAATTTCGACCCCATTGTAGAGAGATTTACGCCTTGTGCGTGAATTTTTTACCGCTGAATATTGAAGAAACAAGCCCTGGTTCTTGTACATCGTTCCAGACAACCAGATAAATGTGAATGAAGGTGAAAATCATAAACCACCACATCAACAGGTGATGGATATAACGGGCCCACTGCTGGCTTCCAAAGATTGCCAGCCCGTAGCCTTCCCAGAGAGCAAGCTCCGGGTAGAGCATGTAAAAACCGCTGATCAACTGGAAGACTGCAATTACAATGGTAATCACATATGTCACGCCAGCAAGAACGTTGTGACCGAGTCGCCCCTGGTCATGATAGTCTTTTATGTAGCTGTACTGCACCAGGGTGCTGAAGAGGTTCTTGATGTTGCGCGGCGTTACCGGCAGATGCTCCAGGATGCGTTCCTGCTTGTTGCCGAAAATATAGAGGAAAATCCTGGTGAGGACTGCTGCGGTAAAAACATACCCGGCGGTAAAGTGGATAAAACGCATATAGGCCATCGGCCAGCTCGCACTCCCCTCTCTCAGACTGGTGGACCACGGGTCGTTTATATAGAACCCGGTAACGCAGAGAGTTACGATGGACAGCGCGAATGCCCAGTGATACAGTCGGAGCAGGACGCTCCAGCAATGTCTCTTTTCATATGCCATGATAACCTCCTATCGGTTAGTAGCCGAAAGTTGAAAGTTTGATCTGTTCCCAGATTTACAGGGCCTTTACTTTCATTACTTCCCGCCCTTCCGGATCGAGCATGTGTACGGCACAGGCAATACAAGGATCGAAGGAGTGGATGGTTCTCAGAACCTCAAGCGGCCGTTCCGGGTCTGCTATCGGGTTTGCCAGCAGGGATGCCTCGTAAGGTCCAAGCTGGTCCTGGGCATCGCGTGGGCCGGCATTCCAGGTAGACGGAACAACACATTGATAGTTCTTGATTTTACCATCCTGTATGACGATCCAGTGCGACAGTATTCCCCGAGGTGCTTCATGGACGCCGACGCCCCGCTGCTCTCCTTTCGGGAAGGTCGGCGGATTGAAGATCTCCGTATCGCCTTTGCCGACGTTGTCAACCAGCATCTCCCAGTGCTTGAGACCGAGGTCCGCCATGAGTGAACAGCGCACCGCCCGGGCAGCATGACGGCCGATGGTTCCAAAAAGGGCGTCGGGACCAACCTTGGTGCCGGCTATGGTACTTACCAGGCCAAGCGCGCCATTGACCCGCTTGACGATTTCCTCATGCCCCTGCGCGTAGCCGACGAGCATCTGGGCGAGCGGTCCAACCTGCATCGGTTTACCCTCAAAACGCGGAGCTTTGAGCCAGGTGTAGCGTCCGGCATCATCAAAATCGGTGTATTTGGGCTCGGTGTCCTCTTCCCACGGATGTTTCTGCCAGTCGCCATCATACCAGGCACGGGCAATCGATTCCTCGACGTTGTCCTTGAAGTACGGGTCACTGAGGTTGCCAAACGCTTTGACACTTGCCAGGTCTCCACCCATGATGGTGCCACCGGGAAGATCAAATTCGGTTGCCGCGGCGTTGGTCGGCATGTCGGGTGCTGCCAGGTAATTGGTCACTCCGGCACCATAGGGGAGCCACTCCGCGTAGAGAGCGCCGACAGCAGCGACATCAACAAGGTATACCTTGTTGACAAATTCGCGTACTTCCGTAAGCAGCTGCCTGACCCGGTTGAGTCGCTCGATGTTCAGGGTCGCCTCGTTGTCGAGGTTTATAGCGGCAGTGACACCGCCGACAGAGAGGTTCTGGATATGCGGGTTTTTTCCGGAAATAACACCAAGGGCCATGGTCGCTTTACGCTGGTAGTCAAGGGCCTCAAGGTAGTGAGAAACCGCCATAAGGTTCGCCTCCGGCGGCAGCTTCATGGCTGAATGACCCCAGTAGGCATTGGCAAACGGTCCCAGCTGACCACTCTCGACCAGAGCCTTGACCTTTCCCTGGACTGCTGCAAAACGCTTGGAACTGTTGCCCGGCCAGTCTGACAGTGACTCTGCCAGTTTCTGGGTGGCAACCGGATCAGCATCCAATGCCGAGACAACGTCTACCCAGTCCAGCGCAGACAGGGCATAGAAATGAACGATGTGGTCATGCAGGCAGTGAATTGACTGCACGAGGTTACGTATCAGCTGGGCGTTCAGCGGAATTTCAAGTCCGAGTGCGTCTTCAACCGCTCGGACCGAAGCCAGTGCATGGACCGTGGTGCACACCCCGCATATCCGCTGCACAAAGTGCCAGGCATCGCGCGGATCACGACCCTTGAGAATCGTCTCGAGGCCCCTGAACATCTGACCTGAGGACCAGGCATTGGTGACTGCACCGCCGTCGACTTCGACATCTATTCTTAAGTGGCCTTCGATCCGGGTTATCGGATCAATGGTAATTCTCTGAGCCATCTGTTAAACCTCCAAAAAAGTGTAAACGGAATCAATCATCTGCTGTGAGCGTTTCCGAGAAGATTTGCTTTGCTTGAACGGCAATCACCAGTCATCATCTATCGCTGTCGGATTTTCCTTTGATGATTCGTTTTCCTACCCCGACGGCAGCGTGGATACCAACAGCAGCAGCTGTCACTCCAAGCACTTTTCTGCCGAGCTGGTCGGCATCAGCAACAATGCCGGCGCCAGGAATCTTCACATTCGGAATCCTGTCATAAAATGGTGTCATGGTATCCCAGAAGTTTGGCTCAGTGCAGCCTATGCAGCCGTGGCCAACCGCGACCGGCCATACCCCGGCGTCATTAAATCGGGCAACCGGACAGTTGGCAAAGGTTTCAGGGCCCTTGCAGCCGACTTTGTAGAGACAGTAGCCCAGCTTGTGATATTCATCACCGAATTGTTCGACAAAGCGTCCCTCATCAAAGTGGGCGCGCCGTTCGCAATGGTCATGAATCCTTCGGCCATAGGCAAATTTCGGACGTTTCAGGCCATCGAGGGCCGGCAGCCTGTTAAAGGTGAGGTAATGAAGAATGGTGCCGAGCAGGTTTACCGGATTCGGCGGACATCCCGAAATGTTGATTATCGGCTTGTCACTGACCAGCTTGTCAACGCCGACGGAACCGGTCGGATTCGGGCTTGCCGCCTGGACCCCGCCAAATGTTGCGCAGGTGCCATAGGCGATGATTGCCGCGGCTTTTGAAGAGACTTCTGCAAGCATTTCCATAGCGGTCTTGCCGGCGATTTTGCAATAGATGCCATTCTCGGCGGTCGGAATGCCGCCTTCGACCACAAGAATGAATTTTCCTGCGTTTTTCTCCATGGAATCCTGGAGCGCCTGCTCCGCCTGATGACCGGCTGCAGCCATGACGGTTTCATGATAATCAAGGGAGATAATGTCAAGAATAAGGCGAGCCAGGTCTGGGTGGGATCCTCGAAGCAGGGTTTCGGAGCATCCGGTGCATTCCTGAAAATGCAGCCAGATCACCGGAGGGCGCTGTGCCGATGTTGCGGCTTCCACCATTTTGGGAACAACAGTGTCTGAAAGTCCCAGAGCCGCTGCTGCCATGGTGCATCCCTTCAGGAAACCGCGCCGATTCAATCGCGGATCCAAAGCTTTGTTTACCGTGTCTGCCATATCAACCTCCTCTCACTGAAACAACACGTTGGCGCTAAGCGCAGTTATACCGGTATCTGCTACCAGTAAAATGTATGAAGCTAGAAACTGTCAACCACTGGGATTTCTGATGTACTCTCCCTTTCATACATCAGTTCATGGTGACAGATTTCTAAATAATAAAGTAACAACAGTAGGTAATAGATAATATATACGGTGAATGTCAATTCATTTTCCTGAAAATAAAGTTAAGTAATATTTGACTTTGTGATCAAAAAAAATGATTATAACCAAAATCTATCAGAGTGGCGGGCAGTTGCTGTTAAACGGTATTGTGGGTGACAGAATTGTTAGGACGACCTTACCCGGACAGGTCGGCTGGAAGGCTACTTTTTAAAACCAAAAACACCTCCTCTCTTCACACCAGAGAAGGCGGGACGACCCTTGTGTCTCATCCTTTGCTTTTTCTGACGAGGAGGCAACGGATCAAGAGATGGTTGCCCCTTTGCCGACTGAGCAAAGGCGGGAACGGGAATCTTCTCCATGGCCTCCCGGTGGTAATAGTAGAGGAGCCTGCATTTAGAAAAATAGCTTTTTCTTTTCAGCCACTTGGGCCAGGTTTCCTGGTGGTTGTGCAGGATGATTGCCGGCAGGTTGGTAAGCAGAGTTGTAATTTCCTGCTGAATGGCGCGTTTGAGGTTGAGCTGCTGCCCCAGTTCCAGTCTTAGCGCTTCCCGTATCTGTTTTGACAGGTGGAAGCGTTGCGCACCCTTGACATCAATGGTCAGCAGGTTAAAGCGGCATACGGCCCAGGGGACCAGAACCAGTGCCAGTAAAAAATATGCCGGCTGGCGATGATTTCCCGACTCGACAGCTTCGTTGTTCAGTCTGTCAATTGTTGAAAAAAGAGCAGTGAGAGAATCAGCGCACGAGTCGCCGTCTGGCAGTTTTGTGTAGAGATTCTGACGATAGACATCAAAGAGTTCCTCGAACAGACCCGATTCCAGGGCGAGCTTAAACCATTTCTCCGATACCCCGCTGTAGATGTCTTTGAGAAATTCATCGCGCAGTCGTGAGGGGGGGCAGAGTCTCAGCTTGTGACCGTTTCCAAGCAAGGCTTTCCAACTCTGCGGTTCAATTGAAAAACCGGACCGGGCGCTGTGCCGAATAACCCGCATCATCCTGATCGGATCACGGTTAATCCGCTTGTCCGGGTCACCGATCACCCTGATAATCGAACGCTCAAGATCGTCAATTCCTCCCACGTAATCGATGATGGTTTCATTTTCGATCTCATAAAAAAGACCATTGATCGTCAGGTCCCGGCGCTGGGCATCTTCGTCCAGTGTCCCGAAAGTATTGTTGGGTGCGAGGACAGCTTCAGGGCCTTCAAGGTCATGTTCACTCAGTGAACGCAGGGTGGAAATTTCGATGACGGTTCCCTTTTTGAAGAAGACCTGTACCAGTCTGAAGCGCCTGCCGATCGTCCGGCTGTTGGGAAAGAGTTTCCGAACCTGACCGGGCCGGGCATTGGTGCTGATGTCAAAATCTTTTGGACGCTTGCCAAGATAAAGATCTCTGACGCCGCCACCGACAAGGTAACCGGAAAACCCGGCTTTGTTGAGTTTTCGGAGAACCCAGAGAGCGTCATCATCTATCATGGTCCTGCTGATAGGATGTTCCGGGGGCTTGACTATGCGAGGGGTAATCGGTGGCTTTGCGGTCACGAACGCTACGGTGATTTTAAATGATTAAGGCAGTGCTTCTGCTCTATTTACGTTGTTGGAGCAAAGCCGCAATTTTCCTTGTAAACCGATTCTGCCTGGCTGACAAATTGTCTGAAGATTTCAGCAACGGGTAGAATGTCCTTCATCTTGTAGGTGTTTTCTCCAGAGAAGAATAACCCTTTCTCGTAATCGCCGCTTTTTGAAGCCATCAGCCGTTCATTTATGCAGTAATGGTGATCACATTTTTTCAAACATTGATGGGCGCATTTTTTAGCGGTAAATTCAACCTTGTTGGCGAGCGCCTGGACAAAAGGGGTATTCAGGGCCCGGCCCGGCAGGCCGACCGGTGACGAGGTGATGACAATGTCTTCCTTGGTGGCGTTGAGGTATGCCTGCTTGAACTCAGCAGCGATGTCGCATTCTTCGCTGAGTACGAAGCGAGAAGCAATCTGGACGCCGTCTGCTCCGTATTTGTCCATCATTTCAGCCATCTCGTAACCGTTTGTGATACCCCCGGCAGCGATCAGTGGAATGTTTTTGATAATATCACGAATCGGGGGGAAAATGGTCCGCAGCGGCTTATCTGTTCCCAAATGCCCTCCGGCTTCCTTGGCTTCAACGATAACGGCCGCAGCCCCAAGCTTCTCGGCGAGCCTTGCCAGCGTCGGAGACGATACGATCATCGCAATCGGAATATTATGCTCCTTGCCGATTTTAAAAATATCTCGGGAGAAACCGGCACCGGTGATGATCATGTCAACCCCGGCCTCGATTGAACCGATAACGAGATTGTAGAAATTCTTCATCGCGTACATGATGTTGACCGCGATAATTCCATCGGTTGCGCTCTGCGCGGCACGGATATCTTCCTTCAATTCCTCTTCAGGAATGCCGGAACCACCGATCACGCCTATACCTCCGCATTCGGCAACAGGTGCCGCAAGCTTGGAAGTTGAAACACGTATTGACATACCTCCCTGGATGAGCGGGATCGGCGCGGTCAGGTCGCCGATTTTGAGCGATGGTAACTTCATGATGAGGAAATACTCCTGAGTTTCAAATAATAGATGGAAAACCGATAATGCCTATCTTACCGTTGTTTGTCAAGAAGTGTATGGCAAACATCACTAACTATCCGACAGTCCGCAGGTGCTGCGTAACGAGTACTGAGACTAAAAATTAAACACGAAAACACTCTTTTGCGAGAACGTGGCAGCCCATTTGGGCAGTTTTGGCGCTCTGCTTGACATTTTTATGCATTTAGAGTTATTTAAGACGTTTTTCTGGATGAACAAGAAATGATGAACGGAGGTCCCGGTTTGAAGCTCAATGCTTTGAATGGTTTTAAAGATATACTGCCTGATGAACTGCCGTTGTGGCGCCATGTGGAGTCTGTGGCCAGAGACATTTTTGAGCGGTTTCATTTCGCTGAGATCAGGCTGCCGATTCTCGAGAAGACTGAGTTGTTCGCCCGGTCCATCGGCACCGATACGGATATTGTCGAGAAGGAAATGTATACGTTTGTCGACAAGCAGGTAACCATGCGGCCGGAAGCAACGGCTTCGCTTATGCGGGCCTATATCCAGCACAGCATGCATGCAGCCAGGCCGGTGCAGCGGCTGTTTACCACCGGCCCGATGTTCCGTCACGAGCGACCACAGAAAGGCCGATTACGCCAGTTTCATCAGCTCGATGTCGAGATTCTCGGTTCAGCGAATCCTCGAATCGATGCCGAACTGATGGCTATGGCGGATCTGCTGTTCAAAGAGCTTGGCGTTACGGTCGACCTGGAGATCAATTCGCTCGGCTGCCCTGACTGCAGGCCGCAATACAGGAAGCAGCTGCTCGATTTTATCCAGGCAAGACTTGCTTCTCTCTGCGCTGACTGCAACAGGAGAAGCAGCAAAAATCCGCTCAGGGTCCTGGATTGTAAACAGCCCGGCTGCCGGGAGCAGATGCAGGAGGCTCCTTCTATCCTTAATCATCTCTGCCCGGGATGCCGTGATCATTTCGAAGCCGTCCAGAAAAGCCTGGAACAGCTCGCTGTCAACTACAAACAAAACAAGTTCATGGTGCGCGGGCTGGATTATTACGTCCGTACCACCTTCGAGTTTGTCACCGCTGATCTCGGCGCGCAGTCCGCCGTTTGCGCCGGCGGCCGCTATGACGGATTAATAGAGATGCTCGGTGGCGGCAAGACGCCCGGAATCGGTTTTGCGATGGGGCTTGAACGTCTTGTCCTGCTGCTTCAGCAGAAAAAATTGTTTTCGGCCCAGTCAGCCGAAATTGATCTTTTTCTGGCGGGCCTGGGTGAAGCAGCCTCAGACTGCTGTTACACGCTGATGAATGATCTGAGAAGAGAAGGACTCAGGGTCGACATGGATATGGAAGCCCGAAGTCTCAAGAGCCAGATGAAACAGGCGGATAAGGCTGGAGCTGCTTTTGTCCTGATCATTGGCGATCAGGAGCTGGCGCAGGAGCGTGCGGTGCTGCGCGACATGGCCAGCAAAGAGCAGGTCGATGTACCAATTGAGGTCAGAGACATAAAAGCGGCAGTCAAGAAAACGTTACGTACGATAACGCAACGAAAATAGAGCAAAGGGGAGAAAATCCCCGGAATGTGAGTGGACTAATTATGGATTCAATGGGTCGTTTGCGCCGGTCTCATCACTGTAATGAGCTTGGTATTGAAAATGTTGGTGACAGAGTAACGCTGATGGGCTGGGTCCTGCGCCGGCGTGATCACGGCGGCGTCATTTTTATTGATCTGCGCGACCGTCAGGGGATTACCCAGGTTGTCTTTAACCCTGAAATTAATCCGCAGGTCCATGAAAAAGCACACCGGCTCCGCAGTGAATGGGTGCTTGCCGTACAGGGCAAGGTCGAACCCCGGCCCGGTAATATGGCCAACCCAAAACTGGTTACCGGGGAGATTGAAGTGCTCGTCGACCAGCTCCTGATTCTCAACACGAGTGAAACACCACCATTTCCGCTGGACGAGGAGAGTGATGTCTCGGACATGCTGCGCCTGCAATATCGCTACCTTGACTTGAGAAGACCTGAGATGGCGGCGAACCTGATCACCCGTCACCACGCGGTACAGGCGGTGAGATCATACCTGAACGACAACGGTTTCCTGGATATTGAAACACCGATGCTTACCAGGTCGACACCGGAAGGGGCGCGCGATTACCTGGTGCCAAGCAGGGTTAACGGTGGCCGGTTTTATGCCCTCCCTCAGTCACCGCAGCTTTTCAAACAGCTGCTGATGATTTCCGGACTGGATCGTTACTACCAGATTGTCAAGTGCTTTCGGGATGAGGATCTCCGCGCGGACAGGCAGCCCGAATTCACCCAGATAGACATGGAGCTTTCCTTTGCCGATGAAGAGCAGATCATCGAAATTGTCGAAGGGATGATCGCCGCTCTTTTCAAGGCAACCAAAGAGCTTGATGTCAGCCCTCCTTTCAAGAGGATCAGTTATGATGAGTCGCTGGCCCGCTACGGCACGGACCGGCCGGACACCCGCTTCGGCATGGAGCTGGTCGACCTGACCGGGATTGCGGCGACATGTGATTTCAAGGTTTTCAGGGGGGCCGCAGATGGCGGGGGAACGGTTCGTGCGCTCAACGCCAAAGGATGCGGCTCTTTTACCCGCAAGGAGCTTGATGACCTCACCGATTTCGCGGTACAGTTCGGAGCCAGAGGGCTTGCCTGGGTAAAGGTAAAAGCTGACGGCTCATGGCAGTCTCCGATCGCCAAGTTTTTCTCTGCTGAAGAGCAGCAGGAAATAGCCGCTGCGCTGCAGGCAGAGCCTGGCGACCTGCTGTTTTTTGGCGCTGATGCGGTCCCGGTTGTCTGCCAGGTTCTCGGCGAGCTTCGCGTTGAACTTGCCCGCAGGCTGAACCTGCTCGACAAGAGTGTTTTTAATTTTATCTGGGTTACAGATTTTCCCCTGGTTGAATATGACGACAAGGAAAAGCGTTTTCAGGCCCTGCATCACCCGTTCACGGCCCCACGGGAAGAGGACCTGGACAAACTTGACTCAAATCCGCGAGCGGTCTACAGCCGGGCCTACGACCTGGTGTTGAACGGTACCGAGATTGGGGGCGGATCGATTCGTATTCACAATCCCGAAACACAGCTGAAAGTCTTGAAGGTGCTGTCGATTTCCGAAAAGGAGGCAGCAGAAAAATTCGGCTTTTTACTGCGGGCGCTGGAGTTTGGCGCGCCTCCCCATGGTGGGATCGCCTTCGGCCTGGACAGGCTGCTGATGATTATAACCGGCAGTGATTCAATCAGGAACGTTATTGCCTTCCCGAAAACACAGAAAGCGACCTGCCCGTTGACCGATGCTCCCTCACCGGTGGACCGCAAGCAGCTGACGGAACTCTATCTGCGCCCGGACTGGAAAGAGTAGGCGAGCGGAACATGGCTGCCCTGGCAATCCTACCAGCCATGTTTCGCCAGTTGCAGCAAAAACAGATAGCTTCCTGACAGAAACAAGGCTCCGATGAGCAGTGCCGCCGCCAGTGAGAAAAAATGAGTCCGGTAGTTGCCGAGGTATTCGGCTACCTGTTTTTTCAGCACCCTCAGGGAGATTTGAATCGGCCTGATAATCGAAGTCGGGCAGGGCGCGTCTGAAATGATTGTTCCTGCACTCAGATTGTGTACCTGTTTCATGGTATGCTCCTGGCAAAAGGAATGGTTGCCGGAAGCATACCATCGCCGGGGTATCACAGAGTGATCCCCCATCTTTATTTTTTTCCCGCTTGCGCATTTTTACGGATAATCCGGGTGATCTTTTTTTACGTCGCCGCCGGGGATAATTTTTCCTCTTTTCTTTGTATCTGTTGCCTTTTCTCTCGTATCATGGAATTAACATGAGGGGAGAAGCAAGAGGCGGAGTTTTCATTGAAAAATGAACGACATGAGGGGGAAACATGGCTATGAGAATTGCAGTTGTACTGTTGGCCCTGCTGCTATCGGCGTCTGCCTATGGCCGAGAGATTGCCGGTGTTGATGTTCCCGAGACGCTCAGCCAGGCGGATGGGACCGTGCTGCAGCTGAATGGAGCTGGTATCCGGTCAAAACTTTTCTTTAAAATCTACGTCGCCGAACTCTACCTGGAGAACAAGCAGAACGACCCGGCCGCGCTTCTCGCTGAGGACGCCGGCAGGCGCGTCGTGATGCACTTTCTCTATGCTGAAGTCACCGACAAGGACCTGGTCGAGGCCTGGAACGATGGATTCCAGAAAAATGGTTCTGCTGAACAGTTGGACGGGCTTTCTGCCCAGATAAGCGCCTTCAATGCACTGTTCGAGACGGTAAAAAAAGGGGACCAGATCGTTCTCGATTACATGGTTGGCAAAGGAACAACGGTTGTCATTCGAAACGAGGAAAAAGGGGTGATTGAAGGCAAGCCGTTCAATGATCTGCTCCTGTCAATCTGGCTGGGAACAGAGCCGGTAAGCAAAGATCTTCGTGATGACCTGCTCGGCAACTAGCTCCACCAGATACATTTCCGGACACGGAGAAACGCAGCGTTCCCTTACCAGGCTTGGAATTGCTCCGGCCGGCTGATAAAAAAGAGCGTCGGCCGGGGTGTGCGTCTAGAGTTCCGGAGCGCCTTTTGGAATGAGACAGGCAAAGACGAACTCTTTTTCACCGTTATTGCGAAACTGATGTTCCTCGTTGCCGGGAATGAACACGACAGACCCGCGTGAGACATCGACCCCACTGGCGTTCTTGCATCACCTGGCCATGTCCTTCGTGAATGAGAATTTCATGTTCCCAGTCGTGTGAGTGCCGGGGCGTATAGCCACCGGGCGCAAGCGTAAAAATCCTCATGCAGAAATTGGCCGCGCCGTCATCCTTGCCGATAACAACACGACCGGTTACGCCGTGGACGGCGTCTCCTTCAAATTCCTGAAACGGGGTGCTGGAGTAATGTGAGCGTATTTTCATGTCTGTTCCTCTGCAGCAGAGTTTTATCTCGATAACAGGCCTGCCATAAATGCTGAATCATAAACCCTGCGTGCTCTTTTTACCAGGCTTATTCAACAGTTCCCTGTTGCGCAACTGTTGTTCGGGACGCTGGATTCCTGTCAGCGTCCGGTTTTTCGCGTGCTGCTCATGCCAAGATAAATAGCCGCCAGAACGAGTGTAACCCCGGTCCAGTTCAATAATGTCGTATATCGGCTGAATATCAGAACATCCCAGACAAAAGACAGCGCCGGCTGGAGCAGGAGCAGCAGGCCTGCGATCGACGCCCTGGTCCTGGGCAGGCTGCCGGCAATCAATACCCAGCCGATCGTCTGGCTGAACAGGGCAAGGCAGACGAGGGCTGCCAGTGAAGAGAGCGCTGGAATGGCAAAGGAGGCGCCAGAGACCAGGATTGCCGGAATCAGCAGCAGCGAGGTGAGCAGTGAGACAATCATCAGGTTGAAAAACAATGAGGCCTGAGGCTGGTTTGCCTGGAGTCGACGCATGGAGAGAATAAATATGGAATTAAAACAGCGCCGTCAAAAGAGACAGGGAAATCCCGAGCAGATAGTTTTCCGGAAGCGCGGTCCAGTTGAATCCTATAACCAGGAGCAGTCCGGTGATTGCCAGCGGTACAGAGATGATGAATCTGAGGGAGAGCCGCTCACCCATAAAGGTGATGGCAATAAAGCTCAGGATAAAGACCTGAAAATTACCGATTATCGTTGCCAGGCCCGGGCCGATAAAACTGATGGCAGCGTGCCAGCAGACAAGATCAGCGGCAAAGACAGACTGCAGAAAACAAGCAGAAAGCTCGATCCGATATCAATTTTATGGAATTCATTTTTCCAGAGACACCCCGCAAACAGGAAGATCGTCCCGAAAAAGACCCGGTAAAAGGCTGAGACGGTCGGATCCAGTGCTGCCCAGGCAACCCATATCCCGGAAAAGCTGATGAACATTGCTCCAATGAGTATGGAGATGAGAGGGCTTCTGTTCTTGGGTAATGGGTGCATAATCGTTTCGCTTGATAGTGAGCGGGGATGATAACAATCTCCTGCGGCTACGGGAAGAAAAAAGCGCCGTTGATGGGGTACACTGTTTTTTCCTTGTGTCAGGGCGCCGAGGGGTGCGGGTGTGACATAAACCGGTTGGTATTAACAGAGCTGATAATTCATTTTATTTCAGTCTGTTACGCTTACTGCTGCTGTTTTGGATCCATTTCCGGCTTGATTTTGAGCAACTATTTGGTATCCGGTCAAGGTTGCTGGATTCTGTTTTTTTGTCAACGATGTCTCTGTGCTATACAGCGTGGTAAGAGGTTTTCAGGCTGAGCTTTTTACCGTTGCACTGCTGAACGGATACATGTTGGGAATCGTTACAACACATAAACTTTACCGGGCAAGAAAAAATGGCGAATTTAACCACGAAATATTTGGGTTTAAAACTTAAAAACCCCATAATTGCAGGAAGCTGTGGCCTTACCGGTTCGTTAGTGAAGATAAAGGAGCTGGCAGCGGCAGGTGTTGGTGCCGTTGTCCTGAAATCGCTGTTCGAGGAGCAGATCGAAGCTGATCTCAAGCAGAATATCGACACCTACCAGACCGACTATCCCGGAGCGTACGACTATGTCCGAGAATATACCCGGGACTCGGCAGTTTCTGAATACCTCGATATGATCAGTGATGCCAAAAAGGCGGTTGACATACCGGTTATTGCCAGCCTCAACTGTGTCTCCGCGGCAGAGTGGACTTCGTTTGCCAAGAAGATACAGAAAGCCGGGGCGGACGCACTCGAGATAAATATCTCGCTGCTGCCGAGCGATCTGAAAAAATCCTGCACTGACTATGAGCAGGTCTATTTTGATGTTGTCAACAAGGTTACAAACGGACTGTCAATCCCGGTTGCACTGAAAATGAGCAGCTACTCCTCATCGCTTGCCCACCTTGTCTCCAAACTTCACTGGACCGGAAAGGTCGCCGGTTTTGTTCTCTTCAACCGTTATTACCAGCCGGATATTGATATACACAGAATGGAGATCAAGTCCGCAGGCGTTTTCAGCGAGCCGACCGAGATATCAACACCGCTGCGCTGGGTCGCTCTGCTTGCAGGTATGGTAGAGAGTGATTTTGCCGCCTCCACCGGGGTGCACGACAGTGAGGGCGCAATCAAGATGCTGCTTGCCGGCGCCGTGGCTGTCCAGGTTGTCTCAACGCTTTATCACCATGGAGCGGAAAAGGCGGCTGAGATCATAACAGGCCTTGAAAGCTGGATGAATGACCATTCTTTTGAAAATATCGGTGCGTTCAGGGGAAGGCTTTCCTATGAAAAGCAGGCTGATCAATCTCATTTTGAACGAATCCAGTTTATGAAACATTACTCCGGAATAGCATGATACCGTCGTTGAAAAACGAGGAAATGAATCGAATCGGCCAGGGTCGGCCAGCTGAACGGCTGCACGGCTGAGAATCAGGTGTTTATCGCCTAAAACCCAACAGCTTGAATTGCAGGAATTATGGCACCTACTTTCACATTCCCAAAAGGCGGAGTGCATCCGCCCGAGTCGAAGCACCTGACCGAGAACCTCCCGGTTGAGGTCATGCCTCTGCCCTCGGAGCTTGACATCATTCTCGGGCAGCATATCGGTGCTCCCTGCAGCCCGACGGTTGCAAAACGCGCGGTGATCAACGAGGGCGATTTGATCGGTGATGTCTCCAGGGGACTCGGCGTTCCCATCCATGCTCCGGCATCAGGAAAAATCAAGGCACTCGGTACTTCAGGTCACCCGATCCGGGTAACGGCACCTTCAATAACGATACAGGTTGACAGGGAGGCAGAACCAAGATCCTGGCCACTGCAGGATTGGCGGTTATCCGCCCCTGAGGAATTGCTTAAAAAGGTGCATGATGCGGGAATCGTCGGCATCGGCGGTGCGGGATTTCCAACCCATGTAAAGTTAAAGCCGCCGGCGGACAACCCCGTTGATATTCTTTTGCTCAACGGCGCGGAATGTGAACCGTACATCACGGCTGACCATCGCATGATGCTTGAAAAAACCCTGGAGATTATTGAAGGCGCAAAGATTCTGCTCAAGATACTCGGGATCAAGGAGTGTATTATCGGCATCGAAGAAAATAAACCAGATGCCATCAAGATAATGAGAAATGCAGCAAACGCTGCGACAAGCAACGAGTTTACCATCCACGTTGAAACGCTTCGGGTCAAGTACCCCCAGGGATCTGAGAAACAGCTCATTCAGGCCCTGACAGGGAGGAAGGTTCCTGCCCTGGCACTGCCGAGCGCTGTGGGGGTGGTGGTTCACAATGTCTCGACAACAAAAGCAGTATACGACGCGGTTGTCTGTGAAAAACCCCTCATTGACAAAGTTGTGACCATTTCCGGCAAGGGCATCGCCCGGCCAGCGAATCTGCTGGTCAAGATAGGTACCAGGGTAAGTGATATCGTTGAATTCTGCGGCGGAACCAAAGCCGGGCTCACGCGTGTTGTCATGGGTGGTCCGATGATGGGATTTGCCGTCTCAAACCTTGATATTCCGGTTACGAAAACGACATCTTCAGTGCTGTTTTTGACCGAGGACGAGATCGACAGCAGCCCGCATTCTGCCTGTATCAGGTGCGGGTGGTGCCTGGAGGCTTGCCCCATGGGCCTTGAGCCCAAGGAAATTGGTATTTATGTCGAAGCCAACCGGGCCGAAGATACCGAGCAGTTTGGCATTTTCGAATGTTTTGAATGTGGCAGCTGCGCCTATGTGTGCCCGGCGAAGCGGCCACTGGTGCAGTTTGTGCGATTGGCAAAAATGAAAGCAAAGCGTTCATAGAGCACCTGAACGCAAATCATTAACTACCGTAGCAAGGAGATTGGCCATCGAACCGAAAGCAACAGAAAATCAGACCTCGGCACCGGCTGCGCTGTGGAATGTATCAATATCTCCACATGTCCGCAGTTCCGAGTCGGTAGAAAAGATAATGTGGACCGTGGTGGCTTGTCTGGTACCACCACTGATTTTATCGGTCTTTA
Source organism: Desulfocapsaceae bacterium (assembly GCA_963674815.2). GTDB lineage: Bacteria > Desulfobacterota > Desulfobulbia > Desulfobulbales > Desulfocapsaceae > MADRE3. Next base: position 363,287 of record CAXXTV010000004.1, read on the forward strand.
TCTTTGGTTTCCAGGTACTGCTGATTACCGGCGTATCTGTATTGAGCTGCATGGCGGTTGAAGCCGTCAGCCAGAAAGCCCTTGGCAGACCGGTTACGGTTATGGACGGGAGCGCCGCCCTTACCGGGATGCTCATGGCTTTTGTCATTCCCCCCGGTGTTTCATCGTTATTGCCCGTTCTCGGTGCGGTCATGGCGATCTATATCGGCAAGCATCTGCTTGGCGGCCTTGGCTACAATATCTTCAATCCGGCTCTGCTGGGAAGAGCGTTTCTGCTCGCGACATTTCCCGTGGCGATGACCTCAGCCTGGCTCCCGCCGCTTACTGACGGAGCTATCTTCTCCTATTTCGGCAGTGGGGTGGACGCAGTTTCAACGGCAACCCCGCTGGCCGTCCTGAAGGAACAGGGAATGGCAGTGTTCACCGAGATGTTCGGGGCACCGTCTGAAATATACGGCAGCTTCTTCATGGGCTGGCGCCCCGGCTGTATCGGCGAGACCTCTGGAATACTCATCCTCCTTGGCGGCCTCTACCTCTTGTACCGCCGCTATATCACCTGGCACATTCCCGTCTCTCTGCTTGGCACCATTGCGCTGCTGAGTTGGATTTTCGGCGGTGAAACGCTTTTTTCCGGAGATCCCCTGCTGGCTGTGATTACCGGCGGCGCACTGCTAGGCGCCTTCTACATGGCAACAGACTATGTCACGTCGCCAACAGGGAAAAACGCTCAGCTGGTATATGGTGCAGGAATTGGTGCCCTGACGGTATTGATTCGGCTGAAAGGCGGTTATCCGGAGGGCATATGCTATGCAATACTGCTGTTGAACCCGCTGAGCACCGTATTTGACAGCCTGCTCAAGCCACAGCGTTTTGCACCGCCGATCGGGGGTGAGAAATGAAGAATATCCTCACAATCATATTCCGCTTGACCGCTTCCTGCCTTGTTGCCGGACTGGTCATGGGAACAACCTTTGTTTTCACCAACAAGGCGAAAAAAGCAAACGAGTTTGCCCGCGAAGAAAAAGTGATGTATTCACTGCTCGGCTACTCCAAAGAAAATCCGATTCCCGAGTCAATGGGGCTGCATGAGATGTTCCGATATGTTGTCAGCGAGGGAGACATCCAGTCGATAGGTTACCTGCTGCCGGCAGAGTCGCACGGCGAGGGCAGTTTTAATTTTGTCCGCATCGACCTGGACGGGAATTTTCTTGACAGCAGCAGTGTTTCGATTTCCGAGGAAAAGGTCAGGGACCAGAAAGACAGGGATGCAGCGGTGCAAAGCGCCCTTGGAGCCGGCAGGTATGCGCGTTTTGTCGATGGGACAATTGTTGTTACCGATAACGGCAATCGGCTCGCCTATCTGCTCGGCGGCAAATTTCCCGGGTTCAAAACGCACATAGCTATTATGCTGGCTCTTGATCCGAGTTATTCAATACTTGGCCTGGAGGTAATGGAACACGAGGAAGACCCGGGACTTGGCGCTGAAATTGAGCAGGATTATTTCAAGAATCAGTTCGTCTACAAACCGTTTGAAAAGATAAAATCGATCGACGTCGTCAAGTCACCGCTGCCGGACGAGTATTTTGAGGCGCTTGAGGGCAAGATAGATGAATCTGCCGCTGTCGACGTGATGAAACAGTACAGCGACAGGGACATCTATGCCCTGACCGGGGCAACGATATCATCTGCAGCGGTGAGCTCGGGTGTCAGGGCGATGACCAGAAAATTTGCCTATCGCCTCGATATTCTTGATCATGTAATCAATGAACAGCAGATTGCGGTTCCCTTTTAAATAACAGAGAGGACAGGAACGTGGCCAACGAGAATTCCAGCTTGCAATTGCTCGCCAACGGTATTCTAAAAGAGAATCCGATATTTAAACTCGCGCTCTCCATGTGTCCGGCCGTCGGTATTTCGACAACGGTCATGAACGGCCTGCTGCTCGGTACAGCCGTTCTCTTCGTCCAGGTATTTTCTAGCCTGACGATCTCAGCGATGAAAAATTTTATCCACCCGCGCATACGGATACCGACCTACACGCTCACCATTGCTACCTGGGTAACGGTTATCGACCTGAGCCTGGCAGCATATTTTCCTGCTGCCTACATGAAGATGGGCATCTTTGTCAAAATCATCGTCGCCTTTGCCATTATCACCATGCGTTTGGAGATGTTTGCCTGCAAAGAGACGGTCTCGGATTCCTTCTGGGATGGGCTCGGCATGGGGCTTGGTTTTCTCGTCGGCATGGTGGTTATCGGTTTTGTCCGCGAACTGCTTGGTTCCGGCGCGATTCTCGGCTATGACGTGCTCGGCTTCAAACCACTGCTGTTCTTCATCCTGCCAAGTGCCGGCTTTTTTGTGGTTGGCCTGATGATGGCTTTTTTCAACTGGATCGAAGCAGCCTATGCGCAACGGAAAAGGGGTAATCCATGATACGGACAAAAAAACTGATTTTTCTGGCAGCTGCACTGTTGACGCTCGGGTTTTCAAACCTTTCTGCGGCGGCAGGGCTGGTTGCGTCCACGGAGTTCGGTGCGGAAAACGAGATTGTTGTTACCTTCAGCCATAGCGTCGATCTCGGTGAAGCAGCAGACCCCGGGCGCTACACCGTTTTTGAGGCGACTGATCCGGATATCAGGCTGACAATTACGAACATCGATGTCTCCTCTGATGGCAGACAGGCGATCATCTCTTTTGCCGAGCCCTTGAACACAACGCAGACCCATATCGTCAATACTGTCGATATCGGTAATGTGGCGCAGGCGTCTTTTTCGGTGAGCAAGTCCTATCTTGGCTATCTTTTCTCGATACTGATCTCCGCCTTGCTGATCAATAACTTTGTCTTTACCAAGTATCTCGGGCTCTGTGTCTTTTTTGGAACGTCGAAACGAAAACAGACCGCCAAGGGGATGGGCGTCGTTTTTACCATTGTGATCGTGGTTGCCTGTTCCATGAGCTGGGTGCTCTATAACTACGTGATGAAGCCGTTTGATCTGAATTACCTGCAGATCGTTATTTTCATCGGCCTCACGTCATTGACCGTGCAGGCCGTTGATACGGTACTGAGGAAGGTGAACCCCGTTCTGTTCAAATCATTCGGTGTTTATCTGGTTCTGGTCATTGCCAACTGTATTATTATTGCCGTGCCACTGTTGATGGCCAGCAATGAATATAACTACTTTGAGACGTTCATGCTGAGCCTCGGTGCCGGCGGCGGGTTTCTGCTTGCCCTGTACCTGATGAGTTCGGTCAGCGAGCGGCTTGAGCTTGCGAAGATTCCACCGTCATTCAAGGGGCTGCCCATCGCTTTTATCGTCGCAGGCCAGTTTGCCATGGCATTTCTTGGCTTTTCCGGTCTGCAGTTGTTCTGATGGCATCACTGAACTTGCGTCCCAAACAGGAGAGTTGAAACGGTTATGGAAATTGAATTAGTAAAACTTGCAATAGGCGGCCTGGTTCTCCTTGGTTGCATTGGCCTGTTTTTTGGAATCGGGCTGGCGATCGCCGCGCAAAAATTTGCCGTGGAGTCCAATCCGCTGATAGAAGAAGTTCTCGAATCACTGCCGCTTGCAAACTGCGGCGGCTGCGGTTATCCAGGGTGCGAGGGGTACGCGATTGCTGTTGTAACCGATCCGGATGTCCCTCCGAATCTGTGTTTTCCCGGAAAAGAAAAGGTCGCCGAGAAAGTAGCGACCCTGACCGGTAAGAAAATGGCGGCTGTTGAAGATACGGTTGCAGTGGTGCGCTGCTCGCGTATCGAAGGAAGAGTCAGCCACAAGCACCACTATATAGGATTTTCCTCCTGCACTGCGGCGAGCCTCGGATTTGGCGGCCCTTCAGCCTGTCAATATGCCTGCATAGGGCTCGGTGAATGCGCTGAGGCGTGTCCGTTTGACGCCATCAGGATGATAGAGAATTTCCCGGTCATTGATCCCGGTAAGTGTGTCAGCTGCGGTGTCTGCGTGAAGACCTGCCCAAAGAAGATCATCGAGATCCAGTCCATGAAAGCCCGGGTATGGGTGCCGTGCTCCTCGAAAGATCTGGGCAAGGTGGTGATGAGTGTTTGCGAGGTTGGTTGTATCGGCTGCAAGATGTGCGTCAAGGCCTGTCCTGCAGATGCCGTAACCTACGAAAATAATCTGATAAAGATAGACCACAAGGCCTGTATTGCCTATGGACCCTCCTGCGAGGAGGCCTGTGTGGATAAATGTCCACGAGACATTTTCAGATTGCATGATGGTCGCCAGGTTGTCGCCCGCGATGCCTCAAGTGGTTTGAAAATGGCTGGTTGAGCGGCCTTGCTCTGATTATTTTGGACTGCAAACGTAACAGCAGGGGAAGACGATCTTTTCTGAAGCTGTCTGGGTTGATCGGACTCGGCAGCCTGGCAGCCCTTCTGCTGCCCGCTGAAGGCACTGATGCGTCTCTCTTTGGCAGAAAAGAATACAAGGTTACCAAGACCCGCCTGGCCATGGGCACCTTCGTGGCCATGACCGCAATCCACCCGTCGAGGGACGAGGCGGAGGAAGCTTTCGGCCTCGCCTTTGACGAAATCGATCGTCTCAGCGGACTTTTGAGCAGGCATTCCCAGCGCTCCCCGGTAAGCAGCCTCAACCAGGTCGGACTGCTTGAAGAGAGCCCCGTCGAGGTTCTGGACGTCGTCTCCCGTTCTCTGTCATTCAACAGAGAAACATCAGGAAGTTTTGATATTACCGTGAAACCGCTTCTTGACCTGTATCAGAGCTGTTTTGAATCAGGAGTTTCTCCAGATCAGAAACAGGTAGAACAGGCAGTGAATGTAATCGGCAGCAGGCACATTCGTGTTGACGGTAAAACCATCTCTTTTGCCAAAGAAGGGGTGGAAATTACGCTCGACGGTATTGCCAAGGGGTACATCGTCGACCGGGCGTCTGCTGTGCTAAAGAAAAAAGGAATCGAAAATCATCTGGTCAATGCCGGAGGTGATATCAGGACCTCTGGATCAGCAGCCAGGGGAAAGCGGTGGACGGTTGCAATTCAGGATCCCGATAAAAAAAAGAGGTATCCAGACGTCATTGAAATGTCGGAAGGTGCTATCGCAACATCTGGGAATTATGAAGTGTTTTATGACCAGGAGAAAATTTTTCATCACATTGTAAACCCCTTTACCGGTCTCTCTCCTCAAGTATCAGCAAGTGTCTCGATTACAGCCTCCACGGTAGTGGAAGCTGACGCCCTCTCAACGGCGGTATTTGTCCTCGAGCCCCAATCCGGGATGAGTTTCATAAACCGTCGGCCAGGCTGTGAATGCTACCTCATTTCGCGCAACGGGCAGTCATTTTCATCTTCCGGCTGGGGGAGCACTGGAGGGGTGCAAAAACGTTGAAACGCAGAGCAAGATGACGCGGATGATCAGATAACAATTCCTTACTGATAACACGCCTGTGAGGTTATGATATGTTTCGGGCAAATCATAAAAGCGTCCTGGGAAAATACCCCCGGCTGATACCAGTGCTGCTGATTTCGGCAGCTCTTTTCACGCCTTCGGTCGTTCTGGGAGCAGAATGTAGAAGCGAGACATACAGCCAGGCATCGTTTGCCAGTCAGCAGGCTGTTTTTTCTCCCTATGAGAAAATCTTTGTCAGGATACATTGCAGCGGACTGGACGCTGGAGAACATACGCTCTACGTCAACTGGGTTCATGCCAAAGTCGGAATCGTTCGTTCTGACAAACAGGATTTTTCCATCGGTGCAGCAGGAGCAGATCATACTGCCTATTTCTGGTTCAAGCTGAGCAGACTGGGGCCAATCAAGAGCGTCATTACCAATCGGGATTTTTATCCTGATCACCTGGGAGACTGGGCCGTTGAGGCATCACTTGGCGAAGGTCCAGTCTCATCGAGTTCGTTTTCTATTTCCGAAACCAATTAACCTCTCACGTTTACAAACAGGAACAGGGAATCGGGCAACCATGGTTGCCCGATTCCCTGTTCCTGTTTTCTGACCGGTGGGAAAGAGAGTAAAGCTATAGTCTGCAGGTATCTTTCGTGATACTGGACACCGAATATTCATCGGCTGCTTCGTCATAGAAAAAAACTATTTTATAATAATGGGGCAGCGATCCATCCAGTGTCCCACAATCCCAGATACAGCTCTGGTACGGGTTGGTGACGACGCTCTGGTCGGCGTTGTAACAGGTAACCCAGTTGCTCGTGTCAAACAAATCCCAGCTGACTTCTGGGATATGCGCACCGCTTGATCCTCCACTGTCACCATTGTTACAGGCTGGGAGAAGAGCAACAATACTGAACAGACAAAGGATAGAAAACATTTTTTTCATGCTGCACCTCGCTTGATAAAAATAATGGGCATCTGATAAATACTGGGTATTTGTTGAATTCTCGTCGAAAAAACATGATATTGTCAAAAGGTTATCATGTTCTCAATTCAAAAAGCAAGTAAAATCCAATACTCAGGCACCTGTCAGAAAAGATACAAACGGCTGGTTCCAGATCGATAGTGCTGGAGACAGCGTAACCTGTTGATAAAATCCTTTGTTTTCAAAAGGATAAAGCCTTTGATCAGGGCTGTTTTCTTGTTTTTTCAGACAATAACATGATATTCTAGCTATATAGATTATACAAAAATTTTTAAAGGAAGGTGTTGGAAGCGCCTGAGAAACTCCTTTATTTTTCTCTGCTATGCAGCGCTGTTGAGAATCGGCAGCGCCGTTTTATATTTCACCTGTTTCAGTGCAATACTGGACTGTATGTTCGCGACGTTCGGCGTTCCTGCCAATCGATCGGTGATAAACGTCTGCAGGGATTTCAGGTCTTTTGCAACAACCCGCAGCAGATAGTCATAGGTGCCGGTCATCAGGTAGCACTCCATGACTTCGGGATAGCTCTCAATGTGTTCCTCGAAAATTTTCAGATCGCCGACCACCTGACGTTCAAGTCGAATCTCTATGAACACACTGACCTGCCAACCAAGCTGCTCCGCATCCAGAAGGGTCGTATAGTGGTGGATGACTCCTGAAGCCTCCAGCTCCCGAACCCTCCGCAGGCAGGGAGCGGGAGAGAGATGAACTGCCTCTGCCAGGGCAACATTGGTGATACGGGCGTCGTGCTGAAGCCTTTCCAGAATATTCAAGTCGACGGTGTCCATAGCCTCTCCTTTTATTGCTCTTTTATTGTAATATATTGAATAATATTGCTATATTTACCGTATATTAAGCATATTACGCAATAAATTATCCGTTATAATTTGTTATATTGCTATATTTCCAGGTTGAGCGCAGGCTCTATTTTTTTCAAGGAACCGGTGAAGGTTCAGACATAACAGGAGGGAGCTATGAACTATGAACTTGCCAAGCAATATTCGATATTTCTCGAGAATCGGGCCGGTGCCCTGGCTGAAGTGTGCAAGCTGATTTCCGATAAGAAAATCAATCTGCATGCGATATGCGCGATTGACACCATCGAGGAGGCCGTTTTGCGTATTGTCCCGGAGAAGGGCGCTGAAACGAGAGAACTTCTGCAAAAGCGCGATTTCAGGGTCATAGAGTCGGACGTGATTCTGGTCGAGTTGGACAATCGGCCGGGCGCCACCGGTGACGTGGCATCCATACTGTCATCTGCCGGAATCAACATCGATTATGTCTACGCCAGCGCCAACGCCAGCTGCAAGAAGTCAACCCTGGTGCTGCGGGTGCACCAGATTGAAGAGACCTTGAACATTCTCGGGGAGGCCACGTGATGAACTCTTATATCAATTGGGATGTCAAGCGTTTGAGCCTCAGAGAGATGGTTGCGAACAGGGGTGACAGAATTCTGTTGGCTGTCGGGGTGTCAAACGGCATAGAGGCCCGTCAGCTCCATCACTGCATACATGATCTGTATGAACAGAATGCAGTACCCGATTTCATAGGCGGTTTCATCACCTTTGTCTCAGGCTATCTCTGTGCGGCAACACATGGCCTGCCTGATATGGGTTATATTCTCCGGCACGAGATCGTTGAACAGACGAATATCATTGAACAGGCTACCTGGCTGGCTGCCCTGGATACCGGCAAGCCAGCTTTCCCGATCGGTGTTGACATCGACACCGGCTACGGCAACGAACCATCTTCCATCATCCTGACCTGCCGCCAGGTGCACAAGCAGGGTGGGCAGTATGTCCAGATAGAAGACCAGTATGCGATCAACAAGACCTGCGGCCATATGGATGGTGCCCTGGGGAGCGGCAAGCAGACCATATCGGCCGAGGAAATGATCAGCCTCCGGCTCAGGCCGGCAGTAGATTATGCACGAAGCCAGTCGGACCTTATGGTCATGGCCCGGACTGATGCTATTGCCGCCGACGGCTTCGAGGAAGGGCTCAGGCGTGGTCAGCTGTATGCCGAAAACGGAGCGGAACTCATCTTTATAGAAGCGCTGCTCAATGACCAGCAGCTTGGCGATGCAGCCGCGGAATTCAAAAATTCCAATGCACTTCTGGTGGCCAATATGATTGAGGGCAGCCCCAAGACCCCGTACAAGAGTCCCCGTGAGCTTCATGAGATGGGGTTCGGAATAGCCCTCTATTGTGTTGGCCTCGGCCTGACAACACGCGCTGCCCAGCAACGCTATTTCAATATACTGGGCAAGGGTGAATCAGTGACTGCCGGCATCGAGCTTGACTCGAGCAGATGGTTCGAAGGGTTCAACGTGATAATCGGCCGGCAGCAGACAGAACGACTGAACAGTATATTCCGGAAATGAGCCTGGAATAGTATCATGATGGCGCGCTCAGCCAGGCAGTAGGCAACGATCCAAGGCACCATGGTCCCATGGACATCGGCAGCAGCTGATGTCGGGCAGCTTTTCGATGTCCATGGAATGTTCCGGACTGTTAAAGCTCTATTGGATCTCCGGTATCAGGGATGAGATCCACAGACACTATTCCTGCAACGGCGCAGATCTCATCGTTTTCAGAGATATCACCGCTTACGCCGACCGCGCCGATTACCTCTCCGTTTGCATTTTTTACCAGCACTCCGCCAGGGATCGGGATCATCCGGCCTCCGGTGGCATCACTGATGGCACTGAAGAAATGGGGGGACATCTTGCTGGCTCGGCGCTGCAGTTCTCTCCCCCCGAACCCCATGGCTAAGGTGGCGTAGGCTTTACCCTCGGCTATCTCCCGCCTCGAAATACTTGTCTTATCCTCGCGCTGCATGGCCTTCATGTGACCACCAGCATCCAGGACAACGACGGTCAAGGGGTGAAAGCCCATCTCACGTCCTTTTTTCAACGCATTGGTAATAATCCCATTGGCCTGATCCAGTGTAAGTTCATTCATTCATTACCCTCCATTACCTGTCGTTGATTACGCAGCACAGGATATTCAAGCATGATGGGCCCATTATTGCTTGTGCCGACAATCTGATTGTCAAATCATTGATTATTATAACGTAATTCACACAGATACACCCTTCATCGTGATGCTATCGTGTCCTTTATCGTCTCCACTGACCATCAGGAAGACGTTACTTTTGTTTGAGCCAGATCTTCGAGTATTCTCAGGACGCAGCAGGAGTCCAGATCGCCATCACCCCTCGACTTGGCTGCACGCAGGATATCCCAGGAGGTGCTGGTGGCAGGAAGAGAAACACCGGCTTCGTCCGCCAGTTTCATAACACTTGTCAGGTCCTTGTACATATTATTAGTTGAGAAACCTGGCGCGAAATCACCGCGGATCATTCTTTCGCCCCGGGTTTCCATCGCTCCGGTTCTCGCTCCTCCGACCGAGGCAATTTCGATTACTTTCCGGGGGTCGATAGAAACTTTTGCGGCCAGAACCATTGCCTCGGAAACTGCTTCGATGGCAACCCCCAGGATGAGATTGTTGATCAGCTTCAAGGTTGTTCCTGTGCCGTTCTCTGCACCGACATAGACGATTTTGGCTGCGAGAATTTCAAATATCGGCAGGCAGGCTTTGTATGTCTTCTCAGGCCCGCCGATCATTATACCAAGCTTTCCAGCCTCTGCTACTTTAGGATTTCCGGTTACCGGAGCATCCAGCATCGCAACTCCCTTTTCTCTTGCCCTCCCGGCGATCGACCTGGACATCTCGGGGGCAATACTTCCCATGTCGATGAGGATCAGTCCGTCATGAGCTCCTTCCAGAATTCCATCCTTGCCGCAGCAAACCGCTTCTGAGGCGGCAGAGTCGGTAACCATGGTAATGACAACATCCGAGGCTGCGGCTACCATCCTGGGTGAATCAGCCCATTTAGCGCCGGCAGCCAGCAGATCGGCTGCTTTTTCGCCGCTCCTGTTCCAGATTGTCAGGGGATGACCTGCTTTCAGCAGGTGTCTGGCCATGTGTTTTCCCATCAAACCAATACCTATAAATCCTATGCGTTGCATACGCTCACCTTGTAAAAGTTTATCTGTTTATCCTTGAGCAATTCATCCTGGTGGCTTGTCGTCATTATCTCAGACTTTAGCAGCCATAAGTTCTTTTCGATGGAGGATGTAGGCCGGAAGCCAGCCGGCTGCAAGGGCAATCAAGCCTATCAGATTTATCCATCTGGGTACCGGGAGGAGCAGCAACAATGCAGATACGGTAAAAAGAAATCGTGCCTGCAGGCTGATCCGTGAACGGAGGAAGTCTGCTCCTTGCAGGACCATGGCCAGAGACATGAATCCGAGCAGAAGTACAATAACGGTATAGACGATATCAAATGTTGAGCCGCCCAGCAGCAGCGGGGGCAGGTAGACAAAACCGAAGGGAAGCAGGATCAGGGCAGCGCCGTATTTCAGGGCGGCAAAACCGGTCTGCATCGGGTCCGCTTTGGCGAGCGCTGCGGCGGCAAACGCCGACACGCAGACCGGCGGTGTAATATTGGAAAGACATGCCGCATAGAAAACAACCAGATGTGCCGCCACTGGAACAACTCCGAGGTGGATCAAGGCCGGTGCCGCTACCACCGACAGGATAATATACGATCCGGTCGTGCTGCTTCCCATGCCGATTATGATGGAAATGATGATGACCATTATCACGCAGAGCAGCAGTGAGCCGGCGGCCAGCTCGACCAGGATTGCTGAAAATTTCAAACCGAGCCCTGACAGCACGATACCGCCTATAATGATCCCCAGTGCGCCTATTGCAGCACCGGCTGAATTATTGGCGGATGATCCGGCGCGCAGGGCGACCAGAACGTCGGCGATCTTCATCCGGGTGTCCACGTGCCGCCAGGACAGCAGAAACGCTGAAAAGGTTCCCCAGAATGCCCCCACTTCAGGAGAAAACCCATTGAATAAAAGACCGAGAACGACCACTATCGGCAGAAAAAAGTGCCAGCCGTTTTTCAGGATTGTTGAAACCTTCGGTATCTCCTCTGCCGGAAGGCCTTTCAGCCCTGAGCGCAAGGCCTCCAGATCAACCATCATGATGACGAAAATAAAATAGAGCAGTGCCGGAATGACGTTCATCAGCGCGATTTTCAGATAGCTGACTTGAATCAGCGTGGCCAGTATGAAGACTCCCGCACCCATGATCGGCGGCATGAACTGCCCGCCGGTTGAGGCAATTGCCTCGATTGCGCCGGCGATTTTCCCTTTGAAACCGATACGCTTCATCATCGGAATGGTAAAGGTGCCGGTGGCAACGACATTTGCGACGGAGGATCCGGAGATCGAGCCGAATAATGCTGACGTGACAACGGCGATCTTGGCCGGCCCGCCTCGCCATTTTCCGGTTAATGACTTGGCCAGTTCCATGAAAAAAGTACCGGCGCCGCTCCTTTCCAGGAATGCCCCGAAAATCATGAAGGGGAAGACAAAGGTTGCAAAGGTGGCGGTGATAACACCGAACATCGCTTCCTGGGTATTGAAGGTAAACTCGATAATGCGCCCCGGCGGCATGCCCGCATGGCTCAACTTGCCCGGCAGGTAGGGACCGAAATAAATCTGGCCGATAAAGATAATCGCCAGGATCATCATGATCGGACCAAGCGCCCGTCTGGCTGTTTCGAGAATCATGCAGATGGCGATGATACCCATGACCAGATCCCAGTTATTTGGCTCGGTTACCCTGAACATGGCATAGTCCATATACTGGTTGATCCAGTAACCGATCGACACCGAGATGAGCAGCACACAGGTTATGTCAAAGACACTCGGACGATCCCGGGGCGCCCAGCGGGATGCCGGGAACAGCAGATAGACAAGAACGGAGGTAAACAGGAGATAGAATCCTCTATTGGTTTCCGTCGAGACAAGACCGAAACCCGAGGTGTACATATACCAGGCTCCCATGAATATGGCTGAGCACGAGTAGAGGAAAGCCCAAAACCCGGTCAGTGTACGATTCCTGCCCTTTACTTCAGTCAGCCAAGCCAACCTAGTCATGCCCGTTGCTCCATGGGATAGCGGAAGAAATTAACAAACGCTGCCACAGCAACGACTGGGGCAGCGCAATGATTACATGGTCTACTCTTCCCAGAGGCCGGCTTCCTTGTAATATTTCTCTGCCCCCGGATGCATCGGCGCGCCCAGATTGATAAAGCGTTTGGTGTCCGGCGCCAGCTGCTTCCAGCTCTTGTGTGCCTCTCCTAACTGCTTCATAATGTCCGGCTGAAATACCAGCTTGGTGATGTCATAGATAGCCTGTTCCGGAACCCTCTCATGGGCGACCCAGTAAACGGTCAGGTATGGCATCTGGGTGGCGGGAACATCCTTGTAGACATCCTCTTTCATCACGGCGGAATAGTAGAACGGATAGTCCTTGACGATTTTTGCCATTTCCTCATCACTGAACGGAATGACGTAGGCGCCTTTTGTCTCGGCGAGTTGCGTAACCGCCCCGGCCGGTGCCGAGGATTGGAAGAAGGCATCTATCTGCCTGTTTTCAACGGCACGTCCAGCGTCGGCAAAAGACATCATGGATGGTTTGATTTTGTCGAGCAGTCCCAGTGCCCGCAAGACGTTCTCGCTGTTAAAAACGGTTCCCGACCCCGGGGGACCGAGTGCAACTTTCTTGCCGATCAGGTCGTTCATCGTTTTGATGTCAGAATCGGCGAGCGTCACCGCGTAGGATGCCCCCTCGTAGGCCTTGGCAACCCCGCGCAGCATGGTTCCCGTCGGGTCGTTCTTGAATGGTCCCTGGTTGTGCAGTGCCATGTAGACATGCGGTCCGTAGACGATTCCCATATCGAGCTCACCCTTCAGCAGCCGTTTGCAGTTTTCCGTTGAGCCGCCGGTCGTAACCTGGGTGATATTGTAATCGGGAAGATCTCTGGAGACGATATTTCCGGCAGCACCGACCAGGTAATACATTACGCCGCCTGGGGCCGAACCGCCAAAAGAGATGTTCATCTTTGCCAGAGACAGCGCCGGAAAGACCACGCCGATGGCCAAGGCTATCACCATGGCAGGCATAAAATAACGCGACTTTTTGCTGATGTTGTGTATCCGTTTCATGAAACAACCTCCTTTGCTTGAGTGTGTGCAGAACAGCCGATATCAAAAGAGTCATCAACCGACGTTAACCCTGACGACGGCAGCGCTGCTGGTGTGCCGCGTTACCTGGCGCATTTCGATAAAGTGCTAGGTAACGGGATTTTCCAGTACCCCTATATGGTCTATTTCAATGACTACCCTGTCACCCGGTTGCAGGAACTTCGGAGGTGTAAAACCAATGCCGACACCTGCCGGAGTTCCGGTGGCAATAATATCACCCGGAATAATCGTTAACAGTGAGGATATGGTTTCAATGATTGTCGGAATATCAAAAATCAGGTCTTTAACACATGCCTGCTGACGCAGCTCGTTATTGACCGTGGTTCTTACCTCGAGCGTTGTCACATCTTCGATCTCGTCAGCCGTTACAAGAAGCGGACCCATGGGGCAGAAGCCGTCCAAACTTTTTCCCAAAAACCACTGTTTGTGATGCTGCTGGAGCTTTCTTGCCGTGACATCATTGATGATGGTGTACCCAAAGATATAGCCGGAGGCCTCGCTTTTTGAAATGTTTCGACCGTGCCGGCCGATTATAACCCCGAGTTCTCCCTCGTAATCTGTCGATCCGGACGGGTCCGAGCTTGCCGGGATAGGATCGCCGGGACCGGTTATGCTGGTGGTCGCCTTTGTGAAGATTACCGGCGCATCTGGAATTGCTTGACCTCCCGAGGTGGAATCAAATCCGCTCTTTTCAAATTCCTTCGAATGCTCGAAATAGTTTTTGCCGACGCACATCACGTTGCGCCGGGGGCGTGGGAAGGGTGCGATAATTTTAATGTCTGAGATCGGGATTTGAGCTCCTTCCTGAATCGCTTTCCGGGCCATGCGCAGGCCCTCTTCTCCCATTTCGACAAGTGACGTCAAATCCGGGGCAAAGCCATGTTTCGTCAGATCAACAACTGTTTTTTGATCGGAAGCAAGAGCCCCAATTGTGACGTGGTTATTTAATTTGAATGACACAAAACGCATAAGGACCTCCGTGGTGATGGTTTGCTGTTAAATTAGTCCAATTTAGCATTGGTGTCAACGAATCAGTTGCCATTAGTAAAGAAGTTGATTTGTTTTCGCTGAGATATTGAAATGTGATTGAATTTCGATACTATACAGTAAAGCGAGAGGGTTTTTCTGCCAGGTTGGTGCAAAGAAGTGGTGAAACCAATTGGCGAATTGGTCATGACGGAAGGCGGCGGCACGGTTGAGCAGCCCTCTTGATCTCCAGAAAGGGCGGGAGCGGAAAGGCTCCTGCTTCTCATTGGTGGTAATCAGGAAGACGTCTGTTCAACGATTCCCATATTTGCGGAGGACATCGATTACGTAATCAATGTCAGGCGCTTTGTGGTCGGCATTGATCTGAAAACGGATTTCTTCATCACCTTTTGGAACAACGGGGAAGTTCAGGCCTGTCGCAAGTACGCCGTGGTCCAGGAGGAACTGCACCAGCTCCGCTGTTCTTGAGGTATCCCTTACCATGAGGGGAACAACCGGGTGGTCACCGGCAATTGTCTCATAGCCGCAGCCAAGCAAACCTGCTGAAAAGCGTTTGGTCATTGCCCGCAGGTGCTTCAGAATTTCGAGGCCTTTGGGGCTGTCCAGCAGTTCCAGTGCTGCGCTGGCCGCCCTGGCTTCAGATACAGTTATCGGGTTGGAATAAATGTACATCGGAGCCGTCTGGCGCAGGTAGTCAATAATTTCCCCTGAAGTGGCAACATAGCCGCCGTTAACGCCGAATCCTTTGCCCAGTGTACCGATGATCAGGTCAACCCTGGTTCCGCAGTACTCCTCCGTTCCCCGGCCTGTCGGGCCGAACCCGCCAACGCCGTGAGAGTCATCGATGATGGTGATCAGTCCTTCTTCAAACTGACCTTCATACCTTGAGCAGATCTCGACGAGTTCCTGCAGGGGAGCATGGTCACCGCGCATGCTGAAGACACCGTCTGTGACGACAAGGGCTCTCTTTGCTTTGCCTGCCCACTCCTGAAGTTTGGTTTCCAGGTCCCCCATGTCATTGTGCCTGTAGATGGCCCTGCCTTGGGGGCGCGAAAGGCGCATGGCCTGGATGATGCAGTTGTGGTTCAGCTCATCACTGAGGTAGACCGTTCTCTCGGAGGCCAGCGGCATGAGCACGCCCAGGCTGGTCACGTAGGCAGACGAGAAGAGCATGGCGGCTTCTTTTCCGTGGAACCTGGCGAGTTTCTCCTCCAGTTCAGTATGTGGTTTGTAGGTGCCGCTGATGAAGCGGACCGCTCCCGGTCCCGTTCCGAATTCTCTGACTGCAGCCTCTTCGGCTTCAATCAGTTCAGGTCTCATGGACATCCCCAGGTAGGAATTAGAATTCATCTTGATGAATTCCCTGTCGCCGTGACCTTCGATAAAATATCGGGGGCCTTCTGTTTCAGTGGCGGGCTTGATACCGGTGACCACCATTTCCCTGCCTTTGGCTGTTCCCCTGGTTTTCAGTTCATCCACAGCGGTTTTGAGGACAGCATTCAATCTATCGATAGACATGGGTTACTCCTGCCGTTGCAGTTTTTTGGAAAGCACTTCAAGCATATCCCTGGTCATCGTCTCCAGGTCGTATTCCGGCGCCCAGCCCCATTCTTCCCGGGCGGCGGAATCGTCCATACTGTTTGGCCAGGAGGCAGCAATTTTTTCTTTGACCGCATCCACCTTGTAATCCATGACGAATTCAGGGATGTGCGTGCGAATTGATCGAGCAATGAGCTCTGGGTCGAAGTTCATCGCGGTGACATTAAAGGCATTACGGTGAACCAGTTTTGCCGGGTCTGCCTCCATGAGTTTTATGGCGGCCTTTATGGCATCTGGCATATACATCATGTCAAGAAATGTGCCGGCGGGCAGATCGCAGGTGTACTTTTTATGCGTAATGGCCTCATAGTATATCTCGACCGCATAATCCGTGGTTCCGCCTCCCGGAAGCGTTTCATTGGAGATAATCCCCGGATAGCGGACGCCGCGGGTGTCAATCCCGAAGCGGCTGAAGTAGTAGTCGCATAACAGCTCGCCGGCGACTTTTGTTACACCATACATGGTCGATGGACGCTGAATGGTGTCCTGAGGCGTGCTGTCCATGGGTGTCGTGGCGCCGAACGCCCCGATAGAGCTGGGGACGAAAACAGCACAATGGTGTTCACGGGCCACTTCAAGCACATTGTAGAGGCCATTGATGTTCACTTCCCAGGCCAGGGAAGGCCTGGCCTCGGCAACCGCTGACAGAATGGCTGCCAGATGATAGATGGTGTCAACCTTGTATTTTTTAACCGCACGTGCAACTGCCTCAACATTCAGGCAGTCAACAACTTCAAAGGGACCGGAATTCAGGAGCTTTTCACTTGGTTTCGTTTTTCTTCCGCCGGCAATAACATTGACATTGCCGTAGCGCTCGCGGAGCGTCAGCGTGAGCTCAGAGCCGATCTGGCCTGCCGCTCCTGTTACGAGAATTGTTTTCATCGACTCCTCCAGGTGTATTACTCAGGCTGCCATGACCATTTAATCCGACAATGGTTCACCTCCTCTGACTAATTCCGGAATTTCTTCGGAATAGCAATGTCAAACTGTCAGGATAGTAACTCGGCTTGGTTTTTTCAACCATCCAGGGCAATTGCATGTCTTGAAAAAGCAAGGCCGGGGAGACGGGCGTCAAGCTCTTCGTATTTTCGCGATTGAGATGCTCGTTTACCCAAAGAGCCAGAAATTCGCCTGATAACGGGTTGAAACGCACGAGATGTGCAGCGAAAATTTCTGCCCGCATAACCTGCCCAAGCCCCTGCAATCAAATCAATATCTGGAAGGTGAAAGTCCGGAAAGCCAGAACCTCCTTTTCGGTTTTCAGGAAATCAGCTTCAATCGCTTCATCCCCTGTTTCTTATTAACCTGAAATGACAAGCAATAATTTCAGTCTTTTTGGGTATAAAAATTACCAGGTTATAGTGATTCAGCCGTTGATTTCATCAAGGAGTATTCACTCTTAACTGGAGCGCAGTGCTTCCGGACGGTAGATGGGGAAACATGCTGATCCTGCTAAGAGGGGGATCGGACAAGGAGAGAAGACAGGCTCAATTTCAATTCGACAGCTGGCTCTGGCTATGTGCAGAAAGAGCTTTGCAGTACTGGTCATGTACCAGATCAGTACAACATCTTCTTCTGACCTGAAAAACGCTATTGATGAAGCGATAACCCGCCTGCACCCTGACATTCAGTTTGAACTTGATGATATTTTAAAGAATACCTGTGAAGTATCCAGGGACTGGCGATTCTGAGGTGAGGACTGCGGCATGGTCCTGAGATTTTGCAACGATCAGCTGTGCCGACAGGAAATACCCCTTGCTGAAGGGGTAGACGGGACCGACTACCCTGGAATGGCACTGTTACATGCAATGCTCAGCTGCTGAGATTAAACCACCATGAATCGTGTACAAGCGGCCTTATACAAATTGATAATCAGTACCCCCGCCAAGAACCCTGTCGAGGCTGCCACAGGCTGAAATTGGCGTATATTGGCCTGTCACTCCCCCTGTTGAAAAGGAGCTGATGTCAAGACGTGTGCGAATACCCTTGCCCTCAAGACGAATGATATGCGAATTAGTATCCACCCCAGGATCTGAGATAACCTTAGACACCGTCTTGTCAAACCCTATCCCTGCAAGTGCTATTGCTGCATGAACATTCACATTGCGTGGATACAACGCACATATTTCCCTTGTGGGTCCCTCAAAAATCACAGTACGTTCCGTATCCTCGCGACCAAGGCTGTTCGGGTTTTTAATCGTTTCAATCATGACACTGGTGAGTATGTCACGAGCATCATATATCCCATCTAAGCCCATTATTGCTCCATGAGGGAAATAGATGCGCGTGCCAAAACGTTTACTCAGCGCAAACGCCTTGTCTGCAAATTCCTTATTGCTGAAGGCGGTTAGCGAAAATATCAAGACATCACCCTGTTGGATATAATAGTCAAAATACTGTTGCAGGGCATCCGCTGTGGCACACTCTACGAGCAAATCGGCCTTACAGATGTTTCTATCAAGTTCATTAACAACCGGGTAGCCCAAGTCCGAATCGTTTTTAGAAGACCTATTTTGCACAAATGCCACAGAATGGTCATTCTGCGCCTTGAGGTGCCCAATCATTGCCTTGCCTATCTTTCCACACCCTAAAAAACCGACACGTGCCATAGTATCCTCCTTGAAAGCCAATCAGCCTAGAAATAGAGATAAATACAATTCGTATTGTACTGCATAAGGTTCTCATCACGATTAATTACGCCTGGTAACGATGTACTATTTCTATCGTCCGTTGGATGGCCTCAACAGCAGCCTCATGGTCTTGAGAAAAGTTAATGCGAAAACTTTGAGTGAATTGAGGTCCAAACTCAGTCCCTGGCGTTACCGTGACATTTGCCTGGAGTCTTAAAATTTTAACAAATGCCTCTATCGTTACTGTCAGCGCCGGAATGCTCGGAAAAAGATAACTGCCTGCTTCTGTTGCTCGAGCTTTGATCCCTGCAGCAGCATGGAGCAATGCTAACAGGTCATCTCGAATCCGTTGATGGGCTGCGATTCTATCATCCATCCAACCCTCGGGTTCAGCAAACCAACGTTTAAGCACTGCTTGACTGTATCCACCTGCACGTAAAGAGACGATCGCCTGTAACTTTTCCATCCTGGCAATAATGTTTGCGGAACCAAAAGCAATTCCAAGGCGATAGCCACTCAATGACTCTGTTTTGGAAGGGCCAATAATGGTGATTAGATTTTCAGGTTTCGTATCCGCTGCACAAAGATGCGTATATTCTCTGCCGTCAAAAATTTGTCTGGAATACAGTTGATCAGCAATGACCGAAACACCATATGTTTCTGCAAGTGCAGCTATGGAGGTAATTTCATCAGGAGAGTATATGACACCGGTAGGATTGTTTGGATTAGAAAACAAGAATACTTTGACACCAGCTTTGAAAGCGTCTTCAAGCCCTGTCAAATCCAGACCTGCCGTGTTGTCAGACCCGAAATAATCCAGGGAAACAGGGATAATGTCTGCGTCAAAGAATTGGGCGATTTTTCTATTGGCAAAATAGTCAGGCTCAACTATTGCAACCTTATCACCATGACCGATCATTGAGCCCATTGCTAAAAAAAGTGCTCCTTGAGTTCCTGGTGTAATAATGAGCTGATTGTCTGCATCGAATTTGGTATTTGTAAATGTGGAGATTTTCCGAGCCACGTCCTCCCGTATGATGCCCCTTCCCCTGTATTCTGTATAGGCTTGTTCTCCACCTGCATGTACGCCTTGCATGAACTCGTCAAGTGTTCCAGGTACTGGTTCAAAGGCATTGACATCTCCGTGAGAAAAATCTACCGCTTTGCCTGGAATTACATCCCCTGAAAGCTCAAAGCCCTCTGCCGTTTGGCGAACTTCCTGGCCTGGGGCATTATCAACTCCAAGCTTTGAAAATTTGTCATTTATCAGATTCATACGTATTGTATCCTTTCGATATGGTCATAAATCCTTTTGCCTTTGGATTCCTTTCAATTGCCCACCTGCGTCTGTTGGTGTGTTTTTTCAGAGGCCAG
Organism: Desulfocapsaceae bacterium; assembly: GCA_963674815.2. Classification (GTDB taxonomy): domain Bacteria; phylum Desulfobacterota; class Desulfobulbia; order Desulfobulbales; family Desulfocapsaceae; genus MADRE3. The sequence continues at coordinate 383,367 of CAXXTV010000004.1, forward strand.
AAAGAAACCAAAACAGGGAGGATTCGGGATGCTCTTTTACCTGGGCTTTCCGTACAGATGATCACCAATCTTGCGCATGGTCTTCAATTCCTCTGTACTCAAAGGGCCTTTTTCAATTTCCTGAAGATTCTCTGTCAACATCGCCATGTTTCTCACTCCCATCATACATGCATCGACCATTGAGTGCGTCAGTACAAAGCGATAGCAGTCACCTGCCGTCGGCACCTGCACACCGTCAGGGAGCTTTTTCTCTTTTAACAATTTACCCCAGCAGGTAGCTGTAAAAGATACGATTCCCGGACCTGTCTCCCGGGGAAGGTGGGCAAGGATATCCTCCTCGGCACCACGGTGCACCGCATTGTAGCGGATATGAAAATAATCAATGACGCCTTCCTTTGCCAAAGGAGCTACAACAGTACGGTTATGCGTTGTCATGCCGATGGCCCTGATGACTCCCTTGCGTTTTAACTCCTGCGCCCAATCAATCAGACGTTGCGGTGGACGCCTGGAGAAATAACCAAGGATAAGCGTATCGATATAATCGGTACGCAACTGGCGCAGTGTAGAGTCAACCGCACGGTTACCCCAGAAAACAGAGTGCGAGTAACTGATGAGGCCTAAGACAACCTTATCCCGTTTGCCATTATTAGCCAGCATGCGCATGAATGTCTTAAATTCTTTGGATCTTCCACGAATAAAAGTGCCCCAGTTAAAGTAGTTGCAACCTCGCTCCAACGCTGCCTCAAAAACGGCACAGTCAGCCCCGTAACTGGATGATATTCCAACCCTGCCGACAGTAATGCCCGTCTGACCCAATAATCTTTGTTCCATTGTCCCCCACCTCTAAGAGCATACTATGAGCATATAGATTTTTTGAGCAGCTCCCGCAACGATAATAGCATGATGGGCTCCGATAAGGAATAGGACTACACTCAGATTCCCTATAAAACAAGGGGGTGTATCATGAAAGTGCCGCAGGCAGTTGATTTACATCTACGGTATCCTCTGGCAGACTCAAAAAAATACCTTCTAGGTATGGGGGAGGTTCCCGCAAATTTTGCATCCCAGTTCAAAAACCGTGATTCAGCCAGCGTTTCTCAGGAAGAGGTGCTGGATGTTCTCCTGCGTCTTACCAGGGACGGGAGGAAAGTCAATTTAGAGTAATTGTCAGTTCATGTCGGAGTTGGCAGGAGCATCTACTGTAAAGGGGAGACATGCACTGCTTTGACACCATGAAATCGTGCATATTCCAGATTTTGATTATTTGGTCGTAAATCTTCAAAAATAAGCAGTTTATTCTGGGGAATAAAATCTACGACAACCGTGTACTTCCCAGCCATCTTGTTTTCCTGTACTGATTTTGCTCTGTCCATATGTGCCTGGTAAAATTGAGGACCATAGAGCGTGGTAGTAGCCGCAATCCTCAATGGCTCAATGAAAAAATAGCTTCCTGAAATTGCCAGGCCAATAATAGTGATGAGGATAGCCTTTCTGGATATTGTCTTGGTCAATAGCCAGTCATAAATCGAGGATGTATAGAAAACGCTTAGAATTAAGGCAAAGAAACCAATGAAGGCGATCAGTCTGTCTGGTGCACCGGCGTTTAAACTATAAGCAACTGGAAAGTAAAGAAGATAGATCAGCAAGGCCCCCAAGGAATAAAGATATTTCTTTTGCATGTTCTCGCTGAGCGTCCCGACAATTGTATCTATTGAATCTTTGAAAAAGAGAGTGAACAGCCATATAAAAGGATTGGTCAGGTAGTAGAAAAAGATTTGCACAACCTTTTCAATGCAAACCCCCAGAGCAGAGAAAATATTTCCACCGTCTGATGTTGCCATCCTGACATCATTGCCGGGTGCTAAATAGACAACGAGGGAACATAGTATGATGAGTATTGTCCAAAGTATAGCTTTTGCTCTGCCGATTTGCTGATGCTTTAAAAATAACCAGGGAAGTATTGTAATACAGACCATGAACATGGCTGTTTCATGCATTCCGATTACCAGGAAAGTCAGCAGCAGGCATGTGCAATAATTGAGTAGTGTATGATATCCTCTGACCAGCCAGATCAACGATGAAACCAAAATGAAATAAATCACGAGAGATCCGACGTACGTAACAGATCCCGAAAACCAGAAAAACCCTTCGTTTATAACCGTTATTCCGTGGTCATAACCAGCTGTTTTTACAGACAAATACAACGCCATGAAGGACAGGGCTAAAAGGGTGGTATTAAGGTTTTTTCTAATATCAGCCAGAACCGTATTAAGAAATACAAAGAATGAGAAAGATAAAGAAATTATGCTTACCCAAGGTGTCAGCCAATAGTGTTCATAATTTGTCAGTGAGAACAGAGTGATCAGAAAAGTAGCGGTGTATCTGCCACTCCACCCAGTATAATATCTGATCTGTGAGTTGAAGAAACCGTTATCCCTAGCAAAGTTTGCATAGAAATAATCATCAGCAGAAGGGACAGCGAAAAATCCACAATATAAAAAAGCCAGAAGAATCGAGATACTGGTCAGGAAATACGGCCACGTCGCTTTGGTTTGAAAAAGTTTCATCATTGCATATTTGTTCAATAACAACTGTGTTTCTATAAAATATCTTTCCGGGTGACAATTACTGGTAACAGGTGAGTAAATCTATATGTATAGGTTCTCTGGTAAGATTACAAGAGCACTGTGGATTTACGTTTTGATTTCTCGAGATATTTCTTGATCTCCTGAGCTCGCCTGATGCAGGTCTCGCTATCGGCATGATACTGGAGCAACTTCGTCTGCAATGCTGGTTACCATTGACCGTTGAAACTTCCTTTCAGGGCAAGAGTAATCCGTAAAGTGGTTGCCGAATAGCATGGCCATATTCACGTGTGATCCAGGTTAATAAGGTGATAAAAAAAGGACAGGATATGCGCTGTACAACGCCGGGTCTGTATCAGTATCTCGTCTCTATATGTCGTCTGCTGTTGATATTGTCAACAGGTCATGACCACATCATTGTTCTTCCTCTTTTGTGCTGGTCTTCCGGTTCGTTTTCTTTATCCGTACGTAGAGGGTTTTTTTGAGCCGGGCTACTTCTTTGCCGTCTTCATCGAGGATTGCGGTTGTGAACTCCGGGAGGCAGCGCCGATGGAGGTCCGCCTGTTCCTTTATCGTCTGCAGTTCGACATCGCTTATCTGAAAAGAGGCGGACACCTTTCCTGTTCCCGGCCTGAGAAAATTGATTTCAGCTGATTTGTCCCAGACGATGTAGCCGTCACCGAGCAGATGCATCAGCATCAGGGCAAGATGCGGATCGCCCATTGAATAGAGGCTTCCTCCGAAGTGAGTCCCGGATATGTTCCGGTTGTACCAGCGCAGCCGCATTGAGACCCTTATTTCTTTCCAGTCCCTGCTGATGTAATCAACACTGATCCCGGCACCAAAAAAAGGGGGATACAGGTTCAGCAGGAATTTCAGAAATTTTGGCGTGTGTCTCATCTGAGAAAGTCTTGTCTGCTGCTTGGCGAAGAGCTGTTGCCGAATTGATCTTTAAGGATGAGCACCAGAACAATAAAAAGAATGAAGTCGATTATTGAAGCAACAAGGTAGGTGCCGAAATCGAGAATGACAAAAAGATAGGTGCTCTGGGTCAGAAGTGCCGCCTTGTTGTACTGGACCAGAAGAAGTACGGTTTCCAGGAGAAGGACGACCAGGATGAGCGGTGTCGAGGCCGAAATGTTTCTGACGAGAAAGGTAATTCCCAGGAGGATTGATCCCTGCTGCTTTCCGGTGAAATAAAAAAACGGCAGAACATACAGGTAAACGAGGCTGAAGGAGACGAGAACGACGTGAAAATGTCCCCCGGTTGCTGATTCGGGATTAAGGAGCAATGGCAGCCAGGCAAGAAAAATAACCGGGAGATACATCCGCACCAGAAGCCAGAGATAGGGGAGTGTGTATGACTTGATGATGTTTGCGAGCGATGAGTATATGTCCTCAATCAGTTCATAGTATATGCCGTAGATGACGGGAGTCGAACAGATCGACAACACAAATGCCAGGGTGGAGAGCATCCTGGAAAAAGCGGTGTCGGCTGTGAGCGTTGTTACCGTATTGAGCAGGCCCAAAAAGACAAGCCACCAGAGGACAATGGTATGGCTTCTGACCATGGTGAGGGCATGATTGAACTGCTTTGGAAGGTCAAATTGCTGAGAATCCATTATTCAGAGCGATTGTTGATATATTAAACAAAAACCGTTTTAGCGGGTTTATAACAGGAATGTTTTGGTACATCAGTAACCATTTTCAAAATCAACAACATGATGAAGCGTTCTTCCGTCAAGAAAACGCTGGTAATTCTCGCAGAAAAGCGCCGTTATCCGTTCAGGAAAAGAAAATGCCGAATTGTGCGGGGTTATGCAGACATTGTCCATACCCCATAGCGGGCTTGCCTCGGGAAGCGGCTCTTCCTCAAAGACGTCGAGCACTGCTCCGCCGATGTGCTTTTTCTGCAGGGCGGCAATCAGTCCATCCTGATCAATATTGCAGCCCCTGCCGACAGCCATCACGATTGCTGATGGTTTCATGAGTTTGAGGTCTTCAAGGCCTATAAAACGAGTCGTCTGTCTCGTTGCCGGAAGCGTTATGACAAGGTAATCGACAAGTGGCAGAAATGCTGATTTTTCAGAAGAAAGGAACACCTCTTCGACGTTGTCAACGCTGCCAGGGGTCCGTTTCATACCGAGGACCCGCATGCCGAAATGGCGGGCGGTCGCGGCAATGCTTTTGCCAATAGACCCGAGCCCGACAATGCCGATTGTCAGGCTGTCCAACCCCTGGTAGGGAATCGGCGACCACACCTTGCTGCGCTGATTTTCCCTGGTCTCAAAGAGGCTGCGCTCCCCGGCCAGAATGTAGGCAAAAACATATTCGCTCATCAGTGGACCGAATACGTCCTTCACTCCCGTCAGCAGATAGTCGGTCCGCAGTCCTTCGGCGCAGAGCGGTTCAACCCCGGCAAAGGTAGACTGCAGCCAGCGCAGTTTTTTTGCCCTGTCGAGCACGAGCGCTGCATCGGCAGGCCGGCCAAGGATTATATCTGCCTGCGCAATAGTGTGCTCTGCGGCTTCTGAATTTTGTGCGGAATAAATGTTCAGCTGGGGTAAGTTTCTTTTCTTTAAGGCAGAAACATAGAGCGCTTCGTCATGGTCGAGTACAAGCAGTGTATTCATATGGCTGATGAGTAGGCGGGTGTTGACTGGTTAATCCACCGTACCTGTCTGCGCAGGGGGTGCATGATTGCTTTTTAGATCTTATGATCCAGGGTTATTGTTCAATTGGCGAACCGTCTGCAATGCGCTCATAGCGGATGATTGAGTAAGGTTCTTCGAGATCATGGCTAATTGCTTCGGTTTGTTTGAAAACGGCCGGGTCGATTTCTGGAAAAAAGACGTCGCCATCAACCTCACGTTTAAGCGCGGTTACGATAATCGTGTCGGTGATCGGCAGGCAGTCGTTGAAAATATCTGCGCCACCGATGATAAAGACCTTATCGTCTTCCCTGCACAGCTCCAATGCTTCCTCGATTGAATGCACGACAGCACACCCCGGCAGTGAGAGCGAGGAGTTTCTGCTGAGGACGATATTGTTCCTTCCCGGCAGCGGCTTGCCTATTGAGTCGAAGGTTTTTCTCCCCATGATGATGGGATAGTTCATTGTCGTCTTTTTGAAATGTTTGAGGTCTGAGGGAAGATGCCAGGGAAGCCGGCCATCCCGGCCAATGACTCCATTTTGAGAAATGGCAACGATAATAATAAATTCCGGCATGATAGATCTCCATCTGTTTTGGAAAAAAAAGTGTTATTATGATACCTTCTCTTTAATAATACGCAATGGTTCAGTTGTTAAGGTAGATCATCCCTGAAATATGGTAATTGAAATGATGTGCGGAGGAAACCGATGAGAATGATCTGTCCCGGCTGCGGCTTGAGTGGTACGGCCGGTAATGAATATTACCTGAAAAGAGTGCAATGCCCGGATTGCCTGAAGGTGTTCACGGTCGCGGCAGACGTGCTTGTGGACCCGGTGCCGCCAGCATCGGAGATGACTTCTTCCCCGGATGTCGGGCCGGGACTGGCTGGTATCGGCGAGAAAAAGGCGGGGTCCGGTAACCCGGACAGTCCCGTTACAGCTGATGAGGATTCAGGTGTAATCGTTTGTGAAGTCTGCGGGTTTCGTTTCAGCAGCGATTTTATCAGGATTATCGACGGACGGCAGATTTGCCCGGTCTGTTCCAAATGAACCGGTCGGGAAGAAGTGGGCCTGGCAGCGCTGCATCATACGGTTCCGGTTGAGGGGCGGGCATGAAAATAAAATGTCCCGGCTGCGGGGTGCGCGGCAGCGTCGGGGAATCCATGAACGGCCAGAGGGTAAGGTGCCCGAAGTGTGCCACTGTCCTTCTCGTGCCCGAACCACATCGCCATATCCTGTCAGCTGCGGCGCCCGTCCGTCACCCCTTGCGAAGCGAGGCTGGATTCTCAGAAAGTACCATTGATACTGCCCTTGAGATGAGAGATGACATTTCGTTTGGTGATGAGCAGGCAGCGGAGCAGGCCCCGGTACTCGCTGAGGATGAGCTCAGGGCTGAGCTTGAGGGGCTGCTGGCCGGCACCTGCAGTGCGTGCGGAAAGTCGGTGGAAGAGGCTGTTGGCATTGTTCGGGACGAACAGCTTTATTGCCGGGACTGTGCAGAAGAGGCGCAAGAAAAGCAGGAAGCTTGCGCAGCTGCCCCTGAAAACACGGCAGCGGCTGCAGAAAACAGATCCGCTTCGCAAGAGGTCCAGGAAGAGAATGCTGCATTTTTGCTGCCACCAGGCGATTTCTCAGCCGCAGACCTTATACGCGCTTCATGGCAGATGACCAGCGGGGTCAAGGGCTCGATATGGGCGGGAATCGGTGTTATCGTTCTGCTGCTTTTGACCCTTGGCATCGGGGGCGTGTATCTTCTCGCCTTTTCCGGCGTGCGGACAGGTACGCTGCCGGGTGTCTGGTTGAATATCCTCAGTCAGATGCTGTGCATAACCTTATCGTTGGTCTTTTTGTCTGGTTTGATCACCATCGGCGTTCGCCGGGCTGCGGCTCAATCGTTTTCCTGGAGACTCGTCTTCAGCGGCTTTTCGAGACTGGTCCCAATTACTGTTGCAGGTTTTCTGATGTTGCTGCTGATCACCTGCGGTTTCTTTTTGTTCATCCTGCCGGGTGTTTATCTGGCGGTCGGCTACTCCTTTACCCTGCCGCTGCTGGTCGATAAAAAAGTTGGCCCCTGGCAGGCAATGGAGATGTCGCGTCGGGCCGTTCAGCGAAAATGGTGGCGGATATTCGCTGCCTATCTGCTCATGTATCTGGTCTATTTTCTTTCCATCATTCCTTTCGGGGTCGGCATGATCTGGACAGTGCCGATGTTTTTTACCTTGACAGGGGTTACCTATCGGCTGCTTTTCGGGCGGGAGCAGGTTTGATGCAGCGTCGGGCAATGGGGTCACCTCTTCCTGTTCCAGCCTTGGTCTCTGCTGGTACCTGGTTTTTCTCTCCTGATCGTGCGAGATTCTGAAATGAAGCTGGCAGTGGTTGGAAAAAAAAGAGGTGTCCACGTGCTCATGGTTATTTGTGCGACACTGGTCTCAACCTCGTTTATTGTCGGCGAGCACATCGCAAAACACCTTGATTCCGCCGTTTTGACGCTTGTCCGGTTTGTTCTCGGCGCCTGTTTTCTGGCCCCTGCGATCAGCTGGAAGTACGGCCTGCGGGTGAGCCTGGGATCACTTGGCCGCTATGGGGTGGTAAGCGGTTCGCTGGTCATATTTTTCTGGTGTATGTTTTTTTCCCTGCAGTATACGACCGCACTCAATACCAGCGTGCTTTTTACCCTGGTTCCCGCACTGTCGGCCATCTATGCAGCGATCATCGTGGGCGAGAAGATTGGAAGATCAACAATTGCCGCCCTTGTCTTCGGCCTGCTTGGTGCAATCTGGGTATTGTTCCGTGGTGATTTGTCGCTGTTTCTGGGCTTGCAGTGGAATCGCGGAGATCTGATCTTCTTTGCCGGCTGTCTTGCCATGGGACTGTATACGCCTCTTGTCAGGCGGATGCATCGCGGCGAGAAAATGGAGGTAATGACCTTCTGGATATTGATTACCGGAAGTATCTGGCTGCTGCCTGCCGGCGCTCTGGGGCTTGCTCGTGTCGACCTGGCAGCTGTTCCCCTGGAGGTATGGGCGTGGATCGCCTACCTTGCTTTTTTCACAACGGTAATCTCTTTTTATCTGACCCAGTACTCGATCCAGTTTCTCGGTCCCACGAGGGTAATGGCCTACTCTTACCTCTATCCCGGACTGGTGCTGTTCATTGAAATCCTTATCGGACGAGGCTGGCCGGAGTTAAAGGTAATGCCCGGTATCGCGGTAATTTTTGTCGCCATGTATTTTTTGCAGCGAGATGATCATTCTCTGAAAAAAAAGGATTAGTTTTTCTCGAGTCTACAGTCCGACAAGCGGATACTCATCCTCAATTGTGTGCACAGCCCCTTTCGGGGAGAGAATACTTGAAAAAAGGGTTAATTGATGGACGGTGCACGGTGGAGTGCTGAGCATGCTGTTTTGAGCGAGGAAGCGGGCGACACGATGCGCTGAGCTGTTCTTGAGGCGGGCAAGTGTTATGTGCGGGTGATATTTTCTCTCTTCAGGAGAAATACCGCATTCCCTGAGAATATGGTTTACCTTGCTTCTCAGGCCGGTCAGTTCAGCGGATGGTTCTACCCCTGCCCAGAGAATACGCGGCTGGCCCCGCGGAGGGAAGTGACCGACGCCGCGGATTGACAAGACGACAGGTGGGACAGGCAGCTCCCACAACCCTTCCCTGATGTCCCGGAACGTCGCACCGTCCACATCTCCGATAAAGCGCAGCGTCAGGTGCAATTGCTCCTCTGCTACCGGGCGCGCCCCCGGAACCTGGGCACCCAGCCCACAGAGCAGGGCGCGGGTAATGTCGTCAAGCCTGAGAGCGAGAAATATCCTTTTCATTTTGTACTTTTAACCAGCTGCATGATTGCCTCGTTGGCGAGCATCAATCCAAATATGGCCGTTAAGGTGGGGAGGCTGCCCAGCGTTCGTCGGGTCCTGCCCCTGTCTGAGCAGGGAACTTGTTCAGACTGCTTCTCGGGGGGGCGATAGTCAAACAAGACAGGTTCTGTCGAGTAGACACAGGTGATGCCTTTTTCTATGTTGTTGCCGCGCAACCGCTTTCGTACCCGTCGTGCCAGAGGACAGTTTTTGGTTCGGGAAATATCATCGATCCGTATCTGTGCAGGATCGGTGCGAAGTGCAGCGCCCATTGACGAGAGGGTTGGCACCCCGTGGTTGAAGGAAGCGGTCAAGACCTGGATCTTGGGGTTTAAGGAATCAATTGCATCAATGAGGATATCCGGTTGTTCTTCGAGTACGGCAAGGATGCTTGTGCTGTCTGCAAACAGCTGCATTGGCCTGACCTCACAGGATGGGTTTATTTCCAGGACCCGGCTGCCGGCCAGCGCCGATTTTGCCTGGCCAATCGTTGATTCCAGAGCGTAGAGCTGGCGGTTGATATTTGACAGCTGTATCGTATCAAAATCAACAATGGTCAGTTTGCCGATACCTGCTCTCGCCAGCCCTTCCACCGCATAGCCGCCGACTGCTCCGAGACCGATTACTGCTACATGAGCGGCGGACAGCCGGGCAAATGCTTCTTCACCTACCAGCAGTCGTGTTCGTGTAAACCTGTGCATTGCGCCATATCTGGGTCTTAAAATAAACTGGTTCGACATTTCTTTGCCGGGCTGCCCATCGGTAAAACTCGGGAATCAGGACCGGTTCGCTGAATGGGGTAAGCGTTTTTGCCTGCCTGAAAACAGACGGGTTCAACCGGCCGGGAGCATCGGTTTCAAGAAACAGCCGCTCAAGCGGTGTACGGATAAAGGTTTCGCGCAGCTTTGTCCTGTGCGGTTCAATAATTTGCAGCGAGTAGGAAATGAAGCAGCCAATTCGGGTGAGGCGCTTCATTGTTTCAAAAGAGCCGCTGAAGGAGTGGATCATCGTCGCCGGCAACCTCTTGTCCCTTGCGTATGATTCAAGGCGGTCAACCAGTGCACCCCAGCTGCTTACGCAGTGGAGAGCTATCGGTCGTGAAAGCTGACGGGCAATTTCAAGATGCTTTTCAAACAGCTCGATCTGAACGGTAAAATCGGCTGCAGCGTTTCTGTCAAGCCCGGATTCTCCAACACCACACGATTGATTAAAAGATTCCAGCATATTTTTCAACCGTGTATCCCACCCGGGTTCAGCGCTGCCGGCGTACCAGGGATGAATTCCCAGAAACGGTATGAGGCCGGTGTCGTTATTTCGCAGGGTAGCAATAGCAGGCCAGTCCGACTCTTTTGCCGCATTGCAGAATAACAGGGCAACGCCGGCTTGTTTCGCACGGTTGATGAGCAGTTCTGCCTGGCCTCCAAAACGATCGTCCTGGAGATGAAGATGCGAGTCGACATAACAGGCGCGCATTATTCATTCCAGGAAAAAAGTGCGGCTGCCAGACTGAGGAAGATGACGGTTGTCAGTATCATCAGCGTGCATTCCAGCTGGATCGCGAAGAATCCGAGGCCTTCATTCATCACTTTTCTTGCCGCTTTCAGCATATGGGTCAGTGGGAAAATCCAGGACAGATTCTGAACCCACACCGGCGCGCCTTCAATTGAAAACCAGACCTCAGAGAGAAACATCATCGGCCAGGAGATAAAATTCAGCGCGCCTGAGGTAAATTCTTCACTGGTGCCGCGGGCTGCAAGAAAAAGCCCGATGGAGCACAAGCTCAAGCCGCCGAGAAAGAAGATGAAAAAAAAGAGTGCTATGGAACCCTGGATCCTGAGATCAAACATCAGGTCCGAGCCGAGCCAGACGACCGAGAAGGTGAACATGAGCAGGAAGATTCTGGAGAGCATCTGGGCGCTGAGAAATTCAAACGCAGTCAGGGGGGTTGCCTTCAAGCGTTTGAGAGCCCCATTCTTTCGATAGCGGACAACGACATAACCGACACCCCAGAACGCTGAAAACATCATGTTCATCGCCATGATGCCCGGAAAGAGCCAATCAATGTATCTGACCCGTTCGCCGTCAACGATGTGCTGCTCAGACAAAGCCGACCCTTCCGGCTGCAGTGCGGCCCTGTAGATCTGTTCGACGATGGCCCCCTTGGGCGAGGAATCATTAACCCAGTAGCGGTGCTTCGATGAGCTGCCCTCTATCAGAAGGTCAATTTTGTGATAGCGTATTTTACCAAGCCCCTCCTCAAGGCTCGAAATGGGGATGATCGTAACTGCGGCATTATCCCGAAACTGGACAGGAATTGCCGTTTCAGCAGGGCCGGCAGCGCTTCCCTGCTGAGGAAAAACCCCGACTTTAAAGGTGGAGAGCCTGTCGCCGCTGAAGATGACGCCGAATCCGATAATGATCAGGAACGGGAACGCAAAATTCCATCCAAATGCAGCACGATCACGGAAAAATTCTTTGTTTCTGGCAGTGAAAATCGCCCAGATTCGCTGAAGCTGCATGGATATTGTCATACTATTCTCTTAGTTTTTTACCGGTAAGATAAAGAAAGACATCCTCAAGATCAGGAGAGTCGACCACCATTTCCCTTAGACTGACGCCTGCAGCCATCAGCATCCTCAGTGTTTCCTCAATATCGAGAGAACTGATCACAACAGAATCTCCCTGCTGTCGATAGGCCATGTTCAGGGTTGCGAGCCGCTCTTTAACAGCGGACAGCGGCAGGGTTATCGTATTGGTTTTGCAATAGGTGGTGATGAGCTCCGTTGGGCTGCCCTCGGCGATGATGGAACCCTGGTCGATAATCGCGATGGTGTCACAGAGAAATTGTGCTTCTTCCATGGAATGGGTTGTCATGACAATGGTCTTTCCGTCATTTCTGATATCCTCGACAATCTCCCATAAATAGCGGCGGGACTGTGGATCAAGCCCTGTTGAGGGTTCATCAAGAAAGACCAGGTCGGGCCGGTTGATCAGCGCCACCGCCAGCATGAGCCTCTGTTTCTGACCTCCCGATAACCGGTCGTTTCTGTTGTTCAGAATTGGCTTGAGATTACAGCGTGTAATCAGTGTCTCCAGTTTTTCCGGGTGGCTAAATAATTTCTGGTAGCATTGCAGTGTTTCTCTGACCGAGAGGAAGTTGAGCAGGGACGTATGCTGAAACTGAATGCCTGTTTCCTCGCGAAATCGGGTGTCACGGGCTTTCCCTTTGTAAAAAATGGCACCGCTCGTCGCCGGGATGATATCTTCAATGACCTCCATCGTCGTCGTTTTCCCTGCGCCATTCGGACCAAGCAGCCCATAGCAGGTTCCCTGGCGAACGGCAAAAGAGATATCTTCTACAGCAACACTGCCGCCATATACTTTTCTAAGGTTTTGTACCGTCAAAAGTTCCATCACCGCATTATAAGCAGGCCTGGCGATCATTTCGAGCACTGGATTGAAAAAATCTCAGCGGGTAAAGAGAATTGGGGAAACCGGGTGCTGGAAGCTGTACTGGCAAATTGTTGCAGCTGAAATAGATTGACGTGTTAATGGTTATCAATTAGAAATAGTTATTCTTCCCAAAGGAGTTCGGTAATGCAGCTCAGAATGACAAACCAGCGTGAATGTATTCTCCAGGAGTTACGGAGAAGCCAAGAACACTTGACTGCCGATGAGCTTTATGAGCGGGTCAGAAAAGTTATGCCGAGAATCAGTCTTGCTACCGTCTACCGAAACCTAGAGACGCTTTCCGCGGCCGGAACGATAACCAAACTGGAAATAAGCGGGCGGCAGAAACGTTTTGACTATGATGTCTCCGACCATGACCATATCTATTGTATCAAATGTCACCGGATCGACAATATAACGCTGCAGCACGACAGCATTCGAACACCATCTCCGCAGTCGGCCAATGGCTACCGGGTCACCGGATTCAGGCTGGAGTTTGCCGGATTGTGCTCGGCATGCAGCGAAAACCGCTAAAGAGCAGCACCAAAGGCGGCAAGATAATATAGTAGAAATTGATCTGACCGGACAGATCCTCTCTGCACGCCGGGTTGGTCGGCACCTTTTTTTCATTTCCCATAGAATTTTCCGATCGATATCGATAGATATATCTGGTTAAACAATTTGTTTCCGGAGCTGTGTGGTATTAAAATGACCTGAGTTAACCTCAAGACCAGGAAAAGCGATGTACGTGCACGCCCAGGAACAGGTGTTATCACCGAATAAAAGTTGTCATCCATCTTTTTTTGTCCAGGAGACCGTCATTGAACAGGGAAGCGGTGATGTCAATGAGGATACGCTTTCTGTTGACAATGATATCTTTATTGTCTGTGATGGCGCGACATCCATCACCGATGATCCGCACAGCGTCCTCACCAGCGGGGGCAGACAGGCGGCTGTTATCACTGCGGCGGCCTTTTGCCGAAATCATGGTTCCCTTGAGGATATGGCCGGGAGGGCCAATGACGAGATATTTCAGGCAATGTCCTTGTCTGGTGTAGACATGAGTGCTCGGGAATCTCTCTGGTCAACAAGTTTTGCTGCGCTTCGCGTTACTGGTGACTACATCGAGTGGGCTCAGTCAGGAGACTGCATGATTGTTCTTGTTTCTGAAGATGGAAACCACGAGACGATTACCGAGCAGCCCGGCCAGGATATCGCTACCTTGCAGAGGTGGAAAAAAATAGGCCCGAGCAGCAACGGTACTATCCACGAGGTGCTTGCCCGGGAGATTGGCGAAGTCCGCAGAGGCATGAATCGCGACTACGGGGTGCTTAACGGTGAGGCCGAGGCCCTTGACTTTGTCCGTTACGGGGTGGAGGATGTCAGCACGGTTACCGATATCCTGTTGTTCAGCGACGGTCTGTTCCTGCCCAACGAGTTGCCTGAAAACCCCGTTGACGTTGAAGCAATGGTGGAGATTTACAGGCGCGCGGGGCTTGACGGCATGAAAAACCAGATCCGGGACATGCAGCGCAGCGATGCCCGCTGCTGCAGGTATCCCCGCTTTAAAATGTTTGATGATATCAGCGGGATTGCCTTGAAGCGGCACTAAGGTTCTATTCAGGGAGCATTCCGTAGAAATAGTTCAAGATGTCAGTGCGGGTAACAATGCCGATTATCCGCCCTTCATGCTCAACCGGCAGGTGACCAATATTTTTCTTCACCATAAACTGTGCAGCCTGAGCAGGCGGCAGGCCGGGCGGGATGGTGGCAACATCGCGGATCATAAACGCCTTTACCGGGCTCTTCCATTGTTTTTTCAGTTTAAGTTTTTTAAGATCCCAGAGAACGATGATTCCTTCAAGGTTTGTTTCACTGCCGACAAGAATGCCCCGTATCTTCTTTTCCTGCATAAGCTCACGAACCACCTGCATCCGGGTGTCCGGCGATACGAAGGTAACCGGGAAGGACATCAGGTCGGCAACGATGGCCCCGTTTGTTCTGATCTTTCCCAGCTCATCGACGATTTTTTGCCTGAGCTGCTCTGCTGAATAAACAGTACTTTTCACCGTCGCTGAACCGGCAGCCGGGTGTCCACCCCCGCCGACTTTACTGAGTACCGCACCGATATCGATACGGTCCACTCCACTGCGGCCGATAACCGTTGAGCTCCTGTTATCATTGATGAATATGACAAAGACGGCATCTGCATTGATAATTTTTCGATACATGCTGACCACGGCGGCCAGCATGGGCACTTTCTTTTTCAGGGCAATGACATTGATGCCGACGGTGTAATTGTTGAGCTTTATTTTTTCGGTATCCTGCATCATGCTGAAAAGTATGTCTTTTTGAATCTCCTCATAGGGCGGGTTCAGAAAGACTGCGGCGACATTGAGGTCAGCGCCATGCTCAAGCAGGAAGGCAGCTGCGGCGGCATCTTCGGCTTTGGTGGAAGGAAAACTGAGGTGGCCGGTATCCTCATACAGACCGATAAGCAGGATTGTTGATATCAGCGGGTTCAACTCCATTTCCTTTTTTCTCATCTCCCTGATCAGCAGGGTTACGGTAGCTCCGACCTCTTCCTGACAACTCCAGTCCGCATTGATGTCACCCCCGTTGTGATGGTGGTCCCAAAGGGCTATTGCCAGGTTAGCTCGTTTCCTGAGCGTATTCATGCGGTCGAGTCTGCGCCATTGATTGGTATCAACGACGGTGAGCTGGTCGACCTCTTCGAGGTTGATCTCACTGGGCAGGACAAGATTAAAGGCTGTTTTATGGGTCGTCAGGAATCTGGCAACATTATTATTCACCGATGTTGGAATGACTCCTACAGCTCCGGGATAGATGAGGGTGGCGGCAATAACGGAGGCCAGGGCGTCGAAATCGGTATTTTTGTGAGTCGTAATGATGTGCATGACCCTGGCAGTAATCCGTTAATTTTTAAATTGGTAGACCGGCCGTACTCCGCTTTGCTGATAAAGGCCCAGGTAGCGCGGCGCAAGATTTGTCAGGGCGGTCTGCCTGTTGACCGGTGCCGGATGTGTACTGAGGAACTCTACGGGCCCCTTGCCGCCGACCTGTTCCATTTTCTTCCACAGCGTCGCTGCGGCATACGGGTTGTATCCTGCACGGGCAGCGAGCTCCATGCCCATGACATCAGCCTCTGTCTCAGCAGTTCTGCTGTTGGGGAGTTGAATTGCAAGTGCCGCGGCAAGGGCGCTGCCTGACAATGCGGCGCCACTGTAGCGGCTGCCCGATGCGGCCATGCCGACGGTCGCGATACCGAGCTGGGAGGCAAGCGCGACCGACATGCGTTCTGCCGTATGGTTGGCAAGGGCATGAGATATTTCGTGGGCCAGAACCTGGGCGAGTTCGTCGTCTGTCGGTTGCACCTTGTTGATCAGCCCGGTGTAAATCGCCATTTTGCCACCTGCCATGCACCAGGCGTTGACCACCGCCGGGTCATCGATTACCTTGATTGACCAGTCCCAATCAGCGCTGTTGGGAAAGAGAACAATAGCCTGACTGATAATGCGGCCGGTGATCGTGCGGACGCGCTGAGCTACCCGGCGGTCGGAATCGATTTTTCCTTCCTTGGCGAGCGGCTGCAACGTCTGCAGGTAGGCCTGTCTCGATGCTGAAATTGCTTCATCCGGGGAGACCAGCATCAGTTGTGAGCGGCCGGTCGGGCTGGTTGCGCAACCGGCGAGAATGGACAGCAGCAGCAATGGGATAATATAGTTAGTGTTCATGGCATGAAGGGCTGTTGAAAAAATGTTATGCCAGCATGACAACGCTGGCTGGTTGCATACGGTTTACAGGCAGAAAATCAGGCCTGTATCATTTCCTCAAGAAGCATTTTATCTATGAAATCGAGGATGAACTGCCGTTGGACAGGTGTTGCATAGGCGATACAGCTGCAATGCAGATTGCTCGTGCTCCTCACCAAAAGCTCAAAACAGACACGGGAATTTTCAAGTTCTACGGCCAGATAGAATGGCCCGCAATCATCATGTCCCTGTTGAGCATCAGAGTGCAGGTCAGCGGGTAAAACAAACCAGTGAATGTTTTCTATCGGCCCCGGTGTAAGCGTTCTTTTCAAGTAAGAGTCAAGATTATCCCGCTCCATCGGGGAAAGCTCATCAATAACGATCTGTCTCATAAGGTTTCAACGTGGCGGTTTTTCATCTGCCTCTCTTTCATAGGTCAAGCCAGGTCGTATCCCTGTTCAGGTCTTCGCAGCCATCTTCACGGACGACGACCATATTTTCCAGGCGTATACCGCCCCAGCCGGGAATATAGACACCAGGCTCAATGGTGATTACCATACCGGCCTTCAGTTTACCTCTGCTTTTCGCGGATACGCGGGGATGCTCGTGAACTGCCTGACCAACCCCATGGCCCAGCGAGTGGCCGAAATACTTACCATAGCCGGCATCGCTGATAATCTTTCTGGCCGCCCTGTCGACAGTGCAGGCGGGAGTCCCGGCTTTTACCGCCTTGATGCCTGCTATCTGGGCTCTGCGCACTACTCGGTGCAGATCACTGTAGCGTTTGTCCGGTGTGCCCAGGACAAATGTCCTGGTCATGTCTGAACAGTAGCCGGACAGGATGAGCCCCATATCGACAACAATTGGCTGGCCGCGGCCCAGGAGCCTGCCAGTCGGTACAGCGTGCGGGAGGGCACTGTTGCTTCCCGCCGCGACAATCGTAGAAAAGGCTGCCGACTCGGCACCAAGAGTGCGCATTACGGTTTCAATCTCGATGGCCACATCGATCTCGCTCATTTTCGGGGATATGGTCTTGAACAGCCCTTGGAAAACTTTTTCATTGAGCCTGACTGAGTTGCGGATCAGGTTGATTTCATCTTCGCTCTTGATGGCGCGCATTCTCTCAACCAGTCCTGTAAGCGGAATGGGCGTTATGGCATGTTTGTCGGCAATTTTATCAAATTCAACACTGCGCGAGTGCAGGGTGTACTGGCTCTCAAAACCAAATTGTTTGACTCCGCCGTCAGCCAGCAGCCTGTTGAGCAGGGGGAGCAGTCCCCTGGAATAAAGATGCACTGGAAGGTCAGATTCCTTTTCAGCCTGGAGTTTGAAGCGGAAATCGGTAAGCAGAAGCGCTTGCCCGCGGACGGGAATATAGAGATAACCGGAACTTTCGGCGATGGAGTGGTCCGGCGCTCCATACCCGCTCAGATATCTGCGGTTCTCGGGCTGGCTGATCAGCAGGGCATCGATTTTTTTACGCCTCAGTATTTTTTTCAAATGCTGTCGGCGAAGTTTGAAATCCATGTCTGAAAGGTGTGATGATTATCAGCAGCGCCTCAGCCGCCGAGACACTGCCTGATGGCTGCTCTTCTCTGTTCGATGGCCTGGTTGTACTGCTCGTTGAGATCGCCGAACATGCGGGCCAGCTCTTCCTGATACTGGGGGTGCATTGCCGGGTTTATGGACATTTCATCATCGATTCTTTGCCCCTTCTGGAGGAGTTTCTGTTTCAGCTGGGACCGAATTGCATCATCAAGTTGCTCTTTGACCTGCTGGCGATGCTGGCGGTATTGCTTCAGAATCTTCTGAAGTTCACTGCAGATGGCGCTGATTTCTGCCGAATTTCCGCTCAGCGCCTGGATTGCTGAAAGACTGACCAGAGAACTCTCCGTGACGGAATCTTCGCGGGGCAGAACAATGTTTCTCAGCAGGGTCCGGACCATGCCAGTGCGTACACCCATCTGCTCCGCGGGCGGCTGTTCTTTCAGATAGCTCAGCAGATCGATTGATTCGCCATTGAGCAGGGCAGCGGCGGTACGCATACCTTTTCGCTCTGAATCGTCGTTTTGCTGCACTTCCGCAACTTCTGCCGTCATCCTGGCAGCCCGCTCCATCACCATTTCCAGAGTACTTTTTATTTCCGCCATCGTCTACCTGCTGTGTATAGTTAAAGACCGTTTTCTGCCTGAAATCAATGTACCTTCTGCAAAAGAGTAAAGCAAAGGTTAATCACTCTGCCGGATTGAAGTAAGGCGGGCAGCAAAGAAACCGTCAATTTCCGCTGCCGGCAGCGGAGCAAAACAGCCGTCATGAATGAGCGGATGGGCCTGGGAGGGCAGATAAGCATGGCAATCTGTCAGGGAAAAATGACGATGCTTTTCCAGAAAGTATTCGATTACCTGTTGATTCTCTTCGGGTTCTATGGAGCAGGTGGCATAGACGATTACTCCTCCCGGCAGGAGCAGTTTTTCGGCATGTTCCAGCAGCGCTATCTGCTGTTTTTGATAGAGCGCTAGCTGATCTGCCTCCCTGTTCCAGCGAATATCCGGGTGCCTGCCGATAACGCCCGTCCCCGAGCAGGGTGCATCGACCAGTATTGCCTTGAATTTCGGGGGGCAGGAAGCAGAGTATTTTTCAAGCGTCTGCTCGAAAACAGTGGCCAGGAGGGAGTCCGCTGTCCGGCTGATTGTTTCTCTGAGCTGGCAGGCCCGTTGTGCATGAGGTTCAAGGGCGACAACCGAACTTGCCTGGGCATTGACCAGAGACAGGAGATGAGAGGTTTTTCCGCCGACACCGGCACAACAGTCAAGGTAACGAGCTCCGTTTTCAAATGGCCCCAGCAGAAGTGTCGCAAGCTGTGCGGCCTGACCCTGGACCTGGAAAAAACCGTGCGTGAACCCGGGCAGTGCGGTGATTGAGCCCTGGAAACTCTCGACAATGATGGCATCCGGTGCGTATACCCCGGACCTGGCGGAGATATTGTTCTGCAGCAGCAGTTCCAGGAGCTCGGCTCTGCTGGTCCTGGCGGTTGCCCGCAGGCAGAGGCGCGGTTCCTGGTTGTTGGCCATGCAGATCTGTCTGGCGGTCTCTTCGCCGAAATTGCTCTGCCAGCGACTGACAAGCCATTCCGGATGATTGAGCAGGCTCACCTCATCCTCCTGGGGTAGTTCTGAGCGTTTGCGGATCGATTGCCGGAGTACCCCGTTGACAAAACCCTGTATCGGTTTGGACAGATGAGCTGCCGCAACGGCCTTTACGGTTTCATTTACGGCGGCCGACGGAGGTATCCTGTCAAGGAATAGCAGCTGGTAGAGGCCGGTGTGCAGGGCGTGATAGGCAAACGGTTTAATTCTGCTCAGAGGCTGGCTGCAGAGCAGAGAAAGAATGAGGTCGAGGTACTCTTTCCGGCGCAGTACCCCGTAACAGATCTTCATGGCGAGTTGCCTGTCGACCTCGCTGACCTTGTGTTCTTCAATCGCCTGTTCAAACACCTGGGATATCGGCAGTCTTGTCTGTGCACGTTTACAGAGGGCTTCAATGGCAGCGTAGCGGGCTGTTTTCTTCAGGGAGTTCTTTTTCATCGGTCACAGGCCAAGAGGAAGAGGAGGTAAATCAATCATATGAAATTATTGATTTATAATCAGAATGTAAATGTTTTTTTTGACAATGATCGGCTATCTTTTTAGAAAGTGGACAAGAGTCTCTGCCATTGGTACAATTGATAGCTGATGAACCGGGCGGAGCTGCGAGCTGCTGAAGGTGTCTGTTTTTGTAAAGGAGAAATGAATGATTCGAGCGCAGTGCTCCATAGTCGCACTGTTGGTGGTCCTGCTGCTGACGGCGCATGACCCGCAGGCCATGACCCTGCAGGACGTACAGCGGCGCGGCGAGCTGATTTGCGGCGTATCGACCGGTATCCCGGGCTTTTCAAACCCCGATGAGCGCGGCACCTGGGCCGGGTTCGATGTTGACCTTTGCCGGGCAGTTGCAGCTGCAGTGCTTGGCGATGCGGCAAAAATCAAACTGATTCCTCTGGCCGCAGTAGAGCGTTTGACGGTTCTGCAATCCGGGGAGGTCGATATGCTGGCCAGCAATGCCACCTGGACCTTGACTCGAGATACGGCCCTCGGGCTCCACTTCGCCGGAATTAACTACTATGACGGACAGGGATTTATGATCACCAGAACAAGAGGGGCGAAGAGTGCGCTCGACCTGGGTGGATCGACGATCTGTGTCCAGTCCGGGACGACCTCTGAATTGAATCTAGCTGATTATTTCAAAGAGAATAAAATGGTGTATAAGCCGCTCGCCTTTGACACGTCAGATCAAACGGTAAGGGCCTATAAAGCTGGGCGCTGCGATGTCCTGACAGGTGACAAGTCACAGTTGTATGCACTCCGGATCGAGCTGGAAAAGCCAGCGGATGCTGTCGTTTTACCTGAAGTGATTTCCAAGGAGCCCCTGGGGCCGGTCGTCAGGCAGGGAGATGATGGCTGGTTCAACATTGTCAAATGGACACTTTTTGCAATGATCAATGCTGAAGAAAGCGGGGTGACATCAGCAAATATCGATGAAATGAAAACGAGCTCGAACCAGAACATCCGCAGGCTGCTTGGCCTGGAGGGCGTGAAGGGGACAGGACTGGGCTTGAAAGATGACTGGGCGTACCAGATTATCAGACAGGTCGGCAATTACGGAGAAGTTTTCGAAAGAAATGTCGGCGGCGGTTCACCGCTAAAAATTGAGCGCGGGCTTAATGCCCTGTGGACCAGGGGAGGGCTTCTCTACGCTCCGCCTTTCCGCTGATCAGCAGAAGTATTGAGAGGGAGCGAGCGAAGACAAAGAAGGTGTTTAGACGTTCAGGGTCCAGATGAATATACACTGGCTGCAGCACGTGCGCTTCGAAGGGCTCGGTTCCATTTCCAACTGGGCTGAAAAGAGGGGCCACAATCTTATCGCAACAAGGCTCTGGGCAGGAGACGAATTTCCCGATCCCGAAGATGTCAAAATGCTGATCATCATGGGCGGACCCATGGGCGTATACGATGACAAGACCTTCCCCTGGCTTGCCGGAGAGAAAATATTTCTCCGCTCTCTGCTCAAAACCGATTGCACTCTGCTGGGAATCTGCCTGGGAGCGCAGCTCCTGGCCGCTGTTCTGGGGGCCCGGGTGTACCCGAACCGGGAAAAGGAGATCGGCTGGTTCCCGGTCTCCTCGGCTGCCGTGGTTCCTTCCCCGTTTGACTCTGTTTTTCCTGATGAAATGACAGTTTTTCACTGGCATGGGGATACCTTTGACATCCCTTCCGGAGGTCTATGCCTCGGTTCAAGCGGAGGCTGCCGCAATCAAGCCTTCATTGTTGGAGACCGTATCCTCGGACTGCAGTATCACCTGGAAATGACGCCGCCAGGACTGTCGGCTATCATCGATAATTGCCGGGAGGAACTGGTCTCCGGCAGGTGGATCCAGTCGGAAGAGAAGCTAGTGCAGTGCAGTGACAAGCTGATGAACAATAATCTTGTGATGGAACGGATTCTTGACATACTCGCACATCCGCCGACAAAGAAATGATCGCAGAGGCAGCATGGAAATACGACTGAAAAACACTCAGGCTGCTGCCTGAAGGACCTTTCATGAGCCGCTTCGAGGCTGTCGCTGAGAATTCCCTCAATCGTTGGAATCCGCACGTTCAAACCTGAGACCAGAAAGAAAAACGGCAGCGAATTGCCAATACAGGCAAAAACAAAGGCCCTGATTGACATTCTCGTCACTTTATCGTATTTTATTTACGCAATAATGAAATACGGAGGCTGAGATGGATATTGATGCAATTAATCTGGCCATAATCAATCATTTGAAAGACGGGCGGGTCTCGTTCAACAAGATCGCCGATGAATTACAGCTTGCCGAGGGAACTGTTCGTACCAGGGTAAAAAAGCTCCGTGAGGAGGGGATTCTGGAAATCGCAGGGCTTGTCGATCCGGAGGCTATTCCAGAGAGATATGTCGTCATGGTCGGCATAAAGCTGAAGAGTATGGACCTGGTCGGCAAGGGAGAAGAGTTCAGCAGGCTTCGCGGAGTCACCTCTGTCTGTGTGGTAACGGGGCGGTTTGACCTTATTCTTACGGTTCTGCTGGGCAAGGATTTCGGCATTCTCGAGTTTTATACCGAAGAGGTTTCCCGTGTGGATGATGTTCGCTCTGTGGAAACCTTTGTTGTATATAAGAGTTTCAATCTTAAATTACCTTTAGTTAACTGATGCAGATGCCTTTTGATTTCATCTGGAGGAAGCTGACAACGTGGGAAAAGAAATAAAAAAGACCCCTCTGCTCGAGTGGCACGTGAGCAATGGCGCCAATATGGGCCTTTTCGCCGGTTATGACATGCCGCTCTGGTATCCGCAGGGCGTAAAAAAAGAGCATCTGGCCGTCATCCACTCATCGGGTCTGTTCGACACCAGCCACATGGCGGTGATAACCGTTACCGGAGCCGGGGCAGCAACACTGCTGCAGCACTGTTTTTCCAAAGACCTCGAGCATTGCCTCGGTCGGGATAACCTCCCCCTGACCAGCGGGCGCTCGGTCTATGGACTTTTTCTGTCCCCCGCTGGACACGTCCTTGACGATGCCATAGTTTCACAGGTTGCCGACGGCTTCTACATGGTTGTCGTCAATGCCGGCATGGGCGGAAAAATTTCACAACACCTTGCTCGACACCGGTCCCAGCTGGAAGTTGAGATTGTTGATCTGACCGATCGGGTCGGCAAGATAGATATCCAGGGGAAAAATTCAGCCAGAATAGTTGCCGGAATCCTGGCCGATTCTGATACCATTTTTAGCGCCTTTCCGTACTTTTCCTTTAAGGGCTGGTACGAAGACCTCCCGGAAGTTGCCGAAAAGGTATGTTTACAGGACGGTACGCCTATCATGCTGTCGCGCACCGGATATACCGGGGAGTTTGGTTTTGAGCTATTTGTCAGTCCGGCGGAACTGCTATCGGTGTGGAAGATGCTGCTTGCTGCGGGTGAAGAATATTCATTGCAGCCGTGCGGCCTGGCGGCCCGAGACTCCCTGCGTGCAGGTGCGGTCCTGCCGCTTTCCCACCAGGACATCGGAAACTGGATATTTGCCAACACCCCGTGGCCCTTCGCCATTGCAGACAGGGGCGTAGATGGTGGTTTCAGCAAACATTTTGTCGGTTCAGACGCCCTTCTGCAGCAGCAAACGGAATATACACTGCCGTTTGCGGGATATGATCCGAGAAAAATTGCCATTTCAGACAAGGCCTGCGTGCTGGACGAGAAGGGCACAGAGATCGGTAAAATCCTGACATGTACGACTGATATGGCCATTGACCGCGTCGGGGAAGAAATAGTCAGTGTTGCCGGCGACACCAGGCCGGTGGATTTTGTCCCTCGCGGCCTCTGCTGCGGTTTTGTCAGAGTCGATCGCAAGCTTGACCCGGGAGATATCGCCTTCCTGACGGACGGCAAACGAAAGATCAAGGTGGAGATTCGGAATGATATCAGGCCCGACAGAACGGCGCGTCGGCCCATGAGAGAAATGCTCTAGAACAGGGGGAGAAGAAATGAAAGAGATCAATGAACTGAATTTGCCTGAGGATATCCATTACAGTGAGGACCACGAGTGGGCAAAAGTCACAGGAGACACGGTGCTTGTCGGTATCAGTGATTATGCCCAGGATCAGCTTGGTGATATTGTTTTTGTTGAGTTGCCGGAGGTTGGCGATTCCTTCGAGGCGGGTGATGAATTCGGCACTCTTGAGTCGGTCAAGGCGGTATCAGAATTGTATATCCCGATCGGCGGTGAGGTGATTGCCGTCAACGAGGAACTCGAGGATGCGCCGGAGCTCGTCAATCAGGATCCTTACAGCGGCTGGATCATTGAAATAAAACCTGACGATATCGGGGAACTCGAAAAACTTCTGGACCGCGACGCCTACCTTGAAGTCCTGAGAGGGGAGTAGCCCGCCGGAACAGAGACAAATTCAACACGTGAGGACAGCATGCGCTACCTGCCACATACCGAGGCAGATATAAAAGTGATGTTTGATGCCATCGGCGTAAAAGATTTTGAAGAGCTGTTTCGGACCGTTCCCGAAGCATGTCGCTATGACCGGGTAATGGAGTTGCCGGAGTCGAAAACCGAGTGGAGTCTGGATCAGTACATGGGGGAAGTCCGGTCAATGATGACAGTCACCCCGGCTCACAGCGTGCTGATCGGTGCCGGTCGCTATCGCCATCATATCCCGGCAACAATTCCAAATGTCATGGGTCGTTCTGAGTTCCTGACGGCCTACACGCCGTATCAGCCGGAAATGGCACAGGGGACCCTGCAGGGGCTTTTTGAGTACCAGACTCTGACGGCACGTTTACTGGGCGTGGATGTGGCCAATGCCTCGATGTATGACGGTGCCACCGGGCTGGCAGAGGCACTGCTCATGGGACTCAGGGTCGAAAAGAAGAAGACTCGGATTGCCCTGTCAACTGCCATACACCCGCATTTCCGTGACGTGGTCGCGACCTATTTTCAGCCCACCGACTATGAGATTGTCGAGCTTCCGTCCCTGGAAGACGGACGAACCGACCTGTCCAGGCTCGGTGCTGAGGAAGGTCTTGCCGCCGTTGCACTGCAGTCACCTAATTTCTTCGGTGTGGTCGAGGACATCGAGGCGGCCGCCGCCGCTGTCCACGAGGTTGGGGCCCTGTGTGTCGCCTGTTTTTCCGAACCCCTGGCCTTTGGCCTTTTCAAGAGCCCCGGCAGTTGCGGAGCAGATATTGTCTGCGGGGAGGGGCAGAGTCTCGGAATACCCGTCTCCTTCGGGGGACCCGGATTGGGAATGTTCGGCTGTCGTGAAACCTTCGTGCGCAACATGCCTGGACGTCTTGTCGGAGAAACCAAGGACCTTGATGGAAAGCGTGGCTATGTGCTGACACTTTCAACCCGGGAACAGCATATTCGCCGTGAAAAGGCGACTTCCAACATCTGTTCCAACCAGGGTATCTGCACGCTAACCGCGGCCATGTATATGGCCTCCCTTGGTGGAACGGGACTTCGTAAGCTGGCTCGCCTTAACTATGACAAATCGGAGTATCTTAAAAAGGGGCTGCAGGAGGCCGGCGCCCGTTGCTGCTTTTCGGCACCGACCTTCAACGAGTTCGTGGTCGAGTTCAAACACGATTTCAGCAAGACCCGGAAAAAACTGGTGGAGCAGGGAATTGTCGCCGGGCTCGATCTTGCCAGGTTCTATCCCGGATTTGAAAATCGTTATCTCTTCTGTGTCACCGAGACAGTGCCAAAAGAAGTTCTGGATAGTGTTATCAGCGAGGTGAAAAAATGAACAGTGCACCAGGAAGAAGCGGCTTGATAATGGATGAGCCCCTGCTCTGGGAAAAGGGAAAAAAAGGCAGAAACGGGATGAGTATCCCTGAAAGTGATGTCCCAGCCGCACCGATAAGCGATGCTCTCCTGGGTGACGGACCTGATTTTCCCGATCTCTACGAGGTCGAGGTGGTTCGGCACTACACACGATTGTCCCAGTGGAATTTCGGGGTTGATACCGGGATGTATCCTCTTGGCTCCTGTACCATGAAATACAATCCAAAGATAAATGAAAAGCATGCCGCTTCTCCTGAAATCGCAGCGGCACACCCGATGCTAGAGGACGAGTATTGCCAGGGGACCCTGAGGATCATCTATGAACTGCAGAACTTTCTTGCCGAAATAACCGGCCTCGATGCGGTTTCAGTGCAGCCTGCAGCCGGAGCCCATGGGGAACTCGCCGGCATGCTCATCTTTGAAGCCTATCAGCGGAGCAAGGGGCAAAAGCGTACCAAGATCCTGATGCCCGACACGGCACACGGCACGAATCCGGCAAGCGCCGCGCTCTGCGGTTACAAGCCGGTACCGATAAAATCGGGGAACCGCGGCATTCTCAATGTCGGGCAGATACGTGAGCTGATGGACGAGGAAACCGCCGGTATCATGATAACCAACCCCAACACCCTTGGTCTCTTCGAGGAAAACATCAGGGAGATAGCTGAAATCGTTCATGAAAAGGGAGGGCTCGTGTACGGTGACGGGGCAAACATGAACGCCGTCATGGGCATCGCCGACATGAAAAAATGCGGGGTTGATGTTCTTCATCTCAATCTCCACAAGACCTTTTCCACCCCCCATGGCGGCGGTGGCCCCGGAGCCGGTCCGGTCTGTGTCGTCGAGAAACTGGCGAAATTTCTTCCTGCCCCACGGGTGGTGTTTGACGGAGAGAAATATACGCTGGAAGCTGATCGTCCTGAATCTGTCGGCCGCATGCACAGTTTTCACGGCAACTACGGAGTGCTGGTCAGGGCGCTCTGCTATATCCTTACCATGGGGGCGGAAAACCTGAAAAAGGCGTCGCAATACGCGGTGCTCAATGCCAGTTATCTCAAGGTGAAGCTAAAGGATCACCTGCACCTGGCCTATGACCGGCCATGTATGCACGAGGTGGTTTTTTCTGACAAAAGGCAGCTTGAATTCAAGGTTACCACGCTGGATATTGCCAAGCGGCTGATGGACAGCGGCTATCATCCTCCGACGATTTATTTCCCTCTCGTCGTGCCCGGGGCGATCATGATAGAACCGACAGAGACCGAGAGCCTCGAGGAGTTGGATACCTTTGTCGAGGTGGTCAAGGAGATTGTCATTGAAGCCCGGACAGAGCCTGAATTGCTGAGAAATGCACCGCAGCGTTTCAAGGTCAAGCGGCTTGATGAAACCCAGGCGGCGCGGAAGCCATGCCTCTGTGGGTAGGGCAGGAAAATCGATGGACAGTTATCTTGTCGATCTCGGTGAGATGGAGTATCCAGAGGCGCACCAATTTCAGCTGGAGTGCGTCAGCTATCGGCTCGCTGCAAAGGACCGCCCCGACATCTTTATCGTAACGGAACACCCGCCGGTTTTTACCCTTGGAAAGCGGGGCGGACTGGGAAGCCTTACCGTCAGCCGTGAGTACATCACTGATCAGGGGGTCGGGATCGTCCAGACCGAAAGAGGCGGTGATATCACCTATCATGGTCCCGGCCAGCTGGTGGTCTATCCGATCATCTGCCTGAAAGAATCCGGCTTGTCGATAAAGGACTATGTCGGCCTGCTTGAGGATGTTATGATTCGCTGCGCGCAGGATTTTGGTGTAACAGCCGACCGTGATCAGAGGAACAGGGGAATCTGGGTCGGCGACAACAAGATTGGTTCCATCGGCATCAGGGTGACCCGTGGCGTCTGTTATCATGGTCTTGCCCTGAATGTGGCCCTTGATTTCAAGCATTTCAGCTGGATTCAGCCTTGCGGCCTTGCCGGGGTCGGTGTAACGTCCCTGGCAAAAGAGTCTGGTGGGCTCGTTTCATTCCAGGAGGTGAAGGAGCGGATGATTCATCATCTTGAAAAACATTTCAAACGAGGGTTGATTCCTGTACCTGCTTCTCGTGTCAGCGGTGAACATCATGAAGATCGTCGATAAACGGAATATCAAGGTTCGTAAACCGGCGTGGCTGAAGCGCAGTCTTCCCAGTGGACCTGAATACGGGCGGATGAAAAACCTCATAAAAAGCAGTAACCTTTCCACCGTATGCCAGGAAGCACAGTGCCCCAATCAGTTTGAATGTTTTTCAAGAGGTACGGCAACCTTCATGATTCTTGGCGATCGGTGTACCCGGAATTGCGGCTTCTGCGCCGTCTCCCATACGCCGCTGGGCCCTCCCGACAGCGGTGAGCCGGTCAGGGTGGCCGAGGCGGTTGCCCAGTTGAACCTGACGTTTGCGGTAATTACTTCGGTGACACGCGATGACCTCGCCGATGGAGGCGCGGCTCATTTTGCGGAGACGATCCACCAGATAAAGCAACACTCCCGGGGCACCCGTGTTGAAGTTCTTATCCCTGATCTGCAGGGCAACTGGCAGGCGCTGGCAGCTCTGCTTGCTGCCCAGCCGGACGTGCTCAACCATAACCTGGAGACGGTGCCAAGATTATATCCAACGGTTCGACCAGGGGCTGTCTACAAACGCTCACTCCTGCTGTTGAAAAAATCCAAGGAACTGCACCCGGAGATTCCGACAAAGAGCGGACTGATGGTTGGGCTGGGCGAGAGTGCTGCTGAGCTGCGCCTGACAATGGCTGACCTTCTTGAGCATGGCTGTGACCTGCTCACCATCGGCCAGTATCTCCAGCCGTCAGAGGGACACCTGGCGGTGGAGCGGTTCGTGACACCGGAGGAATTTGAGCACTTCAGGGCAGAAGCACTGGCTCTGGGGTTCAAGGGGGTGGCAAGCAGTCCGACGGTGCGGAGTTCTTTTGAGGCGGGAACCCTTTACCGAGAAGTTGTGGAGATGATTCAGTCTGGAAAAAGGTAATCAGCGTATAATCAAAACCTTTCATGAGGAGCACGATGTCGAGAAAATTTTTATTGACTGCATTCTGTAAGGACAGGCCTGGTATTGTTGCGGATATCTCCCAGGTCATTTTTGAAAATGGCTACAATCTGGAAGATTCCTCAATGACCTATCTTGCCGGGGAGTTTGCCATCCTGCTCCTGTTGTCTGCGCCACCCTCGGCTGATGAAACAGAGGTGGTGGAAAAACTCTCCATCGAGTGCCGCAGACTCGAACGCGAGAAAGGGATAACCGCCTACATCCGTTCCACATCGGGTGAAACCTCTGAGCCTGCGGCTGGTGTCGCGGTTAAAACAATCTCTGTTGGAGGTTTTGATCAGGCAGGTATCGTCTATAAGGTGAGCAGGTTTCTGGCCGACGCCGGCATCAACATCAGAACATTGAGCTCAGAGGTGAGGCTCTCTCCGCAAAGTGGAGCGGCACTCTACGAAATGACGATCAGGGTTGAAATTCCCGCCGGCTATTCGCTTCAATCGCTTGAGGAAGGTTTGAGCAGGATCGGAGATCAGTTAAAAGTGGATGTGATACTTTCATGATAAGGACCTTTCAGATCAGGATTCCTCTTTCTTTTGAGGAAAGCTTTGAACTCATGCGTAAAAGCGGCGCCGACATTATCAGCTGGAGAACCAACAACTCCGATCCGGCAGGTGGCTATCTGGACTGGAAGCAGAGCTTCTGGTCGTTAACCGGCAATACCCTGATCGCCGCCAGGCTGGAGCGGCTTAAGGACAGTGAGACCATCGCTACCGTCTCGGTCCACAAACCCCTGCAGATCTTTGATCCGGCAGGAATCTGCCGACGGGTGTTTAATAAGCTGCTGGCTTCACTGGAAACGAATCTGAACAGTTCCGGCGAAGGCAGGAATGGTAAAATTCAGATTGTCTGATTTCGTCTTGGAGTTTACGGTCGGGGAACGAAACGATGGCTAGCGAAAACGGTGCAGTACAAAAATTTCTTGACGGGAATTCCTGTTCACAGGCTGTTCTCACTCAGTATTGCGAGATGGCTGGTCTTGAAAAGACCAGCGCGCTAAAAATTGCCTCCGGTTTTGGTGCCGGGATGCAGATGGGGAAAACCTGCGGGGCGCTCAGCGCTGCCTATATGATACTTGGCTTGCTGCTGGGGGGCAAAGAGATCGGCACATCCGAAGGGGCGCAGGGAGGTTTCTGAAGCGATTGTGGAATTTACCAGGAAATTCAGGGAGAGAAACGGGACGACAGATTGCCGCGATTTGCTGGGGTGTGATATATCAACATCTGAAGGCCTAGTGATTGCCAAAGAGCAGCAGCTTTTTACCACTGTCTGCCCCCGCTTTGTCAGGGATGTCTCGGAGCTGCTCCACGAACTAGTTGAACGAAGGCAGCTGTAAGAAGTCCTTTTCACAGAGGGATTGTAGCGCTTTGCATCTATTTCCGGCCACCGCTGTTGCAATGTAATGTGTGGACCGTTTGCTTGTTCCCTGTCAACCGTAAGGAGGTAAGGTGATGAATTTTTTTACTCAGCTCAAAAAGCGTGCCCGGGAGAATAACCCGGTCAAGGTTGGGGTAATCGGCGCTGGAAAATTCAGTTCGATGTTTCTCTCACAGGCCAGGCTGACGCCCGGCATGCAGGTGGTTGGGATCGCCGAGCTGGACGTGAACAGAGCGTTCTCGGCGCTCGATACGACCGGTTGGGAGAAAAACTGCGGCAAAGTCGTCCAGTCAGCCGCTGCCATTAACGATACTGCCGCTGGAGGGCAGGTTGCGATCACTGAAGATGCAGCAGAGCTCATCAACGCCGACTGCGACGTCATCATGGAAATTACCGGCAACCCGGAGGCCGGGACCCGCCATGCCCTGAATGCCATAGAATCGGGGAAGCACGTGGTGATGGTGAATGTGGAAGCAGACTGTCTGCTGGGCCCGGTTCTCTCGCAGAAAGCGGCAAAACAGGGTGTTGTCTATACAATGGCCTACGGTGACCAGCCGGCCCTTATCGCCGAACAGCTGGACTGGGCGCAAACGGTTGGCTTTGAGGTCGTCTGCGCCGGCAAGGGCACGAGATATCAGCCTCAGTATCATTACTCTACCCCGGATACGGTCTGGGGATATTATGGTTTCAGCGAAGAGCGTGTCGCCAGCGGTGACTACAATGCCCAGATGTTCAATTCATTCCTTGACGGCAGCAAGTCGGCAATAGAGATGTGCGCGGTGTCAAACGCTTCAGGGCTCATCCCGCAGGAATGCGGCCTGCAGTTCCCTGCTGTTGATATTGAAGACCTCGCCGAAATCTTAAAGCCGGCTTCCGACGGTGGTATTTTGGAGCATTCCGGAACCGTTGAGGTTATCGCCAGTGAAAATCGGGACGGAACTCCCCTGCCACGGGATCTGAGATGGGGAGTGTATGTTGTCTTCAAGGCACCTCATGCCTATGTGGAGCGATGCTTCCAGGAGTACGGCATGAAAACCGACAAGAGCGGTAAATATTCTGCTCTTTACCGGCCCTACCACTATATCGGGCTCGAACTTGGAATCAGTGTTGCCAGTGCAGTTTTACTCGGTGAGCCGACCGGCGGAAGCAGCAATTTTGTTGCCGACGTGGCGGCCCATGCCAAAAAAGATCTGCAGCCTGGCGATATCCTCGACGGGGAAGGCGGGTTTACTGTTTTCGGCAAACTCACGCGGGCCGAGGCAAGTATTGAGAAAAACTTCCTGCCGCTCGGCCTCACCGGCAAGGCACGTGTTGTCAAGCCGGTGAAAAAAGGTGCCCCGCTCACCTATGACTGCGTCGCCCTGGATACGTCGAGTTTGGCCTACAGCCTGCGCAAAGAGCTGGAGAGTCAGTTCCGTCGACGCCATGTGTAGGGCCGGCGCCAGGCACGTCAGCAACGCGGCGGAAGACCCCTGAAAAAAACGGTTCATGTACCATTATTCTCCGGGTTGAGAATCATTCTTCCAGGCGTTTAATTGCTCGATGGTAACTCCGGCGCCGCCGCAGACAATAACCAGGATATTTTTTCTCTCCGCGACACACTCGACCGGCCCTGAAAATACCGAGAGTGATGCCCCGCAGGCTGGCTCGACCATGACCCGATGATCGAGCAGGAACTTCAGGGCGCCGTCAACGGCTGCCCGGTCTGAGACTACATGGCTGATAACCTCATGGCTGCTGCAGTATTCGAACGCCTGACGGGCAACCTGCTTGGCTCCAAGTGTCGTTGCAATACTGGTAATTGCTTCAAGAGCGCAGAGCCGGTTCTCCCGCAAGGAGAGGGAAAGCGAATCTGCACCGCTGGTCTCAACGGCAAGGACGGGAACAGTCTCCATACCGTTTCTTCGCAGTCCTTCAATGACCCCGCACAATAGTCCTCCTCCGCCAACCGAGAGAACGACAAGATCGGGAACCACGCCTGCTCCTGCCACTTCATCGATCATGGAAGCGTGCCCGGTCCAGAGCAGCGGGTCGTCGAATGGATGGACTAGAACACGCTCGGGATTTGTCATCTGGAGCGCATGATCATGCGCTTCCTGCCAGCTTCTCCCGCAAACAATGACCTTGGCGCCTTGCTGCCCGATCGCCTGTATCGCTCTTTGCGTGGTGGACTGAGGCACGACAACGGTTACCGGAACTCCGAGAATTCTGCCGCAGTAGGCAACGGCGATCCCGGCATTTCCACCCGATGAGCTGATAAAAGATGTTGCCCCCTGCGAGAGGTAGCTAAGGCAGGCGTGGCCAATCCCCCTGAGCTTGAACGAGCCGGATGGCTGAAGCGCTTCCATCTTTAACCACACCCGCCCACCTGCCCGTGCTGCCAAAGGCAATGATTCGATTATTGGCGTCTGGATATGTAATGGCTGCATTGGAGAAGAGCTGCCCCGGCTGATTGTTTGTCCAGCAGCGCGGGGGATCATAATTCCGATATCGTGTCAAAAAGGTTGCTGTCGGCCTCGATTTTGGCTCGATTTCCAATTATGGCGCGGTGAGATCTGCTCCTCATCTGTTCGAAATGTGTTCCGAAGTGCTTCAGTTTGTCAAGCGTCGTTGCCGTGATCTCTTGCAGCCGCTGCTGTTTGAGTCTTTTGTCGATGCCGCTGAGATAATCGTTCCGGGCACTTGCCCCCCGGGCGGCAGCGCTCTGGTGAGGGTCAAAGGACCCGTACGTGCCGATGATGAGCTGTTCCAGGACCTGGCCGGAAAGATCGATCGTTGAAACGACTTCCGGAATCCGGTCATAGGCGTCATAGGTCTTCCTGACCTGGGGATCGCGGTAACTGACAAAGGCTATGTTCCCGGAGATGTGGCTGAACTGTATAAAACAGCCATATGCCCCGCCTATCTGCCGAACACTGTTCCAGAGATAATCGCGGGACAGGTATGTTTTCAGCACTTCAAAAGATCCATTGTAGCCTGCTCCACCGGGAAACAACCCCCCGCCCTGAACGGCAAAGACGACTTCGGCGGCAGTGACAAAGGCCTCGTGCCGGGGAAGTTCCTGCGGCTCCAGAAGTGGCTGGGGCTGGTTTATGGCAGCCGCCAGCGATTGGGGAATCCTGGCGCCTATGTCTGAGAATTTTTGTATTTCAGGGGCTTCGGCCGTTATCGAGACGGTCAGCCGGTTTCGATTCAGCAGGATCGCTGCCATCTGCTGGAGATTGGAGATGAGCTGCTCTTCGCGTGAGGCGTAATCGCCGATGATCGTTTTGATGGTCTGGTAGGCTGTCACACCGTTGTATTGCTCCTGGTATCTCCCCGGGATACTCAAATGAGAAAAAACGCGTGTTGCCGGAAGGCTGTACCCTTCACTCTGGGCAGCGTGCTCCGCCCAGGCAAATTCTCGCCGGACAATCTCTTTGATCCTGGTACGATCGTTAAAGGAGACCTCTGAAAACAGAGCGGTCAGCAGGTCAACTGCCCGCTCAAGGTAGGCGGGCAGGGCGCGAAGGCTCAACCAGAGTATGAGCTGCACCTTTTCAGGCTCCTCCCGTTTCGTATAGGTGTTGATCGAGTGACTCAGCCCGCCGGTGCAGATTCCTGCCTCTTTGGCAAATTGCATGTAGTTGAGTTTTTCTGTGCCGATTTCGGTGAGTACCGCTCCAAAAAGATCAAGGAGCGGCAGCAGATGATGGGGCAGGCTGGAAAAGTCGAAACCGATGTCCAAATAGGTGATACCGTTTGTCGGTAATTCATTGACGAGAATCTCCTGATCAAACATCCGGGTCGGAACTACTGCATGAAATTGTACGTCCGCAGGCAAATCATGCATCGACAGGCTCGGCAGCAGCGCCAGCGTCTGGGCGTCATTGGGGGTCTGCTGCTGCTCGATCAGTTCGCGGGTTCGGGTGACCAGGTGCTGCCGGGCTTGCTCGTCAAGGGTTGCTTCAAACTCCTCGAGCTCTCTTTGCTCCCGGGCGGCGCCCGCGAGCAGCTTTTCAGGGTCCGGCTCAAGTATGACGCTGACCGTTGCCGGGTTGTCAATGAGATACTCCTTTATGAGTTGTTCGAAATAGTGGTCGTGCAGTGCCCTGTCCCGGATTGTCTTGAGCAGGTCGTCGGTTTTCAGAGACTCGAACGGGTCTGTTGCATACTTGAAAGCGTTCAGGGCTTTTGATATCAGGTCAAGGCCGCGTTGTGCCTTGCTGGCATCCTCCCGGACCCCAAATTCGTATTTGTTGAGTTCAGAGATAACCAGGTCCCGATCCAGACCGTCGGCAACCATCTCTTTGAGGGCTTCAAGATAAATTGCCTGGAAGGAGGCCAGGTTGTCTGCTTCACTTCCGACCAGATAGGTAAGCATGATCGTGTTGAAACAGGAAGATGACAGATAAACGCCGCCAAAATCCTTGCAGATTCCTGCCGAGACAATTTTGTTTTTGAGCGCTGAGCCGTCCGAATTATAGAGAATGTTGGCAATGATCTGGAAAGCACCGTTCTGGATGCGGTCGGCAACCGAGCCGACGTGCGTGCCGACCGCAAGAAAGGTCTTCTCGGCAGTGTCGGAAGACTCGACACTGTATTTATCCCTGACCATGAGCGGTTCTTTGATGAGTGTGCCCAGATCAACCTCGCGCCGCTCTTCTCTGTGCTGAAATGACCCGAGGAAACGGTCCTGCAGGTAATGCAGTTCTTCCTCGAGCGGAGCATCGCCATACAAAAACAGCGTGCAGTTGCTTGGATGGTAATGATTGCGGTGGAAGCGGCAGAACTGCTCGTAGCTGAGACGTGGAATTACCTGGGGATCTCCTCCCGATTCATGGGCATAGGTTGAACCGGGCATGAGGCCGCCGAATATATGGTGAAAAATGAGCCGTATCGGGTCTGAAAAGGCCCCTTTCATCTCATTGAGGACAACACCCTGGTACTGGAGCGGCTGATCCGGGGCTTCCTTGTGGTAGTGCCATCCTTCCTGCTCGAAGGTCTCCGCGGTAATGAGCGGATTAAATACGACATCGCAATAGACGTCCATCAGGTTGAAATATTCTTTGAGATTCCTCGTTGCGAATGGGTAGTAGGTAATATCTGAGCCGGTCATCGCATTGAGAAAGGTCATCAGGCCGCCCTTGTTTATCTCTCCGAAAACATCCTTGACGGGATATTTTTGAGAGCCCATCAGCACCGAGTGCTCGAGAATGTGGGCAACGCCGGTTGAATCTGTCGGGACGGTGTTGAACGTGACGGAAAACGTCTTGTTGCTGTCCCTGTTTTTGATGGCAAACAGCGGGCAGCCGAGCACGGTGTGTTCAAAGAGATAGACGTCAGCTTGAATTTCCTCGTTAAATTCATGTTTTTTAAGGGTAAAGCCGGATAATTCTGTTCCTTTGGCGATTTGCATAGTTGTCCCGTAGGTACTGTTGATAGAGTGATTGGTTTAGACGAATTAAAAGTCCTTTTCAGAGTCCAGCAATAGAGTGACCGGTCCATCATTGATGAGTGCAACGTCCATCATTGCTTGAAATCTTCCCGTTTCCGCATGTATTCCCTTTTTTCTCACCTCTTCAACGAACCGGTTATAAATTGGTTCGGCAATTTCAGGAGGTGCCGCTGCAGAATAACCCGGTCGTCTTCCTTTGCGGCAGTCAGCGTAAAGGGTGAACTGGGAGACAATAAGCATCTCTGCGTGTATATCAGCCAGGGAGATGTTCATTTTGCCGTCTGCATCAGGAAATATGCGGAGGTGAATGATTTTCTCGGCCATCCAGGATATCGTATCTATGTCGTCTTTGCGACATATGCCAAGAAATGTGACAATTCCCTTTGAAATAGTGCCTGTCCTGATACCGTCTATGTCAACCGAGGCATGTTTGACTCGCTGAATAACTGCACGCATAACTGGATTTCCAACCGTGTTGAGATTAATGACCGGTCAGCACGCTTCGTGGAGCAACGTCTACAGGTCACCTGATGTTCCCGCGGCTCCGCTGAGAGCTGTTGTCGTTTTTCATTTTTGCCGGCGTTCTCTCCTCCTGCCGTTGCTGTTTGCCAGCTTGACTCCGCTCAGGACCAGGAGACCGCCAAGGATAACCGACGGTTTGAATGTTTCCGCGAGGATCAGCCAGGCAAGCAATACGCCGAAAACCGGAACCATGTTGATGAAAACAGCGGCCCTGCTCGTTCCGATGGCATTTATTCCCCTGTAATACCAGGTGAATCCAAGAGCGGTCCCAAAGATGCCGAGATAGGCAAGCGCGCTCCAGCTTTCTGCGTTGAGCGTAACAACTATTCCAGGCAGACCCTCGTAAATCGCCGGCAGCAAAAGCATGAGCGATCCGGCTATAGATGAGTAAAAGACCGTGCTCAGCGGGGACATGTCAACCAGGACCGAACGGCCAAAGATCGTATATGCGGTCCAGCTCAGTACACAACCGATAATTGCCAGTTCTCCCTGCCCGAATCCGCCTGAAAACAGAAGGCCCAGGTGGCCGTTGCTGACGACAAACAGGGCGCCGGTAAGTGAGACGAGAATTCCGAAAATTTTGATGAATGACAGTTTTTCTTTATAGATGAGCGCGGACACCATGGTGATAATCAGCGGGGTGGTCGCTATGATCAGGGCTGCCCTGCCGGCCGAGATTTTTGCCAGGCCGGTAAAAAATAAAATGTTATAGGAGAAGACACCGGTGAAGCCCAGCAATAACAATTTCGGCAACTGCTGTTTCGTTGGCAGCCGCGGCAGGCTCCTGCCCGCAAAAAGAATCAGTGCCAGGGCGATGGAGGCGATGAAAAAACGCAGAAAGGAACTGCTCACGGGGGGCACGTGCCCGGCGAGTATTTTGCCGGCAATAAACGTTCCGCCCCAGAAAAAAGCAGTGAGGATGAGAAGTGTATAGATCATCGCGGTGAACGATACCAATTGCTGTGCAGGTTTATAGAGCGGCAACCATGTTGTCCGCCTCGTGATTTGCTGCTGATGTTTTACCATTTCAAGTAGACTGGTATATAGACAGTAACCACCCCACCTGTCAATTACCTTTGGTTGTTCCGGTGGCCAAAAACCGGGACCTGGACTTTCACCACAAGGACTATTCCTTTTCTTTCCGGGGCCAACGCTCTATAGTATCCGGAAATGCTACCGCGGAAACCCCCGAAGCCTGCTCCTGCTCGGCCAGGGGTGCAGGGTAGAGCTGCATGAGGTGACAGGTATCTTGAGCGAGAGGAAGGGGGAGGCTATGTTCGTGATCAAACATCTTAAACTGAGATGGAAGCTGCTTGTTATGATTGTCCCGCTTGTCCTCGTACCGATGATACTGTCGACGATTATCATCGGTACTGTCGCGATAAATCAGATTTACCAGGAAGTGACCAAGGCCAACAAGGCCGATCTTGACCATATGAGCCTTTTTACGCTCGATCTGCTGAAAAGCCATCAGCAGCAGCGTGTGTCCGCTGATACGTTTGACGATTTGCGTCAGCGGGTAACGGGAAAGCCGGTGGACCGGCCGGGTCATATCTATGCCATGGATTGTTCCTCCGAACTGGTTTTGCACGCCGAGCGTGAAGGAGAGAATATCTACCAGCATTTTGACAGCTCAGGAAGAAATCTGATTTCCCAGCTTTGCCGGGGCGAAAAGACTACCGGATGGCTTTACTACCAGCCTCAGTTTGAGCTTGAAAACAGCCAGGGCCGCAGGTTTGCCCGGCTCTCCTATTTTCGGCCGTACCATTGGATCGTGGTGGTGGAAATGGCAGAAGAAGAATTGGTACGCCCTGCCAAGGCAATTGCCGGACGGATTTCGCTGGCCATCTTTTTCATGCTGGTCTTTGTCGGCACTATCGGTGGGATGCTTGCATTCCTGGTTGCAAAACTGTTTACTGATCCCATCCAGACCATGACCTCGGCAATGCGCCGGGTCAAGAGCGGCTATCTGGAAGAGCGCCTGGAGGTGACGACGGATGACGAGCTCGGTGAAATGGCGACCGCTTTCAACCAGATGTCCGGAATGCTGAAAAGAGATCTTGCCCTGGAGAAAAAATTGACGAACCAGCAGAAAATGGCCTCGCTTGGTGTTTTCTCTGCAGAAGTTGCGCATGAAATCAACAACCCGATGGGAATTATCCTGGGCTATGCCTGTCATCTTGAATCCAAGATGGCCCCCGATGACCCCCGTTACCATTACGTCCAGGAAATCAAGCGGGAGAGCAAGCGGTGTGTCGGTATTCTCAGGGATCTT
Organism: Desulfocapsaceae bacterium; assembly: GCA_963674815.2. Lineage (GTDB taxonomy): Bacteria > Desulfobacterota > Desulfobulbia > Desulfobulbales > Desulfocapsaceae > MADRE3. Next base: position 421,789 of record CAXXTV010000004.1, read on the forward strand.
CTCAGTTATGCCAGACCTCCTGAACCACGTTTTCAGGCGACCGACCTGGCTCATTTTCTCGATCAGATTATCGATTTTGCCGGCGGCCACCAGGAGTTGAAAAACATCGTCATCAAAAAAATAAGCGAGGATCAATTGCCCGAAATCATGATCGACAGGGATCAGATCAGGCAGGTAGTGATGAATCTTGTTCTCAATGGCGCCGCGGCAATGGCTGATGGCGGCGAGATCGTCATCAGGCTCTCCAAGCATTCCGGCAACATGGTCAAGATGCTTTTTCAGGACAGCGGCGTCGGCATCAGCAGGGAAAACAGGGAAAAGGTGTTCGAGCCTTTTTTCTCGACGAGAAGACACGGTACTGGACTGGGACTGGCAATCAGCAGACAGTTGATCGAAGCTCACCTTGGCTCGATAGAAATCAGCAGCATCCCCGGCAGGGGCACAACCGTACATGTCTATTTACCAATAAAACAGGATGGATATCAAAGGCATGGATAAGGCGCACATTTTAATAATCGATGATGAAAAAGGGCTTTGTACCATGCTTGAGACAGTTCTTGGCGATCTCGGTTACCGGGTAACGACCTATACGAATCCGCTTTCGGCACTCGAGATGTTCGAGCCGCACCGCTATTCGATGGTGATTACCGATATTAAAATGCCCGGCATGAACGGTATTGAGGTTCTGCAGAAAATAAAGGAGCGTGATGCTGAGGTGCCGGTTCTGGTTATTACCGGATATGCAACCGTTGAGCTGTCAATACAGGCCCTGCGCAGCGGTGCTTTTGATATTCTGACCAAACCGTTTGAGCCGGAGGAAATGCTCACCCGGGTAAAAAACGTCCTGAGACACAATGAACTTGAGGAAGAAAATCGCCGTCTGCGCCTTGAGCTGACAAGTCACGGGCAATTCGGCGATGTCGTCGGTAAATCACCTGAACTGCAGAAAGTAATCGATACTGCGGAGAAGATTTCTGCCCATGACATTCCGGTAACCATCGCTGGAGAATCCGGAACCGGGAAAGAACTGGTGGCACGGGCAATCCATCAATATTCACCGAGAAAGGAAAGGCCCTTTGTGGCCATTAACTGCGGAGCGGTGCCCGAAACCCTGCTCGAGAGCGAACTCTTCGGTTATCGGCGGGGTGCCTTTACCGGTGCCGATCATGACAAGAAGGGGCTTTTTGAGGAAGCGGATAAAGGGACCTTGCTTCTCGACGAGGTCGGCAACCTGCCGATGAATGTCCAGAAGGCACTGCTGCGCTTTCTGCAGGAAAAAGAGTTTTATCGTCTCGGTGAAACCCGGCCGACCCGGGTTGATGTCCGGATCATTGCCGCGACCAACGCCGATCTCAAATCAGAGATGGAAAAAGGCCGGTTTCGTGAAGATCTCTACTATCGCCTGGCGGTGGTAAAGCTCAATCTTCCGCCGCTGAGAAACCGTCGCACCGACATACCGCTCCTGGCCATACATTTTGTCGATCTGTTTAACAAAAAATATGCAACACGGGTCAAGACCATCTCCTCTCAGGCGCTGGAAGTGCTCGTCCAGCATGACTGGCCGGGCAATGTGCGCGAGTTGCGCAATGTTATTGAGGCAACGCTTGCCATAGAGGGAGAAAAGGAGCAGATCGGAGCTGACGTGCTCTGCCGCCTGATGGACGTTGCAGCAGAAGCTGATACCTCCGTGGATAAGGAATTGTTTGACAGCAGCTATAGTGACGCCATCGCCCATTTCGAGCATCACTATTTTGTCAGGCTGTTGTCGCGGGCCTCCGGCAATGTCGAAAAGGCGGCTCGCCTTGCCGAGCTCAACATCGCGACACTGTACCGAAAGATTAAGAAGTACCATCTTCGCTGACCTCCCTGTTTCAGACAGCTGTTCTGTTCATCCCGCTGTTCTTTTCTGACCAATACATCTGGCCGCCGGTAAGTTGCAACAGCTCGGGTTGTGCGGATGCTTTTGCCTCCCCTGGCGACAGGGCGTCCTGGCAAGAGTGCGAAGCCAGCCCGCCCCGTTTTCGCATTTGTGCGAAAACGGGGCGGGCTGGCAATGTATCAAGATGGCTATTAAAACATGTATATTCGATACGTTATCAGTTATTCTTGCCTAATCTTCCGCCACCGTCTCGTTGCTGTTTTGCGAATTTTTCTCAAATAGTCAAATACCCATGTCAACGCTTGAAGTTTAACTACATGAATTAAAACATTTTTTTCAAATTTTAGAGACAAGGTTCAAATATTGCATCCCAAAGAAAGCCAAGAGAGCCGGAAACCCGTATCCGGTTTTTCTGGAGCGGCGTCTGACCAACCCGCTCCGTTGGTGCAGTAAGGTAGATGCCTGGGATGCTGTTTGCGGATTTGCGCACTCTCCTCCACGATTGTTCCGATGCTCCTTGTCGGTTTATGCAAAGCAGTTAGCGGCACCAGGCATGCCTTATCACTTTTCAGTATTTCTTCTCTCCTCTGCGGCCTCACCTCAGACCTACTGCCTGCTGCCAGCTGAATCTGCCAGGAATTTCCGGAGACTATTTCATTTCACAATAGAGACATTCGGTGGTATAACAAAATATGATCGGCCAGCGCAGGTGTCCGGCTGCTGGATGAGAAACGAACCTATTCGGAAGAGCTAATGATTGATAAAGTACAGGATCTGCTAAAGGCGATTTCCACCGAACTGCCAGGGGTCCTGGCGGCAGCGGTTGTTACGGTTGACGACGGGTTGTCAATTGCAGAGGTGTCCAGGAAAGAAGGCATTGAAACGGCGGCGGCCTCGGCCTACCTTGCATCGATCGTTAAATCAAACAGCAAAGCCATCGGTTTGCTGGCCGATGATGAAGAAACAGATGATATCCTTATTACCACCAGTCACTATCATTTTATTATCAGGCACACGCCCGAGCAGCCGTTTTTTATTTTCGTGATGACATCAAAGGACGAGTGGCTCGGGAAAGCACGGTTGCTGATCAAAAAATTCGAAAAAGAGCTGGCCCGTTTTTCAGATGAGATCACAGAGCAGTTTCGCCAGGCTGGAATATAAAGAAAAGGCTCACCCGGTAGAGGATGAGCCCAGAATGATAAAAGATTGTTTCAGGGCAAGTGGTTCTGCCTGGCCTGGGGATAAAAAACCCGCTCCTGTTAGAGCTCAGCAGCCTGTTCAATCATCTTTGAATTTTTCTTGATTGTCAGCCGGATCCAACCAAGGTTGGTGTCCTTGTCCGCGACAATCACCAGGAACGCCTCACTGCCCACAGGGGCGAACATGACCGGACCGTCCGTATATTCAAGCATTGTCAGGTTCAAATCTCCCTGGCCCAGCTGGCTTCCCATGGATTCAGCGGAGCCGAATCCCGAGGAGGCAATGGCACCGATCATTTCCGCGTCAATACCTGATCTGGCAATGTTGTCAAGGAGAAAGCCGTCACGGCCGACCAGGCAGGCGGTATGAACACCATCAATATTGGTGAATTCAGCAAGAATTTTTTGGATGTTCGTCATTTCAGTGTCCTCAGGTAAAATTGTCTCTTCCGTTTCTGCAGATCCCTTTGCCTCTGCCTCAACATCCTGGTCTGTGGTCTTCTCGTTCTCTACAGCATTTTTGCCTGCAGACGCCTGCTCTTTGCTGTCGAAAATATCAAGAAAGGACGACGACGGTTCAGAACTGTCTGACGTATCTTTACTTGTTTCTTCGTCGTTGCGGAGCGCGGACTCAAAGAGCAGCGATTCCAGGTTCTTGTAGATACTCACGACCGGAGGTTCCACGCCCTTGATATTCTGAAGTGTACCACCCTGGAACTCAAGGATTTTGAAAAAGGCCTTTTCGCCGCTCGTGTCATCACACATGGCATGAACAACTTCACCTTTTTTAAAAAAAATCATACCTTCCTGCTCGTCAGTCGTAACTTTGAGTGCCGATGTTGCTTTGGAGAGACCGTTAAACTGAACGATGTCTATCAGATCTATTCCATCGAGGGTGCCCTGAAAACCGTCGCTGGTTTTCAGGGCGTTTCCGACTATCTCACGCATATCACTGATATCAAATGGTTTTTCAACGAACCTGAGGCTCCCCCCGGCCATCGCTTGATGCTCAAAGCTGTTTGAAGGGTAGGCCGTCATGATGATGACGCCGGTATCGGGGTAGCGGTTGTTGATTTCAATCAGCAGGTCGAGCCCGTTCATTCCAGGCATATTGATATCGGTGATGACCAGGTGTATTTTTTTGTCGCTGAGGACGGCAAGTGCTTCCTCGCCTGAGCCGGCCGCCAGAATTTCAACGTCTGACATGCCTTTGTTGAGATTTCTCTGGAGCATCCAGAGCATGTCGTCTTCATCATCGACAACGAGCACTCTTTTCATACATTTCACCGAATAATTATCTCGTAACCCACCACAACAGATTTTTAAGGACTAAAAAAAGTCTATCACTTCCAGAGGGTTGATTTCCAATTATTTTTTCACAGTGGAGCCTCTTGCAAAGCGATGATTTTCGTTCAAAATCAAGGTATGCGAAAAATCGTACAGCAGGCATATAATTGATATTCCGAGGATAAAGCGTTACAGAATAACGCCGAGGTTGAGCGAAAAGGGCGTTTTGCAGGAGGCTCAATGGCATGCGGATCGTCGAGATAGCTGACGGCAACAGAAAATAGTGGAGAAAAGCGGCCCCTGGTGATGCAGTTCCTGTTCTCGGCTGATCTGGGCCGATGATCAGCCTGTTTTGAAGAACAGGGTGAATGTCGTACCTTTGCCTTCCGCACTTGAAACCGTGATAATGGCATCATTTTCCCGCAGCGTCCGATAGACGATAGACATTCCAAGTCCGGATCCATTGGTTTTGGTCGTGTAAAAAGGCTCAAAAACCCGTTCTGTTGCCCCTGGGCTCATTCCTGCTCCATTGTCCCTGAAATGGAGCATCACATAAGGGATATCCCTCTGCAGGAGGTGGTGTGCTTTGCAAAAAAGAGGTAACTCGTGACTTTTGAGTATGCGGGCGTTGATTTCTATGAGGCCTTCCTGCCGGATCGCATCGATGGCATTGAGGAAAAGGTTTAAAAAAACCTGTTGTAGCTGATTGGGGTCTGCGATAACCTCGGGGAGGTCGTCGGGAAAATTCTCGACAAGCCGAATCCTCTGCTTTACAAGCTTGCCGGAAATCAGAGGTTTGATCTCAGAGAGGATTTCGGTAAGCGCGGTCTGCCGTTTTTTAGGTGCGACCGGACGGGCATAGGAAAAAAAGTCGGTGAGGAGTTCATTGAGGCGATCCACCTGCCTGATGATTCGTCGGGAACATTCGATCCGCTCGTCTGTCATTCCGGAGTTTTCCTCTATGGATTGGGCCATTATTTTGATGCCGGCCAGGGGGTTCCTGACCTCGTGGGCTACTGCTGAGGCAATTTCTGCTATGGTTGAGAGCCGGTTCATTTTCTCCATCTCTTTTCTGACGTGCCGCCATTCGGAAATATCGGTAAGAGAGATTATATGCCCGACGTCCCCTTTACCTGACAGTGACCTGGCTATGGCCGAGCAGCGCAGAACCATCTGGCTGCCATCTGCTGTTTTGACCGTGAGCTCTGACTCCTCCGCTAAAGTACGGCAGGCGCTGCGGCTCAGGATTTGTTCACTGTTCGTCTGGCCGATGACTGTTTCAAGAGATGCCCCTTCGAGTCCTTCGCCAAACCAGTCGAATATTGATTTCGCCGCTCCGTTGCACTTCTGGATGGTCCCCTGTTCATCGGTAATAACGAGCCCGTGCTGCAATCCCTGAATAATTGATTCTGAGAAATCTTTTTCTTCCCGCAATGCTCCTATGGAGGCTCTCAAGTCATTCACCAGGGCAATGAGCTGCAGGTCCATTTTCCGGTTGTCGATCAATGTACCAATTATCTCGGCCGCCATAATGAGGATGTCGGCGGTCAGTTCTGAGTATGCATGAAACTGCGGTGTAAAGAGGGTTATCACTCCAATCAGCGAACCGTCCACGCTCATGGGAACACAGTAGTGGCCATGCGATGGTGAATGGTCGTTGTTGCCTGCGGCAACAAATTGCAGTTTTTTCGTCCGTGCCGCCATGCCGCAATAACAGCGCCCAAAAAAGACCTGGTCACAGTTTGGGCGATGATTTTCCGCCTGACCGAGCGTAATCGTGCGCACCAGTTTGCCGGTATCCTGTTCAACAAGAAAAAGAGCTGCCGCAGCATCCAGGTCTAATTCTTCAATTGCTGTGAGGTAGGAGAGAATCGCTCTGAGGCGGTCCTTGAGCAGGTTTGGGGCAAGGGACTTTCTCAGGACTGCATTCATGACCTCAAGTTTGAATACTTTCATGGCTTCACTCTTTGCTGCCGATTCTGCTGCTGCAATCTTTTTGATGAAAAGGGTGAAGCAGTCTGTTCCGGGAACACCCGTTTCCCCTCGACCTCCTGAAAATACCAGCCGAAGAGTGACTGAGCATTACCATCCCATGATCGCATAACGTCTCTGGAGTCACAGCTGATGACCCCGAATTCCGAAGGGATTGTCATAACCTCGATGGATTTTTCCTGTTGCCGCCAACGGCTGGTTCGTGCCGATTACTCTTCTCAGGCGTAGTTCTCTGTTTTGAAAATGACATGGAATTGGCTGCCAGTGGATCTGAAGTAACCTCTATCGCTCTCCTTTCTATTTTTATCAAAATGAGCATGAAGACACAAGCCGGGCTCGCAGGTTCATTGCTTGACGATGGTCACGTTGAACGGTGCCCGATGCGCCGCTTGTGCTTTATGGTTAATATGAGTAGTAATCAGTTTATATAATCATCTAAAAAAGAGTTGATTGACAAAGAGTGTGTAATAGGTCAGAAAAGGTTGCTGGAATAGAGAGGGGGAATCCGATGGCTGCAGTGAAACAGTATCTCAATACCAGGGAAGTTGCCCAATTGCTGCATGTCAATGAAAAAGTAGTTTACAGCCTGGTAAGCGACAAGGGGTTGCCGGCCACAAAGGTAACCGGGAAATGGCTTTTTCCGCGCAATCTCGTCGAGGAGTGGCTTGATTTTTATCTCGTAAATTTGCCGGCGACGGGGAATGTTTCGCTTGAAAGTGGCCGGCTTTTCCTGGCGGGCAGCGACGACCTGTTGCTCCACAAGGCGTTGGCTTTATATAACCGCCAGGAATCCGAATCTATTGTTTATTTTGCCAACATTGGCAGCATGGGCGGCCTGAAGGCCTTGCGGCAGGGAAACTGCCACATCGCAGTCTGTCATCTGCTGCAGGATGATAATAAAGAATATAACTTTCAGTTTGCGGACAATGAGCTCGATCGTTCCCCTGTGTTTGTCAATTTCAGCAAACGGCAACAGGGACTGCTCGTGGCAAGAGGAAACCCCAAAGCAATTTTCTCTGTGGCGGATCTTGCCAGGGCAGATGTGAAAATCGTCAACAGGCCGCTGAATACCGGGACCCGGCTGCTCCTTGATTATGAAATCAGCCGCTCAGAGATCAATGCAGCTGATATCTCAGGGTATCAGCAGGAGGTGTCCAGGCACATTGATGCAGGTTTTGCGGTTCTCAATAATGAGGCCGATGCCGCCCCGGCCATCAAACCGGTTGCCGAGCTGCTCGGACTTGACTTTCTGCCGCTGCGCTGGGAGCGTTTCGATCTGCTCATTAACCGGGAGCGGTTCTTTGAACCACCCATACAAAAATTTGTAAATCTGCTGCATGACCCGCTGTTCAGGGGGGAAGCAGAAAAATTCGAGGGATATGACATGGCCCTGAGCGGCAAAATGGTCTATCCTGATAACGCACAATTATAGAGGAGTGTATCATGAGAAAGACGAGTTTTATGGCGATGGCTGCCCTGCTGATATTTTTAGTCGGCGGAACATCATACGGTGAAGATAAGGTATTGTCGATGTCGACGACAACTTCGACCCAGGCCTCCGGGCTGCTTGATATCCTGCTGCCAGAGTTCAAGAAGGATACCGGAATAGAGGTCAAGGTTATTGCCAAGGGAACCGGGGCGGCCATCAGGGATGGCATGGACGGTAATGTCGACGTGATCTTCGTCCATGCCAGAGAACGGGAGGAAGCCTTTGTCGCCGAGGGCTACGGTACCAAGCGCTATGCGGTAATGCACAATGATTTCATCATCATCGGCCCCGCTGATGATCCCGCCGGAGTTGCCAAAACTGCAGATGTCAACGAGGCACTTAAGGCAATTGCAGCAAACGGGGCTGAGTTTATTTCCCGTGGCGATGACTCCGGCACCCACACCAAGGAACAGGCGCTCTGGAAAGAGTCCGGGGTACCCGTTGTGGAAATGAAACGGACAATAGTCAAGGGCGACAAGCAGGTGGAAGTCGCTTTTATTGAACCGGCGGATGCTGACACGTGGTATCGTTCGATCGGCCAGGGCATGGGCAAAATACTGACCTACGCCGACGAGAAGAGAGCCTACACGATGACCGATCGCGGCACCTACATCAAATATAAATTTGATAAAACGCCGCCTCTTGACCTGGAGATACTGAGTGAGGGTTCTGAGGGGCTTGCCAACCCGTACGGGGTGATACCGGTCAATCCGGAAAAATTCCCGGAGATCAAATTTGAACTGGCCCAATCGTTTGCCGAATGGCTCGTTTCGGAAAGGGGGCAGAAACTGATCGGCGATTACCGGCTCGTCGGTAAACAACTGTTTTTTCCTGATGCCATACCCCAGTAAATAAAACAGCTTTTTCTATCGTTGCAGCTATCGGGCTGTGCGCAACCGTGCGCGGCCCGGCTGCTGTTTTCATTGGCAATTGCAGGGACCATGTTTTTAGACAGCCTCAAATCAGCATTCCTTCTCCTGATATCATTTGATCACGAGCTTTTTGAGATCGTTGGTGTCTCCCTCAATGTCAGTTTTTTCTCTACACTGGCCGCAGCGATATTCGGGCTGCCGCTTGGTTTTGTCGTCGCCTTTCACCGTTTTCGGGGCAAACGTTTTACCCTGACCTGTCTCAACACCCTGCTTGCCCTTCCCACGGTGGTTATCGGGCTGGTTGTCTACTCGGTTATTTCACGCCGGGGAGTCCTGGGGCCGCTTGAACTCCTCTATACGCAGAAGGCCATCATTATCGGGCAGGTCATCCTGATCATTCCGTTGATCACAACCCTTACCATTGCAGCTGTCAGCAAGATTGACGACCGTTATCGAAATACCGCGCTGACACTGGGAGCCAACCGGCGGCAGATGGCCTGGGTGATTTTCCGGGAAGCGCGCTACGGTGTCGTGGCCGCCATTATTGCGGCATTTGGCCGGGTGATTGCAGAGGTCGGCATATCGATGATGCTCGGCGGCAACGCCAAAGGCTTTACCCGCACCATGACAACGGCTATGGCCCTTGAATACGACAAGGGAGAGTTTGTTCTGGCTGTGGCCCTCGGCATTGTCCTGATGGCTTTTGCTTTTGCGATCAACTTGGTTTTTCATGTTTTCCAGGGACGGATAAAATCAGATGCTGTATGAACTCCAAAAACTGAAAAAACAATTTGGTCAGCGGACAGTTCTTGATATTTCTGCCCTCTCATTTGCTGCCCGCAAGGTGTATGCGCTCATCGGACCGAACGGTGCTGGTAAGACGACGCTGCTCAATCACCTCGGATTTCTTGATCAACCAACTTCAGGTATTGTAAAATTTCACAATAAATCGATTAGTTATGATCATGGTCATCTGGTTCACCTGCGGCGGCGGGTTGTCCTTGTTGACCAGACGCCTATTCTTTTTTCCGGAACTGTCTGGAAAAATGTTGAATTTGGCCTCAGGGTTCGAGGCGTACCCCGGAAGGAGCGTGCGATTAAAATTTCGGCAGCGCTGGAACGTGTCGGCATGTCAGACTTTGCCCAGACCGACAGTCATGGCCTTTCCGGCGGGGAAGTCAAGAGAGTTGCCCTGGCACGGGCACTGGTTCTTGAGCCGGAGGTCCTGCTTTGCGATGAGCCGACAGCCAATGTCGACCAGCAGAACCAGGAAGTGATCCTGAAAATTCTGGAGCACGCCAACAGTATGCAGAACACCTCCATTATCTTCTCTACCCACTACCTTTCCCAGAGCAGGCGGCTTGCTCACCAGACGGTCCTGCTGCAGAATGGTTCGGTATCGTTTGAAGAGAATGAGAACACCTTTGATGTCGTCATCAGGGAGGAGAGAGCAGGGTGGAGACGGATCTCTCTGGCCGCCGCTGAAAATGTGTCGCTTGGAGAAGTCGAGTCGTTCCGGCTTGAGGAAGGACCTGCCCGGATTTACCTCAATCCTGGTAAAATTATCCTCTCTGCGCCGGAGGCTGCCCGGCACAGTCAAACAGCCTGCCAAACCGGGATCGTTCAGAGAATATCGATTGAAAACAACGCCGTCCGGCTCGTTGTAGATATGGGTGTAGCGCTGCATGTCGTGATGAGCATTTCACGCTACCGCGATCAACCTCCCCTGGTTGGCCAGCACGTCGGGGTGGAAATACCGGAAAAAGCGGTTGTCGTTGCCTCAAATCACGTTCCCTGAGCCAGCGAAAGCGGGGGAGGATTTTTCCTGTTCAATCACGATAGAGCCTGCCGGTTGCAGAGCTGGGAGCAGATGTGCTGCTCGGGCAGGCCATAAAAAGACGCTGCAGGCTTATTGTTCAAGCGTGAGGTCGACTCCAAAAGCCAGGAATCCGCCGTCAACAGCGAGAGTTTCGCCCGTAACAAACTGCGATGCTTCGGAAGCCAGGAAAACTACAGCTCCGATCAATTCGTCAAGTGAGCCTATCCTTCTCATCGGGGTTCGCTCAACAATTTTCTGGCAGGTCATACGATTCGTTATGACCGGCGCGGTCATTTCGGTATCAAAATATCCGGGCAGCACAGCGTTCACGGTGATGTTATATCGTGACAGCTCAACGGCGGCAGCTTTGGTGAACTGGACAACGCCGCCCTTGCTGGCGGCATATGCACTCAAATTGGTTGAGGCAATCACCGAATTCAGGGAACCGATATTGATAATTTTGCCGTATTTCCGGGCAATCATGCCCCGGGCAAAATATTTGGTACCCAGGAAAACACTGTCAAGATTGGTTTGGATAACGCTGCGCCAATCTTCGTAGGCCATATCAACAATGGGTTTTCTGATGTTGATGCCGGCACCATTCACGAGAATATCGACCTTTCCGTAAAATGCCAGGATCTTCTCGGAGAAGCGGCGCATATCTTCTTCATTTGTGGCATCAGTCGGCATTGCCAGGGTCTTTCTGCCGATTGACTCTATCTCCGCAGTGATCTCCTTTACTTTACTGGCACTGCGGCTGGTTGCCACAACATCGGCTCCCGCCTCTGCCAGGCCAAGCGCTATGGCTCCACCGATTCCTCCGGTTCCGCCCACGACAACGGCTACTTTGTTATGCATCTGAAATCGATCAAAAATCATGGTAATTGTCTCCCTGTTCTCAGTATCATCTTGCTAATCGCCGTCCTGAAAGCCGTTCGCAACAGCACTCATTTCAGTTTCCGTACCAATCGCACATGCAGGTCCCCCCCCTCGGCAGGAAGCAACGGTGAGGCACCAAACGCACAGATCGTTTGATCTGCTCACGGGGTGTCGATCAGAGTTTCTAAGTAATTGATAAGACTTTCAAAAGAAGTCCGATCAACCTGGTAGCACCCCGGAAACCGGCTGGAGGAAGCGATCCACTTCCCGCTTGTTTGCCTGGCTTTAAGCATTAAATTGCCTGGTGCCGTCGCTTCCAGTCTGACTTCAATGCCAATATCAGGGTCTTGAATTACACACGGGCCGCTGTTCTTTTCTGCTGTATCCCCAGCCCTGGCCTGGTCCTGATACTGAATATCCCGGATATCGAAGACCAGTTTCCATGCGGCTGCACTCCCCGCTTTTCTGTTGAGGGGCTTCTCCCATTGCCACCCATTTTCCTTTCTTGTCACTGTATAGTCTTTGTTTTCCAGCTTAATGATAACCTGCTCCACACTGCGGGGATCAAATGTCATCAAGTAGCGATCGACTATGGCTCCTGGATCAAATGCTTCCAGCCGTTTCACCGTGTCAGCTTCCAGGCGGAACCAGCCTGGGTGGAATTCAGAGGTTCCGCGGTATTGCCCTGACGGGTATTCGACGATCTTCAGGGTGGTGGAATGTTTGCTGTCCGAGAGTGTGACGATTATTTCAGGATCGCTGGCATCGGCAAACCCGATTTCTTTTTCAAGGTGCTGCCCTACTGAAAGATTTCCCAGAAGGTGGAAGAGTTGTCTGACAGCATCGGCGTCAGCCAGTTGAGCACCGGAGGGGGTTTGTATGTGCCACCTGCCGTCCAGCTCACGGGCCAGCTCAAGTGAGTAGCGAGGGTGCGATATCTTGATGTCGCTTATGGCACTGTCATCGAAGAAGAGAGCGACCGGCAGGTAAAAATCATTTGGGCTAAACAAAAGTTGTTCGACTGCCCCTGCAGTAGTCACATATTCTCTCGACTGGCCGTTCTGTTCGACTGAGATCAGGGCCGGACTGGGTGAATGTTCCGGAGTCACTCGAATGGTTAACTGCCGGCTCTTTTCACCTTGTCCCAGGATGATGTGAAGTGCATCGGTCTTGCTGGGCATTTTGTTGAATACGGCCCCTGATGGCACCATTCCGATGGACCTGAGTGCCAGGATTGAATCGAGATAGGATTCAACCGCGTCCTTGTCTGCTGCCCGCTGAACTGTTTGCCTAACAATCCAGTTATCTTCGCTTTTTTCCAGATGGAGAGCGTTTCCCCTGTGCAGCAAGGTGAGCGCTATAATGTCAGCAGGATTGAACTGAACAGGTTGACCTTGATCAAGGACGGTCCAGTGTTTCTCAAGAGTCTGGCGGATACCCTCCCAGATTCTGAATATGGTGGGGTCACCCTCCTTTTGCAGGTATATATAGATCTGGTTGAGAGGAAGGCGTGCTCCGATATGGAAGGTCTGTCTGGCACCGTCTTTGAGTACGAGGGTGACATCGATCCGTTCTTTTTTCTCAAGACCATAATGCGAAAGGTTTTTCGGATTTTCCTCGACGATCTCCATAATTCTGGTCTTTTGTACAGCAGCAAGAAGGTCCAGGATGATTTGCTGGCTGGCGGCTGCATGATATGGTTCCCGGATCTGCCAGTGCCCTGCATCCTGCAGGTAGCTCACTGTCTGACCATCAGGTTTGCTGACAGTTATTCCGACGATCTGCTCAACAGGGGTTCCGCCGGTGATGAAGGCGCCGACGGAACCGGAGCGCTGCTGCAAGGGAGGTATCAAGACCAGATATCCAAGAAGCAGCAACAGGATGGCGGACATCAGGCTGATTGCCCGGGAATTTATTTTTTCATCCACTGGACATGAACCCATATTCCGGTAATCAAGGCAAGGCCCGGCATGAGGCAAAGCGATAGCCAGAATACTATGCGCTGCTGAACCTGCGAGAGAATTATCGGGGTAAAACCGGGGTCACGGGAACGAACGGTAATGTACCCCTCGCGTGCTGCTGCCCATGCCATTGTATTGAGCGCAAGATCCCTGTTGCCAGCCATAAAAAGATAACTGTCAGCGAGAAAGTCTGAGTCGCCAAAAACCGCCAGTCGGGATGTTTTTATACCTGCTGCATTAGAGATTACAACGCTTATCCCGACAGCAACCGGCCCAGGTGAATCGGCGGCAGGATCAAAAACCGCACTGTTTTCTGCCAGGCTCTGTCGATCCGACTCTCCCCAGGCGCTGATTTCCGTTTGTACGAGCAGATCTATGGTGTGGTGATCCGGCTCTGGTTCGAGGACACCAAGCGGCTGAGCCACCGGGAAAAAGGTCATCTGGGTTAGATATCGTGTAACCGGATGAGAGCTGTAATGAAGCGTCGAGGGAAACAGATCACCTCCGCTGGGGAGCTTGGCGACTTTGTCAACAATACTCATTTCAGAAAGGATAATGCCATGAGAGTGCAGGAACATTTCAAGACCACTATCCTGGTAAGGATCAACAAAAACGAGGACACTGCCGCCGCGCCTCAGGTACAATTCCAATTGATCAATTTCATCAGGGAAGAAAGCACTTTTCGGACCGGTGATTACCAGGCAGCTCGCGTCTTCAGGTATCTGGCTGGTTTGGGTAAGATAAATCGGGAGAACCCGGTAATTTTCCGATTCCAGTGCCTGCAGCAATAAACTGCCACCTTGATTTATCCATTTTTCCCCGTGCCCCTGGCTGAAATAAATTGTTTTGCTGCGACTGTCTATTAACTGGTAAATGCTGTTCGTTAAACGTTCTTCATCGATTCCAATAACTTTTCTCCGCATTCCCCGGTACTCAAGAACAACAGTTCCATGGCTTTTAATCTCGAATTCCTGTGTTAAGTCGGGGTTTTTAACAGGGTTGACTATTTTGAAAAGAAAGGAGGGGCAGGCAAGCTGGTATTCCCGGAAAAGCTCACGTACCGCTGACAGCCCACTGTCGGATTCACCCAGAAAGGCAACGGCGGTAAGCGGTTCCTCCAGCATTGTCAGAACATCCCGGGTGTGCCTGGAAAGGCTGTAACGGTCTGATTCGGTAAAATCCCAGCGAACCTCCTGCCGGAAGGCAATCAGCTGCACAAGGATCAGGATGCCCAGCAGCAGGGACGTTATGGAAATTCCGTTAATGTATGAAATCGCTTTTTTTTTCATGTTGTTATCTACCTCGAATTCCCAGCTTTATGACCTGAACTGAAAGAAAATTGGAGAAGACAACGATATTGAGGAAATAGATCACGTCCCGTGAAGAGACCAGACCTTTTGCAAAAGATTGAAAATGCGATTGAATCGACATTTCTGCCAAAATAGTACCCGGCATCCCCGGCACGAAGTCGGAAAACCAGGCCAGGCTCCAGAGGAGCAGAATAATGCCAAAAGATGATACTGCCGCAACCGTCTGATTTTCAGTAAAAAGAGAAAAGAGGGATCCCATTGAAACCGTGCTGCCGGCGAGAAGGACCAGGCCGAAATAAGCGGTGAAAATTGGTCCGGTGTCCGGATCACTGAGGAAAAGCAGAAGTGCCGGATATGCGGCTGTACCAAGTAAACCGACGAGCACAACGATGAAGCAGGCTGCATTTTTTGCCAGAACAATGCTCGAATTGCTCACCGGATACGAGAGCAAAAGTTCAAGTGTGCCCTGTTTTTTCTCTTCGGCAAAGGTTCGCATGGTTAACAGGGGTATCAATAAAATCAGCATCAGGGTGATGTTGGAGAACAGCGGGCGGAGGATGAGTTCATTGCTGTTGACATGCGCTTGAAGTGATGCGTCGTAACCGGCCTGCACACTCAAAAAACTAAAATAACTGATGCTGCGGGAGAAAAAATAGCCGCAGAGCAGCAAAAAGATACCCAGTACCGTATAGGCAACGGGCGACAGGAAAAAGGCATACAGCTCTCGCTTAAACAGGGCGCTGAATGTTTTCATCTTCCAAAGACCCTGTAACAGCATTAATAAACAGCGTTTCCAGATCTTGACGATCAGAGCGCAATTCCAGTAATTTCCAGCCACTGCCGGCGAGCAGGTCGAGCAAATGGTCTCGCGGGTCTGCTCCATTATCCGCTGTCATCAGATATGAGAACCGACCTTGGCCAGTCTGGCGGGACAGGGTGACCGACGTGACCCCTTGCAGACCCTGCAGGGCCAGCAGAACGAGCTGATTTGGGCCCCTTATTTCCAGATAAAACCGTCGCCCGGATGAGTCCTGATCCAGGAGCCCGTCTATCTGTCCCTGGGCTGCTATTTTCCCGCGATTAATAATGATGACATGGCTGCAGAGTGAGCGTACCTCAGGAAGAATGTGGGTACTGAGCACGACCGTTCGCTGACCCTGCATACTGGCGATCAACTCCCTGAAAACTCCTGTCTGACTGGGGTCAAGACCAGCTGTCGGTTCATCGAGGATCAGCAGCGCTGGCCTGTTTATAAGCGCCTGGGCAAGTCCAACCCGTTGACGATACCCTTTCGACAACCGGCCGATTACCCGGCCGGCAACGCCCTCAATCTGGCATTCGGCCAGAACCCGCTCCAGTCCCTGTTCCAGTTCTTTTTTAGGTACTCCTTTTATCCGGGCGACAAACCTGAGATAGCTCCCGACCGTCATCTGGGCATAGAGCGGCGCCGTTTCCGGCAGGTAACCGAGTTGACGTTGATATTCGGGCATGAAAGGCTCTGCCTGTGAGCCGGTCAACATCACCCGGCCCTCGGACGGCATCAGTGTACCGGCCAGCATCCGGATGATAGTCGATTTTCCTGCGCCGTTGGGACCAAGCAGGCCGAGAGTTGAGCCCTTCTCCAGGGAAAAGCTGAGACGATCAACGCCGCGAAACGAACCGTAATGTTTGGTCAGGCTTTCAACTCGAAGCATCGCTTTAGAGAAATCCGAGCATCCTGGGGACCCAAAGAACAAATTCCTGTGAGTAGGAGACAAGCAGCAGCACCACGATATTCAGCATGAAAAAGGGCATGACAGCCCTCGCCACCTGCTCGATCGATATGTTTGCAATATTCGCGCTGATGAACAGGCATAAACCCACCGGTGGCGTAATCAGGCCCAGGCAGAGGTTGACTATCATGAGCAGGCCGAACTGGACCGGGTGAAGACCGGCACTTATGGCCAGTGGTGCCAGCACTGGGGCCAGCATGATGATAGCAGCACCGGGATCCATCACGCAGCCGACCAGGAGCAGAATCAAATTGATCAGCAGAATGATAATGATGGGTTCGGACGTCAGGGAGAGAATACCGCTGGAAATCATCGCGGGAATCTGATTAGTGCTCAAGATCCAGGAATATAACCGTGCGGTTGCCAGAAGCAGAAAAACGACTCCGGTTGTAATGCCGGCATTTACAAGGATACTGGGGATGTCCTTTATCTTGATTGTTTTCAGGAAGAAGACACCGACGATAAACGCATAACCGACGGCAACAGCCGCCGCTTCAGTTGGCGTAAAGACGCCGAACAAAATACCGCCAATGATGATCAGCGGCATTACCAGTGCTACAAATGCATTTGCAAAAATTTTCCCAAATTCAATGATCGTGACACGAACAACCTTCTTCGGGAATTTACGTTTGGCGGCGATTACGGCAACAATCACCATATCGGACAGGCCGATCATTATGCCGATCGGAATACCGGCTGCAAACAGTGCCCCGATGGATTCTCCCATGGTGGCCCCATAGATGACTGCCAGGATGCTGGGAGGTATGATCGGGCCTTGAAGGGACGAAGCTGCGGTTACTGCGGCGCTGAACGGTGCATCATAACCGCTCCTTTTCATTGCTGGAATGAGGATGCTTCCAAGGCCGGCGACGTCGGCGGCGGCGGAGCCGGTAATCCCACCAAAGAACATGCTGGCCACCACATTCGCCTGGGCCATTGCTCCGCGAAAACGACCGACCAGCACATCGGCAAAGACAATTATCCTGTCGGTGATCTGGGCTCTGTTCATGATTTCACCGGCAATGATGAAAAAAGGAATACACATGAGCGGAAAGGAATCCAGGCCGGTGAAAATCCTCTGGGCCACGACTTCCATCGGGGCTCCGAGAATAAATACGCCAATCATTCCGGTAATTCCGAGACAGATACCAACAGGGATTCCGATAACGAGGGTAAAGATAAAAATTCCTACTGATATGAGTATTGGTGTCATGGATTCTGGAGTTCCTTTTGGGATTCGAACTGTTTGAAGATGAGCGTGAGCGTCTGGATTACCATTAAAAATCCGGCAACAGGGACAGAGAGGTAGGGAATCCACATGGGGATATTCACCGATGGAGATCGCTGCGGGGCAACAAAGATGGTCATATCAATGCCTTTTACCAGAAGTACGACAAAGAAGAGCAGGATCAGCGCGTAGGCCAGCAAATCGATGAATTTACGGAGCCGGGGACCGGTTTTTTCAATCACAAAGGTCAGGCCAATGTGCTGTCCTCGTCTCATGGCGGCCGAGATGGCCATAAGGGACATCCAGACCATGAGGTAGCGGGCAATCTCCTCTGACCAGGTGGGGGCGGAATTCAGCACGTATCTCATGAAGACAGCGTACAGAACAATCATCACCAGCGGCACGCTCAACAGAGCGATGAAGAACAGAACAATTCGGTCCAGAAACTCACTGAAATATTCAAAGCCCTGATACACCTTGTGAATAATATCCCTAAACAAGGAATTACCTCCTTATCACTGTGATTTTTTCCGGTCGGCACCGTGTTGCTCTGATAAAAATCACCAGCTTCCGATTGCAGCTTCACGCTGAAAAACAGGCGCGGCCTTCTGGCTGGCTGCTCCCGTTTAATTGCGAAATCTCGGAAATCAGGATCACCCCCCCCTCAATCGGGTGACCCTGATTTAAGACATTACTCTATGCTGGGACATGCGGACAAAACGACTGCTGACTAAAAGAGAGAGGTCACGCCCCAGGTCATCGGATCAGGGAGCCTTGAGTTCAGCCTTCGCCTTTTCTATTTCGGCCATGAATCCATCGACCCATTGTGGATCGATTTGCGTTTTGATCCATTCAATTACCGGCTGCTGAGACATTTCACTGAACATTGCGATTTCTTCGGCGGTGGGCACATACACTTCCATCCCTTTTTCAATAAGCGCTCCGACTGCCACTTCATTTGAAACATAGGTCCTCGGTTGTTCGGTGATTCCAGCCGGCAATGTCTGCACCTTCATAAACAATCTGGCGCAGGTCATCCGGGAGGGAACTGTAGAATTTATCATTGATGAAGGTGAAATCAATGCTGTAGATGTGACCGTCAAGTGTATAGTATTTCTGGACTTCATAAAACTTCATGGCCAGTACGAGACTGGGCGGGTTTCCTGGCCATCGACGACCTTCTGCTGCAGAGCCGTGTACAATTCACCCCAGGCTATCGGCACCGGCTTCCGCCGAGCGACTCGACCATTTTCATGTGGCCACGATGCTCCATTGTCCTGACTTTCAGTCCTTTCAGGTCCTCGGGAGTCTTGATGGTTCGAGCATTGTTTGAAAAATTTCTGAATCCATTCTGATTGACATCGAGGCAGCGAACACCGGTCTTCTTGCGCATTTCCTCCATCAGGTTCATCATGTAGGGGCTGTCCAGAACCTTCCAGGCCTCGGTGTAGGTCCTGAACGCATAGGGAATGGCAGTGGCAAGAATTTCAGGGAAAAAGATACCGACTGTGCCCTCACTGATATTGGTCATCTGAATGCTGCCGAGTTGAACACCTTCTATCTGCTCACGCTCGGAACCGAGTTCATTTGCCGGGTAGATTTCAACCTTTATCCGTCCGCCGGAACGGTCTTCGACATAGCGCTTGAAGAGAACGGCGTCTGCATGGGCCGAAGAGGTGGTGATATCCGGCGGATCACCATGAGCAAAACGGATCGTGTAGGTTTTCTCGGCGAGCGCCATTCCCGGAACAACAAGGGCCAATCCAAAGATAACAGTGAATAAGAGCATGAACTTTTTCTTTACCATTGTAACCTCCTCTAGCTTTTTCTAAGAAAAAGACGTAACCCCGCTTTAGGTTAGCCTCCGACAGAACAACTAATTTCGGTATGTAATGACAAAAATGTATCTTGATTCAAAAAATTGAATCACAAGCTTCATCCTTCCTGGCTGATACCTTTCGCCTTCTTTCCATCTTTTTCACAGAACCGCACCCGCCGGATACGGAACTCATTCATAGGTCTGTATGTCAACGACTTTTGCCTGGTGGAGTCCTTGCCTTCACTCACCTTTTGAGAGGTGCGGCGTTACAGAGTGCGAATAAAGTGACTTGGTTATTTTTGAGAACACCAGATCTCTCGTTTGAAATGTTTCATGTCACCATTGTAACAGTTTTTTTGAATGCATAGTGCACATTTGTTTGTATGTCAACGACTTTTGCCTAACCATAATTATTTTGAAATCGCTGTTGTCTGGATAAGCTGAGGTCTTGAATCACTATACATTATGGTGACTATGTCACTCCGGGAGAAACAGAAATTGCACCCGTTTCAGCCACCAGGGTTCCTTACTGATTCTCGTTGCAGGAGTGTAAAAACGTATTCTTGTTCAATAAATCGTTTGTTAATGTCTTGTGCTCGCTGATGAATACAGTTAGGATGTCTGGATCACTCGCCGATGATCTTTATCAATACCCGTTTTTTTCTGCGGCCATCGAATTCACCGTAAAAAATTCTCTCCCAGGTACCGAAATCGAGTTTCCCAGCGGTTATTGCGACGACAACCTCCCGGCCCATGACCTGTCTTTTCAAATGAGCATCACCATTGTCTTCATAGCCATTGTGGCGGTACTGGCTGACCGGTTCATGCGGAGCAAGTTTTTCAAGCCAGACTTCATAATCGTGATGGAGACCTGATTCATCATCATTGATGAATACCGAGGCCGTGATATGCATGGCATTGCAGAGCAGAAGCCCCTCTTTTATCCCACTCTCAGCAAGAGCTTTTTCGACCTCGGGGGTAATATTGACAAAGGCCCTTCTCGTCGGCACCTCCAGAAACAGTTCCTTGCGATACGATTTCACAGCTGTCCTCCGTTTGCGTTTTTACTTAAATAAAGCATCTGGCTGTTTGTTTTGTCAACCAATAGAACGGGTATGAACGGCAGGCCCAGCAGCCTCCCGTTCATATGTATGAAAGAGATGCAGTTTGCTTCCGGTAAAAACCTTCGAAAAACATCCTGCAGGCAGAATGTGCGGCGCCCGAAGCTATCAGGGTCAGGAGTTCTTGTTTTGAACCCTTTAGTGCTATTTTTTCTTTAAGTTTGACACCAAGTTGTATAGAACGACAGCAAGACAGGAGAGGCAGACGAAAACCGCCCTGAACGATGAAATGCACGGACGGCAGGACTGCTTTTCCAGGCAGATGAAAAATCGAAGCGCACCAGAGAAATTATGAAACCGGATTCTCCTGTTTTCAGCCGAGAAAAACGCTCACTCTACTGTTTTGCCGATTCCTTACCCCTCTGCCGCTCTCTTCTTGATGGCGGCGCGCGGATCATCCAGCTACGGGCAAAAAAGCTAAACGACAGCGTTTTTCACAAACTTGCAGAAGAGATGCAGATGATGATACGCAGGTTCCCGGGACCGGCAGCGCTGATCATCAATGACCGGGTGGATATCGCCCTTGATATACAGGCTGACGGGCTGCATCTGGGGCAGGACGACTCTGATTATCGTTCGGTCATCAAAGCGGCGCCTCCGGGAATGATTATCGGCGTTTCGGTGGGGAATAGTGCTGAGGCGCTGGATGCGCAGGCTGCAGGGGCGGATTATGTGGGGGCCGGAGCGGTTTTTCCCACGGCTACAAAATCCGACGCTCAGCTGATTGGGCTGGAAGAGCTGAGACGTATTGTCGCGGCAACCCGGATTCCTGTCGTTGCTATTGGCGGTATCGGCCATGCTAATATTGACCTGGTTGTCGAAGCCGGTGCTCATTATTTCGCTGTTATCTCGGACATTAATCAGTCAGCAGATATCAGTGCCAGAATACGTGCTCTGAACCATAAAATTGGTGTGGCGGGTGTCCCGAAAGAAGAGCCAGGCAGATAACCAAACCACAATCTGATGCGGAGTAACTGCAGGAAGCAACGGAGATTTTTTGATCATGACCGGCAGGATAATAGATTATATGAAAAAGATGGGCCCGGCCTGGATCATCAGCGCTGTGGCCTGTGGCCCGGCAACGCTTGCCAGTGTCTCAACAGCAGGGGCGCGCTATTCATATCATCTCTTGTGGGTCGTGGTGCTCAGTGCCCTGTTCGGCACAACGGCCCAATATCTGGCCGCAAAAATCGGCGTGCTCAGCGGCCAGGGCATTATCAGAACGACCGAGGAGCACCTGGGGAAAACCTGGGCCTGGATTCTAACTGTCGACGCCCTCGCTGCAACGTGGCTGGCGGCCATGGTGCTGATGAATGCCCTGGCCGGTATTACATCGGTGCTGACCGGCGTTGATTCTCCCTATTGGGGCGTGCTCTTTGGCGTGGTGATCGGCGCCCTGCTGGTGGGCGGCGGTTACCGGTGGTTTGAGTCCCTGTGCAAACTGCTGGTGGGCTGTGTGGTCACCTGCTTTATTGTTGTGCTGTTCATGTCGCGTCTTGATTTTACCGGGATTGTTCATGGCTTGATTCCCCGCTTTCCGGCAGGCCTGGAGTCGGCTGTGCTCGCTGCAGCAATTATGGGGGGAGCGGTGCACGTCACCATTATCGGTATGCATACCTATAACGTCAATGCCCGCAGCTGGCAGGTCAGCGACCTCGGCCTCGCCCGCTTTGATACACTGCTCTCCATGGGGGTAGCCTTTGGTCTCTACAGTGTTGCCATTTTTCTCGTCTCGGCGGCTGTCCTGCACCCCAACCAGGTGGATGTAAAAAGTGCAACCGATGCGGCGCTCGCCCTCGCGCCGCTGCTCGGCAACAGTGCCATGACGGTTTTCCTGGTCGGGCTTTTTACCGCCGCATTTTCAACAATTTCACCAACCTTTCTTGCCGGGGCGTTTTTTCTGGCAGATAAAATGAATTGGGACCTCAGCGTCAGGGACAGACGTTTCAGCGCTGTGATCCTGTTTGGCTGCGGTTTGAGCATGCTCGGCCCGTTTATTAAAACGAGCTTCTATCTGCTGCTTCCCCTGATGCTTGCCCTGGGATTGACCGGGACTCCGCTCATTATCGCCATTATCCTCTATCTGCTGAACAGAACGGTTCTGAAAAACCGTGCACCCAACTCTTTTTTCATCAATGTGCTGGGAATCCTGACCCTGCTGGTCACCAGTTTTCTGGCGATTCGCTTCGTGCTGACAAAGCTTGCCTGATAACAGGGGCTTAGCCGGCAAAGGCCCACAGGCGTTCGTTGTCCACAACCCCGTCTTCGTCAACCAGGACGTCAATGAGATCCATGTCTACGAGATCGTGGGAGTGGGTTGTCAGCTGGTAGGTGGTGCGCGAGGAGGCCACATCGCTTTTCTCCCGGTGAATCTGCTGTGAATCCCCCAGTCCGTGAGAAAAATGAAAGGAGTTGGCAAAAAGATAGCTCTTGATGTTATTGAAACGGCAGAGGCTCAGAGTCGCGCTGGTGCCAACCGGGGCGACAACTTTCAGGTCCCTGGTGACGCTCACCGCCCCCAGCAGGATTTTGTTGGCCTGGTCAAGATAGTGGCAGAGGTTAAATGCCGGAATTACTATGTGTGGGATTTCCTCCTGGCGGAGGGTAAAGGCAACCTGGGGTGTGCGTACCGGGTCCAGTTGAAGCACGATCACGCTGAAATTCTTGAGCAGGACCTGCTTGGCCTGGAGCATTACGTTGGTTACCATTGAACTTGCTGAATGGACGATGATGCCGTCGCCCTCTTCGATGAACTGCATGCCGTGACGAACGACCAGTTCAGCCCGTGACTGGTAGAGTTTTACCTTGTTTCTCAAAATCCTGGTCGCCTCATCCCGCAGGACACTGTTTTCTGCCTCCAGAAACGGGCGAATCTCTTCCTCGAACTGTTCCAGCATATGAATGAGCGGAGTAATCCGTGGGCGCAGCGCACGAATATCCGCAGCCAGTTCATCATAGCGATGCATGATGCTCTCCATGCCGCAATCCAGCTTCTCAAAGGCGCTGATCAGTGCCTGGAGGGCCATTGTCGTGGTGCGTGCCGCGCCCAGGGCTGTGCCGTGGTAGAGGAACAACTGATCCAGATTTTCCTTTTCACTCTTGTTCATAGGGTCAGCCACAGGTAGAGGGTCAGGTAGGCGGAAGAGACACAGAGACAGATAAGGGTGATGATGGCGCCGGTCTTCATAAATTCGAGAAAGCTGATCTTCACACCCGACTGTTTTGCCATGCCGATTGAAACGATGTTGGCCGAAGCACCAATCATTGTCAGGTTGCCGCCAAAACAGGCACCGAGGGCAAGTGCCCACCAGAGAATATCATGAGGTATGGGGATTGTTTCCAGCATCAGGCGTACCACCGGGATCATCGTAATGGTGAAGGGGATGTTGTCGAGAAAGCCGGAGGCAATGCCTGATACCCACAGTACGGTAAGGACAACGACGTAGGGGTTGTCGCCGATCTTCAGGAAGACATTGTGGGCAATCCATTCGATAACGCCTTTTTCCTCGAGAATGCCTACCAGGATGAAGAGACCGATAAAAAAAAGCAGCGTGCTCCACTCGATCTCCTCCAGCATCTGCTCCACGTCTACCCCGGAAATGCTGAACAGCAGCATGGCTACCAGCATGGCAACGACGCCGGGAGAGAGACCGGTGAGTGTCTGGGTCACAAAAAGCGCGATGGCCAGCACCAAACAGATGAGGCTCTTGGTGAGGAGAATCGGGTTTATAGGCGTATTCAGGAAATCCAGGCGAATTTTTTCCAGAAGGAGCTGAATGGAAAATAACTTGGCCAGACTTGTATTGACGGGGCGAAATACTTCCCGGTTTGTTGCCCAGATATAGAGCAGGGCCAGACCCAGGGATATGATAACGGGCAGGAAGAGATTGAGGGCAAACTGGTTGAAGGTGAGTCCCACCTTTGAGCCGATGATAATATTGGGCGGGTCACCGATCAGGGTGGCGGTTCCGCCGATATTGGATATGATCGCCTGGCTGATCACGAAAAGACGCGGGTTGAGCCCCATGCCGGCGGTGAGTTCGACGATAATCGGGATGATAATGAGCACCGTTGTGACATTGTCCAGGAAGGCGGACATCGTCGCCGTGACTGCCGAGAAGAGGATGAGGATTTTAAGAGGGCTCCCCTGGGTGAGCTGGGCGATTTTGACGCTCAAAAGTGTGAAAATACCCGATTTCCTGAGAATGACCACGATGCTCATCATCCCCAGCAGCAGCATAATCGTTTCAACGTCTACCAGACTCATGGCCTGGTGGTCGTCAATGACATGAAATGCCAGCAGTACCATGACGCCGAGCATTGCAGCGACAGCCTTGTTCATGAGCTCGAAGGTTATAGCGGCATAAACGACGAGAAAAACAACGACGGGCATCAGTACGCCATCCATATCTGGTTCTCCGATGATGAGTATCGCCAGCGATGCGGGCAGCACCCTGTTCTTTATACGCCTGTCCCATGGGAAGGCTGCGGGTTCACGTCAGCTTTCCTGCATAAACCTGTGGAAATGTAAGGTTGCCGTGTCAGCCACTGCAAATGCTGGTATTTTAGCAGAATAACAGTAAATATACGATGCTTTTTGTCTGCCGTCCCAGCCCGTCCCTGAGGACAGACCAGGGGCGGTGAAAATAGTGTCTGAGATCAGCTGCACTCTGGTAAGGATCTCCGCTCGGTGTCGGCCACAAGGGGGTGGTTACAGGTGTGCTGGCATTGGCTTCAACAACGAGATACATGCGTTCATCTCCGCTGTGAGAATTTCTGAGCAGGCACTGAAATACGTAAATAACAAAGAGCCGCAGATAGCCTTTGCCTTTTGCGGAGCCGGAGTCGACGGCACTGAGCTGTTACGGCGCATCATCTCTGTTCTGGGTAGAGACATAGCGGTTCTCGGAGGCTCGGCTGTCGGGATAATTACAAACAACACGATCTCATACTCCGGTTACCCGGCGGGGATTGTTGTTGAGGATACAACAATGCAGGTGCAGGTCTCTGTCGCCGAAGGATTAGGTGGTAACGGACGAGTGACTGGCCGGAATCTTGCCAGTGGCTTGTCCCCCAGAGAACGCGACACCCTGCTCCTTTTTATGACTCCGTCAGAAAACCGCGGACTCAAACCTCGCCGTCGCAGCTGGGACGCGCGGTTCAAATAATACCGGCGGAAGAGTAGAGCGACCAGTCTTGCAGCGGATCATCCGGTTTTTTGATGCCGGTCTACTTTTTGAAGCTATTGTTTGAGAAAGGTGACGGTTCTTTTTCTCCGTCCATCAGCCTGCGAAGTTGACTGCAGGCCGCCTGTGCCATTCTGAGTTCATGGCGAAGGACGTCCCTGTCGCTGACCGAGGCTTTTTCAAGCCTGTCCTGCAGGCGGTGGACCCTCTGCTGGGCTTTGTAGAGTTCAGTGGCAAGCGCCCTGATAGACATGAAATTCTCCTCTGTATGGGGCGTGTGCATGCACCAGGCAGCCTGAGTATTGCAGCCCTGGGCCGTCCGCTCCATTATTTCCGGGCAAGCAGGGAAGCATAGGCCCCGCTCAATTCAATGAACCGCTCGTGATTGCCTCCTTGATCCGGGTGAAGTTCTTTGGCCCGCTGCCTGAAAAGCCGGGTTAAATCCTTTTTATTCATTTTTTGCAGGTCCCGCCAGCTTGTGCCAAATATTCTGGCAGCGTCATCGGTGCTGACGTTGGTTTTTTTTTCCGGCCACCTGAACGCTCGATGCCTTCCCATGAACTCCCGGACAAAGTCGTCAAGCAGCGAACGTCTCCCGTAATCGTAGTCAAAGAACATGATGATGTAGCGGACCAGGTGCTCATGGAGAGACCAGTTCATTTCGTCACCCGACCAGAAGTCGCTGTCCCGGTTGAGACTGCAGATATCCCTGATGAAGTGATCGGCGATATCCATCTGGTTCAGGGCTTCCGGCATCGTTGCCGAGAAGGATTGGCTGAAATGACGCTGGAGATCGAAGATCGCAAAGGCGTAGGTTCTCATCTCGTTGGGCTTGAGTACCTTCTCAAGGTCCATGAAGTAATATTCCCGCTCATCTCTTGATTGTCTGAGCAGCGGGCGATAGAGTTTAGGGTTGAGCCTGAAAATTCTTGACTGGTCAACCGCCCCGTACCTCAGGTAGTAGAGACGTCTCCGGTCAAAGAGGTGGACCTCGCGCTCGATACCTTTTTTATCCTTGTCCGAAAGCGGTCGGACTCCAATCCTTCCCCGATCTCTAAAAAGACTCAGGCGATGCCGCTCCTCTTCAGGAAGAAAGTCCCAGAGAAGTCCTTCCAGCAACCTGGTTGGATCTTTATCGGTCATTCTGCCGAGACAATCCTCAAGCTCAGCGGAAAAATAGCAGATTTCATCCGAGAGCTCTTCAAGGTGAACTGCCGGGTCACGGCCCAGGTCAAAAACAGTGCGATAGCGATAGCTGCCATCTCTTTCATCGAGGTATGACTGACGGATCTCATAACGCGTCGAGCCGGTCCGGGTAACTGGTGCTAGGTACATTGAGGAGGAATCTGGCGTAATGGTTTCAGCTGCAGACAGGAAGACTTTTATATGGTAAAAACCACCCCTGGAGAACAGCATTCAAATACAGAATACAGGAATGCAATATACCACCGACCATCGTTTAATGCTGCAGAGAAGGTGAATTCATGTCATTGTTAATTCCGGTTTCCCCAGGAGAACTGCTCGATAAGCTGACAATCCTGCTGATCAAGAAAGAACGGATAGCAGAGAAGAAAAAGAGGGGCAACATCGTTCGGGAACTGGGCTGTCTTGAAACTGTTTATAGCAAACAGGTACAGCAGAGTGCCGAACTCAGCCAGCTCTTCTCCGAGCTGAAAACAGTGAATGAAACACTCTGGGATATTGAGGATGATATTCGCTGCTGTGAGCGGCATGGCGATTTCGGCAGCGGTTTCGTTGAGCTTGCCCGTTCAGTCTACAAAACGAATGACCGCAGGGCCCGGCTGAAACAGCGGATCAATGAACTGCTTGATTCGGAGCTGGTTGAAGAAAAATCGTATGAAGCGTATTGATGGCGGCTGTACTGGTCATTAAACTGGGTGCACTCGGTGACCTTGTGCAGGCGGACGGAGCACTTCGCGACATTCGTGAAAATCACCCCGAAGACTGCCTGGCGGTGATGACAACAACGCCGTACCGGCGCTACATGGAGCGCTGTCCCTGGATCGATGAGATCTTCATTGATCCGCGTGCTTCACGATTCAATGCGCTGCAGATGGTAACATTACGCAGGCGCCTGCAGCGTAGAAATTTTCATTGTGTCTACGATTTGCAGCAGGTCGGCAGAACCCGTTTTTATTACCGCTGGCTGTTTCCTGCCACCCGCTGGATTGGTGATGTTCCCGGCTGTTCCGTTTACCTGAAACGAGATGAGGAGCAGACCTGCGCAGCCGAGCATTTTGCCAGGCACCTCCGCTCAGCCGGGTTGAACGTGCGCCATTCCTTGAAGAGTGATGTCGCCTGGATGGCTGATGATGTTACCCCTATCCTCTCGGACGCAGGAATAACGCCTGGTTTTGTCGTCCTTTTTCCCGGTGCTTCGAAATCTCATGAA
Organism: Desulfocapsaceae bacterium; assembly: GCA_963674815.2. GTDB lineage: Bacteria > Desulfobacterota > Desulfobulbia > Desulfobulbales > Desulfocapsaceae > MADRE3. Next base: position 450,015 of record CAXXTV010000004.1, read on the forward strand.
CATAAGCGCTGGCCTCATTTCAGGGAACTGGCGATGCGGCTGCAGATGGCGGGCAAAGAGGTCGTAACGATCCCCGGTCCTGATGAAATGGAGCTGTGCCGGGCCATCCCCGGGAAAACGCTGGTACCGGACGGCGGCTATTATGACATCTTTACCTTGGCCGGAATTGTAAAGCAGGCATCTATTGTGGTCGGCAACGATACCGGACCGACCCACATAGCAGCCCATCTCGGTCTCCCCGGGATAGCTCTTTTTGGCGGCCATGTGGGCCCTTTTTCAACAGGCATCCAGCACACAGGTTTTACGGTAATTGAATCTGCCGGCCTTTTTGACCTGCCGCTTGACACGGTCTGGAGGCGAGTTGAGATGACTCTGGCAGGTCAGACCGGGTGAGCGGGTATGCCGGTCTGGTCGATATATCTGCTCAGGGATGAGTCAGGCAGCCTCTACACCGGTATTTCCACCGATGTCGAGCGGCGCCTGGCGGAGCACCGGGCGAAGGGCCGCTGCGGGGCAAAATACACCAGAGCCAAAAAGCGTCTCGAGCTGGCTTACAGCTGTGAACTCGGCAGCCGATCTCTGGCCTCGCAGGCCGAATATCGATTGAAACGACTGCTCAAGAAGGAAAAAGAGATGATTGTCAATGAAGCGTGCAATCGCTGCGCCCTGCTTGACCGACTCGGTTTAGCCGATGAGATAAACGGGATGTCCCCGGAGAAGAAGTGACCATGACTGATCATGCACCTATCGGTGTTGACGGCGGCAACCGTTATGGCACGCCCTGATCCGGAGCCGCCGGCGATGAAAAATACCACTGAAAAGTAGAACGCTCAGGCAATAATACTATTTGACGATACAGCCCATTTTGACATATACCAAAGAGAGATGGAATCACTAGAGGATATTGACTCAATGCACATCATATCAGCCAGGTCTGGTGAATGTGGTGCTCCCGGGACAGACTGCAAAACCAGGCGAATGCTGCCCTCTTTCCTGTACCTTGTCGTTATTGTTGTCTTCCTGTTCTCCCCATACCCTGCTCCCTGTGCCTATGGGAAGACAGTTCTTAAAGTCGGCGTCTACAACAACCAACCGACGATCTTTGCAGATGAAGACGGCAACGTAAAAGGTCTCTTTATCGATATCCTTGAGGAAATTGCCGCCAGTGAAGGCTGGGAGCTTGAATATGTAACGGGTCATTTTGCAGACATTCTCGCAGATCTCAAAGCGGGAAAGATCGACCTGCTGCCCGCCATTGCCTATGCTGAAGAGCGGGAGCCCTTTTTGGACTACACCTTTGAAACGGTGATGGCCAACTGGGCTGAACTTTACGTTCCCGCTGGTATCGATTTTACTTCCCTGAGAGAGTTGGAAGGAAAAAAAATCGGGGTCAAACAGGGAGATATCCATTTCCAGGTGCTCAGGGACATGACCCAGGATTTTAATATTTCCTGCAGGTTCCTGGAAGCCGATGAATATGAAACCGTATTTGAGATGCTCGATGCACAGTTCATCGATGTCGGTGCAGTCAACCGTCTGTTCGGTAACAGAAACAAGGCGAATTATCGTATTGAGGCGACACCGGTTATCTATAATCCGATTGAAATGCGCTACGCCGTTCCTGAAGGGAAAAATGACCAGGTCATCGCAAAGATCGACAATTATCTGACCGCATATAAGAATGATGTCAACTCAATTTACCACCAATCAATCAACCGCTGGTTCGTTGTCAGCAGTGAAGAGTCGTTTCCCGAATGGGCGGTTCATCTGCTCTATGGCATTGCCGGAACCGTTTTGCTGCTGCTTGGGGCAACGACGCTCCTGCGCTACCAGGTGAAGAAGAGAACAACCGAATTGATGCTGAGCAACGAACAGCTCGAAGCTCAGATTGAAGAGCGAAAGAGGGCGGAGGAGGATCTCCGCAGGTATGCCCGCGTGGTCGAAGCCTCCAGCGATGCAATGGCCCTTATTGATCTGCAGCATCGCCATGTTCTCTACAACAGTCAGTATCGCAGACTCCTTACCGGTTCCAAAGTGAGCCTTGACGGCAAGCTCATTGGCGATGTTTTCGGACCGGAGTTTTTTAGAAAAGTGCTTGAAAGTGCGGTGAATGACTGCCTGCGGGGTCGCGTTGCTCATCTTCAAGTCAGGCCGGAGTTGAGCCCTGTCCCTAATCGTTATCTGAACATTACGTTGAGCCCTTGCCATTCCGACAGGGCTGAAATTGAGGGGTATGTAATTGATATCCGTGATGTAACCGGACAGGTTGAATTACAGAACCGCCTGAAAAATGCGCAGAAAATGGAAGCTATCGGCCTGCTGGCCGGTGGGGTTGCCCATGATTTGAACAATATCCTGTCAGGCATCGTCAGTTACCCCGATATGCTGCTGATTAACCGCCCTGCCGATGACCCGATGAGCGTTCCGCTCAATGTCATCAAGAAATCAGGCGAGCGGGCGGCGGCGATTGTCCAGGACCTGCTGACCCTGGCACGGCGCGGGATCGGTACCGTTTCGACACTCAATCTTAATGATGTTGTCAGGGATTTCTCGGTGAGCCCCGAACGAGATGAAATCATTCGTCAGTCCGAGGGGATCGAATTCAAGCTGAACCTTGCAGATGACCTCCGAAACATCAGCGGTTCGACGGTAAACCTGCTGAAGGTACTGATGAACATCTTTGTAAACGGGGTCGAAGCGATGCCGGGAGGCGGGATGCTTGCCATCAGTACTGAAAACCAGTTTCTTGATAGCGAGTATTACGGTTTTGAGGTCATTCCCCGGGGGGAATACGCGGTCCTGAGAATTTCTGATACCGGGGTAGGTATGTCGGTAGCGGAGATCAATCGCATCTTTGAACCTTTCTACACCAGCAAGGTTCTGGGGCGCAGCGGGACGGGCCTCGGAATGGCGGTTGTCTGGGGAACAATCAAGGATCTGAACGGTTTTGTCGACATTTCAAGCACTCCCGGCAAAGGGACCGAATTTACCCTGTATTTTCCGGTTACCCGTGAAGCGATACCTGAATCCAGCATCATTGATCTGCAGCGTTACCGGGGAGACGGCCAGAAGGTCCTGGTCATCGACGATATGGAAGAGCAGCGGGACCTGGCCTGCAGAATTCTTGTTTTGCTCGGCTACGATGTGCAGGCTGTTTCTTCCGGTGAAAAAGCAATTCAGGTGTGCTCCAGCCAGAGCTTCGACCTCATCGTTCTCGATATGATTATGCCGGGTGGCATGGATGGCTGCGAGACGTATGAAAAAATCGCTGCAATTCAACCGGGTCAGCGGGCGATAATTGCCAGTGGCTTTTCGGACAATGCCACGGTCAAAAAGGCACAGCAGCTTGGAGCAGGTGTCTACATCAAAAAACCATACACGGTGGAATCCCTGGTCAGGGCGATTTCCCAGGAACTTGGCGTAAGCGCCTGACCGGCACACTCGTTTCTTTGTTCTCTCATTCATGCTTCAGCATGTTCTCTTTCTGCCTGTTGACAATGTCTGTGCTTTTCTTTATTGGTAGATGGAGCTCTATTCAGGGAACTGTCTTTCAGCAAAAAGTACGGTACGGTGTGGCTTGATGGAGTTGCCGTGTGTCGTTTTCTGGGGCGATTTCTCCAAGGTGCCGGCGACCGTGTCTGTTTGAAAAGAGGATCGCTGTCGCTGCAGGATGCGTCTTGTGCAATAAACCGTGCGGGGTAATGAACATGTACAATATTCTCGTATTTGGCTTGAACGAAACGTACAACCTTCTGGTAACGGGCTTTGAACCGCTGCCCTGCAATTTTATTCACATTAATTCCGCCTCAGAATTTTTTTCGACGGCCTTTTCACGTATCTTTGATGCCTGGCTGGTTGAAACAGAACACCCTGACATTGCTGAAATTGACCTTTCCCAACTCGCGCTGGGTCATCACATCCCTCATGTCTATTTTTTCTACACACCCCTGGAGGGCTTTCCCGCGGAGCGATCAACCGTTATTGAACGGGGGAAGTTCAGCGACTGTGCAAACCTGTTTGCACAGCTCATGCGCCACCGGCAGGAACAGCATCAGGAAAAGTATCTCGCCGGATACGTTCAGGACCAGCCCGGAATAGAGGCGATAATCACCAAGAGTCCCCTGATGGAGAAGGTGCTGGATCTGGTCAAAGACATTGCTCCGACAGATTCTCCGATTTTTTTGCTGGGGGAGACGGGCACGGGGAAAGAGCTTCTTGCCAGGATTTTCCACAATGAATCTCGTCGTCGGTCGGGTCCATTTATGGCGGTAAACTGCGGTGCGCTGCCCGACAGCCTCCTGGAGTCTGAACTCTTTGGTTATGAAAAAGGATCCTTTACCGGTGCCAGCAACAGGCATATAGGAAAAATTGAGCATGCCTCCGGAGGAACGCTTTTTCTTGATGAAATAGAGTCGATGTCACCTGCCATGCAGGTCAGGCTCTTGCGCGTGCTGCAGGAAAAGAGTCTGCAGAGACTTGGTGGGAACACAGAAATATCGACAGATTTCAGGGTCATCGGAGCAACGAATACCGATCCTCAGGAACTGTTGAACAGCGGGAGCCTGCGTTCGGATCTTTTTTATCGGCTTTCTGTCTTTCAAATCCATATTCCCCCGCTCCGTGACAGGGTCGAGGATATTCCGCTGCTGGTGCAGCATATCGTCAACAAAAAAAGAAGAAATGGCCGGGAATATGTCAAGGGGGTGGATAAGCAGGCGATGCAGATTCTTCTCTCCGCTCCCTGGTTCGGTAATATCCGGGAACTGCAGAATGTCATCGAACGGGCAGTGATGCTTGCCAATCGCGAAATTATAAAAGCTGACCTGATCCATATTCCCAACCATGTTTTTGCCGAATCAGCAATCGATGCCGCCGGCCTGGCCGATCACGCTTTTCACCCCGGAACATCACTGAAGTCATATAAGTACCTGTTGAATCAGGCTGCAGAGAGAAAGTATCTTGTTGAATTACTGGAGTATACCGGCGGACGCATTGGTGAATCAGCCCAGCTTGCCGGGCTGACCCCGCGAGCGCTCTATAACAAGATGAAGATTCACGGCATTAAAAAGGAAGACTTCAGAAAATCGGAATAATATCTGCAAATCGGAAATTCTGGTTTAATTATCTGATATCAGTCAGATAGCTGAGATGTGCCGGTTTTCTTCGCTCTCAATCGGAATATTTTTGTCCCAAAACTGCCCTTCGGCAGGCTGTCCTCTCTTTGATTAGCACCTTATAACAGCTACATCGCTGATAATGTCAAACTGGCATGTTTGTTGGATAAGCATTTGCTGCATCACAAACATCTTTTTCATGAAGGAGATTGAAATGGGCAAATTCAATAAGCATCAAAGTGACAGAGAACGGTTTGGAAAGTGCGACATTTGTCTGGAATACATTCCGGTGGAATATTATTTCAGCATGGGAGATACCATCGTCTGCTATGAATGCGGCACGGAGTATACCCTGACATCCAAGAATCCTGTCAAACTTACGCTCGCCGAGAGAAATTACGCTGCAGACGACGACTATTCGGGTGATCTGATGTTTGATGACTGAGTTAGTGTCGGTGCTGTACCTTCTGCCGTTACCCCCTTGTCACGGGGTTAGCATGGGTTTCCCGGCCTGACGGGTAAAAAAGTTCAGGCTGACAGGGTGAAGGGCTGGATTTGATCCAAATCCAGCCCTTCATGAATTTTAAGGACTGATTTCACATTTCATGATCGATTTACTGCCGAATATACAAAATACCGACTGGGCTTACGGAGCCTTTGTTTTTGCCGCCCGGGTGACAGATGTTTCACTTGGAACTCTGCGCACCATTGCTATCGTTCACGGACGAACACTCATGTCTTTCTGGCTCGGTTTCTTTGAATCGGCAATTTGGCTGGTGGTGGTCTCGACGATCGTTCAAACCGTCTCGGAGCAACCGGCGCTGGGCATTATTTATGCTCTGGGATTTGCCACCGGAAACCTCGTCGGGATCAAGGTTGAAAAAGTTATTGCGATGGGACACCTCATCCTTAGGGTAATAAGTAGAATAAACTCAAGCCGGATCGCTGAAATAATCAGAAATCAGGGTTTCCGGGTCACTTCCTTCAACGGGGAAGGACGGTCCGGGCAGGTCACCGAGCTCTACATTGTCTGCAGGAGAAAAGATTTGAAGAAATTGCTGGGTGTCGTCCTGGCGCACGACCCGGAAGCATTCTATGTCACTGAACAGGCAGGGGCGGTCAGCAATCTGTGCAGACCGGTGATGCAGCCGGCTACCGGCTGGAGAGCCATTCTCAAGAAGAAATAGCGGGCAGCAGAAGCTACGCAGAATCTACAGGTCGAAGATCAGATGAGTGATACGAGGGGCCGCCATCCCGGGAAAAAAAGCACGAGCTGCAGCTCGTATACCGTCAGTCAGGAAGATCTGCTGCTGCCAAGCCTTCTTTGCAACCTGCCGCACAAGACCCGGAAACTCATAAAAGCGGTTCTCCGGGACAGACAGGTCCGGGTGGACGGTAGGCCCGTTACCCAATTTGATCATAAACTCAGTGCTGGCCAGCGCGTCGAGGTTCAATGGCTCAGGACTCCGGAGCAGCAGCGTGCCGGTGACCTGGACATTGTCCATATGGACCGAGACCTCATTGTCATCAATAAGCCTGCAGGCCTGCTGACAATAGCGACAGATACGGAAAAGCGAAGGACAGCGTATTCGCTGCTCAGCACGTTCGTGAAAGCAGAGGATGCGGACAATAAAATTTTTATTATTCACCGGCTTGACCGGGAAACCTCGGGTCTGCTGATGTTCGCCAGAAGCGAGAGGGTAAAACAGCATATCCAGAAAACCTGGAATGCAACCATCAGCGAACGAATCTATGTCGGTGTCGTCGAAGGAGAGGTAAGGCCACCGGCCGGGACCGTTACTTCCTGGCTCAGCGAGAGCAAGGCGTTCAGGGTATACTCGTCGCAGAACAGCAGCCACGGGAAGAAAGCGGTAACCCGATACCGCAGGATCAAGAGCAACGGCGCGTTCACCTTGCTGCAGATTAGTCTGGAAACCGGAAGAAAGCACCAGATCCGGGTCCATATGCAGGATATACATCATCCGCTGATCGGTGACCGGAAATATGGTTCCTGCGTTGACCCTATCAAACGCATGGGACTGCATGCCCAGGTTCTCGCCTTTGAGCACCCGACGACCGGTAAATCATGTTCTTTTGATACCGGTATCCCCGGAAGTTTTTTGAAACTTTTCCGCCTGCAGAGCAAGCAGCAGCCGGCCGTCGAATCTTAGACGCGGCGTCGTTGCGGCCTCGCATATGAAGCGAAAAGGGCGGAGTACATCTTCTTGTCACTGAGCGGATCCTGTAGACGGATAGTCATGAATGATTATGGTACATCAACCATGTTGAATCTGCGCGTACCAATACTGTTTCAATGTTAAAAATCAAGAAAAAAAGAATTGTCATCCCATACCGGTCGGTTATCAAATGGCTGGTCAGGTTGCGGCGCTCACCCCGAGCCATTGCCGGGGGCTTTGCTCTTGGCACCTTTGTCGCCTTTACCCCGACCATGGGAATTCAGTTTTTCATTGCCATGTTCCTGGCTACCCTCCTGAACATGAACCGTCCGGCTGCGTTTATTGCCATTTGGATTACCAATATCGCTACGATGGCGCCTATCTATACGTTCAATTACTGGATTGGCAGCCTCTTCTGGCAGGGTCCGTCGGTGCATGATGTTTACCGCACCCTGCTGGAGCTGACGGCCAGACTGGCCCGAATGAATCTCTGGGATATTCTGGACCAGTTCAAGGAGGTTATGAGCCTTGGTCAGGAGATCGTTATTCCATTGGTGATCGGCAGCGTGCTGGTAGGTGTGGTTGCCGCTGCAGGTGCCTATCTTGTTTCCTACGTTCTGATCCGGTACATGACCATCAGGCGAAACCGCAAGAGAAGATTGATCTAGCATGAGTCAGAAAGAGCGGGAACAGCAGAACATTCTTGCCCCCTTGCCGTTCAAACAGAACTGGCTAGAATTTCTTGAACAAAACGGAATCGGGCAGCTGTCGTTTCGTCGCTTTCGCTCTATTGTTTTCCATTATTACTTTGGCCATCGGCGCGAGTTTCCCTGGCGGGAAGAGATTACCCCTTACCGGGTTTTTGTCTCTGAAGTGATGCTCCAGCAGACACAAACAGTCCGGGTTGTTCCCAAATTTGCTGATTTCATAACCCAGTTTCCAGATTTTGAATCGCTGGCAGGCGCGGATTTCAGTGATGTTCTCAGAGCCTGGAAAGGGCTGGGGTATAATCGCCGCGCCAGGTATCTCCAGGAGGCGGCAGTCATCGTGGCCGATCGGTTCGCCGGTCTGCTTCCAGAAGACCCGGAGCTGCTCATCACGCTTCCCGGAATAGGACCTGCAACCGCTGCCTCAATCTGTACATTTGCTTTTAATGCTCCGCTCGCCTTTATCGAGACGAATATCCGCACAGTCTATATTCATTTTTTCTTTCGACATGAAACAGGGGTCGATGACCGGCAGATCATCCATCTGGTTAACCAAACAGTCGATAAAGAGCAGCCGAGGGAGTGGTATTACGCCCTCATGGATTACGGGGTAATGCTGAAGAGAACGATCGGCAACCTGAACAGGCGGAGCAAACACTACAGCAGGCAGTCCCGCTTCGAGGGCTCGGACCGGCAGTTACGGGGCAAAATGCTCCAGCTGCTTCTCGACAGCGGCACCGTCATGATCGATGACACGGTTCATCTGCTCGGTGAAAGCGCTGAGCGAATCGACCGCATCATTGCCTCACTGTGCCGCGATAATCTTGTCTTGAAGGAAAAAAACAGGCTGAAACTGAGCTGAGTGGCTCTTGGCTCACCTTACTCTCGCACCTGAGCCGAATTGTTTTCCCTGAAGTAAAAATGAAGAAACAGGCAGAAGCAGATGGAGGCGGTGACTGCGAGAGCGGTGTTTGTTTTGCCCAGCGGAGCGAGCACCGTAATCACCAGCCAGTGGAAGGTGATGATCCCCAAAGAGTTGAGCTTCAGGGGAAAATCATTCCAGCGCACAAGAAGCAGGAGACCGCTCAAGCTCCAGCCATAAAGGGACAGATAGGCATGACAGTTCAGGAGGAGTTTCCCCCAGCGGCTATAGGCTTCCGGAAAATCAGCCAGGACAATATAGAAGACACCGGTGATGCCGGTAAAAACAAGGAAAATCATGCCGGAAAGCAGGAAGTGTTTTTGCTGCACATTGATGCCGAATATCAGGAAAAATGCAAAAATCATTGTTACCGTAAAAAACAGTACAACGGCAATAATGAATTTTTCGACATCCAGTTCAAAGACGATGAAAAGAAAGAAAACGATGACGCCGATGTTGACCGTCCAGAAAAACGTCTGTTTGAGCACCCGCAGGAACGGGCTGATATCCTGGCTGATGAACGAGAACATGACAGACATGGTGATCAGAGAGACCGGAAAGGAAAAGCCCAGGAAAAAGACGTTCAAGGTCAGGTTCTTGTAGGGCAGCCAGTGAAATAGATTGTCGTTGACCAGCACAAACGTGGCGATAAACAAGGAAAGTGACAAACAGAGCACCGAAGCGTGGTGAAACTTATCCACCACCGAGGCACGGAATGCGAAAAGATCTGTGGGCAGAAAGGAAAATGACCGTATACGGATTGTTTCAACGAGGAGCCCGAGAGAGAAAGAGAGCAGGGCTGCAACGTAATAGAATTTCAGAAACGCTGAGACGGCATAGACCAGGCTGAGGATCAGGAATGTGTAGCAGCGGGGTGACGGCCGGTCGGTGTTTTCAGTGTGGTAGAGAATAATAAAGCCGCCGGCACAGAGATTGAAGAGAAAAATGTGCAGCCGCTCAAAGTTCTTGTCCCATACCTGGTCGGCGAAACCAAACATAAAGGCCAGGACCATCAACCCGAGTATGAAGATACGCAGGTTCCGGTTCAGGAAAAAGTGTTCGTGTATCGTCTGGTTGGAGCGCATAACCGACTATGGCGTGAAGGTTTTCGATATTTGTATGCTTGCGGGCACAGGAGTATTGAACAATTTGCTGATAATTGCAAGAACAACTCGGGGGGAAAATGTGGCAGAGCGGGAACAGGCCAATACTGGCGGTGCTGCCTGATGGATGCAGAGCCGCTCAGAAAAAGAGAAAACGCACAGGAATAATGATGCGCTGGTACCGGTGACGGTGGGGAAGCGTTAAAATGCCACCCTGTTTCTTCCCTCCTGCTTCGCCTTGTAGAGCGCCTGGTCGCTTTTCGAGATTATCTCGGCCTTGCTCCTCGTCTCATCCGCCGAGTCGGTAGATGCCAGACCGATACTCACCGTGATCGGTATCGGCTGCTTTTCAAAGCTGATTTGTAATTGCTCTATACCTCTGCGAACTCTCTGGGCAAGAACTTTCCCGCCGGATGTCGAAGTTTCCGGCAGGATTATCGCAAACTCCTCTCCACCGTAGCGGGCAACCGTATCGCTGAGGCGAACAAGCCCGGCCAGGGCCTTTCCTACTTCCCTGAGCACGTGGTCACCTGCAGGATGACCGTAGGTATCATTTACTTTTTTGAAAAAATCAAGATCCAGAAGAAGTAGTGATAACGGATGCTTGTAACGCCGGCATCTGGTTAGCTCCTGTTCCAGCTGATCCTGGAAATAGCGGTGATTGTGCAGCCCTGTCAGTTCATCGTGGATGGCAAGTTCGCGAAGTTTTTCGTTTGCCTCCTTTAATCCGATGGCAAGGGCTTCCGCATTCTGTTTGGCCTGCTTGAGTTCAAGAACAATTTGTTCATAGGAAAGATTGAGTCGCTGGAGTTCCTCGTTGGCCTCCTGGATGATCATCGAGAACGGTTTCATATTGCCGGGGTCAATCGAAAAAAGGTCCATTGCCTCACGGGCTTTCTCACCAATTGCATCGACCAATTCGTCAATCTCTGTTGTGGACAGGCTGTATTTCTCCGCCAAACCTTCATGGATTTCATTTGACTTTTTGTTGCTTTTCGTGCCGTGATACATGGCGGAGATTTTATCGGCAAAAAATAAAACCTGAGCTGATTCATGATGCGGGGTCAGCGGTTTGCTGCTGTGATGCTGGAGAATCGGACCGTAGATGGCATCTGAAAGATTCCAGGATTGAAGCAGGTGGCTGCTGATTTCCGGATGGCTGAATCCGAACGTTTCCTGCTCGGCGTCACAGGTCGTTTTCCCGTTGATTCGCTTGTTATCGATAACTTCCGTATAGGCTGCCGTGTCTGAGAGGAAGAGAATCAGGACACCAATGTCCTTCAGGAGCGCGGAAACGAAAATGTCGGAATCTTTGCAACCAACTTTCTCAGCGATCATTTCCGCCGCTACTGCTGCCGTCATGGACCGTCGCCAGAAAAGATCAAGGTCAAAGTTACTGACGTCGATTCTCTGAAATTTCATAACAATGACAAAAGACAAGGCGATATTTTGCAGTGTCTGAGTACCGATGAGAGCCGTCGCCTGGGATATGGATTCGACCTGTTTCGATAGCCCATACAGGGAGGAATTGGCAATTTTCAAAATCCGGGCGGTGAGTGCGGGGTCGGCAACGATGATATCAGCCAGGGCGTCAAAACTGTTTTCATCACTCCGAACGGCGTTTACAATCTTCAGGGCAACTGCCGGAGGCGAAGGAAGTTTTACCTTCTCTTCAAAAAAGTCCTGTATCGCTTTCATCGGAAGGCTCCATCAAGAAAAGATCGGCAATTGTTTCAATTTTTATAAGAAAGTTATTTACTTGTATCACAACAACGCAAAAAAAAACAAATAAATTTATAGCAATAATGTTCCTGCAGCTGCCGTCATCACCCGGCTCACCTCATTAATTGACGAGCAGTGGTGCCCGCAAGGCTGGCAAGCAGGGTAGTGGGGAAGACACTCCAGGACTTAACAGGAATGGCAGGACCTCATTGCCGCCAACACGCTGAACGGCTCTTCAATTCTGTCCTTGAGCTAGTGTTTTAGGTGTTCCAGGAGTTGAGAAGCTGCAGCGGCAGGAGAAATTTTCTGGTCCCTGATGTCCCTGCTGAGAACGGGGAGTTGACGCGCTATTTCCGGATTGCTGTAAAACCAGTTTTTCAACCCGTCATCGAGGAGAAAGTACATCCAGTCAAGTGCCTGCTGCTCTCGCCGCTGTTCATGTGCTCCGTTCGTCAGCATCACAGACCGGTGCTGTCCGATTATTTCCCAGATCTCTTCAAGGCCAGAATGGTTCAGAGCACTGCAGGTGAGAACCGGTGGGTTCCAGTCTTTATTGCCGGGAGTCAGGAGATGGAGTGCTGTTTCATATTCTTTGCGGGCAAGTTCAGCGCGGCGTTTATTGTCGCCATCGGCCTTGTTGATGACGATGGTATCCGCCACTTCCAGCACCCCTTTTTTGATGCCCTGCAGCTCATCACCGGCACCGGCAATCATCAGCACCAGGAAGAAATCGACCATTGACGAAACCGCTGTCTCCGACTGGCCAACGCCCACCGTTTCGATGATGATCACGTCAAAGCCGGCGGCCTCGCAGACCAGCATGGTCTCCCGGGTCTTCCTGGCGACCCCGCCCAGTGTCCCTCCTGTCGGGGATGGCCTGATATAGGCGTTTTCGTTTACCGAAAGGTTGAGCATCCGTGTCTTGTCGCCGAGGATAGACCCGCCGCTCCTGGTACTGCTCGGATCTATTGCCAGGACGGCGACGCGGTGACCAAGACGGGTAAGAAGAGACCCGAAGCTGTCGATGAATGTGGATTTGCCGGCCCCGGGAACACCGGTGACCCCGAGTCGAATCGCGTTGCCGGTATGGGGAAGAAGCCGGTCAATGATTTGGCGGACCATCTCCTGGTGCGTCGGCAGGGAACTTTCTATCAGGGTTATGGTGCGTGCCAGCATCAGCCGGTTGGCGTCCAGCACGCCCTGGATATAGTATTCCGGATCTTTCTGCATTGCCGAGCGCCTTTACTCAGGTGGTGCTTTTTTCAATGAGATCGAGCGTTTGGGTGGCGGAATCGATCACCGACGTTCCAGGGCCAAATACGGCCTTGACCCCCCGTTCATGGAGATACGCATAATCCCCCGGCGGGATGATGCCGCCGGCGACAACAAGAATATCCTCACCACCCTGCTTTTTCAGTTCTTCGACAAGTCCGGGAACAAGTGTTTTGTGACCGGCGGTCAGGCTGGAAGCACCGACGACATGAACGTCGTTTTCAATCGCCATTCTTGCAGCTTCAGCCGGGGTCTGGAACAGCGGCCCGATATCGACGTCAAAACCGATATCGGCGTAGGCGCTGGCGATGACCTTGATGCCGCGATCGTGACCATCCTGGCCCATCTTGGAAACCAGTATCCTCGGTCGCCGGCCGCGGGTTTTGAGAAACTGTCCTGTTCTTTTTCTCAGTGTTTCGAGCATCTCTGGATTGGCGCCGAACTCAGAGGCATACGCTCCGGAGATACAGCGGGTGGTTGCGACGAACCGATCAAATACTTTCTCCATTGCCTGGGTAACCTCACCGATCGTTGCCCTGGCGCGAATGGCGGGAAGAGCCAGTTCCAGCAGGTTGCCGCTGCCGCTTTTCGCCGCCTCGGTGATCGCCGCAAGTGTTTTCTGAACCGCATCATTGTCGCGTGATGTCTTGATCTCGTTGATTCGGTTTACCTGCTCATCACGTACCGTAGCCGGGACCTCCCGGATTTCAAAATCAATTTTCTCGTCCTGCAGCTTGTACTTGTTGACCCCGACGATGACATCAAGCCCCTGGTCGATGCGTGCCTGTTTGCGGGCTGCTGATTCTTCGATACGCAGCTTCGGCATTCCGGATTCAATCGCCTTGGCCATGCCGCCCAGCTCTTCAACCTCATCGATGATTTTCTGCGCTTCGTTGATGATCGAGCTGGTCAGAGACTCAAGGTAGTAGGAACCGCCGAGCGGGTCGATTACATGACAGATCTCTGATTCCTCCTGGAGGATGATCTGGGTGTTCCTGGCAATACGGGCGGAAAAATCGGTCGGCAGGCCGATCGCTTCATCAAACGAGTTGGTATGCAGGGACTGGGTGCCGCCGAGCACTGCGGTAAGGGCCTCAAGTGTTGTCCTGATAATGTTGTTGTAGGGGTCCTGCTCGGTGAGACTCCAGCCGGAAGTCTGGCAATGGGTCCTGAGCATGGACGATTTCGGATTCTGCGGATTAAAACGGCTCATCAGCCGATGCCAGAGGAAACGGGCTGCCCGGAGCATGGCAATATCCATAAAAAAATTCATGCCGATACCGAAGAAGAAAGACAGGCGCGGCGCAAATTCGTCAATGTCAAGGCCCGCTCTCATGGCCGTTCTCACATATTCCAGCCCATCCGCCATGGTGAAGGCAGTTTGCAGAACACTGTTTGCCCCAGCCTCCATCATGTGGTAACCGCTGATGCTGATGGTGTTGTAGCGCGGCATGTTTTTTGAACAGAAACCGATGATGTCGGCGACGATGCGCATTGAGGGCACCGGTGGATAGATAAAGGTATTCCTGGTCAGGTATTCCTTGAGAATATCATTCTGGATGGTTCCGGTAAGCTGGCTATGCGCGACGCCCTGCTCTTCTGCGGCAACGATGTAACTGGCCAGAATCGGGATAACGGCACCGTTCATGGTCATGGAAACGGACATCTTGTCAAGCGGGATTCCGTCGAAAAGAATCTTCATATCCTCAACGGAGTCGATGGCGACGCCTGCCTTGCCGACATCACCTGTCACCCGCGGGTGGTCGGAATCATAACCGCGATGAGTGGCGAGATCGAAAGCCACCGATAAACCCTTCTGGCCGGCCTCAAGGGCCCGGCGGTAGAACTCATTGGATTCCTTTGCCGTTGAAAAACCGGCATACTGGCGGATTGTCCAGGGCCGGCCTGCATACATGGTGGCCATAGGTCCCCGGACATAGGGGGCAAGGCCCGGCAGGGTGTTCACCGATTCAAGTCCTTCAAGATCTTCTGCGGTATAGAGCGGCTTGACGGTGATACCTTCCGGAGTCTGCCAGTTGAGAGACTCCGGCGGTTTACCCTTCAGCAGTTTACCGGCAAGTTCTTCCCACTTCTTGATATCAGGGTGGTGTGACATGGTCTACTCCTTGGCGCGTGGTTTGTTGCCCCGCAGGGTCGGGGGAGAAGGGACTATGATCTCTCACATAATTCCACCAGGATGCCTCCGGTGGCCTTGGGATGCAGGAAGGCAATTCTGGCTCCTCCGGCGCCGACCCTGGGTTGCTGGTCGATCAGCTGGATGTTCTTTGCCTTCAGCTCTGCAAGCGCTGCATCGATATTTGCCACCCGGAAGGCGATATGCTGAAACCCCGGTCCTTTTTTCTCGATAAATTTTGCCACGGGGCCGTCAGGTGCCGTTGACTCAAGCAGCTCGACCTCACTTTCTCCGACCGGAAAGAAAGCGGTCTTGACTTTTTGCTCCTCGACCGTTTCAGCCCCCTCGAACTGCAGGCCCAGCACCTCGGACCAGAAATTTTTGCCGTCGTCAATGCTGTTTACGGCGATGCCGAGATGGTCAATTTTCAGTATCTGCATGTCTCTTCTCCCTTTCAGGTTGGAAAGCTAACGGTTTTAAAATCTAGGGCTGATGGGAAGGTGACTCTTTTCCATTTCCCTGATGATCGGGATCGGTCATACCTTTCCAGACCATCTCGAACATCTGGTTTGCCTGGGCAGAAAGGCTCTCTTTCTGCCCCCGCAGAATCCACATGAAAAAACTGCGCTGCACGAATCCCATCAGGAAATCAAGCAGGGTTCCCGCCCTGACTCTTGAATTGAGAATGCCTTCCTTCTGCCCCTGCCTCAGCACGTCAATCATCAGCCCCATCATCCTTGGCTGGGCAAAGGTCTTGTCGCCCATCCAGGTGTTCATCGGCAGGGTCATAAAGACAATGCGGCCAAGTCCTACATGGCGTTCGTAATAGTCAAGCTGGAGCCAGAACACCTTGCGCAGCTTTTCTTTTAGATCTTCAATTCCCTGGAGATGATCGACAATGCGATCGGTCAGCTTGCCCATCCAGATGTCGACAAAGGCGAAAACCAGCCGTTCCTTGCTGCCGTAATGCTTGTAGATGGTCGTGAAGCTGACACCGGCCCTGTCGGCTACATCACGGATGGAGGCTTTGTGAAAATCGGAATTGGAAAAGATTTCCAGAACCGCTTTTTCAAGTCGCTGATGGACGTCGGGATGAAATTTATCTGCCATTGCCACTCTTCGTCAAGGTGATCACTATGATAATTGTCAATTGATTACACAGAGCACCGCGCCCTTGGTGATGCTGTCTCCGCTCTCAAAATCAATCGCCTTGATTGTACCGTCGCATGGTGCCGGCAGCGCATTCTCCATCTTCATGGCTTCCAGGACGACAACTGTCTCACCTTGGGCTATTTTGTCTCCTACCTTTTTCTCGTATTTGACAATCATCCCCGGCATTGGTGCCAGCAGCAGAGTTCCCGCCTGAGAAGGCGATGCGGTCTGCGGCCTTGTTGATGGTGCCGGAGTTTCAGGTGCAGGTGCTGGAGCTGCAGCCTGCGGCTGCGGAGTCGGTTGCGGCTGGGCGGCCTGTGGGGCGACGACGAGCGGAGCGCCGCCGACCGGGTCGACGTCGACACTGAAAAACTCATTGTCGATAAATACGTTAAAAGTGCGCACTGCCGGAGTTTTTGCGGGTGCGCCCTGTTTCTTCTCGACCAGCTCTCCGGCGATGGCTTTTTTAATGAGTGTGTCACGCTTTTTAACATCTTCAAGCGAGATCGGTTTCACACTTTCAGGGACCGGAGTAACACCATATTTCCATTCCAGAAACTTCTTGCCGGTTACCGGAAACTGGGCGTAGAGGATCAGGTCATCAAGATCTTTTGCAAGACTTCCGATTTCCTTTTTTGCTTTGTCAAGCTCCGGTTCAAGCACATCCGCCGGTTTACAGGTAATCGGCTCTTCACCGCGCGGGTAGCCCTTGAGGGCCTTCTTCTGGACTTCCGGGTTGATCGGTACCGCCGTCTTACCGTAAAGCCCATAGCAGAGATCCTTGACCTGGCCGGTAATCATCTTGTAACGCTCGTCCGGCGTATCGTGGAGCACATTATTGACCGTTTGCACACCGACAATCTGGCTTGTCGGCGTGACAAGCGGAATCTGGCCCAGGTCTTTGCGGACCCGGGGCAATTCCCTGTAGACTTCATCTATCTTGTCGAGCGCGTCCATCTCCCGAAGCTGGTTAACCAGGTTGGAAAGCATGCCGCCCGGTGTCTGGTGCAGCAGCACATTGATGTCGATGAGTGAAACTTTTGAGTCATCGAGAAGGTGTTTGTATTTTGGCAGCACTTCCTTCTCCAGTATCTCGTTGATATGGGCGAGCTTTCTGATATCAAACCCGGTATCCCTGTTTGTGCCGAGCAGGGTCATGACCAGCGGTTCAACGGCTGCATGGGAGGTACGGTAGGCGTAGGGGGTCATGCAGGTGTCGATAATGTCAACCCCGGCCTCTATGGCCTTGAGGTGGGTCATCGGCGACATGCCGGAGGTAAAGTGGCTGTGAAGATGAATCGGCGGCTTCACCGCTTCTTTCAGTGCCTTGATGAGCTGATAGGCATCATAGGGAGCCAGCAGCCCGGCCATATCCTTTACGCATATCGAGTCTGCGCCCATATTTTCGAGCTCTTTTGCTTTGCTGACATAATAGTCGAGGTTGTAGACCTCGCCTGCCAGACGGGGCTCGGTCAAGGTGTAACAGATGCAGCCTTGAAAGTGTTTCGCGCTTTTTTTGATCTGCTTGACAACTGTTTCGAAATTTCGGTAATCGTTGAGCGCATCGAAGGTCCGGAAAATATCCATACCGTTTTCCGCGGCTCTTTCAACAAAGGCGTAGGCCAGGTCGTCAGCATAGTTACGGTAGCCCACCAAGTTCTGGGCCCGGAGCAACATTGAAAACGGTGTCTTTTTGATGTAGCGTTTCAGTGTTCTCAAACGTTCCCAGGGGTCCTCATTGAGAAAACGGTGCATCGTGTCAAACGTTGCTCCGCCCCAGGTTTCGATGGCCCAGAAGCCGATCTCATCCATGAGCTCGGCGACCGGTATCATATCCTCGGTCCGCCCCCTGGTCGCAAACAGCGACTGGTGTCCGTCCCGTAATGTCAGGTCCATGATTTTTACGGGGTTCTCAGCAGCGGGTCGGTCGCTGTCGTAATTCAATGACGTCATCTTAACTTGGTCACTCATCGTCTCTATCTCCTCTTGCCTGATCCTTGAATTGTCACATCAGCGACAGCGGTCAAACGCTCTCATCTGGATAAGTGTGCGCATGTTCATCATCTCCTGGCGGCCACTCTGGGCCCAGAGATTAAGCTGTGGCTGAGGTCCGGCGGGTCTGTGTTCCCTCTGCCTGTCGGAGGCCAGGGCCTCCTCATCCTGCAGGTAAGCGCTTACGGCAGCCAGTGCGGCGCTCATCTTTTTCTGCATATCTGCCATCGTCTTCTCGCTCTGTGGAGTTTCGCGTTGTCGGCCTGCAACCGGTTTTCCGGCATCGCTGTCATTCGTATACAGCGTATCTGGTCTGCTCGCCAAGCAACTGGTCAATTTCATTCTGTATGGCGATCCGTTTGGTGTTGTTGAACCAGTTATTCCAGTCTTCTACCGATCTCCAGTTGCTGATAACCATGCATTCGTTGTCCTTGTCCAGCCTCTTCAGGGTCTGGCCGGAAATGTAACCCGGCTGCATCAGTGTTATGCTGCGGAGCCTTTTGAGCAGCACGGTCAATTCGGGAATACTGCTTTCCGGAACATGTCTCTTGATGAAAATTTTAACCGTCATTGTTCGCCTCCGTTGGTGTTGCCGGGTTATAGTGGGATATTACCGTGTTTTTTCATCGGGTTGGTATCTCGCTTGTTCTGCAGAATATGGAGTGCCCTGGCGATCCTGATTCGAGTTTTCGCCGGTTCAATAATATCATCAATATAACCACGCTGGGCTGCCACGTATGGGTTAACCACCGTGTCATGGTACTCCTGTTCCTTTTGGTTCAAGAATGCTTCCGGGTCTTTTTCTTTTTTTGCCTGTCTTCCGTAGAGGACCCCAACGGCACCTTTTGCACCCATTACCGCAATTTCGGCGCTCGGCCAGGCGTAGTTGATGTCTCCGCGCAGATGCTTGGAAGACATCACACAATAGGCGCCGCCATAAGCTTTCCTGGTAATCACGGTAACTTTGGGAACAGTCGCCTCCGCATAGGCATACAGTATCTTGGCCCCATTTCGAATAACCCCTCCGTACTCCTGCGCGGTACCAGGCAGAAAGCCGGGTACGTCTACGAAGGTGACGATCGGAATGTTGAAACAGTCACAGAATCTCACAAAGCGGGCCCCTTTGATTGAGGAGTCAATGTCGAGTACTCCCGAATAGTGTGCCGGCTGATTCGCCACGATACCGACACTCATCCCATTATATCTGGCGAAACCGACAATAATGTTCGGGGCGAAATCCCGTTTGACTTCAAAGAAATCAGCGTTGTCAACGGTTTGTAGAATGACCTCCTTCATGTCGTATGCTTCGTTGGGATTTGCCGGTGTAATATCGTTGAGCGAAGGGGATAGCCGCTCTATCGGATCAGAACACTCCAGCGTGGGCGGGTTTTCTATGTTGTTCTGGGGAAGGAAGGACATCAGTTTTTTGATATAGGCAATGGCATCCGCGCCGGATTCGGCGGCGTAATCCGAGACACCGCTGCGGGAAGCGTGCATGTCGGCACCCCCGAGCTCTTCGACGCTAACATCTTCATGGGTGACGGATTTGACGACTTTGGGGCCAGTCAGGAACATGTACGAGTTATTCTTGACCATGACGACAAAATCAGTCAGTGCCGGTGAGTAGACGGCGCCGCCGGCACATGGTCCAAAAACTGCAGAGATCTGGGGTATGACCCCTGAAGACATGACATTGCGGAGAAAAATATCCGAGTAGCCGGCAAGACTTTCAATGCCTTCCTGGATGCGTGCTCCACCTGAGTCGTTCAAGCCGATGACCGGTGCACCGTTCTTCATTGCCAGGTCCATTATCTTGCATATTTTTTCTGCAAATGTTTCCGACAGTGACCCCCCGAGCACGGTAAAGTCCTGGGCAAAGACATAAACGATTCGCCCGTTGATTGTCCCATGCCCGGTAACCACGCCATCTCCTTGAATTTTCTGGTTTTCCATGCCGAAGTCAGTGCAGCGATGGGTCTTGAACATGTCAAATTCTTCGAATGAACCTGGATCAAGCAGCAGGTCCACTCGTTCTCTGGCGGTCATCCTGCCGAGTGAGTGCAGCTTGTCGATTCGCTTCTGACCACCGCCCAACTTGGCTTTTGCCCTGAGTTCTTTTAAATGATCCAGACTTTCTTGTGTGTTCATGATCGCTCCTTATGCAGAACAAGCGGTGAGAAAATGTTGTTGCCCTGGTATCGGGTGGTTGAATATGATCCTGGCTGTTCAGCCGGTTCAGTCCTGATCAGCTGGGGCTTTGTGCCGCAACAAGTAACGTCGTTATTTTCACCTAAAAGAATAGTTTAAAATAGCCACTATTTTTGCAAAAAATTACGTTTACATTGTGATAAAAAGAACGATGTTACATAACTGTTTTTATGAAAAAAATAACATCATGTCAAGATAAAAAAAAGGTTATTCAGAACAAAAGTTTTTTTTTGAGATTAATTGCTTGTAAATTAATAGGTTGCTCGATGGTCCACGAAGTAATTTTTCCATCTGGGATAAGGTTTTGTTGGCCCTCGGACAATAGTCGCGTGGCTGAGAGAGGCGCCTGAAATGCTGAATAAGAACAGTGTTCTCCGTCATTTTTTCAAGCCGTTTCAGGAAAGGAGACAGCTAAGCCGGAGCGGGCCGGCTGCCGGGCCGCACACCGCTATACGGGGAGTGCGGCCTGAAAAGGGTTCCGGTAAACCGGGATTTAACGATATACTTCCTTGCACAACTCGCCGAGCCTGCCGAGGTTCCGGCAGACGTGGATGCCGCTTTTTTCCATCGCTTCAATTTTGGCGGACGCCGTCCCCGACCCGCCGCTGACAATGGCTCCCGCATGGCCCATCCGGCGGCCGGGGGGAGCGGTGATGCCGGCGATAAAGCCGACAACGGGTTTGCTCATGTGCGCTTCTATCCAGGCTGAGGCTTCTTCTTCCGCGCTGCCGCCGATTTCCCCAACCATGACGACCGCCCTGGTTTCCGGATCAGCTTCGAAAGCCTGGAGACAGTCGATGAAACCGGTCCCGTTCACCGGGTCGCCGCCGATGCCCACACAGGTTGTCTGGCCGAATCCCTGCTGGGTAAGTTGATGAACGACTTCGTAGGTGAGCGTGCCGGATCGTGAAACAACGCCAAACGGTCCACCCGGCAGGTGGATGCTGGCGGGCATAATCCCGATCTTGCACGAACCGGGCGAGATGATGCCGGGGCAGTTCGGGCCGATGAGGCGGGACGGCTTGCCGGCGAGATAGCTTTTAACTTTCAGCATGTCCATGACCGGTATGCCCTCGGTGATGCAGACGATCACGGCAATGCCGGCGTCTATCGCTTCCAGGATTGCCTCGGCAGCAAAGGGCGGGGGGACAAAAATCATTGTAGCGTTTGCCGCCGTTTTATCCCGTGCTTCCCGGACGGAGTTGAAGACCGGGACGTCATCCATCCTCTGGCCACCCTTGCCTGGTGTAACCCCGCCAACGACGTTGGTGCCGTAACTGACGCACCGGCGCGTATGGAACTGGCCCTCCTGGCCGGTGATACCCTGGACGATCAGGCGCGTATTGCTGTCGACGAAAATAGCCATGATGTATATTCTCTCGTGTAGTGTTAGTTAACCTGCTGCTGGTTTTTCAGGTTTTCCAGCAGAAGTTCTATCGTGGTTTTGTTTTTCCCCCCGCTGCCGTTTTCCGGCGAGCGGCTCTCCAGCATCTCCCGGATGAGCGCGTCTTTTGTGGTGACCAGGCCATCGGCACCGGCGGTAAAAAGATAGAGCTCGACGAGTGATTCAAAGGTTGTGGAAAAACCCGGGAGTGACTCGGCATAGTGATCAAGGGATTGAATAAGAACGGTCATGCCGAGGATATGGGCATCTTCAATATACTGCTGGTTGAGCAGATCTCCGCTCTTGTCAACCAGAAAGTCGGGCATCAGCAGGATCATGTCGGCATATGCCGAGGCGGCCTTGAGGCCAAATTTTGTGTAGAGCCAGTCATAATCATACGGCAGCCAACGGCCTCGCTCAAAGCGCCGGGTTTCTGTTCCGCTCTTTTCCTCGGTCAGCTGGAGTATTTTCAAGTCGATTTTCGCCTGCTCAAAGAGGTCTTCATGGATCCGCTGCAGTTCCTCCGGATCGTACGAGGCGACAGTAAACCCACTGTCAGCGGTGGTATACCCGTAGTGGCGACAGATG
The DNA here is from genome assembly GCA_963674815.2 of Desulfocapsaceae bacterium. Classification (GTDB taxonomy): domain Bacteria; phylum Desulfobacterota; class Desulfobulbia; order Desulfobulbales; family Desulfocapsaceae; genus MADRE3. The sequence continues at coordinate 472,490 of CAXXTV010000004.1, forward strand.
TCTATGACAGCCCTGCTGATATCCCTGTTTTCGTGCTGATATTGCCAGCTTTTCTTGATCTCCCCGATAATCTCAATTTTACGACCAAGGCGGTATTGCATGACCCTGACCAGATCGAGCGCCTCGCCAAGCGTTGAGATGCTTACCTGCGGAGCTGGGGAAAGATCTGCCGGTGCATCGTGGAAAAGAGATAGCTGCCGCAGTTCAGCAAGGGTAAAATCCATGACGTGATATGAACCGTCTTCACGGATCTTTTCGGGGAAGACCTCGGCACCATTGGTTGTTTCAGCAATGGAGGTGTCCTCCAGCAGGACGATCTGGCCATCTGCCGACATGGCCAGCTTCAGATAAACGCTTTCAGCGCCCCGGGAAATGGTAATTGCCAGTGCCGGAAGGCTCGAGACCGGAAGAAAATGATCGCTGCTCCGGGCGATAATCATTTTCGCGTCAGCCTGGACGGCAGGCATCGTGACAAAGAAAACCGCTGCTGCGATTGCCGTGAAAAATGTTTTGCTTTGCACCTTTTAATCCTGGTTTTTTGCTATTTCCGCGATTTTTACTGCCGCATCGGCAAGATCAACCGCATTGATCAGGTCAAGTCCTGATTCGGCCAGAATTCTCCTGCCCTCCTCAACATTGGTTCCTTCCATCCGGACGACAACAGGTACACTGAGCTCAAGTGCTCTGGCGGCACGGACGACACCCTCGGCGAGTATGTCGCAGCGTAATATACCGCCAAATATATTGATGAGAATACCCCTGACATTCGGATCACTGAGGATAATCCGGAACCCGTGTTCTACCCGCTCTGCACTTGCGCCGCCGCCAACGTCGAGAAAATTTGCCGGTTCGGCACCCGCCTGTTTGATAATATCCATCGTCGCCATGGCCAGGCCTGCACCGTTGACCATGTTGCCGATGGTTCCGTCGAGCTTGATGTAGTTTAAATCGTGTTCGGCTGCTTCACGCTCATGGGGGTCTTCTTCCTGGGGATCGCGCATTTCCTGGATATCGGCGTGTCGAAAGAGGGCGTTGGAGTCAACGTCGATCTTTGCATCGAGGGCAACCAGGTCGTCCGCTTCGGTAATGATGAGCGGATTGATCTCCAGCAGGGAGCAGTCGTAGCCGACAAAAAGGGTGTAGAGATTTCTGAGCAGCTGGCCATACTGTTTTGCTACGGCAGGCGGCAGTTCAAGGCCCATGATCACCTGCCTGACATGATATCCCTGGATACCCAGCAGCGTGTTGATACCGACCTTGATGATGCGTTCGGGAGTGGCTGCGGCAACCTCCTCTATATCCATGCCCCCGTCCTGGCTGGCCATGATCGTTACCGTCGAGTCATCCCGGTTAACAATAAAAGAGAGGTAAAGTTCTTTTTTGATCCTAACACCCTTCTCAACGAGAACTTTATTGACGACTCTGCCGCCGGAACCGGTCTGCCGGGTGACAAGAGACATGCCGAGAATCGCCTCTGCCGCGGCGAGCGCTTCAGCAGCACTCTTTGCTACTCTCACGCCACCACCCTTGCCCCTGCCTCCCGCATGGATCTGGGCCTTGACTGCAACCGGCAGGCCAAATTTTTCAGCAGCGATCCGGGCTTCTTCCGGTTCATGGCAGAGAACCCCGTCAGGTACTGGTATGCGGTGGGATCTGAAAAGTTCCTTGGCCTGGTATTCATGAATTTTCATGGTTGTTCCTGGTAGTATAAAAAGGTCGGTTTGAGACTGCCTGGTTGCCGTTCAGGCAGCACTGCCAGAACCGGGCAACCGTGGGGTCAGAAAACTGCCTGGCTCTTGACAACAGTACAGGTTTCTCCGCTATTCTGGCGGGTAGCCCATCTGCTTGAGCGTATTGGATATTTCGTCAAGGATGGCCGGGTCATCAATGGTTGATGGCACCCGATACTCCTTGCCGCTGGCAATCGAGCGCATGGTACCCCTGAGGATCTTGCCGGAGCGGGTTTTCGGGAGTCTCCCGACATTGGTTGACTCGCGAAAACAGGCGATGGCGCCGATCTGTTCCCTGACCATTTTGACAAGTTCGGTCTTTACCTCTTCAACATCCCTGTTGACGCCTGATTTCAGGACAAATAAGCCGACCGGAAGCTGTCCCTTGAGCTGGTCATCGGTTCCGATTACCGCACATTCAGCGATATCGGGGTGAGTAGCGATCACCTCTTCCATCGACCCGGTGGACAGCCGGTGTCCGGCAATATTGATTACATCGTCCATCCGTCCCATGACATAGACATAGCCGTCTTCATCGATATATCCGCCGTCACTGGTTTCGTAATAGCCAGGAAACGTCGTCATGTACGACTCTACAAAACGTTTATCGTTGCGCCAGAGAGTGACCAGGGTCCCCGGAGGCAGCGGCAGTTTGACAACGATGTTGCCTTCGGTGTTCGGGCCTACTGCCTTTCCTTCATGATCAAGTACCATGACGTTGTATCCCGGCGCTGCCTTGGTCGGCGATCCCGGCTTGATCGGCAGTTCTTCTATGCCCCTGCAGTTTGCCACGATGGCCCAGCCGGTTTCAGTCTGCCACCAGTGATCAATGACGGGAACCTTGAGAAGGTTGGTTGCCCAGTGATAGGTGTCTGAGTCAAGCCGTTCTCCGGCAAGGTAGAGACATTCAAAGCAGGAGAGATCGTATTTGCGGATAAACTCTCCATTGGGATCCTCCTTCTTGATGGCCCTGAAGGCGGTTGGGGCGGTAAAGAGTGCCTTGACCTTGTGCTCTGAGATTACCCGCCAGAAAGCCCCGGCATCGGGGGTGCCAATAGGTTTTCCTTCGTACAGGATCGTTGTTGCGCCCTTGAGAAGCGGGCCGTAAACAATGTAGGAATGTCCGACAACCCAGCCGACATCCGATGCCGACCAGAATACGTCTCCGGCGTCAATGTCGTAAATTGCTTTCATGGTCCAGCACAGGGCAACCGCATGACCGCCGTTATCACGCATGACACCCTTGGGCATTCCGGTTGTTCCCGACGTGTAGAGAATATACAGGGGATCGGTTGCTTCGACCGGCACGCATTCAGCCGCGGGTGCGTCGGAGACGAGATCATTCCAGTCTATGTCCATGTCGTTCTGCATGTCGGCGGTAAGAAATGGGCGCTGGAAGAGGATGCACTTTTCCACTTTGTGTTCAGCGATTTTGATGGCTTCATCGACTATCGGCTTGTAGGACAGGGTCTTCTTGCCTTCAATTGCGCCGGAGGCAGTCAGGATGACCTTCGGTTGGGCATGATTGATTCTGATAGCCAGCTCGTGGGCGGCAAACCCGCCGAAAACAACAGAGTGAATTGCCCCGATGCGCGCACAGGCAAGCATCGCGTAGGCAGCTTCAAGAATCATCGGCATGTAGATGATCACCGTGTCGCCCTTGCCAATGCCAAGCCGCTGGAGACCGCCGGCAAGTCTGGCAACCTTTTGCTGGAGTTCCTTGTAGGTAACCTTGATTTTGGTATCGGTGACCGGGCTGTCGTAGATTATTGCCACCTGGTCTGCCCTGCCGTTTTCCACATGGCGATCTACCGCATTGTAACAGGTATTCATCATGCCGCCGGAAAACCAGCGATAGAAGGGTGGGTTTGAACCTTCCAGAACTGAATCATATTTCCTGTACCAGTCGATACCTTCTGCAGCCTTTGCCCAGAAGAGCTCGGGTTGATCAATGCTTTCAGCGAACACGTTTGCATAATCTGCCATGAGTCTACCTCTCTTGAAATTCTCGGTTTGGGTGATTTCTACGCTTGTTACATACCTGTTATCGTCTCCTCCTAGTTAGATTGGTCAGCTCCACATCGCCACATATACTAAATATTTCCAGCCACTTCAAGTCCTGTTTGGGATATTTTTCAGGTCATTGCCATTGGTTAAAATGATAAGTAATAAGAGTATCATATAGAAAAAAAAGAACATTGTTCTGTTGCGGTCAGAAAAAAATGTGACACGTTTCTCTTGTTTTTTGGCCAATAAAACGATTTCGAACGGTGTTTCCACCATTGCCTGAAAATATGCGGATTTTGACGAATGCTACGGTCTGCCCGGCGCCAGTTGACAGTTGAGAAGCACCATCTGGGCGGTGATCTCATTATCAAAGGCAGGATTGTCACTTGCGAGCCGGTTAATACCAAAATCGACAAGCGGGCCCCCGCTGTTCCAGTCACGAAAGCCGAAACTCCATCCCTGCCACCTGGTCTTGAATGAATAGGACGACTGCGGACCGTATGGCCTGAAGGAGATATCGTCAACACCTTCGCTGCTCTCCCTTGCCATGCCGATGAGGATATAATCGGCTCCATTTTTCATGCCGAACTGTTCAACCCTGTTCTTTATCTCTCTTTCAATCATGGCAGAAGGAATAGAAACCAGCAGGTGGGAAAAGACACGACATTGGCCGGGAATTTCGGTTTCATCAAACGATACATTTACCTGGGAGGTTGCCGGAAATGTCAGGGGCGGTGCGCTGATCCCCTGAGTGCCGGCGCTGCATGACAGCAGAGGTAGACAGAACAATACGACCAGAATCGCAGAGCGGTATGATTTTGTCTGGAACATTGGCTCTCCTGATCAAAAAAGGAACGGATGAATGATTTTTCTTTTTCTATTACAGCATAACGACCAGCAAGGCAAAGTTTTTCGCAGGTTTGCATGAATCCTCCCGTAGCTGATGGCGGCCGGCTCTTTTGCAGACCCCAAAGCCCTGAATAATGAATCGACGGACCTGTCGAATAATTCTTCCCGGCTGGTGTGAATGCCCTTCATTCCTGGCAGAGGAGGAGCAAAATAATTAATAGATAAGCTCGTTGAAGAAAGTAATGGACTGGAACTGATGAGAATAATGTGCCGGTTTTTGAGAGCTGGGTTTGCCGATGTGGACGAGCTCTTTGATGCCAAAGCGCTGTGCGGACTCAAGAACCTTGGTCGTGTCATCTGCAAGTAGTGTCCTCTTCCGGTCAAAATCGAGCATTTTCTCGAGCAGCTGCCAGAACCGGGTCGTCTCCTTTGCGGTACCGACGTCCTCGGCGCAGATAATCTGATCAAACAGCGGAGCGATACCGGTTTTATCTGTTTTTATCCGCAGTGTTTTATGGTGGGCTGCGGTTACCAGAACGATCCTTTTTTTCCGTCCCCTGATAAATTCGAGAAACTCGAGAACAAAGGGATGGATAGCTATCATGTGACGTATGCTTATCTTCAAATCAACAATATCAAGACCGAGTTGCCCGGTCCAGTAGTCAAGGTCGGTCCACTGAAGGGTGTTTTCAACCGAACGATACCGTTTGGCCAGTTCGCGTCGGGCCGAGTCGGGAGAAAGGCTGTATTTCTCAGCATAATGGAGAGGGACATAGTGTTCCCAAAAATAATCGTCGAAGTACTTGTCGAGCAGGGTCCCGTCCATGTCGAGCAGGACAGTGTCCAGATCATCCCAGTCAAATTCGGGTTTTATCCGGATGTTATTGAATGGTTTTTTCATTGCTGAGCTGTTTCAGATTCTTTACCGTGGCCGAGACTGCGGAGCTAATGTCATCCAGTGACTGCATCCTTGTCTTGACCACCAGCCTGCCGTCAGGCGTCAAGCGCTGACCATTCGCCTTTTTCTGGAGATAGTTCGCGAGGTGTACCGCGTCAACCGGGGTGTCGGGGAGGAAAGAAAACACCAGGCTGTCGGGGCTGCGCTCAAGTTTGCTGATCCTGAGCGGTATGAGTTCTTTTTTTATGGCCACAATAGAGAGAAGATTGTTGAGCTCTTCTGGCATACGGCCATATCGTTCCAGGAGTTCATCGGCCAGTTCTTGAAATGCTGCGGGATCACTTTTCCCAAGGGCAGCGATTCTGCGATAGATGATATACCGTTGACCAATATCGGCTATGTAGGATTCCGGGATGTATGAAGATACCTGCAGGTTTATCTCGGGGTCGACGTCCTCGGTCTGCTGGCAACCGCTGGAATCGCCTGTTTGATTCTTTAAATCGGCAACGGTCTTCTGCAGAAGATCGAGATAGAGGTCATAGCCGATTGCGGCGATATGGCCACTCTGCGAGACACCGAGCAGGTTCCCGCCTCCCCGAATCTGCAGGTCGCTCATTGCCAGCTTGAAGCCGCCGCCAAGTTCGTTGTACTCCATCAGCGCCCGCAGCCGCTCTCTGGCATCTTTGCTGAGATGATCGATTGACGGTACCAGCAGATAGGCAAACGACTGGGTGGATGATCGTCCCACCCGGCCGCGGAGCTGGTAGATCTCAGCCAGACCGAGCCGGTCAGCCCTGTTGATGATGATGGTATTGGCGCTCGGGATGTCAAGGCCTGATTCAATGATGGTCGTGCTGACAAGAACGTCAATGTCCCGGTTGACAAAAGAGACCATGATTTGCTCGAGTTCTTTTCCGGCCATCTGGCCATGAGCGACCGCTACCCGTGCGGCGGGAACAAGGTCCTGAATTGATGCGGCCATGCGATGGATAGATTTGACCCGGTTGTGGACGATAAAAACCTGCCCTCCCCTGATGATCTCACGGCTGATGGCCTCTTTGATTACCAGCTCGTCATAACGGGCAACGAAAGTTTTAACCGGCCTGCGGTGTTCGGGGGGGCTTGAAATTACAGAGAGATCGCGAATCCCCAGCAGGGACATCTGCAGTGTTCGGGGAATCGGCGTAGCCGTAAGGGTCAGCACATCAACTTCGGCTTTGATCTTTTTGATCTTTTCTTTGTGGCTGACCCCGAATCGATGCTCTTCGTCAACGATCAGCAGTCCCAGGCGATTGAACGTGATATCTTTTGAGAGCAGGCGATGGGTGCCGATGATGATGTCAATCAACCCCTTGGAGAGATCCGAGAGGATTTTCCTTTGTTCCGCCGGCGTTTTGAACCGGTTGATGGACTCAACGCGCACGCCAAAACCCTGCAGCCGCTCTTTGAATGTTGCGGCATGCTGCTCGGCGAGAACGGTTGTCGGGACGAGAATTGCCGCCTGGAAGCCATCCTCGATAACCTTGAATGCAGCCCTGACGGCGACTTCCGTTTTTCCGTAGCCGACGTCGCCGCAGACCAGGCGATCCATTGGCCGGTCCGAGGTCAGGTCATCGATGGTTTCCGAGATTGCCCGGCACTGGCCCGGTGTTTCATCATAGGCAAAGGATTCCTCGAGTTCACGGAAAAGTTCAGCCGGCGGAGAAAAGGTGCGGCCGGTTCGAAGCTCCCGGTGGGCATAAATTGCAAGGAGCTCCTGGGCAACCTTCCAGACCTCCTCTGAAACTTTCTGTTTTGTGGCTTTCCAGGATTGTGCGCCGAGCTTGTCAATTCTGGGCTGCTTGTCTGAAAGTCCTTCATACCGGCTTACCAGATTGAGCCGGTCAACGGGCAGGTAGAGCTTGTCTCCGTCCTGATATTCAAGGAGCATGAAATCATTGGTGATGCCCTGCAGTTCAATGGTTTCAAAACCGCGATATAGACCGAGACCGTGTTCCCGGTGCACGACCACGTCTCCACTGGTGAGCTCGGTGACATTCACCGGCGAGCCCTCTTTTCGCTGTGCTTTTTTCTTTCTGCCACCCAGGCGCATCTCGCCAAACAATTCATTCTCAGAGAGAACGTGCACCCGGTGAAGGGGCAGGCTGAAGCCTGCACTCAGAGGCATATCGCTGAGATACAGTACTCGATTGGCGGAAGCAGGCGGCAGTCCGGTAATGTCGACAGGCGTGTCGAGTGCAACGAGTGGAATGTCAAAACGTGCAAACAGCTCGGAGAGTGTTGTGCGGCGCCGCTCAGACCGGCAGCAGATGATGACATTGCTGTTGTCGTCAAGCCACCTGGATATTTGACTGGCCAGCGGGGTGAGCATCCCCTGGTTCTTTCTGAGCATCGAGATTTCCTGCTTGAGCAGTCGATGGTTCTTAGACGGTATGTGCTCGTGCGTCGCCTCCTCCGGGACAAAATCGGTCAACTCAACCCGCTTGAATGAACGCAAAGAATCGTCCAGCTCCTCTTCCAGCACAAAGAGTTTCCCGGGCGGCAGGGCAGGCTTTCCACCGAGCTGGGCGGCTTCGAAATTTGTTGTGATCCGTTCCAGAATCAGCCGGGACTGCTGATTGATTGCCTGCGGATCCTGGAGGACGAAAAGCGTATTGCGCGGGAGGTAGTCAAAGATGGTGGCGCTGCTGCGCTCGTCCTCTGCGGTGAGCAGGGGCAGAAAAAACTCGATTCCTGCGAATCGTCGGCCGTTCTTGATTCGTTCGCTCAGCTCAGCGGTAATCTCGGCTGACCAGTTGAATTGTTCCCCGCACCGGTGGAACCGATCCCGGGCTTTTCTGAGAAATGACGGATTATCCGAGGGAATACAGATTTCGCTCACTGGAAGGACGATTGCCTCCGGAAGATGGGCCAGCGAGCGTTGGGTGAACGGGTCAAAGGAACGGATCGATTCGACGGTGTCGCCGAAAAAATCAAGGCGGAGCGGTCCTTCATGAACCCGGGAGTCCGGCTGTATGAAACTGGGAGGAAAAATATCGACGATGCCGCCACGAACGGAAAAATCACCGATGCTCTTAACCAGCGATACATGCTCGTAGCCCATATTTATCAGATTAATTTTCAGTCTTTGCAGATCACAGGTTTCGCCTTCCAGCAAAAGTTCGGCGTGCTTCAGCAGGGCGGCACGGTCAATCACCCGGCGCAGCAGGGCTTCAATGGAAATTGCCAGGATGAAAGGCGCTTCGCACTCTGTCAGCTGGTAGAGGGTGGACAACCGGGCAGCAGTCGTGCGCTGGTCGGGAGAGAGTGGCGTGTAGGGCGGAATTTCGTAACCGGGAAAGCCGAGAACGGGCACGCCGGTAAACAGCTGCAGATCCTGTTCGAAGTCCTGAACCATCTGCTCGCTGGGCAGTATGCAGCACAATGGCTGCTCAGCTGCAAGACGCGAACAATACCAGGCGGGACTTGCTCCCCGGAGGCCGGATATCAGGAGTGTGCTCTCCTGCGGGTCAAAAGAACGGTTTTTCATAAAAAAAAGTGCCGGCTGCACTGAACGTGAAGCCGGCGATAAACGTCTATTGTCAAATGACAGTTGGATTTAGAACTGTCCGCCGATGCTGAAGTCCCAAACGGATTGCGGTTCGTCGTCCAACGGGTCGAGATTGTAACCCCAGACGATACGCAGCGGCCCCATTGGCGACAGCCAGCGAATTTCAAGGCCGACCGCTTTGGCGATTTCGTCGAGGGTCCAGTCCTCGTCTTCGGCGAGGGAATCACCGGCATCGAAGAAGACGACACCGAATACCCCCTGTTCTCTGAGCAGCGGGACAACCAGCTCAACATTGGTATACCACATTCGGTCACCACCGATCCTGTCTCCGGTCTCGGGATCGAGCGGACTGACCTTGCCGTATTCATAGCCCCTGATGCTGCTCATGCCGCCGAGGTAAAACCTCTCATAGACAGGAAGCTTGTCCTCTTCGTTCTCCCAGACCTTTCCGACTGAGCCGAGAGCATGGAAGACAGTGTTGAACGGCATTGGGAAGTACCAGCTGGAGGAGGCTTCGGTTTTCGTAAACTGTGAGTCCCCACCAATAATTCCGCCTGCATATTCGACACTGAACGAATTTCTCGAGCCGCTCGAGGCACCGTAAAGCCGGTCACGGGTATCACGTACAAAGGAAGTCTTGACGGCACTGGTGATCGGAACATTCTGGGATTCTCTGATAATATATGAGGCATCATCCGACACATCGCTCAGATCCGTATCCGTGTAACTGTAGCTTTCGTACATCCGCCATTTTCCCCAGAGCGGGTGACCGAAGCGCAGCGCACCTCCCCTGGAGTTTTTTGTGTAATCGTCGTATTCACGTTCCCAGTTGAACAGATCCGCGCCGACCGAGAGCTTTGTGTCATAGAGCCGGGGATTGGTCCAGGAAAGGTTATATCTGCTGCTGCTGCCGCCGATATTAGCGCTCAGGGCAAGCCGGTGGCCGAGGCCGAGAAAATTGTTCTCGGAAATTTCACCCATCATGATGAGATTATCCACAGAGGAATAGCCCGCTCCGATACTGAACTGTCCGGTGGCCTTTTCTTTTACATCAATTGAGATGTTCATCTTGGATGGATCCAGCGCCGGTTCCGGAGTGACGTTGACCTCCTCGAAGAAGTCGAGTCGCTGCAGTTTCTGGCTGCTTGTCCGCAATCCCTTTGCATCGAAGACCCCGCCTTCTGAAATCTCCAGTTCCCGGCGGATTACATTGTCCCGGGTTCTGTTGTTGCCCTTGATAGCAATACGGTTGATATAGACCAGTTCCCCTTTGTCTATGGAGAGACTCACGTCGACCCTTGATCCGGATGGCGATTTGTTCAGATCAGGGCGAATATCCGCAAATGCGAAACCCTGTTCCGCGTAATAATCAGTGATCCTCAGGATATCTTCTCTGAGCGTCTTTCTGCTCAGAAATTCCTCGTTTCTGATTGACAGCATGTCAAGAATGATCTGCTGGTCGGCAATGAGGTCTCCCTCGAGCTCAACTGTTCCGACTTTAAAGCGTGGTCCTTCGTCTATGATGAATTTTATATAGAGCCACGCTTCTTTCTGCGTTACTACGGGCTCGCCGACCCGGGTTTCAAGAAAACCGTTGTTATTGTAGAAGGCAATAATCCGGGAGGCATCCTGGTTGAGCAGATCTCTGTCCAGCAGGCCTGAATCAGTTAACCAGGACAGCCAGCCTTTCTCGCTTGTTTCAATGACATCTTCCAGGTCACCGCTGCCAAATGTCGTGTTTCCCTCGAAACTGATCTCCCTGATATAAATTTTTTTGCCTTCATCGATAACGAACCGGACCGCAGCAGTCTCAGGCGTGGGATAGCTGATGTCGGCCGTAACTTCGGTATTGTAATAGCCTTTGGATCGGTAAAGCGTCTTTATCGCCTCTGCCGCACCGTTGACCCGGGACGGATTGAGGATAGAATTTTCCTTTATGGCGATCACATCGGTCAGGTCCTTCTGGTCAAGTTCGTCAAGCCCTGAAAAGGTAATAGAGCTGATAGCCGGTTTTTCAACAGTGCGAAAAATGACCTGTTTTCCCTGGTCGGTATCGGTCATATCGATCTGGACGTCATCGAAGAAACCCATCTTGTAGATGGCTTTGAGATCTTCCCGGAGAACGGCGGGGTCATATAAATCACCAGCCTTGGTCTTTATCTTTCTCAGTATTGCCCCGGAGTCTATCCTCCTGTTGCCTTCAGGCGCGATACTGGCAACATACTGATCTCTGTTGACATAGGTAATTACCTGACTCAGTACGTCGGAGAGGATCACGTCCAGGGAGGCAATCGATGATGACTCCTGGTAAAAATATCTGGGTTGAGAGGGATCAAGGAGATCGAAGACCTTGAAATCCAGGCTGATCTGATTTCCGATAATGGTGAGTGTTCCTGCGGCAACATTATCGTGCCCGGTGGTTTTGGCGACCGATTCCAGGGTCTCAACCGGCGGGGGCCATTGCGTCTGGTCAACCATTGCCTGTGCCGCAGCCCGGTCCACCATTATGAGCTCATCCGCGGCAAGGGTCGCCTCCATCGCTGCATCCACCTGGGCAAGAAATGATTCGTCCACCTGGGGGGCGATCACCTGGAGCGGCAGGTATGTGGTGTTTTGTTCAGCCCCGCAAGCAGGCTGGTAGATAATTATGAGAAGGCCTGTCATCATTGACATGCAGATCGATTTAATCAGCTGGCATGACCTCTTCGGATAATGTCTGTTGCGGTTGCTTTTCATGGATGATACCTTTGCAAAAATGATCTCATGAAGAAGATTGTTTGATTTTGTATTGTTATTGAAATCAAGCATCTATGTTTATCGAGGCATAATGAACGGTGAAAATTCCGTTCATTATGCCATGTTTGCCTCAAAATGCAAAGCACACAGATGAGACGACGTCAATATTTGCAACTCGTGCACGGTTTCAGCAGGAATGGTGGCTTGTTTCTGTCTTGAGCAGAGCCGAGATGTTCAGCATGAGCCCGCGCCAGTTGCGGGCCGCAAACGATGGTGCTGGAACAGAAGAGTCTATACAGCCGTCAGGCCGTAGAATATGGGTGACAGATCAAAAATGTGGGTAATGAAACAGGCGGGTCTTTCCCTGCTTGACCTGTTATTTCCTCCCTGCTGCCATCTTTGCGCACGCCGCCTGGTTGTGCCCGGCAAAACCAGCATCTGCAGGGACTGTTTTGGTCGACTGGCCTTCACGAAATCTCCGCTGTGCAGCAGATGCGGGTGCCAATTTGAGTTTTCTGCCGGGATCAGGGACCATTACTGCCCTGCCTGCCTGAAAAAAATGCCTGCGTTTGATACGGCCCGCTCCCTGCTGAGATATGATGGACCTGTGCCGGGTCTGCTGCATCGCCTGAAATACCGGGCGGACAGCAGTGTTCTCGGCCCGATACGGGAAATAATTGCGTACAACGCGAAAATCTGGGAACAGGAAAGATGCGACCTGATCATCCCTGTGCCGCTTCATACAGACAGACTCAGGCGTCGCGGCTTGAACCAGTCTCAGCTTCTCGCCCGCCTGGCTTTTCCAGATTATCAGAAAAAAATAGCGATTAATCTGCTCGTACGAGTTAAAAACACCCATCCTCAGACTGGATTAAGTGGGATAGAGCGTCGGCGAAACCTCAGAAATGCATTTCAGATAACGAGTCCGGACAGGCTTGAAGGGAAGTCGGTCTGGCTCGTAGATGATGTTTTCACAACTGGAACGACTGTCTCTGAGTGCTCGAAAAAACTGAAAAAAAGTGGAGCACATGAAGTTCATGTGTGGACCCTTGCTCGGGTCTGAGCAGCGTGAGTCATTACCGAATGATTATTTTTTTTTTAGAGAAACATTAAAAAAGATATCTTGATGAATCACCCGAAACTAATAGAACTCCGCGCATTTTTGAGTGAAAAACGGAGCATAGTTTACTTTTTATTAGATAATAAGAGCAATATTGAGCTTAATATATTTATTAAACTGTTGATAACTTGTGTCTGGTTCAGTTAAAATATCAGGATGACGCTGAAAAAACCTGGTGCTCTGAAAACCCCTTGCTGCAAGGAGATGAACCTGGCTCACGGTGCTATCCTAGCGCCCATGGGTCTCGGTGGAAATTGGGGATAATCGGGCAGGCTGATTTGAAAATCTCTTAAAATCGTCTTTGACCAAAGAACCAAAATGATGTTTATCATCACACATGCTTTATACCTCAGGATTTTCTTTCCGGAGAGAAGATGATCCGTCGGTTGTTCCTGTTGTGTTGTATAGTCATACACTGTTTTTGTTATTCTTGTCTGGGTAGCCGTTAGAACTGTTATCGGGCCATGACTGTGGCGAACTGTGTTTAATCGATTTATGCTGAGAGATTGCGGATGATGATCTGGAGAAAGGCAAAACAAAAGCTGCAGGAGAAACTCACCGAAAGCGTCTATGACCTGTGGATCGAGCCATTAACGGTCAAGGGGCAAAAAGATTCCTGCCTCGTCCTGAGCTGCCCTGACCGTTATTTCGGAGCGTATGTGAACCAGAATTTCCTGGAAACCATAACGGAAAAAGTAACTGAGGTGGATCACTCAATCGAGCGTGTCATGATCATTGAGGAGCAGTCAGCCCCTGCCGAGAAGAGCAGCAGGCCAAAACAGCTGCGCCTGCCGGCGATGCCGTCCGGCGGTTCCCATGTCCGGTCGCTTCATCCCCGCTACACCTTTGATAATTTCATGGTTGGTGAATGCAATATCCTCGCTGAATCCGCATGCCGCTCGATATCGGTCTCAGACGATGCGATCGGCCCATGCCTCTACATCAACAGTTCTACAGGACTGGGTAAAAGTCACCTGTCTCATGCCATTGCTCACCAGGTGCTTGATACATCGCCAATGACCCGGCTCCATTATCTGACCGCCCAACAGTTTGCCGCCGAAATGGTGCAGAATATCAAGTCCAACAATATGGATATTTTCAAACGAAAATATCATGATCACTGTGATATACTGCTCGTCGAGGACATCCAGAGCCTGACCGGCAAGAAGAAAACCCAGCAGGAGCTCAATGAACTGCTTGACGCGTTAATCAAGCTCGGCAAACGTGTTGTCCTGACCGCAAACAGCGCTCCGCGTGAATTGGTCGGGATTGATAATGAGTTTACCTCGAGAATGACGTCCGGGCTGGTCACCTCCATTCGTGAACCGGACCTTGACACCCGCCTGCGAATCGTGCATGGCAAGGCAAACCAGCATAAGCTTGATCTTGCCGACGAGTATATACAGTATATTGCCCAACACATAAAAGGAGATGTGCGCCGGATAGAATCAGCCGTTGTGGCCATCAGAGCCCGTGCTGCCCTGCAGGGAGGGCGAATTGACGAGACCATGATTGAGGAGGTGGTGTGCTCGATTGTCGGCACCCCGAAGAGCCTCTGTGCCCAGCTGATCAGTGAGCTGGTCAGCCGCCAGTTCAAAATTTCAATGGAAGATATGCAGTCCAGGTCACGAAAGAAGAAATTTTCCTTCCCGCGGCAGGTGGCGATGTACCTGAGCCGAAAACACACCGAGGAAACGCTCGCTGATATCGGCAGGGTCTTTAACCGTGATCATTCAACGGTCATGCATTCAATAAAGGTCATATCCGGCTTGAATCGCCGCGATAATTCTGTTTCAGCCCAGATAAATCTGTTGAGTGAAAAGGTGAACAAGCTCTGAAAGAAGGGTTCATTATGGATGAAGCGCTTTAGAAATACACTTTTTTTATCCCCGTTTCCTGCTGTCTCTGCCTGCCGCCGCTTATGATCTTGTCGGCAGTCCAGGTGGCGGTTTTGACCATGTCGTTGATGCCTATTCCGTCCCAGCCAAATCCGCAGATATATAATCCCTCGCTCCTGGTAACAAGATTATTACGCCACTCGAGCAGATCCGGGTATCCGGCTTCGAGTTGCGGAATGCCGCCTTGGGGCCTTAAAACTCTGGTGAATACCGGCCGAGGCGGAAGTTCAAGCAGGCCCCTGATGTCCGCAAAGCTGCGGTTGATCAGCTCCTCATCGCCAGACTGCAGTCGTTCCGGATGCCTTCTGCCGCCGACCAGCGTCTCGACGACAACCGTTCCATCCGGGCCTCTTTTGGGGAACATGTTGGAGGAGAACAGGGTGCCGAGCGTAAATCGTTTTTCTGCCTCCGGTATCAGAAACCCAAAACCCGGCGGCAGTTTCGTTTCCCTGAATCCAAAGACAACCGTTGCTATCCATGCTTCTGGAATCTGCTTGAGTGGTAATGAGGAATCGATGGTGGAGAGCAGGCCAAGGCTTTGATTGACCGGCAGCGCAAGCACAAGGTTTTCCGCCTGAAAGACCTCTGCGGGGGTTTCAACAGACCAGCCCCGTACTGTTTTTCGCAGCCGCAGAGCCGGGCAGCCAAAGACGATATTCTCGCCTTCCACCAGCGGTTCCGAGAGCTTGCTGGGAAGCCGCTGCATCCCTTCCGGGAAGCTGATCATTGCCGGCAGCGTGAGTTTTTTCCCTGATACGTTCTTTTTCTTTGCCCCCCGAGCTTTTGCTAGCACCCCCCTGAGTACTGACCCGTATTGTTTTTCAAGAGCCCTGATGCCGGGCATGACCGCATCGATCTTAAGTTCGTTGTAATCACCGGCATAGGTACCGGTAAAGACTGCATCTATATAGGGCAGCAGGGCTTTGCCGAAACGATGATCAGCCCATTTCGCCACAGTGGGTTCCCCTTCAAGCGGCGGCCTGAAAAGCTCTCCGAGAACCCTGATCTTGTCTTTCCAGGGGATCAGGGGGGCCCTGACGATCTTCAGCGGGGACTGGGGGATCATATTGAGCCTGCCGTTCAGGCAGACATAGCGGACAAAGGTCGAAAGGGATGCTTTGATGCATTCCCGGTCAAGCCCTGTTTCTGCAAGCAGTGTCCTGCTTTCCTGGCAATTGTCCAGAAAGCCGTGGGGCCCGATCTCGGCAAGGTAGCCATTCTCCTGGAACGAGCGAATGACGCCACCCGTCTGCCCGTTTTTCTCCAGGATCACAAAGTGGTTTCCGGGGTCGTTTTGTTTGAGCTTGTGGGCAATAACGAGCCCTGAAAGCCCGCCTCCGATAATGATAGTATCCCTGTGGTTGCTCATGGCGTGTTGTTTCTGTTTTCGTCTTGTTCGTCTGTATCGTCAGCCTGCCGCTCAGCAGCTGCCCTGGAAGACGACGGGGTATCGGCCAGGATAAACGGTTTTCTGGTTTTTTTGTCTCGTTTCGTTGCGTCTCTTCTGCCCTCTGGTCGTTTATGCCTGCAGGAAAAGAATACAGTTGCTATTCTGCTGGCGCGAAGGCGGCGTTGTCTTGGACGCTCTTGTGTCTCAGGCCATTTGCCTAACCATATCAGCAGGTATGCAGAGATCAATCTCTCCCGCAAAATTGCCCATGGCCTTGACGAAACCGAAGGGCACACTTGATGCTTGCCTCTCAAACACCGGATTGTCAAGCAGATGGCCAGGCTTTTTTGCCTGAGAAGACACCCGAAGCGGTCCAGCGCGATCAGGCAAAAACGACCAGGATGGCGGAGGAGCAGGGATTCGAACCCTGGGTGGAATTACTCCCACAACGGTTTTCGAGACCGTCCCGTTCAACCGCTCCGGCACTCCTCCACTGGAATTTTTTAAACCAGCAGGCATATCCTGATGCCGGTAAGCACCTGTTACTTCAGTGGCTGGCCGAAAATGCAGGAAAGCAGAGCGTAATATAGTTCAAAAATTGACAATTTCCTCTATATATTCAGCTGCAGGACGAAAAAGAAAGCGCACCCTGCAGATTTTGAGGTGGCACTACCGGCGAAGCAGAAGCGGCAGGCAGCAGGTGAAGGCCGGTCCGGTTTTTCCGGCGTTGCCTGCGCAGCAAAACCAGTACTGGCGATTTGAATTTTCTCCCTGTATGAACACCTGTCAGCTGACTACAGCGGCGCATATTCTACCCGCTCAATTGAGCCTCCGAAGGTATCGACGAGATAGCTCGCAACATCAAATCCGGGATAGCCATCTTCCGGGCTGCACCCGGTTATCCTGACCGCTTCGCCGGACAGTTCGTCAAGTTCCTGGATTCCTGTTTTACAATTCTCGACCTTTACATAGCCATAGCCACTATCCAGCCAGATGTAAATCTTTGCGGTTCCTGCCGGTAAATTCTCATTCATTGACCATTTGAGGGATTTTTTGAGGGCTTCCCATCCACCGGGAACAGAGGTGTCAAATCCGTCCTCAAGAGCAGCAAGAAAGGTATTTTTTGTCCGAAGAATTTCAAAGACTTTGAATAATGTCCGTATGCTGTCAGAGAGTTGGTCAAGCTGATTTACAACAAGAATATCACCCGGTCTCAGATGTCCCAGCAGCCGGTCAAGTTCGGGCTGTTCTTCGCTCCCGCTGGCACCTATATCGGTATAAAACCGCTGGCACCCGTAGGTTTCAAGTGCCTTGTGCTGAAGCTTCGGCTGTCGACTCACCGTTGCTACTCTGCTGTATCCGATTTTCATGGTTTCACCATTTAGCGTTGTTTCATGTTTGCCATCAACCCGATAACCATTGAGCCGGTACACGTTTTCTCAACAGATACAAGATAAGCATTCTCACTGCCGTATCGCGTGCTGAAACAGAGCGGCGCTGTGCTGGCCCCTCGAAGTGGTTTCCTGAGCCTGCAGTGCCGGGTCGTTTCATCTGAAATGATTGTTAACGGTAGCGGTTCCCATTATCTCCGCAGCAGCTTGTTAACCAGATCTCTGCTTTTGACAAGTTTTCGGCGGTCACTTTCAAAGACTTCAAGCGTCAGCGAGTCATCATAGCCTGCAGCTTTGATTTTCTTTATGAGTTCAGTGAAATTGACTGTTCCTTTTCCCACGGCCAGGTGGTCGTCAAGGCGGCCAAAATTATCGCTGAAGTGCAGGTGACCGAGACGATCAGCAAAGCGTTTGACAAAATTGTTTAGTCTGTTGCCGGCATGATCGGCCAGATTTGCGTGTCCAGTATCCAGGGTGAGCATGAACTGCGGAAAGGCTGAAAAAATGTCATCGAAATCATCAGGCTCGACGCCCAAACGGTTTCGCGGCATCATATTCTCTATACAGATCGTCATATCCAGCCGTTCGGCAGCACTGCTCATCTCTGCGAGAAAATCGAATGCGTAGCCTTTCACTGTTTCGATGACGAAAGCCCCCATGCCGCTGACCATGCTGGGGTGCAGAACGACCTTCTTGGCACCCAGGTCCGCAGCTACACTCAAGGACCGATGCATTTCAGTAATTGATGCCCGCCTCAGGCTTTCCGTGAGATCGGCAGTGGTAACAAAAGTTGGAAGATGACAAATAACGCCGAGGCCGTTTGCGGTCAAACTCCGGGTAATTGCCTTCTGACTTTCCGACAGGATCGAGTAATGAGCCAGGGGAGGATCCATGGCAATTTCGATGTAATCAAACTCCAGTCTGGCAACCGTGTCGATTTCCTCGAGCAAGGGGATGATTGGGAAATTCATTGCTCCAAACTGCATATCAGGCACCCCCAGTCTGTCCTTCCTGTGTGATGGCGCTATGGTGTCTGGCTGCGATAATTCGAATTACCGGCACACCGAGCTTCCTCTGATTATCTCCTGCTTTTTCTGAACTGTCAATTCACTTGCTCTGCCAGAGGACCTGCCGGGTCGGCCTCCCGGCTCACCTGATCCGCCTGCTGCTGCCTGTAGACCTTCGGCAGGGGAACCTGAGGCCGCTGTTCTCACGGCAGATCACGCCTGGAAAAAACAAGAACCGTTCTATTTCTTGACACGAAAACTTCCATGGTTAACATTTTGCCGACTTTAGGAAATGATCAATAACATGGTTATCTGATTGCACATCAGGACCATCGGTAACAACTGAGCGAGGTAGAAAGAATGGCAGACACCGCGAAAACATTTGAATTCCAGGCAGAAACGAAGAAAATTCTCGATATCGTTATTAATTCTCTCTATACCGAGCGCGACGTTTTCATCAGGGAACTGATCTCCAACGCCGCGGATGCGCTGGAGAAATACCGGCATGAGAGCCTGACCGCAGAACATCCTTTCGACGAGCATGTGCCGCTGGAAATTTCCATTGATTTGAATGAAGAGAAAAAGCAGCTGACAATTACCGATACCGGTATCGGCATGACCCGGGACGAACTGAGCGCAAACCTCGGCACAATTGCCCACTCGGGGTCAAACACCTTTCTCTCCGAGCTGGCCGAAGCCGCCCGCAAAGATGTGAATTTGATCGGCCAGTTCGGCGTTGGTTTCTATTCTGCCTTCATGGCCGGCGCAACGGTTCGCGTGCAGAGTCGGTCATGGGACGGCAGCGAAGGAAATGAATGGGTATCTGATGGCACCGGTTCCTATACGGTCAGTGAATGTCCGGGACTTCACCGGGGAACCAGAATCGTCGTTGACCTGAAGGAAGACGCCCAGGATTACGCCAAGAAATGGAAAGTGGAATCGATTATCAAACAGTACTCGGCTTTTGTTCCTTTTCCGATTAAGCTTGACGGCGAGACGGTCAACACGGTTCAGGCGTTGTGGACGCGCAACCGGTCCGAGATAAGCGATGAAGAGTATACCGAATTCTACAAGTTTATCGGTAATGCCACCGACACCCCGCTGTTTCGTCTGCACTTTTCCGCAGATGCTCCGCTTGCCATTCATTCGCTTCTTTTTGTCCCCAGGGAGAATTTCGAAATCATGGGATTTGGCAGGATGTCGCCGGGAGTTAATCTCTATTGCCAGCGTATTCTGATCGATCAGCACTCTGAAACGATTTTGCCCGAGTGGTTGAGATTCTTGAAAGGGGTCGTCGACAGTGAGGATTTACCGCTCAATATCTCCCGCCAGGCACTCCAGGATAATGCTCTTGTGGCGAAGTTGCGCCGGGTGATTACCAAACGTTTTCTGAAATTTCTCGATGAAGAGGCGAAAAAGGATGAGGCGGCCTACCTCTCCTTCTGGAAAACATTCGGTATTTACCTCAAGGAGGGGGCGACAAGCGATTATGAGTTTCAGAAGGAGCTTGGCAAACTGCTGCGTTTCGAATCTTCGAAATCAAAAGACGGCACGCCGATCAGCCTCGGCGATTACCTGCTTCGTATGAACCCCGATCAGGAAGAGATCTACTACATAAACGGTCCGAGCAGGGCGGCAATCGAGGCCGGTCCCTATACCGAGATGTTCAGAAAGAAAGATGTTGAGATTCTCTATACCATGGAGCCCATTGATGATTTTGTGCTCAGCCATCTTGGGGAATTCGAGGGCAAGAAACTGGTCTCTGCCGATCGGGCCGACCTTTCTCTGAAGGACGATGATTCCTCCGACCAGGAGTCAGCAAACGAAGCTGAGACACTCGATAAAAAAACAATAGATGCCCTGATTTCCTGGATGAAGAAGACCCTTGACGGTAAAGTTGCTGATGTCTGTGTCTCAAAACGGCTCGTAGATGCACCGGCAATGATCGTCAACCCGGATGGCTACATGACGTCCTCGATGGAACGGGTAATGGCGGCCGGCCGATCTGAAAAAGGGTTGCTGGGCGGGGTCGGTAAGAAAAATCTTGAGATAAACAGCTCGAGCCATCTGATTAACCGCCTGGCGGAGCTGATGGTCTCTGATGAGCCGTTTGCCGCCGAGGTCGCGCTGCAGATATATGACAATGCGATGATTCAGGCCGGGCTGAACGTGGATCCCCTGGAAATGGTGAAACGGAACTATCGGATCCTTGATAAAGCGACCACCTGACCCGGACAAATTACCGACTCAGCCGGCAGAACGGATAGCTGTAACGAGCGGCGGTCTGGTGCGATTTAAAGGTGGCGCGACGACAATAGAGTTGAAAAATCATTCTCTACAGGCTATAGCTCTTGTGAGTTTCGACGCTGTCACTGCACCTTGATGCAGCTGCAGAGGAGACCGGGCGGGATGGTTTTTCTCTGAACAGCAGTGTTTTTCTCTATGGGTCGAGTTATTCCGGAGAGTATCATGTCACTATCATATCGATGTTTTGTTCTTCTTGCCGCATTGCTGCTGCTTGGCTCCTGTGCCGACAAACCGATCAGGCACCTGGCCTCGGATGTCAGCCTGATAAAACCGGGCACGACGACCAGGGAGGATGTCCTGACCTACCTCGGTGACCCCGATGTCCAGCAGATGACATCCGAGGATACCGAACGCTGGATCTATTACGAAGAACGTCGGTCAACAATGCAGAAGGCCCCTTACATCGGCAGGTTTTTCAAGGCCGGCGGGTTCAGCAGGATCGCGGTGACGTTTAACGGCGATACTGTTGTCGATTGCATCTTCAGTTCACATGATTCGGATGAATTTGACTGGGCAGACGATTATCCCTGGCAAGAGAAGCGAGACTAGTGGCCCGTTATACGACGATCCGGGAACGCATGGTGCTCGAGCAGCTCGTCTCCCGGGGTATAAAAGACGATCGACTGCTCGCGGCCATGCGGGAAGTACCCCGCCACTGCTTCGTTGATGATGCTCTGCGCTCCCGGGCCTATGGCGATTTTCCCTTGCCGATAGCCGCCGGGCAGACAATCAGTCAACCCTATATTGTCGCCTGCATGACCGAGGCCCTGGCTCTGAAAGGGCATGAGAAGGTTCTTGAGATCGGAACCGGGTCAGGCTACCAGGCGGCCGTTCTCTCGAGGCTCTGCAGCCAGGTCTATACGATCGAGCGCATGAACGTGCTGCTCGCCGGAGCCCGCAGAGTCTTTAGCCAGCTCAACTATTTCAACATTATCTCAAAACTCGACGACGGGACGATGGGCTGGCCTGAAAATGGCCCCTATGAGGCGATCATCGTCACCGCCGGAGGCCCGGGAGTGCCGCAGCCATTGATTGAACAGCTGGCTGACAACGGCAGGTTGATCATGCCGGTTGGCAGCCAGAGTGTACAGGATCTGCAGCTGGTCGAAAAGGTCGAGGGAGAAACGACGATCAGGCACCTGGAAAAAGTCAGGTTTGTCGACCTTGTCGGTGAACATGGCTGGTAGCAGGAGCGAAAACGGGGCGCGCGGTCCTCTCAAACGGGTGTATGACCGTTGTATGACCTGGATCGCCGGCCCATACGGGGTCTGGGCTCTTTTTTTTATTGCATTTGTTGAATCCTCTTTTTTCCCCATTCCGCCGGACGTCTTCTTGATTGCGATGTGCATCGCTGCGCCGACCAGGGCATTTAAATATGCGGCAGTCTGCGCTGTCGGCTCTGTCTTCGGCGGTGCTTTTGGATACGCTCTTGGGTTCTGGTTTATGGACTCGGTCGGTCAGCAGATCATCGCCTGGTATGGGCTGGATGACAAGTACCTGCGTGTCCAGGAACTCTACAGGGCCTATGATATCTGGGCTGTCGGTGCCGCGGGTTTTACCCCGCTGCCCTACAAATTGTTCACGATTACTGCCGGTGCATTCAAACTAAATTTTCCAACCTTTGTCCTCGTTTCCCTGCTCTCGCGTTCCGCCCGTTTTTTCCTTGTTGCCGCCTTTATCTGGAAATTCGGGAAACCGGTTCAGCGCTACATTGACAGGTACTTCAACATACTCTCCATAGTCTTTATGGTCCTGCTTGTCGGTGGCTTTCTCTTGATCAAGATGGTATTGTAGTCGTAAAGATCATCATTTTCTGTTGCTGCCGGTCATTTTGTCGCTGCACATTTGCAGGCCTTCGGTTCTCGCTGGTTTTCTCTGGAGAGGTGCTATGGTTTTTACCAGGCTGCCCTGGTTGCTATCCTTGCTGCTGATCGCGGTGCCGCTGTGCAACGCTCATGAAGTACACCTGAAAAACGGCTATGTGATTCAAACGGATCATGTCCGCCGCGACCAGGGTCAGATTACCTACCACCAGTTCGGTGGAGAGATTTCCATCCCGCTGTCCGAGGTGGACCGGGTCATTTATAACGGGAAGAAAGAAGAAAAAGCTGCAACGCCTGTTCCGGCATCGGGCGGCAGTGGCAGCCGACGTAACCTGAAAGCTGTCCTGGAGTCGGCCATGAACCCCCGGGGGCCCATCGAACAGGCCAACCTTGCAGTAGTGTCCATCATGACTGCAGCCGGATCGGGGTCGGGGTTTTTTATCAACCGTGACGGCCTTATCGTGACAAATCGACACGTGATCAGGGGCAGTGAGGATAACAATGAAAAGATCGAGCAGGTAATGACGGACGCCCAGGAGCAGCTTGCTCAATGGGAGTCGAGCCTGCAGCGCGAAAAATCCCGGATTGATCAATTTGAAAAAAACCTCAAACAGAACCGGGCATCGTTTAAAAAGACGATCCGGGAGCAGGGTGCTCGAATCGGTGAAGACCGGCGCCTGGCGGTGGAGCGTTCACTGCAGGAGCGGTCACAATACCTGGAGGATTGGCTGAGTGATTACAATCTCAGGAAAAACAGGTTTCTTGAAAATAAACAACAGATTGACAGGCAGCACCAGGACTTCGAGCAAAAAAACCGGGCGCTTGCCGGCCAGTCCAGGTTTACAATTACCCTTGCCGACGGAGAGGAACTGTCGGCCATCCTCTATCGCACCAGTCGTCGCCATGACCTGGCGCTCCTGAAACTTAACGGCTACCAGACACCCTATCTGGAGATTGCCGACAGCGGTTCAATCAGGCTCGGGCAGCAGGTATTTGCCATCGGAGCGCCGCTTCAGCTCAAAAATTCGGTTACTTCCGGGGTTATTTCAAATGTTCGTGGAGACTATATCCAGACCAGTGCCGAAATATATCCAGGCAACTCCGGAGGACCTCTGATCACCGATGACGGCCGTGTTGTTGGCGTCAACACCATGAAACTGATCACAGAGAAATTCGAAGGGATCGGTTTTGCCATTCATGTCAAAGAAGTTCTTGCTGAATTTTCCGATTTTTTCCCGAGATAAAAACCTCCAGGAAGACTTTTATCACATGTTTCTTGGGTGGCCGCAGCTTTTGTGATACGATATTGTAATCAGGTGACGTCTTTGCGCTGAAATGGGCGCGGCCTGGAGTTGTGCCAGGCGTTTTTTTGCTGCTGGCGACCGGGAACAGCACCTGTTGCTGTTTTGTCATGCTGGCAGCAGCTGCCGGGTAAATCTGATAGTGGAGGGATGCGGAGTGGAAACAATCCATGAAATCCGTAAAAAGAGACGGACACTCCAGGAAACCATGAATTTCATGGCGGCACTTTCCGCAGGGATTGAGCCTATTCTGGGACGGGGGGCAAACAGTATGACCATGTCGGCCGGCCGGAACCTTGGACGTAAATTTTCGCAGGATGCCAACAAGACAGACGACCTGCTGACCGCAATCGGCGAGGTCGGCCGGGTGCTTGAAAATAATCATTGCCTCTGGCGATTCGAGCCGTTCAAGCAGGCGGATCAGACGGAGCTGATTACCGTAAACGAGAATGGTGAGCACCAGATGCTCCTTGTTTTCAGGGACTGCATGATTCGCCAGTCGCTTTTCAGGTTTGGCCATCCCCAGCAGGGATCGCTCTGCAATATGATGTATGGTTTCTTTGCCGGAGCCCTGGAAAATATCATGGGGAAAAAAGCAAAACTGGAAATCAAACATGCCGGCGAGAATGCCTGCCTCAAGGTATTGACCGTGGAAGCGCATTAACAAATGAGGGCGAGGATTCGCTGATGAGCAGTGGGAAAATACGACTGAACACAGACTGGCTCTGTGACTGTGGCGGCTGCCATGTGGCGCTGGTTGACCTGCATGAAAAAATACTCAATGTCCTTGAGTCTGTAAAGATCCAGCACTGTCCGGTAATGACGGACATAAAGGATTACCCGGAGGCAGACATCGGCATTCTTACCGGTTCTATCCGAACCGAGCATGACCGGCATGCCGCCGGTGAAATGCGGAAAAAGTGCAAGACCATCATAGCCTTTGGCACCTGTGCTGTCTATGGGGGGCTGCACGGTGCCGGCCTTGCCCATTCAAGAGCTGAGATCATGGACCATGTTTATCGGAAATGCCCGACAACACGGACAGATACCATCCCGGATACGGGTGTCAGTGAACTTGCAAAGATGGTCACCCCGGTAGACGAGGTGATCGATGTAGACCTCTATCTGCCCGGCTGCCCTCCCCATGCCCACTATATTTTCGAGAGCCTGAAATGCCTGATTGATAAGCGGGAACCGGTTGCCAGCCAGGATTCGGTATGTGGCCGCTGTACCAGGCAGATGATCCGGGGTGATGCCCCGGCAATCAAAAACAGCCTTGACGGTGTACCTGATGAAAACATCTGTTTTTTGAGCCAGGGGTATATCTGTCTTGGTTCCGTCACGCTGGACCGCTGCATGTCTCCCTGCCCGAATCACGGAATTGCCTGTACCGGCTGCGCGGGGCCGACAATGCAGATTCTCGCGGAACCCTATCTTGATATCCGTTCAGAGGTAAGTGAGCGCATGTCCAGGCTCACCGCAATTGAGCGAAAAACCATAACGGCGCATATGGAGAAGACCGCTAAAACCCAATATGCCTATGCGATGGCAACAAAGATGATCGGCAGCAAACCGACCTTTCTGATAAAAAAATGGATTGCAGACGTGGAGGCAGGCTGAGATGGCCAGGACAATAAACATAGACCCCGTCACCAGGATCGAAGGCCATGCCCGCATCCTCCTTGAATGCAGCGACAGCGGCACTGTCGAAGACGCTTATTTCATCGTTAATGAACTGCGGGGTTTTGAGCGTATCCTGGTCGGCATGGAGGCCCACACGCTGCCCCAGATAACTGCCAGAATCTGTGGTGTCTGTCCGACAGCCCACCATCTTGCCGCGGCCAAGGCGCTTGACGATGCGGCCGGTGTTGAACCGCCTCCGGCAGCAAAGCTGATGCGGGAGCTGATGTACATGGGACATTTCATCCACTCTCATGCCCTGTCACTCTATGTCCTGGCCGGACCCGATCTGGTCTTCGGACTTGAGGGCGACACGGCAACCCAGAATGTGGTCGGGATGGTGGAAAAGGATCCCGAGTTGACCAGGAAAGGGCTGAGGATGCGATCGCTTGGCCAAAAAATCAACGAGGTCGTCGGCGGGCGGGGTATTCATCCCGTTACCGCTATTGCCGGCGGTGTTGCGGTAAAGTTGAGTGATGCCCAGTATTCCCGGCTGCAGGAACTCACCGCTGAGGCGGTCAGGCTGGCTGCCGAGCTCGTCCCGGTGAGCAAGGAGCTGCTGCTGCGCTTGCTCGATAACAACCCGGTCCTGCTTGAAAAACTCAATGTCCCGAGCTGGTACCTGGGGAGTGTGAATAACGGCAAGCTCAATGTCTATGACGGCACGCTCCGGGCAATGGATGAGCAGGGCACGGTCAGGGCGGAATTCGCGGCGGCCCAGTATGGTGATTACCTGGTTGAGCGGGCAGTATCCCGTTCCTATGCAAAAGAAGTGTACCTTGATGTCGACAACAGCGAACACATGTACCGGGTCAGTACGCTGGCGAGGCTGAATGTTGCAGACGGTATGGAGACGGAACGCGCCCAGCAGGAATTCGAGGAGTTTCGCAACCGCTTCGGCCGACCGTGCCATAATGCGGTTGCCCAGATGTACTGCAAGCTGGTGGAACTGGTCTATGCCTGTGAAAAAGCGGAGGAAATTATGAATAATCCGGGGCTGCGGGGCGAGTCCCGGGTTGCCGCACGATTCACCGGGGGCCGGGGGGTCGGCCATGTCGAGGCGCCAAGAGGTGTTCTCGTGCACGATTATCAGATTGACGAAGGCGGCATCGTCCGCGGGGCGAATATGATTGTCGCCACCCAGCAGAATACCGCCGCGATCAACAAATCGTTGAAGGAAGGAGCGATAAACCTGCTCGATGGTGGCGATGACGAGAAACTGCTCAATGGGCTGGAATTCGTTGTCCGCTGCTATGATCCCTGCCTTGCCTGTGCGACTCATGCTCTTGGCAGGATGGAACTTGAGGTGGAAGTCGCCAGAGGCGGAGAGACGGTCCGCAGAGTAAGGAGAACGTAGCCATGCTGGAGCTGCAAATCAGGGAGAAGGGGTGTCGAGGCTGCAGGTTTTGCGTTGATATCTGTCCTACCGAGGCGATCACCTTCGATGATGCGACGCAAAAGGCGGTCGTGAGATCGGCAGATGACTGTATCGAGTGCCTCAGTTGCGCTTACCTTTGTCCCTCAGGGGCCATTAGCCACAAGGGTCATCACGTGGTGAAAAACTTTTACCGGAACCTCTATTTCAGCCGGCGGATGGAGAAATTCCTATGATTGATTGCAGTGAACTGACGCAGACCATGGAGGATCATGACAGGGCCTTTATCGAGGTATCATTTCTGCTGGACATGTTCGTCGATACCATCGAAACGTTTGTCGGCAAGTCAACTCCTGCGCTGGCCGTTGCTTCGGGCCGGAAGATGGCACAGAACATGCCGATATACCTCGAAGAAGGAGCAGGCGGTGCAATTGCACTCGAGGAGCTGGTCAGGGTCTTTTCGGAAGGTTTTGACATCGCCGGATCCTTTGCGGGGAAAGAGGCGACGATTCGCATTGACCACTGCCCGATTTATGCCGTCTGCAGGGAACGAAATCTTGAAATAGATGGCTCGACCTGCCAGATGTTTCACTATTATATCGCTGGAATCATGGCTGAGCTGACGGGAAGCCCGGCCAGGCCAAAGACAATCGAGACAGGTAAGACCTGCCGTTTCACCCTGCTGTTCAGCGGGTTGAAAGGATAATGGCCCGCAGCCTTGTTGTCTGCATCGGCAATGACCTTGTGGCCGATGATGCGCTCGGGCACAGGCTGTTCTGTCTGCTGCGGGACAGGCTGCAAAACAAGGATGTGCGTCTCTGTCTGCTCGGTGTCGGCGGCATTGCCGTGGTTGATGAACTCGATGGTGAAGAGTTGCTGGTCGTCGTTGATGCCGTCCAGTTCGGAGCCGTTCCCGGAAGTGTTCATGTGCTTTCCTGGGACCAGATCCCGGCAACCAGGATGCGGCCGGTCAGCGGTCACGGCATAGGGGTCAGGGAGGCACTCCAGGTGTGCCGGAAACTCTATCCTGAAAAAATGCCGCAGAGGATTTATCTGGTCGGCGTCGAGGGTGCCTGTTTTGACCTGGTCGGTGCAGGGCTGAGTCCCGAGGTGAAAAGGGCCCTGCCGCGGGCGCTCGAGGCGATTGTCGAGCTCATCGGCTGACAGGGCGATGGAGCACGTGAGCAGCAGCGATGCCGGCCGGCATCGCTGCTGCTCTGTCCTCAACCGGGATCTGCTGGAAGTGGGATCACGTAAGGGCCTTCCGGTATAATGGCAATTTCTCTGCTGTCCTGCTCCTTGACACTGGCGATAATTGCCGATTCAACGGATTCGACATGCTCGACGCAGGTCTGCCTCCGTTCCGCTTCCGACAGGTTGGTCGTATAGAGCTTGACGGTGCCATGCCTGAGCGGCTTGAGGAGCATTTCCGTCTGCCATTCATCGATGAGCGCCTCGTCCCGGCCATAGAGTGTTGTCATGAACTTCTTCAACCCCAGGCTGCAGAGCATTTTTTGAGCTGAGACGAATTCCGGGCTGCCCATTCCTTCGGAACATTCACTGGCGATGATAAGGGTGCCGCCTTTCTCCAGAATACCCAGCGGCCCGACCATCCCCTTGACCGTCTGGTAATAGGTCTTGTCCAGCGGATAACCTCCCGCCGAGGTGACAATCGTCTTGAATGTACGATCAACCCGGATTTCCGCATATTTTTTCATGAAGGCAACCGCTTCCAGGTGGCTTGCTTCAATGTCACCGAAGGTGACTTTACCGAGCCTTCGCCGGTCGTCAATAACGGTGTTCACCGCGTAAATATCTCCTATGGCGCGGATGATTTCCAGCTGTGCCTGGTGCAGGGGGTTACCCTCAAGAATGCAGTTGTCGGAGTTTTGATGTTCAAGGACATGGGCGGTATGAAACTTGAGAATCGTGTCCTGGTAGGCAATTCCCGGGGCGACTACTTTTCTGCCGCCAGAGTAGCCGGCCATGAAATGGGGTTCGACCAGGCCTGTGACAATTTTCAGATCGGCCTCCAGGAAGCGCCTGTCGATTCCAATCGGGATATTGCTGGAGGTATACCCGAGATCCACATGGGCCGAGCGGTCCCTGGCAAAATGGTTTTCGATTCTAACCGTGTTGTAGATTTCCTCTGAGCCTACCAGCTCCCGGAGCTCTTCTCCCAGGTTCGGGCGATGCAGACCGGTGGCGACCAGGATCAGGATGTCTTCCTTTTTGATTCCGGCTTCGGTAAGCATCGTGACTAGCGGCGGAAGTATCAGGCCATTGGGAACCGGTCTGGTAATATCGCAGATAAGAATACATGCCGTTTTTCTGTTCTTCGCGAGCTCCGGCAGTGTTGGACTCTGGACCGGGTTAAGCAAAGCTTCGGCAATGGATTCCGGACTGTCCGGAATGACCGGCATCGGGTGCTTGGTGATCGGTGTTGCCGTGATATATTCGGGAAGCGTTATAGAGAGTTCCCCTTTTCCATAGAGCAGCTGATGATTCATGATATGTTCCTCCTGCCCGGCAGAGCGCCGGTCGTCCGTCAGCGGGTAGTGATTGGGCTTTTTCAGCAGGTAAAGCGTCCTGCTGTTCACCATAAGCACTCCTGCCGCCGGCGAGTTTTTTATTGACACGAACTGAAAAAAACAATAGTAAAAACCATAACATCTGCTGTTATGCTTAGCTGATGGTTTTCTGAAAGTCAAACAATAAGATTCATCCTGCAACTCTCTTTGCCGGGGGTTGCAATTACCCTGAGGGAAGCGCCATGCCTAAATTTAATGCCAACCTGACGATGATGTTTACCGAAGTTGATTTTTATGACCGTTTCGAGCGTGCCGCCAAGGCAGGGTTCACTGCGGTCGAGTATCTCTTTCCGTATGAGTGGCCGGCGGCGGAGCTTCTTGAAAAACTCGAAGAGAACAAACTTTCGCTGGTCCTGCATAACCTTCCGGGCGGGGACTGGGCAAGTGGGGAGCGGGGCATTGCCTGTCTGCCGGGTCGGGAAGGAGAATTCCAGGACGGGGTCGGGATGGCCATCGAGTATGCACGGACGCTCAAGTGCCCGAGAGTAAATTGTCTTGCCGGCCTGACGCCTGCAGGAGCATCCGGTGAAGCGATCAAGCAGACGCTGATAAAAAACCTGCGGTTCGCCGCAGATGCGCTTGCCAGGGAGAATATAACGCTGCTGGTGGAACCGATCAACTTCCTCGATATGCCCGGCTTTCACCTGGTTAACTCACGCCAGACCATGGCCCTGCTCGAAGAGATCGGTCACGACAATATCCTTCTGCAATATGACATTTATCACATGCAGCGCATGGAGGGTGACTTGATCAATACCATCACCAGACTGCTCGACAAGATCGGCCACATGCAGCTTGCCGATAATCCGGGCAGACATGAGCCGGGAACCGGTGAGATCAATTTCGCAAATCTTTTCAAGGCGATCGATGAACTCGGTTACCAGGGGTGGATTGGCTGCGAATATATTCCGGCAGCAGGCACAGAAGCCGGCCTCGGCTGGATGAGCAGTTATTGACAACCGGTTCGACTGCTGAAGCTCCGGCTCCCCGGGGGTTGCTGTCTTTCCCCGTGCAGCCTCCGCCCTGTCTCAGTTTGGCCAGCTTGCGATCTTCATCGGGGTCAGATTTTCAATCTCCAGGAGTCGGTTGTATTTTGCCAGCCGTTCAGACTGCGTGATAGAGCCGTTTTTAAACTGGTCACCGGACCAGCCAACAGCGAGATCAGCTGCCCAGTCATCCTCGGTTTCCCCGCTTCTGACACTGATGGTGACCATCCAGCCGGCATCCCTGGCCATCCCGTAGGCCCGGGCAGCCTCGCTCAATGTCCCGATCTGATTGACTTTGAGCAACAGGGCATTGCATGCTCTGGCTGCGACGGCCTTCTTTATCCGTTCGGGGTTGGTGCAGAGAAGATCATCGCCCAGAACCAGTATCCGGCTGCCAAGTGCTTCCTGCAGGTGCGGCCAGTAATCCCAGTCATCCTCAGAGAGGCCATCCTCGATGCTGACAATGGGGTAGCTGCTGCACCAGGCCTCCAGCCGCTCAATCATCATGCTGCTGCTGATGGGTGTTTCATCAAGATAGTATGATCCGTCACGGTAGAAATGAGAGGAGGCGACATCGAGGGCGAGGTGGGCATCCCTGCCCGGCTTATAGCCGGCGTTGTCGATGGCAGTGACCGCTGCTTCAAGCATCGCCTCGGCATTGGGAAAGGGTGGTGCAAGTCCGCCTTCGTCGGCCGTCAGCAGTCTCATGCCATAGCGCTGCAGGCCGATTTCCGCCGCCGCCTGGTATATGTTGTTCATCATCACCAGGGATTGATCGATGGATTCGGGAGAGGCTGGGACAATCAGTACATCCTGGATCGGAATCTGCTTGCCCGCATGTCGCCCGCCGCTGAAAAGGTTGATAGTGAGCCGGGGAAAGCGCTCAACTTGCCGCTTGATCAGACGGGAGAAGGCGAGGTAGAGCGGCTCCTCCTGCGATTTTGCTACAGCTCGTGCAAACGATATCGAAACGGAGAGGATCGCATTTGCTCCAAGGCGGCGCTTGTTGTCGGTGCCGTCAAGGGCGATCAGTGTTTCATCAAGCTCCTGCTGGGTTGAAAAATCACGATCCCTTAAACTGGTGAGGATCTCTTTGTTGACATGGTCAACCGCTTTTTTGCATCCTTGTCCCTGGTAGCGTGCAGCATCGTTGTCACGCAATTCAAGCGCTTCTGCAGCACCCGTTGATCTGCCCGATGGGATCGAGGCCGAGGCGCGGACGCCGTGTTCCAGGGTACAGGTTGTCTTGATGGTCGGCTGACCACGGCTGTCCAGAATTTCAATGGCGTGCAGGTCGGTAATTTTACTCATTTTGGTCGAGTGACTCCGTAAATTGGTGGATCAGAGAGATCATCGATGCCGGGGCATCGTTGATCAGGTTCATGGTAATGTTCAGCTGGAGTGCGCGCTGCGTATCGTTTAAGTACTCGAGCGGGGATTTGCCGATGACCCGCGCCAGCAGGCATCCCAGCGAATTTGCAATACAGTGGTCTGCAAGGCGGCTTGACCATGGAGCAGCCTGAACATTTGCAAAGTAGGTGTTCCAGAAAAGGCGGGCCGCCTCCCCGAACTGCTGGCGGCAGTTTTTGCGGAAATTTGCCTTGCTGAGAAAATGGGCCATGGCAAAACCAACATCAAAGGCGGGGTCACCGATATGGATCACTTCATGATCAAGCAGGACCAGCCGCTCATTGCAGATGAGAATGTTTTTCGGGCTGTAATCGCCATGAACAAGCGTCAGCTTCCGCTCTTTTGTCTGCTTGATCAGGGTATCGAGGAACGGAGCGGCAGCAGGCAGCTGTCTGGCAGAGAACGCATAGTAGGGATCAAGCCGCAGGTTTTCAAAATAACAGCTGTTATCAAAGAGGTCACTGAGCCGGCCGGCTTTTGCCGCATTACTGTGAATATCAGCGAGCAGCGTGGCAAACTCGATAACATGACGCTCTTCGGGTGCTGCTGACAACAGCAGAGATTTGTAATTTTCGTGAGGTTCCGGTACTGCCTCCATGATGAGGATATGCTGCTCATGGTCCTCGAAAATGAATTTTGGTATCGCTCCCGGCCGGGTCAGCTTCTGCAGCGTTCTAAGCCCTTCTGCCTCGTGATGAATTCGTTGCGGGTCCGAGAACCAGTCCTCCTTGACCCTGAGTTTTTCAAGGGCCTGTTTGACAACCCATTGCCGACTGTCGGAAAGACGCACGAAAACGGTTCGGTTTGAAACGCCGCCATGCAGGTCGCGACATTCCAGCCGGTCGCCATCCTTTGCCAGTTTGCGGGTGAAAAGGTAGGTTTTTAACTGCTGGTGATTCTCGATATCGATCACATGCTGCTCCTGTTGAAGAAAGAGGTGAAAAGGTTCACCGGCGGCTGGCTCTGCTGGCAGGTCAGTCAAGCCTGGTTACAAAGACCAGTTCGGCTCCGCTCGATAGCTCCGGGGCAAAACGGTAGCCACCGGCAGTAAAGGCGGAAAGCTGCTCGACTTCACGTATCCGGTTTTTTATCAGATAGTCCACGAACATCCCTCGTGCACGTTTTGTATAGACTGCAATACTTTTCAACGACTTGTTTTTCATCTGCCTGAACGTTATGGTGATCATGGGGCCGATGAGCTGTTTCTCTTTTATTACCCGGGAGTATTCTTTTGAGGCACAATTAACGACGAGTGGCGCCTGCATTTTTTTTAAATCAGCATTGAGCGTTTCGCTTATGTCGGTTCCCCAGAAATCATAGAGGCTTGTCCCCCAATCACCCGATAGCCGGGTTGCCATTTCAAGGCGATAGGGCTGCATCAGATCAAGAGGCCGGAGGATCCCGTAGAGGCCCGAGAGGATACGCAGGTGAGCCTGGGCAAAACGAAAATCTCCCGGGCTGTAGGAATCAAGCGTCAACGTCGAAAACGCGTCCCCCTGGAACGAGGCGATCGCGGCTCCGGCAGTCCTGGTGTCATGCCGCAGGGAAAAATCATGAATTCGCCTGCGGGTCAGATCTGCCAGTTTGTCACTGATGTGCATCAGTTCTTTCAGCTCCTCGCTGTCAAATAGTTTCAGCCGCTCGACAAGGATGGCCGTTTTTTCCAGCAGCGGGGGCTGTGTAGGTCCGCCGCCGGAAACGAGGCTGACACGCTGGGTTTTTGATGGTGAAACGATGACTATCATGACAACGCTCTTCTGCGGTTAACGAAAAAATAAAGCACTGTCAAGGAGATGACAGGTGCTCCCAGGAACCAACTAATATACAGTGTTTCATTCCGAGTGTCACTTTTACTGTGCGAACCTTTTTGATATTTTAATGGTTCTGTGAGATAATGACACTTACATAATCTATTTCAACCAGACTATTGCTGGCGGCACCCCGTCGGGGGAAATATAATGGTTTCTGAGCACAAGAGTGACGATTTGAAAACGGTTCGCCTCCGGGACCCAGGTAGCAACGCGCTGGCGGAGCAGATCAAGGAAATGGCCCGCAACGGCTGCTTTCGTGAAGCCGAGCTGCTGCGGGAGCAGCTGCTGAATTCCAACCCGATGGCTATCGACAGCATTGTTTCTTCTGCCGCAGTAATTGAGGCCGAGAAGACGAGACACCTGGACCCGGATCATCTCAGCGCCTGGAGTGATCTCTATGATGAGCTGGGCAGTGAAGAGATCAACGCCCTGTTTTACAGCCTGAAGCGGACGCAGGTTGCCGCCGGAAAACTGCTGTTTGCCCAGGGGCAGCCGAACAACCGGCTGTTCTTCCTGGAGAGCGGCCGAGTGACGCTCTTCTATCGAAAAGGTCAGAAAAATTATCCGGTCATTACGCTCGCCGCAGGCGATATTTTAGGCGAGGATTCATTTTTCGGCATCTCTCTCTGTCCGTTTTCAGCAGCCACACAGTCTGATGTGAAGCTCAGCTACCTGAACCGCCGGACCGCCGATGACTGGCGTGAAAATCAGGCCGGCCTCTACGAAAAAATTGCCGTTTTCTGCCAGCAGCATGGTGTCAGTGAAGAGGCTGCCGAGCAGAAGAGCAGTGGCCGCAGAGATTACCGGCGATATCCTCTGCGGGGTAGTGTCACCGCCCATCTTCTTGATCAGCAGCGACAGAGGACGGCAACCTATTTCAAAGGTTGGTTGACCGATATCTCCCGCTCCGGCATCTGTTTCACCATTCACTGTTCAAGGCAGCAGACAGCCCGGGCCCTGCTCTCCAGAGATACCGATATCGCCCTTGTTTTTAATGACCAGGACGATAAAACCGTCGAGCTCAGTGGCACGATCGTCAAATTGTCTTTTCATCTCCACAGCGATTACAGTGTACACCTGAAGTTCTCTGAGGTTCTGACGATTGATCTCTTTAAAACATTTCCCTGTGACTGGTCGGCCGAAGAAAAATTTTAACGACGCAGATTGAAGATGGGATTCACGCCAAGTCGGCACGGATAATGGACAGCAGCGAAACCTATCTGCTCCTCATCCTGACCTGGGTGTGCTGGTGCGGACTGCACAGCGCCCTGATCTCTGTTTCGGTTACGAATTACCTTGAGAAACTGCTTGGAGAGCGGTTTCGGTTCTACCGTTTGGCGTACAACCTGTTTTCATCAGCAACACTTGCCGTTCCAGTACTTGTCGGCCTCTCCTTACAGCAGTCTGAGACGGCCTTGTTCATCTGGTCAGGAGGGGTGGCTGGAATGATACGGTTTTCCCTGCTCGGGTCCGCATTGATTCTTTTTGTATCTGCTGCAAAAAACTACGACACGGAATCGTTCCTGGGCATCTCACAGCTGCGCAGCAGGCACCGCAGCCATCTCCTCAATAACCAGTCTGTTTTTAGCGCATCAGGTGTTTCAACGATTGTCAGGCATCCGTGGTACCTTGGGGGTATTCTTTTTGTCTGGTCGGCAGCGAAGGTTCTTTATCCGTCAACCGTGATAGCGGCGGCCATTATCTCAGGATATTTTGTCGTCGGCACCATCCTCGAGGAGCAAAAACTCGTGAAACAGTTTGGTGATTCCTATCGATTCTACCAGCAGAGCGTGCCGATGCTGTTTCCGTACAAATGGCTCGGCGCGATTTTCCAGCTCAACAAAAAAAAGGGTGACTGATGTGGCAGCAGAAATAACAGGACTGCTGAAGCAGGTGTCGGAGTCAATCTCTGAGGCCGGCATTCGAGACCACCGTCTGAAATGCGACCGTCCTGAAAAAACTCGCTGTCATCGCCGAACGGGGGTGTAACGCAGCCAACACCATCAGGGAAGCTGTGGTGCTGGTGATAACGGTAACCTCGTTTCAGCACTGCTGCTTTTATCTATGCCGAAGAGGACAAAACCTCCCTGACGCTCTATTTCCTCTACTTCTATCGAGTGATTCAACAGACGGGCATAGTCGTAGGTTGTGGTAATGCCGACAGAGACATCCTCTTCGTTGAAAAGCTCCGCTAAGCGCTCGGGCAGCCCCTCGCCGTGATACGTGGTACGGCGGCCGGAGACAAACATCACACTCGGGCGGTCGCTGATGTTGTAGAGGACAATGCGGCCGCCGATCGGGGTATGCTCGGCAGCCGTGGTGGAGAGGTTCGCCAGCGGCAGATTCATCAGTCGGTCATAGAGCGGCAGGATGATAAAAAAAATGGTGGCGCTGACCATGAAAGAGGCGAGCAGCAGCCCTTGAAAAACCTGGTGAACATTTCTGCTGCGGGCTGAGCGGATGATGATCACAGCGCTGACGATAAAAAGCAAAACGGCAATCCACACGCTGGAGCCGAGTTGGACAGGTTCTGCCAGCATCGGCACGTTTCGACTGCTCTCGCCAAGCAGTTCGGGCAGATAAGGTATGATCAGTGGCGCAGCGGCGAGCGTGGCAGCGAGCGCAAGAACCATGAGGGCAGAAAGCCATCCTGCACTCAGCCAGATGAGCGGGAACCTCATTTTATCCCTGTCGAACAGGGCGGCGCTGAGCACGGCAAGTCCGGGAAAGAGAGGCAAAAGATCATTGGGCAGCCGGAGTGTGCTGAACGGCAGGAAGAAAAGGGTAACGATTGAAAAAATAACAAAGAGCCGGATAAATCGCGAGGCGGGATCGCGGCCGAAGAGGCCGGCACCGTTGGCCGCCGCCAGAGGCAGGTAGCAGAACCAGGGGAAAAAACCAAGCAGCAGAACGACGAGGTAAAAGGAGAATGGGGCCGAGTTTACCTCCGGCGTTCGTGAAAACATGGTGAAAAGATGTTTCGAGAATATCTCTTTCGCCAGTTCGAATCCGTCCGGATGAACAAATCCAAGTATTACGTACCAGGAGCAGCCGATGATGACGATGATGAAGGCGCCGGGCAGGAACAGATCTTTTCTGAACAGCAGGCCGATTCGCCCGACAAGCAGCAGGTAGATGACAGCGGTAACCAGCAGGACCAGGAGGCCGAAGGGACCGCTGCTGAGCATTGTGCAGCCGCCGGCAAGACAGCTGGCCAGAAAGAGAAAACGGCCGCCCTGGTCCTGCAGCGTTCGCTCAACCGCATGCCAGAAGCTGGCAACAGAGATGACCAGGAACATGGTGAGCAGCATGTCGGGCAGTGCCACCCTGGAGAGGTAAACCACGAGAACCGAACTGCCGAGAATAAGGGCGCTGTTGAATGCGGTCCGGCTGCCAAGAGGACTCCTGGCGCAGAAAAAAAGGACCATAATCGTGATCAGCCCGCATAGACTGTTTATTGCCCGTGCTCCCAGGGAGTTTATCCCGAACAGCCTGTAGCCGAGCATCTGGGTCCAGTATTGCAGCGGCGGTATTTCAAAAAACTCATCCCCGCTGAGGGTTGGGACAACAGTTGTGGGAACATTGTACATCTCCCGGGAAACCTCGGCATAAACGGCTTCTTCATAGTCTGTTATGGTGGTGGTGCCCAGGCCGAAGAAGAGCAGCAGAGACATGACGGTCAGCAGGAAGAGCGTGGCGATGGGTTCGAGACTTTTTGACATACCGTTTTTGTAGCGTTAATACCGGGGGGACAGTGGTGCCCCCCTGGTTGTCTGTTACCGGAAAAAGTGAGGCTGCAGACGAATGTTGCCGGCTAGTTCTTAAAACTGTGAACGGGAGCTGGAATCCTTCCTCCCCAGCCGATAAATCTTCCTGACTTTCCGACGTTCCTGACCTCCATTATCGGGCTTGCCCCGAATAGTCCACCAAAGCTTACCCTCTCACCGGCTTCTTTGCCGGGGACTGGAATAATCCGCACCGCAGTCGTCTTGTTGTTGATCATGCCGAGTGCCATTTCGTCGGCGATAATCGCTGAAATGGTGCCGGCGTCCACAGATCCCGGGATCGGGATCATGTCCAGGCCGACCGAACAGACGCAGGTCATCGCTTCGAGTTTTTCCAGGCAGAGGGTGCCCAGGCCGACGGCTTCTGCGAGCAGAGCATCCTCCATGACCGGAATGAATGCACCACTCAGCCCGCCAACCGTTTTGGAGGCAAAGATGCCGCCTTTTTTGACCGCGTCGTTGAGAACGGCGAGAATTGCCGTTGAACCGGGAGCACCGATTGCATCAACACCGAGGATATGGAGGATTTCGCCGACACTGTCTCCTATTGCCGGGGTTGGTGCCAGAGACAGGTCGACAACACCGAATTCAATGCCGAGTATTTCAGAGACCTGCCGGCCGACGAGCTCGCCGCAGCGGGTGACCCGGAAGGTCGTCTGCTTGATTTCCTCGGCCAGTTCGTCGAGTCTTAGTTTGTTGCTGCGCGAAGATATCAGTCGTTCCAGCGAACGGGCAATGACGCCGGGTCCCGATACGCCGATATTGAGCACGGCATCAGCTTCTTCCAGCCCATGAATTGCCCCGGCCATGAAGGGATTGTCTCCTGGCTGGTTGCAGAAAACGACAAACTTTGCAGCCCCGAATCCATTCTGGCTGCAGGTTGCCTCGGCGATATCCTTTATGGACTGGCCAAGCATGGTTACCGCGTCCATGTTGATGCCTTTCTGCGATGAACCGACATTGATGGAGGCACAGACCTTGTCGGTGACCGAGAGTGCTGTCGGCAGGGACGCGATGTAGTGCCGGTCCGTTTCCGTCAGGCCCTTTTCAACCTGGGCTGAAAAACCGCCGAGAATGTCAATGTTGACAGCCGCTGCCGCCAGATCAAGGCTGCGGGCCAGTTCTGTGAAGCCATCCCGGTCGAAACCGGCCCCGACAAAGGCAATCGGTGTGATGGCAATTCTTTTGTTGACGACCGGGATGCCAAGTTTGCGAGAGACAAAATCACAGGCTTCGACAAAATTGCCCGCCTTCTCCGAGATGCGGTCTTCTATGTTCCGGCAGGTGGCGGCGACAGATTTTTCGCGGCAATCAAGCAGGTTGATGCCCATGGTAACAGTACGGACATCAAGATTTTCTTTCTGGATCATTTCAACGGTCGCAAGTATCTGGTCGGAACGTAACATTATACAGGCCTTTTATTTTCCATTCTGCCGCCCGGGTGGTCTCCGGCTGTTAGAAATTGATCTCATTGGTGACCCTGAAGAGCTGGTGATGCTGCATGACCACATGCAGGCCGCTTTCTTCCCCGTATTCCTCAAGTCTTTTACGGACCGTATTGATCGAGTCGACCCGGCTCAGGTCCAGCTGGAGGATCATGGTGTAACGATTGCCGGTCCTGGTGGTGGCCAGATCGAGGATATTGATGTTGTGCCGGTAGCAAAAGGAGCTGATTCCATAGACCAGGCCGCTCTTGTTTTCCCCCTGGGCCGTCACCACATAGGTTTTTTCCGGGAGTTCCGAGAGTTTCATGTCCAGCGGCGTGTCCATCGTCCTGACAATGACATCAAGTTTTGTCGGGCTCTGTATCCCGGCTATTTCAGTAATGATCGCTTCTCGAGTAATGTGATCAGCAAAGGTCGCAATGAAGATCATCGTCAGGTAGCCGAACAGAACCGATTGATTGAGATCTGCCAAATCCCCGTTCAGCCGGTAGATAGCGCCGGTGATGTCGGCTATTATTCCCGGCCGGTCCAGGGACATGACTGAAATAATGATCTGTTTTTCCATACGCTGCTCCGCGGGCTGGTACCCTTTCTTATAAAAACCAGGTGTCTGCTCTGAAGAATTATGCATATACCCTATTATCGTCAGGAACTCACGGGTTTTAAAACCGAAGCGTGCCGTCTGCCCCGCTGCTTCCCCTTCCTCTGCTGATGCTGGCTAGAGCCTGCTGCCAGTGAAGTGGCAGGATTACAATGATAGTTTCCTTTTCGAGACCTCGCGGCACACCTCCTCAAGGTCAAAGGTGCGTATCTGCCTGTCCTGCATCACAATCCTGCCTTCGATGATGACGGTGTCGACATCGCTGCCGGAGGCCGCATATACCAGAAGGTCCTGGTTGTATAACGGGCTCAGGTGGGCAGATCGGGTATTAATGATGAGCAGGTCGGCGTTGGCACCCGGCGTAATGGTGCCACTGTTTGCCACACCTAGGGCAGCGGCTCCGGAGACGGTGGCACAGGCCAGTACATCTCTGGCTGACATCGCGGTTGGAGAACCATTGACGGTTTTCTGGATTTTTGCCAGCATATCCATTTCCCGGAACAGGTCGAGACTGTTGTTCGAAGCACAGCCGTCGGTCCCGATGCCCACACAGATGCTGTGATCGAGCATGCGCTGCACCGGCGCTATTCCCGAGGCAAGCTTGAGATTGCTCTGCGGGCAGGTGATCACTTTTGTCCCGCTCTTTTCGAGGATGGTGAGATCGTCGTCATCAAGCCAGACAGCGTGTGCTATTGTTGTGGCGGGGTCGAGGAGGCCGAGGTTCAACAGGTGCTGCACCGGCGTTTCGCCCTGTGGATCTATTATTTTTTCGTGTTCCGAGCTGCTTTCGGCAAGGTGGATGAAAAAGCGCAGGCTGCGCCGGTCAGCCTCTCTTTTTGCCTTCCGGAGTGTCTGGGGAGAGCAGGTATAGGGGGCATGGGCAAAGATCGCAGGAGTTATCCGCGATGAGCGGTTGAGCCAGTTGTCCAGGAAAAAGGCCGCTGATTCAATGTTTTTGCCTGGGTCAGGGACACTTGGCGTCGGCAGATCAATGACTCCGTGGGCTGCTATGCCGCGCATTCCTGACTCGCTCAGAGCGCCTGCCGCCTGATCCGAGAAGAGATAACAGTCGGCAACGGTGGTCGTACCGGATAAAATCATCTCGGCTGCGGCAAGTTTTGTGCACCAGTAGACCATCTCAGGATCGACATGCGCTGCTTCTGCCGGGAAGATATGCTGGTAGAGCCAGGAGTCGAGGTGGAGGTCATCAGCCATTCCGCGAAAGAGCGTCATGCCGCAGTGGTTGTGGCCATTGATTAATCCGGGCATTACCAGGTTTCCCCTGGCGTCTATCAGTTCCTGCTGTGCATGGTCATGGTCCGGTTTCATCTCGCCGACTTCATGGATAGAGCCGTTTCTGATTGAGACATAGTGGCCGGGCAGCAGGTCTGAATAGGGGGAGGTCAAAAGTGTACAATTAATAATAACAAGTTCTTTCGACATGATAGGCACTACATTAAAAAGGGTGGACGATTTCCTCGGGCGGCGGTTAATATGAGCAATTAAAGATTACTGCATTATAATCTGACCCTGGCGAGTAACTATATGCTGAATGAATTCAAATAGAAAGTAGAAAGCTCAGGAAGTGGTGCGGAGGCAACCTTCGCCCTGGTTGACCCGTCAGCTGCCGGTCGGGTCTGGCCGGCCTGAAAGCGCGTAAATCAGTGTCAGGCGGAAACCGCAGGTGTATGCTCCTGCCTTCCTGTCACGAGAAAACTGCAGCAGGGTAATAGTGTCATGCTTAAGAAAAGATATATCGAAGACCTTGAAGAAGGTGAGTCATTTGATGACCAGTTGATGGTCAAAAGTGCCCGACTCGGAGAAACCAGGGCGGGAAAGCCGTATCTGGTCGTAACCCTTGGCGATAAGAGCGGTGAAATCAGCGGGCCGATCTGGGAAAACGTTGAAACCTATCAGGACATCTGCGTCCCCGGGGCCGTTGTCACGGTCAAGGGACTGGTGCAGACCTATAACGACAGGCTCCAGTTGAGAATCGACACGGTAGCGGCCGCCGGCGAGCACACCTACGACAGAGGATCCTTTGTCGCGTCCTCGCCGCGGGGGCCGGAGGCCATGCGGGATGAACTCAAGGGGCTGATCAATACCATTCAGAACCGTTATCTCGGTCAGCTTCTGGAGCGTATATTCCTGCAAAGCAGCACTGGCAGGAGCTATCTCCAGTCTCCGGCTGCAAAGGGGATTCATCATGCCTATATGGGCGGACTGCTTGAGCACTCATTGTCAATGGCTCATGTCTGTTTGATGCTGGCCGGCCATTACGAGGGAATCGACAGTGATCTGCTGGTTGCCGGCGCGCTGCTGCACGATATCGGTAAAACAGTTGAGCTGCAGCAGGCAACCGGGGTGATCGATTATACCGATATGGGAAGATTAAAAGGGCATCTGGTGATCGGCTGCGAGATGATCGGTAAGGAAGCTGCTCAGATCAGAAATTTTCCCGAGGTGCTGCTCACCCAGCTTCAGCATCTGGTCCTGAGCCACCACGGGCGTCAGGAGTTCGGCTCGCCGGTTGTGCCGATGACCGCAGAAGCAATACTGTTAAGCTTTATTGATGATATGGACGCCAAAATGAATCTGCTGGAACAGTTGCGCAGAAAGGTAAAATCCGGAACGATGCAATGGAGTGATTATCAGCGCAGCCTTGAACGATATCTGTTCCTGAAGCCGCTGGAGAACCAGCAGAAACAGAACCCGACTGCGGCGCCTGAGCCTCTGCCGGGAAAACAGCGCAGCCTTTTCTGATTGGTACGTGATCATGGTGGAACAGTCACTGCCGCTGTCCTTTTCAGCAGTTCTCGGCCAGGAAAAAGCCAAAAAAATTCTTGACCGGTCGCTGAGCTCCGGGAGGATTGCTCACGCCTATCTCTTCCGGGGACCTGACGGGGTCGGGAAACAGCTCTGTGCGGGCATTGTGGCAGCCCGTATCAACTGCACTCAGAAAGACCAGGAGGACCAGGCTGCCTGCGGCAGGTGTCATTCCTGCCGGAAATACCTGTCGGGAAGCCATCCTGACATTACCCTCATCAGCCCGGAAGGCGGCACCATCAAGATCGATCGTGTCAGGGAGTTGTGCCGCTCCCTCTCCTATCCTCCCTACGAGTCGCTGACCAGAGTCGTTGTTATCGAAGATGTTCATACCATGCGCCCGGAGGCGGCAAACAGCTTGCTGAAGACGCTCGAGGAGCCGCCTGAAAACAATCTGCTGATCCTGACCGCGGGAGCCGGCACAGAGGTTTTGGCGACGATTGTCTCCAGGTGTCAGACAGTACCGTTTTATGGATTGTCAACAGCCCAGGCGCAGGATATTGTCATCAGCCGGATGCCCGGCCTGGAGCCAGCCGCTGCGGCGCTGCTGAGCAGGCTGGCTGAAGGGAGTCCCGGACAGGCACTTGAATGTGCCCGGGCTGGGCTTGTCGAGGTTTTGGAAGACGTGGTGAAAACGTTTCAGCAGGAGACTCAGGCCAGCGCTGATCTTGTTTCTCCCTTATTGCTACTGGCGGAGACCCTTGCATCATTGAAAGAGAACCTGATACCATTAATCGGACTGCTGCGCCTCTGGGTGCGGGACCAGATGGTGGATGATCCTGAGCACTCAACCGGCAGGTTGCGGTTCCATGAGGCACGGCTGGCTGCTCTGGACATGGCGGAACGTCAGCTGGCACGCAATTGCAATCGGGCACTGGTTTGTGAAGTTCTCCTTTTTAATTTACAATCACCGGTCCCTGGAGTATCTTTTCAGATTTCGCTTTGATAAAATTCAGGCAGAATAAGCACGTGGCAAAGAGATGAGTCAGCAAGAACCAATCCCAGAAAAAGATGACAGAACGGCCGATGCCGGAAAAAATTTCTACCGCATCAGGTTTCGCGCTGATGCCCAGGAATTTACCGCTGCCTCAAAGCTTGTAAAACTGAAGAAGGGCGACATTGTCATGGTGAAAACCGACCATGGACTGGAGCCCGCCATGGTCTTCGGTTCCGCGCCGGCCTGCATGGACGAGAACTTTGAGAGAAAAGGGAGCTACGAGATTTCCCACCGACCGACGGCAGAAGAGGAAAATCGGTATCTAAATCTTGCCGACCAGGAAAAAACAGCCTTTGCTATCTGTGCCGAGCTGATTGAAAAACATCGCCTGGTTATGAGTCTGGTGCGGGTTGAAAAATTCTTTAACGGCAGTAAGATGATTTTTTATTTTACCGCTGACAGCAGGGTAGATTTTCGGGCTTTGGTGAAGGATCTGGTTCAGGAATTTCGTACCCGGGTGGAAATGCGCCAGGTCGGCGTTCGCCATGAAACGAAAATGCTGGGGGGACTCGGTACCTGTGGAAGGGAACTCTGCTGCTCGTCTTTTCTGAAAAAGTTTGATTCTGTATCAATCAAGATGGCGAAAGAACAGGATCTTCCCCTCAATCCAACGAAGATCTCCGGAGTCTGCAACCGTCTGCTCTGCTGCCTGACCTACGAGTTTGACACCTATCGAAAGCAGCGCAAGGGCTTACCCAAAGTCGGGCGCAAGCTGATGCTGGACAACGAAATATATCGGGTAAAAAGACAGAATCCGCTGCAGCAGACCCTGCTGGTTAGCAAAAGTGATGGCGAGGAGCGGCTGCTCCGCAGGGATCAGTGGTCTGCAGCAGAGCTGGTCAAGGGAGATACCGTTAAGAAAAAAGAGAAGAAAAAGACAGACGACAGCGCTGCCGGGCAACCGTCCCAGGAAGAGAAATAAGGGTTACCGTCAAAAATCTATGATTACCTACATTACCACCCCGATATATTATGTGAATGCCCAGCCCCACCTTGGCCATGCCTACACGACGATCGTTGCCGATGTCTATAATCGTTTCTGCGCCATGCGCGGTGACCAGGTCCGGTTCCAGACCGGAACCGATGAGCATGGTGACAAAATTGTTGAGGCGGCGGCAAAAGAGAAGGTTGAACCGCGGCAATATGTGGACAGGGTCTCGGAGATGTTCAGACAGACCTGGCCGCTGCTCAATATCGAGTATGATCGCTTTATCAGGACGACCGACCCGGATCATATTGCTGTTGTTCAGTCAATATTGCAGAAGGTCTACGACGGCGGCGATATCTATTTTGATGAGTA
Source organism: Desulfocapsaceae bacterium (assembly GCA_963674815.2). GTDB lineage: Bacteria > Desulfobacterota > Desulfobulbia > Desulfobulbales > Desulfocapsaceae > MADRE3. Next base: position 517,304 of record CAXXTV010000004.1, read on the forward strand.
TTCCGGTCTCTATTGCACCGGCTGCGAGCGGTTTCTTATCGAACGTGAGCTGGTGGACGGGAAATGCCCGGACCATCAGGTTGAGCCCAAAGAGATAACAGAGCAGAACTATTTCTTCAGCATGTCGAAATACCAGCAGCAGCTGATCGACCACATTACCGAACATCCTGAATTCATTACCCCGGAACGCTATAGGAATGAGGTTCTTTCCTTTTTGAAAGAACCACTTGAGGATCTCTGCATATCACGACCGGCCAGTCGTCTTAACTGGGGAATTGCTCTCCCGTTTGATCATGGTTTTGTTACCTATGTCTGGTTCGATGCTCTGATCAACTATCTGACCGGTATCGGTTATCCCGATGGCGCTGACTTTGACCGGCTCTGGTCAGGAGCAGAACATCTGATCGCCAAAGACATACTCAAACCGCATGCAATTTACTGGCCGACAATGCTGCTGGCCGCCGGTGTGCCGCTGTACCGGAAACTGCATGTCCATGGCTACTGGAACGTTGATGAAACCAAAATGTCAAAAAGCCTCGGCAATGTGATCCGGCCGGCAGAACTTGTCCAGGAATACGGTGTCGATACCCTGCGCTATTTTCTTCTCCGCGAGATGTCTTTCGGGCTGGATGCCTCGTTCAGCACCGAGGCAATTGTGGCCAGGAAAAATGCTGATCTCGCCAACGACCTCGGCAATCTTTTCAGCCGCTCGGTTTCGATGATCGAAAAATACTGCGACGGCATTGTCCCGGAAGCCCGCGAGGAGTCTGAAGCTGACCGTCAGCTCAAAGATGCCGCGGCGCTCATGGTTGCCAGTTACCAGGAAATGATGGGTGATTTTCAGTTTCATCGCGGTCTCAAAGAGGTCTGGGACCTGATTTCGCTGGCAAACAGATACATCGTCAAGAACGAGCCGTGGGCGCTGGTAAAGGATCCTCTTCTGCAGCCGCGCCTTCACACCGTTCTCTATAATCTGGCTGAATGTCTGCGCCTGGTCTGTCTGGTTCTGAAGCCGGTGATACCTGAGACAGCCGCCAGGATGCAGCATGGACTTGGCCTCGCCCCGGAAAACCGTGAGATGAAGACAGTGAAAAGCGGAGGTGTCTGGGGTGGGATGCCGGGCGGGACGAAATTGAATCGGATCGAAAACCTTTTCCCTCGAACCGAGGTGAAAAAGCAGAGTAATTCCGCTGTCGCCAAGCCGAAAAAACAACCAGCAGAACAGCTTGCCAGGAATAATGGATCACCAGAGGTGGCCGAGGGCGTCATATCTTTCGATCAGTTCCAAACGGTTCGCCTTGTGGTTGCGCAGGTAATTGGTGCAGAACGGATACCAAAGTCAGAGCGGCTGCTGAAGCTGCAGGTCAAGGCTCCTGACGAGCGTACCATCGTTGCCGGCATTGCCCAATTCTATGAGCCCTCGGAGCTGGAACATAAAAATATTGTCATTGTCGCCAACCTGAAACCGGCAAAGCTTATGGGTATAGATTCGCAGGGAATGGTGCTGACGGCTCAGACAGAAAACAGTAAAGGTGAAAAAAAACTTGTACTGCTCACGGTAGACAGTGATGTCGCCCCGGGGAGCACTATTGCCTGACGGGATAAAGACCATGTTTGTTTTAAATAATTTTATGATGGCGGTTGCCGGGATCATTGATTTTCTGCTCACTGTTTATACCTGGGTTATTATCGGTAGGGCGGTTGTCTCCTGGGTAAATGCAGACCCTTATAATCCTATTGTCAGATTTCTCTATGAAGTGACGGAGCCATTGCTGGGTCGGATCAGACGAGCTCTGCCTTTTACTACGGGCGGCCTTGACTTCTCTCCGGTCATCCTGATACTCGCCGTCATGTTTTTACAGAGTTTTCTCGTGCCGACTCTCAAACATATGGCTCAAAGTTTTGGATAGGAAATCCTTTTACACGTACGTTCATTGAACCAGAGGGGCTTTTATTATGGCAATCATTCCACAGGCAATTAAAGATCAGGAATTCCAATCGAAATTCAGAGGATATGATCCTATCGAAGTAAAAGGGTATCTGGAACTTGTTGCAGAAGAGTTTTTTGAACTCCTGGAGAAAGTTCGCCAGCAGGATGAGGAAATTGAAACGCTGTCCCAGGAAAAAGGGCTGCTGGAAGAGATGAATCTAAAACTTGAAGCCGATATTGAGACGGCTCTGCAGACAACGGAAGATGTGCGAAAGGAGTCTCTGGCAAAGGATGAGGTGCGTGCCGAGCTTGAAAAGGAGATAGAGGAACTCCAGACCGCCCGCGCTGATCTCGAAGAAGAGCAGAAAGATTGGGAAGAAGAGGTCATCGCCGCAGAGGGCAGGGTCGCAGAAATTGAGGAAAAGCTGAAAAAGAGTGAATCCAGAAATGATGGTCTGCAGAAGAAGATAGAGCAGCTTGAAGAGCAGCTCAATGAGTTCAGGGGTGAAGAGTTTGATTTCAAGCGAACCATCGGTGCCGCGCAGCGATTCGTTGATGAGCTGAAGGCCAGAGCCGAGGAAGACGCTTCAGATCTCATCCAGAGTAGCGAGAAAAAGGCTTCAGCGGCACTGCAGGCTGCAAGGGATGAGATCGAGCGATTGCGCCAGGATGCCTTTACCGAATTGTCGAGACTGCCAGAGGAAATTGCCTTGCTCAATCAGCAGAAGAAACAGGTACGGCAGGATCTCAGAGAGACGCTCAGCAGTTATCTGGAGAAAATCGATTCGTTCTCGGAGGTTGATGAAACCGTTAAAGAATATGATTTTGACGAACTTTTCCAGAAAATTGAGCTTATCGTCGAACCTGCAGATGATTCCGATACAGAGCATCCTGCAGAGGAGCCTGCGGACGAGCCAGAGGATGACGACAAAAAGCTCGGACTGGATCTGTCCTCCGACGACGAAGAGGAAGATGAGGTCGAAGAGCCGAAAGAGGATCTGAGAAAAAAACTGGAGCAAGGAGGTATTGCCTACCTCAGCGATGATCTGTGAGCGCTGTTACCGGCGTTGTCGGGCAGACCCGGCAGGGCCGGGGACTGCTCCGCGTCTATGTTCAGCCGCGCGCTTCAAGAAATGAAATCTGCGGAATACATGGTGATGCGCTGAAAGTAGCAATAACAGCGCCTCCGGTTGAAGGCCAGGCAAACAAGGCTGTTATCCTGTTTTTTTCCCGGTGTTTGTCAGTGCGGAAAAAAGACGTGAGGCTGCTGTCGGGCGAGCAGTCCCGCCTGAAGACACTCGTGTTTGCGAGCCTGAGCGCAAAAGAGCTCCAGGAGCTATTGGCTCCCTATTTGGGTGCATCGTAGAGATGCACGAAACGCCGCTGTGGAGGATGATGACATGGCCAAAGAACCGCTCCCGCGCTATCTGATCGCTAACTGGAAATGCAATAAAAACCTGTCTCAGGCCTTGAGCTGGTTTGATGAATTTCTACGCATTTATCAGCCGGCAAGAGGGGTGCAGGTGATCGTTGCACCTCCACTTGTTGTCCTGGCTCAGATTGCCGATCGCCTGAGAGCCTCTGATGTGGAAGGTGTTGCCCTTGCCGCCCAGGATCTCTCGCCGTTTCCTGCCGGAAGCTATACCGGTGCCGTGGCGGCAGACATGCTGCATGGTCTTGCCGATTTTGCCATTGTCGGGCACTCGGAACGGCGTCGTTATTTTCATGAAACCTCCCAGGATGTAACCAATAAAGTGAGTGAGGCGGCCGATTCCCGCATCACGCCGATTATCTGCGTTGACAAGTCGTACGCAATGTCCCAGCTGACCTCGCTTCTCCATATTGACACAGAGCGTCTGATTATCGCCTACAGTCCCGTTGATGCCATGAGTTACAAAGCGCCTGAACCGGTGGAAGTCGTGGCTGAAGCGATCCGGTTTATCGGCACGATCTGCCCGAATCAGCCTATTGTCTATGGTGGCTCTATCAATTCCAAAAACGCGGCCCAGTATGCCGGTATCAGCGGGATCGCGGGCCTGTTCGTCGGTTCCGCAAGCCTTGAGCCCCACGCTTTCAACGATGTACATCAGGCGATGTCCGGCGCTTTTTCCGGGAGCAATGGCTGACCCGCTGCTCTGATCGCTGGCTATTCCGGTAAACGAGCAGCTGTCTGTTCCTCATCACTCAGCTGCCCGGCAGTGGGATTTCGCCCGCCGCCTTGTTCCGCGAGCAGCAGGCGGGGGATATCCACTATGCGCATTGCCGTATCAGGCAGGCATCATCTGGATGAGCCTTATCTTTTTTTCTTTTTGGGGAGCAGGAAAGAGGCAACGAGTCCTGCCGAGTAGATGCCGGAGAGGATCAGGCCGATAATGCCGAGCATTCCGATGATTCCCTGCTCGTTTGACAGGCTGTCGGCAAGAATGAGGATTGAAGAGGCGACAATCAGTGCCGAGATGACCATGGCCATACCCATCATTCTGCTGGAAAGATCGACTTTTTCAGCAAGATGTTCAATGCGCATCAGCTCGAGGTTGAGGGTGAAACGGTTATGCCGGGCATGATCAAGAAAGCGTTGAATGTCAGCGGGAATATCTTCGAGGAGGAGCAGGTAGTTCCCCAGCGTTTTCTGCATTCGTTTTTTAATGGCACCGATGCCATATCGATTTGTTACCACCTCTTCAATTTCCGGCTCCACATGGGCGAGGACATCGAAGGACGGGTCCATCTCGGCGGCCACGCCTTCGATTGTGGTCATCGCTTTGACCAGCAGCATCAGATCCCCGGGACAGCGGATCTTGTAGTGCTGCAGCGTCTTGAAAAAGTCGGAGAGGAGCGTGGTGATATCTATATGTTCAAGCGGTGTTGCCTGGACCTGGTCGACCATGTTCTGGAGTTCCAGCCGAAAATCCCTTCTGTCGGTAACGGCTGGATCAACATTCGTCAGCTCGATGACCACCCGGCAGAGGCGCTGCACATCGCCTTTTATCACCCCGGCGATCAGGTCGACAAGCTGCTCCGCTGTTTTTTTGTCAAGATGGCCGGTCATCCCGCAATCGATGAAGCAGAGCCTGCCATTTTCGAGCAGGAAGATGTTGCCTGGATGGGGATCTGCGTGAAAAAAACCAAACGTAAGACACTGCTTAAAAACCGCTTTCGTGGCATTTGCGACGATTTTTCGGCGTATTTCAAAGCTGAGGTCATTGGGGTCGATACGGGAAAGCGGCGTGCCCTTGATTTCCTCGAGTGTCAGGACATTTCTCGTGGTTGACTGCCAGTAGACTTTCGGGAAGAAAACCTCCTGGTCATCTTCAAAATAGCGCCTGAGCCGCTCGGTTGCCTGGCCCTCCTGGATCAGATTTACCTCCCGCAGCAGTTCCCTGGAAAATTCATTTGCCACCTCGATGGGACTGTAGCCGAGGTCCGAGAAATATTGTTCGACAATCTGGGCAATGCCCTCCAGGAGGGAAACATCCTCCTCAACCCGCTGCCTGTTACCCGGGCGAAGCACCTTGAGGACGACCTCCTCTCCGGAAAGCAATTGGGCCCGGTGAACCTGGGCCATCGATGCAGCGGCCAACGGTTCTTCTTCGATGTAGTCGAATAAGCTGTCGAGACGTCCGGGAAATTCTGACTCCAGCAGTTGATGAATCTCCTGGAAGCCGACAGGAGATACATTGCCCTGGAGGTTGGCAAATTCATCTGCCCATTCAGGCGGGATGAGGTCGGGTCGGGTAGAGAGTATCTGGCCTATTTTGATAAACGTCGGGCCAAGCGTTTCAAGAACCATGCGCGCCCTCACCGGTCTGGTCAGTTCCTGGTATTGCGGCTCCTGGTCAGATTCAATATCTTCACGGGTTTTCCCGAGGAAACGATAAAGTCCGGTATCGGTGATCACCTCCCGAAAGCCGAAGGCGGAGAGTACCTTGAGTATTTCCGCCAGCCGTTTGGTGTTCTGAAAAGTTCTTTTTATTGAAGAAATTTTCATAATCGGAAAAGAGGTGAGATTAGGCTGTGATAATCGTCAATATCGCCCGGTCGCGATCACTGCTTACAAGCAGTTCCTGCTGCCAGCGCGTGAAAATGGAATTATTCCATTCGAGGCCGTTATCATACCATACAGATTTGACCTCGGGAACAACCGTATTGAAAAAGGTTTCAAGGTCGGAGGTGTCAGCCTCGTCCGGGCTGAGTTGCAGGTGAGAAAACAGATCCGCCAGCCCAATGACGGCAGGAAGCAGGGCATCACTGGTGGAAAGGAGCGGTGTGTGATGATAGCGTGTGGTGTTCAAGAGTGATTTGGGAAAAAGCCAGCGATTCAGCAGACGGTAACCGACCGCAGTGTGCGTGATCGAAAACAGCTCCTGCTCCTCGCGCTGTGCCCGGAAGTGGGCTGATGACGATTCAAGTATTGCTGCGTAATCGCCGTTGAGACTGATCAGCATCGCCAGTTTGCCAATATCATGGATCAATCCGGCAATAAATGATGTGCTCGGGGAAACGTTGATCTCTTCGGCGATAATTTTTGCGGCGAGGCCGGTTAAGAATGAATGTTCCCAGAACAGGTTGATCCGTTCACGGTTGCTTCGATAAGCGTTTCGGAAGGAGTTGAAAACAGCTTTCCCAAGCACGATATTTCTAATTTCATCGAAGCCCAGGACCATGACGGCCTTATCTACCGTGCTCACCTTTCGGGGCAGACCGAAAAAAGCGGAATTCGCTATTTTCAGAATTGTCAGGCACATGGCCTGATCAGGAAGCACGGCGTTCATCAGCTCCTGCGCAGAGCTTTCAGGATTTCCGGTAATCGTGATGACCTTGGATACCGTGGCGGGAAGGGGCGGAAATACATCAACCTGCTTGAGGATCGTACTGCTCAGATTGCTTGTCATGTCGTGCGGTTTACCATTGATTCGTTGATAGTACTGATTGAGCGGTCAATGTGTTCGTCTGAAAGCTCCAGGAGATGATTGGTTTTTATAAGCTCAAGCATCTGGATAACCAGGGTCGGGTCAAACTGTCGGCCGGCTCCTTCAACTAGCTCGGCTGCGACCCGTTCAGGCTCCAGCCTGCTTCTATACGGCCTGTCTTCATTCATTGCAGCCAAAGCATCGACAAGGGTAAAGATGCGGGCGCCAAGCGGGATTTCCTCGCCTCTCAGCCCATCAGGATAACCGCTTCCGTCGTAGCGCTCACCATGGTAGAGCAGAATGGCGCGTTCGTTGGCGAAATAGTCGAACATCTCTGTGACCTCGGCGATCTTGAAGGGAAAATCGGACATTATTTCCCGGTCATCATCAGTAAAAAGCTCCCGTTTACTGATCATTTCGTTATGGAGCAGAAAACGTATGGATGTATGCAGGGCAACAGCATTCCTGAATGTCTCAATAGTTGACTCGGGAAGGTTCATCTGCTGCCCGAGCAGTTCAACATAGCTGCGAACATTTTCAATATGGCCGCGATTGTTATTGCCGCCTATGTTGCTGGCGAGCAGTTGGAGGGAATCGAGGGATGAGGTCCTGGTTCTCGCCAGAATGCGAGCGAGTGTCTCTTTCAGGAAATTGAGGTTGTGTCGAGTGGTCTCGGTACCGCCCGCGTCTGTTCCGCGGAAAACAGCGATACGGTTTCTTCCGTCCGCCTTGGCGCTGAAAAGAGCCCGTTCCGCCATTGAGACAAACTCTTCCGGACTCTCGGGCTGGTGATCGGTCAGTGAGACAATGCCGATAGAAACCGTGATGGTTCTCTGCTCATTGCTTCGTTTGAACGGCTGGTGTCGCAGATTCTCCTGGAGGGATTCAGCACGCGATACCGCCCGGGCGAGAGTGGTGTCTTCAAGAAGCGCAATAAACGTCTCGCCGCTGAAGCGAAAGCAGGTATCGTGAGGCTGGTTGGCCGCCGTGAGGCGGGCAGCAAAATCATTGAGAACAAAGTCGCAAAACGACGTTCCGGCAGATTTGTTGAGCTCATAAAAATAGTCGATATTGAGGATGAGCATTGACAGCTCGGAGCCTTTCACCGTGCACTTTTCAAGCTTTTTCGGTAGCAGGGTGTGGAGATGTCTTCTGTTGTAAAGACCGGTTAATCCATCCCGGAGGGCAACGATATCGAGGAACTCGCTGTGCAGTTCGATTGACTGCTGCTGCTGCTCGAACTTGTCTGCAAGCTCCTTTATTTCAGCGTCTTTAAGCCGGATTTCATCATGACATTTTTTGATATTCAATAAAAATTCCAGGTGATCAAGGAAATTCCTGGTGCTCAGGGGCTCTTGAAAGCAGCTGACAATACCCGGAAAAGCGCTTGCAGCAGCATTTCTGATACCAAGGCAACATATCGGAATATCCAGGGGCAGGTCATCTCGATGGAAGAAGCTCGGGCTTTGATTTTCGGACAGACCAACAATGATCAGCTCAGCCCGATTTCGCCTGCACAGGGAGGTGAGATCTGCTGCAGGTGCGGCGTTTACCAGCCTGACGCTCTTTCCTGCAAGGCTCGCATGCTCAATATCAGGGAGTTCAAAGCCTGACGCGACAATGAGAATTGTACGTTCTTTTTCCATTATGGTTGCACGAGGGCAGTGTAATCAGATCGGGTCTTTTTGAAATCATTTCAGCTACACAAAAAGTATATAAGCTTGGGAAAATAATTACAAATTTTCAGGTGAAAAAGCGTCCGGTCATGTTTTCCAAAGAGCCTTTGCAGCCTTCTGCCCGGAAAGAGTGGTGACAACGGGATAAATCCATTTCTGCCGGGATTCTTTTCTGTGTGTACAGGTGCTTGATATTGTTGATCTTGTGAGCGTGATGTGGCGATGTTCCAGAGATTTTTGTGCACGCTTTAAAAGAGTATGTGGCAGTTCGTTCAGACCCCGATTACAATGAGCCGAAACAGCGGTCCTCAAGCGGTGCATAATTGCCATGGCATTACATACGGAATCACGGGAAGATATCGTAGCAGAAATCAAAGATCGTGCTGATATCGTACAGATTATCGGTGAGCATGTTAATCTGAAACGCAGCGGTGTCAGGTACCTTGGAATCTGTCCTTTCCATCACGAGAAGACGCCTTCCTTTTCTGTTCATTCAGGGCAGCAGTTTTATCACTGTTTCGGGTGCAAGGAATCCGGCGATGTCTTTTCATTCATGATGAAATATCATAATCTTGATTTTCCGGCAGCTCTGAAGGCGCTGGCGCAGCGTTACCAGGTCGAATTGCCGGAACGAACAAAGAGCAGGAAACAACAGGAGATGGACCTCCACCGGGACCGGCTGTTTGCTCTGAATGAAAAGGCCGCCGGCTGCTTCAGGCGCTGCCTGGTTGACTCGGCGACAGGTGCGCAGGCGCGCCGCTATCTCGAGGGTCGTGGTATCGGAAAAGCGCTGCAGGAGCGCTATCAGCTCGGCTATGCACCAGCCCCGGAAGCTGCGGGCTGGAATTTTCTCGGTTCACAGTTTGACAGCCAGGAATGTGCTCTTGGCAAGGAGGTGGGGCTGCTTGCTGAAAAACAGCAGGGGGGGACCTATGATCGTTTCAGGGACCGGATTATCTTTCCGATCTTTGATTCCCGGGGCCGCATCGCCGGGTTTGGGGGACGTATTCTCGGAAACGGCAACCCGAAATACCTCAATTCTCCTGAATCGGTTGTTTACAGTAAGAGCAGGCTGCTTTTTGGTTTGTTCCACCAGCGGGATGCGATACGGATGCAGCGCAGGGCTTTGCTGGTCGAGGGCAATTTTGATCTTCTCTCGCTGGTGGCTCACGGGATTGAGCCGGTCGTCGCTCCGCTTGGCACTGCCTTGACCCGGGAGCAGGTGAGAACATTAAAACCGCTGGTTGACGAGGTCGTCCTGCTCTTTGATGGTGACGAGGCCGGGGTGCGGGCTGTCGAGCGCTCTGTCGGTTTATTCCTGGCCGAGCAGGTCAGCGGCAGGGTGGCGGTGCTGCCGCCGGAGCATGATCCAGACACGTTTGTCAGGGAATATGGACTTGAAGCCTTGAATGCGCTTATTGACAAGGCGGAAACGCTGCCGGAATTCGTGCTTGACAGCCTGGTTGCCAGGCACGGCCTGACACTTGACGGCAAGGGGAAGATTATCGAAGATTTAAAGCCGCTGCTTGCTGCTGCAGCATCGGTTCTGCAGCGCTCGGTGTGGGCGTCTCACTTTGCCAAAATACTCGGAGTCGAACCGGAAGCGATACTGGAGCAGTCAACCGGACCTGCAGCGCTGCCGGATCCGGTTGAATATCCGCCTGCCGCTGCTGCACAGCAGGCGGCCTTAAAGCCGGTGAGCGGCCCATTGAAAGCAATTGTAACGTTTATGGTGCTGCACCCTGAACATCTGCCCGTGCTCGAAGAAAGTGGGCTGGCCGAGATGCTGTCCGGCACGATCGGTGAGGTTATTTTGCTGCAGCTCAGGTCTTTGCGCGGGCAGCAGCATAATGAGGTACATCCGGAGGATTTGCTTACAGCACTGCCTGCAGGGGAGGAGCGCTCACTGGTGGCCTCTCTGCTTCTCACGGCAACGGAATATGAACAAGCCGGACAGGTGGACGACCATGACAGGGAGGAGCTTGAAGAAATTCGGGAATGGCTGAAATTGTCCTCTTTGAAGAGAAGCTCCGACCACCTGATTGCTCAGATTAATGATGCTCAGAAAAATAATGATTTTAGTCTGATAGCTGAGCTGATGCAGGAAAAGATGCGGGTCGACAGCGAGTTGAAAAAACGCTCGTGAACAGGATTGGCTCCACCTCTGATTGCTGCTGAAGCGTGACCTAAAAGATATAATAATAACACTCGTTATTGATTTTAGCGTACTTTTACTCTAAAAATGGTTATACCCAGCGGTGATAAGGTGATTTCTTCTGGTCCGCCGCGGAAAAAATGTGATCTGAATGTCAAGGGGGTGTGATGATAGCCGACGAATTTGATGCCGATGACAGGGAAGACTACGATGTTATTGACAGTGAAGAAGACACTGATGATGAATCGTCTGACTGGGATTTGACCGGCATATTCAGTGCTGATGGTGATCCGGCGCCGCTCATGCTTCCAGATGGCGTCTCCGAGGACAGGCGGGGGGGGAGCGGCGGAGACCGGCGCAGCGGTCCTTTCAGTGACCGCCGCCAGGGAGACAGGAGGCGTTTGTCCCGCTCCGCCTCAAAGGGCGGTAAACACTCTGCCGATCCGATGAATATTTATCTGCGGGAGATGGGGAGCCTTACCCTGCTCAGCCATAAAGAGGAGCTGAAGCTTGCCCAGCTGATAGAAGAAGGGAAGCTTCGCGTTCAGAATGCGGTTCTTTCGACACCCCTGGCACAGCCTGTCCTGCAGGAAATCGTCGCGGAGCTCAAGAGCGGGAGTCGGAAAATATTCCAGACAATTCACGGTGTGCCGGATAATGAACCGGCGGTTATAAAGCGTGAACTTAAATCCTTTTATGCCCTTTCTGAAAAGGCGGCAGAGCTCGATTCGCAGCGGGAAGGATTGCTTGAAGAGCTCCGCCGTACAGATTTCAATAGTCCGCAGTACCGCGAGTTGAGAGAACGGGTTTTTGCAAAAGGAGCCGAAATATCAAAACTTTTCAACGAGAAGCAGATCTGCCAGGAGTGTGTGAACTCGATTGCCACCGGCCTGGACGACCTCTCCAAACGGTTTCGGCAGGTTCTTGTTGAAATGGTCAAGGATCAGACGCTGACCGCTTCGGACCTGGCCGCTGATACCGTAGTGCTCAATGCCGTTGAGAATCAGGTGAACTGGCAGTTCATGGGGGAATCGGGTCTGGACTCGGGAGCCCTGAAACGGCTGCAGGCGGAAATCGAGTCAGGGCGGGATATCACTAAGCATGCCAAGGAATCCCTGGTACGTGCCAACCTGAGGCTGGTTATTTCCGTCTCCAAGAAATTTGTCAATCGCGGGCTTCAGTTTTCCGACCTGATACAGGAAGGCAATATCGGTTTGATGAAAGCCGTTGAGAAGTTTGACTATCATCGCGGATACAAGTTCAGCACCTATGCTACCTGGTGGATCAGGCAGGCGATCACCAGGGGGATTGCCGACCAGGGAAGAACAATCCGCCTGCCGGTTCATATGATTGAAACCATTAATCGCCTGCTCAGGGTTTCCAAGGACTTCCTGCTGGAAGAGCATCGTGAACCAACTCCTGAAGAGATGGCGGAGCAGCTGGGGACCGAGGTGGGCAAGGTGAAGTCGGCCCTTAAAATAGCCAAAGACGCCATTTCGCTCGATACTCCCGTCGGCGACGACGGCGAGACGCAGCTCGGCGACTTCATAGAGGACACCGGCAAGCCCGGGCCGGATGATCTTTCCATGACGGCAAGCCTGCGGGAGTGTTTGAACCTGGTGATGTCATCACTGACTCCCCGTGAGGCCAAAGTACTCAGGATGAGATACGGCATAGATGTTGACTGTGATCATACACTTGAAGAGGTCGGCAAGTGTTTTGCGGTAACCCGGGAGAGAATCAGGCAGATTGAAGCCCAGGCAATTCAGAAGCTGAAGCATCCTTCACGCATTGACGAATTGCGGGTATTCATGACTGATTGACAAGCAGCGTTTAGCCCCTGACTGTCACCCTCGTATCAGATGCTGCCCCGCTCGCCTGAGGGCAGCATTTCTTATCTGTAAATAAGCCTCCCAGGCGAGCGTATGGCAGATCATTGAACACGGCAAGAGACTGGATAAGCCTCAGCATGGCTCAGGGACTGGGTCCGTCCGGGTTCTGGCGGCTCGTTGAATCCGTCGGTTCACCAGGCGCTGTTCTCGACACGGGATATGCTGAGCTCTGCCGGATCTCGACTCTGCGCAAGGGGCAGCTCGAAGGATTGAGGCAGGCCGGCAGACTCAGGGAAGCAGCGGATCTTGAACTGGAGAAGCTCCACAGCATGGATGGTCAGCCGGTCATCTTTGACGATCCAGACTACCCTTATTTGCTCAAAAAATGCGTCAACCCTCCTCCGGTCCTGTATGTCAAGGGAAATAGAGCGTCTCTGAACAGTGTTGCGGTTGCCATCGTCGGCTCGCGGGCGGCAACGGGATATGGACGCAGGACCGCTTTCAATCTCGGCAGGGAGCTGGCGAAAAATCGTCTAACGGTGGTCTCCGGTCTGGCAACCGGCATTGATACGGAGGCTCATTGCGGCTGTCTGGACGGGCAGGGCATGACGATTGCTGTTCTGGGCTGCGGGCTCGATGTCGTCTACCCCAGGTCAAACAAGACCCTGTACAGCCGGGTTGCAGGGCACGGGGCGCTGGTCACCGAATATTGTCTGGGGACCAGGCCTGAAGGGTTCAGGTTCCCTGCACGAAACCGGATTATCGCCGGTCTGTGCCATGGCGTCGTCGTGGTCGAGGCGGCACGGAAATCAGGCTCGCTCATTACGGTTCAGCATGCACTTGACGAAGGCAGGGAGGTCTTTGCGGTACCGGGTCAAGTTGACTCGGCAAAAAGCAGCGGCACCCACTGGCTGCTCCAGCAGGGTGCCTCCCTGGCTGTCTCGGCGGCAGATATCATGGAGAGCCTGGGTATTGGGGAAAATGAACCGGCGATTATCTCTGACGGGCCGGGTTTCAGGGTGGAGCTTGAGGCCGAGACCGCGGCGCTTTTCAAGCTGATCGACCAGTATCCAGTGCAGAGAAACGACCTGGTTGAGCGTTCTGGCATGTCTGCTGCGAAGATCAGCGAACACCTCCTGCTGCTCGAGCTGGAAGGGCTCATTGAGATTCTGCCGGGTGACCAGATTCGCAGCGTCAGTGAATAACAGGCAGTGGATTTGTCTGTAAAGAACATCATGTGATGGAAACAAGGACCGGAAAAATGAATAAGATAATGATTGCACCGTCGATTCTCTCCGCTGATTTTTCAGAGCTTGGCAATGAGATCAGGGCGGTTGTTGACGGTGGTGCTGACCTCATACACATCGATGTGATGGACGGACATTTTGTACCGAATATCACCATCGGCCCGCTCGTGGTCGAGGCGGCCCGCAGAATTACCGACAAGCCGCTCGATGTTCATCTGATGATCAGCAAGGCTGACGATTACATAGAAAAATTTGCCGCTGCCGGTGCAGACTGGCTTACGGTTCATGTGGAGGCCTGCACCCATCTGCAGAGAACAGTTTCCCGGATTCGTGAGCTGGGATTAAAGGCGGGTGTTGTCCTGAACCCTGCGACACCGCTGACCTCGCTTGAGTACATCCTGGCAGATGTTGATCTGGTTATGATCATGGGTGTCAACCCGGGATTTGGCGGACAGTCCTTTATCCCGGCGACGCTTGAGAAGCTCAGGAGGCTGAGCGGGATGATCAGGGAATGCAATCCCGGGATCGGGATTGAAGTGGATGGCGGCGTCAGTCCGGACACAATCGCTGAAATATCCCGCGCCGGAGCCAATATTTTCGTCTCCGGTTCAGCTATTTACGGCTGCAGCGAATATGCTCCGGTCATCAAGCGGCTGCGGGATGAGGCGGAAAAGGGCAAGGATTTTTGATATGGTTAACAGCAACGTCGAGACGAGAGGATGATATGAGCACGCATGTCAGCGCCAGCGCTTCCTGGCGGAAGCTGGAGGATCTGGCCCAAACACCGTATGACCTGAAGGCCGAAAACGCTTTGCGGGACAATGGCAGGATTGAATCGATGACCTGTCGGGCAGCGGGCTTGAAACTGGTGTATGCCACGCAGCGGGTGACCGGGACGGTCGTTGATGCGTTCCAGCTGTTCGCCGATGAGCATCGGCTCGTGGACAGGTTTTCTGGAATGAAAAAAGGTGAGGTGATCAACCGCATTGCTGGCTGGGAGAGTGAAAACAGGCAGGTTCTGCACACCTCGAGCAGGGACCTGTTTTCAGGGCAGCCTGCGGAGCCTGTTTCTGCAGGGCAGGCCCGGACAGAGATGGAAAAACTGGAAGTCTTTCTTGACCAGATAGGAAAGGAAATGGTAACCGGCAGCAGTGGCAAACCCTTCACGAGGCTGATCAATATCGGGATTGGCGGCTCAGATTTAGGTCCGCGCTCTGTCTATGAAGCGCTCAGGGCTTTTTGTCTGCCGGGAAGAGAGGTGCGGTTCATCTCCAATGTGGATCCCGACGATGCGGCGCTGGTCCTGGATTCTGTAGAGCTTGAGCAGACACTGGTGACGGTTGTATCAAAGAGCGGTTCTACCCTGGAGACCCTGACGAATGAGGAAATGGTCAGGCAGGCATTCAGGGACAAAGGCCTTGACCCCAGCCAGCACTTCGTGGCCGTCACCGGGCTTGGCAGTCCGATGGACAATCCGGAACGCTATCTCCGCTCGTTCTACATGTATGATTATATCGGCGGGCGCTACAGTGTTACTTCGATGGTCGGCTGCGTCATGCTCGGGTTTGCCCTCGGCTTTGAGAAGTTGAACGAATTCCTCCGGGGAGCCCACGAGGTTGACCGCGTTGCCGAACAACCGGCTGTTCGTGATAACATGCCCCTGCTTCTGGCGATGCTCGGCCTCTGGAACCACAACTTCCTTGGCTGTCCGACCCTTGCCGTTCTGCCGTACAGCCAGGCCCTGCACCGGTTTCCTGCTCACCTGCAGCAGTGCGACATGGAGAGCAACGGCAAATCAATTACCACGGACGGCAGTCCCGTGCAGATAAAAACCGGCCCAGTCGTCTGGGGCGAGCCGGGAACCAACGGGCAGCATGCCTTTTATCAGCTTCTTCACCAGGGAACAGAAATTGTTCCCGCCGAGTTTATCGGTTTCAAGGAGTGTCAGTATGGGCGCGACATTCATGTTCAGCAGACGACCTCCCAGCAGAAGCTCGTGGCCAACCTGCTGGCCCAGGCGGTTGCGCTGGCAACCGGGCGGCAGCATGAAAATCCCAATAAAAGATTCGCCGGCAACAGGCCGTCTTCGATAATCATTGGAGACAGGTTGGACCCCTTTACCATGGGCAGCCTGCTTTCTCTTTACGAGGCAAAAATCGTTTTTCAGGGATTTTCCTGGAATATTAATTCATTTGACCAGGAGGGGGTGCAGCTGGGCAAGCTGCTGGCAACCCGCTTCCTGAAGGTGATGGAAGGCGAGAAAAATAATGGTTTCCAGCTCGAGACTGAGTTGCTCCGGGTGCTAGAAAAATAAAGGGTATATGCAAAAATGAATTGCTGAATCCCTATTCATTTTCAACCCCGGAAGCAGTTCATTTTTTGTTGACAAAAAAATCGTTCAGATATATCCTCAACTGCTACACGATTATTCGTTGGTTTAGTGTTTCGTCCCTTCAGTCTCAGATCCCGAACGAGTTGAAGGAGGTTAAGAATGCAGGAGAAAATCCTGTTGTCGTGTTGTTTTGCCTTTCTGATGAGATGCTTGATCTGCAATAAGAATATAATTGGATAGGGTAGAAGTATAAACTGTAATTCAAAGGAGGAAATCATGGCAAAACATGAGACACCCTTGTTGGATCAACTGGAGAGTGGCCCGTGGCCAAGCTTCGTTACCGACATGAAGCGGCAGGCAGAAAAGAAACCAGAGTGTTTTGATATTCTCGGCCAGCTTGAACTGTCCTACAAAGACAGGATTACCCACTGGAAACACGGCGGTATCGTTGGTGTTTTTGGTTATGGCGGTGGTATCGTCGGACGTTATTCAGATGTGCCTGCACAATTTCCGGGTGTTGAGCACTTTCATACGCTCCGTGTCGCTCAGCCTGCCTCGAAATACTATTCAACGGCAAACCTTCGTCAACTGATGGATCTCTGGGAGAAGCACGGTTCCGGCATGACCAACTTTCACGGTTCAACCGGTGATATCATTCTGCTCGGCACCAAGACGGAAAACCTCGAACCGTTCTTCTGGGATCTGACCCATGACATGGGCCAGGACCTTGGCGGTTCCGGTTCAAACCTGCGGACACCAGCCAACTGTGTTGGCCAGTCTCGCTGTGAATGGTCTTGTTACGATACCGAAGAGACCTGTCATCACCTGACGATTCACTATCAGGATGAGATCCATCGTCCGGCATTCCCTTACAAGTTCAAGTTCAAGTTTTCCGGCTGTCCCAATGACTGCGTTGCAGCGATTGCCCGCTCGGATATTGCCGTTATCGGTACCTGGAGAGATCAGATCCGCATCGACCAGGCTGCCGTCAAGGAGTATGTGGCCGGCAACTATCCGTCAAACGGCGGCGCCCACAGTGGCAGGGATTGGGGTCCATTTGACCTCAAGGCCGAGGTTATCGACCTGTGTCCGACCGAGTGCATGTGGATGGAAGGCGACGAGCTGAAGATCGACGATTCAGAGTGCACCCGTTGCATGCACTGCATCAACGTCATGCCCCGTGCCCTGCGTCCAGGTAAAGACCAGGGCGCCTCGATCCTTGTCGGCGCCAAGGCTCCGATTCTCGATGGCGCGCAGTTTTCCACCTTGATCGTACCGTTCATGAAAATCAGTAAAGAGAACGATTTTGAAGAACTGATCGAGTTCATCGAGACAGTATGGGACTGGTGGATGGAAGTCGGAAAAAACCGCGAGCGTGTCGGTGAGACCATGCAGCGAGTCGGGCTGCCTACCTTTATCAAAGTCATGGGTATTGATCCGATTCCACAGATGGTCAAAGAGCCTCGTTCCAATCCTTACGTCTTCTGGGCTGAGGAAGAGGTGGAAGGCGGTTTCGAGCGCGATGTTGATGAGTTCCGCAGGCGTCATGCCGCTTAATGTGGGTTTGCATTTACAAGATAACGACTATATCAATTATTCTATATAAGGAGACGAATTATGGGCTACAATCCTGAAAAACCGATGGAAGGACGTATAACCGACCTCGGCCCCCCACATTATGAACAGTTTTTTCCGCCGGTCATTAAAGCCAATAAAGGCAAGTGGCTGTGGCATGAGATTCCCCAGCCCGGTGTCCTGATGCATAAATCAGAGACCGGAGACGAGGTATATTCAATCCGCGTCGGTACAGCACGACTGGTTTCCATTGAGTATATACGTGAAGTCTGTGATATCGCCGATGCGCATTGTGACGGTTTTGTCCGCTGGACCACCCGTAACAACATCGAGTTCATGGTTGACTCAAAAGACAAGGTTCAGCCGCTGCTCGATGATCTGGCAAGCCGCGGCAACAAGTTCCCGGTAGGCGGGACCGGAGCCGGCGTCACCAATATCGTCCACACCCAGGGTTGGGTGCACTGCCATACTCCGGCAACCGATGCATCAGGCCCGGTAAAGGCCGTCATGGATGATCTCTTTGATTACTTTACCTCGATGAAACTGCCTGCCCAGGTGCGAATCGCCCTGGCCTGCTGCCTGAACATGTGTGGTGCGGTGCACGCCTCCGATATCGCCATTCTCGGTATTCACCGGAAGCCGCCGATGATCGATCACCAGCGTATCACCGGTGTCTGTGAGCTCCCTCTGGCAATTGCCTCCTGCCCCCTTGGCGCGGTCAAGCCTGCCAAGGTCGAGGTTGATGGCAAGGAGATCAAGACGGTGAAGGTGACCGTTGAGCGCTGCATGTTCTGCGGAAACTGCTATACCATGTGCCCGGCGATGCCGCTTGCTGATCCCGAAGGTGACGGTATTGCAATCCTGGTCGGCGGTAAGGTTTCTAACGCTCGGTCAGCGCCAAAATTTTCAAAATTGGTTATTCCGTTTCTGCCGAATACGACACCACGCTGGCCGGAAACGGTTGAGGCGGTGCGAAAAATTCTTGAAGCCTATGCAAAGGATGCCAAGAAGTATGAGCGCGTCGGCGAGTGGGCGGAAAGAATTGGTTGGGAGCGCTTCTTCGAGAAGTGCGATATCCCGTTCACTGAAAAGAGCATCGATGATTATCGCCTGGCGTATGACACCTGGCGTACGACCACTCAATTCAAATTCACCAGCCATATCAAGTAGGTGACTGGTAGATTGTTGAGCGAAGGCCCGCACCGGTTATCCGGTGTGGGCTTTGGTGCTTTCTTCTTCACTATTTTATAAGGAGAAAAATTATGCCAATGAGTGATGATGAATTGAAAGCTGCGATCGTCGAAAAAGCTGAAAAATCACCAAAACCGCAACTCTATGTAAAGGATTTTTACAAATGTGATCCTGATGCGAAACCACGAAAGATCAAGAATGTCGCCAACGAACTTGTTCGTGAAGGAAAACTGATGTTCTGGTCTTCAGGTTCAACCACCATGTATGCGGCACCGCATCGCATACAGAACGAGGAGAAAAAATAGTTTCGATTTTACGCTATCGTTTTCTCCACGGCAGACAAAAAAAGCGCCTGATCGAATTGACTCGATCAGGCGCTTTTTTTGTCTGCTTCCTCAGTACATACAACAGTGAAACGAGCTTTTGCTGTTGGCAGGAGAACCGCGACTCTTTTCTCAGTATGGCTCCTCTAACGCCGGTTTAATAGCGATAGTAGTCCGGTTTATAGGGGCCTTCGATGTTGACGCCGATGTACTTGGCCTGCTCCGAGGTAAGGGTCGTAAGCCGGGCACCGATTTTCTTGAGGTGCAGTCTAGCCACCATTTCGTCGAGTGCTTTGGGCAGAAAATAGACTTTTTTCTCGTACTTTTCGGCATTTTTCCAGAGCTCAATCTGGGCAAGGACCTGATTGGTGAAGGAATTGCTCATCACAAAACTGGGATGCCCGGTCGCACAGCCGAGATTAACGAGTCTTCCCTCGGCCAGGACAATGATTCTCTTACCGTCGGCAAAGGTGACGTGGTCAACCTGTGGTTTGATCGTTTCCCAGGGGAGATCGCGAATCCCGGCTATATCGATCTCCGAGTCGAAGTGACCGATATTGCAGACGATGGCCTCGTTCGGCATGGCCTCCATGTGGGCCCGGGTAATGACCTTGAGGTTTCCGGTGCAGGTCACGAAAATATTACCGACTGGTGCGGCTTCTTCCATGGTGACGACGCGGTATCCTTCCATCGCGGCCTGCAGCGCACAAATCGGGTCAATCTCGGTGACATAAACAATGGCTCCCATGCCAGCCAGCGCCTGGGCGCAGCCTTTGCCGACATCGCCGAATCCGACAACAACGGCGACTTTACCGGCAATCATGACATCCGTGGCCCGTTTAATGCCATCGATTAATGATTCGCGGCAGCCGTAGAGGTTATCGAATTTTGACTTGGTGACACTGTCGTTGACGTTGATGGCCGGGCATTTGAGTGTGCCCTCGGCCGCCATCTCGTTGAGGCGGAGCACGCCGGTGGTCGTCTCTTCACTGATGCCTCGTATGTTGGCACCTTCACCGCCATATTTCCGGTGCAAGACAAGGGTGAGATCGCCGCCATCGTCAAGGATCATGTTGGGCCGCCAGTTGTCCGGGCCGAATATTGTCTGATCAATGCACCACCAGAATTCTTCCTCGGTTTCCCCTTTCCAGGCAAAGGTCGGGATGCCGGTGGCGGCCATGGCAGCGGCAGCGTGATCCTGGGTGGAAAAAATATTGCACGAGGACCAGCGCAGCTCAGCGCCGAGCTTTACCAGTGTTTCCATGAGTACGGCTGTCTGAATTGTCATGTGGAGGCAGCCTGCAATACGTGCTCCTTTGAGCGGCTGTGAGCTGGAATATTTTTCCCTCAGGGCCATGAGCCCGGGCATTTCAGTTTCAGCTATGGCAATTTCTCTCCGTCCCCAGTCAGCAAGGCCGAGATCTGCTACTTTATAATCTTTTGTGGTTTCACTCATTGTATAACCTTTTGATAATGGCTCCGCTGTTTCGTTGATCAGCATGTAGATGTGCTCCAGGTGTTAAAGTTTTGCAGCTTCTTTTAACTCTTCAGCCTTGTCAATCCGCTCCCAGGTGAAGTTTTCACGGCGGCGGCCAAAGTGGCCGTAGCACGCTGTTTCGCGGTAAATCGGTCGTAAGAGGTCAAGGTGCTGAATGATTGCTTTTGGGCGGAGGTCAAAGTGGCTGGTGACCAGTTTCTTGATTTTTTCATCACTGATTTTACCGGTACCGAAGCTGTTGATATTTATCGAAACCGGCTGGGATATGCCGATTGCGTAGGCAATCTGAACTTCAAGCTCGGAGGCAATGCCTGCTGCCACGAGGTTTTTGGCTATATAGCGTCCCATGTAGGATGATGAGCGGTCAACCTTGGAGGGGTCTTTGCCTGAAAACGCTCCGCCGCCGTGTGATCCTTTCCCGCCGTAGGTATCAACAATTATCTTTCTGCCCGTTACGCCGCAGTCCCCGACCGGACCGCCGATGACGAAACGTCCGGTAGGGTTAATAAAAAAATTGGTATTCTCGTCAATCATGTCTCCAGGAAGGACCGGCTTGATTATTTCTTCCATCACGCCTTCTTTGAGATAGTCGTAATCGACGATCTCGTCATGCTGTGTGGAGAGCACGACGGTATCAATGCGGCGGGGGATTTTGTCCACATATTCAATTGTCACCTGGCTTTTTGCGTCGGGGCGAAGCCAGGGCAGGAGCCCAGTTTTACGCACTTCTGCCTGCCGTTTGGTCAGTCGATGGGCATAGTAAATGGGCATCGGCATAAAGACACCCGTGTCATTACAGGCATAGCCGAACATCAGCCCCTGGTCGCCGGCACCCTGATCGAGATCGAGCCCCGCACCCTCGTTAACACCCCGGGCGATATCAGGCGACTGCTTGTCAATTGATGTGAGTATGGCACATGACTGCCAGTCAAAGCCCATCTCGGATGAGTTGTAGCCGATCTCCTTGATCGTCTGCCTGACAACTTCAGGCATATCCACCCAGGCAGAGGTTGTTATTTCCCCGGCGATAATGGCCATACCCGTGGTTACCATTGTTTCACAGGCGACTCGTGCGAGATGATCCTGTTCGAGGATTGCATCAAGAATTGCGTCGGAAATCTGGTCGGCGACTTTATCGGGGTGTCCCTCTGAGACTGATTCGGAAGTAAAGAGATAAGAAGACATAGATGCTCCGTGTAAATAATAGTGGAAAAAATATCCGTTTAAAGTAGTAATGAATGGCGGTTTTGCAACAAAAATAGTGCTCCTTGGAACAAGGCATTGTGAAGATCTTTGTCCGGGATGTCAAGCTTAAAAACACAGATTGCTTCAATTGACCCTGCAGACGCTCGCTATCTGGCGCATATGTAAAAAAACTAGAGTGGACGGACGCTTGTTCCGGCTTGACCTGCGCAGGCGGGTGATTATTGTGGCGGCTGTGTCTCTGTCGTGCAGTGCTGCAGCAAACCGGCTGGTGAACCTGTCTGTGCTGGCATGAAAGCTGTTTGCTGCTTGAACTATTACTCCAGGAATGACTATGTCCATAGAAGATGCGCGGGAAGTGTTTTTGATTGAAGAACAGGGCCTGGCCGCCGTGAGAGAGCGGATCGGTCAGGAATTCCTGGATGCCGTCGAGGTAATCCTTGGCTGTCCCAGCCGATTGATTATCACCGGCATCGGAAAGTCAGGGATAATCGGCCAGAAGATATCCGCAACACTGAACAGCACCGGCACCGCTTCATTTTTCCTCCATCCTGTCGAGGCAATGCATGGCGATCTCGGCATGGTACAGCAGACGGACGTGGTTATCGCCATCTCCTACTCTGGCGAGACCGCAGAGCTCAACACGCTTCTGAGCAGCCTGAAGCACAGATGTGCGGCTGTCATTGCCATAACCGGGAACCCCTCGTCAACACTCGGTTCCTGTGCCGACATTGTGCTTAATATTGCCATTCCCAGGGAGGCCTGTTCTCTGGGGCTGGCCCCGACCACCAGCACGACAGCAACACTTGCGCTAGGGGATGCGCTCGCGGTGGTGCTGATAAACCGGAAAAAATTTCAGGAGGCCGATTTTCGCCAGAATCACCCGGCGGGCAGTCTCGGCGAACGTCTGAAAGTCCGGGTTAACGAAGTCATGCTCGGCGGCACCAACGTACCCCAGGTAGCGGACGATGCCTCGGTCGCCGAGGCGGTGAGGGAGTTGAACGATAAAAATCTTGGTGCTGTTTTGATTGTTGACGAGAGAAACAAACTGCGCGGCATCGTTACGGACGGGGATGTCAGACGTTTTGTTGCCGATGGGGTGAATTTTCAGCAGGCCAGGGCTGAAGAGGTGATGACGCCCGACCCTGTCACCATCACTTCAGACAAGCAGGCGGTTGACGCGCTGAGCATCATGCAGCGCCATGAAATAACCGTACTGCCTGTCACCGGAAAAGATGGCACCATGCTGGGCATCCTCCATCTCCATGACCTGCTGGGCAAAGGAGAGTTCAGGTTCCTGCTGTAGTGCGAGGGTGCAAAACAGCACCTTCCAGGCCTGAAGCTATGGGGCAGGCGGACCGGTTGTCAGTTGCTGTCGCTGTAAAATTTCCAGCTTCCGTTGCCCAGGTCATGAGCGTACTTCATTACCAGTTTTAATGGCCGCCCTCTGCCGATCTCAATACACTCGAGCTTGAAAATGAGCTTCTGGTCCAGCTGTTTTTCGAAAATCACCGCTGGCTCTACAAGTGCTTCGGGGGAGGAAATCGTATAGTGCGCGGTAAACAGCTCCTTGAAATTGTCTTCAAGATACCTGATTTTGTCCTCAAGCAGGATATCAGTCTTTGTCTGCTCGATTTGATTTTTGGTATCATTAATGACGGCTGCGAACTCTTTTTCCTGACTGAATGAGCTTGCGGCAATTGAGTCAATGATAGACTGCAGTTTAATGACCGCTTCCTGGTAGTCTTTTTCCTTGAGAAAGCGTGCAGCGTCCTGCTTGTCACGGATCACGGCTGCCTGGAGCATGATGCGGGCAAGTTTTTTCCGGTTTTCATCCGTTGAGGTCTGGTTCAGTAACGCCCGGTTACTTTCCAGAATCTCAATAGCCCTCCCGTAACTGTCAATGGCAGTGTCCCAGTCAGCGCTGGTAAAGGCCTCTTTTCCCTCGTTGACGGTCTGGTACAGTTCGGCTTTTATGACCAGTTGATTGAGTTCTTCAATTGCCGGATCGTCGGCAGCAGAAGATCTCTTTACGGCATTGAGGGCACTTTTATAGTGTTGAAGGGCCTCTGCCCATTTTCCTTCAGAAAAGGCAAGATCGCCTTCTTCTTTTGAAGTTGCCAGTGAAATTTCAGCCAGCTTCCCGGAAATCTGGTCGATAATTTCGGCTTTGTTCTCAATGTTGAGGTCCTTCACGTGGGCAAGCGCCTTGTTCAGATCATCTGCAGCAAGCAACCATTTCTGCCGCTCAATGAGTTCAGAACCGGACCTGAACAGAACCTTGAACTCTGACATTTTCAGGTTTTCAGAAACGGTAAAGATGGCCTGTGGGTCCACACCTTCATTCTCTGCAGCCATGTCAAGCGCCTGCTTGTAGCTCGAGGCTGCCTGCTGCCAGGCTTCCTCCTTGAAGTGGTTATCGCCTTCAGCGGCGAAATATCTGAAGGCCTTGATGGTTTTCACCACTCTTTTCGGAAGATATTTCCCGTCGATCAGCAGGTTGCCGGCCAGGCCTTCTGTCAATCCCTGCGAATTGAGGACGGTCTCGATTTCATCAACCAGACGGTCACGGTCCCCGGCCTTGAAATATTGAATCTGTGTGGCAATATCGACCGCCATCTGGCATCGGCGTTCTGCTTCAGAAAATCTGTCCTGTTCGACAAGCTGTTTGCAATCTACAAATTTTGCCTCGGCATCTTTCAGGGTCGAAGTGCTGATAAAATAATAGCCTCCAATGGTCGCCGCGCAGAGCAGCACGGCAATGCCCAGGGCAAACGGTACAATCTTGGAGGTTTTACGGGCTGTCTCCTCGAAAAACGTACGGCTTTCGGATTTCAGGCTGCCAAAGTCACCGTTGTCCAGGGGAGGGATTTCTTCCACCTCGTCTATGGGGTCGTCTCTGTCATCAGGAAAATCACCGTCTGGCTGACTGTCTGGTTCGGCCCAGTCACCGAGGAGTTCTTTCGCCTGTTTTGTGCGCTCAATGTCTTCCTGGAGGCCGGGATAGTCAGAACAGAGAGCCATGACCTGTTGGAAAGCGGTTAGCGCTTTGCTCGGATTGCCCTGATGTTCGAAATCGGTTCCCTGGTTATAGATCTCCCGAGCCTGTTTCAGAGCTTGTGTCGCCTGAACGGTCAGGTTCCCTCGACCGTCAAACTGCTGCTGGTCAGAAAGTTCACCCAGTTCTGTCTCAAGCTCGAAGAAGCGTTTCTGTTTGGCCATCAGCCGGTAACGGTCTACATCGACCCCGGCTGCAGGCTCCTCGGCGAGAAGCTCGTCCGGCTTCTCAGTGTTGTCTTCCGGTCCGAGGTAGTCAAAATCCGTGTCAAGGAAACTGTCATCCAGGGTGTCAGCGGGCGTGTCAAAAGAGTCTGCTTCATCAGCCCCGGAAGAATCTGCTGGTTGCGGGGCGTCGGCCTCGAGGCTGATGTCGTCTGTGACGTCCTCGAATTCCAGCTCATCCTCATCAAGTTCCAGGATGAGATCATCCTCGGACTCCAGGGACTGGGCGGGCTCATCAGGAATAGCTTCACTGGGCTGATCACCGGTATCACCAGACAGTGACGGGGCAAATGGGAGTTTCGTACGGTTTTTCTGGTACCACTTTGCCGCTTCCTCGTTGAAGGCATTACTGGTTGAATAGATGTTGCCTGAGATCATCTGGCCGATATGGACGATCAACTCGGAGATGGAACGATCTTTTTCCCAGAAGTCGCCGATGCAGATTGCCGCCGGATCGAAGTCGGGATGAAAAATAGAGCTCTTCGGTTTGCAGCTTGGCGGAAAGTGTGGGAAACCAAAGGGAATGCTGACGGTAATGGTGTGGCTGTCTTTTTCATGAATGTCACCGGAGTCGTCCTTGAAAACACCGGTGATGTTGTAGGTGATTTCATACTTCTCAGGAGGGTCGCCGTCCAGCGGAGTCACCGTTATGACAGGGTCTCCCGAGAACCGTTCACCGATCTCCTTGTGAATGGCCTCTAATTGCTTCGTTGCGGTTGCCATACATTTATCCGGTAGATTATTTGTAAAAAGACTGTCACCAGCTGAAATATTATATCAACTTCTGGAAACAACTCAAAAAAAAAATTGCGTTCGTTGAAAAAAGCTCCACTTCCCGACTCATCATAATCACGGTTTGGGAGTCCGGCCTGTTTTCTTGAAATTAAAAAAGATAAAAGAGTATAATGATCTGACTGCCCGATGAGCAGGACGATCATTTCTCCATCAACATTCCCGCCAGGCGGAGCAGAGACTAGCAGGGTGGGTTTTTGGTGGAATCATTTAACCCAAAGACAGCAGCGGATGAAGTCATTTTCGTATTTTTTCGAGATTGTTGAGGACAACAATTGTCCTCTCTACAACCTGGGTGAGTGTTTTCGGCTAACCGACAGGTCGTTTACCGCCCCTGATAACAAGGAATCCTGTTTGATCCTTGTTCGGGAGATGACGGAACTGCTTTTTGTCTTGATGGGCGACCAGTCCCCGGAGACGGTTGGCAGGAACGGTAAAACCTACAGTTGCAGCGGTTGCAGCGGACTGATAAAATTTCGCAGCGGATCGGATGTTTCGGTGATGAAGACGGCAGAACAGCAGCGCTTTCTGAGTGTGGAAAAACAGGCCCTGCTCAGCCAGGTGCTCGGGTGTTCACTTTTTCGGGCGGTACCGCCACGTTACCTGACAGGAATACTCGACAACTTCCGCGAAGAAATGGTTAGGAAAGATTGCTCTCTGATCAGGAAAGGCGAGCCTAACCTGAGGCTCTATATTGTTCTGGCAGGCGGATTGAGTGTCGACGACGGACCGGTCACGGTTTCGACACTCGGGCCAAATGATATCTGTGGGGAAATGAGCTATCTGCAGGGAAACAGATCAAGCACGACGGTCACGGCACTCTCGGACACGATTCTTATCTCGCTTGATGGAGAATATTTCAAGAAGATCATTGATCAGTCTCCTACGGTTCAACTGTTTATGGCACAGCTGCTGGCAAAACGGTTGGATCAGGCGAATCGTGCACGAGCCAGGGACTTTGATTCATGTATGCAGGGTCGGTTGAAAGATATGGCCCCGGCGGAACTTTTCCAGATTCTCAACATGCACCAGAAGACAGGTGTGCTGTCACTGACTTTTGCAGGCAAAGAGGCCCGGGTCTCCTTCAGGGAAGGATGTATCATCAATGCAACCTACGGAAAACTGGAGAATCAGGACGCTATTTTTGAAATCCTGGCAG
This sequence comes from Desulfocapsaceae bacterium, assembly GCA_963674815.2. GTDB lineage: Bacteria > Desulfobacterota > Desulfobulbia > Desulfobulbales > Desulfocapsaceae > MADRE3. The sequence goes on from CAXXTV010000004.1 coordinate 544,409, forward strand.
AAAAGGAAGGGGTGTATGCGTTCAAGATTGGTTTGTCGCCTCAGCAGATGAAGGCTGCTGAGATTGGCGATTTCATGATGCTGCTGATGGAAGGGGTGAAGCGGGTCGATGAGGAGCAGGAGACTTCATAGATTCATTGTGCAGCGGTTCGGTCACGCGCAACTCCTCGCAACTCCTCCCCCACGCACGCTTACGGCAGCGCCACCGAAGATCAGCCTGAAAATGGCTCTAAACGGCAAATTTCCATGAAATTGTTGACATGATAGCTGGCCTCCAGCGCCCTGTTTTTGAAGGCGATCAGAGGAACGCCGACCGATTCCGCATGCAGCTGGTCGACCTGCGAGTCGCCGATAAATATCGTTTCAGCGGCAGTGCAGTTAAAATAGTCGAGAATCTTGTAGAGGGCATCAGGCGCCGGTTTCGGATTCTTCACATCTGCTGCGGTGACAACCAGTTCAAAATACTCCGCCAGTTTGAATTCTTTCAGCAGGGGCTGCATGGTTGTTGCCCGGTTTGTTGAGATAGCAAGCCGGAAACGATTTTTTGCATAACCCAGAAATTCCCGGAGATCAGGTTCCATTTTCATATGGGGGAGGTATTTTAGGTAATCCGTCCGCAGCCTGAGCTGGTTAACGCTGTCCATGTCCTGGTTCGGGTAATGCCTGAAAATATGGTTAACCGAGTCTATGACATTGTGCATGTGAACGAATGCCAACTCCTCCTCGCTCATCACCGGATATCCGAATGCAGTCAGTAAATCATTGTAGTAAATCCGGTTTGCCTCCATTGAGTCAAACATCACACCATCACAGTCAAAGACAATTAATTTGAGCATCTGATTTAAGCTCTTTCTGAGGTTTTTGGCCCTTCATCCGTTTCACCGGCAGGGCCAAACAGTGTCTTCTTGAGCCACTGAAAGCCACAGGCCAGAAGCGCTTCATCATCAAGTGTTTCTATCGCTTCTGCTTCAGGAGCGCAGCGGTTTCCAGTCATTTTCTGCCTGAATGTATCGATATCGTACAGGGCACATTGATAGTCAGAAATCTGGGCGGCGCTGAGTTTCATGCCGCTCCTGATTCTCTGATGCTGCTGGATTTCCGTGAGCAGGTCATTAAAGCGGTTATAGGTTTCAAGCTCCTGTGATCTGCTGTAGGTTTCGATCGTCTGCACCGTCTGCTCTTCATGGCCGAGACAGTGCGGTTCGTGCAACAGGACAAAATGTTCCTCGATTTCCTTGTTTTTCCGGGTGACACCCCTGCCCAGCGGATATGTTCTGCAGGCTCCCGGGCGGTGCTGGTATACCGTGCAGCCGGAATCGGCAACGAACACACAGCTGTCACGGCCGTCATCGACCATCGTCAGGTAATATCGGGGAAACGGTTCGTGCTCCTCGTGCTCCCTGATAATGTAGTTTTTCAACAGGTCGCTGGAGCTCAATCCGGTAGCCTGGCGCAACCGCAGGACATCATAGGGCGTCAGGGCAAGTTCGAGCTGGCGGCAGCAATGGGTGAAACAACCAATATCTTTGTGACAGAGAAACGAAAAACGATCGCCCGGCTGGATCCGGGCGACATTTTCAGGCAACGCGGGAAACTTCATGTCCGACTATGCATCTGCTCTTTTCCAGAATGGAAGCAGCGGACTGGCGATAAATATTGACGAGTAGGTCCCGACGATTACTCCGGTGAGCAGGGCAAAGGAAAAATCGTGGATCACCGAACCGCCGAATATGAAGAGGGCAAAAAGAACCATCGCGACGGTCAGTGAGGTGACAATGGATCGCCCGATTACCTGGTTGATGCTCGAATTGATAATGGCATTAGTTAGGTTGTAGCGTTCAGTTTTCCTCATGTTCTCGCGGATACGGTCGAAAATGACTACCGAGTCATTGAGAGAGTAGCCGGCAAGAGTCAGCAGCGCGGTAACGATAAGCAGCGTGATCTCGACGTTTAAGAGCCAGCAGATGCCGAGCACTACGAGAACGTCATGAAAGGTGGCGACGGCCGCTGCCAGGCCGAAGCTGATGTCAAACCGAAATGCCAGGTAAATGATTACTCCTGCAAGCGATATCAAAATCGCCTGTATCGCTTTGTTTCTGAGTACCGCGCTGACGCTGGAGCCGATTTCAGACTGGCTCTCAAGGACAAAGCCTTTTTCGCCGAGTTCCTTGCCGAGGATTTCGTCAACCTGGTCGCTGAGCTGGGCCACGACGAGTTCTGATTTTTTTACCTTCACCATCAGCCGATTTTCGTTTTCAACCTCCTGGAGATCTACCCCTTCCATGTCGTTGCGGTGAAAGGCATCACGCACTTCAGCCATGGTGAACGGCTGTTGTGCCTGGTACTGCAGCAGCGATCCGCCGGAGAAGTCAACACCGAGGTTGGCGCTGCCGCGGGCTATCTGGAAAAATGCGATCAGCCCCATCAGGACAAGCACGCCTGAAACAGAGAAGGTGATGGTTTTAACTTTCATGAAGTCGATATTGGGCTGCTTGATAAACTGCAGAAAAGAAAGCTTTTTGATTGCCTGCTTGGCGGTCAGCGTGTCGAAGATCAGACGGGAACAGAACAGTGCGGTAAAGAGGTTGAAAATAATTCCCAGGGAAAGCGTGACCGCAAAGCCCTTGATCGGGCCGGTGCCGAAGAGAAAGAGGGCCAGAGCGGTGATCAGGGTGGTGACCTGGGAGTCGACGATCGTCCAGAGTGCCTTGCCGAAACCGCCGTCGATGCTGGAGCGGACTGATTTTCCGATCTCATATTCCTCCCGCATGCGCTCGTAGATCAAGACATTGGCGTCAACCGCCATACCGACTGACAGGACGATACCGGCAATACCCGGCAGCGTCAGGGTGGCATTTAAAATGGCCAGCCCGGAGAAGAGAAACAGGATGTTCAATGCCAGTGCGACGTTGGCGATAATTCCCGACAGGCGGTAATAGATGATCATGAAGCCGAGTACCATCAGGGCGCCGAAAATACCGGATGTCAGCCCTTTTTTGATGGAGTCCTGACCGAGGCTCGAGCCGACCGTCAAATTCTGGATGACATCGACCGGGGCGGGGAGTGCGCCAACCCTGAGAACGATTGCCAGGTCAGATGCGTCTTCATGGGTGAAACTGCCCGATATCTGGGCAGCGCCTCCAAGAATTTTCTCCCTGATGACCGGTGCCGACTTGACCACCCCGTCCAGAACAATAGCCATGCGGCGGCCGACATTGTTTTCCGTCAGGGTTGCAAAGGTCCTCCCGCCGCGGCTGGTCAGGTCGATGCTGACGTATGGTTCATTGAAATTGCCGCCGATTCGGACCTGGGCATTTTTTACCATATCACCGGTCATCAGAATCTTGTTTTCAAGAAGGATCGGGACTGCCGTTTCGATTCCGGTTTGTCTGCTGGTGATCTTTTCGAAGTAGATGGTTGTATTGGCCGGCAGTGAATTGGCCAGGAGACGGTTGAGGCCGGCAACTTCATCGGGCTCTGACCATTTACCGGACCATTGACCCGACTCCGCTGCCTGGGCAATGAGTTGCTCGATGTTGGCACCTTCTGTTTCAGCAACCAGTTTGAATTCAAGCTGGGCGGTGTCGCCGAGAAGTTTCAGCGCCCGCTCGGGGTCTTTTACTCCCGGGAGCTGAATGACGATCTCATCGGAGCCCTGTCTGATAATAACCGGCTCGGCAACACCGAACTGATCTATCCTGTTGCGGATGATTTCCAGTGACTGGCTGACGGCGTTTGACTCGATGTACTCAATTTTTTCCTGGCTGAGCTTGAGAATAATCCTTGGGAAACTGCCTTCCTTGGCTTCAATTGTTATATCGAGCTCATCCTCGTACCCGTCGCTGATGATTTCCTGGACTTTTTCGACGGCACTGGCGTTGGGAAGGGTAAAGATGATTGAGGATTTATCCGCTGAATTGGTCTGGACGGCGCTGATGGCTTCTTCAGCCAGTCTGTCTTTGAGGTCATTTGCCGATAGTTCAAGGGTGTTTTCCTGGGCTTTTTGCAGGTTGACTTTGAGAACCAGGTGCATGCCTCCCTGCAGGTCGAGACCGAGCCGCAAGCCTTCCGGTGCCATATAGGTCTTCCACCAGGAGGGGGCGGATGGGTAAAAGGACGGAACGATGGTGACGATGGCAAGAAGGATTAAAAAAACGAGCGATCCAAGCTTCAGTTTAATTGTCGTATTCATAAAATGTCCTGCAAAGGATTGTTAATGGCAGTGCGTTGCGGTAATAGTGTAGTCAGCTTGGCGATTATACCGTAATGCCCGAATCTTGCAAGGTTAGCCTGAAAGTTTCAGTGGAAAAATGAAATCCGGGCCGTCGTCTCATTTCAACAGCGGGCAGGCCATGCCATTGCTACCGGCAGGCTTTCTTCTCTATTTTCGATTTATGGCGATCGCCATGCAGGCGGCCCCAAAGCCATTGTCTATATTGACGACTGCGACTCCGGGTGAACAGCTGTTGAGCATCCCTAAAAGCGCGGCGAAACCCCCGATTCCGGCGCCGTAGCCGACAGAAGTGGGGACGGCGATTACCGGGCAGCTGACCAGGCCAGCGATGACGCTGGGCAGCGCCCCCTCCATCCCGGCGGCAACAATGATGACCGGAGCCTCGGCCAGCAACGCCTGCCTGTCGAGAAGCCGGTGGAGCCCGGCAACCCCGACGTCGTAGAGCGTCGTGACCGGATGTCCAAGGCTTTGGGCGGTCACCCTGGCTTCTTCGGCGACTCCGATGTCTGAAGTACCCGCGCAGACGACGACAATGTCCCCCCGGACAGCAGCCCGATCGACGCTCATTTCCCGACAGGAAAGTATTCGGGCCGGGGGGTGGTAGATCAATTCCGGTATCTCGCGGCGAACGGCTGCCCCCTTTTCAGGATCAATTCTCGTGGCGATAACGGGACCTGGTTTCTCGAGCATGGCCTTGACAATGGAAATAATCTGCTCGTCTGTTTTAGAGCTTCCGAAAATGACTTCAGGGATGCCCGTCCGAAGCGTTCGCTGGTTGTCGATACAGGCATCAGGGATTGACTGGGAAGGAAAATTTTTTAATGATTTCAATGCGTCCGGTATGGGCATTGTGCCGTTTTGGACTGCCAGCAGAATGTCTTCAATATGTTTCTGATTCATCTTGTGCGCCGCTGTGGCCGGTTGAAGTGGATAGGATTGCAGATTACCAGCTGTGCAGTGATGACGGGGATGTCCGACTGCGGCTGAGGGGTAAATCGGCTCATATGTTTGTCCCTGTTTACCACTATAAGGAATTCTGTTACAATCATTTTTTTTGTACAGTGAGGCAGCTGTGCATCAACAGTTCCGGGTGCATTTGCTCTTTCCCGGACGCAAAACGATAGTGCAGGAAAGGATTCAGCGTGTATACACGAATATATTTCTTCAGGTTCCCGAGGTCGACAAGCGACAAGCCGATAATCTACCGTCTCATCAAGGAGCACGATGTCGAGGTCAATATACTCAGGGCGGATATTCTGCCGCAGAGCGAAGGCGTCATGATCCTCGAGATGAAGGGAACAAAACGTAACGTGAAAGAGGCGCTTTCCTATCTCCAGGAGCTCGGAGTCGAGATAGAACGGCTGGCGACACGGGTTCGACGTGATGATGAAAAATGTTTTCAGTGCGGGGCCTGCACCGGTGTCTGCCCTGTTGATGCGCTGTCAATACGCAGAGAAGATATGGCTGTCATCTTCGCTGCCGACAAATGTACCGGTTGCAGTCAGTGCGTTCTCATCTGTCCGGTCAGGGCGATGGAGATGTCTCTGGGCTCGGAATGGTTCCAGAAAGATGCAGGGGCAACAGTTTGAAAGGGATTGCGCGATACGCTTGAAAAAAACCGTTACTGGCCCTGATTTCCGGCGTACTACCAGGAGGCAAATTTCATCCAGTCGGGAAGCGATAAATCTTTGAACCAGCTACCGATACCCGAGGTTGGTGGGTTTCCGGCCTGGATCAGGTCAAGCATCTCCTGGGCCCTGGGGGCGATTTTGGCATCAGGGTACATGGCCAGCAGGTATTTGAGCCTGGTTTCAGCTTCCAGGTATTTCTTTGTCCTCAGGTAAAATTTGACAACATAAAATTCGTGGTTTACCAGGAACTCATTTGCTGCCGCGATTCGGGCCCTTGCTTCCTGCCGATAGGGTGAGTCAGGAAATGCGCGCAACAGTTCTTCAAAGCCCTGAATCGACTGTAAGGCCCCCGAGACGTCCCGGTCTACTGTGTCAATCCTGTTATAGCCGGTCATGGCCTTCTGGTACATGACATACGGTATGGCTTCATTTGTTGGGTGCCGTTCCTCAAATTCCTGGTATAGGACAAGAGCCTCGGCGTACCGTTCCATATAGAAGTTGCAGTCGGCAGCTTTCAACTCGGCAAGCGGGGCCTGTGGGCTGAATGGATAGCGGTCCAGGATCTCGTTGAAATAGTCGATCGCCAGGTAGTATTTGCCGACGTTGAACTCGTCCATGCCTTTCATGATCAACTGCTCAGCGGGAAGGTGAACTTCTGCTTTTTCTTTGCCGAAGGTGAACATGTCCTTGAATTTGGCACAGCCGGGCAGCAGGCAGAGGAAAAGCAGGAGTGCGATGATCGCGAACGTGCGGGTGGGTGCGGGAGACGGTGATGATGAGCTGTTTCTCGTCATTGGCGTTATTCTTGGTTGATTTATCAATGGTTGGTGAGATAATGCTCTGCTGCGATGACAGCTGTTGCTGCTTCCCCGCAGGCATTGACGATCTGGCGCATCACCTTGCTCTGGATATCGCCAGCAGCAAAAACACCGGGAATGCAGGTATGGGTTTCCTTGTCGGCGGGAACAAATCCCCACTTGTCTGCTTTGAGTTTCTCCAGCGGCAGCATGTCGTTATTCGGCGTAACGCCGATCAGTATGAAAACGCCCTGGATATCGAGTGTTGATTCGTTCCCCTCGTTATCGCGAAGCACAACCCGCTCCACCTCATCTTTGCCCTCTATTGCAGTCACCTGCGTATTCCAGATAAAGTTGATTTTATCGTTTGCAAAAGCGATCTCCTGGATAATCTTGGTGGCTCGCAGTTCCTCTCGGCGGTGAATGATGGTCACTTTGCTGGCGAATCGGGTTAAGTAATCCGCTTCCTGGACAGCGGTATCGCCGCCACCGATAACAACGACATGCATATTGCGATAGAACGGTGCATCGCAGGTGCCGCAATAGGAGACACCTTTACCGCTTAACTCTGCTTCTCCCGGAATACCGAGTTTATTGGCACTTGCCCCGGTACAGATAATGAGCGTGTCGCAGGTCACCTCGGAGTCGTCGATGAAGACCAGTCTTTTTACCTTGGGATCGTCCAGGATGACTGATTTGACCTCCCGGGTAATGGTGTTGAGGCCAAATCGTTTGGCATGGGCGGTCATCTTGTCCATCAGGTCAAAACCGGATATTCCCTCCGGGAAACCGGGGTAATTGTCAACCCAGTCAGTGAGCAGAACCTGGCCTCCGGGAGCACCTTTTTCTATCATCACATGATCAATTCTGGCCCTTGCTGCATAGAGCCCTGCCGTCAGTCCTGCCGGTCCACCTCCCAATATCACGAGTTTATAATGCGTTTTTCCCATAAACGTCCGCTTTGGCAATTGTTCTCGAGGTGCAACAGGCTGCAGTGAAACACGCTCGTTTACTGCAGTTATTTACAGGGCTTTATTAATCAGTTCGATGAGCTGGGCTTTGCCAACCGCGCCGGTAATTTGATCAACAACGTCTCCGTCCTTGAAGATAATCAGTGTAGGGATTGCGCGAATACCAAATTTTCCCGGAGTGACGGGGTTGTCATCGACATTCATCTTGGCAATGGTAACCTTTCCATCGTATTCGTCTGCAAGTTCTTCAACAACGGGACCGATGGCCTTGCACGGACCGCACCAGGGGGCCCAGAAATCTACCAGGGTCGGCTGGGCTGATTTAATGATTGTATCGAATTCAGCATCATTAATTTGCTGGACCTTGTCACTTGCCATCACTACTCTCCTTCGAAATTTGATTTTATCTTTCCTGTTCAATCAGTTACTGGTTGTCAAGGAGTGTTGAAACATCTGTTCACTTTACCTTCTGCTCTACCGGCTGACAAGCAAAATGTTGGGCTGTTGTCCACTGGCATCAGAAACACGTGCAGTGTATAGTGTGTATGAACTGTGAAAGATCAAGAGAGTGTGAACTGGTTTGACAGGTAATTTCTCCCCGTGATATAGTCGCGTTTTGGAAATCGGCTGGTGAAAATAATCTGCTGATAGGTAGTCTGGATGATTCTGGTGGAAGTGAACGAGTGAGATGAGTCGCTATTATAATGAATGGGAGGATAAGATGACAAGAACGGCGTCGGCACAAATGTTTGAGCAGGCACAAAGAGTGATACCGGGTGGGGTCAACAGCCCGGTCCGGGCCTGTCGTTCAGTGGGATGTGAGCCGCTTTTTATAAAAAGCGCTCACGAGCAGATGATTACTGACGAGGACGGTAATCAATACACCGACTACGTCTGTTCATGGGGGCCGATGATCATGGGCCATGCACACCCGGAGATTGTTGCAGCCATCTGTAATGCAGCTCCGGCGGGGACCAGTTTTGGCGCTCCAACCAGGGCGGAGACCACCCTTGCCGAAATGGTCGTCGAGGCGGTGCCGTCCATAGAGAAGGTGAGGTTTGTCAACTCGGGCACCGAAGCCACCATGAGTGCGGTCCGCTTGGCCAGGGGCTATACCGGGCGCAATGTCGTGGTCAAGTTTGATGGCTGCTATCACGGTCATGCCGACTCGTTTCTGGTGAAAGCCGGGTCGGGCGTGATTACCCTGGGGATTCCCGGAAGCCCCGGGATCCCGGAAGATATCGTTAAAAATACCGTGTCAATTCCCTACAACGATGTCGATCTTCTCGAAAAGACGCTGGCAGACAAGGACCTTGATATTGCCTGCGTGATTATTGAACCGGTTGCCGGAAATATGGGATGCGTGCTCCCGGAGCAGGGGTTCCTTGAGCGGCTGCGGGCGTTAACGGCCGAGTATGGAATCCTGCTGATCTTTGATGAGGTGATTACCGGTTTTCGGCTCGCCTATGGCGGCGCCCAGGAGCATTTCGGCATAACACCGGACCTGACCTGCCTCGGCAAGATCATCGGCGGAGGACTTCCCGTTGGAGCATACGGCGGAAAAGAAGAGATAATGAATCACATTGCCCCGGACGGTCCTGTCTACCAGGCAGGTACGCTGTCCGGCAACCCCCTGGCGATGAACGCCGGTATTGCCGCCTTGAAACTGTTGCAGAAACCGGGATTTTATCGGCGGCTCAATGATATGGGTGAAGATTTTGCCTCCTGTATCAGGGAGGTGGCTGGGCGATCGGCTGTTGACCTGCAGGTAAACAGCATCGGGTCCTTGATGACAGCTTTTTTTACCAGCCGCGCGGTGACTGATTTTGAAAGTGCGATGAGCGCCGATACCGAGTTGTATGCGGCCCATTACCGGAACATGCTGTCCCAGGGAATCTATCTTGCGCCGTCGCAGTTCGAGGTCGCCTTTGTGTCGGCGGCACATACGCTAAATGACATGAAAAAACTCGAAAAATCGACTGAATGGTCATTCAAAAAATTGGCTGAAAAGTGAAAAATTCATTGACTTTGAATAGGAGGCATGCTACCAAACCCTGATATATTGGCAGGGAAGGGGCACTGGCTTAAAGCGGTTCAAACTATGTCCGATTTCAAGAAAGAGATGATGTTTTTGCTCGGACATTACGGGCACATCGGCATCACGTTTGTCGCTTCCATCTTCATAGGGTTGGGGCTTGGCATATTCCTCGACCAGAAAGTATTTGATGGCCGTACCGCTCCCTGGTTTACCTTTATCGGGCTGGCCTTCGGGATCGCTGCCGGTTTTAAAAGTCTGTTCGATATCCTCTGGCGCAGCAGCAAGAAGCTGGAAGACAAGACCGACAAGAAAGATTGAGCAGTGGAAGCGTTACTGTCGCTGAAAAAAATGCTGGCCATGAGCTGGTTCTGCCTGTTTATTCTCGTGCTTGGCTCGTGGATGGTTCTTTCATGGTCCTTTGCCTGGGCGGTGCTGGCCGGCGGGGTTATCTCCATTGTCAGTTTTTACGCTTCAGGGCGGGATGTAACGGCCTTTGTCGAGTCTCTGGGCTCGAAGCGGGAAGGCATAACTGAAAAGGATCAGGTAAAGAAAAGCAAAAAGGGCTTCATCGTAAAATTCTGGCTCCGGCTTTTGCTGATCGGTGTTGTCCTGTTTTTCTTGATCAATAGCAGCGAGATCAATATATTCGGCTTGATTCTGGGGCTTACAACGGTCGTTTTCGCCGTTACATTGTCAGCCCTGACAGTGGTGTGGAACTACTATTTCAGCAGGAGGTAAAAGAGGAATATGGAACATCCAATACTGTTTATTTCAATTATTCTGGAAAAACTCGGTCTTCCCGTCCCCCATGGGCCGGTTGGGCACAGTTTTCTGGAGCAATTGTGCGCACCCTACATGACCTACACCTGGCTGGTCATGGCCTTTCTGTTCTTTGTCTCCAAGCTGACACTGAGCAATCTGGAAATGGTTCCGGGAAAAGGGCAAAATTTCTGGGAACTTGTTATCGGGGGCATGGATGATTTTTTCGTAGACAACATGGGACGAAAACTGACCGATCAGTTTTTTCCAATGCTTGCCACCTTCGCTCTGTATATAGCGGTTGCCAACCTGATAGGTCTCATACCCGGATTCATGTCGCCGACCTCGTCGATCAACACCACCCTGGCGCTGACGATTATTGTCTGGCTGACTCATCATTTTATCGGTTTCAGGGAGCACGGGGTCAGCTATTACAAACATTTCATGGGACCTATGTGGTGGCTGGTGCCGCTGATGCTTCCCATCGAACTGATCAGTAACTTAGCCAGACTGCTGTCACTTTCCATTCGTCTTTTCGGAAATATCATGGCAAAGGAAACGCTGCTCGGTATCCTGTTTATGCTGGCAGGCGCTTTTTTTGCCCCGCTGCCTATCATGATCCTCGGTGTCCTGGTCTCACTGGTACAGGCGATGGTTTTTGTCTTGCTGGCTGTCGTCTATTTCGGTCAGGCCCAGGAGCATGCACATTAAATTCTGCAGGAGGAGGTTCCTGCTGGTATAGCGTTTGTTAGGAAGAAGGCCAAACCAACTAAATTTTACAAGGAGAAATCAAAATGGAAGGAAATCTGCAATTAGCATTGATCTGTGTCGGCGCTGCCTTATCCATCGGGCTTGCCGGGCTCGGAGCCGGCATTGGTATCGGTCTGGTCGGTCAGGGCGCAACTACGGGCCTTGCCCGCAATCCTGAAGTGCAGCCGAAACTGATGGTCTTCATGATTCTTGGCATGGCACTTGCCGAGTCGATTGCCATTTATGGACTGGTTATTTCTCTGATCCTGCTCTACGCCAATCCGCTGATGTAGCAGATCAGTTTTTTTGTCCACCTGTTTGGACATTGCCCAAAAAGGCTGCAGAATGTCTCTGCGGCCTTTTTGCGTTTTGTCACGGGCGCCACCGACTGCAGCGGTTTTTTTTCGATGAACGGATCGTACACCGTCACGGCAGGGTCACGAGATGATGGAAACTGACAAGGAAGATATCCTGATACATCCCGGTAGAGGGCGAAACGAAAAGCTGCTGCCGGAGACGGCAATTCTTGTTGCCAACCCCGCGGAGGCAGGAATCGGGCTGGATGCAATGCGCTCCCACGGCGCTGAGTCCCGCTCTCTTTACAACTCGAATCTTCTTGTCGACAAGCGCTCCAGCTTCTGCCTGGCAGGTCCCTGCCTGGGGGCGCCGGCGGCCGGGCTCGTCCTGGAAAAGCTGATTGCTCTGGGAGTCAGGAGGATATGCCTGTTCAGCTGTTGCGGGGCCGTGAATCGGGGACGGACGGTTGGTGATGTTATCCTCGCCGTCTCAGGGGTTTGTGGCGAGGGTGTATCCCGCTATTATGGCGGTGGGAAGCGTGTCGGGGTTTGTCAGGAGGAAACAGGTAAATTGCGGGTGTTCCTCAAGGACCACGAGATTATCTGGCATGAGGGGGGCATCTGGTCAACGGATGCGCCGTATCGGGAAAGCCGGGTCGGACTGAGCAGGCTCCATCAGCACTTCGGCGTCGACGGTGTAGACATGGAGTTTACCGCCCTCTGTTCAATAGCGGCTTTCAGGAAGGTTCATCTGTCAGCCTTGTTTGTCGTTTCCGACGAGCTGTGGGGTCCGAAGTGGAAACCTGGTTTTACCGGAGCCCGCTACAGGGAGCGCTGCCGGTTACTTATTTCAAATCTCATCCTTCACAAGATGAAGGAAGGTGAGAACAATGATCAAGACCTTTAACCTTGTCAGCCTGGGCTGTCCGAAGAACCTGGTAGACTCGGAGGTGATGTACGGTCTGCTCGAGCAGCATGGCTGGAACGGAGTGGACGATCCTGCTGCTGCTGCGCTGCTGGTGGTCAATACCTGCGGTTTCATTCAGCCTGCAGTTGAGGAGAGTATTGAAGAAATCCTGCAGTTGCTTGAATACAAGAACATCAATCCGGACACAAAGCTCGCGGTAACCGGCTGTCTCGTTCAGCGCTACAGACGCAAACTTGAAGAGGAGCTGCCGGAGGTGGATCTTTTTGTCGGGACGGAAGGCGTTGGCATCGTACATCTCCTCTTCGAGCAGCTTCTTGACGGAAAATTGCCAGATCGTATGGTCGTTCCGGAGAGCTACCTGATGGATGCCAATGTACCCAGGAGTCTCTCGACCCCGTTCTTTCGGGCCTGGCTCAAAATAACCGAGGGGTGCGACAATCACTGCTCCTATTGCATGATCCCGTCAATTAGGGGAAGCTTGCGCAGCAGAACGATCGACGACCTCGTCCGGGAGAGCCTGGCGCTCGAGCAGCAGGGGGTAAAAGAGATTTCCCTGGTTGCCCAGGACCTGACCGCCTATGGCGATGATCTTGACCACAGAACCGACCTTGTCTCTTTTCTGCGGACGCTGGTCACCCGGACCACAGTTCCCTGGATTCGGCTGATGTATCTTTATCCTTCCGGTGTTTCAAACGAACTGCTTGAATTAATGGCCTCGGAACCGCGGATAGTGCCGTATCTGGATATTCCGCTGCAGCACGTCAGTGACCATATTCTGACGGCGATGAACAGGCGTTACAATCATGAAAATATTGTAGATCTTTTCACCAGAATCAGGAGTTATCTGCCGGAGGCGGCTCTGCGAACAACATTTCTCGTCGGTTTTCCCGGCGAGACAGATGACGATATTGCTCAATTGAAAGCCTTCATCCAGACCCAACGGATCGACCACGTCGGTATTTTTGCCTATTCCAATGAAGAGGGCTGTACTGCAGAAAATTATGCGCAGCAGATTGACGGGGAGGTAAAGGAGAACCGGCTGAGAGAGGTGGCTCAATTACAGTCTGAAGTGTCCGCGGAAATGTTGCTGAAGTATGTGGGAAAAATTGAGCCCGTTATGGTGGAAGGACTGAGCAGCGAGACAGATCTCCTGCTGTCCGGGAGAACCCGCTATCAGGCGCCTGATATTGATGGCTGTGTGTTGATAAATGATGGAACTGCCAGCCCCGGCGATTTCGTTAACGTGGAAATCACCGAGGCTCAGGTATACGATCTGGTTGGCAGAATCAGAAGTACTGCGTCGTGAGTGGTTACCGTATGGGGATAAACGAACCTATTTCTTCTGGTTTACCTGTTCGCGCAGATCTTTGCCTACCTTGAAGAACGGAAGTTTTTTTGGCTTTACCTTGATTTTCTTGCCGGTTTTTGGGTTGCGGCCTTCGTATGAGTCATAGTGTTTGATGACAAAGCTGCCAAACCCGCGAATTTCTATACTCTCTCCGCGCGCCAGTGCTTCAGTCATCGTGTCGATAACGGTATTGGTGATAGCAGCCGCTTCACGATGTGGTACATTGATGTCCTGAGCCAGTGCCTCAATCAATTCTGATTTGTTCATGCCTAACTCCTGTTTGCCTGGTCTGCGAACCAGTAAGGGTTAATCGTTCTGTTACGTTTTGTTCTTTTGGTGTCGAAAAAAGCAACAAAGTCAAGTTGTTAGAAGGCTGTGCCATGGGCTTGTTTGGTGTCAATAACAGGCACATGTCTAGGCTCGATTTGAACTGGATCACGAGTAAGCCTATAACTGTTTAGATTTAATCAGCTATTTGGTTATTTGTAAAGGAAAAATCTATAAAAAGATCTTTTTCACCTCATCCGGGCTAAGGAACCGATATGAGCCGCTTTTCAGGGAGCCAAGTGTAAGCCGCCCATATGCAGTTCTTTTCAGGTGAAGCACCGGGTGGGCTATGGCGTCAAACATCTTTCTTATCTGGCGCTTGCGGCCTTCATGAATGGTAACCCGGTACAATGCCGTCCGCTCTTTTTGTTTGACAAGCGTTATCACGGCAGGCCAGGTCCTTTTACCGTCGATGATGATCCCTTTCCTGAGGCCTGCTATCTTCTGCGCCGGTGGAATACCAGCTACCAGTACTTCATACGTTTTGCTGGTTTCAAATCTGGGATGGAGCACTTTATGGGTAAGCTCTCCATCGTTGGTCAGCAGCAGGGCACCTTCGGTATCAAGATCGAGACGGCCCACCGGGTAGACTCGTGTTGCTACATCTTTTAACAGGGAGGTGACGGTCGGTCTTCCCTGCGGGTCGGAAACAGTGGTCACATACCCTTTTGGTTTGTTGAGCAGTATGTACACACCATCTTCCTTTCGGGCCGGGTCAATCCGTCTGCCGTCACAGTGGACAACCTGGGTGTCCGGGTTGATGCGGATACCCATTTCGGTGACCACCTTTCCATCAACCCGCACCCGACCTGAGCGGATCATTTCTTCGGCCCTGCGCCGCGAAGCGATACCGCTTGAGGCAAGAAACTTCTGGAGCCTGGTCTCCTCTTTCAACGCCATTTCCGGGGGATGACACGTTCAAATTTTTCATCGACGCGGGCTCTGGTCTGAGGATCAACCTCAAGCACGTCAGTATACCAGGGCTTCATTCGGCAGTCGAAAACAACCGGTGGCTTCAGTCCCACGTGAAACCGTTTGACAGCTGTTGCCGAGCCGTAGATGTCTGCTGCCGGCTCAAAGCGGGTAAAAAGGGTCCACAAAAACTCCTGCGTGGAAATGGTGGCCTCTTCACTGTTGTCGACGAGTATTATGGTCGGCCAATTTCCGAGCTCCCGGCTCTCCGCAAGTCTTGCACCAAGCGAAGGCTCCTGGCTGTAGGGGCAGCCCTGGACAACGAGTGTCCCGGGCATAAACACCACAGGCCTGGAGCAGTCAGCAGGCAGTTCGCCAGTGAAGCTGCCCGGTAAATCTCTTATTTTTTCTTTGCCAAGTCCCATCAGCATGGCCTTGGACCCCTTGTTCACTGAAGGGCCGGTATAATCGAGCGTATCCTGGGAAACATTGGCGAAAACGAACAGGTCACGCTCCCAGTGTACCCGCTCGAGAACATGGACCCATAAAGAACGGAAATCCGTGATATCAACGGCCCCATCGGTAACCACCAGGAATTTCGTCAAAGAGAGCTGTCCTTCGCCAAGAATGCGCAGTCCGCTGGCGAATGCCTCCCGGGGATACCTGTCGGACACACGGGCCGCTGCCAGGCAGTGAAAGCCTGTTTCCCCGTATGTCTTCAGCTCCCGGACACCTTTCATGACCAGAGGAAAAAGAGGTGACAACAGGTCCTGGAGGTAGTCGCCGATAAAAAAATCCTCCTGCCGCGGCCTGCCGACAACCGTTGCCGGATAAATGGCATTATTCCTGTGATAGAGATGAGATGTTTCAAAGACAGGGTAATCGTGCTGAAGTGAGTTGTAGCCGTAATGATCACCAAACGGCCCTTCAGGTTTCCTGATATGGGGGGGAACGACTCCCTTGACCGCAAATTCCGCATTGGCAACAAGACGGTGCCCTCCGAGGGGATCCCTTGTCATTGGCAGCTTGCCGCCGATGAGAAGAGAAGTCAGCATCAGTTCGGGGATGTCTTCTGGCAGCGGGGCGATTGCAGACAGCATCAGGGCGGGGGGACCGCCGATGTAGAGGGTCAGGGGAAGGTTTTGATCCTGCTTCTCGGCTTCAAAATAGTGATAACCGCCGCCCTTGTGGATCTGCCAGTGGATACCGGTGGTGGTATCGCTGTGCTGCTGAATTCGATACATCCCGAGATTGTGCCCCTTGCCGCCCGGGTGCTCGGTATAGACGAGCGGTAGTGTCACGAAGGGGCCGCCATCGCTGTGCCAGGAGGTGAGCATCGGCAGCGTGGAGAGTCGGGCAGGGCGCTGGCAGTTTTCGAGTATCGGCGCCTTTTTCGTAATTTTCAGTCCGATTCGGGCAGCATCCAGGAAGAGTCGGCGATTGTCCCATAATTTTCGCGGTGTGGGCGGCATGATTGTCTCAACGAGATTGACAATATCCTTGACGAAGGCCTGCGGTTTGCTGCCAAAAGCAAGATCGAGCCGTTTTGCTGTACCGAAAAGATTGGTGACCACGGGGTATGAACTCTTTTTCACATTTGTGAAAAGAAGCGCGGGACCCTGGCGGCCGATGACCCGGCGGTGGATTTCAGCAATTTCAAGGTAGGGGTCTACCTGTTCTTCGATGACCAGAAGTTCGTCCTCAGCCCTCAGGAGGTCGATAAAACTGCGCAGGTCGTGGAGGTGTCTTGTGCTCATGCAGAGAGAAAAGCCTCTAGTCGTGGTGGTGTTCGTCGAGCAGGAAGTGTCGGTGATATTCCTGTTTGCTCAGATGCTTGTGCAGCAGCGAGCCGATCATGTCGATGACGGTCTCAATTTCTTCACTGGAGAGCCTGCCGGCAAAGAGTTCTGAAAACTCTTTTCGACCGAGAAGCTGCAGATACGAGGCGCAGGATTCTCTATCCAGTTCCCGGCTGAGCCCGAAGCATATTTTTCCTGGGTCAGGAGTCATAAAACGTGTTTTCCGGTTATGCTGCAAAAAAAATGCAGCTGATTTTTCTCGTGCGCGGACCGTCAAATTCACAAAAAAAGACTTTCTGCCAGGTACCAAGCTGCAATCTCCCGTCAATCACCGGTATTGTAAGTGAGCAGCCCATCAGGGAAGCCATGATGTGAGCCGGAGAGTTACCTTCCCGGTGTTTGAACGGGTGGCTTAACGGAACGATATTCCTCAGGCCGGAGATAATGTCGTCGCAGACATCGGGGTCCGCACCCTCATTGATGGTGAGTCCGGCTGTCGTGTGTGGGTTGAAGAGGCAGCAGATACCGTCAGTGTGCTTGTCAGCTGCCAGCAGCCGGGATATGGGCATGGTTATGTCAATGAGTTCCATTGTCTTTCGGGTGTTCACCGTGATTGTCTCGCTCTTCATAAAATCCTCGTCCTGTAAGCTGGCCGGCGCAGAGAAAAGATTATACAATCCCAATAGTATAGGTCTTGTTCGGTGGTACGTCAATGGTCACGCAGAGGCACGGCCCGGAGCCGCCGCAGTCCTGCCGGCGGGACGGATTCGAAATAATCCGCCATTTGCATTTCTCCTCTATTTAGAGTAGTAATCTGCTGCTGCAGCGGGTGCCGCCTAGCCAGCAATAGCTGTCCGAGCGCCGCGTATTGCCCCGGTAACCCGGATGGCTGATGTTTTTTTCGACGCCGACTCACTTGACAGCATAGACGTTGTTGCAGATATTGTCAGTACTCTTGAAGGAACCGGTTTAATTTGCGGGCCTGCCGGTGAGCAATAGAAAAGATAACAGCTGTGCATTCATGTCAGTGAATGGTGCAGGGAAAGAAAATTGTATAACCCGGCGATTGGTATCACAGGCCGAATGACACGCGTTTATAATGATCAGTAAAAAAAAGAACACAATAACATCGGTCTGGATGTTTACGAGGGAATACGGTGCGCTTGCCGGTGTCGGCGGCGTCAAGGATGTGGCAGCGCAATTGTCCCGTTCGCTGGCTCGGTGGAGCGGGCGCGCGGTCAAGGTGGTGCTGCCGCTCTATGGGTTTATGAATCCCCGGGAGATGGGCTTCAGCAGGCTTCCTGATCCTGATTTTCCAGACACTGTGCTCGCCTATGATGTGACGATGAATTATACCGACCGGGCCCGAAAAGAGCGTGTCCGGGTCTGGTACAAGGTCGTTGAGAGAGTTCACCTATACCTCCTTGAGTCCCAGCGTTTCCAGGAGAAACGCGGTGTCTACACCTACACCAGGGAAGATTTTCAGCGGGAATCGTGGAAGATTCCGGGTACCGGCCATGTTGATTATTTCGCCATGAACCTGCTGCTGCAGAAGGGTGGTCTTGACCTGGCCATGATCCTTGGCGAGCGCCCGCAGGTCATTCACTGTCATGACGGCCACACCGCCGTGACGCCGGCAATAATGCGTGAATGTCCCGGTTATAATCATTATTTCAGGACAACGGCAGCCCTTGTTACCATCCACAATGCCGGTATTGGCTATCATCAGGAAGTGTCCGATCTCCCTTTTGTGGAGGCGATAACCGGCCTGCCCCTGGCGGTGATAAACGATTCCTGCCTGGATCACAGTTTTGATCCGTTTATTGCCGCAAGCCGCTACAGCCTGATGAGCACGGTCAGTGAAAATTATGCCAGAGAGCTGCAGGAGACGGATGATGATCACCTCACCGGCTGGCTTGGCCATCGGTTAAAAGATGACGGTGTTGTCATAGCGGGCGTTACCAACGGTATCGACCCTGTCGCCTTTGCTACGACCGCCCCTGAACGCCTTGGCATTGCCGCCTCTTATAATGTACGGGATGAAAAAGACGAGCTTGAGGGAAAGATAGCCTGTAAACAGGAGCTCATCAGAATGGTTGCGGAAGAGGTTGCGGACCCGGATGGCGACAGGGTCGGTTATCTCACCGATACCCTGGCCTGGCCACTCTACACTTTCATCGGCCGCCTGAGTGACCAGAAAGGCATCGATATCCTCACCGAAGCCGTGAGCATCTTTCTCGCCGAGGAGCCGGAGGCGCAGATTCTCTGCCTTGGTAATGGCGGTGAGCGAGAGGAGGCCGATCTGGCCAGGGCGGCAGCAGATCCGAACAATCTTGGCAGGGTCTGTTTTCTCAAGGGGTTTAATTCCAGGCTTGCAAACAAGGTGTATGCCGCCGGAGATTTTTTTATCATACCATCACGCTATGAACCGTGCGGGTTGACAGACTACATTGCCCAGCTTTTCGGCAACCTGCCGATCGTTCATCATGTCGGGGGCCTGGTGAAGGTCGTTGATGGCGAGACCGGTATCGGTTACCGGGACAACAGTCCGGAAAATCTGAGTGAAGCCATGCTTCGGGCTGCGCGTTTGTATCGTGACAAAACATTGATACGCAGGATGCAGAGAGCTGCTGTCAGGAAAATCGATCAACAGTACACCTGGAACGAGGTAATGAAAAAATACGTTGATTTGTACAAAAAGGCTTTCGGGGATTTAACGGGAAAAGCACAGTAACCGTGCACTTTTATTTTTATCCATAAAGGAGATGGAAAATGACAGTTAAAATTGGTATTAACGGCTTTGGCCGAATCGGCAGGAACATGTTCAGGGCTATTGGCGAGGATCCTTTATTTGCTGATATTGAGGTTGTGGGGATTAACGATCTCACCGATAACGAGACCCTTGCCCATCTGCTCAAATACGATTCAGTAATGGGAAGACTCTCCCAGGAAATCAGCAGTGATGAAGATGGTATCACCGTTGATGGCCGGCATATTGGTGTCACGAGCCACCGTGATCCGGCGGATATTCCCTGGAAAGAGATGGGGGTTGAGTACGTAGCGGAATGTACCGGTATTTTCAGGGACCAGGAATCGGCGCAGAAACATATTGATGGCGGTGCCAGGAAGGTCGTCATATCGGCCCCTGCAAAAGGCAGCGTCAAGACTTTTGTCATGGGGGTTAATGAGGATGAGTATGATCCGACAACCCATCATGTTGTTTCCAATGCATCCTGTACGACGAACTGCCTGGCGCCCTTTGCCAAGGTAATTCTCGACAACTTCGGCATAGAGCGTGGTTTGATGACAACGGTTCATGCCTATACCGGCGACCAGCGGCTGCTCGATTTTCCCCATTCAGATCTGCGCAGAGCCCGAGCGGCTGCTCTTTCGATGATTCCGACCAAAACCGGTGCTGCGGCAGCCGTTTCTCTGGTAATCCCGGAGTTGAAAGGGAAATTTGACGGTCTTGCGGTACGGGTTCCCACTCCCAATGTTTCCCTTGTCGACGCGGTAATGGAAGTCGGGCAGGAGACAACGGTCGCCGAGGTCAATCAAGCGCTCAAAGAGGCGGCCAACCGGTTCCTCGGCTATACCGAATTACCGCTTGTCTCCATCGACTTTCAGGGGGATTCCCATTCTTCAATCATCGACGGCCAGTCTACCAAGGTCATCGGGAAGATCGTAAAGGTCATGAGCTGGTACGATAATGAGTGGGGTTATTCCAACAGGATGCTTGACTTGATTCTGCATATGGACAGCAAAAAGGTACTCTAGCCAGGTGGGCTGCCGGATGGTTTCATGGAAGCGCCCGCTGTTCTTCCCGGCGGGCGCTTTTCCATCTGATCTCAGTGCTTTTATTTCAGGCGAGGCGCTTTTGCTGCTCTGGAACTGCAGGTAGAATGATATGAAACAGATAGAGACAGATCTCAATATCGATTCCGATGCCCTCAAGGCAAACCTGCTTGAAACGGCAGAGTATGTTGAAATTCGGCCGGATCTCCTGCTTCTGCTGGAAATTGTAAAAAATTACCGGGGGATTCATTCCAGTCTGGAAAGCCTGCTCTACGAAATCTGCCATCCCTATCGAAACTGGCAGATCCTTGTTTCACCGCTGCGCTCCTTTGTTCTGAAAAACTTCAATCATTACCTGAAACATCAGCAGGGTCCGGAGGCCTTCGAGCTCTTTGAGGGACTGTTTTTTGAAGCAATCGATGATTCGGCGCGCAACACGGTGCTCCTTTCACAGATTTTTGAAGCACTCTGCAGTTGGCTCGATAAAGTCATTTCACAGCTTGAAAGCAGTGAGCTGAGACGTTTTGAGCCGGCGATAAACAGCATGTTTATACGCCTGGAGGAACTTGATTCCGCCGATGATACCCTTTTGATGCACCTCGTTCACGGTCCGCATTCGATAAAGCGGGTTGTCAAGCGGCTGCTCGACCTTGCCGGCCGCAGTGAGTTTGATATTGATATCGGGCCGGCTGCATCACTCATGCACCTTCTGCTCCAGAAGACATATGAGTACTGGCTGAGCGAAGATGACCCGCTGCCATGGTTTCTTGAGCGCTGCGATCTTCTGGAAGAGGAATTCCCCGGCCAGCAGATTTTTTCGGCCATCTCCCATGACACCATGCGTTCCCGTATTGGTGAATTGGAACGGGCAATGATACACCGCGACCCGTCATCAGCGCTTAAGCAGATTCTCGAAATGCCGTCGCACATAGATATCGTTCGTCTGTACAAGGAGATTCCGCGTCTTCTCGGCGATATTGAAAACGGGGCTGCAGTGTCATCTGACACCAGGGGGGCAGCGGCAAATTACCTCTCCGAGAACCAGAAACTGCAGTTCATGTTTAAAATCATGGATATCAGGGGGCTGCATCTTGTCCACGAGGAGATATTGCGGGAAATCAACCGAAGTCTCGTACTCCTTGTTCAGCAGCAGAGTTACGAGGAAATTGAAGAATTCCTGTTGACGACCTTTCAACTGCTCAAGGTAAATGTGATAAAATATCCCCACACCTCGCTTCAGTGTATTCAGGTCCTTGGGGGCGAAGTATTCAAACGGGGCAACAGCAGGATGGTCGAGGCGTTTCTGTGGGGAGCGGTGCGTTTCGGCTTTCAGCCGGCGAATGTGACCGGCGTTGATGAGGATTGGCAACCCATCATCAATCCTGCCCACCTGACGAATATCAGGGTCTGGTTGAGCCTGATTCTGCAGGAGCCGAAATGGTGTGCCACCCTGTTTTCAGCCTTGATCATCCATATTAAGCTGTCAGGAACCTGTGTTAAAGACACGGATCTCTTTCAGCGTGACATTACGGAGCTGCTTAATCATCCCATCGAGCCGATTTATAACCTGGCAAAGCAGTTTGCCAAATTAATGCCGGTTTTTTTCAACGAGATCGGCGCAGAAGGAGAGCTCAGAGATGTCTCGACGGAGCTCGATGAGATACACCGAAGAAAGGATATACTGATCCATTTTTTGAGAAAACAGAGCCATGTCGAAAGTTCCAACCTGATCGTTGATTTTATTCGCGCCATCTTCATGTACTGGAAAACGCGGGACAGGGAACATCTCAGCCCCTATCTGCCGCCCGAGATTTTAAGCCGGATCGTTCCCCATGGTCAATTCGTCGATGATCAGGTTATCCTGGCAGCGCGGGTTATCGGGGAATACGAGCTCGAACAGGTTGATGATCTCCTGGACATCCCCTACTCAGGGCTGCAGCGATTTCTGTTGAAACAGGGGGATGTTGCCGAAGCCGAGCGGAGGCGATTTTATCTGCTTGTGCGCATGTTCAGGCTCACCTATAAAAAGTACAATCTTGGCTTTCAGGAACTGCGCTCGGAGCTTGAGCAGGCAGGCAATGACGGTTTTCTCGAGATGGACACCCTCATCGATAAACTCGACAACCAGGATATTGAGGGGATTATCGAGGCCACGCTTGACGGACTGGCGCTGCTCAAAAAAAACATCCTCTCCAAGGAGCAGTTTGAGGCTCGTGAGGACATTTACTACAAGCGCCATATCGCTGTGGATATCCCGTCGGTATACGGGAAATACCGCGAGAAAAAATTCGACAGCCTTTCCCTGACGTTCCGCCTGGAGAATCTGGCCAATATCTACCTCGAGAAACTTCCGGAGACGGTAAACCTGTCCCTCATTACCCAGGCCACCTTTTACACCATCGGCAGGTGCCTGAAACTGTACATGCGGGCATTGGCAATAGACGGGATCACCTCACGGCGGCTGGACACCTATTTGTCTCTGCTCACGAGTTCCCTGAAAATCAGACGTTTCTCCTACACCCAGTATCTTGACATCTTCCGCGGCCTGTCCGAGGGTGTCAAGGACATCATATACTCCTACTACACCAATATTCACCAGAAGAACCTGTCCCTGATCATTCCCCAGATCGGCAGGGAAAACCTGCTGCCCCGTTATAAATCGCTGTGGAATGAAGAGCAGAAGGCCAACACCGTTCACAGCCTCTCAGAAGCATTTTTCAGGGACCTGATAGCCACCACGTTTGGCTTGCAGCATCTTGATAATTTTATCCTTCGGGTTATTCAGACACTCGAGAGTCAAAAAGATATTCTCGATGAAACGACGCTCGACTTGCTGATGACCTATAATCCTGAAAAGACCATTTCTCTGCTCAACAAGATCAATCCCTACACTCATGACCTTATTCATCTCGGTAATAAAGGCTATAACCTGATCACGCTGACGGAGGATGCAAAACCGGTTCCGCCGGCCTTTGTGATCACCACGGAAGTTTTTCGCTGCCGTGACGTCATCTTCGATTTCCCGAAGGCCAGAGAGGGATTCATGCAGCGTATCCGCAGCGCCCTGAACAGTATTGAAAACCAGACAGGAAAGGTTTTTGGTTCATCGGACCAGCCGCTGCTGCTCTCGGTCAGGAGCGGCAGTGCGATTTCAATGCCGGGCATGATGGCCACTGTTCATAACGTCGGGCAAAATGCGGATCTGGTCGAAGAGTATGCCGGGCAGCAGGGCAATGAATATTTTGCCTGGGATAACTATCGCCGCTTTATTCAATCCTGGGCGATGATCTCCGGGGTAGAGCGCGATGAATTCCAGGAACTCATGAACGAGGCAAAAGCCAGGCATAATGTCTCCTTGAAACGACATTTTACTCCGGAACAGATGAGAGAACTTGCCCTTAACTACCAGAAACTCGTGCGCAGAAGAGGTCTGGGCATCCCTGACGATCCGTGGCTGCAGCTGGTCGGCGCTATTGAAATGGTTCTGGATTCGTGGGAAACTCAGAAGGCAATTGACTATCGAAAAATAATGGATGTCTCTCATTCGTGGGGTACCGCCGTAATTGTCCAGGCCATGGTTTTTGGAATCGCAGTGATCTTTCCGGTTCAGGTGTTCTTTTCACCGCCCATCCCTATCGCAAGGTTCAGCGTGTGGCTCTCTGGGGTGATTATGCCTACGGCGATCAGGGGGAGGATATTGTCTCCGGTCTGGTAACGAGCCATCCGATATCGCTCGAGCAGGCTGAGATTGACGGGCGGTCGGACAATGAAGCGCTTGAAGTGAAGTTTCCCGATATCTATCAGCGGCTGCTGGCGATCTCACGGGAGCTGGTCTATGACAAGCGCTGGAATCCCCAGGAGCTTGAGTTTACCTTCGAGGGGCCCCGAGCCGAAGATCTCTACCTGCTGCAGACTCGTGATATGATAACGATCAAGCAGAAGGAACACCTGCATGTCTTTGTTGAAAATGATGAACTTCAGGCTGCCGTGCTTGGCAGGGGTATTGGTGTTTCCGGCTCTGCGCTCTCTGGAAAAGCCGTTTTCACCGAGGATGATATCGATCTGCTGCGGCAGCGTGAACCGGATACCCCTCAAATTCTTATCAGGCAGGATACGGTTCCGGAAGATATATCGGTAATTTCCCAGACCGATGGGTTGCTCACCTCCCGCGGAGGGCAGACGTCTCATGCCTCGGTTGTTGCTGTCCGCCTTGAAAAAACCTGTGTTGTCGGCTGTAAGAGTTTACGGGTGTACGAGCGGTATTGCGAAATAAACGGCCGGCGTATCGATTCAGGTGATCACGTATCGATTGACGGTAGAAACGGTCTGGTCCTGCTCGGCAGCCACCCGGTAAAAGAAGAGATGCATATTCTGCCGATTTAGCATGTCTGTTCCGTCGCTTTCCAGGGTCCGCGTTGAGAGGTTGGCAGGCTGGCAGGAAGCGGACGCGTTCAGGTTGCCGGAGAGGCCGTTCATAGAAGCAGGGCGCTACCTGCTTTCAGGTACTCCAAGTGATTTGAGGATCATTCCCATGGGGCAGAATTTTGAAATCCCGAACTGAAAAAGGTTGGCTCCGACAAAGGCAGTAAAAAAGAGCCAGTATTTGCTGTGAAAAAGAGGGCTGGCCTCAACGCCGAGAGCAAGGCTCAAGAGGATGAATGTCCCGGCAAGTACGTGTATCCAGTCAGCGATAATCATGGTGTGGTCCTCCGTTTGTGGTCATGGGTTCTGGTCGGGACGTGAAACTCAGATTTCCGGGCAGAAAAGGTGTCTCATCTTCTCAATCAATTCCAGAATGCGCTGATCGGTGATCCGGTTATAGATGAAATTGGCGTCTTTCCTGAAGTCGATAATTCCTTGGCTGCGCAGAATGTTCAAGTGCTGAGAGACATTGGCATTTGTCGTCTCTACCTGGTCGCGGATATCGCCGACGGACATCTCCTGTTCCTGGAGCAGACAGAGAATCTTCAGTCTTATCGGGTGAGACATCGATTTCAGCATCTTTGCTATTGCCTCTATATGCTCATCTTTTATATCGCTTTTCATGCGCTCCCTTCCTTTTAATTTTAGCGTTTAGTTTAATAGTCAAATAAAAATTGTAAAGCATTATTTAGCAGGTATGGGCGCGACCAGCGAATACCTGTCAAGCAGATAAACGTAGGATTCGGACGGCCATCACTTTGCTCCGGGAAGAACGCTTATATTGGATGAAACAAGTGAAACGGATTGTTTGGCTGAGAATCTGATTTTGCTGGAAAAGGGGTGACAAATGTGGTCTGTTTATCAAAATATTTGATATCGGTGTTCATCTTAATTGAGCTTGCGGTCTGCTTCTGCGGTATTGCCCCCCGCTGTCTGAGCCGCTACGATAGTTTCAGCAGCGTTCGCCGGTTACGATAACTCCTGCAATGGGATAGGCGCGCTTACCTCCGCATTGGGCCGGAGGATATCGGGAAAGAGGAGAAAAAGATGAGAGTTGTTGAAGATAAAATTACCAGTCTGCTCAATGAAAAACGGTTTTTCGACCCTCCTGAAAGCGGAAGAGGCGAGGCGGCAGTTCCCGATATGGAACTCTACGAACAGATTTATAAGCGTTCGCTGGACGATCCTGAGTTGTACTGGGCTGAGCGCGCCGGCGAGCTGGTGAATTGGTACAGGAAATGGGATACGGTGCTCGACGCCGACCTCTTTAAACCTGAGGTTCGCTGGTTTGACGGCGCGACGCTGAACGTTTCATACAACTGCCTTGACAGGCACCTGGAAAATGGAAAGCATGATAAAATAGCGATTATCTGGCAGGGTGAACCGGAAGATGACGTTCGAATGTACAGCTACCGGCAGCTGCACGAAGAGGTCTGCCGGTTTGCCAACGTCTTGAAGAAGAAAGGGGTAAAAAAAGGAGATCGGGTGGCCGTTTACCTGCCGATGATCCCCGAACTTGCGGTAACGCTGCTTGCCTGTGCCCGGATCGGGGCAATCCATTCTGTCGTTTTTGCAGGGTTTTCGGCGGTCAGTTTGAAGAACCGGATCGAGGACTGCGAAGCACGTCTCCTGATAACTGCCGATGCGGTGCTCAGGTCTGGAAAGACGATTCCGCTGAAGCCGAATGCCGATGAGGCGCTGGATGAGTGTGAATCGGTCGAACATTGTATCGTCGTCCGGCGGGCCGGCAACGATGTGGCGATGCGCTCGAAAAGGGACTGCTGGTGGCATGAAGAGATGAGCGGTGATGATATCAGCGCTGCGTGTGAACCGGAGCATATGCAGGCCGAGGATATGCTTTTCATTCTCTATACCTCCGGTTCGACGGGAAAACCAAAAGGCGTGGTTCATACGACAGGTGGTTACCTTACTTACGTAATCCATACCACCCAGTGGGTTTTTGACCTCAAAGACCAGGATGTTCACTGGTGCACCGCCGATATCGGCTGGATTACCGGACATTCGTACATATTGTACGGACCGCTTGGACTCGGCGGAACAACCGTGATGTTTGAAGGCGTTCCTTCGTATCCGTCTCCGGGGCGATTCTGGCAGATTGTCGAGAAATTCAAGGTGAGTATTTTTTATACGGCGCCGACCGTCATCAGGGCCCTGATGAGATTTGGCGACGAGCCGGTGAATAAGCATGATATTTCCACACTGAGAATACTCGGATCAGTCGGTGAGCCGATTAATCCGGAAGCCTGGATGTGGTATCATCTGCACATTGGCAAGGGCCGGCTGCCGATCGTGGATACCTGGTGGCAGACGGAAACGGGCGGTATCATGATTTCTCCGCTGCCCTACGCAACGCGGCTCAAGCCCGGGTCTGCAAGCTGTCCATTGCCGGGAATCGATGCGGCCATTTTGACTGAGGAGGGAAACCCGGCGAGTTCAAACGAGGGTGGACACCTGGTCATAAGAAAACCCTGGCCCGGCATGCTGCGCGGAATATATGGCGATCCAAAACGTTACCGGAACACCTATTTTGAGACCTTTCCCGGTTTTTATGATGCCGGCGACGGTGCACGCTGTGATGAGGACGGGTATTTCTGGATCATGGGTCGGCTCGACGATGTCATCAACGTTTCAGGGCACCGCCTCGGCACGGCGGAAATAGAATCAGCGCTTGTCTCTCACCCCCACGTCTCTGAAGCGGCCGTTGTCGGCATGCCTCACCCGGTCAAGGGGCAGGCGATTTATGCGTACGTAACCCTGAATGCCGGTGTCGAGTATGATCCTGGGCTTTTAGATGAATTGCGCCTCCATGTTCACAGTGAAATCGGGCCGATTGCCGCCCCGGATGCTATCCAGTATGCCCCCGGTCTCCCCAAGACAAGAAGCGGGAAAATCATGAGGAGGGTATTGCGCAAGATAGCAGCCAACGATTTTGAAGATTTCGGCGATACATCAACCCTTGCGGAGCCATCAGTTGTTGATGATCTGATCAGCGGCAAGAAAGCGCTGGAAGGGCTGCTCTAGACAGGTCGTTTTTCAATCAGGAAATGTTCAGAACCATGTCAACAGTGCTTGTTACCGGGCCTTAAAAGATGAGTGATCACAGGGATAGCAAAGTTGCACCATTGCTGCCATTTGACAGCAGCACCCATGCGGTTGCTCCGGATGTCGCGGT
This sequence comes from Desulfocapsaceae bacterium, assembly GCA_963674815.2. GTDB lineage: Bacteria > Desulfobacterota > Desulfobulbia > Desulfobulbales > Desulfocapsaceae > MADRE3. The sequence goes on from CAXXTV010000004.1 coordinate 572,608, forward strand.
CGATTTTCTCAAACAGACCATGCCCTTCAAAGAGCTCGACGACAATATACTGCATGAACTAGCCAGGCACTGCAGGATTGATTTTTTCCCGAAAGGCACCAGGCTCTTCACCTACAATAAAACAGAGGTCACCCACCTGCACCTCATCCAGCGGGGAGGGGTCAAGGCCTTCATTGTTGATGAGTATGGAGAAGTAGCGTTGAAAGATTACCGGGGGGTCGGAGCCAATATCGGCGCCCTGGGGATCATCAGGGGAACGCTGGCAAACCTCAATATAGAGACCGTTGAGGATACGTTTTGTTTCCTGATCCCAAGAGAAATTGTTCTGAAGCTGGTCAGAGAAAATTCTGCGGTAGCCCATTATTTCCTGAAAAGTTTTTCAGACAATGTCGTGGCAACCGCCTACAATGAGCTTCGCAGTCATAAAATGAGCCGGCGGACCAGCGAAGACCTCTATCTTTTTAACGTGACCGCACGAGACTTGACCAAATCGCTCTATTCGGTTTCGGCCTCCACTTCCATCCAGGAAGCGGCAGCGATCATGGCACGTCGGGCCATCGGCTCCCTGCTGATCTATGCTGATGAAGATCCCGGAGCCATGGTTGGAATTATCACCGATACCGATCTCAGGGGAAAAGTCATAGCCGAGGGAAAAGATTATCGTGAGCCGGTGGCGTCAATCATGAGCGGGCCATTGAAAACGGTTCCGGCAACGATGCTCTGTTTCGACGTTTTACTGAAAATGATGTCCACCGGCATCCATCATCTCGGTGTCGAGCAGGAAGGCGGCGTGATCGGTGTCGTGACCAGTCATGATATCATGGTGCAGCAGGGCAATTCCCCCTACTATCTGTTCAAGGAAATCGTCTCCCAGAGCGACTTCCATGGCATCTATTCCCTAGCTCACAAGGTGTCAGGGATTGTCAGAAACATTATCAACGAAGGGGCGAAAGCGGGTAACATAACCCGGATGATTGCGCTGCTCAACGACCAGATTCTCTGCCGCATACTCACGCTGCTTCACGACCAGATGGGACCGCCGCCGCTGAAATACAGCTGGCTTCAGCTCGGCAGCGAGGGGCGCAGTGAACAGACCTTCAAGACGGACCAGGACAACGCGATCGTCTACACCGATCCGGGCAACGACACGGAGGCGAGAAGGGCAGAGGAATATTTCGGACTTTTTGCTTCCCGGGCAATCGATCATCTGGTCAAGTGTGGCTACCCCTTGTGCAGGAGCGGCACGATGGCGAGCAATCCCCAGTGGCGCCAGCCGGTAGCCGTATGGAAGTCCTACTTTCAACGCTGGGTCAGTGCTGTCGAGCCGGAAGAGTTGCTGGTCAGCTCAATATTTTTTGATTTCCGGAATGGTTACGGTACAGAGCAGTTGGCTGTCGATTTAAGGGACTTTATCATTGAACAGACTTCAAGACGGAGCCTGCTGCCTTATTACCTTGCCCGCCAGTGTATCGCCAATCGTGCGCCGCTCTCTTTTTTTAACAATTTCATTGTTGAGAAGAATGGCGAGCATAAAGACATGCTCGATATCAAGAACAGGGGAATTGCGCCATTTGTTGATTTTGCCCGTATTCTGGCCCTGCGGTTCGGTATCAGGGAGACCAATACCCTAGAACGTCTGCGGCTGTTGAGGGGGAAAGAAAAGATCTCCAAAGACCTCTATCATTCAGCGGTTGAGGCTTACGAACTGCAGATGCAGCTGCGTGTTATCCAGCAGCTCGGTCAGATTGAGCGGGGAAACGAGCCGGACAACTTCATCCACCCGGCGCATCTGAGCGATCTTGAAAAGCGTATGCTCAGGGATGCGTTCGGTGTGATCGAGAGGATGCAGGGTGTCCTGGAAAGTATGTTTCCTGAGGCTTAGATGATTGATTTCATAAAGAAAATACCATGGTTCCGGCCAGCGGATGACATTATCATCCGTAACAGGGATTTCTTCAAGGATTTTGATCAGACCCGACCGCTCTCAGACTATACGTTTGTCGTCCTTGACACTGAACTGACCGGACTGAATCGGAAAAAAGATGAAATCATTTCCATCGGCGCGGTAAAGATAAAAGATCTGCAAATCGATCTGGGTGAAACTTTTCATCACTATATCCAACCACAGAAGCTGGACCACACAGAAGCGACACTGGTGCACAGAATTACGCCGCAGCAGCTGAAACAGGCACCATCTCTTGACGAGGTTCTGCCCGAGTTCCTCTCCTTTGTCGGCAACGACCTTATCGTCGGCCACTATATCGGGCTTGACATGAGTTTCGTGCACCGGGAAACCCAGCGGAGGTATAATGGCTGCCTGGTGAACCCCTGTATCGATACCATTCGCATGGCACAGGGGTATAAGCGGGTAATGTTCGGCCACTATCATGAAGAAGGATCCTCGCCCGGCAGGCTCGGTCTGCATGAGTTGAGCAGTGAATTCAACCTGCCCTTCTTCGAGGCGCACGACGCCCTTGAGGATGCCGTCCAGACCGCTTATCTGTTTCTTTTCCTGGTAAAAAAATTTCGAAAAGGCGGGCTCGAGACGTTACGGGAACTGTACCAGGCAGGCAAAAAGAGTGAGTGGCGGGTGTTCTGAGTGCCGTCAGCCAGAAGGTTCCGAACCCTGCCGGACGGGGGCCTGCTGGGCAGTCCGAGTGCCTGGGAAACAGGATCTTTTTTTTATTTCAGGCATCATCTGCTTGAATATCACCTCACAAAATAGTTTACTATTCCGCTATTTCAGTTACTTTGGGCTTTGTTGCCCGTTTTTTGCGAACACAGGGTAATTCAGGCAGTTTGGCGTGATCTTGTGAACCTTTGATCGCTGTGTTGAACTCATAAAAAATCGTAATAATGACTATGACAGGAAATGAAATTCGCACCAGGTTTTTGGATTATTTCAGGGATAAAGGCCATGAAGTGGTTGAGAGTTCTTCGCTGGTCCCCAAGGATGATCCGACGCTGCTGTTCACCAATGCCGGCATGGTACAGTTTAAACTTGTCTTCATGGGAGAGGAAAAGCGCCACTACAAGACGGCTGTTACCAGTCAGTGCTGCATGCGGGCCGGAGGAAAGCACAACGACCTTGAAAATGTCGGATACACCGCCCGCCATCACACCTTCTTTGAAATGCTTGGGAATTTTTCTTTCGGTGACTACTTTAAAAAAGATGCCATAGACTATGCCTGGGAGTTCTTGACCGAAGAGTTGCAACTGCCGAAAGATAAACTGTGGATTTCAGTCTTCCGGGATGACGATGAAGCGTATGGGCTCTGGGAGCAGGTGGATGGCCTGCTGGACGGCCGGATTGTCCGGCTTGGGGAAGAAGACAACTTCTGGGCCATGGGTGACACCGGTCCCTGCGGGCCGTGTTCCGAGATTCATATAGATCAGGGTATCGAGGCAGGGTGCGGCAGGCCGGACTGTGCTGTCGGCTGTGACTGTGATCGTTTTCTTGAGCTCTGGAATCTGGTTTTCATGCAGTTTAACCGCAGCCAGGACGGGACAATGACACCGCTGCCCAAACCAAGTATTGACACCGGCATGGGACTTGAGCGGGTGGCAGCGGTCATGCAGGGCAAGTTCAATAATTATGACTCAGATCTTTTTGCGCCGGTCATTTCCTGTCTTGAAGAACTGTCGACCAGAAAATATGGCAGATCAGGCCCCGATGCTACCGCCATGCGGGTTATTGCCGACCATGCCCGGGCTACCTGCTTCCTTGTTGCCGACGGGGTCCTGCCGTCAAACGAGGGACGGGGCTATGTGTTGCGCCGGGTCCTGAGACGGGCAATACGGTTCGGTCGCAATCTCGGGTTGACCAGGCCTTTCATGCATGCTGCCTGCAAAGCCGTGGTCGATTCGATGCGGGAAGCCTATCCCCGCCTGCAGGATACCGCGCAATTGCTGGAGAAAGTCGTCAACAACGAGGAAATACGCTTTGGCGAGACGCTTGAGCATGGCTTGACGATGCTTGACGACGAGGTGGCTCGCCAGCTGCAGGAAGCCAAACCGATGATTGCCGGCGATTTTATCTTTAAACTCTATGACACCTATGGTTTTCCTGTAGATATTGTTCGTGACATTTCGCTCGAGCGAGGCATCGGTTTTGACGAAGGCGGTTTTCAGCGTGCCATGGATTTGCAGCGCGCCCAGTCAAGATCATCAAGAAAAGGAGAGGGGGTTCAGCTAAAGACCGATGGTGTAAAAGCCCTTCTTGAATCAGGCCAGCACTCGGAATTTGTCGGCTACGACAGGCTGAAAAGTTCGGCCAGGGTGCTCGGTCTGCTCGACACAGAAGGAAAAACAGTCGACACGCTGGCCGCCGGGGAAGAAGGGCGGCTTTTTGTTGATGCAACACCGTTTTATGCCGAGGCTGGCGGCCAGGTTGGCGATGTCGGGGAGGTGCGCTGGGAGCGTGGCTGTGCTTCGGTACTGTCGACGACGCCGGAAGCTGAAGGAATTGTGCTTCACACCATACGCGTTGAAAAAGGGACATTGACAAACGGCGTGGAAGTCGAGTTGGAAGTGACCGGAAACGTCCGTGAGGATACCGCAGCCAATCATACAGCGACACATCTGCTCCATGCCGCGCTCAGGAACACCCTGGGAGATCATGTGAAACAGGCCGGTTCACTGGTGAGCGAGGAACGTCTGCGCTTCGATTTCACCCATTTTTCAGCACTCAGCGATAGGGAAAAAAACGCCATCGAAGTCTGGGTAAATGACCGGATTCGGGAAAACGCTGCGGTCGGCACAAAGACAGTCAGCAGGGATGATGCGCTCCAGGAAGGCGCTACAGCGCTGTTTGGCGAAAAATACGGGGAATCGGTCAGGGTGGTAAGCATTGATGGGATCAGTAAGGAGTTGTGCGGCGGCACCCACGTTGCCGCAACCGGCAATATCGGCCTCTTCATGATTGTTTCCGAAAGCGGTATTGCCGCAGGGGTCAGGAGAATCGAAGCGCTCACCGGCAGGCACGCATTGCGCTATGCCCAGGCGATTGCTGCTCGAGAGGCGCAGATAAGCAGGACGCTTAATGTCCCGGCAGCCGAGATCATGAGCAAGCTGGAGAGTCTGCAGCAGCAGCAGAAGATGCTCGAAAAGCAGGTTGCCGGGCTGTCCACCCAGCTGGCAAGCTCTGATCTTGAACAGATTTTCAAAAGCAGCCGTGATGTTGGAGGTATACCCGTAATTGCGGCTAAAATCGCCCTTGACAGCCCGAAGACACTGCGTGAGGTAGGAGACAAGGTCCGTGACAAAATGAGCTCCGGCGTTGCCGTGCTTGGCGGGGAAATAAAGGGTAAGGCCGCCCTGCTGGTTATTGTCAGCAGGGATTTGACCGATTCGCTCAATGCCGGGCAGCTGGTAAACAAGGCGGCGTCCTATGTGGGTGGCAAGGGGGGCGGACGGGCGGACATGGCACAGGCTGGAGGCCCCTTTGGTGATAAGGTCTCGGAAGCATTGTCTGCAGTACCGGATATTGTCGAAACCTTTTTGACTTCCTGAGCGGAACCCAGGGTGCAGTTGGCGGCGGAGCAGGACTGTGCGCTCTGTTTCGATGCCGGCAGCACCGGAACCTGACAGGATTTTACGGGTCGAATCAGCACTCAAAAGTAGACCGATGTGCTCTGTTCCGCGGTGATAAATTAGTTGACAGGCGATACTAATTGCAGTAAAGATTTTTTGCTATTGTGAATGGCCATTCATTTTGTTTATGAGTATCATTCTCAACAGTAATGAGGCCGGAATACGTTTGGTCGTCATTCCTTCTGGAATGGTTGTTTTTTTTCATTTTAGCGAATCAGGAGCCTACCAGCATGATCACGATTGACATTACTTTGGTGATTCAGGTCGTAAACATGATTGTACTCATGTTTCTGCTCAACGGTGTTCTTTACAAACCGGTAAAGAAAATTATCAGAGAGCGGTCTGAGAAGCTGCAGGGAATGCAGGGAGATGTTGCCAAGTTTGAGAAAAATGCCCGTCTCCGCCAGGAAGAGGTAGACGCCAAGATGGCGAAGGCTAGCGCAAAGGCCAAGGCTGCACTTGACGGTGCACGAGCTGAGGCCCAGGCGGCAGGCGATGAGAAGATGGCATCCATCAAGGCAGACGTGACCGCTTTCAAAGATAAAGAGTTGGCAGAGATCAGGACTCAGATTGGTTCGGCTCGCAGTGAACTTCAGAGTAACCTTGAGGGGTTTGCTGCTCAGATGGCCGGAAAGATACTCGGAAGGGGGCTCTAGATATGAAGAGAATAGAGCACATGGCCGGATTGTTTTTCCTGGTGGCAGCACTCTGCTTTGCCTTTTCGGTGGGCACGGTGTCAGCCTCTTCAGACCAGCCGGCAGCAGAGGGCAGCCACGCGGCAGCAGTCGGTCAGGCCGGCGCAGCCGACAGCGCTCACAGTGCCGGTGGGGACGTCTCACACGCGGAAGAGGGCGGCCATGGTGCTGCCGGCGGTAGCCTGTCAGGCGAGAAGTTGAAGGACCTGTTCTGGCGGGTCTTAAACTTCATAGTCCTGATGATCATACTGGTCAAATTCGGCGCCAAACCGATCGGTTCGGCGCTTGCCGGTCGCCGACAGAGAATCAGGGATGAACTTTCAGATCTGGAGGCGAGAAAGGCTGCAGCGGAAAAGTCATACCGAGCATTTGAGGCGAAGCTTGCCGGCGTTGAAAAAGATATCGATGGTATTGTAGAAAAAGCAATTGCCCAGGCTGAGGTTGAAAAACAAAAGATTATCGAAAAGGCGGAAAAAGCAGCCGATGATATCAAGCGTCAGGCAGAGCTTACCATTCAAAACGAGATCATGGAAGCACGGCGAACACTGAAAAATGACGCTGCTGAACAGGCAGCGGTCATGGCCAGAGAGCTGATTGTTAAGAATCTTACGCCTGACGATCAGGTAAAGATTATTGAAGACTATCTAGATAAAGTGGGGGCCGTACAGTGAAACAGACTATCCTCGCAAAAAGATATGCCAAGGCGTTGTTCGCCATAGGCAAGGAAGACGGGAAGTATGAAGCCTACAATGCTGCTCTGCAGGGAGTGACCGGGCTTTTTACATCTACCCCGGAAGTGGAAGATGCTCTGACAAACCCTCTTTACCCGATCGATACCAGGGAAAAAGTCATGGCAGGAATCGTGAAATCGATTGAAGCCGAAAAAGTGCTGGGTAACTTTCTGAACCTGCTGGTTCAGAAAAAAAGAGCTGAAATATTACCCGAGATCGCCGAACAGTATCAGATCATGGTTGATGATGATAACAATATCAGCCATGGCAGCGTTGTATCGGCGGTTGCATTAGACGCAGAACTGCAGGATAAGGTGCAGGCGACACTAGAGAAATTAACTGGCAAGAAAGTTGAGCTGAGTGCTTCAGTTGATCCCTCAATTATCGGCGGAATCATTGCCAAGGTGGGAGATCTGGTCCTGGATGGCAGTATCAGGACACAGCTTGCAAGTTTAAAAGATTCCATTAAGGGGAGAGAATAGATGCAGATCAAAGCTGAAGAAATTAGTCAAATTATCAAGGACCAGATTGGTGAGTTTGAAACCAGTGTTGACCTGAACGAGACCGGTACCGTCATCTCCGTTGGCGACGGTATTGCCCGTGTTTATGGCGTCATGAACTGCATGGCCATGGAGCTGCTCGAGTTCGGAGAAGGGGTCATGGGACTGGCGCTGAACCTCGAGGAAGACAACGTCGGTGTTGCGGTGCTCGGGAGTGTCAACAAGATCAAAGAAGGAGACATTGTCAAGCGCACCGGACGTATTGCCGAGGTGCCTGTCGGACCGGAGATGGAGGGGCGTGTTGTTGACGGTATCGGCTTTCCAATCGACGGGCAGGGACCCATCAATGCCAAGCTATCCTCGAAGATCGAGGTGCTCGCCCCGGGTGTTATTGCACGTAAAGGCGTACATGAGCCCTGTTACACCGGTGCTAAAGCGGTAGACGCCATGACGCCTGTCGGCAGAGGACAACGTGAACTTATCATCGGTGACCGCCAGATCGGCAAGACCTCGCTCTGTGTCGATGCCATAATCGCCCAGAAAGATACCGATGTCCACTGCATCTATGTTGCCGTCGGCCAGAAGAAGTCAACGGTTGCCCTCGTTGTCGAAGCACTCCGTAAACATGGCGCGATGGACTATACGACGGTCGTTTCCGCCTGTGCGTCCGACCCGGCACCGATGCAGTATATCGCTCCATTTGCGGGCTGTGCGATGGGTGAGTACTTCAGGGACAACGGACAGCATGCGCTGATTATCTATGATGATCTTTCCAAGCAGGCGGTAGCCTATCGCGAACTTTCCCTGCTGCTTCGCCGCCCGCCGGGTCGTGAAGCCTATCCCGGTGATATTTTCTTCAACCATTCCCGTCTGCTCGAGCGTGCCTCAAAGGTCAACGATGAACTGGGAGCAGGCTCCCTGACAGCCCTGCCGATCATCGAGACCCAGGCCGGAGACGTTTCCGCATTTATTCCCACAAACGTTATCTCCATCACTGACGGCCAGGTTTACCTTGAGCCGAACCTGTTCTTCTCGGGCGTCCGCCCGGCGATCAACGTCGGTCTCTCAGTATCCCGCGTTGGCGGTGCAGCTCAGGTCAAGGCCATGAAGCAGGTTGCAGGTACGCTTCGCCTTGATCTCGCCCAGTACCGGGAACTGGCGGCCTTTGCGGCTTTTGGCTCCGATCTCGACGCAGCAACCCAGGCGCAGCTGACCAGGGGTGAAAGACTCGTGGAAATCCTCAAGCAGCCACAATATCAGCCGTTGCCGATGGAGAAGCAGGTAACAATTCTTTATGCCGGCACAAAAGGTTATCTGGACAAACTGCCCGTAGACACGCTGGCCGCCTATGAGTCAGAATTGTATTCATACATCGAGAGCAACGATCCCTCGATTTTCTCTGATCTCAAGGAGAAACAGGAGTTTACCGACGAAATCAAGGAGAAAATGAATAAAGCACTGACCAGCTTTGGTGAAACGTTCAAGGCAACGAAAGGTCTTAACTAAATTAGGGAAGGTCCAGATATGCCGAGCTTAAAAGAAGTTCAGAACAAGATCGTCGGTGTCAAAAAGACAGCACAGATAACCAAGGCCATGAATATGGTTGCCTCTGCAAAGTTGCGCGGGGCGCAGGAGAAGATGGAGGCCTTCCGTCCGTATAGTGCCAAATTCAACGAGGCCATGTCCAACCTTTCCGGCGGGTCGAATACAGGCAGTTTTCCACTTATGGAAAGCAGAGCGGTAAAAGCGGTCGAGCTTGTTGTAATCACCTCCGACCGCGGCCTGTGCGGTTCCTTCAACTCAAACATCATCAACCTTGCCGCAAAGAAAACAAGACAGTATGAGTCCGAAGGAAAGCAGGTAAGTTATGTCTGTGTCGGGAAAAAGGGCTACCAGACGCTCAGGAAAACAGGCAAGGTTCGTAAAACATACAATGACATCATGGCCAGTTTCCAGATGTTTAACGCCCGTGAAGTTGCCCATGACGTCGCAGCAAATTTCCTGAGCGGTGCTGCGGATAAAGTTGAAGTCATCTTTGGTGAGTTCAGGTCGATCGCCGTTCAGGCTCCCACATACAAGGACTTTCTTCCTGTTCAGCCGCTGCAGCCTTTGGAAGGTGAAGCTGCAAAGAAAATTTCCGGAGAGTATATTTACGAACCTTCCACTGAAGAGATCATGGATGTCATGCAGCCACTGTATCTCAATGTCATGATATATCATGCCATGCTCGAGGTTGGTGCAAGCGAGCATGCGGCACGGATGACTGCCATGGATAATGCCACCAACGCGTGTAAGGACATCGTCGAACATTTGACAATTGTATACAACAAGGCTCGCCAGGCCGCTATTACAGCAGAATTGATGGATATTGTTGGCGGTGCCGAAGCCCTTAAATAATGGAATCAGACTTTAAGGATAATCTCAGACTTATAAGGAGGGGTTAGGCCCGATGAGTGAGCAGAGAGTAGGAAAAGTGTTACAGGTCATTGGACCTGTTGTTGATGTTGAGTTCGATGCGGGTAATCTGCCAAACATCATGAGCGCGCTCATGATCAGTAATCCCGCAATCTCAGATGAACCAGACAACCTGGTTGTCGAGGTGGCACAGCACCTCGGCGATAACGTTTGCCGCTGTGTTGCCATGGACCAGACGGATGGTCTTGTCCGCGGCATGGAAGCGCGTGATAGCGGGCTGCCGATCACCATTCCGGTAGGACAGGCGGCGCTGGGTCGAATCATGAATGTCGTCGGTCGACCGGTTGACGGCCTGGGCCCGATTGAATCTTCAAAATCGTTGCCGATCCATCGAGAAGCACCGGCGTTTACCGATCTGGACACCGAAGTGCGTGTTCTTGTGACCGGCATCAAGGTTATTGATCTGCTGGTGCCGTTCCCCCTGGGCGGAAAGATGGGACTCTTCGGCGGCGCCGGTTGCGGGAAAACCGTTATCATGATGGAAATGGTAAACAATATTGCCATGCATCACGGTGGTATTTCAGTCTTCTGCGGAGTTGGCGAGCGAACCCGTGAGGGCAACGATCTCTACCACGAAATGAAGGATTCAGGCGTCCTGCCCAAGGCTGCGCTCGTCTACGGCCAGATGACCGAACCACCGGGAGCGCGTGCCCGCGTCGGTCTCACCGGACTTACCGCAGCTGAGTATTTTCGTGACGAGGAAGGTCAGGACGTACTCTTCTTCGTTGACAATATTTTCCGTTTTACCCAGGCGGGATCAGAGGTGTCGGCTCTTCTCGGCCGTATTCCTTCAGCTGTTGGTTACCAGCCGACGTTGGCAACAGATCTTGGTGCCCTGCAGGAACGTATTACCTCAACCAATAAAGGGTCCATCACGGCAGTGCAGTGTGTTTATGTACCAGCCGACGACTTGACCGATCCGGCACCGGCGACGACCTTTGCCCATCTCGACGGAACAGTTGTTCTTTCCCGTCAGATATCCGAGCTCGGTATCTATCCTGCTGTTGATCCGTTGGATTCAACATCCAGGATTCTTGATCCAAACGTCATTGGTGAAGAGCACTATCAGGTGGCCCGCGGTGTCCAGGTGTCCTTGCAGAAATACAAGGATCTTCAGGACATCATCGCCATTCTCGGTATGGACGAACTTTCCGAGGAAGATCAGATGCTCGTATCCCGGGCGCGAAAAATCCAGAGATATCTGTCTCAACCCTTTACTGTTGCCGAAGTATTTACCGGTATGGCCGGAAAATTCGTCAAGGTAGAAGACACCGTCCAGGGCTTTAAGGAGATACTGGAAGGCAAGCATGACGACCTGCCGGAGAGTGCGTTCTATATGGTTGGTTCTATCGAAGAAGCGGTTGCAAAAGGCGCCAAGAAAGAATAATTCTGCTGACGAGAGGTAATATCAATGGCACAACAGATTGCATTGGAAGTAGTTACTCCAACCGGTGCAGTTGTCAACGAGGATGTTGACATTGTAAATGCTCCCGGATATGGAGGTGACTTCGGTGTCCTGGCCAATCATGCCCCGTTCCTCTCAACTATCAAGATAGGTATTTTGTCATACGAAAACGGCAAGAAACGCGAATTACTGATGATCAGCGGCGGTTTTTGCGAAGTGTCCAACAATAAAATTACCTTTCTGGTAGAGAGTGCGGAGTTTGGTCGCCAGATTGATGTGGACCGGGCCATGAAGGCTAAAGAGCGGGCGGAAAAAAGGCTGGCGCAGGCTTCGGCTCACGATGATTCCATCAATGTTCTACGGGCTGAGGCTGCTCTGCAGAGGGCACTTACTCGATTAAAAGCATCGAATATAAAATAAAAATATTCATCGCTGCGTTTATCACGTTCAAGGGGGTGTTTCCTGGTTCAGGAAACACCCCCTTTTTTATTGGAGGCTGCAGCATAGAGTGAAGAGGAGCCGAGAAAAATCCGGATTCCTGATTAGAGCTGGGCGGTATTGGCGTTGGTGTATTCCAGTATCCCTCTTGATATTTCAGCGGTCATTCTATCGATAAAGGCATCGTCTGCAAGAAGTCTTGCATCCTCGGGATTGGATATGAAGGCCAGCTCGATCAGAATCGCCGGCATACCGGCCCCGATGAGGACATAGAATGGCGCTTGTTTCACCCCCATGTTCTTGGTGGTATAGGGCGGGGTTGCGAGCCCAGTGGCGATGGAATTGTGGACCTGCCGGGCAAGTCTGGATGATTCGTTGATTTTTGAATTTTGCATGATATCCGAAAGGATATCCTGGAGATCGCTCATCTGGTGTGCCGTCGTTGCATTTTCCCGAGCCGCGACGCGCATGGCTTCCTCATTGGTACTGAGATTTAAGAAATAGGTCTCAAAACCTTTTACCTGGGGAGACGGATGGGCGTTGATATGCAATGAAATAAAGAGATCGGCATCATTGGTGTTGGCGATTGCCGTGCGCTCTTCGAGGGAGAGGAACAGATCAGTTTCCCTGGTGAGTATGACCTCTGCATTCATGTCCTCTTCCAGATGATGTGCGAGATTTTTTGCAACTTTGAGGACGATGTCCTTTTCTTTCAGCCCAAAAGCCATGGCTCCCGGGTCTTTTCCACCATGACCGGGGTCGATGACGATCTTTCCGACACCAAGTCCGAGCTGCTGGGCAAGAGAAATCCTGGTGGCCAGCGGCTGTTCCTGCATGCGGACGACGGGTCCTGAGTCGGCAGCACTGATCTGGGCCAACGCCTGGTTCTTCTTGCTGTCCTTTAAAACGATGACAGGGATGACATCAGTATCTTCGTCTTCCCTATCACTGTCAGCGGGTGCAGGTTCCAGGGGAGCGGGGGAGAGCCGATCTTGTCCGGGCGATGGTCGTGTCGTGGTGGTCTCTGCAAAGGCAGGTTCCTGTCTTGGCAGTGTAACCGGGGAAGTCCGTTTCGGCTCCGGTGAAACAGGGGCAGGGGACGCTTTGCCCCTGACATCGATTACCACCCGAAATGGGTCGGGCAGGCTGAATATCTTGTAGCTCGAGATAGATTCAATGTCGAGAACTACCCGCACGGTATCGGTTGAATACTGGCCCGTTCGGACCCGCTTCAAGAGACCGTCCTCGATGGGTACCGGTGACCTGAACCGTGGTTCTATATAGCTTTCCAAAAAATCAATGTACAGGCGGCGGGGCCGGTCTCCATTCTCCTCGAGGAGTTCTTCCCGATAGGTTACCGGGCCGGATGTACTGATGACCACACGGGTATAGTCGTTGGACGACCAGTACTTGACCGGCAGTACGTTGGTCAGTTTCATCAATTGCGAATTGCCGACCATCACCGTCGGCAGCGGGATATCGTAGTCTTTTGTCAGGATCTTGAGTTTTGTCTCGGCCTGGGCGTGCATGTCGCCGCCCTGGTATTCAGAGACAATTTTCTCAAACGATTTTGCCGCTCTTTTCGGATCTTTTACCTCGTCAAGAAGGATGACCCCCACGGCATAATAGGCATCATCTGCAAATTGATGCCCCGGGAAAAGCGAACCGACATCCCGGTAATAGGAGATTGATTCCCCCAGGTCAATGCCCCTGCCGAATGTCTTATACATGTCAAAATAGAGGCGGCCGAGCATGAACAGGCAGGCGGGTGCATAGTCTGACTTGGGTTCTGCCAGATAGATTCGGCGAAAATTTCCAGCGCCTTTGAGCCAGTTTTCCCGCGACGCCGCTAGATTTGCATTGGTCTTGAGCTGGTTGTAAAAGAATTTTGCCTGTTGGTAATGGGCTCCGAGTTCTCCTTCTCCATTGTATTGACGATGCTGGGTTGCAGAGCAGAAACCTGCAGAAACAAAGGAGAGGATCAGTAAGGATGAGAATATGATCAGGATACGTTTTTTCATCATACACACTCTATGAGACCATGTGTGGAGTTGGTTGATATCGATGTGGTTGCGCCGGTAGCCTCATATAGCAAAATTGCTGTAATTGGGCAGACTATACATAATTGCGGCTTTTATCGCAAAAAAAAAGCTGTTCTGCCCCGCCGCGACCCTCTTGTTTACCGTCCCGCCGGGATTCACTTGGCCAGGTCCTCGAGTCGATATAAAAAATCAAGCGCCTGGCGCGGGGTCATGTCGTCAATGCTGGTTGTCCTCAACAGCTCTATGATCGGGTGGGATGGCGAGGGGAAAAGGGACAGCTGGCTCGGACCACTGGCACCGGTATTCTGTTTGGTGCTGCTTTTTTGCCGGGCAAGATTGTTCGTCTGCTGATAGTCGAGTTCGCCTCGCTCAATTTTCCGGAGAATTTCCTCGGCCCGTTTCACGACCTGGTCGGGGACACCAGCGAGGGCGGCAACCTGTATGCCGTAACTTCTGTTTGTCCCTCCCTCGACGAGTTTGTGTAGAAAAATGATGGTATCGTTCCATTCCTTGACAGCCACCGAGAAATTTTGCACCCGGGTTTCATTGCGGGCGAGATCGGTGAGCTCATGGTAATGAGTGGCAAACATGGTTTTTATGCCGATCCCGTTTTTGGAAACGAGAGCCTCGGCAACAGCCCAGGCGATCGACAGCCCGTCAAAGGTCGAGGTGCCTCGGCCGATTTCATCGAGAATGACGAGGCTTCTGGTGGTCGCATTGTTGAGAATGTTCGCCGTCTCGCTCATTTCAACCATAAAGGTGGACTGCCCCCGGCGAAGATCATCCATCGCCCCGACCCTGGTAAATATCTTGTCGACGATGCCGATCGAGGCCTGATCGGCTGGCACGAAGCTGCCCATCTGTGCCATCAGAACAATAAGCGCGGTTTGTCTGAGTATCGTTGATTTGCCTGCCATGTTGGGACCGGTAATGATCAGGACCTGGTTCTGAGACTGGTCGAGGGTGGTGTCATTCGGCACAAATTTCCCGGCAGGAAGTGCCCGTTCTATGACCGGGTGCCTCCCCTCGCTGATAGAGATCGTTTCATCTGTCGTGATCACCGGCTGTGCGTAATGATACTGCCTGGCAATTTCTGCAAGACAGCAGAAAACATCGGTCTGGGCGATTAGCCGTGCCGTTTTGACCAGCCGTGAACTGTGTCCGGCGATACTTTTTCTGATGGTGATGAAGAGCTGATACTCGAGTTCAAGCCTGCGGTCTTCGGCACTGAGCACTTTACTCTCGAACTCCTTGAGTTCGGGGGTGATAAAACGTTCGGCATTGACCAGCGTCTGTTTCCGGATATAGTGGTCAGGAACTTTCTCGCTGTTGACTTTGCTGACCTCAATAAAATATCCGAAAACCTTGTTAAATCCTATTTTGAGCTTGGGAATCCGGGTCTTCTCCCGCTCCTGCTGTTCAAGGTTGAGGATGAGTTGTTTGCCATCGCGCAGGAGGCTGACAAGCTCGTCAAGCTCCTCGTTGTACCCCCGCTTGATGAGGTTGCCGTCGCGCAGCGTAACGGGCGGGTCGTCGGCGATAGCTCGGGACAGCAGGTCGTGCAGGTCGTCCAGGGGATCAAACTCAGAACAGATCTGCTGAATTTTCCGGCTGTCGCACCTTTTCAACAGCTGATGGATTTCCGGCAGCATTGCCAGGGACAGCCTGAGGGCAACTGCATCGCGGCCGTTGCCATGGCCGAGGACCATTCTGCTGTTGAGCCTTTCCAGGTCATATATCGCGCTGAGCGCTTCCCTGAGTTTTTTGCGAATCTCGGTGTTTTTGTAAAGGAAGCTGACAGCGTTGAGCCGTGCCTGGATACGCTTGCTGTTTTGCAGCGGAAACAGGAGGTAGCTTTTCAGGAGCCGCGCACCCATTGGCGTACTGGTTTTGTCCATGACCGAAAGAAGCGATCCCTCCCGCTTGCCGCCGACCAGTGTCCGGGTCAACTCCAGATTTCTTCTTGATGAATCATCAATGAGCAGAACCGCCTCGAGATCGATCGGTTTGAGTTTCTCGATGTGGCTGAGATCTGCTTTCTGGGTCTCGATGACATAATCAAGCAGTACCCCGGAGGCGATAACTCCGGGGTGGTACCCTCCACAGCCAAAGCCATCCAGGCTGATCACCTGAAAATGATCGGTCAGCAGTTCAAAACAGCTGTCGAAGTGGAAGATGTGCGAGGGTCTGGCGGTGACACAGATGGTTGACAGATTCATCTCAACTGCGTCGAGCAGGGGGCGAAGCGAGGGGTGATCATCTTCACTGACAAGAATCTCGGCCGGGTTCAGGCGGGACAGCTGGTCGAGAATCTGTTCCGGGACAGGAGTGCTGTCGACAAATTCTCCGACACTGAAATCCCCGGTGCTCAGGTCAAGAAAGCTGATTCCCCAGGTGGCTTTGTTGCCGTCGCTTATACGGTAAATACCGCAGACATAGCTGTTTTCTTTTTCATCCAGCAGCTGATCATCGGTAATGACACCGGGCGAGATGACCCGGATGACCTCACGCTTGACGATACCTTTTGCCTCGGCGGGGTTCTCTACCTGCTCGCAGATCGCCACTCGTTTTCCGGCCTTAACCAGCTTGGCAATATAGGCCTGTGCAGCATGATAGGGCACTCCGCACATCGGGACCCGGTTTGTATCGTTCTTGTTGTTTCGCGAGGTCAGGGTGATGGCTAACAGTTTGGAGGCGGTTTGGGCATCCTCAAAGAACATTTCATAAAAATCGCCCATTCGATAAAAGAGGATCGCATCCTTGTGCTGATTTTTGATCTCGAGATATTGGGCGAGCATCGGGGTGAGTTTTGCTGGTGCAGTCATATCAGCTGTTTCGGCTCTTGAAATAGACTTGAAATTCGGGAAGGAGCTTGTCAAAGGTCTGTTCGATATGTTCGGGAATTGTCCTGACATCGGCCAGGACTGTCATGAAATTATGATCGCCCCGCCAGCGGGGGACGATGTGAAAATGAAGATGGTCGCTGATGCCCGCCCCAGCTTCACTGCCGATATTGAGACCGATGTTGAAGCCGTCTGGCCGCAGCCGATTTTTCAGGATTGATGTGGCCCGGCTGACCAGCTCCATCAAAGGAGCTGTCTGCTCGGCCCTGAGTTCTGTGATGCAGCTGACGTGCGCTGCCGGTGCCACCAGCAGATGACCATTGCTGTAGGGGAATCTGTTCATGAGACAGAGGGTCTGGCCGTCCTGGTAGAGAAGCAGATGCTGTTTTGAGTGATTTTCAGTGGTGGGCGGCGCAAAGATACATCCCGGGGCTGATTGTGTGTTGCCGAGTACATGTTCAATACGCCAGGGCGTCCAGAGTGATTTCATTTTGGCTGTGGCAAGGGGTGAATAGTTGCAGAGAGTCCGCTTTTCGAACTTTCGAGAATCGCATAGGTTCCAGGTGCGCCGAATCGTCCCGTGCCGGTAAAACTGCCTGGATTTATAAAGAGAATTTTGCCATACCGGTGCTGTGCGGGTTGATGGGTGTGCCCGTAGACGATGCAGTCTGCATCAGGGAACCGATTATAAAGAGTGTCTTCTATCGAGTCACGAATTCCGGCGCCGTGGCAGACAGCAATAACATGACCGTCGATGGAAAACCGTGCGGATTCCGGCAGATAGTTTTTTACCGAGCGGCTGCACATGTTGCCATGGACGGCATAGAGGGTTTTGTCTGAAAAAGCATCGAGCACACCGATATCAGTTATGTCACCGGCATGAATGATCGTGCTGCAGTCATGAAAGACCGTGCCGACAAGCCGGGAAAATGCAGGGCTGCAGGTGCTCAGGTGCGTGTCTGAGAGAATTCCGATTCTGTTTGCCATACGTATGTCCAGAGAATGGCTTCACATGAGAGCCTCTTGCAAAGTGATTATTTTCGTTCAAAATCATTATTTTGCAAAAGGCTCATTATACTAGGGTTGAGTCGATATGCTGTAAAAAACAGGGCTGCTATGAGGAATATAATGGTGAAATTCATCCAGGCAACCGGTGTTGCCATCGCACTCGTTTTTTAGTTTGAAGTAGAAACCCCCACCCTTAGGGTGGGGTAATAGGGGCTGGCTGCGCCGGTCCCGTATGGGCATGGCCTAAAAGGCCGCTCACTGCTATCCTTACCTCGAGTTGTTGCCGCAACATCGAAAAGTAAGGAGGTCGCAGTGAGCAGATTCCGTAAGTTATCACATTCGATATGGCATTGTCAGTACCATATTGTCTGGGTACCGAAGTATCGATATCGAATACTGACAGGTGCAGTAAAGGAAGCATGCGAAGTTGGAATACATGCAATAAGTGGATTTGCAGGGTGTGAGGTTGTTGAATTAAACGTTCAGCCGGATCATGTCCACCTGGTGATAATGGTTCCCCCGAAGGTATCAATATCTCAGTTTTTGGGGAGATTGAAAGGGCAGACATCGATGAAGCTATTCAATCAGTTTCGATACCTCAAACAAAAGCCATACTGGGGAAACCATTTTTGGGCAAAAGGCTATTGTGTAGACACAGTCGGTCTTGACGCGGACATGATACGTAAGTATGTCCGCTACCAGGAGAAGCAGGAAAGGCAGATTGAACAGTTACAATTGTTTGATCAATAAGTATTAAGCGGAACAACTCATGGTCCCGCCCCCTTTAGGGGGCAGGGCTTTGTCCCCCCTATGGGGGGAAACATAAAGCCACACCCTTTGGGTGTGGATATTTACCTGTTGCCAAAAAGAGTGCCTGCTGGGTATATTCGGTGCTTACCGTTTAATACTCAGGCTGTAACGGGCTCGGTCTGGATTTGTCCCGTTACTCCGGCTATGTACAGGAGAGAGTAAATGTATAGCGCATCAGATTTACGAAAAGGATTAAAGATACAGATTGATGGAGAACCCTTCATCATTATCGAATTTGAGTTTTCCAAACCGGGTAAGGGGCAGGCTCTGTATCGCTGCAAAATGCGGAGCATGATCAGCGGCAACCAGTTTGTCAATACCTACCGTTCAAATGACAAGTTTGAAAAGGCCGATCTGGAAGAAAGAAATATGCAGTATCTCTATAACCAGGATGACCAGTTTCATTTTATGGATACCGTGAATTACGAGCAGCTTTTCCTGACCAAGGAACAGCTGGGCGACAACATCAACTTCCTGATTGACAACATGGAGGTGCAGGTACTGTTTTTCGGATCCCAGCCGATTGACGTTTCTCTGCCGATATTTGTCGATCTCACCGTGACCCAGGCGGACCCCTGGGCACGGGGTGACACATCGGGAACCGACACCAAGCCGGTTACCGTCGAAACGGGCTATCAGCTCCAGGTTCCTCCCTTTGTGGTGGAGGGTGACAAGATCCAGATCGACACCCGTACCGGGGCCTATGTTACCCGGGTCAAAGAGTAGCACTAATGCTTGATCTCGAGGGGCTGCATCTTCGTGCGGCCCTTTTCCGGTCAATCAGGACCTTCTTCAGCGACCAGGATTTTCTTGAAGTGGACACGCCGGTTCGCCAGCCGGTGATGATTCCCGAGAGTCATATAGAGCCGATCCCTGCCGGGGACTGGTTTCTCCAGAGTTCTCCGGAGCAGTGCATGAAGCGTCTGATGAGCCGGGGCGCGCGCAGGATTTTTCAGCTGTCGCCCTGCTTCAGAAAGGGTGAATCCGGAAAAAAACATCTTGAAGAGTTCACGATGCTTGAATGGTATCGGGCAGATGCTGATTACCTGCAACTGATGGATGACTGTCAAGACCTGCTGCGCCATGTGGTGGCCGATCTCTCAGCACAGAGGCGTTTCCGGACGCGCCTCGCTCAGTCCTGCCTGCAGAAGCTGAAGCTTGATGAGCAGTGGGAGCGGATCAGCGTCGAGGATGCGTTTCTTGCCTTCTCTCCGATGCCGACCGGAGACGCGTTGTCCACAGACATGTTTGATGAGCTGATGGTGGAATATATCGAACCATGTCTAGGGCGTACAACCCCGCATTTTCTTTACGACTACCCGGCCCGGTGCGGCTCGCTGGCGCGGCGGAAAAGCTCTGATCCGGGTGTTGTCGAGCGCTTTGAGATGTATGTTGATGGACTGGAGCTGGCCAATGGCTTCAGTGAACTCACCGATGTCGGGGAGCAGCGGTCGCGTTTTAACCATGAAATCGACCGGATTAAAGAGATGTCCGGCCGCGATGCGCGGATGCCGGAGCGGTTTCTCGATGATCTTCAGCTGATTGACTGTGCTGCCGGTATCGCACTCGGGGTGGATCGTCTGCTCATGCTTATCATGTCGGCTGAGACGATCGACGAGGTTGTTCCATTTTCGCCTGCAGACTGGTAACATTGTGTTGAACGAACGATGTTCCGTGGTACACGAGCAGCGGGCGTGGAGACTATTTCACAAAAAAACAGGGAGAGAAGAGAACATGAAAGCGATTGACGTCAAGAAATATTACCATACCGGTATTGTTGTGGCCGATGTTGACTGGACGGTTGCCTTCCTGCATGATGTCCTGGGATTCGAGCTTCTTGACAAATCCCCCCGGGAGCCGAAAAACCAGGAATTTGTTACCGGCGTGCAGGGTATTGAAGTCATGATCGCCTACATGAAGATAGACGATCAACTGTTTGAGATTTCGCAATACGGCGGACGGGCAGCGCTTCAGCACTGCCGGCCGCGAATGGTCGATGTCGGCCATTACCACCTCTGCCTGATGGTTGATGACGTCGATCAAGCAGTAAAAAAGTGTCTTGCCTATGATGAGCGGATAACGACACTTTCACCAACCCCGTTGGTGGTCGACAGTGGACCGAACAGGGGCAACAAGGTAATCGTCGTCGCCCTGCCGGATGGGATGATGATAGAATTCACCAATACCCGCAGCTAACTAATTAGAGCAGGAGATACCATGTTTGTCGTAACCGTTGATTTTCAGATCAAACAGGAACACGTTGCCGAGTTTGTCGAAACGATGAAAAAACAGGCCGCTAATTCGCTGCGCAAAGAAGACGGGTGCCTGCAGTTCGATGTCTGCCGGGATCCCGGGGATGCAGCAAGGATTTTTCTCTACGAAGTCTATAAAGACAGCGAGGCCTTTGAGCTGCACCTGAAAACAGAACACTTCCTCGAGTTTAACAAAACGGTCAGCCCCTGGACAGCGTCAAAAAGCGACCAGAAGTGGGAGCGGATAGCCGGTTGATCTACAACTGCGCTTAGCGGCTGCCAACCGGGAACGCTATGGTTGTATACCCTCGCACCGTGCGAATCGAAGCATGGTTTTTTTATGACAGCTCAAAAGTCGCGTCCATTTCGGCTCTGAGATTCCAAAGCAGCGAGTCGTGGGGTTTCTCTATCATCTTGCCGGTAATGAAGGTTCCGGGCGGCACATCCTCAACGAGAAAACGGCTGGATAACAGGTAGTAAGGGATTGGATTGGAGTTGTTTGCGGCACAGGAGGGAAGTACCATTCCTTCGACGCCGTCTATGAGATGATGGTGTCCAACGGCCTGCAGGCGGGTGCCTGCGGGCAGCGCTTTTGTCGTGCGCCCAACGACACCGAGATTCGGGAGAATTTGGGCGGGCCCTGATGAACGTTGTTCAAGTGCTGCAGAGAAAACGGTAGTGGCCGATTCGACACCGAGAAGATGAGATGGTCGATAAATGAGCGCGGCACTTCTCGCTCGGTTTACAATATGTCCCTTCGCCTCCAGCACCTCCCAGGTAGTCCTGTCTTCGCAGGCGACGACGATAAAGACTCCACCTGCCATACTCACATCATCTGGCTCACGCAAGAGGTTTACGACATCCACCACACCCGGTCGGGACAGCAGCCCCCCCATTTCTCTTGGCACCAGGAAATCTGCAATCTCCCCGAGTCTCGCGATGGGAGCGTGGAAACTCGGAGTATCAACATCCAAGCCAAGACTGTTGGCAGCAATCGACATCTCGATTAAATCAGGCACGGTGTGTTGAGGAATCTCCCTTAATGCGCGTGCTCGCTCATCAGCTATTTTTCTTGGGTTCCTGCTGCCCAGATCCCAAAGAGAATTGAATCCTGGTGCATGCGCTATGCGATCCAGGCTGCTGATCTGTTCTTCTTTGCGATGATAGACGAAATCATATTCACTGGATTTACCCGCACACAGGACCTCCAGGCCGATAACCCGGGCCCACATCACCAGCTGCATGAGCAGGCTCGGTTGATCTCCGTCAACCGGCGTGTAGACGAGACCGGCTTCCCTGGCTTTTCGGCTCAGGAGCGGTCCGATTACTGAATCGGCCTCCTTTGACACCATGACAACATGCTTCCCGTGGGCTATGGCTGCAGCGGCATGGCGTGCGCCGCCCTCCGGTGAACCGGTTGCCTCGATGACAACGTCAAAGGGCAGATTCATCAGCGTGAGCGCATCTGCTGTTACTATAATCTTACCACTCTTACGGGTCTGCTCGGCCGAAGCCGGTGAATCGCAGATTCCGATATTTTGCCTTGAAAAACCGGAATGAGTGAGTGACTCGATTGCCTTGTCGATATCATGATCGCCTACCGCAATGACTTCCAGTCCCGGTAATTTCGTCGATTGAAAAATAAACGATTTACCATATTCACCGCCACCGATTAAGATGACCCTGACTTTTTTCTCGCGCGTCTTGTTGTAGAGGGATTCGAGGTACATCGTGTAATCTCTTTTGTCTGGGAGAGAGTGTTGCTCTGCATGATGTGCTGCCCACCGGAACTATTTCCGGTGGACAGCAGTGTTCGCAGAATGTTTCCAATTAATCAGCAAGGCTGAGTATTTCATCGATCATTGCTTTTCCGCCGGGAATTTTCTCGTCAAACAGTTCGTAAACGGGTGCACTTGCCTTGACAAATGCCTCGCGGTCTACACTGTTTACCTCCATGCCTTTGCTCTGCAATTCACCAACCAACCGCTCATCTGCCGCAGCAACAGTCTCATAAATCCAGGGACGGATTTCCTGGGCGGTATCCTCGATCACTTTTCGAATGTCTGCCGGGATTTTCTCCCAGTGTTCCTTGTAGGCAAGCAGAAAAACGGGGCTGTAAACATGCCCTGACAACGACAGGTATTTCTGGACTTCTTGCAGCTGGTTTGCCGCGATGTGAGTCAACGGATTTTCCTGTGCATCTATTGCACCGGTCTGTAAACCAACAAAGACCTCAGAAAATGGCATCGGGGTCGGGTTGGCGCCAAAAGCGCGGAACATCGCAACTCGCCATTCGCTTCGCGGGGTTCTGATTTTGATCCCCTTTAAATCCTCCGGGGTAGTAATTGGCTTGACGTTGTTCGTGATGTGGCGAAACCCGTTTTCCCATAAGGCTATTAATTTATAGCCTTTTTTCTCGGCAGCCGGTGCAAATGTTTTCCAGAGCCATTCTTTTTCAATTTTTAAGACATGATCCCTGTCCTTGACCAGAAACGGCATGTCGAATACAGCACTCTCTTCAACATAGGAGGGCATTACAGAGGCCATATGGGTCAGCTGTATAGTGTTGAGTTTCAATTTCTGCATCAGGGATTTATCCGGTCCCAACTGGTCTGAGTGGTAATAGACAATTTTGGCTTTACCGGCGAGCTTTTCGTTAGCCAGGTCAGTGAGCCGCTGGCCTGAAACCTGTCCCATTGCTCCCTGGGGCGTGCTGATTGCAAAAACAATTTCGACTTCCGCAGAAGCTGTTGCGGCGCAGCAGAATAGCGTAATGACGGTCAGGCAGAGAGCGGTGGCAAAAGTTTTCATACATTTCCTCCTGTTTTGGGGTTAATGACGATTTGTCTATCGCGAGCCGAGCGAAACATCGACACGGTTGGTGATACCGGTTCTGCTTGTAGTAAACTCCCCTCGATAAGGAAATTTATTAATTGCATACAATATTTTCATTGTCAATAAAAAACACCCACATTTAGAGCGTAAATGAGCTGGTACTCCATTTATTGTATACAATAACTGAAAATTATGTAAGATAATGATTGTTACGATTACAATCTCTTTCTAGAGAAACTGGTTGTCCTTGGGTACCGTCCATGATTCTTGAGCGCTTGAGAAGGGGAGGAGTAACAATAGCATGGGGATGAATACGAGACAGGGAAACGCTTCAAAAGGGCAGAGATCAGGTGGGGGCACTCTCTATGAGGAGGTGATTCCATGGATTCGTGACAGGATAATCGAAGGGGAGCTGGCCCCCGGATCACGGATTCCCGAGCGAGTTATCTGTGAAAAACTGCAGATATCACGAACTCCTTTGCGAGAGGCTTTTAAGGTTCTGGCTGCAGAGCGATTACTGACCCTGACCCCAAACCGGGGTGCCGTAGTAACCCGCCTGAGCTTTAAGGATGTTGATGATGCCATGAATCTGATGGCGTGCCTGGAAGCTTTTGCCGGCAAGCTCTTGTGTCAGTCGATTACCCAGAACGAAATAGATAACCTTCATGAATTACACCAGAGAATGGTGGTGCTCTACAATGAAGGCAACCATCTGGAATATTTCAAGGTAAACCAGAAAATACATCTCGCGCTTTTGGAGGCAGCAGATAATGAGGTGCTGCTGCAGACCTATCTTGGCATCAGTACTCGTTTTAAGAGATTTCGCTATGCAGGGAATCGCGCCAAACCGAGATGGGACCGTGCTGTCAACGAGCATGAACAGATTCTGATAAGTATAGAGAACAGGGATTCCGATCTGCTTCAATGCCTTCTGAAGTCTCATCTCCAGAACGGCTGGGCGGTTGCAAGGGAAATGATTCGCGAGGAGTTGGAAGGCTAGCAAAACCGGTTCAACAATGTCTGAGCGGTGAAATAGGACTGTCCTGGTTCATTGTTGCAGGCTTATCGACTGGAGAAAAAAGATCGATCGATCCCGCCGTCAGATAAGTAGAGACCTGCAAGAACTTCATCATGTATCTGCCCTTCCCGGTCCATTTGTTGAAATAAACCAAAAATAATCAGACATTTCACAGTCCTTTGATGATAGGTTTGTTTGTCGATGCGATTTGGAGTTTGTTTTGATTGGCTCGATAAATGGCCAATAATATATTTTAACTATTTATTATCATAGCACAAATACAGTATACTGTAAAGAATTGTACACAATGTGGTATAATACTATGATGCTAATATTATTATAATATATAAATATGACTCAATAATAACCATAACGTGTTGACAAACGGTATACAGTATGCCATATTGGTGGCGTAGTTTGGCATTGTGCCAAAATCTTCCTGGCGGTGCTTTCGTGTTTCGTTTTCATGTCACGCATTGCTCAGGGCAACACCACCAAAAATGAGGAGGATACTATGAAGGTTACCATGAAAAAATGCGTGCTGTCAGTTTGTGCAGGCCTGCTGGCTGTTGGCGGTATGGTCCAGTCTGCTTCGGCTCTTGAGATCGTTCTGGCGATCAGTGCAAGTCCCGGGTCAACCCAATATATAACCGCAGAGGAATATACCCGCCGAGCCAATGAGCTGCTGGGAGACAAGGCGAAGGTTGTCTTTTACGGCTCTTCACAGCTCGGAGATGACAAAGACTTGATGCAGAAGTTGAAGCTGGGCACCGTTCACCTGGCGATGCCGTCTTCAATCATGTCATCGATTGCCCCAGAGGCGGGTCTTTTTGATATGCCGTTCCTGGTAAAAGACAGGGCCCATCTGAACAGGATTGAGCACAAGGTGTTCTGGCCGATGATTGCCCCTGCTATCGAGGCAAAAGGCTACAAGGTTATTGGCTTCTGGGAGAACGGTATTCGTCACATCTCCAATAATGTCAAGCCGATCAATACTCCCGATGACCTGAAGGGCCTGAAAATCAGGACTCCGAAATCTACCTGGCGGGTGAAAATGTTTTCAGCCTGGGGTGCAAATCCAACTCCGATGTCTTTTTCTGAAGTTTTTGTAGGACTCCAGACCGGTGTCATCGATGGCCAGGAGAACCCCTATACCAATATCTACGCAGCAAAACTCAACGAAGTCCAGAAGTACCTGTCCGTCACCGGCCATGTCTATACCCCATCCTATCTCACCACTGGTGCTTCGCAATGGGATAAGCTCCCGGCGGATGTGCGGCAGATTCTCGAGAAGACAGCGGTTGACGTCCAGGGCTGGATGTATGCCACCGGTACGATGGATGACATGATGCTGCAGACCAAGCTGGGCGAAAGCATGGAGGTGAACATCGCTGATCGCGCCGCCTTTGTTGAGGCAAGCAAGCCTATCTACGCTGAGTTCGGAACCGAGGTTGCCGGCGGTAAAGAGATGATTGATGCTGCTCTGAAGTTGGCTGAATAGTTGAATAACCGCACCCGGCCTAATCAGCCGGGTGCATCATTTTATTGTAAGGACGCCGCCGTCGGCAGGATCTAGACATGGTTACTCGATTGAAAAAATGGCTGGAAAGAATCCTGGAGTTTATTTCCATCACGCTGCTCATTTCCCTGGCTGTTATTGTGGTTCTCGCCGTAGTTTTCCGGTTTCTTGGCCAGTCCTTGATCTGGTACGATGAAGTCGCTTCAGTCCTGCTTGCCTGGCTGACCTACTATGGATCTGCTCTTGCGGTTTGTCATCGGGGTCATCTCGGCTTTCCGGGACTTTTTCTGTCGTTGCCCAAACCGCTGAGGGGCACTGCATTCATAACAGCAGAAGTCGTCGTCATCGGTTTTTTCGTGGTTGTCGGCTATGCCGGCTGGTATCTTCTCGGGATTTTCGGGGAAGAAACGCTCGTCAGCCTCGATTGGGTCCATCTCAGTTTTACCCAGTCAGTGATTCCCGTTGGCGCGGTTTTGTTCGTAATCGCCGAACTGCTCAGCATGCCGGATGCCTGGAGAAAATCAATGGCGGGAATCGATTTTGAAAAAGAAGCAATAGATCAGGCGATCGAGGAGGCGAGTAAATCATGACTACCGTTCTGCTGGTTCTCGGACTCCTTGCCCTTATCCTTATCAATGTGCCGATAGCTGTGGCGCTGGGCGCCGTTGCCATTATCGGCATGGTCATGTCAAAAGGCATTAACAGCATTTATAACGCTGCCCTGACCATGTTTGACGGGGCAACCAATTTTCCGCTGCTGGCCATACCGCTGTTCATTCTGGCCGGGGCCCTGATGAACACGACGAGTATCTCCAGGCGTCTGATTAACCTTACCTCGGCGCTGATCGGCTTTGTCCGCGGCGGGCTGGCCATGGTCAATGTCGGGGTGTCGATGTTTTTCGCCGAGATTTCAGGCTCCGCCGTTGCCGATGTCGCGGCAATCGGTTCGGTGCTGATCCCGGCCATGAAAAAGCGCAATTACACACCGGAGCTGTCGGCCGCGGTGACCTCGTCTTCGGCATCGATTGCCATCATTATCCCGCCGTCGATTGCCATGATCATCTATGGCGCGCTCTCGGATACCTCAATCGTTCAGCTCTTTGTGGCGGGAATCATTCCCGGCGTTCTCGGCGGATTCTCAATGATGGGGCTCTGCTACTGGTATGCGGTTCGCTATGATCTGCCGCGGGAGGAGGCCTTCTCCCTCGCCAGGTTGTGGGTTGCCTTTAAAGAAGCAGGGTGGGCCCTGACGCTGCCGGTAATTATTCTCGGCGGTATTTTCGGGGGTATTGTCACGGCGACGGAGGGAGCCGGGCTGGCTGTCGTGGCGGCGCTGGTTATCGGGGGGTTCATCTACCGTGAAATTAACTGGGAGCACCTGAGAAAAGCGATGGTGGAAGGGGTTACCCAGACGGCGGTGGTCATGCTCCTGGTTGCCACGTCGGCGGTGCTTGGCCTGCATCTTACCGAGATGCAGGTGCCGCAGCAATTTGCCTCCTGGATGATGAGCTTTACCAGCAACAAGATCATGGTGCTCGCTCTGTTGAACGTCATGCTGTTTGTTGTCGGCATGTTTCTGCATGGCGCTGCCGCGATCATCCTGATTGTCCCGATCGTGATGCCGCTGGTGCACCAGATCGGCATCAATCCCATTCAGTTCGGTTTGATCATGACCCTCAATATCGCCATCGGCCAGCAGACCCCGCCGGTTGCAAGTGTGCTGGTCACCTCCTGTTCGATCGCGAAAACTGATATCTGGGAGACGACAAAGGTCAACATCCCCTTTATTCTCGTGCTCATTATGGTGCTGATGCTCGTCACCTATTTTCCACCGGTCTCACTGACCCTGGTTAACTTATTTTATGGATAATTACCTGTTATGAATGAGAGAAGAAAACCCCGTATAGCTCTGGTCCTCGGAGATCCCTGTGGTATCGGCCCTGAACTGGCGGCAAAAGTGCTGGCCGATCCCGCGATTGCCGATCTGGCAGACGTTATCGTGGTGGCGGACAGAAAGGTCTTTGCCGACGGGGTTGCGAATTGCCGGCATTGACCTCGATCACCGGGTGACTGACCGGGTAGAAGGAGAAACCTTGAACGGTGGCGGGATCGTCCTCTATGAGCGCCCGGAATATGTCTTACAGGACTATACGCTTGGCCAGGTGTCGAGGGAATCCGGGAAGTATCAGCTCGATACCCTGGCTCAGGGCCTGGAGCTGTGCACCAGCGGCTTTGCGGATGCAATGTGCTTTGCACCGTTGAACAAGGAGTCAATGCACCTTGCCGGTCTGAAACACGAGGACGAGTCAGGTTTTTTTATCGATCAACTTGGACATCAAGGGGAATTTGGGCTGCTCAATACGCTCGGCAACCTCTGGACCTCGAGGGCCACTTCCCACGTTTCGCACAAACAGGTGAGCGAACTTTTGAGCACCGCGAAAATTGTCGAGGCGACCAGGCTGCTCCACAATGCCGTCAAGGCCAGTGGCAAGGATGATCCGAAAATTGCGGTTGCCGGTCTCAACCCCCATGCCGGAGACGGCGGCAGTTTTGGCAATGAGGAGATTGAGATTATCGAGCCCGCGGTCAAACAGGCCAGAGACGAAGGGATCAATGTCGAAGGACCGTTTCCTGCCGACACCATTTTTCTGCAGGGCCGGGATGGCAGGTACGATGCCATTGTCACCATGTATCACGACCAGGGACAGATCGCCATGAAGCTGATGGGTTTCGATCACGGTGTTACCGTTCATGCCGGTTTGCGTTATCCGGTTACGACATCGGCACACGGTTCCGCTTTTAATATTGCCGGCAAGGGTGTTGCCAATGACAGGGCTCTAATGGCTGCCTTCAGGCTTGCCTGTTCCATGGCGCAATCAGCCTGATCCTGGCAACTGGGGAACGACGATGAAACAGAGAATTGGCTTTGTCGGGTTAGGGATGATGGGGCACGGCATTGCCGTAAATATCCTGAAAAACGGCTATCCGCTGACAGGCCTCGTGCACCGCAACAGGGCAGGCATTGAGGATCTTCTTGAAAGAGGCGGGGCAGAAGCATCAACCATCGCTGAACTCGTTGCCAGAAATGATATCGTCTTCCTCTGTGTTACCGGGGCAAAAGAGGTCGAGGCGCTGGTCTATGGTGAAAACGGGATTTTGGAAACGTGCCGGCCCGGTTTTATCCTGGTGGACTGTTCGACGAGCGACCCTGCGCTGAGCAGACGCATCGCCGCAGATCTTGCCGGGAAACAGGCCGCTTTTGCCGATGCTCCCGTAACCCGTGCGCCAAAGGATGCCGAGGCTGGGCGTTTGAACAGCCTGGTGGGGGCTGAAAAAGACATTTTTGAAAAAATCAGGCCGCTGCTGGACTGCTATTCGGAGAATATTGCCTATTTTGGGCCACCAGGGTCCGGCCACAGTGCCAAATTGATCAATAATTTTATTACCTGCGGCTACACCGCACTGATAACAGAAGGAATGTCTCTTTGTTTTCAGGCTGGTGTGGACGCCAGGGTCCTGTATGAAGTGATGTCTTCAGGGGGGGCGGACAGTGGCGTGCTCAGGAAAATGGTGCCGCCGCTTCTTGACGGTGATCTGACCGGGCACAAGTTCTCTATCGCCAATGCCTTTAAGGATGTCAGCTATTTCAAGGGCTTTGCCGACAGCCTTGAGTTTAAAAGCTACCTGGTCGACTCCTTGCTGTCCACGTATCAATCGGCAATAGATGCCGGTCTTGGGGACAAGTTGATGGCTTCCCTGCTTGAGCTGCATGGCCCGGCACCGGAGAAAAAGGAATAATTGGAGGAAATCAGGGTGGGACTTGTTGGTTTGGTACACACAACGCGACTGGTAATTGGTCCGGTTCATGAAGCCGTAGCCGGTTCAATTCAAGATATTGACATAACACATGTCCTCGATGAAGGCATTCTGAGAAAATTGTCAGCCCAGGGGAGGATCACGCCGGAGATCATCGACTGGCTGACGAGAATGGTGGCCTCAGCCCAGTCCGCTGGTGCAGAGCTTGCCGTTGTCAGCTGTTCATCGCTTTCACCCTGTGTTAATGGGGTGCGCAGCAGGGTGACTATCCCGGTCCTCAAAGTTGATGAGCCGATGATGGAGCAGGCGATACAAAATGCGGACCGAATCGGCCTGCTGATGACCAACCCGACCACCGAGGAACCGTCCCGCATCCTCTATGAGGAGGTTTCGGCGCGGCTGAACAAAAAACCACTCCTTGTTCCGAAATTGTGCCCTGGAGCTTTTTCCAGACTGAACAGCGGGGATGTTGCCGGGCATGACGCAGAGGTTGCGCAGGCTATAGGAGAACTGCTGCAGGAGACAGATCTGGTTATGCTCGCCCAGATATCCATCGCCCGGGTCAAGCGCTGTCTTGACAAAAATGTTGCTGCCCGCGTGCTGTCAAGCCTCGATTCTATTGGCGCAAAGATAACCCAGACACTTGGTGATTCGTAATTGAAACAGCACTGTTATCGCCTCGATATATGCACTTTATGGGAAAGGGAAGAGGAGAGCAGATAAAAAAAGGAACAACGGCATGAAACGATGGTGCCGGAGCTATGAAAAAGATTGATCTCAATTATAACGGCTTATCCGGGCAGGTATACATCTATATCAAAAAGATGATACTCTCCGGAGAGTTCCAGGCTGGTCACAAAATCCATGAGGAGAAGGTGGGGCAGCTGTTCGGTGTGAGTCGCACGCCGATACGTGAAGCCTTGAAGAAACTGAGCGAATATGGACTGGTTACGCTCAGGCCGCGGAGCAATGCCGTCGTTTCCTCCCTGACAAGAGAAGAGGCCGTACAGCTTGCCCATATTCGTGTCCGGCTGGAGACCCTGTCTACAAAATTACTGGCAGACGTCGGTACTGACAAAGATTTTGATCATCTTGACCGTATTGCTGACGAATGTGACGGGCTCATAGCCCAGAAGGACATCGCTGCCGCTTTTGAAAAAGACAGCATGTTTCACCTCGAGATCGCCGGCCGGACAAAAAACACGCACCTGTTCGAAATAATAGAGAAATTAGATGCAAAAATTCAATTGTCACGGCTGGTGATCAAACTGCCCATTAACCGGCTGGAGAAATCCATCAACCAGCACAAAACAATTGTTAAGGCCTTGCGAAGCAGGGATGGAGATCTCTCAGAGCATTTGATGAAACACCATATCATTCATCAGTTGAGCCATTTCTAAAGGACCAGTATCCAGCCAGTGCGTCTCCAGGAAGCGGCAACGCTCCAGCCGATACCAAGCAGGGATTTAGCATTTTTCTCCTCGCAACTCAGCCAGAGAAAGGGAACGAGAACATGAATCACCAAGAACCATATTTGTTGGGTGTTGACATCGGAGGTACAGGCACGAAGGCTGGTGTCTTCACCCTTGACGGCACCCTGGTCGGTTCCGGGTATGGCGAGTACCAGATGATCAGTACGGTACCCGGCCAGGCGGAACATGATGCCGAGGCCTGGTGGCAGGCGACAATCGGAGCGATACGGGAGGCAATCGTCGATATCGATCCGGATGCTATCAAGGCCATTGGCGTTGGCTGCACAAACGGTCTAATCGCCGTTGATGAAAAAGGGATTCCCATCCGGCCGGCGATCATGCTCTGGGATCAGCGGGCCCTGCCGGAGGTAGACCGGATCAAGGAGCTGCTCGGCGCTGATACGGTCTTTGAGATTACCGGCAATCCCCTCGCTCCCGGAGCGTTCTCCCTGCCGACCATACTCTGGCTCAAGCATAATGAGCCGGATTTCTTCAACGCCGCTCACAAACTGATGGTGCCGGGGGGCTACCTGGTCGCGCGGTTGACCGGCGAGTTTACGATCGACTATTCCCGGGCCTCGACCACGCTTCTATTTGATATTCGCAAACGCAGATGGCACCAGCCGTTTCTCGATACACTCGAGATCGATGAGCAGAAACTGCCGCGACCCGTCAGCTGCGACGAGGTTGTTGGTTGGATTACCGGGGAAGCAGCGAGATTGACCGGCCTGAAAAAGGGAACGCCCGTCATCGGAGGCTGCATGGATACGATCGGTGCAGCCCTTGGCACCGGAGTCCTGGAGGAAGGCCAGTGTTTTGTGATCATGGGCACCGCCGCGCGGGTAGCCGGGCCGATAACAACCGGTCAGTTTGATCACCGTTTTATGAATTGTACCAATGTTACGGATCACTGCTGGCAGTATATCGGCGCGATCAACGGGGTGGGCTCGGCGCTCCGCTGGATTCGCGATACATTCTGCGAGCTTGAACAGAGAGAAGCGGACGCGACCGGCAGGGATGTCTATGAGCTGATCACGGCTCAGGCCGCGAATTCGCCTCCCGGGAGCAAGGGGCTGCTGTTTCTCCCCTACCTTGCCGGCGAGAGGACCCCTATCTGGGACCCGTATGCCCGGGGCGTCTTTTTTGGGGTGACGCTCGGTCATAATCGCGGAGATTTTTTCCGCTCGGTTCTCGAGGGGGCCGCTTTTGCGATACGGCATGTCATTGATCTGCTTGAATCGGAAAACGGTATTGCCATAAGCGAGCTGCGTATCGGCGGGGCCGCCGCAGCCAGTCGAATCTGGAACCAGATAATTGCCGATGTGCTGGGCAAACGGGTCATCAGTCTTACCCAGAGTCACACCGAGGTCCTGGGCGCGGCAATCCTTGCAGGGGTCGGCCTGAAACTTTACCCCGGTTTCAAGGAGGCGGTCGAGCGGACGGTTGTCACCGGGGCCGTGTTCGAACCTGATGAGCTGGCCCACCAGAGCTACAGCAAATTGTTTTCGATGTACAAGCAGTTATATCTTGACACCAAGCACCACTTTCGCCAGCTGGTGGAAATGGACCTGCCGCAGGGCTGGATAACAAAGGGGCAGAAATAATGGAAAAAGCGAAACAGAAAGAAGAACTCGTCCGCTTTGCACAGCGGACCTACAACCGCGGACAGATGGGTGGCACAGGGGGAAATTTCAGCGTCCGGATGTAGAGGCTGTACTCTATATTCATCCGCCGTATGCGACCGCCTTTGCCCTCTTGAAACGGGATATTTTGATGGTCACCGATGCCGCCTTCAAGCAGCTGAAGATGCCTCGGGCGCCCTTCGCACCCTCAGGAACAAAGGAGTTGCAGTCCAATGTCGCCAGTGTTTTGGAAAACAGTCCGGATTGCAAGGCGCTGTTGCTTGAGCAGCATGGCATTATCTGTCTGGGGAGCAGTATCCGCTGGGCGTATGACATTGCTGACTTGACAGAAGAGCTTGCCAGGATTGCCTACTTGAAAGAAAATCCGGCAAGATCATAAATGTGACCGGATGTGATATCCGAGCACAAAAATCAGAGAAGAGGAGGACAAGTAATGATAAACAAGAGATACAGAGATTTTGGATTTCTTTTGAAGACATGTTTCATTGTTGTTGCAACGGTAATCATGGTTGCAGGCGGCGGTATGCACGCCCGGGCTGAATATCCGGACCGTCCGGTAACTATTATTGTACCGTGGGGTGCCGGTGGCGGAACCGATACCATTATTCGTATTTTCGCCATTGGTTTTGAAAAAGAGATGGGGGTACCGATCAACGTGGTCAATAGAACCGGAGGCAATGGCGTTGTCGGCCATGCGGCGATATCATCGGCCAAACCTGATGGTTACACGCTTGGAGCGGGAACATCTGAAATCACCTATTTCAAAACAATGGGAATGGCCGATATCACGCCCTCGAATTTTGACCTGATTTCCCGGCTTGCCCTCATTCCCGCAGGTGTTACCGTCAAGGCAGATTCACCTTTCAAGACACTCCAGGAAGCGCTCGATGCTGTTAAGGACAACCCCAAAGATACGTATAGCGCCTCGGGGTCCGGTCAGGGTGGACCATGGCATATGGCCATTGCCGGACTGGAAAAAAGTGCCGGACTGGAAACGGATCAAATTCAATGGATTCCCAGTAAAGGCGGCGCGCCCGCTCTGCAGGATCTGCTTGCTGGCGGGGTTACCTTTTTCACCGGTTCCCCGATCGAGGCAAAAGCACTCCTGGCCGCCGGTGAAGTTCGCCAGCTGGCCATCATGTCGGAGGAACGGTCTCCTGCATTCCCGGATGTACCGACCGTGAAAGAAGCAATGGGAATTGACTGGGCACTTTCAAACTGGTTTTCACTTGTTGCTCCCAAGGGGCTTGATCCGGAGGTGAAGTCCAAAATTGTGGCTGCGGCTGAAAAAGCACATGCCAGTGCCGAGGTTCAGGACGCCTTGGCGCAGCGGGGAATTACACCTCTCTGGGATGGTCCGGAAAAATTTCAATCGTTTGCTGACACGTTCACCGGCACGGCGGCTGAATTGCTCAAAGACCTGGGATTGGCGAAATAGTGTGAAGGCAGTCTCCCGGACACGCTTTCTTTGAACCGAGAACATCCTTCCCTGGCGTTACCTGAGTGGTTTCGGCAGGGAAGGATGCTGGGAAATTTTATATTGTGGGGGCAGGATGAAAGTCAGCGACATCTTGACCGGTATTCTATTTATTGTGATCGGGACATACGTTGTGTTTGCGGCCCAGAGTTTCCCTGCCATTTCCGGCCAGCCTTATGGTTCAAAGTTTTTCCCGACACTCATCGGTTATGCCATGGCTCTCGGGGGGCTATTTCTGGCGGTAACCGCAATTGCCCAAAAAAAGGTCCGGCCATTGATCATTGTCCCCGGATGGCTCAAGTCTGCTCGAGGAGCGGGCAGTTTGGTTCTCATTCTTGCCACCCTTGGCTTTTATATGGTTTTCGTGGATCGCCTCGGTTTCTGCGTCACAGCTTTTTGCATGATCCTGGTCATACAGAAATGGATGGGGGCAAAGCTGCTGCCTGCCCTGGCCATAGCACTGATAGCGACAGGCGTATTTTACAGCGTCTTTTCCATCTTGTTGCGGGTTCCTCTCCCAACTGGCCTGGTAGAACGACTGTTATGATTGGAGCATGATATGGAATCGGTACTTGCTGCGTTTGCCCTCATTTTTGACCCGACTGTGCTGCTGACAATATTCGTAGCTTCCTGCCTGGGTGTGCTGATCGGTGCTATCCCCGGACTAACTGCGGTAATGGGAACTGCTCTGCTGGTCCCCATCACCTTTTACATGGATCCGATACCGGCCATAGCCGCGATTGTTTCGATGACGGCAATGGCTATTTTCGCCGGTGACATACCGGGTGCGCTGGTACGCATACCCGGTACTCCCGCTTCAGCGGCCTATGTAAATGAAGCCTACAGCCTCACTGTCGCCGGTCATCCCGAGAAAGGGTTGGGGATGTGTATGGTGTCAGCCTGTATTGGCGGGCTGATGGGTACCATCGTTCTCGTGGTTGCCGCACCGCAGCTGGCAAGGATTGCAATCAAGTTCAGTTCGGTGGAATATTTCTGGCTCGGTTTGCTGGGGCTGACCTGTGCAGCCTTTGTCTCAAGCGGCTCCGCGGTCAGGGGCGTGCTGTCAATGCTCATCGGGCTGTTGATTTCAACCGTCGGGATTGATGTTACGGCAGGAACACCCAGGTTTACCTTTGGCGTTATGGAGCTCATGGGCGGGGTTAATTTTATCCCTGCCATGATCGGTATGTTCGCCCTGTCGGAGATCCTGCGCAATATGGTCAACCCCCAGAAGGAACGTCCAAAAGTCGAAAAGATACGCAACATGATGCGCGGCCTTGGGCGTGATGTTAAAAAATTCCGTTTCAATATTTTCAGGGGAGGGCTGATAGGCACTGTTGTCGGGGCCTTGCCCGGTGCCGGCGCAGATATCGCAGCATGGGTTGCATATGCTTTCAGCCGAAGAACCTCAAAGACACCGGAGCGTTTTGGCAAAGGTCACCTCGAAGGACTGGCGGAAGCCGGGGCGGCAAACAACGGTGCCTTAAGCGGAGCCTGGGTTCCGACGCTTGTTTTTGGAATTCCCGGAGATTCAATTACCGCAATTGTAATTGGTGTCCTTATTCTCAAGGGAATGGAGCCGGGACCGGTCATTTTCATCAAGCAGCCGGAGATGGTCTATGCGGTATTCATAGCCTTTTTTGGAGCAAATCTCTTGTTGCTTCCCATTGGCTACGTGGTGATCCGGGCTTCGAGATTCATCGTCAATGTGCCGCGGTCTGCTCTGATGGCCATTGTTCTGATGGCCTGCGTCATCGGCTCATTTGCCATTAACAACACCATCTTTGATGTCGGTGTTATGCTGGTCATGGGGCTCATCGGGTGGTTTATGGAAGAAAACGACTTTCCTGTAGCACCGGCGATTCTCGGCATCGTGCTCGGTGAGATGGTTGAGTTCAACTTTATTACTACTATGCTCAAGGCAAAAGGCGATTTCAGTATGTTCTTCAGTCGCCCGATTGCGGCCGGCATCGGCGTCATTACCCTGATGATCTGGTTTTCGCCGCTGATTATCCGGCTGTTACGGCGGATCCGCGACTATAGAGGAGGCAGGAAAAGGCTTGATGGCTGATTTGAATATTTTTGACGCCCGGGGATTATTTCCGCGTTGCACGGGGTCACAAGATCGTCGAGACGGTCACCATGGAAGGCGAGTGGAACTCTGCAGATCCTGTTGGAGAAAGCCCCAGGTTGCAGACGGTGGCAGATGAGTTCGGCTTTCCAAACGCCCTTGTCGTCCAGGCCTGGCTCGATGCCGATAATGTCGCCGAGGTCTTGAAGGCACGGTCAAAAAAGTCCACTGGTCAGGAGTGTGCGTCACAAGCCTCGAGCAAGTGAATGTCTGGATTTCCGGAGGGTCCTCTCTTTTTTTTGCGGACCGAGTACTCAAACTAGGAAAAATCTGACGCCTTGATCGACTGTTCCTCTTGAAAAAGACTCGGGTCCTTTCTTTTCGATACCAGCTGACTCCATTTTTCAATACGTTCTTTGATTTCCTTTCCGGGGCCAAACAAATGCGAGGAATCTTGTAAGGTTTTCCTGTGGCATTCACTTTCTTCTTGGTATATGGTGAATTGATGGGCGCTCTCCTTCTGCGGATTGACCCGTCAATTGAATTATACGCCTGATTTATCAAGAGATGTTCGTTTCCCATAGCTGGGTTCGCAGGATGACCAGAGCGCTATTGATGATTGAGTGATGACATGCGCAAACTGACCATGCTTCCTTTTAGCCTGAGAAACAAATGTCTTGCCATTCTTGGCTGTTATATTTTTGGTATCCTTGCCATGACGCTTGTTTCTCAGGGAGATCTGACGACTGCTAAGGAAAAGCTCGAAACCGTTGAGCTTTCTTACAGTCTGAATACCATCATTCTAGAAGTGCGCAGGTACGAAAAAAATTTTCTTCTCTATGGCACCAGCGAAGCCCTTGAGGAAAACCAGAAACAGCTGAATAAGGCCCTGGAAACAGCGGATACGATCATCAAGCGTGTCTCCCGTTTCAAGGTGCACCCGATGATGATCACCCTTAAGACCAGTCTTGCCGGGTATCAGGCTAGTGTGGCCAGGGTGGCGGATGAATTCCGGAAAAGCGGAACGGTCAGCCATGGGGAACTGGTTGAGAGGTTGCGGCTTGATGGGCAGGAAATGACCGAGTTGAGCGAGAAAATGGTCAGTTTTGAGCATTTACAGATTCGCACTATCCTCAACAACCTAGTGGATCAGCTTTCTCTCTGGTCCCTGGTGGCGATCGCTGTCGGCATCTTCATGCCCATCCTCATTTCCTTCAAGATCTTTAAGCCACTGAAAATCATGAAAATGGCAACAGAGGATATTGCCATGGGTCGCTTCAGGAAAATTGAGGTTCTCGACACCAGGGATGAAATGCAGCAGATGATGATGGCCTTCAACACAATGGTACAGGAATTGGAACGGCGCCAGGATCAGTTGGTACAGTCCCAGAAGCTTTCTTCCATTGGCACTCTTACTGCCGGTATCGCGCACCAGTTAAACAATCCCTTGAACAACATCTCGACATCCTGTCAGATTGCGACGAGTGAATTTGATGCAGGAGATCCTGAAATAGTAAAAAGGATGCTCGGCAATATCGGACAGGAAACATCCCGGGCCCGGGACGTTGTCCAGGGACTGCTGGAATTTTCCCGAGCACGCGAATTTGCGCTGCATAACGCCAATCTTCGCAATACCGTTGAGCGTGCAGTTAAGCTGGTCAAGAGTCATGTTCCGGCACCTATTATGATTGCAGTTGATATTTCGGAAGATTTGGTTTTGCCGATGGATGTCCAGCGCCTGCAGGAGGTACTGCTTAACATGTTGATTAACGCCACCCAGGCCATAGAAGGTGAGGGGAGAATCGAGATTTCCGCCCGCGTTGATCATGCCGCCGAAGAAGTGATAATTACCATCAAGGATACGGGGATAGGTATCCCCGAAGAGATTAAGGACCGTCTCTTCGACCCGTTCTTCACCACCAAGGAGGAAGGGCAGGGGACCGGGCTTGGGCTTTCCATTGTTTACGGGATCATTCAGCAGCACAATGGCAGGATAACGGTAGAGAGTTCTCCGGGTGAGGGGGCTTCCTTTCATATCCATCTGCCATTGCGGGCTGAAACTGCAGACGCCTAGGGAATTGAATGCATATGGCGCAGATACTGGTGGTTGACGATGAGGATATTGCCCGCGACAATGTGGCATATATTCTGAAGAAAGGCGGTTATGAAGTGCTGACCGCTGCCGATGGTAATGCTGCCATCACGATACTGGAAGAACAGGAAGTCGATCTTGTTTTAACCGATCTTCGCATGAAAGGGCGGGATGGCTTTGCTGTGCTGGGCGCTACCAAAAAATTGTGGCCGGAGACAGAAGTTATCGTGATTACCGGTTATGCCAGTGTGGACACCGCAGTGGAGGCGATCCAGAAGGGTGCATATCATTATATTGCCAAACCGGTCAAGATGGATGAAATGCAGCTGCTGGTTCATAAAGCCCTGGAAAAGCGGAATCTGCGTCGTGAGATCAGTGAATTGCGGAAGAAGATGTCCGCCCGGTCAGGGGTGAATCGGATCATTGGCAGGAGTGTCAAGACCCAGCGTCTGCGTGAGACCATTTCCCAGGTTTCCCAACTGGACTGTAATGTGCTCATCCAGGGAGAGACTGGTACCGGCAAGGAGTTGGTGGCGCAGACCATTCATGAGCTCAGCCCCCGCAGCGAAAAACGATTTGTCGCCTTTAATTGTGGTGTATTCAGTGAAGAGTTGATGGCAAGCGAGCTTTTTGGCTATGAAAAAGGGGCCTTTAGTGGAGCAAATCAGACCAAAAAAGGACTCCTGGAACTTGCCGAAGGCGGTACAGTGTTTTTTGACGAGGTCGGCGAGCTTTCCTTACCGATGCAGGTAAAACTGCTTCGTGTTCTGCAGGAACGAACGCTGATGCGGGTCGGAGGTCGTGAGGAACTGCCAATTGATGTTCGGGTCCTGGCGGCAACGAACAAGGACTTGAAAAGAGAAGCCGAAGAAGGCGCGTTCAGGCTTGATCTCTTCTACCGCCTCGATGTCCTGACGATACAGGTGCCGTCACTCGCAGAGCGCAAAGAAGACATTCCTCTGCTCGCCAATTATTTCCTCGCCAAGCATGCTCCGGAGAACGCCAAGGCTCCAAGACTGTCCCAGGAGGTCGGTCAGCGTCTGCAGGAATATGAATTTCCGGGTAACATCCGAGAGCTTGAAAATATTACCCAGCGACTTCTTCTGCAGGCTGACAGCAGTGCCGTGATTGAACCGCAGCATCTCATTGAGGATATCAGGTTGACGAGTGTTGTTCCGTCCCGGGCGGCGAAACAGACGTGGCTGTCGCTTGCGGAAAAGGAAAAAAGATATATCCTTGAAGTCCTCGACGAGGTTGAGGGGAACAAGTCAAAGGCGGCCAAAATTCTCGATATCGATCGGGTTTCCCTGTGGCGTAAAATCAAACGCTACGGTCTCGAAGACCAGGATTCCTGACACGTTTTATCCTTATTCTTCCCGATTATCTTCCGCTAACACGTAAGGGATCATTTGATCTCCGTTTGCCACAAAGGTTACGGTAAACCCTTCCTTTACATC
Organism: Desulfocapsaceae bacterium; assembly: GCA_963674815.2. Classification (GTDB taxonomy): domain Bacteria; phylum Desulfobacterota; class Desulfobulbia; order Desulfobulbales; family Desulfocapsaceae; genus MADRE3. The sequence goes on from CAXXTV010000004.1 coordinate 612,799, forward strand.
TGGGGGCAGAGCGTCTACTTCTTCTCTATTGGCCTCGGGCAGCAGAACCCGCTTCATGCTCGCTCTCTGGGCAGCCAGAAGTTTTTCCCTGATTCCGCTGATAGGCAGGATGCGACCGCTGAGTGTCATTTCCCCGGTCATGGCCACGTCTGTTCTAGCCGGGCGTCTGGTCAGAAGGGAAAGGAGTGCGGCGAAAATGGTAATTCCTGCCGAGGGTCCGTCCTTGGCAACGCCGCCTGCCGGGAAATGGATATGGATGTCTGTTGTCCTGAAAAATTGATCCTCCAGGCCGAATTCGCTCGCTCGGCTGCGAATGAGACTGAGTGCAGCCTGGGCTGATTCCTGCAGAATATCGCCAAGTGAGCCGGTCAGCAGCAGTTTTCCCGTGCCCTTCATCGCCACTGTTTCAACACTGATCACCTCACCGCCCGTTTCCGACCATACCAGGCCGGTGGTAATGCCTATGCGCGGTTCACTTTCCGCACTATTGTGCCTGAACCTGCGTGGTCCGAGAAAGGCGGCAATATCATCAGCCGCCAGACTGGCGGCGCAGGACTTATCCTTAGCTTCGAGAAGGCAGGACAGGGCAAGTTTTCTGCAGATGTGGGCGATTTCCCGCTCCAGGTTTCGCAGTCCTGACTCCCGGGTATAATCTCTGATAACCCTGGCCACGGCCTCCCGGCTGAATTCAATGCCCGCGTTACGCAGTCCTGCTGCTTTTAGCTGTCTCGGGATGATGAATTTCTCAGCGATCCTGCATTTTTCCTTCTCCGTGTAACCGGTGAATTCGATAAGTTCCATGCGGTCCAGCAGCGGGCCTGGCAATTTTGTCACATCGTTGGCCGTTGCAATAAACATGATTCGAGAGAGATTGAACGGGATATCCAGGTAGTGGTCCATGAACTTGACGTTCTGTTCAGGGTCAAGGACCTCAAGCATGACAGAGGCGGGATCACCGCGAAAATCCTGGCCAATTTTGTCTATCTCATCCAGCATGAACACAGGGTTGTTTACCCCTGATCGTTTTAATTCGTTGATTATACGCCCGGGCATTGCGCCAACGTAGGTTCGTCGATGGCCCCGTAGTTCTGCCTCGTCACGCAGTCCGGCCAGGGAGATGCGAATAAACTGGAGCTGCAGTGCTTCTGCTATAGCCCGGCCTACTGAGGTCTTGCCGGTACCTGGAGGGCCCGTGAAACAGAGAATAGGGCTCTTGCCCATCTCTGCAGTCAAGGTTTGATTCATGACTTCAGCAACTGTTTTGCGCAATTCTTCAAGATTGACAGGTTTGCCCAGGTAATAGGCCGCGCCGCTCTTCATGGCCTGCACGGCAGATTGCACAGAGGCAAAACCGGTTACCATGATGACCGGGACTTCTGGATAGCTGCGATTTACTGCCGCCAGCAACTCAAGGCCATCCATACGCTCCATCTTGAGGTCACTGATAATGAGGTCGATATCCTCTGAGGCGAGCACCTCCAGTGCGGCAATACCGTTTGCAGCAGTCTTGCAGACATAGCCGTCCTTTTTCAGAACGTATTCCATATTGGTTCGGGCAATTTCTTCGTCATCGACTATGAGAATTGCCTGCCGGGCTTTCTGGCGCAGGGTTTTGGCCGCGAGAAATTCCAGGATCCGCTGCTTAACCTGCTCGAGGCCGCAGTGGCGTTCTTCAAGTATTGTCCTGGCCCGGTCAAGCGCCAGCTGACCTTGCGATGATGTATTCCAGGGCAGAGATACGAGAAGATCGACATAGTTCAGCCCGACCGAATATTCAGCAACTGCTGGCTCTGTCTTGTCAAGCTTATCGAGTTCCTTTGTGGCAGCATCAACCACGTATTCCGGCAGATTAGCATCTTCCACCTCTTTACGCAGCTTGCTCACTGCAGACTCTTCGGATGGTTTCTCCGAAATTTCTTCCCGGTTATCTGAATTCTTTTTGAAAAACATGGTTCATCATCCAGTGAGAGTGAATAGCCTAGCAGGCGTTTTACGTTTGCATAGTTGTAACACAGTCATTGCCAAAAGTGTCTGATTTCTTCTAACCTTTGTCTGGTGCTGGCTGGTTATTGGTCTCGTGTCCGGTTTTCAGGCCGGACACTATCGTGGGAGACTTTTTCTTTCGAGCACGTTGCAAATCGCAACACCTGTTGCAGGTTGCACAGCCGTTACTGCCGCAATTGTTGCAATATGTAGCACCCACTCTTCCCAAGGCTCACACGGAATATTTTCTATGCATATTATCAGCCAGTTACCGATGATGATAGAGATGGCCCAGTTCTTGTAATGTCAAAGGTAAGAGCAGAAACACAAACGCTTGATCAGGTTGGAGGGATTATGGGAACAACAGCAGACAATGGTGTAATGCAGGAAAAAACAGCACAGGTGACAGGGCTGAACAAGTCCTGCATTCTCTTTGTGACCAAGCGAACCAGGCCGGAAGCATCAGTCATGGAGTCGGCAATCAATGTCGCAGACCGGCTTGGCTCAAAAATTATTGTAGCCTGTGTGAATACGAGACCTCACCTCCAGGCTGAGCAGCAATTATCACGGCTACGTGTACCCGTGTCAGATCAAAATCTGGAACACTTTCGGCTGCAGGCGCAAAGCAGAGGTGTTGACTTTGCGTGCATCCGGGAAGACGGGAAAATAAGCAGAGTTATCAAAAGGTTGTGTCATATAGTGAAACGGGTTGAGTTCGTCATTATCGACCGGGAAATCGAAATGGAAGAGGCGGCTAGCGGCTCGACGGTTCCAATATTCAGTGTTGTCAGCAGTGAATTGCGATCGGAACAGATCGGCCGAGGACGTCAAAAGCAAACTTTTTTTGAGGGAGGAAATCAGATGAAAGCAACGAGCAGGAGAAGGTATTTTGCGAAAACACTTGTCTTTGGTGCCATGACTGCAGCTCTGTACGGTATCGTTTTTGCTTATCAGGAAGCAATCATGCATTACTGGACGAAAGGCGGCATATATGCATTGCTGCCTGTGGCTACCGTTTTTGTTTTCTCTTACGCCCATGGTTCCTTTACCGGTAATTTCTGGTCGGCTCTCGGGATCGAAGGTTCGAAAGCGAGCAGTTTGAAGCAGAAAACATCACAAGCGACAATCAGTGATAAAGCGACCAAGCGTCCTGATACCAGACCGAGAGTTCAGGTAAACTGAAATATAAACCAAATAGCAGCCATTGCCAGGAAAGGGTGGCAGGTGCGTTCTGCTGCCGGAAAATGGACAACACATTAAGGAGAACACAATGCACGGACCAGTAACAGAGGCAATACAGTTTATTGATCTCAATCTCTCGTATGCTATCTTTCTCATCATTGTCGGCTTCATCGGCGGACTGGTGAGCGGTTTTATCGGCTCCGGAGGGGCTTTTGTCTTGACCCCCGGCATGATGAGCCTCGGTGTACCCGGAACAGTGGCTGTCGCCAGCAACATGTGTCACAAGTTCCCCAAAGCGCTGGTTGGCTCAATCAAAAGGTACCGTTACGGTCAGGTTGATATCAAACTCGGACTGATCATGGGCCTGTTCGCCGAGATTGGCGTCCAGGTTGGAATCCAGGTGCAGAAGGTAATTCTTGAGAAATGGGGTCAGGCCGGTTCCAACCTCTATGTCAGTATAGCCTTTGTCGCTGTGCTGGTCATTGTTGGCTCTTTTGTGTTCCGTGATGCGATTAAAATCAAAAAATCCGGCGGCGATACAGGTGAAAAACCTCGTCTTGCAGCACGGTTGCAGAAAATTGAGCTGTGGCCGATGATGACCTTTAAGCGGGCCGGCCTGAGAATCAGTGTCTGGTTCATCATCCCCGTTGCCCTTGCCACCGGTATGCTGGCGGCAACGATTGCAGTCGGCGGCTTTATCGGTGTTCCCGGGCTTATGTACATTATCGGGGCTACCAGCATAGTCGCCTCTGCCACTGAGCTGGTTGTCGCCTTTGTCATGGGACTTGGAGGCACGCTCATCTGGGCCTACTACGGTATGGTGGATATCCGTCTGACCCTGCTTATTCTAGGCGGATCGCTGTTTGGTGTTCAGCTTGGCGCAATCGGTACCACCTATGTAAAAGACTATATGATTAAATTTGTCATGGGCACCATCATGTTGATTGTTGCCGTGAGCCGGTTTCTGGCGATGCCGAAGTATTTGAACGAGCTGAGTGTTACCAGCTTTGCAGATAACAATGTGTCCTTGATGAGCCAGACAAGTTTTTATGTCATGTGTTTCGCGCTGCTGGTTGGTGCAGCTATAATCCTGATTGCGATGTTCAAAGCCAGGAGCGAGGAAATGGCTATGGAAAGAGCGCAGGCTTCATCCTAAGCGGAGGAAATCTTGGTGCATACGATACTTGCCGCTGTAGATATTTCCCAGGCCAGCCATCTGGCCTTCAAGCAGGCCCTGGTCCTGGCGTCTTCGATGCGGGCCGACCTGGTAGCTGTTGCCGTAACTCCGAAATATGAAGGGAACATGAATCGCCTTGACATACAGGATGCAAACAGACAGTTCAATGCACCGTTCCTGCAATGTCTTGAGGACGCTGCAGCATATGCAGCGTCCCTCGGCGTGAAGATAACCCCCCTCCACAGAGTCGGGCAGCCGTCCGAGGAAATTGTCAGGGTGGCTGAGGAGGTGAATGCCAGATTTATCCTGCTCGGCAGCCCGAACCGTTCGCAGGTGGAACGGATAATTCTGGGAAGAACGATAGCCAAGGTTATTGCCGACAGCCCTTGTGATGTCCTGCTCATCCCCGAGAGTGCCGAAATACGGTTTGGCAGAATCATGGTGGGCATAAGCGGCTCCAGAGCAAGTCTCAAGGCTGTCGAAAGGGCTTTGCAGTTAAGTCGGGTTTATGCAAGCACATTGTTTGGGGTTATGGCAGTTGATGTTTCGGCTGAAAACAGTTTGCGATATGGGGTCATGCATGAGGCCCGGCAAAAGGGAGTCGAGGCTCTGAACACCTTCGCCGGCATGGCTGAAAGCCTTGAAGTCCCTGTGGTAAAAGTACTGCTTGAAGAACGACCGGACAAATGCCTCCTTCGTTACGCGGAAGAAAACGATATACATCTGATCGTTCTTGGCTCAAAGGGGCATAACTGGACCAATGATCTGTTTCTCGACACTGTCATTGAGCGGGTTGCTTCCCACGCTCCCTGTCCGGTTCTGGTGGTAAATAAAACAACTGCAGAGGATTGAATATCAGAAAACAGAGGAGAACCCTATGGGATCTATGCAACTTTTTACATTACTGTTGTTGGCGATCAGTGCTATTCACTTACTTTTTTCTGTTGTAAACGCTGTCGACCAATGGCTGCTGAAAAACCATCGTACTTCTAACCGTGCAGCAAAGGATAAAAAACGAATCAGGCGTTCCGGCTGGTATGTTTTTTTTAATCCTGCTGACCTCTCTGGTAAGCAGACGCCGAGCAGCGGAAAGCAGCCTCTGCCTCACCGCAATACGAGCAGAAAGCAGCAGCCGCGTCCGCGGGCGACAGCCAGGTTTTAGATGGAAATTCTTATTTACGGGGCAACAGAAATGGCCTATCTGATTGCCTCTCAGCTGCATCAGCAGCATGACATAACGGCTTTATATGAACCAGGAGAACATGCTGAGCGATTCACCAGACTCGACGTCAGTGCAATTGAGGGCAGCGGTGGTGATATCGCCATTCTTGAGCAAATCAATGCAGGCAAGGCAGACCTTTTTATCGCCTGCTCCTCTATTGATGAGGCGAATATCGTTGCCTGCTGGACCGTTAAAAAGATTACCGATACAGAAACAATCTGTTTCATCAGCAAGCCCTCGCTCTACCGGAACTTTACATCCTTTGCTCACAACCATTATCACACCAGGTACGATATTGATTCCATTATCTGGCCGGAACAGCTTCTGACCCAGGAGATATTTCGGATCATTTCTGTGCCGGATGCGCTCGATGTGGAGATTCTGGCCGGCGGTAAGGCTAAGTTGTTCGAGTACAGAATTGGTGAGGAGTCGATCTTGCTCGGCAGGAAAATCTCTGATTGTGATTTTCCCAAGGATGTGCTGATCTCCGGGATTACACGGGCAGACAAATTGTTCATTCCCAATGGCTCAACCGAGATATTTCTTGGCGATAAAGTGGTTTTTATCGGTACCGGTCAGGCTCTGGATAGTCTCGCCGCAGATTTTTTTCGTTTCTCAAGCAGGGTGAAAAGTGTCTCCATAATCGGCGGAGGCAGTGTCGGTTTTATGCTGGCCGAGCTTCTTGAAAAACGTAAAATCAAGGTGAGGATCATTGAACACCTCGTCAAGCGGTGCGAATTTCTGGCAAATTCATTAAGGAAAACGCTTGTAATTAATGGAGATGGCATGGATCTCGAGCTGCTCGAATCCGAGTCGATTGCCGAGGCCGATGTCTGTGTCTGCACCACGGACAACGATGAAAAAAATCTCCTCTGCTCTCTCTTGGTTAAGCAGCTTGGCTCAAAACGGACCATCACCCGAATCGGCAACTCGCAGAATTATGAGCTCTTTGCCAGGATGGGCATTGATGTGGTGGTTTCCCCAAAAGCTTCGGCGTTGACAGAAGTGCTGAACCTCGTTCAGACGGAAAACGTCGATGTTCTCGCTCTGGTTGAGGGCGGCAAGGGAGAAGTGCTGAGGCTGACTGTTCCGGGAACATTCAAGAAGGCACTGATACGAGAGCTCAAATTTCCGGCTCACGCGATTATAGGCGTAATCATTCGCGATCACAAGGTGCTGATACCCGATGGTGACACCCAGGTATGTCCCGGAGACCGCTTGAAGGTGTTCACCATGAAAGAAGACTCGGATGCCATTAAAGGTCTTTTTCTGTCATGAAATTAACCCTTGCCGCAAGTGCACTTGGCATTATTGTGTCAGCCTTTGGCTGTATTATTCTCCTGCCGGCGGGAGTCGCCTGTATTGAAGGCGAATACTGGTCAACAATTCCCTTCCTGTGTGCTTCCGGGATGGCCGTTGCGTGTGGCCAATTATTTCGCTGGTACGGCGGATTCGGTAGAAATTTTGACAACCTGAAGCGCACTGAAGGGTTATTAATTGTTGTCTTGACATGGGTGCTGTGCGGTGTCTTTGGAGCCATCCCGTATCTGTTTTTTAACCTGAGCTTAGTCGATGCTCTTTTTGAATCCGTGTCAGGTATTACGACAACGGGATCAACGATTCTGATCGATTTTGCACCTTATTCGAAGACATTTTTTTTCTGGAGAAGCTTAAGCCAATGGCTTGGCGGAATGGGTATTATTGTCCTCTTTGTTGCTATTTTGTCGGAATTCGGGATTGCCGGCAGAAAGATCTTTTTTGCCGAGGCTCCGGGTCCGCGCGAAGAGAAGATCACTCCTCGTGTGGCTCAAACGGCAAAGGCGCTCTGGCTTGTCTACCTGTTGCTGACCTGTCTCGAGATAGGTGCACTGGTTCTGGCAGGAATGGACTGGTTTGATGCGCTGTGCAACTCCATGTCAACTATGGCAGCCGGAGGCTTTTCACCTCATCCACAGTCAATCATGGGCTACCAGAATAGTGGTGTAACCTGGATTGTAATTCTCTTCATGTTCCTGGCAGGCAGCAATTTTGCGCTGCAGTACAGGATGATCATCAAGCGTCAGTTTTTTTCCCTGCTGGGCAGCGAGGAATTTCAATTTTATATTCTCATTTCTGCCCTTTTTTCAGCAGGTCTTTTTGGCGTGCTCTATTATTACCAGCAGGACACCCCGGGGCACTGCCTGCGTGACAGTCTCTTCCAGATTGTTTCAATCATCACAACTACCGGCTTCTGTTCCGCCGATTTTGCCTTGTGGGCCATTCCCGCACAGGTGTTTGTCTTCGCAATGATGCTGGTTGGCGGATGCGCAGGATCAGCAGGGGGAGGCATAAAAGTAGTTCGGGTTCTCTTCATGGGCAAATTTCTGAAGCGGGAGATAGACCAGATAATGCACCCAAGTGCTGTGTTGCCGATTAAAATTGATAAAACTACTTTGCCTGATGCTGTTCAGCGTCAGATGCTCAGTTTTCTTCTCTTTTATCTTGTCATGCTCATCGTTTCCGGTCTCGCGGCGACTATGATAGAACAGGACGTGACAATAGGTTTTGTTGGCACTGCGGCAACTCTTGGTAATGTCGGACCAGGGTTTGGGGAGATCGGACCACTGGGCAGCTTCGGCAATCTGCATGCATTGACCAAGATACTGTTTATTGTTGACATGCTGGTCGGGAGATTGGAGTTAATTCCTTTTTTCGTCATGCTTTCACCCGAATTCTGGGCCCTGGACAGGAGCTAGCCGATTCCTTCAGTTCATTCAGCCAAGTATAGAACACAAAGAAACAGCTGGTGCAACCGGACGATAGTGACACGGCACGTACATCCTTGTTGAACATGCAGACCCAGAGACGCAAAGAAATAGAGATGGAAACTGTTTTCAGAGAACATTCCAGGTCGTTGATAACTGCATCTGGCCTGCTCCTTGTCCTTATCATAGGACTATTCGATTATTTGCTCGGCCCCGCATATTCATCTCTGATCGCTTATCTGATTCCTGTTATCTTTGTCACCCGATTTAATGGAAGAAAAGCCGGAATAACTATATCAGTGGTAAGCTCATTGATATGGATACTTGCCGAAATTCTATCTGATCCAAACCATACATTCTTGTTTGTCCACTTCTGGAATCTCTTGGAAGTGCTCGGTATATTTCTGATCGTTGTCTTTATATTGCTGAAGCTCTCAAAACTGGAGGATGAGAAGAGCCGCCTGCTTTCAATGCTGGCTCATGACATGAAGAACCCGGCGCTTGTCATAAAAGGGTTCTCGGAGCGGATGCTGAAGGGGAAGGCGGGGTCGCTCACGGCGCGTCAGACAGAATATGTCAAATTGATAAACGCTGAAATCTCCCGGCTGGAGCGCCTGATTCTGGATTTCCTTGATACGATGAAATTTGAATCCGGCCGGTTCAGACTCAATCGCACACCGTTTGATATCTTGCTGCATTGTAAAAATCATAGAGAGATATTCAGTGGTGAGGCAGAAAAAAAGAGCATTTCTATTCTGCTGGAATTTCCCGAGACGAGCGCAATCCAGATAAATGCTGATGTCACCCTGATTGGCCGGGTTATCAGCAATCTCATGGGGAATGCCATAAGATACAGCACCGCGGGAGGCACTGTAACAATAAGGATTTCAGTTCTGGTCAAATATGTAGTTGTTCAGGTGCAAGATTCCGGAATGGGGATTTCAGAAGAGCACATCAAGAATATATTCAAACCGTTTTACAGGATCAACAATGATCACAGTGGAAGTGGTCTGGGACTGGCGGTGGTAAAATCAATCATCAAGGCACATGGCGGGAAAATATGGGTAGAAAGTACACTCGGGAAAGGTTCAACGTTTAATTTTACGCTGCCGAGAAGCCCTACAGGTAAAAATCAATAACTGAAACAGAAGATTGGATGAATACGTACAAACAATTTCCTGTGGATCTTGAATGGAGAAGGATTTCTCTGAAATCAGAAAGGCTTTTTCGGTTAGATACTCTTTGATTAAAAACCACCATGTCCATCTACAAAGTCAAGAACCTCCGGCATCGTCGGGGTAAAATTGGCACAACCGTGCTTGGTAACCACGATGGCGCCGCAGGCATTGCCCAAACGTGCCGATTTGTACCAGCCCCAGCCCTTCACGTGGCCGTAGAGAAATCCGGCGCCAAAGGCATCGCCCGCACCGAGGATGTTGCAGATCTCTACCGGATAGCCCGGCGCATCCAGGCACTCGAGGGTTCCGTCCTCATGCCTGACATGAACCCGAACCCCGTCCTGCCCGCGTTTCTGCAGGAGTGCCTTTGGTCCGGAGTCAAGAAGGGTTTTTATGGCCTGGTCAATATTGCCGGAAACCCTGGTGTCTGAAATCTGCGAGTGGGTCAGGCTCATCTGGCCGACGTCGACCAGCATTGCCGCATTGATTTCATCTTCAGTGCCAATGACTATATCGACGTGAGGTAATACCGATCGCACGGTTACGCCGAAGGCACGCGGGTCATGCCACTGGTCCGGGCGAAAATCGATATCGAGCACCACTTCAGCTCCTTTCTTCCGGGCGAGCTCCGCAGCAAAGAATGTGGCGCTGCGGCTTGGCTCTCTGCAGAGGTTGGTACCGGCAAACTGGAAGACATGGCAGTCGCCGACAGGAGCAGCCAGGACATCGTCAATGCTGAGCTGGATGTCGGCGCAGTTGTCACGATAGAAGACCAGCGGGAACTTGTCCGGCGGTTCAATACCCAGAGCAACCGCACTCGTTCTGTGTCCGGCTTTGCGCTGGATGAATTTTGTCTCCACCCCTTCCTGCCTGAGAAAGTGCAGGACAAAATCACCCACCGGGTCATCACCAAGTCCCGTGAGCAGCGCCGTCTTCAGGCCCAGCCGCCGACCACCGACGCTGATGTTGGTCGGTGACCCGCCCACATAGGCGGCAAAACTCTTTATTTCTTCAAAAGGGGCTCCGATGTCATTTGCATAGAGATCGATGGAAGAGCGGCCCATGTGGAGCGAATCGTATGTTCTTGTCGGTGTTTTCATCAGCTGCACCTGTGGCGGTTTTTGAGTTATGACGCGGCTGGTTGCTTATTTACTGTTTGCCGGGGTGCTATGCAGCGGTCCAGCCGCCATCAACATAGAGGATCTGTCCGGTCACAAATTCCATGCACGGAGAACAGAGAAAGGCGATGGGGCCAACGAGGTATTGTAACTCACACAATCGCCCCTTTGGAATTCTCGATAGTACCCAGTCTCGGTATTCTCTGTTTTTTAAATCTTCCTTATTGATATCAGTCACGGTAAAGGTCGGGGCTATGGCATTGACGCAGATATTGTGGGGCGCCCATTCAATGGCCAGTGATTTTGTCAACAGGTTCACCGCGCCTTTACTCGGGGCGTAGGCCATGTCTCCGATGCGGCCCTGAAGACCGCGGACAGAGGAGATATTCACGATCCGCCCTTTCTTCTGCTCCAGAAAAAACCTGCCCGCTGCCTGGCAGCAAAGAAACATGCCTTTTATATTTACTCCCATGACCAGGTCCCACTGGTCTTCCGAGAAATCGACTGCATCCTCCAGGTGAGCCATACCGGCTGAATTGATCAGGATATCAATTTTCCCGTATGTAGCCGCGACCTTCTGCATCGCTGCCTGGACACTCTCTTTTTCCAGAATGTCATAGGTGTCGATATCTATTTCTATGCCGCTGCTTTTATAGTGATCCTGAATTTTTTTCAGTTTTTCTCTACTCCGTCCCAACAAAACAACGCTGGCCCCCAGCGAGGCCAGCGTTAAACCCGCTTCGGCTCCGATACTGCCGGATCCTCCAGTGATCACAGCCACCTCGTTTTGCAGGCCGTACATTGACTCCAGTGTATATTCCATTGTTGCCCCCTTGGGTTTCAGGTGTGGGGGTGAGCGCAGCGAGCCGCGACACCCGTTTTCAGTCAAAAAGCAGTCCGCCGTTTATATCAACGATTTCGCCCGTGATGAATCCGCTTAACGGGTGAGCAAGAAATGCAACAACGTGGGCGAATTCCTCCGTCTCGCAAAAGCGGCCGACCGGTATCTGTTTCAATAATTCCTGGCGCTGCGCTTCATTGAGCTGTTCCGTGATCATCGGTGTCTTGACGTAGGCCGGTGAGATTCCATTTACCGTTATACCTGCCCCGGCGAGTTCCCTGGCCAGGGAAAATGTCAGGGAGGTCAGGGCCCCCTTTGACGTTGTGTAGGCCGTGCCTGCTGTTATACCACCCGTTTTGGCGGCGAGAGAACAGGTGTTGATAATTCTTCCCCAGCCTTTTGACTTCATGTGCGGAATGACTTTTTGAGAGAGGTAAAAGGCGCCGTCCAGGTTGACGGACATGACATTGTTCCATTCCTGCGGGGAGGTCTCCAGAGCTTTGTTGTTGGATAGAATTCCGGCGTTGTTGACTAAAATGTCGACCCCGCCAAGTTGTTTCTCGATAGCTGCATAAGTCGTTCCCACGTCATCGTATTTTTTGATGTCAGTCACAAAAGGCAGGGCTTTTTCACCCAGTTCGGCCGCCTTTTTTCGCAGACCTTCCGAGTTGATGTCAACCATCGCCACCGTGCATCCCTCGCTTATCATTTTTTTTGCCACGGCTGTGCCCATCGGACCGGCGGCACCGGTGACCAGGACGACTTTGTTATCGAGTGTCAGATTCATTATTTTTCCTGTCCGTATTGTGGTTTACCTGCCTGCCTCCACCTCAGAGAAAGGGGCAGAGGCTGTCAGATTGAATAGGCTGAAAAGCCGCCGTCAATGGGCACAATGATCCCGGTAACAAATCTTGAGGCATCGGACAACAGCCAGACAACCGTACCTATCAGATCTTCCGGCACGCCATAGCGGCCCAGCGGCGTGTGCGCTATGACCTTTCGTGCCCGCTCAGTGAGCTCACCGGTTTCCTGGTCAAGATGGAGGAAGCGAAGCTGCTCTGTCATAAAAAAACCCGGAGCGATGGCGTTAACTCTCACCCCCGTGCGGGCAAAGTGGACTGCCAGCCATTGGGTGAAATTGCTTACCGCCGCCTTTGCTGCAGAGTAGGCGGCAACTTTTGTAAGCGGTGTCAGCGCGCTCATCGATGAGATGTTCACGATTGAACCACAGCCCCGGTGAACCATCGAGTGTGAGAACGTCTGGATCGTCAAAAACGTCCCGAGAAAATTCAGGTCAAAGACCTGGCGGAATCCTGAAAAATCAAGATCAAAAAAATCGACACCGCCAGCCTGCTTTTTTCCCTTTGGTTCGAAAACTTCTTCAGAGGTCGTGCCGTCCGGGTGATTGCCTCCGGCACCGGGAATCAGAAGATCAACTGCTCCCCACTCCCGACCGACAGCCTGGCTGCATTCCAGTAATTCTTCCGGCTTGACAACATTACACTGCAGGGCCAGAGCCTGACCTCCGGCGCGCTTAATTCTGTCTGCTGTGTTCTCCGCCTTCCCGAGATCAATATCCAGAACAGCGACTTTTACCCCCAGGGAACCAAGGGCATGCGCTAAAACGCTGCAGAGATCGCCGCCACCTCCGGTAATGACGGCTACTTTTCCCGATAAATCAAACATACTGCCTGTCTCCGTGCCCACTGGGACACCTCCGGTCATTATTGCAGAAGGTTCTATCATGCGCTTACAGGATTGTCGGGGCAGATCATTCCTACCAGTGCACCGTGATTTGCCCGGGGAATCCAGCTTACCACATTTTTCCATAATTGCCGTAGCGCAATTGTTGCGTTTCAGGCTGGTTCGGGGGATGTGCTTTCAGCGCTTCCTGCCCCTAACAAAACGAACCTGACGTTTCTTGCCCGCAGTAATCCCCTTGGGTTGTTTCGTATCCTGAAAAAAAGCTTTTTCAATGAGGCTGCGCTGTGCTGTGCGTTCACGCTGGCTGTCGGCAACCTCTATTGGTCTGCCCGTGTCCCGGTGAAGCTTGCTGACGTACATTGCGGTTGAAATGGTTCCCGGCGTCGGGGTGAAATCCTGGAACTGCCTGATGGTAATTCCCAGCTTTTTCAATCTCTGCACCAACCGGGCCGTATGCTCTTTTGTACAGCCTGGATGAGCGCTGATGATATACGGAGTAATGTGAGGATTTTTGCCAGATTTTCTTGACATGGTTTTAAATGTTTCAAGAAATGCCACCAGCTGGCTGTGCGGCTCCTTGTGCATCAATCTGAGAACCTCGGCTTCGGTATGTTCCGGGGCAATTTTCAAGCTGCCGGGAATATGTCTGTCGATAAGTTTTTGCATAAGTTCCGGCGTCTTCCTGAGAAGCTCCATTCTCAATCCCGAAGAGATATACACCTGTCTTACGTTCGCCACAGCACCGACCTTGTCCAGCATCTCGATAAAACGTCTTTCATCGATCAGCAGATTTTTACAGACTTTCGGATACAGACAGTCGTGCCGGCTGCATGAACCGATTGCACAGCTGGTAGCGTAGAGGTTTGCTGTCGGTCCCCCGAGATCGCTGATCGTTCCGCTGAAATTGGGGCTTTCAGCAAGAGCGTTGGCCTCCTTGACAATCGATTCGACACCCCTGCTGGTAACGGCAGGGCCCTGGTGGCGGCTGATGGCGCAGAAAGAGCAGTTCCCGGAGCAGCCCCGGACGATGGTGATAGAATCCTTTATCATCGAATAGGCCGGTATGTCGGGAGTGGACGGATGAGGTCTGCGGCTGAAAGGCAGTTCATGAAGGCGATCCATTTCCCCGGAGTCGAGCGGTTCGTTCTGGGGATGCTGGATAACCCACATGGCCTGTTGCCTCTGGATGAGAACGGCGTCACTTCGCGCTCGTGCCTGGCGGTCTATTTCCGTCTCGGCTGCCATGAAAAGAGAGACATCTTCCCTGATTTCCTGCCAGGACGGCAGCTCGATGACCGGCCTGCGGCAACGCTCCATCTGCCGGCGAAACAGGGTCATCTCCGGGTCATTGAGCCTGACACAGGTTCCCGGGATGTTGTCAGGACTCCTGCCTGCTGCGATTGCTGCTGCCGTCTGTAGCACACTTTTCTCACCCATGCCGTATACCAGCAGGTCTGCCTTGGCATCGGCCAGGTGTGAGCCGCGCAGTTTGTCCTGCTTGTAGTCAAAATGGACGAAACGGCGAAGCGATGCCTCTACGCCGCCGAGAACAACCTGCACCCCGGGGTAGGCCCTGCGGGCAAGTTGGGTGTAGGTGAGGACGGCACGGTCCGGGCGTCGGCGGTTGTCTTTTGCCTGCCTCGCTGTCCGCCAGGGGTTGCCCTCCGGGGAAAAGGCATCGACATCACGGACTTTGCCGTTACCGGTGTAGTTGGCAACGATGGAGTCGAGGTTGCCTGCCGAAATGCCGAAAAACAGCCGCGGTCTCCCGAAGCGCTTGAAGTCCGCCTCGCTGTCGAATCGGGGCTGGGGGAGGACAGCAACACGATATCCCCTGTTCTCCAGGAGCCTGCCGATAAGGGAGATACCGAAAGAGGGGTGATCGACATAGGCATCACCGGTTACCAGGACGATATCGATTTCGCTCCATCCCCGCTCTCTGCATTCAGCAGAATCTACCGGTAATGGTTTTACGGGGGTGCTGGTCATGGTCTGGTCCGTCAGGTTCAGGCATTATGCCGGTTTTCTCTGGTGCTTGCTGAATCGAAAGTTCAGAATAGGTTTCTGTCACGGTGAGAGTGAAAATCTCTTATGGAAAACAGGTGCCGCAATGTGCTAAGTTGCGGGGGCTCTTTCCGGCAATTGTTGGAAAGAGACGATCTTCTGCTGGTGGCTGGACCGTTTCCTTTTACTAAACATAAAAATAATGCTTGTACACCAACTTGGTTGATATTGGAAGATTTTTAGCTATACTTGAACAAGAGGTCAGGGATTACCGGGTGCCGGTGGTGGATCTGATCGGCGTGCAGACAGCGGACCCGTTCCGGGTGTTGATCGCGACGATCCTCTCGGCACGCACCAAGGATGAGGTGACGGCCCTTGCTTCAGAACGGCTCTTCAGGCGGGCGGCTGATGCAGAGCAGCTGGCTTGCCTCGAAGAGGAAGAGGTGCAAACCCTTATTTATCCTGTCGGGTTTTATAAAAATAAGGCGCGACACCTGATCCAATGCTGCCGGCTGCTTGTTGACAACTATCAGGGCAGGGTGCCTGAAACAATAGAGGATCTGCTGAGTCTACCGGGAGTCGGGAGAAAGACAGCCAACCTGGTGCTTTCAGTTGCCTTTGATATTCCGGCAATCTGCGTGGATACGCACGTTCACCGCATCATGAATATCTGGGGGTATGTCAAAACGAGGAACCCGCTGGAAACGGAGATGGCGCTCAGGGAAAAATTACCGAAAAAATATTGGCAGCGGGTTAACAGCCTGCTCGTCGCTTTTGGCCAGGGCTTGTGCCGGCCGGTTTCCCCCCATTGCGACCGCTGCGTGTTGCTTGAAGACTGCCCGCAGATCGGAGTGGTCCCACGGAAAAGCTGAGGAGAGTTGGTGTGGTGCAGAAAAACAGTCGCTATCGAATCGTTCTTGCTGATGATCACGTGTTGATTCGCCATGGTATCAAAAATATTATCGCCAGGGAAGCACATCTGGAGATAGCCGGCGAGGTCGAAGATGGTGAGGAACTCCTTGTTTATCTGGAAAAGGATCTTCCAGAACTGGTCATTCTTGATATCTCGATGCCAAAAATCAACGGGGTCGAACTGACCAGGATGTTGAAGGCAAAATATCCTTCATTGAAAATCCTGATGCTGACCATGCATAAAAACAAGCAGTTTTTTTATCAGGCGATGTCCGCCGGGGCAGACGGCTATCTTGTCAAGAGTGATTCGGAACGTGAACTTCTGCTTGCTGTCCAAAAAATCAGCAAGGGCAGCACTTACATATCTCCGTATCTCCTGGATGATTTTACCGACGATGTATTAAAAGGGTATCGAAACCAGGAGACCGGCACGTCCGGCGTCTTGACCAGGCGCGAAAAGCAGGTCCTGGCAATGGTTGTCGATGGTCACACGACCAGGCAAATAGCTGCTAAACTCAATCTGAGCACCCGGACCATTGACCACCACCGGTCTAATCTGCTGAAGAAATTCAAAATGAAAAACAGCGTTGATCTGGTCAAATATGCAGTCCGCCATGGTTATGCGGAGGTTGAATAATCACCGCTGCCCCCTCCTTGAGACCCCGTTTTCAGGTGTCTGTCATACCACTGTTACCGTGCCTGACAGGAAAAACTAGGTAGTTATACCTAACTGAAAATGGGTATCTCCCACAATTGTATTTCGAGCTCAAAACAGTAATAGTTTTAAAGGCTTCAGAGTATCGGACACTATTTTGACAAAGAGGTCACCATGAACAAAAGTGAATTGGTTGCAACTATAGCGGTGTCGGGAGATTTAACCAAAACGACTGCCGGAAAAGCACTTGAGAGTGTACTTGCCCAGATGGCAGAAGCCATGGGCCGGGGTGAGCGTGTGACCCTGTCAGGGTTCGGTTCATTCAGGGTGGTAGAGCGCGCGGAACAAAAGGGCAGAAATCCTCAGACTGGCCAGGCGATGATCATACCCGCACATAATGTTGTCAAGTTTCGGCCGGGCAAGAAACTCTACACCAGGGTCAGATCTCAGTAGCTGTTTTTTTGTCTGCGCCAACACGCAGCATCCAGAGCAGAATCCCGCCGCCGACCATGATGCAGCTGAGCAGCTGGCCCATTGACAGCAGGTCATAAATCAAGCCGATTTGAGGATCAGGTTCCCTGAAGAACTCGACAAAAAAGCGAAACATTCCGTAGGCAATAAGAAACAGGGCAAACAGCGAGCCGTGCGGCCAGGAGCTGTCCGTCTGCCATGGCTTCCGGCGATTTATCCAGAGGAGTGCAAAAAGAATGACTCCTTCTAGAATGACCTCGTAGAGTTGCGAAGGATGCCTGGCTACGGGGCCGCCGCCCGGAAAAACCATTGCCCATGGCAGATCTGTGACCCTTCCGAAAAGTTCACCATTTATGAAATTGCCAATTCTTCCAAGTCCGAGTCCGACAGGTATTGTCACAACATAGATATCCGCCGTCTTCCAGAAGTTTATCTTCTTTATTCTGCAGAAGATCAGTCCGGCTGCAATCATTCCGATTACCGCACCGTGAAACGACATGCCGCCCGACCACGTGGCCGGGATTTCCAGTGGATTCTCAAGATAATAGGGAAGGTTGTAGAAGAGGACGTAACCGAGGCGGCCGCCGAGGATAATAGCGATGATCAGGATAATATTGAGATTTTCGAAATGAGCGGCAAGCCGGTCAAATTTATAATCCCGTATCTGCTTCTTGACGAGAAGGTAACTGGCAATAAACCCAAGTACGTACATGAGCCCGTACCAGCGAACCTTCAGTGGCCCGAGATGGAGGAGGACGGGGTCAATTTCAGGATAGGTAAGCATTGCGATCCGAGAGTTAAGTTTTATTCTGTTTTTTCATGTAGTTCAGTATGTTTCTTGTGGCTGCCGAGTTTTCTCAGGTGCACCTGTAATATCGAAATCGCTGCCGGGGTAACGCCTGAAATCCGTGAGGCCTGGCCAAGCGACAATGGTCTGATCGTGGTCAGCTTCTCAGTGACCTCATTCGAGAGCCCGGAAAGGGTCGAATAGTCAAGGTTGTCAGGTATGCCCAGCGACTCCATTTTCCTGAACCGGGCCACCTGCTCGCCCTGCCGCTCAATGTAGCCGCTGAATTTTACCTGCAGCTGGATTTCTTCCTTGAAATCAGACGCCAGCAGTCGCTGCACTCCTTCCCTGTTTTCTTCAGGCAGGAGTCCGGTAAGATCGTCGATCGATAGTTCGGGGCGGCGGAGCAGGTCGGCCAGCGATGATTTCTTTTTCAAAGGCGCACTCCCGAGCCCGCCGAGCACACCATTTATCCTCACCGTTGGGCGGATTGCGGTTGTTTCCAGCAGTGCAAGGGCTGAGCTGATTTCTGTCTGCTTTTTCTGAAATTCCCGGTACTGTCTCTCCGGGAGCAGACCGATTTCATAGCCGATCTCGGAGAGCCGCGCATCGGCATTATCCTCCCTGAGCAGCAGCCTGTATTCCGCCCGCGAGGTAAAAAGCCGGTAGGGCTCGCGTGTCCCCAGCGTCACCAGGTCGTCAATCAGCACGCCGATATATGCCTGTGAGCGATTGAGTACAAGCGGTTCTAGCGCTCTTGTTGAGCGGGCGGCGTTGATGGCCGCAATAAGTCCCTGGGCAGCAGCTTCCTCATATCCGGAGGTTCCGTTGATCTGGCCGGCAAGAAACAGCCCCTGAATTTTTTTGGTTTCAAGTGACGGCCTGAGTTCGAGCGGGTCGATGTAATCGTATTCAATCGCGTATCCCGGTCTGATAATAACGGCGTTCTCAAGCCCCTTGACACTCCTGATCATCTCGACCTGAGTGGAAAGGGGGAGGCTGGTCGGTATTCCGTTGGGGTAAACCTCGACGGTCTCCAGCCCCTCCGGCTCAAGAAAGATCTGGTGGCGTCCTTTTTCCGGAAAACGCATCACCTTGTCTTCGATAGACGGGCAATAGCGTGCTCCAACCCCCTCGATAATGCCGGCAAAGAGCGGGGAGTGATCAATTGATTTTCTGATGATATCGTGGGTCGTCTCGTTGGTATAGGTGATATAACAGGGGCGCTGCTCCTGGCGATAAGCGCCCTTGTTTCCATAGGCGAAAAAAGTTGGCGGGTCATCACTGTACTGCGGTTCGAGATCTTCGAAGTTGATGCTCTTGGCATCAATTCTTGGAACGGTTCCCGTTTTCATCCTGCCGACATTGAAGCCCTGAGCTTTAAACCACCCGGCCAGGCTCAGCGAGGGCGAGTCACCCATCCGCCCGGCAGGAAAATTTTTCAGACCGATGTGGATGAGTCCGTTGAGAAAAGTGCCGGTGGCAACGACTACAGTTTTTGCCGAGATTATCTCATCAAGTGAGGTCTTTATTCCCGTTACCCTGTCGTTTTCCACGATGATCGAATCGACGACGGCTTGTCGCACGGTGAGGTTGGCCTGATTTTCAAGGATGGTTTTCATGCGCAGACGATAGAGAAGCCGGTCCGCCTGCGCCCGGGACGACCTGACCGCCGGTCCCTTGCTGGTGTTGAGCTTGCGAAACTGGATTGATGTTTCGTCAATGTTTTTAGCCATTTCACCACCAAGTGCATCTATTTCGCGCACCAGGTGCCCTTTTGCCAGCCCGCCGATAGCCGGGTTGCAGGACATGGCCCCTATGGTATCGACGTTAATCACCGTGATTATCGTTTTGCAACCCATGCGGGCTGCAGCCAGCGCTGCCTCGCAACCGGCGTGGCCCGCTCCGATTACAGCGACGTCAAACAAATCCGTTTTACTCATATCGTGTTTTATTTTTTTGTATTTGATCGGCCGAGCTCTGTCTGCGGATAAAACAGCGTTCACGCTCTCCAGGTGTCAGTTCTTCTTCACCCAGGACAAGAGCGCCCATCTCTGGGGGTGGTTTCTTCTGATGACAACGCCGTCATCCCCTGTTCTGATGATTCTTGATGAGACAAACCGTGCCAGTTTCCGCTCTTCTTCTTCACTCAGGTCTCGAAACATCCATCTGTAGGACTGGACGGCTTCATCGAGGTTCTTGAAAAAGGGTTCAGCCGTCAGTTCAATATGGTCGATGCGCGGATGGATATCGAGGTGATGGAGCATGTTCACTGTGTAGATATAGTCAGGGCCGGAAGAAAATGATCGGCCGACTGCGGCAAAGGCGTCAGGGTCATACGGGGTAGGGGCGATCCTCTCGGCAATGACAACCTGCCTTGATGCGTGTTTTTGCAGTTTTGCAATACCTGCTGCCAGGTCTTCGATATTCATCGATCGCGAGGCGATGACAAGGTCATGCCTGCCAATCTGTTTTTCATCCCAATTGTCTTCCCAGGCACATTGAGCCGTCGTGATAGTATGAACACCCTCGTCTCTGGCATAGGCTTCCAACTGGTCAAGCATCCCCTTGGAATAATCAATGGCGGTGACCCGCGATACTTTCCGGGCGAATGGAACTGCCAGTGTACCGGGACCACAGCCGACATCAAGCAGGGTTGTCTCCCTGTCGACAGCAACGATGTCCAGAAATTGCCTGACATAGGGTGAATATCTGGTCCGCTGTGCGAAGGTGGCCGACTTCTGTGACCACTCACCGGAATTCTTGCTCTTCCATGATTTTGCCTCTCGGCTGTTTTTCCAGAGCAATTGCCAGTCTATGTCGTCATAGAGCGTTATGTTCTGGGTGCGTGCCATGGTGATTTCAAGTATGCGAAGCCAATATGCGAGGTGGACTGAAGCGACAGTAAACACGAATTCCCTGGAAAAGTAGCACAGCTCGAGCCGTTGTGCAACACATGGAGTTGCTGCTGCGGTGAAAATAATTGACACTGGTTACTATCTATGTTTAATATTGTCTCTTTGTGTTTTGCCATTCTGCCGCACTATTTTATGGTGAAGCAGGAAAGCCGGACAAGAAATACGCAACTTTCTACTATCTTTCCGGCTTTTTATATTTAAAGCCATGCGTGATCATGGGATAGTCTTTTGAGGGATAAATGATATGAGTAAGAGAACTTTTCAACCGAGCAACACGAAGCGAAAAAGAAGCCATGGTTTTCGTGCTCGGATGCGGACCAAAGCTGGACGTGCAGTTATCAACGCCCGAAGGGCCCGGGGACGCAAGCGCCTCTCTGCCTGATTAACTTGCGGCAGTTTGGGCTTTCCAAGGAGTGTCTGTTAAGAAAATCCCGGGATTTTGACACAGTTTACCAGCACGGGACGCGGTTGCACGGAAAAGGATTCAGTGTAATTTTTCTTGAGAACAACCGTGATAAAAGCCGAATAGGCATTAGCGTAAGCAGGAAAATTAAAGGGGCGGTTGTCAGAAACAGGATCAAGAGGATATTCAGGGAAGCGTTTCGGCTGAACAGAAAAGAATTTCCCCAGCGGGCCGATATCGTCATTGTTGTTCGACCTGATTTTGATCTTGATTCACCACATCTTATTATCCGGGCGGTTTGTAGACTGATGATTGCGGAGTCAATGTAGAAGATGAATTGTGCGTCTGTACTCAAGGTACCTGCTCGAGCAGTCATCTTTTTAATACGAGGGTACCAATACCTGATCTCTCCTCTTTTGCCTCAGGCCTGCCGCTTTTATCCTACCTGTTCAGCTTACACCATTGAGGCTATTAAACGATATGGAACATTGCGCGGAGGGGTCAAAGGCCTCTGGCGTGTTCTGCGATGTCATCCGCTTTCACGAGGTGGCTACGACCCGGTTGCCTAGGTATTTCCGGACCCTCTGGCGATACCTGGCATGGGCGGACCAATTCACAACTAGACCTGAAGAGTAATTAAGATCATGGATATGTACAGAGCCTTTCTGGCGATTATTATTTCATTTGTCATCCTCGTCGGCTACCAATACTTTTTTGTCGGACCTGTCCAACAGCCCGCTCCCGAGCCATCCACCACGGCCGCCCCGCAGCCGAGCCAGACAACAGAGGCGCCTCCGCAGGCGTTGGCTCCTCCGGTGGTTTCAGCGGCCCAGCCGCTCACCCAGGCGGTTGGTCAGCAGCCTGAACGACCAGCTGAAAATGTAACGATCGATACGGATCTCTACGCCGTTACCCTGAGCGAGCGCGGGGGCGTCGTTACCAGTTTTATCCTGAAGAATTATAACGAGACAAGCTCGGACGATTCAACTGGAGAGCAACTGATAAAAACCACTCCGGAGCAGGGCTTTCCCCTCTCTTTTACCTGGGGCAGTGCGTTTCCCGGCAACACCCTGTATACCCATGAGAGTAAAGATTTCTCTTTTGATGAGCAGACCGGTCGTGGCGTTGTCGTTATGCGGGCAGCCAGCGATGCCGGCCTTGAAGTCGTTCGCTCCTATGAGTTCAGCCGTGACAGCTACCTGATCAAACATGTGGTAAAGGTGAAAAATAATGGCGGGCAGGCGCTCCAGGGCGCGGGCGGCATCCACCATTTGAACATGCCCTTCGGCACGCTGGGCAAAGGTAGTCAATGGCTGTTTCGAGGCCCCGCATATTACAATGAAGAGGGGTTACAGGAGTTTAAACTCAAGGAATTCAAAGAAGGCAAAAAGACGGTTCAGGGGGCATTTGACTGGATTGCCTATGAAGGGACCTACTTCATGACCGGAATTATCCCCCTGGAGAAGACAAATACTGTTACCATGAATGCCCAGGATGAACTCGTGTCAATCGATGTTGTTTCAGCGCTTGACACGCTTGCCCCGGGAACGGAGAAGACCTATGAGTACGAGCTGTTCTATGGCCCCAAAAAACTGACCCTGTTGAAAGAGACCGGTTATAATCTCGAGAAGATCATTAATTTTGGCTGGTTTGACGTCATTGCCAAACCGACACTCTACCTGCTCAACTGGCTCTATTCCATTTTCGGTAACTACGGGATTGCCATTATCCTGGTCACGGTGATCCTCAAGGCGCTTTTCTGGCCGATTACTCAGAAGGGGCTGAAGTCTATGAAAAACATGCAGAAACTGCAGCCCAAAATGGTCAAAATAAAAGAAAAATACAAAGATGACGCCGCCCGGATGAACCAGGAGGTGATGAATCTCTATAAGACCTATAAAGTAAACCCGCTGGGTGGCTGCCTGCCTATGGTGCTGCAGATTCCTGTATTTTTTGCGCTCTATAAAGTCCTGCTGCAGTCGATCGAGCTGCGCCATGCGCCTTTCATGCTGTGGATAACCGACCTGTCGGCCCCGGACCGCCTGTACCTTGGATTTGACATACCATATCTCGGAGGCCTGCCGGTCCTGACCCTGCTGATGGGAGCCTCGATGTTTCTGCAGCAGAAGATGACCCCCACAACGGCTGATCCTACCCAGGCAAAGATCATGATGTTTCTACCCGTTATTTTCACCTTCATGTTTCTCAACTTTGCTTCGGGCCTTGTTCTCTACTGGTTTGTCAACAACCTGTTGTCAATATTCCAGCAGTATATGATTAATCGGCAGAAAAAATCTGCGCCTGCCACCGCCTGATCACTTTGGCTGAGAAAGTGAGAATGTTGTTCCAGGACGAAAAATAATCGGGAATTATCATGTCACCGAAAACAAAAGACTTTTATGGTAAAGATGTTGCCTCAGCAATTAAAGAGGCATGTGATACCCTTGATGTCGCCCAGGAAAACCTGGATATAGAAGTAATTGAGACCGGCACCACTGGCATTTTCGGTCTCATCCGCAAGAAAGCACACATCAGGGTGACGGTTCAGTCTGACAACGATGATGCTGAGCCCAAAGCAAAGAAAAAAGCACGGCCTGCAAAGCCAAGACCCCAGAAAAAACCCGAGCCCCGTGAGCACAAGCCAGTTTCACCTCCAGCGGTTCCCGAGACAAGCGAAGAAATGAATGAGGCTGAGGATGAAGACAACGGGGAAAATGGTGAGAGAGCCCAGTCCCGTGAACCGGTTGAACTTTCTCCTGAAAGCCTCGAGGTCATCCGTGCCGAATGTGCAAAAATTCTCGAGTTGATGGCCTGTCCTTCGACGGTCGAGATCGAGACGCAGGAGGGCAGTGTTCATTGTCAGGTCAGTGGTGAGTTTGAGGATGATCTTACCGGCGAAGAAGGGCGGACACTCGACAGCCTTCAATATCTGCTTCGCAAGATCGTTTCGCGGAAAATTTCCGAGCGGGTTCGTTTAGCCATTGATGTTGGTGATTATCGTGAGCGGCGTAATCAGGAGTTGCGGGACAAGGCTGTTGACTATGCGGCCCTGGTCAAGCAGAATGGCAAGACACAGGTCATCGCCTCGCTGAGTCCTTCCGAGCGCAGGATTGTTCATGTGGTCCTGCAGGACGATGCGGACATTCGCAGTCGGAGTGTCGGGGACGGACTGTTCAAGAAGGTTCTGATTTATAAACCGGGAAAAGGAAAAGCCGGCGGCCGGAAAAAGGGCAGGCCGCAGAACCGGAGGAAAAATGATTCCAGCCGGAAGAAGGATAGCTGAGCTTACGCCTGAAAACAGTGCAGCGTGCACGTTTGAGAACAGGCCGGTCAGCAATGTCCGGCCTGTTTTGTTTTGGCCAGGGATGATGGCATGATTTACGATGATTCAGACAGTACGACAATTGCCGCGATTTCTACGCCGCTCGGGGCTGGAGGTATCGGTATCATCAGGATGAGCGGTCCTTTATCCCTCCCTGTCTTGAAAACGATCTTTCATCCGCTCTCCCCCGCCTGCAGCTATGACTCTCATCGTTTCTATTACGGCAAAATCAGAGCACCAGAAACTGACCTGCTGCTTGATGAGGCGCTTGTTGTTTACATGAGAGCACCCCGAACCTATACGAGAGAGGACGTCGTCGAGGTCCACTGTCACGGCAGTTACCTCGTGCTGCAGTCAATCCTTGAGTTGATCCTTACTCTGGGAATCGACCTGGCCGCACCCGGTGAATTTACCAAGCGTGCCTTTTTAAACGGTCGCATTGACCTGACGCGCGCTGAAGCGGTCATCGACATCCTTTCCGCCCGGACACGAAAAGGGGTGGACCTGGCGCTTGAACAGTTGAACGGCAGGCTCTACCGTCGCGTTGACCAGATTCGGCAGTGTCTCGTTCAGGTGCGGGCCCTGTTTGAAGTGGCGATTGACTTCCCGGAAGAAGATATTGAAATTGTCGATCGCAGTAGTGTTCTCCACCAGCTGCGCTCTGAGGTGGTTGCTCCCCTTGAACAGTTGATCAAAAGTGCAGACAGTGGTCGCATGATCCGCGATGGTATCTCGGTCGTTATCGTCGGGGTGCCGAACGTGGGCAAATCGAGCCTGCTGAATACCCTGCTCCAGGAAGAACGGGCGCTGGTGACCGCGATCCCTGGAACGACCCGGGACACGATCGAGGAATGTATTGATATCAACGGTATCCCGGTGAGAATCATCGATACTGCCGGAATACGTGACAATGCTGAAGAGGTTGAACAGCTGGGAATCAACCGGGCGCGAAACCAGATCAACCGTGCGGACCTGGTGCTGTTCCTGGTTGACGGGGCACGCAGGCTCCTTGATGACGACCGGCTGCTGTTCGCCTCGGTATCCCATAAACCAACGATAACAATCGTTAATAAGTGTGATCTCGAAGAGGCTATCGACAGGGAGGCAGACCGCCATATTTTTAAGGACGCGCTTTCTGTCTCGGCCCTCAAGCAGGACGGTATAACAGCGTTGAAGGATGCAATTTTCACTCGGGTGACCGGCGGCAGGGAGCAGTGGCAGGAGGAGGGCTGCGCGCCCAACCTCAGGCACAAAGCGGCAATGGAACGTGCCCTCGGATCGTCACTGTCGATCTGCAACGGTATTGAGACAGGGCTTACCAGTGATCTGCTGACTATTGATATTCTTGATTGTCTCGATCACCTGGGTGAAATTGTCGGTGAGACAACAACCGACGATGTGCTTGATGTGGTTTTCGACCAATTCTGTCTCGGTAAATAGGCCAGCCAACTCTTGATCCAATAAGGATTCGCCGTGGAAAAACCGGCTTCTTCAGTCACCTTTGCGCAGGCGCTTGATCTCATCCTGGCTCATGCCGCCCCCGTTGGCACCGAGACGGTTGCACTGGCCGACAGTCTCTGGCGAATTGCCGCGTCTGAGCTGCGCGCCGAGCTTCCCGACCCCGGATATGATCAGTCCCTACGGGACGGATTTGTCATCGGGGAAGGTGAGCGGAGCACGAGCCGCGGCAGCCGGTCCTATCAAATAATCGGTGAAATTCCGGCTGGGTGCTGTCACCGTTTTGCACTCGGACCGGGAGAGGCGTACCGCATCATGACCGGCGGCATGGTGCCGGTTGGTGCTGATCGTGTGGTGCAGCAGGAAGACTGTTCTTGTTCAGGAGAAACACTTGAAGTTCCTGAAAAAGTTTTGCACCTGCAGTCCCGGTTCATTCAGAGAAGGGGCTCCTCCATTCCTCAAGCAAGCCCTGTCATTGCCCGGGGCACGCTCCTTGGCGCACGAGAAATCGGGCTGCTGGCAACAACCGGCAATCAGTTCCTGGACGTGTTTCGGCCTGTGAGCGTCTCATACTTCTGTAACGGCAATGAACTGGTTTCAATCGACGATGCCGTTACGTCAGGCAAGAAAGTATCGTCAAACCGCTACCTGCTCGGTGCTCTGCTCAGCAGCCGGAGGACAGTGCCGGAGGATTGCGGTGTTGCCCGGGACTGCCCGGCGAAGATGCGAGCCTTGCTGGGTGTGATCAGTCGCCGTAAAACAGACCTGGTCATCAGTACCGGCGGCATGGGCCCGGGCAAATACGACTTGCTTGAAACAGTCTTTGAGGAAGCCGGGGGTGAGATTATCTACCGCTCAGTAGCCCTGCGACCAGGGCAATCAACCCTGTTTGGCATACTTGCAGGAAAACTCTATTTTGGTTTGCCGGGCCCCCCGTTTGCCGTTGGAGTACTTTTCAATGAACTGGTTTTGCCGGCTCTTCGCAAGATGCAGGGTCATCTGGATTATCAGAACCGTGATGAAAGTGCTCTGCTTGAGAACGACATATCATCAGAGAAAAACAGCGTAATCACCATCAGGGAAGGTGTTCTTTTCTTTCGCGGCTGCACCCGCTATGTCAGGTTGGCAAAAGATCGAGAACGGCCTGATTGCCTCATTCTGCTGGAAGAGGGCGACGGTTGCGCTCGGCAAAACGATGCCGTCAGAATCCACATGCTGGCTTGATGAGCTAGGCTCTGCAGGCAAGTACTGCCCTCCCTTTCTCTCGATCGCCCGCTCAACGGCCTTGTTTAACCTGTTCGATCAGATACCGGTTTACCGCCTCGTGTAGCGTAATAATGGCAAGTTTTGCGCAATGCTCGTCTTTTTCTGGAAATGTCCCGATTGTTTTCAGAACGTCATCGGGGCCAAGTTCAAACAGCTCGTCGGGGTCCCTTCCATGGGCAAGCTCCGCCGTGAACGAACCGCACAGTGCGCTTGAACCGCAACCGTCAGTGACATAGGATGCTTTTGTTACCCTGTTGTCTTCAAATTTCAAAAAAATTTCCATGCTGTCGCCACAACCGCCACGGATGCGGGCATGGCCATCCGCATCCGTCATCGGCCCGTGATACAATGGATTCCGCCATCTATCGAATCCTTTCTCGCCAAAAGCGGCCCGGGCATCTGCAAATGACTGCTCCTGGAGCTGCTGTACGAGTTCCTCAAATTCTTGATCGTTAAGTGCCATTTCTCTTGCCTGAAAAAATACAATTACCAGTGTGATTCGGCGTTTGCTGAGCTTGAGTAGTTAACCTTGCCTGCCTTGAAACTGGCGACCGACTCCGAGACAGTCCCACTGACATCATCGACGACTTTGACACCGGCAGCCTCGAGTACCTCAAAGGCTTTTGGTCCGCAATAGCCTGTCATCAGCACTTTGGCCCCCTTGTCGCTGACCATGGTAGCCGCCTGGATACCGGCACCTTTAAAGGCGTTGGCATTAACGCTGTTGTCGAGGGCTTCGAATTCCGATGTTTCTGTATCGATAACAAGAATATAGGACGCCCTGCCAAAACGGGGATCGACCTCACTGGTCAACTCTGGACCTTTGGAACTTACTGCAATTTTCATGGTTTTCTCCAAAGAAAAAGGTTAGGCGCCGCCACCGCCGCCGCAGACCTGTTCATCTGAGATCAGGGGCAGCTTTCCGGCCAGCATATCCTCGATTACCGGCTTTATTTCAGCCCGTTCTGCATCGTGGTAGACGTCAATGCCGACCTGCTTGAATCCCATCAGCGGGCGCATACCGATGCCGCCGACGATGAGGGCGTTGACCTTGTGTTCCGCCAGCAGGTTGACCGGAACCATGCAGCCACCCTGGACATGCTCTTTGTTCTGGATCGTGGTTACTGAAATGATTTCTCCATCTTCCGCGTCGATGCAGGTGAAGACGTCGCAATGTCCGAAGTGACCGGCCCTGAATCCTTCCAGCCCCCCTTCACCCATGGAAGGTACAGCGATACGAATTGTTGTCATGTTCTGCTCCTTATTGTTTTGTTGAGATTATCGGTATGATCTGTGAGTTTTCCGTACACATATGTTCCGAGTTAATGACCTTCTTCCAGATTGACGTGAGAACGTCGGTCAACCTGGGGCTCTTGCCGTATTCGATTATATTCTGGCCGGCAATCATCGAATGAGTGAATGCCGGGTCGAACGGGATACGCCCGACAACATCGATATTACGATGTTCTGCTTCTCTCTGGATCTCGTCGGAAATGTCCCGGTTAATGTCATATTTGTTGATGCAGAGCATCTGCGGTATCCTGAAATGCTGGGCAAGGTCGGCTACCCTTCTCATGTCATGGAGAGAGGATAGGCTGGGTTCGACGATAATCAGCAAAGCCGTCGCCCCGGTGATCGAGGCAATGACCGGGCAGCCGACACCCGGCGGGCCGTCGGTAAGTATCAGCTCGTGAGCCCGCTGTTCGGCAAGCGCACGTGCCTGCTGTCTGATCAGAGAGACAAGTTTTCCCGAGTTTTCCTCGGCAATGCCGAGACGGGCATGGACCATCAGTCCCATCCGGCTTTCGGAGAGGAACCATTCACCGCATTTCTGCCTGGGGAAATCGATTGCCTTCTCCGGGCAGAAATCCACGCAGACGCCGCACCCCTCGCAACTGACCTGGTCGACCTCGAATGTGTCGGAGATCGCCTCAAATCTGCAGAGATCAAGACAGGTTCCACAACCACTGCAATCCTGCTGCCTGATTGTTGCGATTGATCCGCCAATAAAATCGTTGGTCGAATATGGTCGAGGGTTCATCAGCAGATGAAGATCCGCCGCGTCAACATCACTGTCACAGAGAACAAAATTGCTCGCCATGGACGCAAAGGCTGCGGTGATGCTGGTTTTCCCCGTTCCGCCTTTCCCGCTTACTATTACCAGTTCCTTCATTGCACCACCTGTTTCGATTCAATAATTTCCAAAATATCCCGATACAACATTGTAAAAGCCTGGCGCCAGGTAGGAAAATCCTCAATGAGCAGGCGCCCCTGCGAATAGATCTCCGCAATCCGGCGGTCAAAGGGTATCTCAAGCAGGACCGGTATGCCTTCCCCGGCCGCGTATTCCTGGACAGAATGATCTCCAATATCAGAGCGGTTGATCACAATGCCGCAGGGGATGCCAAGCACTTTTACCGCCTCGACCGCCAGCTTGAGGTCGTGCAGGCCGAACGGGGTCGGTTCGGTGACAAGCAGGACGAAATCAGTGTTTTTCATGGCGGTGATGACCGGGCACGAGGTTCCGGGAGGAGCATCAATGATCACCAGGTCGCCATCCTCGATTTTGCTGCGCACCTTTCTTATCAGTGGCGGGGACATTGCCTCCCCGACACGCATGGTACCCTGGATGAAGGTGAGCTTGTCCCGGGTTCCAATTTCTAAGGTTCCAAGCTCCCTGGCACCTTCCCGTACGGCATGTTCGGGGCAGACGACAACGCAACCGCCGCAGCTGTGACAGAGCTCAGGGAAGACGATAACCTTCTTGCCGATCACGGTCAGGGCGTTGAATCTGCAGATTTCCGCACATTTCCGGCAGCCGCTGCAGGCGTTCTGGTCTATGTCCGGAATCATGGTATAGACTGTTTCTTCCGTGTGAAGTTCCGGCTTGATAAAGAGGTGCGCGTTCGGTTCTTCCACATCGCAGTCGAGTAATTTCATTTTGCGGTCGAGACTCAAGGCAAGATTTGTCGAGATGGTCGTCTTGCCGGTACCGCCCTTGCCGCTGGCTACACTGATGATCATACTATTTCCTTTGCAATGGTTATTGACTTAACTGGTAAATTTTCTTGAGATGTTCAATCATGTCGGAGGCTGAATGGGCCGTTGGGGGAACCGGCAGCTGCATGAAAACGCCGTAACCTTCAGTAGCCTCATGAAAGGCATCAGCAGACAGAGTCGAGGCCAGAGCGCAATTTACGAACGGGTCTGCTGTCATCAGGTTCTTGACGAACTGCAAACCGCTGCAATCCTGCAGCTCATCGGCTACAACAGCTGCGTCAACTTTATTGCTGCGCATGTAGTCCCAGGCCTGTTCGGCCGATGCCAGCCAGGTTACCTCGAACTCGCCTTGAGCAGCAAAAACGGAGGCAACATCCTTTAGAGAGGACGCTTCTTTACTGAGAAGAATAATCTTTACTTTTTCCATATCCGTCATCTATCACTGAGTCTCGTCTTGTGGGAGGTCGCTTCTGCCATTAAAACTGGTGTTCTATTCGTTTATCGTCAGCACATTATCATAGCTTTTCCAGGTTCTTTAAGGTGCTCGTACTGCATGGTTTGCTGCCGACCTGGTTATACTTTTTCCGCGTACAGATTTTCCCGCACCCCGGCATACAGAACCGGTTAATTTCAAGGTTCCGGGCGTAGGCCTGCAGGATAGTGTCAGCCCTGCCCGAGATGAAAGCCACCAGGGTGATTCCGGCATCTTCAATGATTGTTGCGGGTTGTTGGGAGATGGCGCCGCAGATCAATGAATCCGGCCTGAGTTCAACAATCTTTCTGGCAATTGAGACCGGAACCAGGAGCGGTATGAACTCGAATTTTCTGTCTACTATTTTCTTGTCGCGTATTTCGGCAAGCAGCAGGGTTTGAGCTGAGTCGAACACCGGGGATATCCGATTACCCCAGACTGTGATAGCAACTTTCATCTGCTCCTCTCCTTTGCAGCATTACCTGTTGACCTGTTACCCCTTTAAAGCAAGAACAGTGCCATTATGAACATATGCTCTTTATTTTAAATAACAAACCGAATATATTGATTAAAAAAAGAATGAAAAAGAATTGAAGACGGCTGGGCTGAATGGTACAGGCGCAAATGTGCTCCGTTTTATCGGCCACACAGTTGCACTCTTGCAATGATAGCTCTGCTTAATCCTTCTTGTAACGTCCATCCCTGTCAGGCAGGGGGATGCCGAGTTTTTTGATTTTTCTGAACAAGGTGCTCTTGTTGATGCCTAGGAGGGCAGCTGCGGCAGACCTGTTGAATTCAGACTGCAGAAGCGCGGTGATGATTGTTTCCCGTTCTGCCTCCTGCAGTGCTGTATACCGGGTATTCGTGGGCTGCAGTTGGGGCGCGTTTGTCCTCAGGTAGGCCGGGAGATGGCAACTTTCAAGCATTTCTCCGTTGCAGAGAACAAACGCGTGTTCGATTATATTTTCCAGTTCCCTGATATTGCCGGGATAGTCGTGGGCGAGCAGTAGGGCCATCGCTTCGGGTTCAATGCCTCTGACGTAGCGTCCTTTGATGTTGTTCATCTTGGCAATAAAGCGTTCGGTGAGGAGTCCGACATCTTCATTGCGCTCTCTGAGTGGCGGCAGTTCAAGCCTGATAACGTTGATGCGGTAGTACAGGTCCTGCCTGAACTGCGCGAGCTTGACGATTTCCTCAAGATTTTTATTGGTGGCGGTGATTATACGGCAGTTTGTCGGTATTCTCCTGGTGCTGCCCAGCGGCTGAAACTCCCTCTCTTCGAGTACCCTGAGCAGGCGGACCTGAAAGGCTGAACTGGTGTCGCCGATCTCGTCGAGGAAAATGGTCCCATGACCGGCGGCTGCAAACAGACCCTGTTTATCGACTCGTGCATCGGTAAAAGCCCCGGCCTTGTAGCCGAACAATTCTGATTCGAGGAGGCTGTCCGGGAGCGCACCACAGTTGATGGCGGTAAACTGCTTGTCCTTCCGGTGCGAGAGATTATGGATTGCCCGTGCCAGCAGTTCCTTGCCCGTACCGGTTTCTCCTTCGATCAATACGGTACTGTCGCTTTCGGCAACCTGTTCGAGAATCTTAAACAGGTCCTGCATGCTTTTGGAACGGCTGACCATGTCGCCAAGCTCATAATTGCCGGTGATCTCACGGCGAAGCTCTTCAACCAGCCTGTGGTCCCGGAAGGTCTCGACACCGCCAAGTACCTCGTTGTGCTCATTTTTCAACAGTGACGTTGAGACCTGGATAGGAATCATCTGCCGCTCACTGTTGATAATGTAGGTGGAACTGCTGACAAACGATTTTCCCTCTGCCATTGTCCGCTTTAAGGCACAACTTTTTTCACACATGTTCGAGCGGAAGACTTCCCAGCAGTATCGGCCGATTGCCTCATCTTTGGGAATACCGGTTATTTTCTCAGCGGCGCGGTTAAACGACATGATCCGCCAGTTGTGATCGACGGTAAATACGCCATCTGAGATGGATTCAAGTATCGTTTCGGTAACGGTTTCTGGAGATGGAGTGGTTTTATTGTTCATATGCACAATATAAGTGATTTGTTGTCGATTGCACCTTTTAAGTTTGAAATCAACGATATATTTTCCATCGCTGTTGAAATGATGCTGTTACTTCCGCATTTTTCTGAGAAAAAGAGGCAGCACCAGGATCAGGAAAAAGATACGGAACAGGTGATGGACTGCGACATAGGCCGGGTCATAATTCAATGATAATGCCATTGCCGCCATTGCTTCTACCCCGCCCGGAGCAAATGCCACAAATACCTGGCCGAAGGGCAGCGAGAGGAATTTCGAAACAACTGCAGCGAAGGCCGAGGCGATGAACAGAGACAGTACCAGAGCGGCGATTGAGCCCCAGAAGAGATTTCTCAGATCGGCCAGCGGGATCGTTGAAAATCTGGCTCCAACGAGTGATCCGGTAATGGTAAAACCAATAAAAATGATAACATCGTCAGGGCGGCCGACAACAAATCCGGACAGGTGCGCAATTCCGCTTATGCATATTCCGGCAAGGAAAAACGCCGCCGGAACGCTGAGTCTGTCGAACAGCCAGCCGAGCGCTAGTGCGCCGGCAAACATCGTGCTGAAGGAGATAAGCCCCATAGAGCTGCTGCCGCTGCCCGGAGGTTGTTCCGGGTGCAGGCCGAGGTGGCTGAGAATAATGGGAATGGTCGTTATTATCGCCACCAGCCTGATTGTCTGGATAACGGCAATTGACCTGAGGTCGCCCCGCCCTTCGGCGGCAAGTGCGAAAACGTAGACAAGTGCACCTGGTGAGGTTGCCAAAAAGCCGGTTTCTCGGTTTTCATGGAAGTATTTTTCCAGCAGCCTGCCGCCAAAATAGACAATGGCAATAACGGCGATTCCCAGGATCGTCAGGCTGGCCGGCCACTTTGACAGGTCGGCGAGTGTTTCTTTGGTAATGCTGCTGCCAAGGGAAAAGCCGACAATGGCAAAGGCAATATTTTTTAAAATGAAGGGAATATCCTGGGTGATACGCAGCAGAGAGGCACAGGATACGGCTATTGTCGCCCCGAGAAGTGCAGCGGCGGGAAGATCCATGGCCTGGGCTGCCAGCGCCCCTGCCAGACCGATTGAAAGGGTAATGAACATTTTTCTTGCACTGATAAACACAACAACTCCTTGTCGTCTCAACGGCTGGGCAAAACCAGGCTCGATCAGGCGATTATCGTGAGGCCGCGCGGCAGGTCGCTCAAAGACTCAGCTCCTGCTGCCGTGACTAGAACAGTATCTTCTATTCGAACGCCGATTTTCCCACTGAGATAAATTCCGGGCTCTACCGTATAGGTCATCCCCTCTGTAAGGATTTGATCATTGTCTTCCCGGATATACGGATCTTCGTGGCACTCCATGCCGATACCGTGGCCGGTGCGGTGGGTGAAGTTCTCGCCGTAGCCTGCTGCTTCGATGACAGACCGGGCTGCCTGGTCCACGGTTTTGCAGGACACGCCGGGTTTGCCGGCCTGCCTTCCGGCCTTGTTCGCCATCTGGACAATGGAGTGGATGAGCTGATGCTCAGCAGCGATCTCACCGACAGCAAACGTGCGCGTCAGGTCTGAAACATAATTCCGGCAGGAGGCTCCCCAGTCGATGATCACCAGGTCGCCGGCTGAAAGTTTTCGCTCGGTGGGTCTGGCATGAGGATTGGCCCCGTTTGGGCCGGAAGAGACAATAGGCGAAAAGGGCAGCGCCGGGTCTGACCCCTGCCTGAGCAGTTGAATGACCAGCTCGTTGGCGAGTTCCCTTTCACTCATGCCGATCCTGGCCAGGGGAAGGGCAGCCTGCAGTGCTTCCTGTGCTATCCTGACCGCCTGCTTTATCGAATCGATTTCGGTGTGGTCTTTGCTCGATCTCAGCGAGGCGATCATGGCTGACGCATCGGTGAATACCAAGCTGTCATCACCGGAGGATAAAAGATTGTATTCAAGCAGTCTGAGCTGTCGGGGTTCGACGCCAATCGTTTTACGCTTCAGTTTCAGTCGGGACATCCCCTGCCTGAAGACGGCTCCCCAGCCGGCCGGATTTTCCGGGTAGGTTAGTGCGTCGAGCCGGCAGGCTGACTGGTCGAGTTTTTTCTGCTCGAGTTCCGGGAGAATGAGAATCGGACGTACGCCTGGTGCCGCGAGCAGGGTAACCGGCCGTTCCATCAGGTGGAAGTGGAGGCCCGTGAGATAGGAGAGGCTCGGACCGGCATTAAAGGCGACGGCATCTATTTCCAGCTGCTCCATGGCCTTGAAAAGCCGCTGCAGTCGTTCATGGTGCATAGTGAACTCCGCTCGTCAATCGATTAATTGTCCAGCCGCAGGCAAGCGATTGTCTCTGTGCGGCTGGAATAAGCAGGAAGCACCTTAGCATAACGCGCAGAATTGAGCCGCATGATTTTCAGCCTGTCCCGCGATTATAACTGTGATTGACTTTGCGGCAATTCCACGATAATAACCTACCTGCAGGGTGAGCGTGTCATCTCGCAATGATGATCGAGAGGCGGATCAATGATCATGCCTGTATAATCTCTTTCAGCTGGACCTATTGAAACATTTTCTCCTGCCCCGACCTCTTCCATGATGGAAAAATTGTCTTCAAGCCTTGGAATAAAGCTTTTCATACTGCTTACCGCAGTGATAACACTGTCCATAGCGCCCCTGGCCTATATCTCGATTAAGGCAATCAAAAGATATGGCAATGAGGTCATTGCCGTCAGCGAGCAACAGATCCGCTCAGATGCCTTTTCCTATCTGAAAAACATCACCAGGGAGCGGGCAGGCCGCTATCAGGGCTTTTTCGACCGTATTCGGGCATCTGCGGGAATGCTCGGCACCCATGCCGCAACCATTTACTCGGATCTCGATTATTTCTCAAAAAAAACCCGTTACCGCAGCCACTATGCCGTCTTGCCGCAGAGCGGAATATGGGCAAGTGCGATAAATGATCCGCTTGTCTCGATGTACTGGGGTTCGCCTCATCTGGAAGCTGACGCCCAAAAGCAACTCGATGCCCTTACCCACATGACGCCGCTTTTCAACAGGGTGCTTGATGAAAACCCCGAAGTCCTTGCCAGTCACATGATCACCACCTCCGGAATCGGCCAGTACTGCACCCGTCACGAGCAGAATAAAAAGACCGTGCTCGGCCTGCCGCCCGCGTCTGTCTTTGATCTTCGCGACGGGCAGCCAATGACAATATTCACCCGGATAAATGATGCGACCCCGGGTGTCAGGTGGACGGATGTCTACAAGGATGATGTCAATGACGGACTCATGCTTACCGCATCTGCCGCGATATATGATGACAGCGGTCAATTTTGCGGCATTACCGGGATTGACGTTCCTCTCGACACGATCATAGGGGATATCCTTGCCGTGGATGAAGCCGATACCGATAATACGGTTCTTTTTGCTTTTCTAACTGATAATGACGGCAGGCTGATCGCCTTTCCGGAAAAGTACTACAAGAAATTCGGTATCCCTTTTGATCCGGGACGTTTCAGAGATTCATCCGACAGTCTTGACCTGACCCTTGCTGATTCGAGTATACCGGAAATAAGGGAGCTGGGCTTCCAGATAGCAGGGGGGAGGGAGAGCTTTTCGACGCTCGACCTGAAAGATGATCCGCTTATCGTTGCCACCAGCAGGCTGCCGGAGCTTGACTGGGTCTTTGCCCTGGTCGCCCGGCAGAATGACATGTTTGCCTCGGTTATTAAAAGCCGTAACACGCTGGAAAAAACAATCAGCACCATAGAACGGAAAGGGCTGCAGCTCTCTTTGCTGACGATTTTTACCGCCCTCGTCATTGTTTTTCTGTCAGTGAAGTATCTCGTCACGCCGTTACGCAGCCTTGCGGCTGCCACCACGAGAGTCGCCGAGGGAGACCTGTCGGTGCGCTGCCCGGTGACCACCCGTGATGAGACCGGTGTCCTGGCCGCTTCATTCAATTCAATGGTCGAATGGC
The DNA here is from genome assembly GCA_963674815.2 of Desulfocapsaceae bacterium. Taxonomy (GTDB): domain Bacteria; phylum Desulfobacterota; class Desulfobulbia; order Desulfobulbales; family Desulfocapsaceae; genus MADRE3. The sequence continues at coordinate 649,615 of CAXXTV010000004.1, forward strand.
TGCAGCAGGCCCAGGAGCATCAGCAACGCTATGCGGACTCTCTGGAACTGGAGGTTGAGCAGAGAAACCGGGAGCTTGTCGGCAAGAAAAAAGAACTGGAAGAAACCGTCGATCTCCTCAGCAAGGAGGCGGAAAGCCGGCGGATTATTGCGCAAGCCTTGAGAAACAGTCAGCAGCAGTATTACGATACCCTCGAGGCGAACAAGGCCGGCATCTATATAATGACCGACGGCTGCCTCAGTTATGCCAATCAATCGCTGGCTGATCTGCTCCGAACCAGCCCGCAGGATCTGATCGGCCGGAACCCGCTGGATTTTATCCTGGAGAAGGACAGGGCGCTGGCTGCTGAAAACATGGAGAAATGGTATCAGGGTGCTGATAAAGCGCCGTATCGCGTCCGCTGTGTTGCCGTTGACGGTTCGACCTTCCACGCTGAAATCTGGGGTAAAACCGTCAACTGGCAGAACCAGGCGGCAATGGTCGGCACGATAACCGATGTCAGCACGATTCAACACAATGAGGAACAGTTGCGTACGCAGGAGATCCTGCTTCGCAAGTCTCTGGAAGAAAAAGAAATTTTGCTCAAAGAGATCTATCACCGGACAAAGAACAACATGCTGGTGATCATTTCGATGCTTGATCTGCAGATGCAGGATGTTGACGACGATCGAATCATTTCCATCTTCAAAGATACCGAAAACCGTATACGGGCAATGGCGCTCGTCCACGAAAAACTCTATCAATCGCAGGATCTTTCCGAAATCGATCTCGGTTCCTACCTGGAGGAAGCAGCACATTCCCTGATCGGTAACATGGTTCCGGATGGAAGAATCAGCCTTGACATAGCCGTCGAACCAGCGCCGATCACCATTGATCATGGGATACCGCTTGGACTGGTGGTTAACGAACTTGTCACGAACGCGGTGAAACACGCTTTTCCGGGGGGCGGAAGCGGAACCGTTTCCCTGAGGCTGACGAGGGAGCCTGGCAAAACAGTACGACTTGAGATCAGCGATGACGGGCAGGGGCTGCCTGACCATATCGATATTGAGGTGAGCAGCTCATTTGGCCTGCAGATGGTGCACAGCCTGGTAACAAAACAACTCCGGGGTGACATTTCAGTTGAGCGCGGCGGCGGCACCGCCTTTGTCATCGTTTTTGGGGAACCGGCCGGTAAAGTGCGGGTATGAACGACGGGAAAATCAGAGTAATGGTGGTTGAGGATGAAGTGCTTATCGGTCTGATGCTTGCAAAAAAACTGAGAGCCTCAGGCTATGACGTCGGTGACGTGGTCACCACGGGAGAAGATGCTGTCCGCTGTGCAGGGGAAACCCGGCCTTCCGCGGTGCTGATGGACGTTACGCTGGCAGACCGGATGACTGGTATAGAGGCCGCACAACAGATCAGGGACAAATACGCTATCCCGATCATTTTCTTTACCGGTTATAATGACAGGCTGATCCATGATCAGGCCCGCCGGGTTGAGCCGGTCGCGATCCTTGCGAAAATGGATCCGCTGGCAGATGTCATCGCTGCTATCCGTAAGGCTGTTGCCTGAACGGAGCAAAAGCTGGCTGGCCGGTAAATAAAAACGGTATTGGCTCGCAACGATGCTTACCATATAATCCCGGGCGGTTCTGATTCTGAAAGGCGGGCAGCAATTCTGGGTGGCGGGGAATCATCTGGCTCACCGTGCATTCTGTGCAAAAAAACTATTGCCTGCTTCAGGCAATAGTGGGATGCTGTAGACGCTGCAGATTAAAAAGAAAACGATACAGACTCCGAGCTGAAGGACCTACGTTCATGCAGTGATGCTGAATAGGGTCCGAGGCCGAAAGGGTCGGGCTGGAAACTGCCCCGCCTTCCTATTCTGAAAAGGAGTAGCAATGGAAAGTGGAACGAGTTCTCCCAGGGGTCCCGAGCAGCAGTCGGGATACTCGTCACTGATTGATAACTACGGCCGGCCGATCAACTACCTGCGGCTGGCAATCACCGATCGATGCAATCTTCGCTGTCGCTACTGCATGCCGGAAGAGGGCGTGGCATCCATAGCGCACGAACAGACCCTGTCGTACGAGGAACTCGAACGGCTGGTCCGGCTCTTTCAGGGGCTCGGCATCAACAAGGTTCGAATTACCGGTGGTGAGCCGTTCGTCAGGCGCGGCTGCTACGAATTTATCAGGACTCTCAAGCAGAAGCTTGGCGTCGAACAGGTGTATGTAACCACGAATGGTGTCGAAACATATCGCTATCTCGAGGGCTTGAAGAGCATTGGTATTTCCGGGATCAACCTGAGTCTTGATACGCTGGATAAAAATCGCTTCATTGAGATTACCCGCAGAGACCAACTCGACAGGGTGTTGTTGACATTCTACCGCTCTTTTGAACTGGGAATCCCGCTTAAAATTAACAGTGTTGTCATGGAAGATACGGGTAATGACGAGATAGCCGCTCTGGTTGAACTTGTTCGAGAGCGGAAAATCAGTCTGCGTTTTATCGAGAGGATGCCGTTTTCAGGAGGTTCACTGGCCCAGCAGGAATCCCAGCAGTCCCTCCGGGAGCGTTTACAGGGTATGTTCCCTGAACTGCAGGAATATACCAGTGGTGTTGCCGGCACGGCCCGCGAGTTCAAGCTTCCCGGTTTTGCCGGAACAGTTGGTGTCATCGAAGGACGCTCCAGGAAGTTTTGTGCGACCTGTAACAAGGTGCGTATTACCCCGGAAGGAATGCTCAAGGCCTGTCTCTATGACGACGGGGTTCTCGATCTCAGGGAGTTGCTGAGGAGCGGCGTGAAGGATGAAGAGCTGGCTGATTCTATCCGCACATGTTTGAATCACCGTTACGCCGACGGGCATGAAACCGAAGCGCTTCATTGTCGGATGAGTGAGCCATCCATGGCGTCAATCGGCGGGTGAGTTCTGGGGATGGGGGGAGCGCTTTATGGAGAAGACGGCGCCGGTTTTTGGTTATGAGAGGTGACTGGATGGCAAACGTTGAAGCTGTGTGTACGAGTGAGAAGAAAGGAGCTGTCAAACGGGAACAGCCTTCTGTTCTCTTCAAAGAGGGGTGGGGTATCGAAGGTGATGCCCACGGCGGTGACTGGCACCGTCAGGTTTCACTGCTGGCAGGCGAGAGTATTGATCTGGTAAAAAAGGCTCTCCCGGCGCTTGAAAAAGGTGCCTTCGCCGAGAATATCATCACCCGGGGCATCGATCTGGCCAGGCTCGGGATCGGCGACAAGCTGCAGGTCGGCGGTTCGGTTGTCCTCCAGGTCACCCAGATCGGCAAGGAGTGTCACAACAGCGGCTGTGCAATCAAGAAGGCGACCGGCGACTGTATCATGCCGCGGGAGGGTCTTTTTGCAAAAGTCATCTCCGGGGGTGAGGCGTTCCCTGGCGATGAGATTGTCATGCTCTAGGGAAAAGCGCTGAAGAACCCAGGATTACATAATTATCTATCGGTATCTCAGGTATTTCTTCAGCAGCCTGTCGACGTCCTTGTCCAATTCTTTTGAATTGCGCTGCGCTATGGTGTCGTGGAGCTGCGGCGCAATCTGCAGAAAAGAAGAAAGCAGGACCGGATCGAAGTGCAGGCCGGTTTCCTGTTCCATGATTGCCATGCTTTCGTCCAGTGGCAGCGGGTCTTTGTAGGGCCGGCGCGAGGTCAGGGCGTCAAAGGTGTCAGCGATTGAGAAAATGCGCGCTGTCATCGGGATTTTCTCGTGTTTTATACCATCCGGATAGCCGTTTCCGTCATAATTCTCATGGTGATAGCGAACCACCTTTTCGGCAGTTCTCAGCCAGCGGAACTTCCTGATCAGTTCAGCGCCGTTCTTTGGGTGCTGAGCTATTTCTTTCATCTCCTCCTTGTCCAGCTCATCTTCTTTGACAAGGATTGCCGGGCTTATTGAAAGCATGCCGATATCATGGAGGAATACTCCGTAGATAAGGGAGCGTCGCTGCTCGAGCGGGAGTTTCACGCTTTCTGCCAGCCTCATTGCATAGATCAGCACTCTGGCATTATGGTCGGTTTCCTGGCTGTCACCTTTTGCAAGCGCGCTGCCGAGCTTTTTGAGCAGGAAAATAGTGGTTCTGTTGAGTTCTCCGACAGAGCGAATCAGGTGGTTGCTCATGAACAGGAAGCCGAAATAACAGAGGAGCGTGCACAGGGAGACCGCTGCTATGCAGATGACAAAACTGAGCAGAAAACGAGAGATGAATTCGGAGGACTCGGCAAGCGATACGAGATAGATTCCGGTCAAATACCCGCTGAGCTTTTCGCCGGAGCCGAAAACGGGAATTGCCGTTTTGTGGTATATCCGTTTATTGGCAAAAATCCAGCCGCCGTCGGCATGCAATCCGCTAATGATCATCATGTCCCTGGCAGCAAACGCTTCCTCTGCCGCAGTTGCCGACGGCAGTGAAACGCTTGCCAGAGGTTCTTTGTCAGGGGTCATCAGGTTGACAAGGATAAATGACGTCTGCTCCAGAGCGGCTGCCGCCATCTGCTGCAGCTGGACGAGATGTTCCTCGTCCGGATTTCTATGATAATCGTTCAACAGCAGCATGAACACGCTGCTTTCTTTGACAGCATTTCTGGTAAGAGAAGGGCTCAGTTTTTTAAACTCAACAGTCGCAACAGCTGCCAGGCCGATCATTGTTGAGAGCAGCCAGGCAGTAAAAAGTCTTTTTATCAGGCGCAGATGTATCTCTTTTTTCATGACCGGAACTATCATTTCATTTGTCCTTTTAAACCCTGGAATACGCTATGGGCCTGCCAGAAATCTGGCCAGCACCCGATCATTCTGATCGATAAGTTCCAGTATGTTTTCTTCGATACGATAGGATTCGACATCGTCTAGAGCAGAGAGCAGCCGGTTTTCTCCCGCCATGCTGCCGGGGCAGGCTATCCGGGTCAGGGGCTCCCGGTTCATTAACAAGACATCGCCTTTGACCAGGAATGTGCCGGAAATGGTATTGCAGCCGCTGAAGCCTTCCATGGTTCTTGTCACGTTTGAGAAGCAGATGGGCTCTTCTGCCGGTCATTTCAGCCCATCTGCTGCCCAGTATTTCAACCAGCTGCCAGTGGGTACCGGTCAGGCTCGTTTTTATCTTGTTCCCACCGCAGTCACTGTCCGGATAGAATTTCCTGAATTGTTCTATGACCAACACTTCCCGGTCCTGCTGAATGAGTTGTCCGAGAATCGATACCAGCAGTGGCCGCTCTGGGTCGTGAGGGGTATTCATATAGTGCTGCAGGGCAGTGTTGAAGTCTCCCGCGGGACTGAGCGGAAATGTCACCTGGCTTGAACATTCTTTGAGCGTCGCCACCCCGCTGCTGACAGCGAACATTCCCCTGATTTTAACAATATCAGCAAATGCTTCCGGAGCAGGGGTCCTGGTCAGCTCGTACTGGATCTGCTCGTCATTTTCCTTGCCCTGCCACTCGACAAAGCTGAGTCGGTTCAGGTCCTCCAGTATATAGGTCTTCAGACGTCCCATCTCTTTGCCGAGAATGAGATAGTTTCCCTCGGCACTATACAGCCATTTTCCCATCTGCGAGACGCTTGAACTTTTTCCCTGTTCCTGCCGGTAGGTTTTGCGTAACTGATAAATCCCGTCAGGCCGTATATTCAGGGTAATGTCGGTCTGCAAACAGTCATCACAGGGGATTGAGCCGGTAAAAGTGACAGGGGAGTCGAAAGGAAAGAGCGCCCGTGAGTCAATTTCAACTGCAGGCTGCTCGTCTATCTGCCTGTTTGTACAGCCACCCGGAAGAAAGGCGAAGAGTGTTAACAGGACAAAATAAAACAAACTTAGTTGCATGAAGGACCTCTGTTCTGTCGAATTTAGGAGTTGATAAACTGCATCATAGCCGATTTGGCCGACAGAGAGGAGTACCTTTTCCGAATTCAGGTAAATATCTGGCTGAGAGGGCCGATACAAGAGAAGCGTATCCGATTGAAACCAGATACGCTTCTTGGAACAGGTGAGCTACAAATGGCAATTAGATGTCGTCTTCCAGATTTGCCGGCTCATAATACTCTTTGGGGTGCTTGCAGGTTGGGCATTTTGTCGGGGGTTCGGTGCCTTCGTGGATATAACCGCAGAGGCTGCACTTCCACTGGATCGGCTTGTCTCGCTTGAAAACCGTTCCGTTTTCAACGTGTGCCAGCAGTTTTTTGTAGCGATCGCGATGATGAGCTTCGACTTTGGCAATCTGTTCACAGAGCATTGCCGCTTCCAGGTTGCCTTCCTCTTTTGCGGTTGCCGCAAATTCAGGGTACATGGTCTTTGTCTCGTAATCTTCACCTTCGATGGCTTCTTTGAGATTTGCTGCGGTACTTCCGATGCCCCCGAGAAGTTTGAAATGATCATTAGCGTGACGCATTTCGTTGTCTGCCGTTTCTTCGAAAAGCTTGGCTATATAGTGGAACCCTTCCTTGCGGGCAACTTTTGCGAAAAAGGTGTACTTGTTCCGGGCCATCGACTCACCTGCAAAGGCAGCATTCAGATTTTCAGTTGTTTTGCTCATGATACACTCCTTTTAAAGAAGAATTGTAGTGGATGGAGTTGTACAGCAACTCCGACTCGACAAAGTCGTTATCGATAATGATAATTTTTATCAAAAATAGCAAGATTAAACAAACAACATCCCGAAAATACTTTGAATAGTACTTCATTGTCGTAGTCAAGCCCGGTTCGGAAAATGTCAGCATACTGATTATACTCTGTAAAGAGAAAGCGTCAAGCAGGCAGGAAAAACAGCAGATCGCTGTTATATTCAGGATCGTCTTTGTCTATTTGACTGTCCTGATTTCCGGGAGGAGGTGCAATGACAGCATTTTCCTGGCTATGGTAATATTCTTAATACGCATATCGATGGCCAGTTTTTTCTCACCGGTATCTGCGATAATCGGCTGCAGTTCATCAATTGCGAGCGGAAATTCCCGACCATTGAACAGTCCGATTAACAGGACCCCGAGCTCATCGCCTGCCTGGGCCTCCTCTGTCTTCAAATCCGTGACGGTTGGCCTGATAAACAATGTCTGGGAGGCATCCTCGAAGCGGCTGTCCGCAGCGAGATTAAACGTCAGTTTGACCGTGCCGACCTTGAGGCGCAGTTGCTGTCCGGCAATGCTGGTGCTGATCAGGATATCGTCGCCGATGATGGTAACGAACCCGGAGATTTGCTGATCGTCGAGTTGCAGGTTTTCGATGCTCTGAATCCAGATAGACCCCTCTACCGAATCGGATCCGGTATCGAGCAGGAAGGGCAGGCTTTTTCGTACAGCCTCGGCGAGCACCGATTCTGGAATCGTCAGCGTCAAGGTTTCAGCGTTGTTGTTCTTGGCCTGGACAGTGGTGCCGAGCAGGACAATCGTTGAAAATACGATCAGGAAAATTCGAGCCATAGTCATCACCCTCGCAGGTCAGTGGACAGAATAGAGCGGTTTCTTGTCTGGCTGACACAACACATAACTGGTATATAGGGAGCGTCATCCAGAAAGCAGGATGATATCCTAATATAATCAAAGCCGGGGAACAACAATTCTCTTTGGCTCGACCAAAAGAAAGAAGCGATCTCATCATGGCAACCTTGACTGTATCGACAAACTGTTTCATCGATCACCCTGAACCGGAACTGGAACAGGCAATAAAGGAAAAGCTGACCATCGACAACCCCAAGTATGTCGCCGCCAAGCGCTACGGTCGCTGGATCGGTAAGCAGTTGAAACCGAAATTGAGTTATTTCGAATCAGTTCCAGACGGTATTTGTTTTCCCAGAGGATTTTCCAATCAGGCCGTGCTTCTCTGCAGGGAAATTACCGGTGCCGAACCGGTGATTGTCGATAACCGCCGTCTTCTTGATGATCATGATTTTCATTTCTCAGGCCATTTGCGGGAATATCAGGAAACAGCGGTTAATGTCGTCTGCTCCCGCTCGTTTGGCGTCCTGGAGGCAGGTACCGGCAGCGGCAAGACGGTGATGGCGCTTGCTGTCATTGCCAGGAGGAGGCAGCCAGCCCTCGTCGTGGTGCATACCAAGGAGCTTCTCTACCAGTGGCAGGAGCGGGCGCGTGAGTTTCTCGGTGTGGATGCAGGCCTGGTCGGGGATGGACATTTTGACATCAGGGAGCTCACCATTGCCATCGTAAACAGTGCCCGGAAACGAACGGCTGAACTGGTGCCCCGTTTCGGCCATCTCATTGTCGACGAATGTCACCGGGTTCCTGCCACCCTTTTTACCGATGTTGTCTCATGTTTTGACAGCTATTACCTGCTCGGTCTCTCGGCGACAGCCTTCAGGAGCGACGCGGGAATGACGAAACTGATCTACTATTTCATGGGGGATCGTGTCCATACGGTGGACCAGCTGAACCTGAAAGTGACAGGAGCTATCCTGAAGCCGAAACTCGTCAGGAGAAAGACAGATTTTTCCTATCACTACAGGGGCGATTACCAGGCCCTGATCACCGCACTTACAAAACATGAAGGACGAAACCGAATGATCGTTGATGACATCCTGGATGTTGTTCGGGACCAGTCCGAAGGAACGGTCCTTGTCGTCTCCGACCGGTTGAGTCATTGCCGGATATTTGTCGATATTCTCAAACAACATGCCGTACACGTGGAACTGCTCACCGGACAGACGCCGGCCGAACAGCGCTCAGCCATTGTCAGCGACGTCCAGAGAGGAGCGGTTCAGGTCCTGGTGGCAACTCTCCAGCTGATCAGTGAAGGGTTTGACTGCTCAAATCTCTCCAGCCTCTTCCTGACCACCCCGATTACCTTTGAAGGCCGCCTGCTGCAGGTGATCGGCAGGATCATGCGGCCTGCAGAAAACAAGACACCATGCGTGTATGACTATGTCGATGACCAGGTGTCGGCACTGCGCAGGTCGGCTGCATCAAGGCAGAAGGTCCTGGCAAACATATGAGATATCGAAACCCAGAGCCGATCTGGCAGCTGTAACCTGCAGGGCTCAACCTGATCCGGCAGCCTTCCGGAGAAACTTCCCAGAAGACAGATAATGCTTATCATATAAAAGCATGACTCTGCCATCACTACCATAAGAAGAGATAACGCTTTGCGCCCAATTCTGATTCTACTCCTGTGTCTGCCTTTGCTTGTCTCCTGTCTTTTTAATCCGCAACCATTTGATGAGGCGTCATGGCGCAGCAGGGTTGCCCTGACCGATCCAGCCGAACTCTATGCGTCCCATGAAAAAAACGGCGTTTTCTTTAATCCCTGGATGCCCATGGAAGAAGGACGTTTAGCCCAGTTTTTAAAGTGGCGGCTGACGCAGAAAGCTGACTACACCGAGCAGGAAGAAATGTATTTGCCTGGGCGGGAAGACAGGCTGCTGGCGCGAATTGGTGAGATACCCGGGGACGATGACTTTCTCGTTTGGATCGGCCATGCCACCTTCCTCCTGCGGCTCTCCGGAGCATACTGGCTGACAGACCCAATGCTGTCCAGGCGGGCGCTGCTCCCCTCAAGGCTCACACCTCCGGCACTTGAACTGAAAGATCTCGCTGAACTGGAGGGACCACTTACCGTCATCATTTCCCATAACCACTATGACCATCTGGACATACCGACCGTGCAGGCACTGCCTGCTGATGCGCGATTTGTCGTCCCGCTTGGATTAAAGGATTATCTTTCCTCGCATCATGGCGGGGAGATCATCGAGCTTGACTGGTGGGAACATGTCAGACATGACAAGACACTTGTGACCAGCCTGCCTGCTCAGCATTGGTCGCGTCGAATTGGCCAGGGACGCAATTCGACGCTCTGGGCCAGTTACATGCTTGAATCTTCCGAGGTGACCGTTTATTTTGGCGGTGACAGCGGATATTTTGTTGGATACCAGGAGTTTGGAAAGAAATTCCGGCAGATCGATTACGCCTTGCTGCCGATTACTGCCTATCACCCGCGCTGGTTTATGCATTACCCCCACATGAACGTTGAGGAAGCCATTCGGGCCTTTGCGGACCTGAAAGCGCACGCCTTCGTTCCGACCCAGTGGGGGACTTTCCGGCTTGGCGATAACCCGCCGGGATATCCAATGCTCGACCTGGAGCAACATATCAATGCCCAGGGTCTCGATCAGGATCGCTATATCAGACCCCACCTCGGGCAGGTGATCCTCTTAGACCGTTGAAACATCCAGTCAAACGGTGTGGGTTTTACCTGTGAAGCTTTGTGACCATAAACCCAACCGGTAAACAGGGGAGTCTCCAGAGCTCCGGTCCATAGTGCCAGCAATTTGCATTTCATAAAAATTGAGGATTGTATGGTAGGTGTCAAAGTCAATCCAAGGGCATTTTATCAGGGAGACAGTGATGTCTAACAATAAAACCATTCAGGCGTTCTTTGTCCTGGTACTCTCCTGCACATTCCTTTCTTCTGCCTATGGGGCATGGCCAGTTTTGAATAACGCAGACCTGCAGAAATTCGTTCAGACATTTCCTGCCATGTACCGGGAATACAAAGCGTTAGGCCTCAACGTAAATCCCCAGACGGGGCAGGTCGATGGTTCTGATCGACTGATGTGGAAAAAAGAGGTTCAGCAAATTCTTAACCAAAACGGCTGGGACTCTAGATTCTGGGAGCACCTTCAAGCCATTACTCGGGGCTATGCGCTTTTAAAGCATCAGCAATTTCAAGCGGATCATGGGGCCGATATTGAGCAGTTTGTGAATAGTCTGAGAAAAAGTCCGTGGCTGACTCCTGAGAAAAAAGAAGAGCTCGAGCGCTTCTATTCAAGCATCAAAGCTGATGTTACCTCTAAAACAGGTCAGTGGGGAAAGCAGGTAAATCCAGATGATCTGGAAATCATCCGCAACTCAATGGTGCAGCTGGAGTCAGTGATGACTCAGGTCGTGAAACATGAATGGGATCAAGCCACGGGGCAACTCAAACAACCTGAGCCAGCGCTTCCGTCCGGGTCCCGGCAGGCACCTCAAGCGGTTGCTGAACCGGTAGTACCGCAGCCTGGTGGTCATGTCCGGAGCGAAGCTGACTCCCGATCTCTTGTCTCACTGCTTTTGCCCGCGCCCGCCGTTACGAGCGGAAAGTCCAAAACCTCAGACGCGCATATCGAGCAAATCCGCGGGTCTGTCAATTCACCCAGAGGCAGCGCGAAAAAGATAACCATCATCCGCCGGGATGGCGGCCGGATTGACTGGTCCCCCCGGGAAGACGTGGTTGCAATCGACCGAAAAGCGCCCGGCAACTACTACAACGTCTTTCTGATGAGCCCGGATGGCACTCGAGAAACATGTCTGACGTGTGATACGGGAGGTGTCCTCTCCAGGGGACACCATGGTCAGCCCGTGTGGCATCCTTCGGGTAATTACCTTGTCTTTCAATCTCAAAAAAAAGAGTCTGTAGGAAATTGGGGCCGTGACCTTGCCGCCACGCCTGGTTTTGGACAGTTCTGTGATTTGTGGCTTTGGGATATCCGGGCAAATCGATTTTATCAACTCACTCATACCGATGACACAAACAAGACGGGTGTGCTGCATCCCCATTTTTCTCATGATGGGACCAGGCTCACGTGGAGTCAGATGTATGAAAAAACTGGTTTCATGGGGACCGGCGCCGGCAACTGGAAACTTAAAGTGGCTGATTTTTCATTTCAAAACACTATTCCGACCTTAACGAATGAACGGAGCTTTCAACCCGGCCGCCCTTCTTTTTTGGAAAATCATGGCACGTCACCTGATGACCGCAAGCTGATTTTTACGGGATCGTTCGAATGGGATGGAAAAGGGGATTGGTTCAAGTCGACCAGGATATACCTTCTTGATATGAATACGAACCAGCTGCAAAAACTAACGCATGACCCGACGTGGAATGAGCATGCTCTCTACAATCCCGCCAGCGGCAGAATCGTCTGGATGACGGGCAGGGAAAACACCGGTAAAGGGACGGATTATTGGAGTATGAATCCGGATGGGAGTGATAAGCGGCGCATCACCGACTACAACAATACGGCGCTGCCCAGCCACAAGGGCAAGACCATTGTTTCTGCGGATTCCAGTTTCAATCCCGATGGTACAAAATTACTCGCCTACTTACAAACGGACCTTGTGACGCAAGATGGCCTCACCGTTCTTATCGAATGTGACAAAGATGGATGTCGCTGAAGCCATTCCGGCCATCCCCGTGCGGTCACGTCCGCAGGCCCTGGCGAGCTGGAGAAAAACACTGCGGTTGTCAGCCTGATGGCTGTGGCGACAGGCGAAGGACATCCGCCAATCAGGATGCGCCCCTGCTGCCGATTCCGCAACGATCCCCAGAAATTCCAGGCCAACACCAGCAGGTACATCACCCTGGTTCACGTATGTTTGGGTAGCGGCAACCCAGCACGTTATGCTCCAGGCTCATCAGGATAGTAACCGTGCGCTCAAAGAGGATTAAGAGCGATATACACGAGGAATCCAGCAGTGTAGCCTGCCAGGGCAGACAAAGAGATTCGTCTCATGTACCAGAGATAATCTATTTTCTCCATCCCCATCACAACAACGCCTGCTACGGAACCAATTATCAGAATACTTCCGCCTGTCCCCGAGCAATAGGCCAGCATTTCCCAGAGACTGTTATCCATGGGAAAGGCCGACATATCCCACATGCCCATACCTGCAGCTACCAGGGGCACATTATCCACCACAGCAGACAGTAAGCCAATGATGTAGATGATGAGGGGTTTGCTGGAAAAGGCTTGATCCATAGTGTGGGCAAGAGCTGCCAGTACACCCCGCTCCTGCAAAGCTCCTACTGCTAGTAAAATCCCAAGAAAAAATAAAACGCTGGAGATATCAACACGTGATAATGCGCTGCTCATCCGCAGATGAACCCGATCAGCTTTGCCTTGATGCAACAAGTCAGTAACTCCCCAAAGCGCACCCACTCCCAGCAGGATCCCCATGAAGGGAGGTAGATGCGTCAAGGTCTTGAAGATCGGGACAAAAATCAGCGCGAACACACCCAACAGAAAGATCAATAAGCCTCCAGGCTCAGTAGCGGCTTTTTCGTTAATGTCGATCCCGTTTGAGACAAGCTGCCCCCGGACAAAAAAGGATTGAATTGTCAAAGGGACAATAAGACAAGTCAGACTGGGCAATAGTAACTGTTTGATTATGTTCCAACTGGAAATCCTGCCGCCAATCCAGAGCATGGTGGTGGTCACATCACCAATGGGTGTCCATGCCCCTCCCGCATTGGCCGCGATAATTACTGAACTTGCAAAAAGCATGCGGTCTTGCTTGTCAATCACCAATTTCCGCAATATCGAAACCATTACAATAGAGGTGGTTAGGTTATCCAGAATAGAAGAAATCAGGAAGGTTACAAGACCAACAAGCCACAGCAGAGTCAATCTGTTATGGGTGTGCACCAACTTTACAATCACTGCAAAACCTTTGTGGGCATCGATTATCTCAACGATTGTCATGGCACCGAGTAGATAAAACAGGATCTGTGCCACGTCGGACAGATTTTCAGACAAGCTCGCTAACGTCTGCTCGGCGCCTTGAACGCCAAAGGACAAGGTTACCCAGCAGGCGACAGCCAGAAGGAGTGAGGTTGCTGTTTTGTTTATCCTCAGGGGGTGTTCAAGCGCAATACCTGTGTAGCCAGTGAGAAACAAGATAATCAACGATAGTGTTATCATATGCGGGGGACTAATGTATTGATAGCAGTTTAGGAGCGAACAAAGGAAAGAGCGTCGTCTGTGTCTTTAAGACCAGATCCCCGAAATCTTTATCAGACAAAAGAAAGATACCGAGTAAACTATAACTCATCTTGTCCTGCCCAACAAATTAATCCTGGTTCCCGTGAAGATATCGTCTGGCATAAGCAAAACGATTGACTGATAGGAAATTTGAGGGACAGGGAGAGGGTGAATTTTCAAATTTTCTGAAATTGGTACCATTGCCAGGACGAGTCTCAGCAATTGCATTGGAGGGTTTTTCCGCAACATATCAGGAAATAAGGTTAGCCTGGTACTGATTCGAAATAATCGCTGGTGGCGCCCGCCATGCACATCTGTCCAAGGTCGATATCTTCGTTGAAAATGATACATTGCGTTATTTTATTTGTTAATCATGGATATTTGAGAGATTTTTCCGCTTGAAAAGATAACATTGATATAAATCAAGCCACTTAGTAGTTTTTATCGGCAGTGTAGTTAATGAGTTTCTCGTACCCTCAGATATATTCATCTTAAATCCTCAAACGTGTGGTGATCAGATGAACATTGTTGCAACAGATGGCTATACTCTCAATCCCGGCGACAACCCCTGGGATGATGTTGCTTCACTTGGAGAACTTGAAATCTATGAGAGAACATTGCCTGACGACCTGGTGGGGCGCTGCGAAAATGCCGACATACTGGTCGTTAACAAGACACCTTTCAGCGGTGAGACTCTGGTACAACTGCCGCACTTGAAATTTATCACGATGGCGGCCACAGGCTATGACTGTATCGATATTAAAAGCGCTGGTAGGCTTGGTATTCCGGTCTCCAACATCCCTGTATATGGCACTGATACGGTAGCACAATATGTTTTTTCAGCAATTCTGCATCTGGCACACAATATCTCTGTTCACGCGGAAGCGGTGAGGCAAGGAGATTGGTCAAAATCGAGTGACTGGTGTTTTTGGAAGCGGCCTTTAATCGAACTGAAGGGCTTGGCGATTGGTATCGTCGGATTTGGGAGAATTGGCCGCCGAGTGGGCGAGATTGCAAACGCCTTTGGGATGGGCGTATTAGCTCATGATATTTATACGGATGAATCTCCTGGCTACAATAATTTCAGATGGTGTCAATTAGAGGAGCTGTTTGAACAATCTGACATCGTTTCGATTCACAGTCCGTTAACTGGAGACAAAAATGGATTCGTAAACGCCTCACTTTTATCTAAAATGAAATCCACCGCCTTTTTTATTAATGCTGCCAGAGGTGGGCTCGTAAATGAAGTCGACCTGGCGTCTGCCCTCTCTCAAGGAGGTATTGCCGGTGCCGTGGTGGACACGGTGTCTGTTGAGCCGATTCGCCCGGACAACCCACTTCTCACCGCACCCAACATCTTCATTACTCCACATATGGCCTGGGGCACCTTGTCGGCCCGAAAACGTTTGATGGCCGGAATAACAGGGAACATAACAGCATTTATCTCCGGTCAAGCAATCAACGTTGTCAATAGAGAGTTCCTGGAATAGACACGCTGCCGTGAAATAAAATGGTACGACAGCGTAGAAATGGAAAAAAGAGCAAGCTTCTAATATGCTCTGGAATCATGCCATAGGCGTGTCTGGAGAACAGGTTCATCACTTGTTGGGTTCATCCTGCACACCTTCCAGCTGACGCAGAGAAAATAATGGCGGATTTCCAGGCGTTATTGAGACACATTAGTGTTGATTCTGGGGTGTGAGCCGATTTTTTACCTGTAATGGTCTCCGGATTGGTTTAAATCACTATTTCTTTGCAACTTTTCAACGATTGTTGTAAGCTTCCTGCCCCGCAGCCGGGCATTCACGAATGGAAGGGCCCGTGTCATACCGACATCTGCATGCAGACTACAAGAGCGAGGGGCAGAGCCCCAGCAGGAAAAATAAATGGAACAGAATCTGATTCGAAACGTCGCGATCATTGCCCACGTTGACCATGGCAAAACCACCCTTGTTGATCAACTTTTCAGACATTCAGGGATGTTTCGAGACAACCAGGAAGTGGCTGAACGGCTGATGGATTCGATGGACCTCGAACGTGAACGTGGAATAACGATTACCGCAAAAAATGGTTCATACCGCTATAAGGATTACTGGATCAATATTATCGATACACCGGGGCATGCAGATTTTGGCGGCCAGGTTGAGCGTGTCCTGCGCATGGCCGATGGTGCCCTGCTGCTGGTGGATGCCCAGGAAGGGCCGATGCCGCAGACCTACTTCGTGCTGAAGAAGGCACTGGAAAACCAGCTGCCGGTCATCGTGGTAATCAACAAGATTGACAAGCCTGCAGCACGCTGTGAGTGGGTGGTGGACCAGGTTTTTGACCTTTTCGTCAAACTCAACGCTCCCGATCATATTCTCGATTTTCCGGTTGTTTACACCTCAGCCAAGGAGGGGTACGCCCTTGCCGATCCGGGTGATCGTGTTGAAAACGGAGGATCGATGGCTATTGTTTCAGAAATGATTGTTAATCATACCCCGGCACCGATGGGATCGGCTGCTGAGCCTCTGCAGATGCAGGTTGGCACGATTGACTACTCCCCCTATCTCGGGCGGCTCGGTATCGGGAAAGTGGTTAACGGCACCATGGCGATCAACCAGCCGATTGCCGTGGCACGCAGGGACGGCTCGGTGAAACCGGTGCGCATATCCAAGATTTTTCGTTTTGAACGGGATCAGAAGGTCGCTGTCGAATCCGCGAGCCTTGGCGAGATCGTCGCCATTGCCGGCATGGATGATGTGACGGTCGGGGTTACCTTTACCGATCTGGAAAATCCCCGGCCGCTGCCGTTAATCGATATTGACCCGCCGACAATATCGATGGATTTTCTGCCCAACGACTCGCCCTTCGCCGGCAAGGAAGGCAGGTACGTGACCTCCCGTCACCTCAATGATCGTCTGCAGCGGGAGACGCTGGCGGACGTTGCGCTGCATGTTGAGCCGCTGTCCGATGCCGTTGGCTTTAAAGTGTCAGGGAGGGGCGAGCTGCACCTGTCAATACTCATTGAGAAGATGAGACGGGAGGGATACGAGCTGCAGGCTACCAGGCCGCGGGTGATATTCCGGGAGAGTAACGGTAAGCTCGAAGAGCCGTATGAGCGCCTGACCGTTGATGTTGATGAGGAATTCCAGGGAGCTGTCATCGAAAAGCTCGGCAAACTAAAAGGACAGCTGGAAGAGATGAACCAGTCTCATGGCATGACGAGGATGGTTTTTAAAATACCGACAAGAGGACTGCTTGGATACCGCTCGGAGTTTATGACCGACACCAAGGGAATGGGGATGATGAACTATGTTTTTGACAGCTATGGCCCACATGCCGGAGACATTATAAACAGAATCAATGGCGTCCTGATCGCCAAGGAACAGTGTGTCTCGGTTGCCTATGCGCTTTTCAACCTCCAGGACAGGGGAAAGATGTTCATTCACCCGGGGGAGCCGCTCTACCAGGGACAGATTATCGGAGAGCATTGCCGCTCCTCCGATCTCGTGGTGAACCCGGCGAAAGGCAAGAAGCTGACCAACGTCAGAGCTTCCGGCTCGGATGATGCGGTTATCTTGACGCCACCCAGGGAAATGACTCTGGAGGATTGTATCTCCTATATCAACGATGATGAGCTGGTTGAAGTTACCCCAAAATCAATACGACTGCGAAAGCAGAGCAGGCTCAGATCAAAAAACTGACAGAACGGTATGAAAACATTTCTTATTATTGCACTATCGGTGTTTGCAGGAGGCGGAGTTTTTGCCTTTATTGCCAGAAAATACGGCAGCGGCTGCATCCCCTGACTGACAATCTACGGCTCCGTTGGAAGCGGAGTGCTGGTCTTCTGGTTACTCAATACGCTCCTCTAGGACTCGGCCCGTGCTCGCCAGGAGCCTCGTCCGAAAACAGTGGCGTACCCTGTTTCCTATACAGATAATAGTCCTCGAGTATCCGGCCATGATCAAAGGCCATCTCGGGAAGCTCGTCCCGGGCGAAAAGTGCCGCTTCTGCGGCATCGTCTCCTGCCCTTGGCAGCTTGTCCGATTGAGCGATAAAGACCGTAGATGCCGTGTGCATCCGGGGGTCACGGCCGGGGGCCGAGTAGGTATGAAACTGCTTGAGTGTTTCTAGCTGAAGGCCGGTCTCTTCAAAGGCTTCCCGGAGAGCTGCATCCTCAAAGGATTCACCGTAATCAACGAAGCCGCCCGGCAGCGCCCAGCCAAAAGGCGGGTTTTTTCTTTTTATCAGGACAATCTTATTATTGACCTCGATAATGATGTCAACGGTCGGGACCGGGTTTCTCGGTTGCTCTATGGTGCGCTTGCAGTGGGGGCAGTTCATCAGAATCGCGTCATCTCGTCAGGGCGCGGGATTCGGGCCGTCAAAAGAAAAGAGTGCATGTATCTCTTCCCAGCTTGATACCGAGGGGAGATTATGCTGATTGTGATTCCAGGGCTGGCTGAACACGATCGGATTGAGGCCTGCCTCGGCGAGCTGCAGGCAGGTCAGGGTCCTGTCGTCGATAAAGTGGGTAATGTTGCATGTCCTGATATAGCCTTCCTTGTTATCGTGATCTCCTGTGGCGATCAATCTGATTTTATTCCTGTTTTCAGGGGCGCAGTAGTAATCGAACCAGTCGATAACCGGCCGAATGTCCGGCCGTGCGGTAATAACGGTGACATTCGAGCAGCCGGCCAGCCTGGCCAGGGTTTCGATCGCTCCGGGCAGCGGTTGCAGCCCGATACCTAAAGAGTCGACGAGTATATCGTTAAAAATGGTTTCGATGATATCTGCTGGAATCTCCAGACAATGTTCAACCTGGAAGCTCTTCAGATCTTCGATCTTGACGGAGCAGTAGCCATGATCACTGCAGGCAAGCCTGATGAAGGCCTCCCCGATGTCGGCGATAACACCGTCGAAATCAAAGCCGACGCATTCCGGCCGAAGTTTCATAGGCGGCCTGCTCTATTGCGGATATCGTCCGGCGCGCTATTGAAGAACCGACCCATTTTCAACGATCACTGTATATTTGTAGCCGGCGCCAAAATCCTTGTTGGCTGCCAGGGTTCCTTCAATGGTTATGATGTCCGGGCTGCCGATTTCGGTCGTGGTGGTGACGACAAGATCATGCGTGTTGTTCAGCGGATCACCGGTACCATCCTGGAGGTGTAGCCAGTTCTTCCCCATTATGTTGGCATTGAATTTGACGACTTTGCCGCGAATGCGGACCTTGGTGCCGTTGAGCTCAGCGGCACGGTCAAAAAGCTCGGCGATGGTAAAACTGTTTTCTCCTGCCGCTTTTTCAACCGATATCTCTGTAAACGGCGCTATTGCACCCATGCTGCCCCCGGAAGCCGGGAGTGCCGGCGCCTCTTGAGGAGCGGCTTGCCTCTCAGCCTGAACCGCTGCTTCAAAGGAGCTTGACGCCTTGGCGTCATCCGGCTTGGCTGCCGCAGCGACCTCGACGATGCCTTCAGAAAAGATGACACTTGTAAATGTCTTGTTCAGCGAGGCGCTGTGGAAATCCTTCATTTCCATACCCGGTGCAAAGGAGTGTTGCTCCCCCGTGCTCACTTTCGTTTCAGGGATTGCTATCCAGAGCGGTCCCCCGGGTGAAGAGAGGTGTACATAGGTGTATCCGGCGGCATCCATGGTCTCCAGGACTGTTCCTTGGAGCAGGGTGGTTCCGTCCTGGGCGAGGGCAGCAGTCACGCTCACTGGTAATGACAACAGCACTGTCAGTAGCAGGCCAGGCAGCCGTCGGGTGCTGATCCCCCGTCTGGCTCTGGGATGGAAAGGGTTCATGACAAATCTCCTTGGCATTTGGTTTAAAATAATTCAGGTCATGCAAAGATAATTCAATCGCGGTCTTTTGCAAGCAGTGTCCCGAGCGTCTCCGATAAAAGTTCAGCCCAGAGGGCGTACCCGGAACGATTGAAATGTACCCCGTCAAAGTCGAACAGCGGTTGTTTCCCTTCTTCAAAACGGCTGTAAAGATCAAGATAGAGCGCTCCTGAGGTCTCGGCGACCGTGCGCAGGTCAGCGTTGGCATACTGAATCATTCTCTGAAATTGCGGAACACGGACAGGTGCCAGGCTGTTGATCAGGATAAACGCGCTGGAATAGCACCGTTTGAGCCTGGTGATAATCGTTTTAACGGTTTCAGTGAACTCCGGGTCTCCTGCCAGCAGATTATTGGTTCCTGTCATGACAAGCACGGCATCCACCGCCTCGTGAGAGCAGCAGAATGGCAGTCTGCGCTGGAGTTCTTCACTCCGTTCTCCAGGTACTCCCCGGCTGATAGTCGTGTAGCGGGGCAGGAGCTTTTGCCAGTTTCCGTAGTCAATAAGCGAGTCTCCCAGCAGGAGCAGGGTTGATGCTCTCATATCCTGTTTGTTTTCTCCGGTCAGGACATCGTCTTGCAGGCCGCCGGAATCAGGACCTGGACTGCAGCACGACCAACCCCATGAAAGGTGTTGCAATCCTGCTGCCCGGTTCAACCCGCTCGCCGTCCCCGTAATCAAGAATGTCTGCAGGACTCTCTGCCGAGGTGTCTATGATCTTGCGCCACTCGCCGATTCCCGCAGGGTCTGGAAGGCGCGGCACCGTAAAGCTGGCAGCGTCTTCCTTGCTGCCGTTAATCATCACAAAGAAATCACTGTCGCAGGGCTCTTCTACCCCGGTACGATGGAGGGTGAACGCCAGCACCCTGCAATCGGCAGACCAGTCCTGACTGTCTGGTTCAAGGGACTGCCAGGTTATATCCGGCCTGCTTTCGCGATCAGGATCGACGGGATTAAAAAACGCTGTCCGCCTGAACAGCGGAAATTTTTTCCTCAACTGGATGCATTCACGAAAAAATCGCAGCAGCCCGCTGTGCGTTTCTGCCAGTGACCAGTCGATCCAGCTGATTTCATTGTCCTGGCACCAGCCGTTGTTGTTGCCCTGCTGGCTTCTGCCAAATTCGTCCCCGGCTGTCATCATTGGAACTCCCTGGGATAAAAGGAGCAGGGCGGCAAAGGTGCGCATACGTCTGAAACGGATCCGCTCTATTTCCACTGAACACGGAGCACCCTCGAAGCCGCTGTTCCAGCTCAGGTTGTGCGTCTCTCCGTCACGGTTCTGCTCGCCGTTGCTGTCGTTGTACTTGTTCTCGTAGCTCACCAGGTCATAGAGGGTAAAGCCATCGTGGCAGGTGATGAAATTGATGGAGTTGAGTGGCCCGTGGTCATTGTTTTGATAGAGATCTGAACTGCCGGCAATCCGTGTTGCCAGTGTCCGGACGGTATCGTCATGACTGGCCATGAACCGCCGGACATCATCCCTGAACCGGCCGTTCCATTCGAGCCAGCGCGGGTTTTTTGAAAAAGAGCCGACCTGGTAGAGCCCTGAAGCGTCCCACGCTTCGGCTATCAGTTTCACATCGCTGAGGACGGGGTCACCGGTAATCGCCTCAACCAGGGGTGACTCATCGATTACCGCTCCGTTTTCGTCCCTGTTGAAAATTGCCGCGAGATCAAAGCGGAAACCATCGACATGCATCTCCGTTACCCAGTAGCGAAGTGACTGGAGGATGAGTTCTCGGCAGACTGGGTTATTGCAGTTAAAGGTGTTGCCGCATCCGGAAAAATTGAGATATGCGCCGTCTTCCTGATCGATCATGTAATAGGTCGGGTTGTCAATCCCCCTGAAACCGGTGGTGTTTCCGGAGTAGTCAGTCTCTCCCGAGTGATTGAAAACCATATCGATAATGACTTCGATATTTTCCTGGTGCAGGTGTCGGACCATCGTTTTAAAGTCGTGGTGGGCGGACCCGTTTTCGGCAGAATAGCCGGATTTCAGACCGAAAAATGAAATGGGGTTGTATCCCCAGAAATTGTAGAGCCTGTCTCCGGTCAACGGGTTGAAAAAACGATTGTCTCTTTCATCCCATTCGGTTATCGGCAGCAGTTCAACTGCTGATATTCCCAGCTCTTTGAGATAGTCTGTCTTTTCAATAATTCCGAGATAACTCCCCGGACTCCCTACCTTAGAGGTTGGGTGCCGGGTAAAACCACGCACGTGAAGTTCGTAGACAACCGTGTCTGCAAGGGGCGTTTTCGGAGGGGTATCGCCCTGCCAGTCAAACGGTTCGGCTTGCTCCGCCTGGCATACGGGCCTGCTGCCGTAGCCGCCTGCAACGCCCCACGGGCGGCTTGTGAGGTGCCTGGCGTAAGGATCGATGAGAATGTGGTCAGGATAAAACGTCAAGCCCCGACTGATATCGCTTATACCGTCGACCTTGTAGCCATAGCAGACTGCAGGCTCTGCCGTGTGCAGTTTTATGTGCCAGATGTCGCTGCTGCGGTGTAATTCCGCATTCAGGCCGATTTCTATGAAATCTGATTTCCTGCCACTGCCCACGGGGTCGATCACCAGGGTGACCCCTGTTGCGTTGGGGCAGAACAGCGCAAAATTGATGCCGTCGGATTCATGTGACGAGCCGAGCGGAAACGGCTTGCCAACGCTTGTCCGGGAATAATTTTGTTTGGACATTTTGAGAATCATTCTTATATTCAGTTGAAGTTTTATCACAGTTCCTTTCTGCAACTATACCAGGGATAGTGCGACAGCAACAGCAGAAATGAGCTGCTCCGCGAATGATCAGAACAGCAAACAGGGGCAGAATATGGGAATGTTTCATAAACTGAAAGTTGGCGACATGGTTATCAATTCAATCGACTGGGAGATGACTCCTGACCTGACATTCGGAACGTTTGAGTCATGGGGCGGGCGTGAGCGGGTCAGGAACAACAGTGAGCTGATCTACTACTTTTTTGTCGATAACTGGGGAGATGAACCCAAGCTGTGCCTGATGGAGCGGGGGGTCAAGCATGCCAAGGTCATCGCAGAAATAAAGGCTCCTGCCAAAATGGTCAGCGATTGTGTAGAGAGCCAGGGGAGTGTGTCATTTTTTGAGCGCAGTTTTGCAATAGACGAGGCTATTCAGGCATGGCTCGTCGATAATGTGCTCGATGACGGTGACTCAAGTCTGGTCCGCCCGGTCTTGGAACAGGCCCGCGTGGAGGACATGGGACGGCGACTGCCGGTGTGGGACGGCACGGCTCCAGCGGCCGGGACGGTATCTCTTCCAGCCGCGCAGGCGGTCCTTGCCGATGAGCAGGTTGCGGAGGCGATAAAAAAATGGGATTTTTTTGACTCTAAGATAAATCCGGAAGGGTCATTTCAGACGCACCTTCGTCACAGCGGTCGGCATACGCTGGTGGACCAGCGCTGCGGGATCATGTGGCAGCGGGGCGGAATCGATATCTGTTCACTGCGCACGATGAAAAAGTCGATCGAAGCTCTCAACAGGGACGGTTTTGCCGGTTACCACGACTGGCGGCTGCCCACCCTGGAGGAGGCTATGTCCCTGCTGGAGCCGGCAATGAATGATAAAGGGATACATCTCAACACCAATTTTTCACGCGAGCAGCCGTTTATCTTTGTAGCAGCCCATAGAACACCCGGCGGTTACTGGTTTGTTGACTATAAGCAGGGAAGCGCCTTCTGGTCGTCGGGAACGATTCCCGGCGGATTCGGGCGACTATGCCGGACATTGGCCAGCTAGTCAGACCGTTTTTATTCCCGCTGGCAGGCTGCAGGTTCAGGAAACGTGAACCTGCAGCCTTTTTTTTTGCCCGGCCCGGCTGCTAAAACCAGCCGGTGATGATTGCTTGTTTTTTCCTGTTTTTTCGAATAGAGAAAGAGTGATGGAATAATGGGTAGTTTCTTTATGAGGACCGGGGAATCCGGTAGATAGAAAACTGTCGATGGTTTAGAGGAGAAGGAAGTCATGAGCAGGGAGTTTCAGATCAAGTATGCCGAGCGCATGAACCAGCTGCCGCCATATCTTTTTGGCATGATTAACAAGATGACAATGGAGAAACGCTGGCAGGGCGACGACGTCATTGATCTTGGCATGGGTAATCCGTCTGATCCGGCTCCCGGCCCGGTGACGGAAAAACTCTGCGAAGTCGCGGCAGACCCGAAAAGCCATCGCTATCCTGTTGCCGGCGGCATGAAGAATCTGAAGAGGGAAATCGCGCTGTATTACGGACGGCATTATGGTGTTGAACTGGGTGGTGAAAGCGACGTTATCTGCACGATCGGCTCCAAGGAAGGGATCTCCCACATGTGTCTGGCGCTGCTCGGGCCGGGAGATACGGTTCTCGTTCCTGCCCCCGCTTTTCCCATCCATGTGTATGCAGCGGTGATTGCCGGTGCCAATGTGCTTCGTATTCCGCTGTCGACAGAAGATGCCTTTCTCGCCCAGATCGTCAGCATGTGCCGGTCTCTCTATCCCGGTCCAAAGCTGCTGATGCTCAATTTCCCGCACAATCCGACGGGAGCCCTGGCCAGCAGGGAATTGTTCGCCGAGGTCGTTACCTATGCAAAACAGTACAACTTCATGGTGATCAACGATTTTGCCTACTCGAAGATCACCTACGACGGCTATGTCGCCCCAAGTTTTCTCGAGGCCCCGGGCGCAATGGACGTGGGTGTCGAATTCGGCTCATTTTCCAAATCCTACAACATGGCCGGCTGGCGTTTGGGCTATTGTGTCGGCAACGAGCAGATTATCAAAGGGCTGTCGATGATCAAGGGGTATTACGATTATGGTATTTTTTCCGCAATCCAGGTGGCCGGAATTGTTGCAATGCGTGACTGCGATGAAAACATTTCGGAACAGGTCGAGGTGTACCAGAGCCGCCGGGACGTTCTCTGTGAAGGGCTCGAACGGCTGGGCTGGGAGGTCGAAATACCAAAGGCGGGCATGTTCTTGTGGGTAAAAATTCCAGAACCCTACAAGGCTCTGGGCTCGATCAGGTTCTGTATCGAAATGATGAATCGGGCCAATGTTGCCATCGCCCCCGGAGCGGGATTCGGCGAGGAAGGTGACGGCTACGTGCGGCTGGCTCTGGTCGAAAACGAGAACAGGATCAGACAGGCCCTGAAACAGATGAAACAGAGTCTCAAGGACATCGACCAGGAGATCGCTGCCGGGACATTCGCGTTGCAGCCGGCCGTCGTTGGGCAATAGACGCGTTTTGCGTCCAGCTGGTTTTTCCGAGAGGCATTGTCCATACCCTCTTTGCCGCAATTTATTTCAGCCTCAAGTCCAGCAAGCCGCTTTGCGTTACCGTGCCTGGCCTGATTTTCCTGACCACCTGAGCAATCGGGTGTCTGCTCGTTGCCTCTTCGCATCCTCTTATGGCCGTCACCTGCTCGGTTCAGCTGTTGCTTCAAAACGATTACCGCGGGTTAACCACATCCTTTTCAACCTCCTTAGCCTCAAACTGGCAACGGCATAACTGAACTCCTGATTATTGCACCGCAAACGTCTGGAGCTGTTCGGAGTCCGACGCCCGGTTCGACGATCTCTGGTAAATGTATATTGACATAGCCGCAGTAATGGTATAATTTCGATAAATGTACATTTACATATGGTGACATTATGAGATTGACGGAAAAACAGGAACGGTTCCTGATCTACCTGAAAGATTATGTTTCCCGTGAGGGGCAGGCTCCCAGTTTGCGGGTGGCGGCAGCAGATCTTGGCGTCAGTCATACGGCGGTCGCACAGCTTCTGGCGCAGCTGGAGAAAAAAGGTGTGGTCGAGCGTGAAGGCCGTTACAGCCGGTCAATTCGGCTGAGATCTCCTGCTGCTGACAGAGCGGAGCGCTCAGCCGGCCGGGAATTGCCGATTGTCGGCCAGGTAACTGCCGGTATGCCGATGTATGCTCAGCAGGAATGGGACGGCAGCGTCATTGTTGATGGCCGGCTGTTCCGTGGTGACAACCTGTTCTGCCTGCGTATCAAAGGGGATTCAATGCGGGATGCGGGCATTTTCGACGCTGACCTGGTCATCTGCGAGCCGCGGCAATATGCTGAAAACGGCGAGGTTGTCGCCGTGCTGATCCACAATGAGGAAGCGACAGTGAAACGGTTTTTCCTCAAAAGTGATGGCGTGGAACTGCGCCCGGAGAATGACGCCTATCCGGTTATGCGTTACCGCTTCAACGAACTGCTGGTGCAGGGAAAGGTTGTCGGCGTGGTCCGTGGTTCGCACCCGCTGTTTTCCGCTGCACCATATTGAGCGGCAGGGGTTGTCTTCACGGTTATGGTGCGTTCGGGGAACATATCTGTCCCATCTGCCGGCCGGCCTGGCGGTTGCGAGGTCATGGTTGGCACGTGCGGTTATTCTTATCTCGAATGGGTCGACAGCGGCTTTTACCCTCCGGGAACACGGTCACCGGAAATGCTCGGCCTCTACGGCGGCTCTTTTTCAGTCGTCGAGCTGAATTATACCTGGTACCAGATGGCCCGCAGCGAGGCCCTGTTGCGGATGGTGAATGGAGCACCGCCCCATCTGCTTTTCAGTGCCAAGCTGACGCGGACGATCACCCATGAACGGGTTGAGGACTGGCGCGGACAGGTGAAACTGTACCGTCAGGGGATCGCCCCCCTGAAAAAACGGCTGCTTGCCATTCTGGTACAGCTGCCCCCCGATTTTGACAGGACAGTCAGCAACCGCTGTTTTCTTGCCGAGCTGCTTGATCTCCTTCACGGCGTGCCGACAGCGGTGGAGTTCAGGCATCGCTCCTGGGCCGTTGACCTGGTGTTTGGTGAGCTTGAACGTCGGGGTGTCTCTCTGGTAACGGTCGACGAACCTGACTTGCCCGGACTGTTTCCGCCACTTGACGTGGTGACCAACCCGGCACTGTTCTATGTCCGTTTTCATGGCCGAAACAGGCAGGGGTGGCGAAGCGGTCACATGCAGAAGAAATTTGATTATGATTATGATGAAGCGGAGCTGCAGCAATGGTGCGAAGGGTATCTCGCGCCGCTGGTACGCCATGCCGACCGGGGTCTTCTCTTCTTTAACAACCATGTCCGCGCCCAGGCGCCCCGTAATGCCGGACTGCTTTCTTCCCTGATCGAGAAGAACAGGCGGAGGCTGGCGACATGAACCGGGAGCGCTTTGTCCTGCACCTTAATGTCGCTGATTTTGCTGTTGCCGTCGAACGGGTTGTCGATCGTTCCCTGCGGGAGAAACCGCTTATTGTCGCCGCCCTGAAGGCAGCCCGGGCGACGGTGTATGATATGAGCAATGAGGCATACAATGACGGAGTCCGCAAGGGGATGCCGCTTCGCCGGGCAGTCCGGCTCTGCCGGTCGGCCCGGTTGTTGCCGCCCCGCCAGGAACTCTACAGAAAGGCCATGAGTGCTTTTGTCGGTGAAGCGCGGAAGTACAGTCCCGTGCTGGAGCCGGGTGTTGGCGATGGCCACCTCTTTCTTGACATTACCGGGACGCATCGGTTGATCGGCACACCACCTGATATCGGCTGGCAGCTGCGTAATCAGGTGCGCCGAAATCTCGGTATCGATCCGATATGGAGTCTCGGCGGTAATAAACTGGTGGCCAAGGTGGCCTCCCGGGTCGTGAAACCGGTTGGAGAGTATATTGTCAGTCCCGGGGAGGAAGTGTCTTTTCTGGCCCCGCTCCCGCTGCTGCTGCTGCCCGGAATCTTTTTTCGGGAACGGGTTCGCCTGCAGGAATTTAATATCGGCCGGATAGGGCAGCTTGCCGCCCTTGAGAAAAGACAGCTCTACTCTGTTTTCGGTAAGCGTGCAGAGGCACTCTACAATCTCAGCCGTGGTCAAGACGACCAGCCGGTCCAGCCCCGGGAATATCAGCCCCCGGTTATCTGCCGGGAGTATACGCTCCCTGGTGACAGTGGTGAGCGGACGTTTGTCGCAGGTGTTGTCGCCGCCCTTGCCGTCCGTATCGGTTTTGCCCTGCGAGATGCCGGAATGGCTGGCAAACGGCTGGTATTGCGCCTGAGCTATGTCGACGGCGGTGACGTCGCCAGACAGGTGTCCCTGGACCGTGCTGTCTCAGATGATGTCACCCTGCAGTCGATGTCCCTGCTCCTCCTGGAGCGGGGCTGGAACCGTCGCGTCCGGATAAGGAGTTGCCGTTTGAGCTGTGAACACCTTCAGCGGAAATCTCCTCAATTATCCCTTTTTCAGCTTTCATCGGGTTCTGAGCAGAAAAAAGAGCATCTCCAGTCTGCCCTTGACCGCCTCAGGGCCAAATTTGGAGCCGATTGTGTCCGCTTCGGTTCCCAGGTGGCGCTGCACTGATTCATCATGGTGCCGCTCAGGGTCCGTTCATATTTTTCTCTGCTTCAGGGCACTGCCTCACCAGCACTGCTGTGCCAGAAGGCAAAACAGTACGGCTACCGGTGTCTGGCCTTGACTGATGTCGAAAATCTCTATGGCCTCTGGCAATTTCTGTCTGCCTGCAGGCGTGAAGGGCTGCGGCCGATTGTCGGGGCTGAACTTGCCCTTGAAAAGAACTCGGAACGGGTCGTCTGCCTCGTTCAAAACCGTCAGGGATACAGGAATCTCTGTAACCTGATCAGCCTGAAGAAAGCGTCAGGGAATCTGGATGTTGCCAGGTTTCCTGAAATGTCTGGCGGCCTTGTCCTGCTGAGCGGAAGCTCAGACCTGCTGAAAAAACTGCATGACCGGGGTGTTGCTGCCGCTGCTGACCTGGGTTGTCGACCGAGCGCGCCCGGGAGCGGTTTGCGGGATACGGCAGCAAAGCTCGGCTTGCCTGCCGTGGCAACACCAGACAGTGATATGGCGGACCGGCAGGAAGAGCTGCTGCGCCGCCTGCTGAAGGCTATTGAAACAAAAACACTCCTGTCCATGAATTCAGGAGATACGCGGGCGGCCCGGGCAAATTGCCTTGAGCCGCCCGGCGTCTATCGTGACAGATTCCGTGTCTGGCCTGAAGTGATACGCGCCACGGAAAAGGTCGCTGAGCAGTGTCGGTTTTCGGGTCCTGAATTCGGAACAGTCATGCCGCCATGGCAGCAGACAACCCACCTGAATGCCCGGGAAATGCTGCATGAACAGTCTTACCGGGGTGCCCGGCAGCGTTATGGTGACGACCTCGGTGAAACGGTTGTTGAGCGGCTTGAGTATGAGTTGAAGATTATTGAACAGATGAACTATTCTTCATATTTCCTGGTGGTCAGGGATATTGTCCATCCGCTTCAGCCGGACGGCAGCAGGCGGTTGAGAAGAATCTGCGGCCGCGGTTCCGGCGCAGCTTCGCTGGTCGCCTATTGCCTGGGAATCACCAATGTCTGCCCCATTCGTCATAGTCTCTATTTTGAGCGTTTTCTTAATCCTGGCAGAACCGATCCCCCTGATATTGACGTTGATTTTCCCTGGGATGAGCGGGACGGGGTTCTGGCTGACGTGCTTTCCGGTTTCAAGGAGCGTGCGGCGATGGTGTGCAACCATGTCACCTTCAAACCGCGGATGGCGATCAGGGAAGCAGCGCGCGCCTATGGCCTGCCCGGATATGAAATTTCTTCCCTGACAAAACGCCTTCCGTGGTTTTTCAGGCGTGACGACGAGAGCCTCTATGACCAGATTACCTCGCTGCCGACGTTACAGGACCAGGATTTTTCTCAGCCGTGGCCTCAGATTATTGCGCTTGCCGGGCAACTTGTCGGCTTGCCCCGCTATCTCTCGGTACATCCCGGAGGTGTCGTTATTACACCGGAGCCGGTAAGCAATTATGTACCGGTTGAAAAATCGGCCAAGGGCGTGATGGTTATCCAGTGGGAAAAAGACGGTGCTGAAGAGGCGGGACTGGTGAAGATTGATCTGCTTGGCAACAGGAGCCTCGCGGTAATAAGAGATGCCGTGGCGGGGATCAGGAAAAACGGGATCGAATTCAGTGAAAAGAACTGGCTTCCGGAAGATGACCCGCAGACCCGGGCAGCTATTGCCGAAGGCAAGACAATGGGCTGTTTTTACATTGAAAGCCCGGCAATGCGTCTTTTGCAGAAAAAGGCAGGGGTTGGGGATTTTGAACAACTCGTAATCCAATCGTCGATCATCCGTCCGGCAGCCAATGATTTTGTCCGCGAGTATGTCAGAAGACTTCATGGCGGTGCCTGGAGTCCGCTGCATCCGGAGCTGGAAGGTGTCCTGGAGGAAACCTTCGGGTTGATGGTCTACCAGGAGGATGTTTCCCGTGTCGCGGTTCATCTTGCCGGATTCTCCCACACCGATGCCGATGGTCTGAGAAAGGTGTTGTCAAAGAAAGACAAGGAGTTGCGGCTGCGTGATTATCGGGAAAAATTTTATTCATGTTGTCTCAAAAGGGGGATAGATGAAGATGATATAAAAAAAATCTGGGCGATGATGATGAGTTTTGACGGTTATTCATTCTGCAAGCCGCACTCTGCCTCATACGCCCGTGTCTCTTTTCAGGCAGCATACCTGAAAAGCCATTACCCGGCGGAGTTCATGGCTGCCGTTATTTCCAATCAGGGCGGGTTTTATTCAACGTTCGCCTATGTTTCGGAAGCAAAACGAATGGGTCTCGCCATCCTTGCTCCAGATGTCTCCACGAGCGGTTATGCCTGGAGCGGCAGGGGAAGGGAGGTACAGGTGGGGCTGCTGTCGGTGTCAGAGCTTTCCGCCGAAACGGCAGAACGTCTTCTCGCCTGCCGTCGGCAGCGATGTTTTGCGGATCTTGCAGATTTTCTCCTGCGTGTTCGTCCCGCTGAAAATGAAGCGCGTTCCCTGGTTCAAGCCGGCGCCCTTGACAGCCTTGATCCTGCGGGCAATCGAAGTGCATTACTCTGGGAGATTGCCCGCAGGGAACAGAAAAAAAGGTCGTGCGGTAACCGCTTACTTTTTGGTGACCGGCCGATTTCATCTCCTGCTTTGCCGCGACAAAAGACGCTGGAGCGGTTAAGGGATGAATACCGAGCGCTCGGTTTTCTCTGCACAACGCATCCGCTCTGTTTACTTCACTGCTCGCAGGGACGGACAATCAAAGCAGTGGAGCTGGAACGGTGTCTCGGTCGTACCATCCAGTTTGCCGGGTGGCTCCTTGCCGGCAAGCTGGTTTCGACCAGAAGCGGTGAAGTGATGGAGTTCCTGACCTTTGAGGATGAGACCGGGCTTGTTGAGGCAACTTTTTTCCCCAGCATCTATAACCGGTACGCGCATTTTCTCGGCAGTGGCAAACCCTTCCTGCTCAGGGGAATTGTGGAGTCTGACTATGGTGCCGTTACCCTGACGGTACATCAGGTTTCGATGGTGAAAACAGCACGACAGGCTGATTCTGCTTGAAAATGGTGTCAAAGCTGTATAATTAAAGAGTGCAAGATAAATAATCAACCACGTGTGAGTAATGAAACGTATCCTGGTTATTGATGATGAAGAGCTTATGCGGTCCTATCTCAGAGATCTGCTTGAAGAGGAAGGATATGAGGTGATCATCGCCAGCGATGGCGAGGAGGGCCTTGCTCTGTTTGAAACAAACTCTATCGATCTTGTTATTACCGATATCATCATGCCGGTGAAGGACGGCCTCGATACGATTCTTGAATTGAAAAAGAAAGCGCCGGACCTGCCGGTGATTGCCATCTCTGCCGGCGGTAATATTCCCAAGGAGCGTTACCTTGCCGTGGCAGGCTACATGAAAAATACCAGAACTCTCGCCAAACCATTTGCCGGGCAGGAACTTGTCAATGCCGTGAAAGAACATCTCGAACTCGAGGACCCTGCCGAGGGATTGTCGCTCTAGATTCCTGTTATCTTTAAGGAAAATACGTTCCGGTCAGGCATGACGGCAGGAGATCAGCTGTTGTTGTTTTTGCCCTGTGACGTCAGGTTTGCGGTTCTTTCTTTTGTCGAGAAACCGTATGAAACCAGTTTCTTGATGTCTGTCCACATGGTTTCACTTCCCATTATGGCGACGATGATTTCGTCTGTTCCCCGCTTGAATTTTCCAACATAGGTCTGTCGGGCTGCGCTGGTGTACCCGGTTTTCCCGGCAAGAGCGCCGTCAATCTGCCACAGTGCCTTATTGTGATTTCTCAGCAAGGTGCCGTCCGCGGTATGTATTTTTGTCTTTTTCATCCGGGCGGCAAACTCCTTGTTTTTCATCGCCAGCCTGAAAATAGTCGCAAGGTCGCGTGCAGTTGTCTTCTGTCCCGTTGCCGTCAGTCCTGAGGCTGTTTTGCAGACGGTATTGTTGGCCCCGAGCCTTCTGGCCTGCCGTGTCATCATCGCTGCAAAAGATTTCTCCGATCCGGCAATTTTTTCGGCGAGGGCGACGCTTGCGTCATTGGCGGAAGCGAGGAGTACTGCGTTGATCAGATCGCCGGCCAGATAGGTTTTGCGGGGATCGAGGTAGATTTTTGAGCGCGGCTGTCTGGCAGCCTTCCTGCTCACGGTTACTTTCTGTTTGTTGCGCAGCGTGTCGATGGCGATCATTGCTGTCAGCACCTTGATCGTGCTGGCCGGCTGCCTGGGGGTGTCCGGGGCTCGTGAAAAGAGCGTCTTGCCCGAGACTGCATCCATGACGATTATGCTCCTGGCCGATATGGTCTGTGACCTGAAAGCTGACCCGATTCCTCTGGATGAGTGCACCTGTTGTTTGATCGAGTCTATATTGGCGTACCTGCCGAGCGTTCTGATTCTGTCTTGCTGGACTGATTTTCTCGCTTCCACCCTTGATTTTGCCTGGTCCCTGAGGATTGTCATTGAATGAGCAGGCGCTGCTGCGCAGACGGGAAGAAGAAGCGGAACAAGCAGGAGAAGGCGGATTATGTGCGGAATGAATTGAGCCATCATGGAGAAACAACCGGTTCTAACTGAAAAATACAGTAGCATGAAGAGGTTTGTATTCTGCCGTCGCCTGCTTGTCAAGGACTTTCAGGGCCAATCTCCGGCCAAACGGTGCGGCCGCCTGTCGCACCGTCTTCTTGATTGACCAATTTTCGCCGATTGTGTAAAATAACCCACTATTTAAACCTCTTATTACTGGCTTTTTCCTGGTAGTTTGTTTTAAAATAGTTCAATAATCAATTTTCGATGAGGTAATACGCCATGGCTGATGGACCGGATGTCCGAATGACACTGAACTATATTATCGATGCAAGCAGGGACAAGTTCGGAGATTTGGCAGCGGTCGGAATGGCTATGGAGGAACCGATAACCTATGAAGAATATCACGACCGCATTTGCGCCCTTGCCCTGCGGATGCAGAAGGAGGGCTTAAAAAAGGGCGACCACCTGGCAATCCTTGCCGAAAACTCCCATAACTGGGGAACGGTTTACCTGGCAGGTGTAAGAATCGGGGCTGTATGTGTTCCTATTCTGCCCGACCTGCCAGAAGCTGACGTGCACCATATTCTCAACGAGATGGAGGTGAAATTTCTATTCACCACGCAGCGGCAGATTGAAAAAATATACGATTACCGCGGGGAGTCTTACGGACAGATGGTTACCCTCGATGATCACCTGGGAGCAAAGGGGCTGTTGCAGCCTGTCCAGTTTTCGCGTTACCTGGAGAAAGCGCTTGGTGATTATCGTGAAAAGAGAATTGTTGGAGAGAGCTTTCATTTTCCTGACGTGGAAGAAGATGACCTCGCGTCTATCCTCTATACATCGGGGACCTCGGGTTTTTCAAAAGCGGTCATGCTGACCCACAAGAATCTGACGTCCAATGCCTATGCCGCCTCTGGATTACTTGAGGTCAAACCGGGATCGGTATTTCTTTCCATTCTGCCGATGTCACATACCTATGAGTTTACCACCGGTTTCATCCTGCCGCTGCTCATGGGAGCCCGTATTGCGTATGCAGGAAAGACGCCGACTCCGGCGATACTGCAGAATTTATGTGCCCACGAAAAACCGTTTGCAATTTTTGCCGTCCCGCTGGTTCTGGAAAAAATCTACAAAAAGCGGGTGTTGCCGAAAATAGAAAAGAGCCCGCTGATGAGACTCATCTGCCGAACCAAAACGGGGAAAAAAATCATCAACAAACGTATCGGTAAGAAGCTGATTGAATTCTTCGGAGGCAATCTCACCTTGATGGGTGTCGGCGGTGCCTCGCTGAATCCGGATGTCGAGCAGTTTCTTGTTGAGGCTGAATTTCCTTATCTTGTCGGCTACGGGCTGACAGAATCGTCGCCGCTGATTGCCGGTGGACCGGCAGGGGATAAAACCATCGCGC
Source organism: Desulfocapsaceae bacterium (assembly GCA_963674815.2). GTDB lineage: Bacteria > Desulfobacterota > Desulfobulbia > Desulfobulbales > Desulfocapsaceae > MADRE3. Next base: position 683,453 of record CAXXTV010000004.1, read on the forward strand.
TTGGTTCGGCAGGCAAGCCGATACCGGGTGTTGAGGTAAAGATAGCCAACCCTGATCCTGCTACCGGAATCGGTGAAATATGTGCCTGCGGCCCGAATGTGATGAAAGGCTACTATGATGACCCGGAGGCGACGGCCGAGGTTGTTTCCGCAGACGGATGGCTGTCGACAGGGGACCTTGGGCTGATCGACGAGCAGGGAAATCTTCATATCAAGGGACGCAGCAAAAATGTCATTGTCATGGCAAACGGTGAAAATGTTTATCCTGAGGCAATCGAGCATAAAATAAACGCCTATCCCTGGGTGGTGGAGTCGCTGATCGTCGAAAACAACGGTCAGCTAAATGCCTGGATTTACCCCGATTACGAGATCATTGATGACGTGACTGAAGGACAGAGTCGCCAGCAGCGAAGAGCGTACCTGCAGTCTCTGCTTGAAAAAATGAGAAAAGAGTTGAATAGTCAATTGGCGACTGCCTCAAGAATTGCTGAAGTTTTCGAAAGGAGGGAACCATTTATAAAGACGGCAACCCATAAGATAAAGCGTTACCTCTATGACGGCCATGCCAAGATCGCCTAGGAGGGTTTCTGATAAAGTCCATTTTTCGACACGCTCACGGAGATGAGAGCTTGTCGCTGGAGAGTACTTACGTTTCATAACTGCCCCTGCGCACTTTTTACTTTTATCGGGGCCGACTCATTACCATAAGGGGAGAGAGAAATGAAAAAAGTAATTTCTGTAATTGCTGTTGCATCGCTTTTTGCAGCTGGGACCGCGTTTGCCTCAGGTTACCGGATACCTGAACAGTCAATTGATTCAACCGCCAAGGTTGGTGCAAACATTGCCTCGGCGACAAAGGCCGACACCACCTATTACAATCCGGCAAATATGTCATGGATTGATGCCGGCTGGCTGACGGAATTCGATCTCACCTGGATTCACCTGACCTCGATAACCTACGAAGATTCCCGCACCTCCCTTTTCGATGGAGGCTCAGAAAAAGAAAACTTTCTGCTGCCGACCTTCTTCCTGGTCTCTCCCGATTACAATAACTTCAGATTCGGTTTTTCGGTCACGGCTCCCTATGGCCTGCAGAAACGCTGGAACGAACCGTTTCCGGCGAGCTATGCCAAGAAGTTTGCCCTGCAGGTCTTCGAGGTGAATCCTACCGTTTCCTACAAGATCAACGACTACGTGTCCGTTGCCGGTGGTGCCCGGGCAATGATCGCCAAGGCGACGGCTCGAAATGGCGGCATGATCCCTGCTACTCCCATTACGTTCAGCCGGGATCTCGAAGGAGATTTTGATGTTGACTGGGGATACAACCTGGCGCTGTCCGTACAACCAACCGAAAACCTTAACCTCTCGGTGACCTATCGCTCAAATGTGGATCTTGGGCTCAGCGGTGATGCCGTCCTGCGCACCAATTTCCCCTTTCCCACTGCTTTTGAGTCAACGGGTGATGTGACCCTGCCGGCACCGGCAGTACTGGCAATATCAGGAGCTTATACCTGGGATAAGCTGACCGTCGAGCTGACCTGGGACCGCACCTTCTGGTCGGAGTACGAGGAACTTGATATTCAGTATTCAGCACCGATAAGAAATCCGGTTCTGGCAAGTATCTTTGGGCCTGCCGTACCCAAAAACTGGGATGATACCGATGCCTTCAGGGTCGGTGTCTCGTATGAGTTCTGTGATTATTTCACCGGGATGGCCGGGTTTGCAATTGACGAAAATCCGGTACCCGAAGAAAATCTGAGCTTCGAGCTGCCTGACTCCGACGCCTGGCTTTATTCGATCGGCGGCCGCTATAAGGTCAATGATCAGCTCGAACTCGGTCTTGCCGTGCTCTATGACTACAAGGAGAGTCGTAAGATCAATAACGGAACCATCTTCGGCGAGTACACCGATGCCGCGGCAGTTCTGGTCACCGGAGGCATCAGCTATAAATTCTGATCACTGAGGTAGACGGTAATTAAAAAGGCCCCGGTCTGCGGATCGGGGCCTTTTTTTTCATCAGGAAAGCAGAAGGGTGTTGGCAAAGCGGATAATGGGGCTGATGATCATTGAAAGAAGGCCGCTGAATGCCAGTATCAGGACGAGAATAAAGCCGTATTTTTCATACGATGCATAGGAGCGGGCGATGTCCGCCGGCAGCAGACCGGAGAGGATTCTGCTGCCGTCGAGCGGCGGTATCGGCAGGAAGTTGAAGACACAGAGAACCAGGTTGATCCAGACACTTGCGACCAGCATCCAGGAAAATGGCACGACTATTGCCTGCAGCGCAGGGGAGAAGGGGAGTACTCCTGCCAGGGCAATGACCAGACGCAGCAGGACTGCACTGACAATTGCCAGCAGTAAATTTGATGCCGGGCCGGCGAGTGCTACCCAGAGCATATCTTTTCTGGGATTGCGAAAATAGATTGGGTTGACCGGAACCGGTTTGGCCCAGCCAATCTTTATGACAATAAAGGCTAGCGTCCCCAGCGGGTCCAGGTGACTGAGGGGATTGAGCGTCAGCCTGCCGGCATTTTTAGCGGTCGGGTCCCCGAAACGATAGGCAACGTAACCGTGGGCGTATTCGTGAAGGGTCAGCGCCAGCAGGAGCGGTGGAATCTGAATTGTCAGTTGGCCAATTAAATCCATGGATTTTTCGATAGATAATAGAAATGTTAGCTCATTGTTAAAGTAACCCACCTATATCTGTAAGCACTATGGGGCAGGCTGCAACACCGGGGGACGGCTCTTACCCAAAGGGAGGTCATGGTCCGTAAAACAGCGGTGAAAACAACCCCTTATTGCGGAAATGTCCGTATTACCAGGTTTCTCTCATCTTCTTCGGATTGAACTTCACCATCGAGGCGTGCGAGCAGCAGGTGATGGAAGATGCTCTTGAAAATCGGTCCGGGCCGATAACCCATCTCTTTGAGGTCTGAGCCATTGAGTATCGTTGTCTCATCCTTCATGGACGTTACATAGTGTGAGACGGCCTTTTTTACCTCGCTTTTTGGTGCGATTGCCATCAGGTAAAGAAGTCCTTCATTCTGTAACTCGCTGAGCACCGTATAGATTTCACTGTTTTTCAAACGATCCCTTCGTGAGAAAAAGTGCGATATCTTATCAGCACAGCTTTTTTCATGTATCATGAAATCCCTCTGTTTCGGCCCGACCTGAAACCGGTTACAGAAGTTCAAGAGAACAGTTATCGGAGATCTGCTCATTATGGCAAAAAGGTAGACCATCCATGGCTCGAACGACTCTGAAAGGTAGAGGAGTTTAAACCACGAAATTGCCCGCTGGGCCTGGGTCAGGTAATGGTGAAATCGCCTGTCTATCTTGAGCTGGGGTTTGAGGTCCGGCCAGAGAAATGGAAACAGTCCAAGTTCCTCCAGCCGTTCAATTGCAGACAGTGCATTTTCTTCGGTCAACAGGCTTTTCAACTCCACAAAAAACCGCGGATCGTCACCTTTTCCGAAAAGTTCCATTTTGACGGCATTGTTGATGAGTCGGGCGGTGTGTTTGACGATGGTGAAATCCATCCTCTTTTCGAAACGGACCGCCCTGAAAATTCGGGTCGGATCATCAACAAAACTGAGGTTATGCAATACTTTGATGGCGCGCTGTTTCAGGTCATTCTGGCTGTTGAAGAAATCTATCAGTTTGCCGAAATGTTCTGGGTTGAGCTGGACGGCCATCGCGTTGACGGTAAAATCGCGCCGGTAGAGGTCAAGCTTGATTGAAGAGAGTTCAACGGTCGGCAGTGCCGCCGGGTACTCGTAATATTCGAGCCGTGCGGTTGCCACATCAAGTTTCAGGCCATCCGGCAAAACGATCATGGCGGTCCTGAACCGTTCGTGGGTTCTTACCCTGCCACCGAGCCGCTCCCCGAGTTTTTTTGCAAAGGCGATCCCGTCTCCTTCGACGACGATGTCAAGGTCCATGTTCGCCTTCTTCAACAGCAGGTCCCTGACAAAGCCGCCGACGACAAAAGCGTTGAAGTTGAACAGGTCGGCAACTTCTCCGACAACCTGAAGCAGTGAAATTATCTTGCGGCTGAGACAGTTGACCATCAGATCGTTGAGATTCCGGCTGCGTTCAAGTGATGGATACTCCGATTCGTGAAGGAGATTTTTCGGTAAATTCGAGGGATCGTTCACCAACCGGTTGAGCAGGTCGGTGCGGGTGATAATTCCCTTGAGCTCCCGGTCGTGGACGATGGGGATCAGACGTTGGCGGTGCTCGATAATTAATTCCTGAATATCTGCAAGCGTCGCATTCAGAGACAGGACCTCAACATCACTGGTCATATATTCCTGAACCGGCAGACGACCGAGTTCGTGGCTGATTGCCCGTTCGACCATCTGCCTTGAAATGATGCCGCTGATGAGCGGTGCCTGGAATTTTGCCTCATTGGCGGCGGGAACAACCGGCATGGCGTTGATGTTGTAGCGGGTCATCAGCGCCTGGGCATTGTAGATCGTGGCGTTTTCGGGAACGGTTATTGCCGGGGAAGCCATCATCTCGCGGGCAATCGCCTGGGGCCTTATATGGCGGTGAAGGCTCCTGACCAGCCGTTCGTAGGCCTCGATGATGGTCATCTCCTTCATCGTCGCCGAGGCCGCAGTCGCATGTCCGCCGCCGCCGAAATCACGGGCAATGGCTCCGACATTGACATCCGGTATCCTGCTCCGGGCAATCAGGTAGGTCCTGCCCCCCATTGACACGAGGGTGAAGAGGGTGTCGAGATTCTCCATGGTCATCAGCCGTTTGACGATCAGTGAAAAGTCATCGACATAGCTGGGAAGTGACAGGGTGGCTATTACAACTGATATCTCCTGGATGGTTATCCGGTTGGCGCTCTTCATCAGCTCGTTGAGGTAGCTTACCTGGTGCGAGGTCAGATCATGGCTGATGAACTGTGAGATAATATTGAGCCTGGCACCTTTTTCAAGCAGCCAGGCGGCTGCCCGCAGGTCATCCGGCGTCGTGGTGAGGTGGGTCAGCGAACCGGTGTCCTCATAAATGCCGAGCCCGAAAATAGTAGCTTCCTCTTCGCTTATGCTGATCTTTCTTTCCTGGAGAATTTCAGCGAGCAGGGTCATGGTGGAACCGACGTCTCGGACAACCTCGAGGCTGCCCCGGAGATCTCCATCGATCTTTGGGTGATGGTCGTAAAGATGGATATCAATGCCCGGGTTCAGCAGGCAGGTTTCCAGCTGGCCGATGCGCTTCGAGGAGCGGGTGTCGACAATGATAAGCGTCGTCACCTTGTTGAGGATGACCTGTTTTGCCTTGAGAAAGTCATACTGGTAGAGCAGTGTCTGGGAGATGAAATCCCGCAGGGTCTTTTCCTGGGAGCCCGGGAATACCAGCAGAGCGTCCGGGTACAGTTTCTGGGCGGCAATCATGGACGCCATGCCGTCAAAATCGGCATTGGTGTGGGTTGTAATTACGCGCATTGATACGTTCTCTTTCGGCAGTGCCGGGGGCTCTCAAAGCTGAACTCTACCATTATGCCCTGAGAATATAGCAATGACGTGGGATTATAGCTAATACTATCTGGGAACCGGGAGCAGCGCGACCGGCACCGTTTTATCCCCTCGGATGAAAGGAGCGATGAATCGATTTCAGCCGTTCCTGGTCAACGTGTGTGTAGATCTGGGTTGTTGCGATATCTGCATGACCGAGCATGAGCTGAACTGCACGCAGATCGGCACCGTTTGCCAGAAGGTGGGTGGCGAAAGAATGGCGAAGCATGTGGGGGGAGATTGGTGAACGTATACCCGAACGCCTGGCCGTTTCAGAAATGATCTGCCAGAAACGCATGCGGCTCATTGCTTTTGCCCTGCCGGTAACGAAAAGTGCGGTGCTCCGCCTGTCCTTGAGAATTGCCGGGCGGGCGTGGTCAATATAGGACTCGACTGCCGTTCGGGCAAATTCGCCGAAAGGGACGAGCCGTTCCTTGTTGCCTTTGCCGAGAACGCGAAGAAATCCCGCCGAGAAATTGCAGCTGTTAATCGGCAGGGAAACAAGTTCAGATACCCGTAACCCGGTAGAATAGAGCAGCAGCAGCATGGCATGATTTCTTGCACTCAGCGGCGTGCTCTGCTGCGGTTTGACAAGGAGCCGGTTTACTTCGTCAATGGAGAGTGCTTTAGGAAGAATCCTGCCGCTTTTGGGAAGATCTACCGTTGAAAAAGGATTTCCTGGAATATGGTGGTGCAGGGCGAGGAAGCTGAAGAAACTGTTCAGCGTTGAGATTCTTCTGGCATTGCTCCGGTTTGATACCTTCCGTTTCCTGGAGGCGGCCAGAAACTCATGAATGATCTCAAGGGATATCTTGCTGAAATCATCTATTTTCTTTGTGTGAATAAAACGAAGGAAAAGCCTTATATCGGCATCGTAGGCAATAACGGAATTTTCTGAAAGCCTTCTTTCGGAGGCGAGCTGGTGGAGAAAAATCTCCAGGAGGGAGGTGAACGATTCTGGAAGCGGCAGCGTATCTATCGTATTGATGAGGAGAAGAATGGCAAAGCCCCGTCATTTCACACGAGGCTTCAGTCAGCTATTTCTACGAATCACATTGCTTTTTTCATGCGGTTGAACTTGCGGAGCTTACGGCGTGCCTCGGCCTGTTTGCGGCGTTTTTTCACGCTTGGTTTTTCATAATACTCCCGGCGCTTCAACTCTCTTTTAATTCCATCGATCTGAAGCTTTTTCTTCAACTGCCTGATGGCAAATTCGAGATCACCTCGGACTTCAACTTCTATCATCTGAATCTCCGTTTTTCGTATAGTTCAGCATTTATAACAAACGACTCAAAAAGGAGTCGAATTTCTCAGCGACAAATGACCTTTATAAAACGATACAGCCTTGATGTCAAATAAATTTTATCTGTTTACGGTTATGATCGTGAGCGCAGACGGGCGGAGAATAATAAAGACTGGCCAAGAGCCGTTTCATAATTGCATTTAAAACAGGCGTTTGTCGGATACCTGGCAGCAGTGATCCTGATCAGGGCAGACTATAATATGAGCTCGACTGAGAGAAGGTATTGCAGACCGGGGATTTTCGATTTAGTCTGGGCACAGGTACTCTTTCCAGATGATCGGTGCAGACAGGGTGGTCTCCAGGGTCACCCGGGCACCTACGTGTCATTAATCACAGATTGAAGGTGAAGTCGTGGCGGATACAGACAAACTTTGTGTTGCTTTGCTTGCCGGCGGAAGATCGGGGGAGCGTGAGGTTTCCCTGAGTGGTGCGGCAATATTTGAGAAAGCCCTCAACCCTGACAAATATAGAATAAAGCGTTATGATCCTGCCCATGACCTCCAGTATCTTGCGCGTGACAGCGGGGAAATCGATTTTGCTTTTATCCTCCTTCATGGCTTGTTTGGGGAAGATGGCTCGGTCCAGGGGATGCTCGATCTGCTCGGTATCCCATACCAGGGGTCGGGCATTCTCGGCAGCGCCGTGGCCATGGACAAGAATCTGGCGAAAATTCTCTATCGTACGGTTGATATACCGGTGGCCGACTGGTTCATAGTAGACAGCGCTGACCGGGATCAGTGCGCCGGGATGACTGCTCAACTCGGCCTGCCGCTGGTAATCAAACCGGTTCGCGACGGTTCAAGCCTTGGACTTACCATCGCCAGGACCGAAGCGCAGGTCTTCAGTGGAATTGAGCAGGCATTGAAAAATGATCACCGGGTTATGGTGGAAAAATTCATTGCCGGCAGGGAGATAACGGTATCCGTGCTGGGCAATGACGACCCGGTAGCGCTGCCGGTGATTGAAATCGTGCCAGGCGAAGGCTATGAGTTTTTTGATTATAATGCCAAATACCTTCCCGGTGCCTCGAAAGAAATCTGTCCGGCGGAGATCGATCCCGCCCTGGCGCAGGCGGCACAGCAGTATGGCGTTGCCGCTCATACAGTTTTACAGCTTTCCGGGTATTCCCGCACCGATATGATCATCGACGCCGACAGCGGTCTCTATGTCCTGGAGACCAATACCATCCCGGGGATGACGGAAACAAGCCTTTTTCCTCAGGCGGCAAAAGCCTTTGGCCTCGATTACCCGCAGGTGCTTGAACGGCTGATAGAACTCGGTCTCGAAGCCCACAGGAAGAAAAGGGGATAAGAGCCGGCTTTCACCGGGTGATACGCTCGACGCCGTGAAAAACGTTGAGCCGTTCCGGCCGCGAGTAGGCGGCAAGCGTCAGCCCGGCTCTGGCGGCAATGGCGAGCCCCAGTGATGAGGGCGCCGTGCGCGACATGACGACCGGGATCCGCATCCGCGCACATTTCAGGACCATATCGGAGGTGAGCCTGCCCGTCGTGTAAACAGCTGCACGCGGCGATGCCTTTCCCAGGAGAATGGCACCCATGATCTTGTCAACGGCGTTATGACGGCCCACATCCTCAAAAAATGCCTGCATTCGACCGTCTGCCCAGAGGCCGCAGCCATGAACGCAGTGTGTCATCGGACCCAGGGGCGAGGCTTGCAGGACCTGGCGGATAAAGTGTTTGATTTCAGCAAATGAAATTGACAGCTCATGGGGGGGAGCGATATGCCCCTCGAGCATCTCCCGGGGAATCTTCCCTGTCCCTCCGCACCCTGAAGTGATAATGACATCTTTTGGTTCCATGCTTTCGACATCGGCATATACCGAGATTCTGCCTTCAGGGCAGACGATAACCTCCTTGACTTCACCAGGGTGCTGGATATAGCCCTGGCCAAAGAGAAAACCGACGCCAAATTCCTCGAGCCCGGTCGGCAGGACCATGGAAGCACCGATTTCAATCTCGTTGAGCGTGATGATATAGGGCGTCTCGATGGCTACCTGTTCGAGGACGTCTGTTTGTCCTTCCGGGGTTAAAATGACGCTCGCCTGCGTGGTTGATGCCTCGGTTGTCATAGAGTGATGTGATACGTTGATTGTTGTGGTAAAAAGGATCGATCCGGACAGCTATCATCTTAACGGCGAAGACCGGCAGGGCAAGACTTTTATCCTGCAGAGTTTAAATTTATGGTAATAGTAGCCCAAGGAATTACTATGGGTACCAGATCGAACCTCCGATCATGTCGGCTGCCTTGACAGGGACGGCTGTGAACAGCTCTTCGCCGCCGGTAAAAGAACAGAGCCTCTGAGGCCTTTTCCTGGTCAACACGACATGTAACCCCCGGGAACAGTAATGACTGGAATTGTATCTTTTATCGGTTGGCATGACAGCGGCAAGACCACTCTGGCAACCGGTGTGGTCGCTGCGCTCAAACAGCTGGGATACCGGGTAGCCGTGATCAAGTCGAGCAGTGAGATGAATCTTGAATTTGACACTCCCGGAACCGATACCTTCAAGTACAAGAAGGCCGGGGCTGACTCGGTTATGCTCGTGGCTCCGGATCAGATCATTCTGCAGTCAAGAGAGCACCCTCTGTCGCTGACCACGCTAGCCCATCGCTATTTTCCAGACGCTGATATCATTATTGCAGAAGGGTTCAAGCGAGCCAGGCAGGTTGCCAAAGTTGAAGTTGTTCGCAACCCTGAACAGCAGCTCCGCAAAGAGGTTCACGGCGTAATCGCCGTGGCAACAGATCTCGAGATAACGGCTGATTATGTTTTCCGCCTGAACGAGGCTCAGGAAATCGCCCTTTTCCTCGAAAAACGGTTCCTGCAGAAAGATGGGCAAAAAAAGGAAAAAACAACGCTGCTTGTCAACGGCCGGAAAATAGTGCTGAAATCGTTCATCCAGGAGTCTCTGGGGGGAACCGTGAAAGGATATGTCGACAGCCTGAAAATCAGCGGTCCCTTTAATGATATTGAATTACGCATCAGGTTTGACGACTGACGCGGGTCATCCACTGTCACTGACATCATCGCCTGAGGTTTCTTTCGGTCGAGCCCGCGCCCCGTCCTCTTCCTCGATGGCCCGTTGCGCGGCGGCTCCCGCTGCATGGGCGACCTGTTTCTGAAGACGTTCGTCCTCATTAGCTATTTCCGGCAGGTCGACAATTACCTTGCGGTGTGCGTAATAGATCCCCTGGGCGTTAAGTGCCTCGGTAATCAACCGGTACGCTTCTCTGCGTATGACAAAATGGGTGCCGGGCTGGGCTGTAAACTTGACCCTGATAGTCATTACCGAGTTGGTTATTTCACGGACGCCCTGGGATTTGACCGGACGGATGAAATCCTTTCCGTAGACCTCGTCTGCTAGCATCTGCTGCCCGACTTTTTTGATGATTTTCCTGATCTTGTCGATTGGTGCGTCATAGGGGAAATCAAGGTTGAACTTGACGACAATGCCACCTCTCATAAAATTGGTGATTGCCCCCAGTTCGCTGTGCGGAACAATCTGCAGCATACCCCTGTGGTGCCTGAGCATTATGTTCCGCAGGGTAATCGATTCAACCGTTCCCGAGACGGTTCCCGCGGTGAGGTACTCGCCGACCCGAAAGGCATCATCGAGCAGATAGAAAAACCCCGAGAACATGTCGGAGACCAGTTTCTGGGCACCAAAACCTATTGCCAGGCCAACGACGCCGGCACCGGCAAGAAGTGGTCCGATGTCGACCCCCATCGAGGAGAGAATGGTCATGGTGACCATGATCACGAGGACCGAGCCGATAAATTTACGTATCATCGGCAGCAGGGTGTAGGCACGTCCCCGGGAGGCAGCTCCACCCCATTCGTCATCCTGGTTTTCGTCTTTCTCTTCTTCGGGAAGTGATTCTTCGATCTTCCGCTCGATCCATTTACTGATCAGCTGCCAGAAAAAGAGGGCAATCGTCATGATAATGAGGGCATCGAGCGAAACTGCGGCGATACCTGAAAAGAATGGAATCGAAATATTCCAGAGGCTGGCAACCCAGATAAACAGGGCACCAACCAACCCGATACGGGCAATTCCCCTGATTTTGATAAAGAGCTCCCGGCCTCGCTGGCGTTCAATTAATTCCTCTTCGCCGAGATCTCCGCGGTCATCATGGTATTCCTGGTGGATTTTCAGGATGGACATGGCGTACCGGACGACCCACTGGATAATCTTGTCGGCAAGCATCCAGATTGGCACGACAAAGAAACTGAGGATGAAAGCTCCGCCGCCTTTTGTTTCGGTGTCGGCAAGATTGCCAACCAGCAGCAGCCAGAGGATGAAAAGATAGGCCGGCGCGAGGATATGCCAGATTTCAGCAAACTGTTTACGCCCCCAGGTGAGGCTTTGCTCCTCTCTTTCCCCGCTATCAAGGATGGAGCGTTTGACCCGGTCTTTGTAGATGATGACTGCCGTGAAGGTGGCGAGGAGCAACAGGGTTGCGAAGAATAACTGCAGCAGGCGGGCTGTCTCGGATGTTGCCCCGAGTTTTCTTGCGACGACGACCAGCATCAGGACCACGACAAGATAGGCTGTGGTTCCGACCAGCAGCCGTTGGCTGGTGCGGGCCTCCCGGGACGGCATCGGTAAAACCCTGAAGCTTGGAATTGCAGGAGAAAAGATAATTGTTGAGAGGACGGTGACCAGCCTGATCGTTGTGATGGCGATGATCGTTGCCAGAAAAAAGAGCTGGACGAACGGGGAATCGGTCCAGATAAAAAGCATAAAAGTGATATAGGCCGCAACCCCAGAGATGATGATGCCGATAAAGTCCGGCAGGACGCGGACAATAATCGCCGAGAGTTTTTCCAGGTTTCCCATGTTACTGCTTTCATTATCGGAGATTGTGATAAAGAGCTTTCGGATGAAAGCACTGCGGATAACATATTCGGTCAGGAATCCCATGGAGACAAAGACGATAACCCAGAAAACATTGAGCAGGGCCCCCTGCATCGTTCCAAAGGGTCACAAGTTTAGAAAGACCTTGTGCAGGTCGGGGATTACCTGGGGGATGGTGCTCCAGAGTTCTCTGATTTGCTTCTCTTTGTCATCGTGTTCGCCGCTGATTTTCTGCAGGAGATAGTTGAAAAGACCTGCGGGGCCAGCCATATGCTGCTGCTGACTGGTATACTGATCCTCCATTGCATCTTTCTGGAGTTCGGTGATCAGCATCTGCCGAACCTGCTCGTCGCTGAGCCCGCCCAGCAGAGATTTGACACTGTCGGACTTCTCTGGCGACAGCAATGGTTCTGTCTCGGCAGCACCCGGTGCCGGCAACCATACCATGAAAGCCAGGAGGATGGCGAGATAAAGAAAACGGCTGAACGAAAGGTTCTGAATGATTCTCATCTGTTCCTCCTTTCGGCGTGCCCGACCTCACTGATGGTTCAGGGTCCTGGTCTGGCGCCGGGGCCAGGCTCAGGAGGTGGGCAGACGGTTTTCGAAATAGGGTTTCAAAACCTCGGGTATGGCGATTGTCCCATCTTCCTGCTGATAATTTTCCATGATGGCGAGCAGCGTCCTGCCGACGGCGAGACCGGAACCGTTCAAGGTGTGTACCAGTCTGCTCTTTTTATCTCCTTCCGGTCGATAGCGGATTGACCCCCTGCGGGCCTGGAAGTCCAGGAAATTGGAGCAGGAGGAAATCTCTCGGTAGGCGCCCTGGCCGGGAAGCCACACCTCAATATCATACGTCTTTGTCGCTGAAAAACCCAGGTCTCCTGAACAGAGGGTTACAATCCGGTAGTGCAGGTTGAGTAACTGCAGAACCTTTTCGGCATCGTGAAGCAGTGATTCAAGTTCAATAAAGGATTGTTCCGGGGTCGTGAATTTCACCAGTTCGACCTTGTTGAACTGGTGCTGCCGGATCAACCCTCTCGTGTCGCGACCATAGGAACCGGCCTCTGACCGGAAGCAGGGGGTAAAGGCGGTATATTTGATGGGCAGGTCGCGCTCGTCAATCGTTTCATCCCGATGGATATTGGTTACCGGAACTTCAGCTGTGGGGATGAGGTAGAGATCCCAGTCCTTTATTTTAAACAGGTCTTCCTCGAATTTGGGGAGCTGACCGGTTGCGGTCATTGTTGGCGTGTTAACGAGGAATGGCGGCAATAGTTCTGTGTAGCCGTGAACCTCCGTCTGCAGGTCGAGCATGAAGCTGACGAGCGCCCGTTCCATCCTGGCTGCAAATCCGGAGAGCAGGGCAAAGCGTGCGCCTGAGAGTTTTGCCGCCCGCTCAAAATCAAGAATGCCAAGCTCTGTACCGATATCCCAGTGCGGCCTTGGGGTGAACGTGAATGAAGGTTTTTCGCCCCAGAGCCTGACTTCGACATTGTCACTGTCATCCGTGCCTTCGGGCACCGAATCGTCACAGAGATTGGGGATCGTCATGACGATGTCATGCAGCTCTTCCATCACCCCTGCCAGCTGTTCGTCAAGCTCTTTTATTCGGCCGTTGGCCTCCTTCATCTCGCTGATAAGGGGGTCCGCCTCACTGTTGCCGCCTGCTTTTTTCAGAAGTGCTATCTCTTTTGATACGATGTTGCGCCGGTTTTTCAGATTTTCGACCTCCCCGAGGATAGTCAGGCGGGTCGCATCGACTTCCATAAATCGGTCGAGCATGGTCGTGGCCAGCCCTCTTTTGGCTGTTTTTGTCTTGACGAGATCAATATTTTCCCTGATGAATCGTAGTTCTAGCATAAGAATGTCGTGTTGAGTGTAGAGGTGCAGATGTCAGTAAAAGATTGCAACCCCTGTTTATCATGGCTTTATTGTGAACGCAACCTCTATCAAATTGCTTTTCAACCGCACATCTGATATTTTCCCGTGTGGGCATTGTTTCCTGGAGACGTGAATGGCACTGCCGGCCGTCTTTATACCTGATTGCAGCCAGAGACATGATAGAATCACCACCAGCGCTTGTGGTTTTCCTGAACGAACTCAGGAAATCGATCAGGGCGCTCTTTCTGACCATCATCGGTTCGACGGTTCTGGTCTTTTTCCTCGCCCCCAGGCTGCTTGATATCGTGCAGGGCCATCTTGCCGAAAAACTGTATTTTTTTTCCGTTGCCGGGCCGTTTCTGGCCCATGTGAAACTGGCGCTGTTTGGCGCCCTCTATTGTTTAATGCCCTGGATCATGAGTGTTTTTTTCAAAGCAACCGGTAAGCCGTTTCAGGTTACACGTACGCAGCTGGTTCTGTTTACCTTCTTTACCTGCCTGCTCTTTTATGCGGGCACGCTGTTCTGCTATTTTATCACCCTGCCTTTTGGGATTAATTTCCTGCTGGGTTTTGGCTCAGAAGAATTGAAACCGGTTATTTCCATCGGCAGGTTCGTCAACTTTGTGACCGTCTTCATACTCGCCTTCGGGTTGATTTTCGAGCTCCCCATACTGATGGTGTTCACGGCTAAAATCGGCCTGGTGAGCCACCGTTTTTTTTCGCGTCACCGACGCTACGCCCTCCTGCTGATAGCCATTGTGGCCGCCCTGCTGACCCCCACTCCTGATATCGTCAACATGCTTCTGATGGGTGGACCGCTCTACCTGCTCTATGAGCTGGGAATTGTCATTCTGGCGATAATGCGCATTCCCTGATTGAACCGATTCGGCAGGGGCGTCTCAGTCAAATTCTTCCAGGACAATCCCCTGTTCGAGAAGCAGTGCGGCGGTTACCCCCTGTTTGGTCACCCCGCAGGAGGGGCTGCGTGCCTTGAGCAGGGCCCTGGAGATTGCTTGCCTCCGGGCGATTTCGAGCACCTGGTGCGCCCCTCTGATGAAGTGAGCGCTGACGTCAGTGCCGTCTCTGGTGTGGACGCGTGCCCTGCCATGCAGGACATCGAGTCCCGTCCCGCCAGTGATATCGGCAGGTGGTCGCGGGGTGGGCAAGCCACCAAGTTGTTCAGGACAGACAGGGATCCAGGTTGCCGCTGCGAGGCGCTCCATACAGCCGGGATTGATCTTGGTCTGGCTGTCATAGCGGGTGCAGAGGCCGACCAGGCAGCTGCTGACCAGGACTGTTTCTTTTCGGGACATGGGCTCATTCTTTTGGGGTTGATTGGTCAACGGGGTTGAAGTAGAGAAGAACAACAGGTACAGTTATACTGAATTGTCGTTATACCATGTCGTGGATGTCTGCGTGAAAAAAAAACCGAAAAAACCATTGACCCCGCTCCAGCAGAACCGGCTGCTGAAGATCATTCTCGGTCTCGTCGTCGCCTCTCTGCTGTGGATTCTCTTTGCTCCGGGAACGGGGGTATACAGCTTGCTGAAGCTGAGGAATCAGTCCTCTGAGCTCGAAGAGTTGACCAGGGAGTTGTCAGCAAACAATGAGACGCTGCGCGCGGAGATTGACAGGCTCAAGAACGACGAGGCCTATCTCGAACAGATTGCCCGCGAGAAATATGGAATGCTCAAGAAAAATGAGCGGGTTTTTGACTTTTCCCAATCCCGGGAAAAAGATGAGAATGATTAAGCGCTTCTATCCTGGCGATGTGAGGTAACCCGAACCGGGTCAGCCATCATGACGCTCAGGAAAATCCCGAATTGCCGCAGGGCGGCGCGGCCGGAAGCCTTGGTGGCGCAGAAGCGCCGGGCCCGCCGAGCCTGAAACTGCCCGAGGAAATCATCTTTGTGATATCGGTACTGTTGCATTTGCTGCAGGTCACAGAGGAGATGTCCGAGGAAGAGAGAAGTCGCTCAAAAATCTCTCCACATTTGTTACAGCTGAATTCGTAGATAGGCATAGTGGTACCTTTTTTAGAAAAAACAGCAGACGATAAATGTAATCAGGAAAAACATACTATATTTCTGCACACAGGTAACGTTCAGAACGCCTGAATCGCTATGCTCATGCCACCAGCGACTTGAATATGTTACAGTTTCGACAAATCGATATTTTTTCCTTGTAGGTCGACTCACTTGTGCACTCGCAGAGTGTTCCAGAGAGAAACCAGCAGAGGTGACCGCTCTTGAATTCCCACGCGGGGCATTCTTCTTTCTGTTTACATTCTTTCTGATCCCAACAGGGGATCAGCTCGTTCTTCTTTTTTCTCTGATTGATCAGCAGGAAAAAAAGCTGCCGCTCGATGTGGGCGGGAATTGAACGCCAGCCCTGTTCATAACTGTGGATGGTTTTGAGCGACATGCCGAGCAGTGCCGCAAGCTGTTTCTGGGTTTTTCCCAGCTGTTTTCTTATCTGGCTGAATTCTGCTTTTTCCAAGGTCTCCACCTCCTGGCAGGCTGGGGTTAGGTTTTTGTATTAGTGTATATGTTCATTTCATAGTACCACAAATGGGGAAGATGTCTCCTTTTTTTCTCCCTGCTGGTGAAAAAATCGGCTCGGGCAGGAAAACTGCACGAAAATTGAAGAACAGAAGAAGCCGGCTGAACAATGAAAGTTATTGCAGACAGATCCAATCGGGTATTATCATGGGAGTCGGCGATGGAGTATTTCCTCTTTTCCCAGGCGCTTGAAGGGGCATGTAAGAACTTGAACATACAAGAACTTGTTACCACGTTGCGGTCATTTTTAGGGTATCATCAATCCTGCGGCATCGAAGGCTACCCTGCCGATGACACCGTCAAAAACGGCTTAGAAGCACTTTCCCGACAACCAGGAAGCGGCAGCCGTGCCGGCGGATTGCCCAAAACCGACAAACCGGCGGCCAGGGACCCTGGTAAAACCGCTGCCGTCGCGCAGGAGCAGAAAAAACAACTCACTGTCGCGGACCTTGGAGAGGAAATCGGCAGATGCCGGAACTGTTCTCTCCACCGGGAACGGCAGCTGAGTACGGCGGGGAGTGGCGGCAGCGGGCAGAGGCCCGTGAAACTGATGATAGTCGGCGACTGGCTGACCGTTTTCAGGGAATCAGCCGTCACCGCGGGTGAGCTGTTCGGCCGCGATCAGGACCTGATGCTTTCACGAATGGTTGAGGCGATCAACCTGAGCCCTGAAGAAATCTTTATTACCAACGTCATCAAGTGCAGTGTTCCGGAGACGCGTCAGCCCACCGCCGAGCACATAAGCAGCTGCAGTACCTATCTGCATATGCAGTTTGAACTCCTTTCACCACAGCTGATCTGCAGCATGGGCATTATCGCTTCAAGGCTGCTGACTGCGCAGTCCCGCCCACTCTCCCAGCAGCGGGGCCGGTTTTTTGTCTATACAACCGGATCGGGTCGGGAGATCCCGGTGATGCCGACCTACCACCCGACATTCCTGCTCCAAAATCCTGAAATGAAGCAGGCCACCTGGGCCGATCTGCAGGCGATCAAACAGAAGCTCGGCGGCTGAACAGATCAACGCAAACCAATCAGGCCTCTTTTGCCAAGTTCCCGAAAAAAGCCGGTCACCGACTGTTCGGCTTCCTGAATGGGAATCTGCTGCTGCGCTGAAAACGCGATGATGATCTCAGAGGTGCTGCGCCTGCCGTCGATCATCTTCCAGACACTGCTCCCCAGTTCATCGAGTTGGATTTTTCTGCGTGGCTGAGCTGCTGATTCGGAGGTAAACCGTTTGAAAATGGAATAAAACAGCGGTTTGAGTACCAGCACATACTCAATCTCCACATGCCCTGAGGGATCTTCTTCCCAGGATATCACGTTGTTCTGGACAGGTGTGCAGGCCAGTGCCTGTTCCCGGGTCATTGCCTGAGTCTTTCGTTTCTTACTGAATAAACCCATAGTTCTTCTCGATGAAACCGATCTGCTCTTTGTCCAGCGGGCGCGAACTTTCCAATAGAATACCGAGTATCTTGTCTTTTTCGGGGTAATAGGCAAATTTTGCCCACCGGTAAATCTTTTTTCTCGTTACGGTCTTGAGCAGGTAGTCACGCAGAGACGGTGAGACATCCAGTATCAGCGTGCTGTCATCGAGCCGGGTGGCGTGGTCTGGGCCTGCGCCGTGAAAGTTGGCAAAGAGCTGCTCAAAGGTATGCTGTCTGATGTGCTTTGAACCGCTCGAGAGCCTGATTAATTTCAAGCTGGCAGCCCTTGTTTTAAAAGAGAGCCGAGCCAGGCCGAGTGAAAACGAATAGGTGTCAAGGGTAAAGGCGTCAGGAATCTTGAATCTCAGGTCTTCTATTGCCCAGCCGCTGTTTCCCCTCTCTGGCTGGCAGCAGGAAAAGGTTGCGAAAAACAGCCTGAACCGCTCGACTGAGCTGGTCGAGGTACCGAAAAACTGAAGCAGGATCGGTGTGGAACATTTTCTGCAGGTGAGAATGGCACCGGCTGGAGACAGCTCCTCGTCAAACCTGAAAGCCTGTACATCGTAGGCTTTGGCGAGTCCCTCAAGAAACGCGGGAGAAGTGAGCAACTCCACCGTTTTGCCGGTTTCTTCACTGAGCCGGGAGAGGATGCGATCGCTGTGTGACCGTTTGGCTGAAGAGAACGAGCCGCTGGGCCACCGAAATTCAAGGAGCGGCAGGAGGTTGTGCTCGATTATCAGGTGAGCGTTGCCCTTGACGATGACATTCCAGTCTTCCGGCAGCAGGCAGGAGATACCGTTCCAGCCGATCGGCCTGATCTTAGGGGAAGGCACCACCATCGACTATCGGGGGATCACATAGTCCCAGTTCAAGTCCTTGCGCTCACGCATTCTTTTCTGCTGCTCTTCAGTTTTGCCGACCTGGCATTGTTCAATGAAACAGAGCCGTTCTTCCTCTTCCCGTTCAGGATAGTAGAGCTTGACGATATTGCCGATATTTTCGTTATGATTTTTAAGATTGTGCTGGAGGATCAGGTTGACAATACGGTCGTTTTCATCGGTAAAAACCCATTTCCATTTAAAGAGAATGCCGAAGGCATCTCCTCCCCATATTGCCGGCTTGCCAAATTTCTCTTTGTATTTACTCAGGAGTACATCAAATAGTTCCCTGCTTGAATTCTCAAATTTCATCTCAATCCGGACAATTTTCCCGGGAGCAGCGCAGATGCCATAGGAGATGATCCCCTTGCGGAAACCATGCCAGTCCGTGACCACAACTTCCTTGAGGTAGTTGGAATATTCTATATCCGAGTATTCCGTTATATCTTCTCCAAGTCGGAATCCTCCGATTTCTTTGGGGATTTCGATGGAGAGAGCAGTCGTTGCCCAGACAAGCGCCTGGAAGATGACCGCAAGTGCACCTATTTGAATGTGTGTCATAAGATTGCTTCTGTAGGTTTTTCGCCGGTTGATAAAAGCTGGTCCAGCATGAACGTCGTCTGACTTTCCAGTCGGTTTATGCGGATTTGAATAACCCGCTCAATCAGTTTATCCTTTTGCTCCGGAAATTTCTCAATTACTTTCTGAAAAGCAGTCTGATCGATTATTATGACCTCAGCATCGCTTGCGGCGCGGGCACTGAAAAACCAATTAAACTTGGCAAGCAGCGCCAGTTCGCCAAAGACAGCCCCCGGCTTCAGCTGCTGCAGGACGATTTCTCTTTGCCGGTGATGAACGGTTATCTCCACTGCCCCTTTGACCAGGATAAACGCCTGGTTCGCTTTTTTACCATGTTCGATAACATAGTCGCCCGCTTTAATTGAGCGGTGGGCAGATAAATAGGCGAACAGCTTTACCACATCATGATGGATCCCGGAGAAAACCGGAGATTGCCTGAGCAGCGCAAAATCTGAGGAGAGGAGGCAGGGACCTTGGTTCACATTTTCAGTGGTTGTCATTGATGAGGTCATAGAGCGTTCCTTTTTGAGCGAGGAGGTCATTGTAGGTCCCCGACTCGGCAATGGTTCCGTCTTTCATGACAATAATATGATCATATCCGGAAATCATGTCAAGACGATGGATTACCGAGATCACGGTGGTGCTTCCCTTGAGGCGGGTGTCGATGTAGCGCTGGATTCGTGACTGGGAGGTGTTGTCCAGGCTGGCCGTGGCTTCATCGAGCACAAGAATGGGGCTTTTCTTCAGCAATGCCCGGGCCAGGGCTATTTTCTGTTTCTGCCCGCCGGAAAGGTTGTCTCCCTTGCTGCCCACGTGGAAATCAAGGCCGATATCCATGATGTCATCAAGAAGTCCCTGCTGCTCGAATTCTTCTGAAGCGATGCTGCCAAGGCGGTCCCTGATCAGGTCCCGGTCAATAACCGTCCCGAAGAGGATATTCTCGCCAAGAGAGTGGGCGTTGAGGTACTGGTTGATACAAAATGGAGTGAACCTGGGTGACGCTGACACCTGTTTTTCCTGGAAAGGTTTAATTTCCAGTTGAATCGTACCGTTTCTGCACTGATCAAGGTCCACCCCGGCAACCTGGTGGAGAAATGTTCTCCGGGCGGAGAGAATAGCCTGCTCCAGCTCGGTTGAAATTGTCGTTATCTTGTGAATGCCCGGGATGAAACCGAGTGCCAGCAGCAGAAAACGATCCCGTTCCGGTGCTTTAAGCTTCTCCAGTGACCGTTTCCGTGCCGCCGTGGTGAGCCGCTCATAGTCCTGAAAAGATTCTGGGTTCATCGGGCTTCCCTGAAAAAAGAAGGCATCGTTCTTGAAATCACCAAGGAACTCAATCGTCGCTTCGGCGATTTCAAATCCCAGTTTTGTCAATGAATCCTCGAGGCCGATGTCACGCAGGAAAGTCCTGAATTCCTTGTTTTTAATGAGCTTCCTGCTGCTGAATGCGCCGCTGTAGCTCCCGAAAATGATGTTTTTGGCAATGGGGAGATAGTACTGGAACAGGTCAGCATTGTAAAACTCGATTGCCCCTGGGAATTCTTCCTTTAATTTTTTCTGAATAATCTTGCGCATGTGCATGAAGCTGCTGATCATCGGTGCGGCACGCTGCGGCTGAATGATTGAGCGCAGCCCCCACCTGATGATGTCTTCAGCCAGACCGACTTCTTTGACGATTTCGATGATCTCCTGGCGTTCGGGCAGTTTATCCGCCAGCCCATTGAGATAGAGCGTATTGCATGAATAGAGCAGGTTGTCCCGGACCGTTCCGGTAAAGATAAAGGGGTGCTGGGAAACACTGCCGATGTTGAAGGCCACTTCGAGCTTGCTCAGGGTGTTGATGTCGTGACCGCCGATTTTCAGGGAGCCTGAACTGGCTTTGAGCAGCTGGCTGATGAGCATGCTCAGGGTAGATTTTCCGGAACCCGAGTAACCGACGAGCGCGAGGTGCCGGCCATGCTCCAATTGAAAAGAGACATCACTCACAAGCCTGATTGAGGCGGAGATGTTGTAGTTTACATTGTCGGCCTCAATCGTTCCTGAGAGCGGTCCAGCGATCTTTCCCGGAGCCTCGAGAAGAAAGTCCGGGGTGTGGTCGAGCAGTTCCATGATCTGCTTGTAGCGGACCCGGGCATCCTGGTAGGTCTGGTAGTATTCAATCACCTCTTTCCACGGGTCATAGACTTTTTCATAGGCGGAAAGAAAGGCCACCAGCGCACCAATGGTGAATTCACCTTTGATAGCAAAATAGCCGCCGACAAGAAAGAGCAAAAACGGGCCGATACTCTGGAAGAGGTTATTGCTGAACTTGATGCCGTACTTTATGACAGACAGCCTCACCGTTATTTCATAGAGGCGTTTTATCAGCCGGGTAAGCTTGTTGTACTCGAGAAGATATCCGGCATTTCCCTGGACTTCATGGATCCCGGTTACCGACTCATTCACCAGGCTCGTTATCCTCCTGTTCGTCAGAACCCGCTTGCGGTTGTACGTGTTGTACCAGCGCTGCAGGAGCGGGATAACCACCATTTCAAGCGGGTATATGACCATGCTGATCAGGCCGAGGGTCGGGTTCAGAAAGATCATGAAGGCAAGAAAGGTGATAAACGTCAGAACTGCAGCTATCGGTACAGAAAGGGCGCTGCCGAGAAAACTGGAGATGGCGTTGAGCTCCGCAGTCACCGAAGATATAATGTTTCCGGTCTGCGTGCGGTGGAAAAAAGGCAGCGGCAGCTGAAGCATGTGCTGATACATTTCCTGCCGCATGTCGATGAGGATTTTTTCACCGAGGATTGCCTGCATGGTGTTGGTCAGATACTTCAGCAGACCACCAATGAGAACTGCCCCCATGTAGAGCCCGCAATAAAGATAGAGCTTGTCGAGCATCTTCAGGTTGATGGCGACATTGATAATCTGCCGCTGCATTTCCAGCGGATACACCTTGAAAAAGAGGCTGACCAGTATAATCAGCAGCAGGATGAATTGAAAACCCCTGTAGCGCTTGACTACCCAGTAAAACAGTGGTCGTTCAGTAAGCCGCATTGAAGTTTTTCCGATTCCTCCAATCAAGTAGACCTCTCAGCATGACAGGATTGTTATTGGTTGAATAACCAACACCATAAATCCTTTTTTTCAATAGGCCATATAGTTGAGAGATTTCATGATGAGCGCGAATCCCATTGCGAACATGCCGGTGAGTCCCATACCGCAGGAAAAACCGGCCAGCAGTACCGGCGCATACTGCCGCCACATGGCGCCGTAACGTTTGAGAAAGAAGTATCTGCCCAGCAGGGCACCGGCCACCTCGAGAATGAGACCATGGGGTGTCGACTGCCCGAGACCCCTTACAACACCGTAGATCAACAGAATGGGAAGACCAAAAAGGCTGAGAACAAAATATGCCAGCAGGCCGAATCCGAGACCGGAGACGACGGTCGTGGCGTTGAGAGCCTGGTAGAAAAGCGAGTTCCCTTCAAGGGTTGATGTCTGCATCAGCAGTGTGTTGAGAGCCTGGAGGTGCCATAATTCCTGGGCATATGGATAGTTGGAGGAAGGTATCGGGGCAAGTCGCCAGATAAACTGGGAGAACAGCAGACTGGCAATCATTACGATCGGGAAAACGACCAGTTCTGCCTTGATGATGCCGCGAATCGAGGTTCCGGTCAACTCGATCTGCCGAAACTGCACGGTGGCTTCACCGTAGTTGTGGATCGGTATCGGGGCGTACCAGATCTCGATACCCTGGTAGCCGAAAAACCGGGCACCGGCAATGAAGCTCGCCTCTCTGACAAGGGGCAGGCTGACGAACTGGCCGGCGATTCCCTCCATGCGGGCGGTTATGTAGGAAATGACCGGTGTATAGATAAAGCCGTAGGCAAGAAAAAACACCCATGGGAACGAAGGCACGAGCCAGACGCACAGCCCTACGTAGGCAAGTGTTGAAAAGACATAAATTGCGATTGAAATCCAGAAATTGAAATCACCCCGGCCGGCCGGCGGCTCAAGCAGGTCTTTCCAGGTTCCCCGCCCACTTGAGGAATCACGTAGGGATCTGACCACTGACCAGACGCCAATGACCCCGATGGCCAAACCAAGCCCGATACCGAAGCTCATGTAGAAATCAAAATTGTTTGCAAACACGGTATCAACGGTCGCCATGCCGGGATGCCACCGGTGCAGGATTCCCTGAGCGTAGAGAATCGGGTTGAGTATGACGGTGATGATGAGTCCGATCAGGCCGCCGATGACCGCCCAGAAGGGCAGGACCATACCGACGAAGAGCAGGCCGAGGTCCAGCTGGAGGCCGGTTGCCACAGCAGGAAGGATTTCTTCGGTATAGCTGGTAAGTTCAATCCAGGGAATGGGAATCAGGCGGATCTGCTCGGTAAAAACGAGCCCTGAAGCGATCGGCAATAAAACATAGACGGCGCCAAAGGCAAGCCCGATCACGCCGCCGATGGAAAATACACGCCACTTCCAGCCGTCTTTCTTTTCTTCGCTTGATTCGGCCAGGGCCATGGTCCCGAGAGCACCGACCGGGGCCATCGGAAACGGCAGTTTCTCGACATCTGAAGTGATCCGGTAGAGTGCGTAGCCGAGACCGAAGTGATCAATTCTCTGAATAATCTGGGAGCCGACCAGCAGGAGGATCGGTATCATCCAGTCGCGATGGAGAAACGTCCGTTCGATCATCGACAGAGAATCCGGTCCGGGAGCAACCCAGGTGGGGATATAGTCGGTAAGGCCAAGCATTTTGGCGGCATCGGACTGCACGAGATACTGATTCCAGAGCAGACCTGAAAACGGCGAAGCAAGAGCCGCACCAGCCATATAGTAGAGAAGAAAGATTTCCTGCTGCTTGAGGTCGGAGTGAGCGCGCTTGGCGATTTCGGCAAAGAGGATGATCGTCACCCAGCGGGCGGCAGGGCCAATCCCCTGGCCGATAACAAGCTGGAGATACATGGAGCCAGGCATCATCAGGAAACCGATGAAGACCGCGCCAATGATGGTCTTCCAGTCAAATCCTTCTTCGAAGTGATCCGGAGTCGGCAGGAGGTCCCGATATTCCTTTAGTTCTTTGTCATCATACATCGTTTTAGTCCGGTAACACCATATAGCTAATGGAACTGAATTGGCCGACAATGGCCCAAGCCCCTCCCATGAACAGATCACCGATAATCATGCCGATGAAAAAAAACTGCATCTTCCTGAACAGGGCGACCCCGCCATATTTCATACAGAGCGCATTAAAGAGCCAGCCCAGGAAAAAACTGATCCAGAGAATACGCATTGCGGAGCTGTAGGCTGTCAGGTAGCCGATCGGGTGGATGGGCCACCAGTAGATCCGCTGATAGCAGAAAACCAGGAAAAACATGGTACTCATGCCGATAGCGGTGAACAGGTAGACGCTGTCTCCGCTCGGCAGAGGATTGACGATCAGGCGATAGGCATTCTCGTAGACATTGAGCGTGGTTCTGTTGGCCCACTCCAGATCGAGCTCCCTGATGCCGAAGCGATAGCACAGTGTCATCATCGCCAGAAGAGAACTGAGTACCGAAACGATCAGGGTCAGGAGCAGCCCTGAGAAAAGCAGCAGTGGAGTGCCTCTGCCGTGATGAATCTTCTTGGCATGAAGCAGTGTGGGCATCAGTGACTCCCGCAGATCGACAAAAAAAACTTTCTGGCTTATGGCTGATATCAAGCCGTTTGCCCCGGCAAACATCTTCGCTCCGAACAGGGCGGTAATGCCGTCCATCGGCGCGGCGGTCAGGGTAAAATAGGCGAGCCCCCCCTGGCAGATGATCCGCGCGGCAACCAGCGTGATCATCAGAAAGCTGCAGACCAGAAGCGTCGCGGTTACCACGGTCATGCCGTGCCAGACAAACCATGCCACGAGCACCACCATTCCCAGGATCAGACCCCAGAAGGAGATGCGAACGTCAAACCATTCGGTAACGTCTTCTCCGGCCGCCTGAAGTCCAAGTGACTGTTTCATCACTCTGTAAAGGTGATGACGCGCAAGCCACACCAGGAAAAGAAAAAAGACGCCATAGGCTCCGATCATCTGCATTTCTTCCGGCTGGGTCAGGGTGGGGCCAAAGGTGACTCCAAGCTCGGAGGCGGGAACCGAGTAGCCGATCAGGTTGAGAACTCCATATAGCAGGCCGCCGGCGAGGAAAAAGAACCAGAATGAAAACGAAATCTGCCGGGAGGCAAGGAAGGCAAAACCGATAAAAGCGGGGTAGATGTAGATTTTCAGCTTATAGAATCCGGAGAGCAGCCCCTGCTGTGGAAAATATGAACCAGCCAGAATCAGGGTCGGTACCTGGGGCATTGACGGGTAGTAGAGGTTCAGCCCATTGATCAGGTGAAGGACGATCGGTATGGAAAGCCCGGCCAGGAGAAACCGGTTTTTCAACAGTGCACCGATTCCTCCGGAATCAATAGAATAGCTGATCAGCTGGGGAACTTTCAAAAGAGGGAAATTCAGGCGTTCGTTGAATATCCACTGCCTGGAGACAAGATTAACCAGAAAGAGCATGACCAGGTAGCACAGCATAATGAAAAATCCCCAGCGAAACAGGGGAAGCAGCCAGGCATGCCAGGGAATTGACAACGCAACCTGCAGCCAGCTCATGTCACGGCCGCCCTGGAGGCCATTGTAGAGCAGAGCTATGGCATCACCATCTGTCGGCATCAGATCGGTCGGCAGCAGCGGCTGGAAGGTTTCCAGCCACTGGTTGCTGACCGTCGCATAGTGGACCGGGGCGGTCAGGTTGATCAGCAGGGTTCTGACGAGTCCGGTATAGGCAATTCCTGAGCCGATGACCATCTGCACCCAGATGATCAGCAATTCCGAGCCGCTGAGCAGAGAGCGGCTTCTGAACAGCCAGGCTGCCAGCGAGACAAGCAGCGCGAGAACAAGAAAAATAAAGAATGGCGCAAGGGGAAAGTGACCGCCGCCCAGCGGTGTCGCCTTGTGGTAAATGTTATTCAACGGTGTTACCAGGCAGATGCCTGCCGCCAGCACGATACCGATCAATGGTGCGCGAATCCTTATTCTACGGCTAACTGAAGCGATGTCTGTCGTCTCTATCATGCGCTTGTTCTCAGCAGGTCTGACTGTCTTTGACAATTTCGCTGAAGGAGCTGCTCAACTGTTCATGGGTTGACGGGTCCATCGAGCGCCAGATTAACAGCTGTTTGCGCAGTTCATGGATAAATTGTTTACTGATTCGCCGCCACTGTCCATCTTCGCCGGATTCCCGATGCATGGTGATCCTGATCTCCAGGTATTCAGGGTTATCCCTGGCAGGACAGAACTGGATATCAACCCGCTGCATGATACCAAAATCAAACGGGGCCAGCCAGACCTTGGCGCTCAGGTGAACACAGGCATAGCTGCTGGGATTATCATGCATTTTTATGATGTTGGTAATTTCTTCTGTATTGTCGCAGGCATAGAGCAATTCTACTGGTCCGGTGGAGAACTTCCCGTGGGAAATATCCTGGTGAGCACTGAAAAAGGAGTGGAGAAAACCGCCTACAGAGGCATGCTCATCGTACTTCATGAAAAACGGCAGCATCACGCTGATGGTGTCGTTGACCGGCGCGGGCAGGGTAAAAGACCGGTTGACATCGGGGATGGCGATGCGCGCTGCGACCCTGGACGGATAGATCACCGAGATAAGCACAACGGAAATGACCAGGACCATTGCCGCAACTCCCGCCATGGAGGAGTAGTTGACGGTAATGCCTTCCCAGAAAGACGTATCTGCAAAAAGCGCTGCTGATACCTGGGCAACCAGGTAACCGAGAACGACGGAAATAACGGCCAGCGCCATTGCTTCGGCGACAAACAGGAAACCGACATGAGACGGAGCGAGCCCCACGGACGTGTAGATGGCGATTTCATTTTTCCGTTCGTATACGGAACTGATCATCGTGTTGAGAACGATGAGCGTTGAGATCAGCAGCGGAATAATAATGTTGGGCACACCGCTGTAGGCCATCCTGTCGCTGATATTGTAGAGCCAGACACCACTTTCGTTGCCGGCAAAGATTGCCAGGTTGAAACGGTCAACGAGATGCGAGGCGATCTCGTTGATATCAGTTCCGGCTGAGGGTCTGATGGCGATGTTTTTTAGACTGCCCCCCATCGAGAGCAGGGTCGCCGCGGGGATAATCGCCGTCGCCGAGGCGGGAAGATGAACGTACCGGCTCTGGAACCCCCGGATGTCTTCACCTGACTCAATTGCCTCGAACTCGACATCGGACATGTCCTGGGCCGCTTCGTCGGGGAAGATGACAGGAGTCAGCGGTTCTCCGTCAAGGTCGTAGGTTCTGTCCAGTGTTTCACCGGCGAAGGTGCCGATAACAGTAAATGGCGACCCCCAGAGCAGTATTGTCTCCTGGCTTCCCGGAGTCACGCCGAGAGCGGAGGCGCTGCTGTCTGATAAAATGATGGTGTTGTAATCGTCCTCCTTGAACCAGCGCCCTGATGACAGCAGTGTGTTTAAACCGGTTACCTCCGCCTCATGATGACTCAGTCCGATCAACCCCTGGATGGTTGTGCGGCTGTTGCCCCTGCGGAGCGGAAGCTGGAGGCTTCGCGTCAGATCTGCAGATTCAAGCCAGACGCGCGGCGCGGGATTGCTGATGGTCCGCATACTCCCTTCAAGGATTCCGGTGGCCTGGGCCGGCATGCTGCGCCAGTTCAATTTTTTCAGAAGCAATCCCCGGTACGGAGCTTGTGCATGGAAAAAGAGCCTGTTCTCCTGCTGGTTGGATTTTACCGTGGTAAAACTCATGATGGTAAAGGTGAGGATGATCAGGGTGGAACAGGTCAGTATCGTCCGGAACCTTCTTCTCCTCAGGTTAGAGACACCGAGAAAGAAAGCAGCGAAAAAAGCTTTCCAGCGGCTGATTTCGGTAGCGCTCATGTGGCTGGCGTGACGCTGCATCAGGATCATTTCTTCCTCGAAGCGAAAGAAAATGATAAGTGTCACCATCGATGACAGCCCGATGATAAAAAAGGCCAGAATGACGACCATCGGGCTGTAGGCTAGATCAAACGCCGGGTGCACGTTGTAAATAATCGCGATCAAACCCACGAGTATCAGCGCAAAAGCGACGATCCGCTTGTAGATATTTGCATAGCCGAAGAGAAAACGCTCCATGCAGAAGGCGAACGGGACGAACAGGGCGATATAGAAGAGAACACCGAAGAGGACATCCTTCTGGGTTTTCTCTATCTGGTCATAAACACGGTCGGCTAGCGCCAGTGCTTCGGCAGCCGATTCCCTGAACTGGGTGTAATTGAATTCTTCGAGATTTTTGACGCTGGCGGCAAGGGCTGCGAGACCGCGCTGCTGGAGCGTGTTTATCCGGTCATCATAGATTCCATGCGACTCGAGGTTGACAATCCGGGGTGCAAGCAGTGTCCAGCCGTCGAGCGCCGCCCTGTAAATGGTATTGTTTATCTGTGGGTTTTCATTCACCGGATAGCCGAAGCCGAGGGGATTCTGATCGCTGCCGTTGGTGAGAATCAGCCTCCGGGTGAGCACGTTATCCGAGAGTGTCAGCTTGAGCCATGATCCGGGTTCGAGATAGATCGATGAAATAATCGATTCACGGGTATCAATCCTGCTGTACCAGTAGCGCTGGGGCGGGGCATCACGGCGACCGTCATAGAGGTAGAGTTTGGTCATGAAATCAAGGCTGCGGGGCTCGAGCAGATCGAATATGGTTGTTTCCCTGCAGGCAAACATGATCAGGCGTGTCTTCATCGCCCGGCGCAGCATCTTGACACGATAATTATTTTTACCGGTTTCTTTCTTGTCTATTGCCCAGATGACCTCTCCGCTTTTGTCGTCAAAGCGATAGCCTTCGATAATCAGCTTGTCGAGAACATTCTTGGAATCGGCAACGCCTTTGTAGATAAACGTACCGCTGCTGTTGACGTTCGCGTATAATTTGGCGATGCCCTGATAGGAAAGAAGCGTCGTCCTGTCGGCCGGGAAATCGGCAAACAGCTCCCCCTGCAGAAGCAGATTGGCTTTGCCGCTCAGGCTGGAAAAGCCGTTGCGGGGAAACTGGTTTGAATGCAGAGTGGCCGCTTCCGAGGCAGCCTGGACCATGGCGACCAGGAGCTGGAACTGGTCGTCGAGGTAGGACCAGTTTATCTTCTCCGCAGTATCCCAAGGCGTGCCCCAGAGTGTTCTTCCGTCGCCAACGGTAACCAGGCTGACACCGATATAGCCTGCCAGAGAGGCGACTTCACCACCCAGAAACGGCTTGTCGAGAAAATATGAATCCCAGCTGCGGAAACGATCCGGCCTCAGGGAGTCGACATAACGTGCCGAGTTGACCGGTTCTGGTGCCGAATCTTTTAAAACATCACCAATGACACTGAAGATGCCCGTCCGGTTGATGCGGCTTCTGAGCCGGTAAAGCCAGCCCCGGTGAAAGCCGCCGATACCCTCGCCATGGCTCGAAAGATGCAGGGAGAGGACGGCATCGATGGTAAAATCCCGGGTCAGCTGCCTGAAATCCAGGGCCGACTCGAGCGATTTCAGCTGCGCTTCGCTGTCAACAATGCGCCGCTTCATGGTGTTGACTGTCTGGGGCAGCAATTCTGCCAGGATTTGCTGCTCAGCGGCCGACAGGTCATGAAACGATGTGCGCCAGCTGAGCTTTCTCAGGGCAAAGCGCTGGGCGGCAAGCGCTTCGAGCTCCTGTTTGTTCAGGCTGGAGCTGTCTTTTTCAAGCCTGAGATTCATCAGTTTCCTGGAAATCTGGTCAACCTGTAATTTCAGGTCGCCGCCGATCGCCTCCACCAGCATCGCATCGCGTTCGCTGTCCTGCTCCAGCGGAAAACGCAGGGATTCGATCAGGCCGATGATATCGTTTGACTGCTGGTTGATTTTTCTCAGCTCGCGGCGAAAATCGCGCAGCCCTTTGGTTCGTTCCTGCAGGCTCCAGATCAGGTCGCGCATGCCGTGCAGAGATTGAGCGTGGCCGCTGGTGGCGACGAGAATGATGGAGCGCTGCGGCGGGTTTTGGGAGAAATGTTCGGCAAGTTTCAGCAGGTTTGCAATCGATACTGCCTCGTCGGCGCCTGGTGATTTTCCGGCAACAAAGGTGGTACTGTCGTAAAACGCCTCAACGATGAGTAATTTTTCTTTCAATTCCGGACTG
Source organism: Desulfocapsaceae bacterium (assembly GCA_963674815.2). Taxonomy (GTDB): domain Bacteria; phylum Desulfobacterota; class Desulfobulbia; order Desulfobulbales; family Desulfocapsaceae; genus MADRE3. The sequence goes on from CAXXTV010000004.1 coordinate 713,685, forward strand.
GTCCCCTCGATCAGGCAGTAGATGTTTTTATCCACCGCCTCCTCCCAGGATATCTCGGAGCGCACGGCAACCGTGTCCAGGATAAGGCCGTTGTCTGCCGCTGAAATGGGTCCGAACAAGTCAAGCGCATCCTTCATTTCCATCCAGAAGCAGGGAAACTGGATCGGAGACAGTTCTTCCTTCTCTTTAAAAAAGCTGTTTGAGATTGTTGCCTGGCGATCAAGAAAGATCACCGCGCTGGCACCAAGAGATGCGGCTGTCAGCCAGTTTCGACCCGAGTCGAAGTCCATCAGCAGGATCGCGCCATTGATCTGCTTTCGGTCAAGCCGTTCCAGCTGCCCATCGCCCACGTAATACAGGGGACCCTGGAGAACATTGCTGATCGACTGAGGTGTAATGCTGTTGTTGAAAAGAGGGGTGAGCACGGCGCTTCTGGAGCCGAAGGTAATCGAGGCGGCGGCTGCTCTTCTGACCGGGATCGGGAAATGGTAAACCTGGGGCGTCAGGCCGAGTTGCTGAAAGGCGTTGGCGATATAGGCAGCAGCGTTTTCATTGCCGGGGCTGCCGCTGCTTCGATCCTGTAGGCTGCTCAGGTCGTGAATGATTCCTTCAAGTGACAGCGGTTCCTGAGCACGCACCTGGGCGGCAGCTGTCAGCAGGCAGAGCAGTGTCGTGAAGATCAAGGCTGTTCCTGCAGGTAAGGGCAAACTTTTCATGAGGCGCGCCTGAAACCGGCTGGCTAGGCCAGACCGCCGGTTTTGATTTCCAGCTCCGAACGTTCCTGGACCTTGTCGACTCGGCCATCGCGAATCCAGACTACCTGGTCGGAGACATTGAGCATCTTGTAATCATGAGTGGCTGAAATAACGGTCACACCACGTTCAAGGCTCAGCTCCTTGAGCAGGTTGATAATGTCTTCACCGGTGGTTAAATCGAGGTTGCCGGTCGGCTCGTCAGCAAGGATGATCGACGGGCTGTTGGCCAGGGCCCTGGCAACGGCAACGCGCTGCTGCTGACCTCCCGACAGCTCTGAAGGTTTATGCGACTGCCGGCCCTCAAGACCGACCTGCTTCAGCAGTTCCATGCCGTGTTCGACAGCCCCATCATTTGAGACGCCGGCAAAGGTCATGGGCAGGGTAACATTTTCAAGCGCAGTCATTACCGGTATGAGATTAAAGGTCTGAAAAATATAACCGATTTTTCGACAACGCAGCCAGGCGAGTTCGTAGGCATCGAGCTGGGCAATATCGACTTCATCGATGAAAACCTTGCCGTCGGTGGGCTTGTCGAGCCCTCCGATCATGTTGAAGAGGGTGGATTTTCCCGATCCGGAAGGCCCCATGATCGAAACGTATCTTCCCGTTTCAATCTCCAGGTCAATTCCCTTGAGAACGTGAACAACGATTTTGCCGAGATCAAAATCCTTGGTAACTCCGCTGACTCTGACGATATTCTTGACTGACATAAACGGTTCCTTTTCTAAAATATCCCTGTTTCCTTACTGCTCCACCCTCATCGCCTCCACCGGCTGCATGCGCGCGGCGAGAATTGCCGGGTAGATAACGCCCAGAAGGCTCAAGGCCGTACCGGTGACAACAGCCAGGCACAAGGAGAGTAAGATCGCCTCGACAGGGGCATGGGTCAGGGTTTCGACGCCGAGGCCGAGCACAGAGGATATTCCGGCAGCGACAGCTCCAAGCAGTGCTCCGGAGACTGATCCGGCGACACCCTGCATGAGCGCTTCAAGGATGAAAAGCCTGACGATAAAACGATCAAGGGCCCCGAGGCACTTCATCGTGCCGATTTCACGGAATCGCTCGGTGACAGACATCAGCTGGGCGTTGATGATACCGACAACGCAGACCATCAGGGAGAGCGTTACGATCCAGCGCTGCTTGGCTGAGCTGCTGATGCTCTGCGTTCCAGGGGCGGCATCATAGCCGGCCGCGGCGAGTTTCTGGTACGATTCCACCGATCCCAAGTCCAGAAGCCCCTGGGCAAAATCGTTGCAGACACTCATGTAACTGAGAAAAGCAACGGCAAGGACGAGGCTTGTCGTTGTCACCAGTGAACGAAAAAAACGGACCCGGATTGACTGGTAGGCGATCTCGACAGATTTTTTGAATGGCAACGCGATCAGGCGCTTCATAGTAACGATCTCCGGCAGAAGGAGACGAGGACCACAGGCATCAACAGGACACCTGGATTATTGCCTGACGGCAGCCGTACGGCCGTCTGCCGTCACCTCTGATACTATCCGCATCGATTGATCTTTGTCAACGATATAGAGCAGAAGCGGCTTGTGGCGTGGCCGTTTACGCTGGCTATACGAGGTCTCTGAAATCCACCGGGGTGAGAAGCCTGGTCTGCTGGATCATGCCAAGCAGTCCCTCGAGGATCACGAAACTCGTGTCGCTCATGCGCTGGTGATGGATCATGAAGCCGAGCGCTCCATTTCCGGCAGCCGTTTGAAGTTCAGCGGCCATTGCCAGCAGACAGCTCTGCCCGTCAGGCTCTCTTCTGGTATGGAGGTCAATATTGACCGGCAGATCAGGCAATGGCCTGTCCGTGGGGTGCGGGCCGCTCCGGTCGGTTGACATGGCCTTGAACCCGGCCTCTTGTAGCTCGATCTCCGTCTGCCGGCTGCAGCGGTTCCAGGGTGGAGTGAAAAAGGGAGAGAACTGAGGGCCGAGGAGCTCCCGGAGCCGGTTGCGGCCGTTGATGATATCGTTTCTGATGGCTGCTGGAGAGCGATTTGAACCAAACTCGCTCTTTTTCCCCGAGCACTGGTGATTTCGGTGGCGCCAGCCGTGCTGGTGCCAGCACCAGAGCGCCGATCCGCTGGTGCATATCCGGCTCATCGTTGACCATCTGCGTGCGGTCAGCCAGGCAGGAACGACAGCCAGACAGAGGGGGGTCTTGTAGTGCTCGAACAGCGCCAAGAGTTTCACAAAGGCTGCAGAGATAACACCGATATCGTCGGCCCTGAAGTAGACCGGGACCGGGGCAGGATCAGTTCGAGCCCGGAGGCCGTCCTCGAGGCTCTGCCGGAGCAGAAGCAGCGGGTCTTCCGGGTAACCGGCACGGATTTCAGAGGGCGTCCCGTTCATGTGCGGCAGTAGTTTTCAATGATAGCTGCGGTACGGGCAGCCCCGTCCAGCTGGACGGTGGTGACATATCGCGGCATCTCCAGCATTGCTGCAATAGCGTCTGCCAGCGTTCCGGCAGCGAGGTCGGCCTGCTCCAGCAGCCTGATGGTGCCGCAGGAGCCAATCCGGCTTATTCTCATCCGCTGTTCCCGGTTCTGGGCAAACGGATACATCAGGGCCGGAACCCCTGCCGAAAGTATATTCATTGAGGTATTGTAACCGGCCATTGACACAGACAGGTCGGCTGCCGCAAGCCAGTCAAGGAATTGATTGCTGAAGCGTTCAACTCGAATGTGCCGGCTGCGCTTTCTGCAGATGTTCTGATACTGTGCTGCGGCAAGATAGGGCCCTGTAAACACCTGCAATCGTAGTTTTTTTCCCTGGGCAGCCAGTATATCAACGCTTTCTATTGCCGCCTCAATCAGTTCCAGGCCGACACTGCCGCTGCCGATACTGGCAACAGCCAGCCGCTCACCAGGGGCAATACCGAGTTGCTGGCGTATTCGTTGTCGTGCACCTGCCGAGGGACGGGGCGAAACGAAACCCGTGTAGTGAATATCCGTGGAGATGGCCCCGGTCCTGCCGAAGGTCTGCTCAAGGGTGACAATATCGGGATCAGCATGGATCAGCAGGCCGGAAAAAAATGTGTTCAGGGTATCAACAGCACGTTTTTCAAATATTTCCCGTCCTTCCTTCTTTTCAACAAGGATGTCGCGCAGACTGCAGAAAACAGCGCAGTTGTGTCCGGAAAGCAATTCGAGCAGCGGGTCCAGTTCAAACCTGAAATTTTTTCTGCCGAAAGGATACAATTCAATGATTAGGCACTTGGGCTTGCAGTCGGCAGCAAAGGCAAGCAATTGCTCGCGCCGCTGCGCTTTTACCTGCTCGAGCGGCCGGCCGTCACACGAGATGAGCCTGTTGAATCCGGCGTCCATTTTGAGGCCGGGGAGCTGCAGGATCGACAGCGCCGACTCGCCGACATTGATGTCCGGCCCCCCGAGAATCATCGTCACCTGGTGGCCCTCCGCCAGGGCACGGCATATTTCCAGGCTTCGGTGGAAATGGCCGATGCCAAGAACGTGCTGGCAATAGTAACAGATTCTCATGAGTTATCCGTGAACGTTATATTTCTGCTGAGAATCGAAAAGCGGTTGTCCCGGTAACCAATGGTGTGGAATCGGTTGTTGTCGATAATCCTGGGCTCTTCAGGCAGATAATCCCTGTCTTCAATGTAGTAGAGCAGGGATTTGACCACACCGAGATGTGAAATGACCAGCAGATTTTCTCCCGGCCACTGCGCGCCGCTGCGTTTCAGCGAGGCGAGAACCCGGTGCAGGAGCTCCTTTCTGCTCTCCCCTCCCGGCGGCCTGAAGTTCCAGCCGAGGTGGGTCAGTTCCTCGAGTTCTCCGGGGCTTTCACGCTTTATCTGTTCAAGGGTTCGGCCTTCCCAGTTTCCCCAGTCCTGTTCACGTATCCCCTCGTCATACGCTATCGGTATCTGCAGCGTTTCATTTATCAGTTTCGCCGTCTCCCGTGCACGCTGAAGGGGGCTGACGATGATCCGCTGCCAGGTCGTGCCGGAGGTCCCAAGATAGCGGCCCCATTTTCTGCACGATGCTCTTCCTTCAGCGGTGAGTGGCGAGTCGCCCCTGCCCTGGATGCGTTTCTCCTTGTTCCAGACGGTCTGCCCGTGTCGAAGCAGGCCGAATATCGAGGCGATTGGCTGGGAAGCGTGCATGCGGTGTCTGAACTACTGCAATTGTTGTTCCGCCGGCAGCAGGGACGGCTGTATTGAGGCGAACACGGCTGCCAGTTCTGTTATCAGCTTTTTGTTGTCGAAATGATCGTGCACGAATGTTCTGCCTTCCCTGATGACTCGTTCCCGGAGTTCGGTGTCCGTCAGAAGCCGGGTAATGGCCCGGGCAAAGGCAGCGCTGTTTTTTGGCTCAACAGTGAGACCGGTCCTGCCGTCTATCAATAGTTCAGGAAGCGCCGAGACAGCTGTTGAAACGGCGGGAACCCCCATTGCCAGGCTCTCCACGAGAACATTGGGGATGCCGTCGCGATCTCCGTTTTTTGCTATCTCGCAGCCGAGCACGAAAAGATCGCTGCGTTTGAACTGTTCAAGAACTTCACCGTGGGGTCTGGTTCCAAGCAGGTGGCAGCATGATTGAAGGTCAAGCTTTTTGATCAGTTCCAGGATCTGGTCACGATCATCACCGTCTCCTATCAGGCTGTGCTGAAACTCCACCTGTTGATCGGCCAGGATTCTCAGGGCCTGATAGATGGTCGGCAGCCCCTTTTTTTCGGTCATTCGCGCCACGGTGAGCAGCCGGTATGGCGGCCTGCATGGTGCGGGTTGCTGCCTGCGCCTGAAAAGAGAAAGATCTATGCCATGATAGATGCAGTGAATCCGGGGTGTACTGCCGGCGCCGATATCTTCCAAATATTCCTGGTTGTGCCTGGTGCAGGTTGCAACGAAGGCGGCTTTGGCCATTTTTTCTCTGAGCTGATCCGGGTGCGAAGTGTAGATGTCCTTGGCATGAGCGGTAAAGCTAAACGGCAGCTGTGAGAGGTGGGCTGCGAACATGGTTACCGAGGTGGGGGAGTGGGCGAAATGACCATGTAGGTGGATGATGGCCGGATTTGCGGCAAGGTGTTTTTCGGCGAGATAGCCGCCCTGGAAGAGGTGCTTGAAGGTCGCGCTTTTCCGTGTACGTCGAAATCTTCTGGCGGCAAGGCCGAGGGCTGAGCGGTAGAGGCCCGGTTTGCGCACCGCAGCCAAAATATTGGGAGCGATAAGTCTGGGCAGGTCGAGCAGCAGATCCGTCGGCAGGTAATCAACAGACGCCCGGATCTGCTTGACGGAGTCATGAGAGAAATTCTCCCGGGGCTGACGCATCGGAAAGAGGTGCATCCTGAAGCCGAGTTGCTCAAGAAGAAGAATTTCGTTGGAGATAAAGGTTTCAGATATCCGCGGGTAGCCTTTTAAAATATAGGCAAGGGTTGGTCGTGCAGGTGATTTCATCGAGTTGCGGAAGGTGCTGGAGTCTCTTCCAGGGCCGCCGACTGGACCCGGTAGCGCTCTGCTTTGAAATGTTCCAGTCTGCCGTGCATGGTGTCCAGCCCGGTCAGCTGGAAGTTGGCTCGATTGCCGGCAGATTCGCTGCTGTTGTTCAGTAAGCCCATCATCTTCTCGCGGAGGAGCTGGGGCGTGACATCATTCCAGGGGATGTAGTCGATCAGTTTTCTTGACTGGAGACACTGGGCCCTGATCAGCTGCTCTTTCCGGGGCGTCTCACGCGGGATGATGAGTGCCGGTGTCTTTTGGGTGAGAATCTCGCAGACAGTATTGTATCCTCCCATGGAGATGATCAGGTCTGCGGCCTGCATGAGTTCTTCGAGCCGCGGGTGGAACGGCAGGGTCTTGATGCCGTATTGTTTTGCCCGTTTGCGGATTTTCTGACGCTTTTTTTTCGGCATGAAAGGGCCGGTGATCATGACCGTCTTGAACGGCAGTGACGCCGGGAAGTAATCGTGCATGGAGATATAGTGTTCCAGAACCTCAAATCCGTCTCCACCGCCGCCGGTCGTGACAAGAACAAATTTGTCGTCAGGCATGATCCTGAACTGCCGCCTGATCTTTTCCCTGATTCCGCCGCTTATCTTCGTGCGCGGGATGTAGCCGGTAAAGATGGTTTTTTCATGCATCGCATCGGGTATCTCGTAGAGATCAACCGGGTCATAGATTGTCCTGTCGCCGTAAATCCAGATCTCATCATAGAGTTCCACCAGGTAGCTGTAGACATTTTTATCCTGCCAGTCCTCCTTGATGACCTCGGGATCGTCAAGAATGTCCCGCAGTCCCAGGATTATTCTGGTGTTCGGCTCGGCTTTCTTCAGCCACTGTAGCGTCGTCAGTACCTCACGTTTGAGTCCGAGCGGCTCCTTGTCAACGATAAAGAGGTCGGGTTTGAAGGCCTGCGCGGTAGCCAGAATGATATTTGTGCGGATACTGAGCGCCTGCTCGTCATCAATCCGGATGGAAAGCGAGCGGTATTCGTCGTTGGTTTTTTTTATCATGCCGGGAATGCGGACAAAATCAACCTGGCTTGGAAATGAAAACCTGCCGGCCAGCGGCGATCCGGTGAGGATCAGAATATTGGTGTTGTGCTCACGAAGATGATTGGCAATTGCCATGGTCCGGCGGATATGCCCCAGCCCGTAGGTATCATGCGAGTACATCAGGATATTGTATGCCGGTGCATTGGTATTCATGTCAGGGATGGTGGTTAAAAATGGTTGTGCGCAACGCTGCCCAGTTTTAAAAAGTGTGAAAAATCAGTAATATTCTACTCATCTGAGAAAGTCAAGACAGAGGTTTCCTGAGCGCCGGGATATGATGTCGGCCTGCAACAAAAAAAAAAGCCGCACGGCTGACCGTGCGGCTTTTTCTGAGCAAAGATGATAACGGACCTAGAAGCTCATAGTCAGCTGGTTGCTGATCATGATAATGGAATCGACGTCCGTGTAGGCATCTGATTTCTTGAAGACATCACCTGCGTCCATGTAGCCGAAATGGATTTCATAGGCCAGTGAATTGAAAAAGTTGTAGACCACACCAATATTGGCTTCCCAACTCGACTCGGTTGCCAGCGTGGCGTCCGCGTCCCAGGTGCCTTTTGTCACGCCGATAGCCCCATGGAATGCCAGGTTCGGAGTGGCAAGATATTCGGCGGCGACCGCAAAACCGTGGGGAGCGTATTTACTGGTCTGTGGTGAGAGCGTGTCGATAAACGGATCCCCTACTAGGATATCTGAGGCGCTGCTGGTGATCATCAACGGCTTGAAGCGCGAAGACTCAAAATGCAGGCCGCTTTCAGATTCGGAAACGGCGTCGATATCAAAGGAAAATCCCGTTATCCGGTAATCTCCAGCGCTCCCCAGATCAGCAGCCAGCAGGGAGGATGCGCAGGCCGACAGGAGCACTGTCAGGGTAATGACGAGATAACGATATACAGTTTTTGAAAGATGTGCCATTTCGATTGCTATAACGCTCTGATAGAGATAGTTGTTTCCTCTGTGCGAGCAGAGTACAAAAATTTTTACTTGTCTACATATTGTGGGTTCTCACGCGAAAAGTCAAGAATAAATTATCAGGGAATTGAACGATGATACAAATAATCCGGTCTTTTTCCGGGCAGATCATTAAAAGCTGCGGTCAGCGGGGGAACCGGCCGGGATTGCCGAGGCCGTTATCGCGCTGTGCTTGCCAGGTTTCAGCAGATGGTATATAGATAGTCTGTCCTATTGTAAACAAGAATCACAATCACAATCATGGGGTGAATATATGCGTCGGTTTCGTCTTGTGCTGGTCATCGCAGTCGTTTTTTTCCATTGGCAAACGATTCTTCATGCTCAGAATAATCAGGAAGCAGTAAAAATTGCAGTGCTCCCGCTGCAGGGCATTGAGGATGGGCAGTACCGCTACCTGAACAGTTCCGTCAGGCAGATGCTGATCTCACGTCTGGCCAGCCGACCAGGGTTCCAGGTAATTGAATCCCCGTTCGTGGCAGGTAAAGAGCAATATCTCAGGGATCAGCTCAGAGCCGGGAACTTTGCTGATGTCCAGGGGAAAATAGAGGCCGACATTCTGCTCGACGGTACGCTCTACACGCTAAAGGATGGAATACAGTTGAACCTGGGTGTGTACGCCCTTGCTCGCGAAGCACCCCAACTGAGTTTCTCGGTAAAAACCGAATCGCCGGATGAAATACTCGCGGCGATTTCAGACCTGGCGGCGCAGGTCGGCGACTCGCTGTCCGGCGCCGGGGAAAAACCGGTGGGCCAGGGTGATGACACGCAGGCATCGACAGGGCTGAGCGGTTTTCAGACACCCCACCCGGAGCGCGATTATAAAAAGGGTCTGTTTGCCGGTGCAACGCTTTTCGATGGCGAAAAGGATGGGCAGTTCCAGTCCAAAGGTGTTCGCAAGAGCTCGACCATTTCCTATACCATCGAGACGGTCGCCCTGGGGGACCTCGATGGTGATGGTGTCAATGAGCTGGTCGTAGCGTCGCGAAGTAAAATCCGTATTTTTCACTTTGCCGATCGCCGCTTCAGGGAAATTGCCGGCTATAACCTGCCTCCGCAGTTCAAGATTCATGTCATCACGATCGCAGACCCGGGCGCCGCAGGCGAGATGAGGCTCTTTGTTTCTGCTGACATGGGAAAGCGCCCGTCATCCATGATCCTGGACTGGGATGGATCGGAGAAGATGCAGTTGGTCCGGGGGGATATCAGCTACTATATCAGACCGGTGTGGTGGCCGGGCAGAGGCGTCATCCTCGCTGGCCAGGACGACAGTCCCAATATTTCCGACAACTTTCTTGCTCCGGGGGTCTTTGAGATGAGCGGAGATTTCACCCGGGAGGAGTTGCGCAAGGGGCCTGCGCTGCTGTTGCCCAGAGGAACGAACCTGTTTGATTTCATCGTTGCCGATCTCAATGGAGACAAGGAGATGGAGACAATGGTCATCGATTCCCAGCAGAAACTGCTGGTCTATGATTCCGGCCTCAATCTCAGCTGGGTCAGCAGTGCCAATTACGGCGGCAGCAAAAGATTTTTCGGCCCTTCCATCAGCCAGGCTGACAACCAGGATCCAGGTGCGCAGCGGGAAGAAGTGGCCAGCCTGAGGAAACTCATCTATATACCTGGCCGTCTTGATCTCCAGGATATAACCGGGGACGGACTTCCGGAAGTTGTCGTCTCGACCAATACAGTGGGGATCGACAAGTATTTTGAAAATTTCCGCACCTATGACGGCGGTGCCGTTGCCTGCCTGACCTGGAGGGGCGGCGGGCTGATGGAGTTGTGGCGTACCAACCACATAGAGGGATATGTTGCCGATTATGCCTTTGACGGGGAAGGCAGCATGGTCGGGGACAACCGACTGGTCCGGCTCTATGTCGCGCAGATCCCGGACAGCACAATCTGGGAGATGGTGCTGCCGGGCAGGGACGACAGCAGAATCCTGGCCTATGAGATGACGGTAAAAAAGGAGCAACCGTCAGCCGACGCCTCCCGGCCGGCTAAAAATTAGAACCGGACAACGCTTTTTTTTGTACCTATTTTTTGGAAGGCATAATTTCGTAAACAATATTAAATGGTTCAAGCTGGTATAAAATTTTATACCTTTGGTAAAAAAAACTTGACAGGCGGGTTGCGGCGTTATATAAGTTGAGCATAATGATTTTCTGTTCTTCAAGCTCATTCAGGTTCTGCCTGAAGTGATGAGAGCGGGAATGGGGGAAGTTAAAACTGCATGCCCTGAACAGTTCAGGGTCATAAAACGCAACCTGGGAGAAAAAAAATGAAAAAATTTATTGCTGCAGCCGCTGGTCTTCTGCTGACCGGCGCAATGGTAACTACCGCTTCAGCCGCTGTATCCTTCTCTGGCGACGCCCGTCTTCGCGGCTACTACGAGACAGATTATGATTTTGGTGCAGAGCCGGCAACAAACGAGAAGAAAATTTTCGCCAATTCACGTTACCGCGTCAAAGTTCACGCTGATGCAGCCGGCGGCGCCTATGTCCGTTCCCGCATCAAGATCTCTGATGGAACCCATGGTTCTGTTCCGAGTGCCAAGACCAGCGTTGTATCTGACTACATGTACCTCGGTATCCCGATGGGTCCGGTTACTATCGAAGGCGGCCGTATGCCGGCAAATATCACCACATTCTTCCTGTGGGATAGAAGATTTGACATGATCATCGGCAAGTGGTCCAACGAAATGACCGGTCTTCAGGTATGGTACAACAAGGCAGTCGAGTCTGGTGACCTGATCGACGATAACGATGTAACAGAGATTTACGGTGTACTGAACCAAAAATTCGCCGGTGACTGGGGCGTGACCCTTGCCGGTGCATATGTTGTTGATGACGTTAACGAAGATGGCGATGGTTTCAAGGGTACCGTTGAAGTCGGTGGACCTGCAGGGCCTCTTTCTCTGACGGCGGCATTTGCCTTCCAGGAAGCAGAGTTGGGTGCCACTGAAGACGACGGCTACGGTGGATACCTCCAAGGCAGCATGAACTTTGGTGCAACCACGGTAACCCTGAACGGCGGTTGGGCGCAGGACGGATATGCAGCTGATGATGACTTTGGTTTCATCATGATCGGTGGTGCATCTTCAATCACCCCTGGTGGCCCGTTTGAGACCCTCGGCGGCGGCGGCGACACCACCTGGTTCGGCGGCAAAGTCGGATTCAAGGCTTCTGAAGCCCTGAGCCTCACCGGTATTCTCGCCTACGCCACGATCGACGATGTCGGCGATGCCTTTGAGATTTCCGGTAGAGCCAACTACGTAATCTCTGATGGAGCAACCGTGCAGTGGGATATCGGTTACCTGAACTGGAGTTCCGATACCAGCAGCGACGAAGAGAGCCCCTTCGGTACCGCTCTGACCTTCGAGATCTCCTTCTAATTGATTGACTGATTAATTAGAACCGAGCATTAACTCAAAAGCCGCTCCCTTCGGGGAGCGGCTTTTTTTTTAATCATCCCGCGGGCGGAAGCGGATGGACTCAGAGCCTGGCTTGAGTGACGGCGGATACGCTATGATGACGTTTTCACCGGGGAAATGAAAGACACCCCAGTCCAGCTTGGAATACCAGATGCCAATGGCCGACCGTTCAGGGTCAAGGATGTAGGCGCCCTGATAGCTCCCCATGTAGCTCCTGGCAAAATTGGCGTCGTCCCGCGAGCGATCCAGATCCCTTACCCATCGTTTCAGCTGATCCGAGCTCAATGCCAGCGGCTTCCAGAACTTTGACTGTACCGTGTATTTCTTGTCGATTCCCATGATGGTGTCCGGTTCCAGAAAGACACCGTAATAGAAATAATTGTAGTCAGGCCTTATTTCATAGGACCTGAACAGACGGGTTACCTCATGGTTCTCGCGGATCGTTCCCCAGTTGTTGCTGCGCACCGCGCAGGAACCAGAAGCGAAGAGCAGCGACGCGGTTAGCAATAGTGCAATCTTTTTTTTCATGTTTTCCTCCGGCAATGCTATAGTTCAGGAAAAAAGGTATGGACTCACAGGTACCTCGTCAAGAATTTTATCCTGGAGCAGTTTGACGCCGGGGAGATGGTGGGGTGGTGTGCAGTCGTTATGAACAGTATTAAGCAGGAGAACCGTCTATCATGGTGAGACGCCAGGGGGCCTGAATCAGTGACGGAGGGCCAGCCGGAACAGCAGATGAGGACAGCATATCGATGGCGGGTATTCCTGCTTGTCGCCGCCGGTGTTTTTCTGTCGACCATGGACAGCAGCATGGTCAATGTTGCCCTGCCGTCAATCATGCGCTCGTTTTCAGCGCCCTTGATTCAAACCCAGTGGGTCATCCTGATCTACCTGCTGACCATAACCGTTACCCTTCTCTTCTGGGGGATCAGTGCCGACCATTTTGGTTCGAATGTCATTTATATGGCAGGAATTACGACCTTTACGCTCGGCTCAATCTGTTGCTCACAGGCTCCGGCACTCTCCTGGCTGATCGGTTTCAGGTTTCTCCAGGGGCTCGGAGCGGCGATGATGATGTCAGCGGGTCCGGCACTTATCCGTGATGTTTTTCCACGCAATTCCCTTGGCAAGGCGCTCGGGCTTGTTGGGATTGCGACCTCGATGGGCTTGATGAGCGGTCCGGTTGTCAGCGGCTATATGGTCAGCAGCTATTCGTGGCGGACGATTTTTTTGGTGACCGTGCCTCTCGGCATTCTTGTGCTGCTGCTTGGTTCCACTGTGCTGATGAAAAAAAATGGTGTTCCAGCCCCCGGCAAAAGCAGACAACTCGACTGGAAAGGGGCTTTTCTCTGGGCGGCCCTGATCACTTCGATCATTCTCTATGCTCATTACCTCCCTTCGTTTTCCCTGGTGCTGAAGATTGCCGGGTTTTTCCTGCTGCTGCTGGTGACCGCCCTGTTTGTCTGGTCGGAAAAAACGCGCACCTCGACGCTGCTTCCGCTGCACCTGTTTGCCCGAAATTACTATCACATCGGCCTGATTACCGCGGCTTTTTCTTTTGCCACCCTGTTTGTGGTGCTGATTCTGATGCCCTTTTATCTTGACTATGTAAAGGGCTTGCCGACCGATCTGATCGGCCTCGTAATGATGGCGGTGCCGGTGACCCTGTTCGTGGCCTCGCCCACGGCCGGAACCCTCTATGATCGATTCGGCAGCAGGTATCTGACCACCGGCGGACTGCTGCTCAATTGCGCTGCCCTTCTGCTGCTCAGTCAGCTGGAAAGCGGGACAACGCTGGTCAACATTGCCTGGAGACTGGCCCTGCTTGGCCTCGGTCAGTCTGTTTTTCTGGCACCAAATACGGCATCACTGTTGAGCCGCGGCAAGGACAGTGATGCGGCGATCACCTCCGGGCTGCTGGCCACCTCGAGAAATCTCGGGATGCTTGCCGGAGCGGCCTTTGCTGGTATTGTCTTTGCCGCCTGGTTCGGCTATTTCAGCGGGGGCGCTGAATTGGGGGAATATCGTCCGGAACAGGCGGTTTCGTTTATCCGGGCGTTTCGCTATACGCTTTTCTGTACGACACTCTTCTCGCTGGCTGCAGCATATATTTCCTGGAAGCGCGAGCGCTGACGAGTGCTATTTCCAGGGCAGGCGGACGATAATTTTTAAACCGGCAGGGCTGTTCCGGGAGATGGCCAGTTCTCCGTTGTGCTGTTTGACGATCTGTTCAACCAGCGTGAGACCGAGGCCGGTTCCATAGGTTTTCGTTGTATAAAACGGATCGGTCACCCGGGCAAGGTCATCAACGGCGCTATCGTTTCCAGAATCGCTGATCGTAATCGAGACGTATTCCTGGTCGTGATCTGCGGTCACCGTGAGGGTACCGCCCCTGGGCATTGCTTCAACGGCGTTCTTGAACAGGTGGAGAAAGAGCTGCTGGATTTTTTCGGCATCAATTTCAATTTCCGGGTCAGGACCGGTAAGGTCGAGCGTATAGGAAATATTGTTTTTCTTCATGGCCGCATAGTACACGATGACACTTTTACGGATGAGCGGGTATAAAGGCTGCCGATTTTTTACCGACATGCTTTTGCTGACAAAATTGAAAAGATCGTTCAAAGTTGTTTCCACTTTGGCCGCTTCGCTGGTCAAAAGGTTCAGGAATTTTCGGGTTTTCTCGTCGGTCAGGCGGTTGGCGAGCAGTCGCGATGTGCCGCCGATGGAGGTGATCGGGTTGCGAATTGCATGCACCAGCTGGGCCGACATATGCCCGAGCGCCGAATACCGTTCTGCTTCAATGAGCAGATTCTTGCTCTTTTCAAGCTCATTGGTAACGAGCTCGAGTTCAGTTATTTTCTGCTGCATGTCGGCGTAGAGCTTGGAGTGCTCGATGGCAAGGCTGGCCTGTCCGGCAAATATTTCAAGGACCTCTATATCTTCCTCGCTGAGTGGCTGCCTGGTGATAAAATTGTCGGCGATCAATACGCCTAGCGGCCTGCGGGGAGAAAAAAGCGGAACAATGATAAAACTGTCTTCCCGGAGTGTTTCAATGAGACTGGCGGGAATGTTGACAGAGGCGCGGCCCTTGTCAACGACGATCGAGGTCCGGTGATCACAGGAGTAGATAAAAGGATGATCATGAGCCGAGGCGGGAACGGAAAGCGACCTGATGATTCTATTGACGATGACGTCGCTGTCCGAAACGTCCGTGTGCGGCCTCTGGAACATGTCTTCGAGGTGGATGTTGTTCCTGCTGATATCGTTCCAGATTTTTTCGGCATCTTCCCTGTTTCCCGGACCGATTGCAAGCCTTCCCTGCAAGATTGTCTGCTCTTCGTCAAACAGGGCCAGAAACGCACGATTGAAGCGGAGACCCTCTTCCGATGTTATGCCGATGAGGATCGTTTTTAAAACCTGGTTGAGCTCCAGCGCATTGAGATAGGCGCTGTTCATCTTCAGGCTCAGCTGGTGGAGGAATCGTGCCCGGTAGTTCCTCCGTTGAAGTTCCTGCTGGTACTGGCGGTTCTCTATGGCCAGCCGACGTTTCTTCAGGGTTCGCCTGACGGTGTGGTTAAACTGTTCAGCATTGACCGGCTTCGTCAGGTAATCGTCAGCTCCCTGGCGCAGGCACTCGAGTGCCACCTCTATATCTGTTACGCTGGTGACCATGATCACGCCGAGGTCCGGATGCTCACGGGCAAGCTCCACGAGGATCGCGTTGCCGTCACGGTCCGGCAGGCTGATGTCAAGGATGACCAGTGCCACCTGCTGAGCGTGAACAATCTCGAATAACTCCGAGCCGCTGTTTACCGAAATAGCACTGAGTCCTTTGTTTGCCAGGAAAGCCTTGAGAAGAAGAGCGATTTCGGGAGAATCATCGACGATAACGATAATCTCGTCACGACTGAGCAGCGGGCCTCCGTTTACATTATTTTCAGCAGTCGAAAGCAGGTCAACCATGGCATAGGTAATGTAAGAATCATGCTGATGGGTGGTCCCGGAGGTTGCAAGCTGTTATAACCTTACTGCGGGCAGTCTCGACAAAACAGACTGCGTACTCTCCAGAGTATACAATCATTTTACTGGTTTGCTTGAAAAATAAAAATAAAAATCGTATAAACTGTTCTTCCGATCTGTATCTTGCGCAGATGCGCTATTTTTGAAGAATGTATCAATTTTGCAACGTATCACCAGGGAATCCTCTGTGAATCACTTTTTCTCAACTGCTGGTCCGCTGGCAGCACATCTGGAGGGCTATGAGCTGCGGCCCGACCAGGCCCTGATGGCCCAATCGGTAGCGGACCTGTTTGCCGCCCCGGAGCAGGGGGTTCCCGGCCATCCCGGTTATGCCAAAATCCTGATGGTTGAGGCGGAGACCGGGATCGGTAAAAGTCTTGCGTACCTTGTTCCGTCGGTACTTTCAGGGAAGCGAATTGTTGTCTCGACGGCGACGATCAACCTCCAGGATCAGCTGATTGACCGGGAAATACCACTTATCGAGAAAATACTCGGCGAAAAAATTTCTGCACTCTGCGTAAAAGGCAGACAAAACTACCTGTGCCACTATCGCTGGTATCAGCACCGGAGCTCACCGCAGCTTTCCCTCGTTGATGACGAGCACTCCGCACGAATCGAGTCCTGGCTGGAAACAACAGAGAGCGGCGATCGTTCAGAACTCGACTGGCTTGCCGATCGCTCACCGCTGTGGCCTAAAGTTTCTGCTCAATCATACCAGTGCCTTGGTGGAGAGTGTCCGGAGGCGGCCCTCTGTTTTCTTAACAGGCTGCGAAAAAAGGCAGGCTCTGCGCGTATCTTGATTGTAAACCACCATCTTTACTTTTCTGACCTTGCCCTGCGGCAAAACGGCTATGGGGAGCTGCTGCCCCGGCACGAGGCAGTTGTCTTTGATGAAGCGCATCATCTGGAAAATGTTGCCACCTCCTTTTTTGGTACCAGCCTCAGTCAATATCAGCTCTACGATCTGATCGGTGACATTCTCCAGCAGGCGGACCTGGATCTGCCCGCAGGGGATGCCGACAAAATCATCGGCATGGCGCAGGGCGTGAAACAGCGTGTCGAGCGCTTTGCCGCGCTCTTCCCCTCCAAACGCGGGCGTTACAATCTCCTGGAACATGTGAGGGGGCTCGCTGGCTGGCCCGGGGAGGTTCAGCTGCTTGGCGATGGTCTGAGACGCATGGCTGACGATCTCTCGCTTCACGTTGCTCACGGCGATCATTGGCGGGTATTTGAAGAGCGTGCTCGAGAACTTCGGCAGAACCTGCTGTTTGTCGGCCTTGCTGACACTGAGGAAGCATCAGGAAGCCATGTCTACTGGTATGAGCGGCGGGAGCGTGCCGTTTCACTTGCTGCAACCCCGGTCCATGTTGGTGATGATCTCAGGCGCACGCTCTACTCGATGATACCAAATTGCGTCTTGACCTCTGCTACCCTGTCGAGTGGAAACTCGTTTGATTATATCCGCGGGCGGCTCGGGCTCGACCAGGAGATAGAGATTCTCCAACTCAAATCTCCATTCAATTACCAGCAGCGTTCCATACTTTACATACCTGAAGACAGTTTTCCAGAGCCATCGCACGGTGAATATGATAAAGCGTTGTGTGAGCGTGTTGAAAGGCTTCTTGATATAAGTCGGGGTAGGGCGCTTGTTCTGTTTACAAGTTTTCGGGGGATGGATCTCGTTGCCGGCTACCTTCAGGAAAGGCTGCGGTATCCGGTTCTGGTGCAGGGAACGGCATCGCGCAGCAAGCTGCTGAAGCTTTTCAGGGAACAGACTGATTCTGTTCTGCTGGCCGTCGCGAGTTTCTGGGAAGGTGTCGACATACCGGGGAAATCATTGAGCGCAGTTATCATCGACAAGCTGCCCTTTGAGGTTCCCACTGACCCGGTCGTTCAGGCCCGCATGCAGGCAGTCAGCAACGAAGGCGAAAACCCTTTTTTCCATTTTCAGGTGCCTCGTGCCGTCCTCACCCTGAGACAGGGCGCCGGTCGGTTAATGAGATCGGTCCAGGATTGTGGTCTGATTGCGGTTCTAGATATACGGCTGTTCAGTAAACGGTACGGCAAGATATTTCTCAAGAGCATGCCGCCGTCGCCGATAACTCGGGAGATCGACCGCGTGCAATCCTTTTTTACCGACATGGTTGATGATAATGAGCACCAGAAAGACGTGAGTACCTGATGGATCTGAAAGAACTCATAGCCAGTGAGGCAGCAGCAATTAATCGGGTCATGCGCGAGGATATGAACGCTCTTGGGGCGGCGCTTGACCCGCTGCTTGCGGAGATACTCGAGTACGGCCTGTTCAGCGGCGGCAAGAGGATTCGCCCGCTCCTTGCCATCGTCAGCTCACGCTTGTCGGGAAGGGATGACCGGGACCTTTACCGCCTGGCCTCTGCCTTTGAATATCTCCATGTTGCAACGCTGTTTCATGACGATGTTATTGATCGTGCTGAGAGTCGCCGCGGTCAGCAGTCGGTAAACAGGCGTTACGGCACTGTCGGGGCAATTCTGGCCGGAGATTTCCTCCATGCCCATTCCATGGGCATGGTCGGCAGATATACCGGTACCCGGGGGCTGGACATTTTCACCGCGGCAACCAGGGGAATGGTTGACGGTGAATTTGTTCAACTGAGAAACAGCGATAATTTCAACCAGTCCGAAGAAGATTACTTTACCGTTGTCATGGGGAAGACGGCGCTGCTCATCGGTGCCGCCTGTGAGATTGGGGCCCTGTTTGGCGGAGCGGATCAGCAGAAAAAGTCGGCATTGAAGAGCTATGGCATACATCTTGGCTGTGCCTTTCAGATTGTCGATGATCTTCTCGACTATATCGGAGACGAGAGCGTTACCGGTAAAGGCGTCGGCAATGATCTCAGGGAAGGGAAGATGACACTTCCCCTGATCATCGCATTGAAGAAAGCCCATACTGCCGAGCGTAATCGACTGCTTGGCATTCTGAAACAAGGAATCGATTCAGCAGCTTGTTTTCCTGAAGTTGTCGAGTTTATAAATACCTACGGAGGTTTCTCCGGTGCCCGTAAACAAGCGGAAACAATCGTTGAGCAGGCACTTGAACCCCTGTACCTGTTTCATGGAGAAGAAAACCAGAAAAGTCTCGAATTTCTTCGGGAATTATCGGTGTATGTGTTGAAACGGGATACCTAACAGGACTGTCAACTCAATTTGAGACATGGCTCGAGCAGCGACGACAAAAAAAGTTACCCGCGCGCCTAGGCGAACACCAAGGAAGAAAAAGCAGGCAGGTCTTCTTCAGCGGATCAGTCTTCTCAAACTGCTCTATTTCCTGGCCTTGTTCTGCCTGTTCATCTTTTCTATTGTAATGGTCGGCTATGTCATTTTTTTTCGCACGGTTGTGGCTGCAGAGCTGCCGTTCGAGGAGCATGATATTCCGTTCGAAGAGCTGTACCTGCCGGATTGGCATGAAACCAGGGACAGTGATCGTGCCGATGATGCTGAGAAGGATCCGAAGGTGGCAATCATCATCGATGATATGGGGTATCACCCGGATGAGGGCAGGGGGTTAATTGAGCTCGATCTTTTCCTGTCGTTTTCATTCCTGCCCCACGCACCCTTCACGCAGGAACTTGAGGAGCTGACCTACCAGAAAGGAAACCCGATCCTTCTCCATCTTCCCCTGGAACCGCGAAGTGCAGCCTGGGACCCGGGGCCCGGGGCATTGTATCTTGATGATGACTCGGAAACGAGGAAACAAAAATTTTACGAAAATCTGCAGCATGTACCGCACGCGACAGGCGTGAACAATCATATGGGCTCGCTTTTTACCGAAAGTGGACCAGCGATGGAAGAGCTTGCTGAGCTGATCGGTGAGCAGCAGCTTTTTTTCATAGACAGTTTTACCACGTCTGCCAGTATGGGAATGGAGAGCGCCCGCAAGAAACGGGTACCGACATCACGGCGGCAGGTTTTTCTGGACAATGTTCAGGAAAAAGAGGCTATCTGCCTGCAGATCGAAAAACTCGCAGCGCTGGCGGAGCACCAGGGACAGGCGATCGGCATTGGGCATCCCTATCCTGAAACGCTTTCTGCACTGCAGAGCTGCGGGCAGGAGGTATTGGGACGCGTCAGGGTTGTCGGTATAGATGAGCTGGTCGAATAACGGGGTTATCTGATGAGAATCGGCATTATCGGGACAGGCAGGCATGGAAGCAGATACGCAAACCATGTTGTAAATGATTGCGACAGGCTGCAGCTGACTGAAATAGCCAGACGTTCAGAGGAGGGCCGCCGGCAGGCCGATTCCTGGGGAGCGCTGTATCGTCGAGAATGGCGCGAGCTGGTTGCCTCGCCAGATGTCGATGCGGTGATCTGTGCGGTGCCGCCGGTGTTGAACAGCAGTATTGCCAGGGAGTGCAGCAGATACCGGAAGCCGTTATTGATCGAGAAGCCGTTGTCGGTGAGCGTTGCCGAAGGGCGGGAGATCGTCGCCGTGATGCAGCGGGCAGGAGTGCCCTTGACCGTCGGCCAGACACTGCGCTACAACCCCGTTGTCCGCAGGCTGCGTGCTGACCTGCCGGGCCAGGGCCGCCTGTATACCGTCTATGCCAATCAGCGCCTTGAACCATCCGATATCAAGTGGCTGGAAGATCCGCAGGAGGCTGGAGCCGGGATTACCTTTCACATAGCGGTTCATGTTTTTGACGCGCTTCACTACATTACCGGCTTAAAAGTTGTAAGGGTGTCGGCAATGTGTCGAAACTGCAAGACAAAACACCTGGAGGATCTGGTGCTGATCCACCTGGAGATGGAAAACGGCGTCGCCGGAATTGTCGACGTCAGCAAGCTCAGCAATTCGCGGAGCGGACGCTTCGAGTTTATCTGTGAGAAATCCCAACTCCACGGCGACCAGGTCCACGGTTATGTAAATTGCATTTCTGCAGGCGTCGAGCGCCGGCTGGAAACCTTTCCGGCGGTTCCAACCGTTCTCGGCCTGCTGGAGGATTGGCAGCGGTTTCTGTCCGGCGAGGGGCCAAATCCTGTCAGCGGTGAAGATGGGCTTTATACGCTTCGTGTCAGCGAGGCAAGCCTGGAATCATCGGAGGACAGCAGATGGGTCACTGTCTGAGCGGCAGACGGCCGTCAGCCAGATCTCGCTCTATCCAGAACAGGCCGGGCTTCTGGGACCTGCGGCTTGTCAGTGCTTGAACGAGCGTTGACCGGTGAACATCATGGATACCGGCGGGTCCGCTTCATTGCAGGCGTTGATTGTTTCAAAGTCGCGCATTGAACCGCCGGCCTGCAGTATCGCACTGATTCCCTGCTGTATACCGACATCGGCACCATCACGGAATGGAAAAAAGGCATCAGAAATCATCACTGATCCGGGCAGACCTGCCCGGTCGGCGCGTACCTGGCGGTCAATTTCCTCTTTTTCTTCGGCCGGACGCTGCCCCCCGGCAACAGCCAGCGCGAGATCGGCATAGGGCAGATTGTAGCGGTCAAAGCAGAGTATGTCAGCATATTTGATATAGGCCTTGTGCACCGCTATTTCGGCAACACCGACCCGGTCCTGTTCACCGGTACCGATGCCCACTGTACAACCATCCTTTACATACAGCACTGAATTGGAGGTCACCCCATGTTCAACGGCCCAGCCGAAGATCATATCGTCTATCTCCCTGTCAGTGGGCTGGCGCAGGCACCGATACTCTTTGCCTTTCCAGCTCGCCACCGCGGGCTTGAGGTCGTTGGCTGACCTGATCGAATTAACTGCTGACTGCTGGGCGATAATACCGCCGTCAATCAGACTCTTAAAATCGACAAAACGATACCTTTCAAAATCTGCCAATCGATCAATACGGGAGATTCTGATCACCCTGAGGTTTTTTCGCTGCTTGACTATTTCAAGGCTTCCCTCTTCAAACTCGGGCGCACAGACCACCTCAAGATAGTTTTCCGCAAGCAGCCTCGCCGTTTCCTTGTCGCAGGGCCGGCTCAGTACAACCGCTCCGCCAAAGGCTGCGATTCGATCGGAACGGTTTGCCCGGTCAAATGCTTCGGCGAGTGTGCTGCCGTAGGCTGCCCCGCAGGGATTATTATGTTTGAGGATGACAGCTGCCGGCCGGTCTACCAGGTATTTCAGGATGTTGAGTCCGTTATCGATGTCGGTCAGGTTGATTTTTCCCGGGTGTTTCCCGACCTGCAGCATATCTTCAACTGCAATTGAGGAAACCAGACCATTCCCGGGATCGATGAAGGAACAGGCTCCAAGTGTCAGATTGCCGTTTACCAGCTCGTAAAGGGCCGCCTCCTGGTCGGGGTTTTCGCCGTATCGTATGCCCCGTTCATCAAATGTTCCGTCTTCCTGCGCTATGTTCCAGGTCCGCTTGCGATAGACCAGCTTCTGGTCGCCAAAGGAGATGGTCATCTCATGAGGAAAGTGATCGCCAAGGATATTCGTGTACATCTTCTTCAAGTCACTCATGATAGACCTCTCTGTTCCGGCAGCTGGAAGGTTAAATGCGCAGGGACCGCAGGTTGCGCGCTGTTTTCGCCCGTTGACAGTGGCATCATAATCATCTGGTTTGTGGTTGCCAAGCCTAAAACGATTTTCAACGCTCCTCTCCGGCAAGAATCCTGGTGAGTGGGGGGATGATGGTGCCATCCGCTATGGAAGCGCTGGAGATGACGCTGTTGGCGCCAACCTCGACATCCTGGCCGATGATGGCATTGCTGATGTAAACGCCCGGTTCGATAATACTGCCGCTGCCGATGACCGAGTTTCCTGATATGGTGATATTGGCGGTCAGGGTGCTGTCGGGCGCCACGACTGCGGTCGGTGCAACGCTTACGGTTGCCGGCTGGTGCATGGTCGTTCCGGAGGACATGAGCTCGTGGTTCCGTCTTGCCTGGAGTTCGCGGTGTGCTTTTGACAGTTCAACACGGGAGTTCACCCCCAGTACATGATCCGGAAAAGGATGTTCGTATTTCTGCACGCTGAAGCCTCTTTGCACCGCGATTGCGACAATATCGGTGAGGTACATCTCTTGCTGGCTGTTGTCGGTCGTCACCTGTTTGAGCGCACTGAACAGGAATTTTTCTTCAACACAATAGATGCCGGCATTGATCTCCTTGATGGAGCGCTGCCTGTCGCTGGCATCTTTTTCTTCAACGATACCAGTAACATTACCGCTCACGTCCGAGATGATTCTGCCGTAATTCGCCGGGTTTTCAAGGACGGTCGTCACGATGGTCAGCACGGAGTTCCTGGCGGCATGCACTTCGAGCATTTCAGCGAGCTGCTCTGTCATCATCAGCGGCGAGTCTCCGCAGAGAATAAGGACAGTGCCGGAAAAGTCGCGCAGGGATTCCTCGGCACAGAGCACTGCATGGCCGGTGCCGTTCTGTTCTTTCTGCTCCACGCAGACAAGATCAAAGCCGCTCAGCGCCTCCTCGACAGTATCTTTCTGGTGGCCGACCATCACGATCGAGCGGTCTGCCGCCAGCGGCTGGACGGCCTTGATGACGTGATGGATCATCGGCTCAAAAAAAACGTCATGAAGAACTTTGGCCTTGTTGGATTTCATCCGGGTACCCTTACCGGCGGCAAGGATGATGATTGCCAGTGATCGTGGTGTTTTCATGATGGTGACCTGTTTCATGGATTCGACGTGTCAGATACATTCCCAAGATGAAGATGCAACCTATCGTTTTGATTACGCTATGTCAACCAGGTTTGAGTACGTGACCGCGTTCTTTTTGTTGTTATTTCTGGCCGCTCTGGATAATACCTAGGGGAGGATGACTGTGATATTAACTTTTTTCTCCAGGGTAAGCTATGCGCATCACCAGGAAAACAATTTGCCCGCTTGACTGCCCCGACACCTGCGGCATGCTGGCAACGGTTGAAAACGGAACGGTTGTTTCCCTGGCGGGAGACCCCGATCATCCGTATACGCAGGGATTCATCTGTCGCAAGATGAGAGGGTACCCTGAACGGCTCTATTCATCTCACCGGATACTCTATCCCCAGCGCCGGGTTGGTAAAAAAGGTGAAGGCCGATTCCGGAGAATAAGCTGGGATGAGGCGTGGGATTATCTCGTCTCTCGCCTGCAGGAAATTATCGCTGCAGACGGCGGCTCCTCAATCCTGCCGTTCAGCTATGCCGGGAATATGGGGGTTGTCAACCGCTTTGCCGGATTTCCACTCTTTCACAAGATGGGAACCCTGCAGTCAAAGCAGACGATCTGTTCGGCTACTGCCAGCGGCGGCTGGAACCTGATATGCGGAGAGGGCGGCGGCAGCCCGCCAGCGGCCGCAGAGGAGTCAACGCTGATTATTGCCTGGGGGATAAATATACGGGTCACCAACATTCATTTCTGGCGCTCTGTAAAAAAAGCCAGGGCAGCGGGAGCGAGGCTGCTGGTGATAGACCCGTACCGAAACGATACCGCCCGGGTTGCCGATGACTATGTTCAGGTGCACCCCGGCGGCGACAGTGCCCTGGCCCTGGGGATCTTGAAAGTGCTCATCGCCAGATCGTGGCTCGACGAGGAATTCATTTCTGCTGAGAGCGAGGGGTTTGAGCAGCTGGCGGATTATGTTCGTCAACTGCCGGAAGAGCGTATTGAACATGAAAGCGGGGTCGGTTTTGAGCAGATTGGCGCCCTTGCAGAACTCCTGCATGAAAATCCCAGGACATTTCTGCGGATCGGCGTCGGCCTGACCAGAAACAGCAGGGGAGGGATGGCGATACGGGCAATTGTTTCGCTGGCCGCAGCCTGCGGCCTTTTTGACGGGCACAGCGGGCGGGGCGTGCTGCTGTTCTCCCGCGCATTCAGCGGCGACCAGACCAGGCTGACGTTCCCCCAGCTGGCTGGAAAACCGCTTCGGGCGGTGAACATGATTCACCTGGGACAGGCGCTGAGTGCAGCTGATCCCCTGGTGAAAGCACTGATTGTCTATAATGCCAATCCGGTCAGTGTTGTTCCCGACGGCTCCTCGGTGCGAAAGGGGTTTTGCCGGGAAGACCTTTTTACGGTTGTTCACGAGCAGGTGATGTCACCAACTGCCCGGTTTGCCGATCTGCTGCTGCCGGCAACCACGTTTCTGGAGAATCGTGATCTCTATACCGCTTACGGTCATTTTTATTTCGGCGTTGCCGAACCGGTGATCGAGCCGCTCGGCGAGGCGCTGAGCAATTTCGATTTCTTCCAGACGCTTGCCAGGAAAATGGGCTACGCTGACAGCCCGTTTCAGCAGTCCCTTGATCAACGGCTCACGTCTTATCTGGCAACCCTGAGCGGTGCCGTGGAGGGTTTCTCGCCAGCGGCCTATCGGGATGGGGAGTATGTCGAATCACGCTACAACCGGAGCGCCGGCCCGGTTTTGAAACGCAAAAACACCCATATTCGCTTTGTGAACCATGAAGATCCGACGCTGCCGCCTTTTGCCTGTCTCATCGAATCCGCTGAATTTGATCACCCTGACTTGAGTTCCCGTTTTCCCTATAAACTGATCACTCCCCCTGATCACAGGCTGCTCAACTCAACATTCGGCGAGCGCTATCAGCAGCAGAGCGGGAGGGTGCTCATCCACCCTGAAGATGCGGCAAAGAGCGGAATCAGGGACGGCGAGGAGGTACATCTGGAGAATTTCAGGGGCAGCACGGTGCGGCGTGCAGAGGTCAGCCGCGATACCCGCAGGGGGTTGCTGGTTGCAGAGGGGATCTATTGGCCGATGGTCGGCACAGAGACCGGCATCAACGATCTGGTCACCCAGAAATGTTCAGATGTCGGCGGAGGGGCCCTGTTTCATGAAGCGCGGGTGCGGATTTCACCCGTGCTCCGGCGCTGACGGACCACGGGTGAAGGTCTGCTTCTCGGCAGGCGTTGAGCTCAGGGGACGGCTTTCCGGGAGGCAGGCGGGCCCTCGTCAAAACGGATGTATTCGACGTTGAGAGAAACGGTTCCGGTACCTTCCATGTCTATTTCAGTGACTTCTCCGGCAACCCATATCAGTTGACCGGGCTCGAGAGCTTTCACCTGGGGATAATCTGCAAGGTTGATGGTGCAGGCGAGGATAACACCAAAGCCGCTTGAATCGACATCAAGTTGGATATGGACCTTGCCCTCATGCTCTGTGATTTCCTGGTCCGGAAAGTAGTATCCCGGCCACATTACCTTCATCGGGGGCCCATCTTTCAGGTCGGGCTGTTCAGCATACGGGTCAGCGTCGCGCAGGGCAGTGAGCACCTCGGCCGCGGTCGGGGTGATAAAGAAGGTTTCTGAGCCGATGGTCTCGGGCTGTTTCCCGGGACTGCCGCTTTCTTCTGGATTTTCCGGGGCGATGACGCCTTCCACCACGACCGGCTCTTCTTTTTCACCCTTGTCTTTCTTGTCACTCCGGTAGTACATGGTGGTCAGGGTGAGCAGAATAAAGAAGGCCAGCAGTGAGCAGAGCAGAATGACCAGCTCGTTTTTTTTTATGAGTTCCTTCGCCATGATTACTGTATGGGTGTTGATTACACGGTGTGGTCTGCTACGACTATTATACCTCAATGATGAAAACAGTACAGGAGTAAAGCATGGATCTTATTGAACTGATTAAAACGCGGCGCAGTGTCAGAGCCTACGGCAAAGGGAGTATTCCGGATGATTTGGTGAACAGGATCATCGCTGCGGCGATGACTGCCCCGTCAGCCGGAAATCAGCAGCCCTGGCAATTCATCGTTGTTCGCGACCGGGAAAAACTCAGCGCTATTTCAGCATTTCATCCGTATTGTAAAATGGCGGCCCAGGCACCGCTGGCACTGGTTGTCTGCGGCGATCCTGTCGGCAAGAAATGGACGGATTACTGGGTCCAGGACTGCAGCGCGGCGGTCCAGAACCTGCTCCTGGCCGCGCGCGCCGAGGGGCTTGGCAGCGTCTGGACCGGGGTTTATCCGCTTGAGGAGCGGGTCGCCGGTTGTCGTCAATTGTTTTCAATACCGGAGCATATCATTCCTTTTGCGATCGTTCCAATGGGATGGCCCAGAGACGAGGCAGATTTCAAGGAGGTAGACAGGTTCAAAAGCGAGTTGATTCACCAGGATCGTTTTAACGCCTGATCCGCCCATTACCCCGGGGTTTGCATCCGCTAAAACCGGCTCCTGTCAGACAGCGCACATCAGCGCAGCTGCTGTGTCGAGCATGCGGTTTGCATAGCCCCATTCATTGTCAAACCAGGCCAGTACATTTACCAGATTTTTGTTGGAGACGCTGGTTTGACAGCCATCGACAACAGCTGATCGGGGATCGTGATTAAAATCACATGAGACAAGCGGCAGCTCCGTGTAGCCAAGCACTGCAGGCATCCTCGCTGCCGCCTCCCTGAACAAGCTGTTTATCTCTTCTGCGTCGGTCTGTTTTTCAACGGCCGCCGTGAGTTGCATCGTCGAGACGTTGAGGGTGGGAACACGCAGTGCCGTTGCCGTGAACCTGCCGGCGAGTTCCGGAAAGACCCGGTCGATCCCCTTGGCAAGCTCGGTTTTTACCGGGATTATCGAATTGCTGGAACTCCTGTTCTTTCTCAAATCAGGGTTGTGATAGGCATCGATAACCGGTTGATCGTTCATCATTGAGTGGACGGTGGTGATCGTTGCGGCCGAGATAGCGCAGTGATCGTTGATGACTTTGATGATATGGCTGATGCAGTTGGTCGTGCAGGAGGCGTTGGAGATGATCCGGTGTTTTGCCGTCAGCAGATGATGGTTCAGCCCGAACACCACGGTTGCGTCCACATCAGGCTGCGCCGGGCAGGAGAAAATCACCTTTTTCGCACCGCTTGCCAGGTGTTTTTCGGCAATGACTTTTTCCGAGAAGCTGCCGCTGCACTCGAGAACGATATCGACCTCGAGGTCTTTCCAGCCGAGCCGTGATGCGTCTGCCTGGCTGGAAACCGCAATCACGTCACCCTCAATGATCAGGTGGTTTTCGTCATGACTGATCGTTTTGCCAAACCTTCCATGGGTGGAGTCAAAGCGGGTGAGGTGGGCAATGGAGCGGAGGTCTGAAAGTTCGTTAATGGCGACTATCTTCATATCATCGGCACGATCGGACTCGTAGAGTGCCCGCAGGATGCAGCGTCCGATCCTGCCGTACCCGTTAATGGCGAGTTTCATTTTTTTTCTCGGAGAGTATCGGGTCTGGGGAAATATGTCTATGCACCAAGGTAGGCCTTTTTGACTTCAGGATCATCAAGAAGCTGGGAGGCCTCTCCCTGGAGGATGAGGTGTCCATGCTCCAGCACGTAGCCGCGCTGGGCAAACTTGAGGGCCAGGCGGGCGTTCTGTTCTACCAGCAGGATGGTGGTTCCCTGGCGGTTGATTTCCCTCAGCGCGTCGAACATATCGAGCATCAGCAGCGGTGCCAGCCCCATTGACGGTTCATCAAGGATCATGATTTTCCGGCCGCTCATGTAGGCGCGCCCGACAGCAAGCATCTGCTGTTCCCCGCCGCTCAGGGTTCCTGCCAGCTGGTCCTTGCGTTCTTCAAGTCGGGGAAACAGGTCAAAGACCCATCGCTTGTCCCTGTCGATTTCTTCTGAATCTTTCCGGGCAAAGGTCGCGAGCTTCAGGTTCTCGGTCACCGTGAGGTTCCCGAAAATCATCCTGCCCTCCGGAACATGGCAGATACCGAGCTTGGAGACGACTTTATCGGTATTGTATTTTAAGATATCCTCCCCCATGAATTCGATCCTGGAGCCGGGGTCGGAAGGGATCATCCGGGATATTGCCCGCAGCGTTGTGCTCTTGCCGGCACCATTGGCCCCGATAATCGTCACGATCTCACCCTGTTCGACTGAGAAGCTGATGCCGTGCAAGGCCTTTATCTTGCCGTAGGAAACGGATAAATTCTCAACTGTCAGCTGCATCAGTGAAGGTCCTCCTTGCCCAGGTAGGCTTCGATTACGTGAGGATTGTTCTGAATTTCGTGCGGAGGCCCCTCTGCGATTACCTCGCCAAACACCAGGGTCTGTATGGATTCGCAGAGATCCATGACAAACTTCATGCGATGTTCAATCATGAATATTGTCACCCCGAAATCACGATGCACCTGCCTGATAATTTCAATCATCCGCACCAGTTCATCAGGCGTCATTCCGGCGGTCGGCTCGTCGAGAAAGAGAATCTTGGGGTTGGTCGCCATTGCGCGTGCCATCTCCACACGGCGCTGGGCACCGTAGGGCAGGTTTCCGATAATATGGTCGGAAAACTGTTTGGCATCGAAAATATCCAACAGTCTCAGTGAGTTTTCTATTATCTCGTCTTCCTGTCTGCGGGCGGACGGTGTTCCGAAAAAGGCGTCGAACAATCCATAGGTGAGCTGCGAGTAGTGCGCCATGCGAATATGGTCCAGTACCGTCATGTGCCGCCACAAAGCGAGGTTCTGGAAGGTTCTGCCGAGTCCCATGGCGGCAATTCGGTGTGTCTCCACCCCCTTGATGTTTCTGCCCTCCAGTTCGATGACGCCTTCTGTCGGGGTGTACACTCCGGTAATGAGGTTGAAAACCGTTGTCTTACCGGCGCCGTTTGGGCCGATCAGGCCGCAGATCTGGCCCTTGTCGATATTCAGGTTGAAATCATTGACCGCACGCAGGCCACCAAAATAATGGGTCATTCCTTTTACTTTGAGCAGCGATGCCATTATTCAACTCCTTCAGCACGATGTTTGTTTTTCGGGCGCAGAATTTCTTTTACGTTGATTTCGGTAAATGAAATGAGCCCATGCGGCCTGAATATCATGACCATGATCAGGATGAGCGGGATAATGATCCACTTGAACAGTTCCAGCGGTCTCAGGGCTTCACCGAGAACACTGATGCTGACTGCCCCGACAATTGAGCCGTATATGGAGTTGAGTCCGCCAAAATAGACCATGGCAAGAATTTCAGCAAGTTTCTGGAGACCGAAGGAACTCGGGTTGACATAGCGCAGCACGTGCGCAAAAAGTCCCCCTGCGACCCCTGCCCAGAAGGCACCGAACATGAACGCCACGATCTTTGTCTTTCTCGTATTGATGGTCATCGAGGTTGCCGCCTGCTCGTTGTCACGCACCGTATTGAGCGCTTTGCCCATGATCGAGGTGGTGAAGTTGTGGATGATCCAGATACACAAGGCGGTCCACGCGAAGACCACCGGCAGGCTCGCATAGCTGGGCTGGCTGCTCATACCTCTGGGTCCGCCGAGAAATTCCAGGTTTTCCACGGCGCTCTTGACGATAAAGAGAAAGGCCAGCGATATGATGGCAAGATAATCCCCTCTGGTTCGAAACGAGGGGATGGCCACAACCAGAGAGCCCAGGGCCGCGACACCCCCGCCGATGATAAGCACCAGCGGAAAGCACCAGGGGCCAAGCGCCGGCGGCAGGAGCGCTTCTCCGAACATCTTGTCATTGGTGAAAAGCAGCAGCGTAAGCGTTGAGGAGGCGTAGGCCCCAAGCGCCATGAAACCGGGATGGGAGCAGGAAAACTCTCCCTGGTAGCCGTTGATGATGTTGAGGCTGATGGTCAGAATGATGGAGATCAGGGTGAATTTGATGACGATTACCCGGTAGTCATTGATTCCCGCCCACATGTGCAGGATGCCGTAAAAGGCAATGAGGTGGACAAGCGTTGCCAGCCAGATAGGCGTCTTTTCCAGGAGTGCGGCAACCCGATTCATGGCAGGAGCCGAGAGCAGCGCAACGAGGCTGACGGGGATGATGTAAATGAGAATGTCATAACCGAGGGCACTGGGGATCAGCATCGGCTCCTTGAGCATGATCAGGGTTCCGAAAAGTACCGGTATCTTCGGCAGGTAGAGATAATAGGAAACCAGATCGCCGAGGTAATACTCGGCCAGGACTGCCGAAAACACACCCAGGAGCCAGCCTGCCAGCGGCACAACAGAGAAAATAGAAATGAATTTTCGTAGTAATTTCATATAAATTTCCAATGCATAGTGAAAGGAACGAGCTGCTGCTCCTGGATTAAAGTCGTAACTGGGTGCTGTGAGTCATCCCGAAAAATCCCCGCGGCCTGAAGGTCAGGATAATCAGGATGATGGAATAGGCGATCAGGTCTCGAAATGTGGACGGGAAGACCATCGCCACGAAAATCTCTATGAAACCGAGCAGGTATCCTGCCATCGCCGCGCCCATGATCGATCCCCGGCCGCCGAGAATGGCAGCGACAAAGGCCTTCCAGCCAAGCAGGATGCCCATGTAGGGATCAAGGATCGGGTACGCCTGGCCGTATAAAATCCCCGCCACTGAGGCCAGTCCGGCACCGATTGCAAAGGTGAGCGGGGCAATGGTATTGAGGGAGACACCCATCAGCGGAACGGCAAGGAAATCATAGCTCATGGCACGCATGGCCATGCCCCATTTGGTCTTCTGGATAAAGAGGTGAAGGGCGAGCATCAGGATAAGAGAGATACCGATGATCATCACCTTCACATTGGTAAAATAGACACCCCCGATATTGTATGAGATCGACTTTATCAGAGGAGGAAAGCTGAAACGCTGGGCACCAAGGATGATAAGGGTTCCGGTTTCAAAAATGATCCCGATCATCAGGCCGGTGATGGCTGCTGACGCCCTTGGTGCGCCCCGCAGGGGCCGATAACCGACAACCTCGACAAAGACACCGATAAATGAGGCAAGGAACATGGTGACGACCACGACCAGGACAAATATCATCCAGGACGGCAGGAACGCCGAAAACAGGGCAAGGAATATGGTCGCAATGCCGAGGCCGATATAGGTCCCCACCATGAAGATATCCCCATGTGCGAAGTTGAACAGCATGAGGACGCCATAGACCATTGAATAGCCTATCGAAATAACGGCGTAAAAACTTCCCCATTGCAAGGCATTGATCAGGTTCTGAAGAAAATATTCCATCACACAGCTCCTGTTGTATCAGAAAAATAAAAGATAAATGAAAGCCCGGCCTTCCCTGTCTGGTTGATCCTGTGCGCAAGCGGACAGGTTTTTCTGTGACACGATGATACACCGTCACGGTCGAATGGTGAAAACAAACCTGGTGTGCAACTCTCTGCTGCACACCAGGTTCACCGGAACGCTATGGTGTAGATAGAGTGAACGATGAAATGAACTTACGGGCAGACCGACTTGTAGAACCCGTATTCACCGGTGTCAGTGATTTTTACGATTACCGCGCACTTGATCGGGTCGCCCTCTTCAGTGAATGTCATGTTGCCGGTAATTCCCGCGAAATCCTTGACCTTGGCAAGTGCGTCCCGAACCGCCTTGCGGTCTTCCTTGATTTTACCGGTCAACTTGCCGGTTCCTTCAATCGCTGCCTGTGCCAGTCGCAGCGCATCCCAGGTGAGGGCGGCAACGTCATCGGGCACATAGCCGTACTTTTCATTGTAACGGTCGATAAATTCCTTTGTCGCACCCGTTGCATTGGCTGCCGCGTAATGACTGCTGAAAAACAGACCGTAGCAGGCCTCGCCGCAGAGCTTGATGGTTTCGGTGGAGCCCCAGCTGTCACTGCCGACGATCGGGCCTTTCCAGCCAAGATCCTTGGCCTGCTGGACGATCAGGGGAACCTCGTTGTAGTACTGAGGGGTGAAGAGTACTTCGGCACCGGAACGAATGATTTTTGTCAGCTGTGAGCTGAAATCCGTATCCTTGGTGGTAAAACTCTCATAGGCGACGACGGAGCCCGGACCGTTGGTTTTCTCCCAGGCTGCCTTGAAGACCTCGGCGAGGCCCTTCGGGTAGTCGCTGGCAACATCGTAGAGCACTGCAGCTTTGGTAAATCCGAATTCTTCAGTGATAAAGTTTGCCACAACCGGACCCTGGAACGGGTCGAGGAAGCAGCCGCGGAAAACATAGGGGCGATCCGTTGTGGTTGCCGGGTTCGTCGACCAGGGGCTGATCATCGGGGTTTCGTAGTTGTTCGCCACATCACCGGCAGGAACCGCCTGGCTCGAAGCCTGGGGGCCGATAATGATCATGACATCGTCCTGGGTGATCATCTTGGTGTTGGCCTTTACTGCGGATTCAGCTTTTGACTCGTTGTCCTCGACAATGATTTCAACCGGATATTTCTCTCCGCCCACCTCGATGCCGCCGGCCTTCTGAACGTCTTCAAGCCACATCTCGGCAGCATACTTGGTTCCCTCGCCGACCTTTGGGATGTCCCCGGTCATCGGGGCGTTAATACCCACCTTAATCGTGGTTTTTCTGCCCTGGCTCATCGCTGCTGATGAAAAACAGAGCGCGACAACGCAGGATACCATCAGAAGATAGATCACTTTTCTCATGTTAAAGCCTCCTTGTATGGGTGGAATGTTCAGCTCTCAGCCAGGCGTACATCTTTATGGGCTCTGGAAGTCACTGCCTCGGGTACGAACTGTTCCACGAGCGACGGGCTCTGGAAAAAACTTCCAGCTCAGAAGAGCGTCAAATGATGATAAAATCGGTAACACAGGTGAGCAGCGTTGACAATCAAAAATGAACGGCAATTGAAATGAATTATAAAAAAAATAGATTGTTTATCGGCAAGATATTGATTTTACTGGTGTTGGCTCTTTATCACAGCGTTGTTCCTGTAACCTGTTGATTTGTTACAAAGTTGTTAGAAATGCAGAGTACTTGTCAAAAACAGACAAAGGTGCTGGACCTGGATGTGCCAGGAGGCGGTTGACATGAAGAAAGAATTGCTCAGTGCTGGGCTGACGATAATCGGGGATGAGATTCTGTCGGGAAGAAGAGTTGATAAACATTTCGCTTACTCGATAAACTATTTCCGGGAGCTTGGTGTTGATCTCGCCTGGGCACTGTATATCGGCGATGACCAGCACGCTCTCGCCGATCATTTCCGCAGGGTGAGAAAAAATGGCGAGGTGACCTTCTCTTTTGGCGGGATCGGTGCGACACCGGATGACGTGACCCGGCAATCGGTGGCTGCAGCCCACGATGTGGAACTGGTCCGCCATCCCGGGGCGGCAGCGCTCATTGAAGAGCGGTTTGGGAAAGATGCGTATCCGAACCGTATCCTGATGGCCGAGCTGCCCGAGGGTGCGCATCTCATTCCCAATGATTTCAATCAGATTCCCGGCTTTTCAGTGGGCGAGATTTTTTGTCTGCCCGGATTCCCGGAGATGGCCTGGCCGATGCTGGACTGGGTGGTCCGTACCCGTTATCAGCTCCCTGAAAACCGTGAGCTCTCTCTTTGTTCTCTGCTGGTACACGATGTGCGGGAGAGCGAGCTGATCGGGCTTCTTGAAACAGTCCAGAAACAGTTCCCCGAGGTTAAAATATCAAGCCTGCCCCATTTTCCTGCCGAGGGCAGGTGGCAAACCGAACTCGGTGCCCGCGGCAGCAGGGCTGCTGCCCGGGAAGTTATCGGCCTGCTGGAAAAGCGTCTTGTTGACACCGGCTATACGGTTTCCTTGAAAAAGCTGTGAAGATGAACACACCCTTTTGCTTCTCTTGTCTTTTCTCCAGGCTGCTGGTAATAATCAGGTTGATTACCGCATTAATTTTCCTGATACCCGAGGTGAGTATGGCGCTGTTACCTACCATTGAAATCCAGACGCAGGACCAACCTGATGCAGCGGTGATCTGGCTGCATGGCCTGGGGGCGGATGGCAACGATTTTGCCCCTGTTGTAACGGAGCTGGCGTTGCCCGACGACTTGAAAATCAGGTTTAT
The DNA here is from genome assembly GCA_963674815.2 of Desulfocapsaceae bacterium. Taxonomy (GTDB): domain Bacteria; phylum Desulfobacterota; class Desulfobulbia; order Desulfobulbales; family Desulfocapsaceae; genus MADRE3. The sequence goes on from CAXXTV010000004.1 coordinate 748,071, forward strand.
CTTCCCGCATGCCCCGAAGATACCGGTCACCGTCAATGGCGGCTATGTAATGCCGGCCTGGTATGATATTTTTGAAATGCAGATAGACCGGCGGGTCGATGTTGAGCAGCTTATGGGTTCGGCCCGGGCAATCTCGGCGTTGATCGAACGTGAAATTGAGCGGGGAATTGCCAGTCGGCGGATCCTGCTGGCCGGTTTTTCCCAGGGAGGGGCCGTTGCCTATCAGGCGGCACTGGCCTTTCCGGAACCGCTTGGCGGGCTGCTGGCCATGTCTACCTATCTTGCCACCGGTGACAGCATTGAACCGGACGCCGCCAACGAGCAGCTGTTCATTGAGATCCACCATGGCCTCTATGACCCGGTTGTCCCCGAACACCTGGGACGTAAGGCCCTGAAAAGACTTGAGGAGCTCGGTTACCATCCGGACTACAAAACCTATCCGATGGAACATGGCGTGTGCCCGGAGCAGCTCAGAGACATCTCACGGTGGATTCTAAAACGATTAGAAAGATAATACGCAGCTTTTCTCTCACCCCCTATTGCAAGCGAGGCCCTGACATGTTTACCGTCGCAGATATCAGAGACATAGCGATTCAGATAGAACAGAACGGTGAAAAGGCCTACCGGCAGGCAAGCCTGATGGTTGCAGATTCTCAAATTGCCGAACTGTTTGTTTTTATGGCTGACGAGGAAAAACGTCATGCCCAGTGGTTTGCGGCGCTTGAATCAGACAAACCCCTCACCGAGGAGCAGCGGGAGATCGAAGAGATGGGGCGGGGGCTGCTCAAAGAGATGATTGCCGATCAGACGTTTTCCCTGGAGCACGAGGAACTGCTTCAGGTCGAAACATTTGAGGAAATGGTGCGCCAGTCAAAATCCTTCGAGCAGGACACGATCCTTTTCTACCAGTTTATCAAGGGAGTGCTTGATGATGACGAGGCCTGCAGGCAGATAGAGCTCATTATCGCCGAGGAACAGAGACATTTCGAATTGTTGGCGGAATTGAAGGCAGCAGGAGACGGGCTTTTTGTCCCGGTCTGAGGTCGCCGTGCATTTTCTTGATTCAATCCCGCTCGCCATTATCGTGGTGCTCTGCCTGACCTTGGGTCTTGCCCCGTTTTACCCGGAACCCCATGTCTGGGAGAAGCTCAAGATGTTGTTTTCCGGAGCGCTGGTGAGACCCGTGGACATTTTTGATCTGCTGCTGCATGGCTCGCCGTTTATATTTCTTGGCATGAAATTGACCCGGTTTAAAAGGAGCGGGGATTCGTGATCCAAAAGCCCGCAGCGGCCGGCCGGCGCGAGTTAACTCAACCTTCTGATCCCAGGATTATTCATGCTCAAGACGATATCCCGCATTATTCTGTCCAGCTTCGGCTGGAAGACTTCCCGTACAATAACGGTCCCGGATAAATGCGTATTGATTGGCGCGCCCCATACCAGCAACTGGGATTTTCCCCTGACAATGCTGGGACTTTCCTGCATGGGGATACGGTTCAACTGGGTAGGAAAACACACCCTTTTTCCCCGGCCCCTGGGAACCCTGCTCAAAGCGATAGGGGGAATCCCGGTCGACCGGAGCCAGGGAACCTCTTTTTTAAAACGGATAATTGAGCTTTATGAATCGGAAGAGAAATTAATCCTGGCAATGGCCCCCGAGGGGACACGGTCCAGGACCAGCCACTGGAAAACCGGTTTTTATACCATTGCCTGCCGGGCGGGCGTTCCCATTTGTCTTGGATATATTGACTATTCAAGGAAACTGATTGGCCTTGAAAAGGTTATCATTCCGTCAGGAGATATCGAACGGGACTTTGAAGTTATCAAGGACTTCTACCTTGACAGGTCGGGCAAGTATCCGGAAAAACAGGGAGAGATCCGTATCAAAGAGTCTAAGAACAAGACGCTGAAAGAGCGTACAGACCCTGGGGCAGAACCATAATACCCATCGCTTATAAAATGGTTGACAAGGAGAGGAAAAAACCCGTATTAGGCTGAAAACAAATGAAGGATAGAACCGATTGCCTGATCATCGCACCCCTGTTTATCTGCCGCACTCCTTTTTTCCCTGGTGCAGCAGATACGCTGGTTACAGGAATTGCCGGGCGACAGACCTGCAGGGCAGGCCTTTTTGATACAATATTACTGCATGAACCACGAGGTTGCAGCTGACGGCAGCCACCGATAACCTTATTTTCGGGACTTCTATTGGTCACAACAACTCACTCAGTTCTCTCTTTGCACGATCTGTCAAAGTCTTTTGCTGACATGATTGCAGTCGATCGTTTCAGCCTTGAAATCAGACAGGGTGAGTTCATCACCCTGCTTGGCCCCTCGGGATGTGGAAAAACCACCCTGCTCCGTCTTATTGGAGGCTTTGAAAGACCCGATCAAGGGACAATCTACCTGGATGGCGAAAACATCCTTTCTCTGCCGCCGGAAAAACGCCAGGTCAATACGGTATTTCAGAGTTATGCGCTGTTTCCCCATATGACCGTCTATGAGAATATCGCCTTCGGTCTCAGGCTGAAGAATATCGGCGACAGGGAACTTGAAGAGACCGTGGAAGCGGCTCTTGAACAGACCCGGATGACCCCCTTTGCAGGCAGGATGCCCACCCAGCTTTCCGGCGGCCAGCAGCAGAGGGTGGCAATGGCAAGAGCCATCGTCAACAAGCCTCGCGTGCTGCTTCTCGATGAACCGCTCTCGGCTCTTGACGCGCGGCTGCGATCCGAGATGCAGGTTGAATTAAAACGGCTGCAGCGCGAACTCAATATCACCACCATCCTGGTGACCCATGAGCAGGACGAGGCACTTTCCCTTTCGGACCGGGTTGTGGTCATGAGCGAAGGCAGGATTGCCCAGATCGGAACACCCCGGGAGATTTATGAAGAGCCGTGCAACCTCTATGTCGCCAGATTTATCGGGGACATTAACCTGCTGCCTGCTCAGATAGACAAACGGCTTGATGAGAAGAGGCTCCAGGTGACGTTGATGGGTCAACAGGTCATTCTCGACTCACCGCTCAGCGGCCTGCCGGGCACTCCAATACAGATTCTTCTGCGCCCGGAAGACCTCCGCCTGGCGGATGACATCAGGGAAGGAATGCCGCGCTTTACCGGAACGATAATCGAGCGCAGGTATCGGGGGGCAACGCTGGATACGACAATAGAGCTCGACGCTGGGCCGACCCTGCAGGCCTGTGAGTTTTTTGATGAAGATGACCCTGATTTTGATTATCGGATCGGGGAACGTGTCGAGGTCTCCTGGGTGTACGGCTGGGAGGTTGTGTTACGTGACGAAGAGTAGGGTTCGCCTGTTCAGCATAGGCCTGGTTTCGGGCTGGATCATCGTCTTTGGCGGAGCTCCGCTGCTGCTGGTGCTGGTCACGAGTTTTCTCGGGCAGCACCCCCAGAAATTCTATGAGCTCTCTTTTTCCCTGAAATCATACATCCAGCTGATTGACGCAACATACCTGGAGGTCATGTTCCGCTCGGTTCGCCTTGCCACTCTGACCACCTTGTTCTGCCTTTTTGCCGGCTACCCTTTTGCCTGGCTTACCTACCGGCTTCACCAGCGCTATCGTTTGACCGTTCTGATCCTGTTGATGATACCGTTCTGGACAAATTCTCTTATCCGTACCTACGCAGTGCGGATGATTCTCGGAACGCAGGGGTTGACCAACAAGGTTCTACTTGCCGCCGGAATCATCGACAGCCCTGTCCGGTTGATGTATACAGACAGTGCCGTGATTCTCGGTCTTATCTACCTGATGCTGCCATTTATGATTCTGCCGCTTTATGCAAACATGGAGAAATTCGACTACCGTCTGGTTGAAGCTTCCAGAGACCTGGGCGCAGGGCCCCTCCAGACCTTTCGGTCGGTGGTCGTTCCCCTGACATTGCCGGGTGTTATTGCCGGCTGTATAATGGTTTTCGTGCCGACGATGGGGCTTTTTTATGTTGCCACCCTTCTCGGCGGGGGCAGGAAACTGCTGGTCGGAAACCTGATACAGCACCACTTTCTCGTCAGCCATAACTGGCCGCTGGGCTCTGCCATGAGCCTTGTCCTGATTCTCATGATGGTCTCGATGCTGGGCCTCTACTGGCTCGTCTTGCGCAGGTTTAGTGCGAGGAGACCAATCCTGTGAAAAAGTCATCTCTTCTCTACTATATCACGGTTTTTGCTTACCTTTACCTGCCGATCTGTATCCTGGTCCTCAATGCTTTTAACGCAAATCGCTATGGTTTAAGGTGGGACGGCTTTACGTTTCAGTGGTTCGTCGCCATGGTTCACAATCACGGACTCATGGAAGCAGCCAGAAATTCCCTGCTGGTGGCGGTGAGCAGTGCGAGCCTGGCAACCTTCCTTGGTTTCTTTGGGGCGGTGGGGATGTATCTCTATCGCTTCAGGGGCCGTCAAGTGCTCCAGGGAACATTGCTGACGATGCTGATGGTGCCTGATATCATCCTGGCAATTGCATTCCTGATTTTATTCATCCTTCTTGGCGTCTCTCTGGGCTTCTGGTCGCTGCTGCTGGCTCACGTTACCTTCTGCTTGCCATTTTCGGTAATAACCGTGCTGGCAAGAATGCAGGGCTTCGATCCATACCTGCTCGATGCGGCCCGGGACCTCGGGGCATCCGAGGGCCAGGTGCTGCACAGGATCGTGTTCCCGCTTCTCCGGCCGGCTCTGCTGGCCAGCTGGCTGCTGAGTTTCACCTTGTCACTCGATGACGTTATCGTCAGTTCCTTTGTTACCGGCCCGACGTTTGATGTCCTGCCTCTGAAAATTTTCTCGATGGTCAAGGTTGGCGTAAAACCGGAGGTAAATGCGCTGGCGACACTCATGATCGTGGTATCTGTTGTGTTTGTCCTTATTAGTCAATTATTACTCAAGGAGAAGAAATGATGAACAACAAGATGACTTGGCTGGCATTTGTGCTGATTGCCCTGCAGCCCGTTTCAATTCTTGCCTCAGAAAAAGTCTATATCTACAACTGGACGGAATATATCCCCGATGCCGTATTAGAGCAATTTACCAGTGAAACCGGCATCAAGGTGATCTATTCCACCTATGAGAGCAATGAGACGATGTATGCAAAACTCAAGCTGATCAAGGGAGAAGGGTACGATCTTGTCTTTCCGTCCACCTACTTCGTCAGCAAGATGAGCAAGGAAGGAATGCTCCAACCCCTCAATCATGCGTTGCTGCCCAATCTCGCAGCGCTTGACACATCCCTGATGGACAAGGCGTTTGATCCCGGCAATGTCTATTCCATACCGTACATGTGGGGTTCAACGGGAATTGGTGTTAACGGCGATGCCATTGCTGCCAGCGAGGTGAATTCCTGGCAGGACCTGTGGCGGAAGGAGTACCGGGGTCAGGTGCTGCTCCAGGACGACATGCGGGAAGTATTTCACATGGCCCTGAGGATAAAGGGCTACAGCAGCAACAGCCGAAACCCCAGGGAAATAGAGGAAGCCTATGAGCTCCTCAAAGAGTTGATGCCGAATGTTTTAGTCTTTAACAGCGATTCTCCGCGCCTGCCGTATCTTGCAGGTGAAGTCAATGTCGGTATGATATGGAATGGAGAGGCCTGGATGGCACAACAGGAAAACAAGGCGATTACCTATATATACCCATCAGAAGGAGCCAATTTCTGGGTTGACAGCTTTGTGATTCCAGCAGGCGCAGAAAATGTCGAGAACGCGCACACATTCATCAACTTCATGCTGCGCGCTGATATTGCTAAAGCATGTGTCGAGGAGAACGGCTTCGCAACCCCTGTAACAGCCGCACTGCAATTGCTTGACGAAACAGTTCGCAGCAGTGAAGTTATTTTTCCGCCCGCTGAAATAGTCAAAGCGGGTGAATTCCAGACGGATGTCGGAGAGGCGCTGCCTGTTTACCAGATGTACTGGGAGAAACTCAGGTCAGGGAGCAGCAGCCAATAAGAACCGGCTTGAGCAGGGTGATGCCGGCCGGAGGTGCGTTCTGCGCGCCAGCCTGTGAAGCGCCGGCATTTCGTTTTTCGGTAAACGCGCATAGGAATTTCCTATTTCTCCCTGCGCACCTATTGGAAAAGAAATCTTGTCCGGTCATCATTCATGTATAATAATCTCCTTGAGTTCAATCAGGCCCGGTAGTTCAGATAACACCTCATTACTCTTGTGCCATGTCACTGCTACGATTCTTCCAAAAGCCGACGCTGCAGAATTTGTCAAAAACCTGCGGCTGAGCAGCAAAAATCGACCCGGTCGGGCTCGGTGCACTGCTCGCAGGACTGCCTCAGGCTGACGACAAGGACCTGCTTGTCGGTTACAAGACGAGTGACGATGCTGGTATCTATCGTTTGACGGCTGAACTGGCGATTGTCACTACTGCGGACTTTATAACGCCGCCGGTAAATGATCCCTATGTTTACGGGCAGATAGCCGCCGCCAATGCGATCAGCGATGTCTATGCAATGGGCGGTGAACCGAAGGTGTGCCTGAATCTGGTTTGCTTTCCCTCACGGAAGCTTCCGCCAGAGGACCTTCACCGTATCATTGCCGGAGCCCTCGACATAATTACCGAGTCCGGGGCAGTTCTGGCAGGAGGACATTCCGTTGAAGACAGTGAACCGAAATTTGGTCTTTCAGTTGTCGGCACCGTACACCCGGAGCACTACTGGACGAACGGGGGAGCCCAGGAGGGCGATGCCCTGGTTTTGACCAAGCCCCTGGGCAGTGGGGTGCTCTTTAACGCCAATCTCAAAAACTGGGTGTCCGATTCGGCCATGCGTGCCTGCGTGGAGGTGCTCATCAAGCTGAATAAAGATGCCGCCCGTATCATGAAACAGTTTGATATCCATGGGGTGACCGATATTACCGGTTTCGGTTTGGCCGGGCATGCCATGGAGATGGCAAAAGCCTCCGGAGCGCTGCTGCAGATAACGATCGACTCGCTGCCGATCATGGACGAGGCGCTGGCCATGTATAAAAGAGGAATGACTACCGGAGTGAACCGTTTCAATGAAAAACTTGTCAAAGACTTTCTCAGGGATGAAAGCGGGCTGCCCGCGATTCAGAAAGAGATTCTCTATGATCCTCAGACAAGCGGCGGTCTGATGGCTGCATTGCCTGCCAGGCAGGTCCCGGAGCTGGTCCGGCTCCTGAAGGAAGCAGGAACTCCCTCAGCCGCGATTATCGGCACCGTACTTGAGGTCAGCGGCACGCCAGGTCTGCTGATATGCTGACGTTTCCGTCAGCATATCAGCCTTCCGGAACGGGCGGTGCCAGGGTAACCGTGGAGGGAGACGACGAGTCTGTTGAAGACTGACACTCTTCGGTTGCCGAGCAACTGTCGGTCTCCGGTAGCGGGAACGAATAGCTGCCTGACTGATTGTTCCGGGGTGCAGGATTTTGCCGGGTCTGATCCGGCAGGCAGTATTCCGATAGATAGTCAACGATAGCCTTCTCTCCTTTCAAAACCGTTATACGCTGCTCATCGATGCTGGTCATTGCCGGCACCTCGGTTATCCCGAGATGTTTGAGGTAACGTACATTCACCTGCGGGTCAAACGTAGGCGATATATCGATATTCGGGAATGTAAATGAGGCAACGCGGTCAACCGGGTTGAAATACACATCACAGTGCATGTCGTCCTTCATTGCTTCGATGACGCTCTCGCAATAGGTGCACGTTGAGGAGAAGAACAGATAGAGTTCTCCTTCAGAGGCGTCGCTTTTGAAGGTGGCAAGTGTGCCATCCTGCAGGGAGAAGGTCGACTGGCTGTCGACTTTAAAATCAAGGCTGGCAAACGCCATGGAAACAGCAGCAAAAATAACGACACTCCTGAAGATCTGCCTGATTCCCATGAAGATGTTGATCAAGACGATCAGGGCAAAGATAATCAGGCAGTAGGAGCAGAAAATGTCGGTAATAAAATACTGGAAACAGATGAGTACCGCTTCTGCGGCGATTGCGGCAAGAAGCAGGAGGCTGATGAATCGCTGCCACAGTTCGGATCCTTTGCGGGCCTGGTGTAAACCGAAACTGGCAAAGAGGAAGAAGAGCAGGCCGGCGACATTGATATAGAGCGGAGGCAGCAGGGTGAGCGAATCAACAATTTCGCAGCCCTCATTCAGACAGAGACCTTCGCCCTGGTAGAAAATAAGGAAGGTTTGCAGTCCGGTCAGGGCAACGCCGACCAGTGATAAAATTTGACTCAACAGCATGGTTTAATCAGTACTCGTAAGGGTAACGGTTTTAAACTCGTAGCTATATTATTTTGTTGATCGGTAAAGTCAAGGCTTGTCGGCCAGCCGCGGCGCGGAGCAGCCACCCACAGCGTGCGTCGGCAGTCCTTTTTACACTGGTTGCAGGACCTTGAGGCTCACTTTTTTTACGAGATCTTTTGTCTGTTCACGGTAGCGCAGCATATGCGGTGTTTTCAGATGTCGTTTGAGTGCTTCGATGCTCTCCCAGCATTCAATGATTGTGACAACAGAGGGATCGGTTTGCTGGAGCTCAAGCCCAGTTTCGATGTCGACAGTCGGATAGTATTCGATACAACCGTCCTCATCGAGAACATTGGGAACATTTTCATTAAAGATCTTTACAAATTCGACGACCTTGTCGGGAACAACACTGATTGAGGCGATAACATTGATCATGACTATTCTCCTTAGCGGAACTATTTTTAAAAGCAGTAAACAATTACCCTAAAAGCCGAAGAAATAGCAATCTTTTCTGCATTTGGTGATGCCTGCTGGCATGATTTCAGGGTTTTTAAAACAATTATTTGAGCTTACTGATTCGAACAAATCGCTTTTATTCCTTTTTTTTAGCTTTATTGTTGATAATAAAGGCAGGCTCGATAAAGTGTAGGAAAGCCAACAGCCATGCACGTAGAGAGGAAAATACGGGATGCCTCAGACAGGGAGCGGATCAAATAGATGATAGTCAGGATCATACTGGCAGGTTTTACCTCGGTTGTTTCGGGAGTATGCTATCTCACCGGGCTGATGAGAATCATGAGCGGCCTGCTGCTGGGCTTTGGCATACTGGCGGGCTTGTTTTTTGGTATTATTTTCCTGCTGCCGGCAAATGATGACCGCCTCTTGTTTCCCGTTTACGGCAACGGCTCCTCCTGGCCCTTTTTTCTTGTTGCCGCCAGCCTGGCAGGACTTGTCGGCCTGCTTTTTTTCGGCAGGTTTACCCCGGCAGATGAGGAGGAGGCAACCGGCTCCCACTATAAGTATCTTGGTGCTGGGCTTCTCACCTATCTCTGTGCTCTTTTTCTCCCTGCTTTTTTATGGTTTCCTTCCGATGAAAGCCGGATCGCCTCCGAGCTTTCAATCCTGGAAATGAAAGTGTTCGCAGGGGTCTGCCTGTACCTGGCCGGATCCGCACTTGCCCTGTTTCTTCTTTACCGCGCATCTCGCGGCACAGCGCCGAATCATCCGGATCTGATGAGACGTTTTGTGACGGCTCTTTTTTCCGTGTGCCACCTGGACAAAGTTCCGGCGCTGGTAGCGTACCTGTTGATATTTTCTCCGGAAACCCAGATCATTTTTCCAATGAGTGGTGCACTGGCGCTGGCCGGTTACGTTCCGATCGGTGTTTTCCTGATCAAGGTCTGTGCTGACTGCAGGGACAGCCGACAGCTGAGCGACTGAGAGGCGAGGGCTTCCGGTATGACGAGAAAAAAGCAAAGGATGCAGCCATGTGCGCCTTGAGCCCTATGATCATTGATTTGCACACCGTTATCCGCTGGCCTGGGTCTGCCTCTTGCCAGTGTAGCCTGAACAAGTTGAAACCCGCTTTTTGACTGATGTTGATGAAGTCGCTGCGAGTCACCGTCTCCCTGTCTGTTCTCCTCCTGCCGGTTAGTGCCTGCGGCGCAGATGCGGAGTCTGCATATGGCATCATTGCTCAGTTGGAGCAATATGCTGCCCAGTCAGGTAATCAGCTGACGGTACTCGCCGCCATTGCACTGGCAACCCTCATAAGTGAAGACCTCGCCTGTATTGCAGCAGGACTGCTGGCGGCACAGGCCATCATCTCGCTTCCCGGGGCCGTCGCCGCAAGTGCGATCGGTATTTATGCCGGTGATATCATGCTTTATCTGACAGGCTACCTTGTCGGTATCGTCGCACTGGATCACCCGCCGCTCAAATGGTTCCTCAAGGCGAAAACCGTAGAACAGTGCAAAATGCTCTTTGAGCACCGCGGAGTTTCATTGATCATTGCCAGCAGGTTTCTGCCCGGAACCAGGACCGCAACCTTTTTTGCCGCCGGTCTGGTGAATGTAAACCTGGTGAAGCTGATGGTGTTTTTCGCAATTGCAGTGGTGCTCTGGACACCGTTGCTCGTTATTGCTTCGATGTATGTCGGCAGGGAGGTTGTCCACTATGCTGATGGTTACCGTCAGCATGCCCTGTGGATTTTTCTGGGACTGCTGCTCATCCTCTATGCCGTCACCCGTCTGGTTGTCCCGCTATTTTCCTGGCGCGGCCGGCGGCTGCTGGTGAGCAAGTGGCGAAGGATTCGGCATTGGGAGTTCTGGCCGTATTACGTGACCAACAGCGTGACCTTTCTCTACGCCCTCTATCTCGGCTGTTTTCGTTATCGGCAACCGACCCTTTTTACCGTTGTCAATCCTTCAATGAAGCCGGACAGCGGTTTCATAGGAGAACGGAAATCATCAATTTTCAAGGAGGTGCCCCAGGATGCCCTGGGCAGATGGCTTCTCGTCGAGGCGGGGAAACCGGCTGCGGACAAGCGTGCCATCTTCACCCAGTTCATGCAGCAACATTCCCTCGATTATCCGGTCGTTCTCAAACCGGACCGAGGGCAGCGGGGCATAGGCGTCTCTGTCTGCCGCAGCCAGGAAGATGCCTTCCGCTGGCTCGGCGATATCGAAGATGACTTTATCATAATGGAGTTTCATCCCGGCGAGGAATTCGGTGTGTTTTACTATCGTTTCCCGGGTGAACGGCTGGGGAAAATTTTCAGCATTACCAGGAAAAAACACCTTTTTGTCGTCGGAGACGGCCGGCATACTCTCGAAGAGTTGATTCTGCAGCATGGGCGCGCACTGAGCATGGCTCCACTCTTCCTCAAGCGGCTTCAAGCGGACCTGCTGAAGATTGTTCCAGCCGGGGAATCGGTTCAACTGGGGAATGTCGGTGCTCACTCCCTGGGAACGCTGTTCCTGGATGGCAGCTACCTGATATCTGATCAGCTGCTCATGGCCGTTGAAAAAATAGCCCGGCCATACAGAGGCTTTTATTTCGGCAGGTTTGATGTAAAGACTGCAAGCGAGAAGGATCTCCGGGAGGGAAACAACCTCAAAGTTATCGAAGTGAACGGGGTGACCTCGGAAGCCACGCATATCTACGACCCCAGCAATTCACTGCTGTATGGCTGGAAAACATTGATGCAGCAATGGGACATTGCCTTCCAGATTGCCTCCTGTAACGCCCAAAACGGCCACCAGCCCATGTCCCTGAAAGCGTTTGTTACCCATTGGATGAACGGCGGCAGATACTGATCAGTGCTTTTCCAGCTGCACTCTGGCCAGAATACAGGCGCCTGCGATGAAGAGCAGAAGAATTGAAAGTATTCCCCATCTGCTGTCGCCGCTGAGCCGCGTGATAAGCCCCATCAGCATGGGGCCGGCAATCGCTGCAAACTTCCCGAAGACATTATAGAATCCGAAAAATTCAGCACTTTTTTCTGCTGGAATTAATCTGGCGAAACAGCTCCGGCTCAGGCTCTGCAGCCCTCCCATGGAAGAGGCGACAAGAAAGGCGATCAACCAGAAAAGAGCGGTTTTCATCCTGATATCGGTTATCCACGGCAGCGCAAAGGCGAGCAGGGTGACCAGGCAATAGATGAGAATCCCCGTCATCAGGAGTGATTTTGCGGTAAATCTCTCGGCCAGTTTGCCGTAGACAAGGGTACAGGGGAAGGCAACAACCTGGATAAAGAGCAGGACAACGATGAGCAGATCTATGCCAAAACCCAGATCTCTCCCATAAGCTGTAGACATGGTGATGATGGTCCCGACCCCGTCGATATAAAAAAAATAGGCGACAAGGAACAAAAACGGTTGTCGATGGTTCCTGATATTTTTAAATGTGTCGATCAGCCGCTTAAAGCTGCCAATTACGGGCCCATCAACAATGGCGGCTGCCTGGGCCTGCTTGACATTCCTGATTGCAGGGATTGAAAAAATCATCCACCAGATGGCCACGACGACAAAGCCAACCTGCACCTGTCCGATTGGAAGCCCGTCGTCCATACCTGCCGAGCGTATCAGGGCAATGACGAGAAGAAATGGGATGACGCTGCCGACATAGCCGAGTGCGTAACCCCGGGCGGAAATATAATCCATTCTGTCCGGCGTCGTCACATCAACTAAAAATGCGTCATAAAAGATATTGGCGCCGGCCCAGCCAATGCGGGCACAAACAAACAGGACCAGACAGAGGAGCCACTGGCCGGTTGTAATACGTGCCAGGGCGAGAGTGAAGATCAGACCGACAAGGAGAAAAAACAGGAAAAACCGTTTTTTTCTATTCCTGGAATCAGCAAAGGCACCGAGCACAGGTGCCAGCAGAGCCAGGACAAGAGCCGCCGCACTGTTGGCAAATCCCCAGTGGGCAGTGGAGACCGCAGCGGATAGCCCTTGTGCGGCGACATCCTTGAAATAGATAGGCATGATCGCCGTCACCATGATCAGTACGAAAGCCGAATTTCCAACATCATAGAGAATCCAGCTCTTTTCTTCCCGGCTCAACACCTTTTGTCCAGTCATGGCCCTGTCAGAGAAAACGTTTTATTGATAACTGTTGCGCACATCGAAGTCGTACTGTCCTGTTTCCTGTCCAGGCGGATGGACGGCTCAGCAGTAAAGCCATTGCAGGCCCTTATAAGATAGGCATAACGTATGGTGATTTGACCAGGAGATCAGATGCTCCGCAAGGGCAGGGCGATGATCCGTTTCATGTCGCGTGAGAGCTTGAACTGTCGCCTCGAAACCTCCTGCTCGAGAACCAGGGAGCGGTTTCCCAGCAATATCCTGGTTCCGCTGTACGCTGAACCATGCAGGTCAATCCTGATGGCCTCAACATCCAGCCCGGCGTGATAGAGCGGATGCTGTTCGTCAAGCTCATCCCTTGAAGAGCCGCTTCCCACGCGGGAAAACAGTTCGGTGCCGGGTATGAGGTTGAAGGCGACCAGCCGGGCCCTGGTTTCCTCGATTTCACGTTCCATCTTTCTTACTTTTCTCGACTGAGCTCTGCCGTGCAGCTGTATCCATTGAATGAGCTGATCCTGCTGGTCGCTCAAGTTTTGCCGTAATTCCCGGTACTGGCTGAGCCGTTCAGGATCAATCCCTGCGCCGATAGTGGCCGGCTCACTGTCTGCAGCGCCAACCGTGCCCAGCGTCATGTTTTCTGCAGCGATGAGAGATCCTCCCATGACAATGCTTGCAGGGTTGCAGCGGATGTCGGCTTGGGAGCTGATTTGACTGAAATAGGCCTGGGTCCTGATGACGACGCTCCCCCCCGCTGCAAGGGTGGACCGTTCGATAAAGGTAATATCTGCATCGCCGGCAACGACCAGCTCGGAACTCTTGCCGGTAATCCCGCCTTTGACAACGCAGTTGGCTCCGCAGGTGACCTGTGCGGACATGATGCTGCCTTCGATTTTAAGATCCCCGCCGCTCTTCACTTTAAAAACCTGCCTGGACGGACCCGCTAATGGTAAGACATCCCTGGGAATCGATATTGCCGGTCTTGAAGTCAATGTTGCCGTTAATCTGCTGCTTGGGGGACACTTTTATGGTGTTGTTTTTGACGATGGAAAGGACGCCGTCTCCGGTGGCTTTTACCGACAGGCTCTCTTCAAAATAGTCTGCCTCCCCCTGCGTTGCAATCCTGATGTCCTCGCCGTTCTTTGGCTCAATTCGCTCGCCAAGCACGCTGATTCCTGGTATCCCGGGAACGGCCGGAACTTTTTTCGCGATTATTTCCCCGGCCTTGATGCCGACCATAATCCTGCGCTCCCGGAAATCGATCGAACCGTCGGGCAGGCAGAGTCCGGCAATGGGACCGATCTCCAGAGCGTACTCGAGGTAGGCGTTGGTCCCGTGTTCCGGCATTGTTCCTGCGGCGATTTTGATTTCGGTGATTTCATTTCCCCCGGCGGCGATAATCCGTTTTGCTTTTTCCACTGCATCATGGTCGATTCCATGGCAGAGACCAGAGCCATGCAGGAACTCCTCGAGATTATCAGAATTCAGCGTGTTTTTGTCTGGCAGCGGCGGATAAATGAGCAGCGTTGCCGAGAGCCGGTCAAATGAAATGTTGACAAGCGGCGTTATCGAGACAACAGGAATGGCCTGTTCTTCTTCCTGCAGCATGGTGAGCCGTGGATAGCCGGTAACCGATGCCAGAAGCGTCAGGCCGTCGGCGGAAAACTCGGTAAACCTGCCCGCTTTCAGCCCGCCTTTTTTAGCGTTGATGCTGCTCTGTGCGGTAACACCGGGGTAGTCGGCGAGTGCCCGGCCCTTCGGGACCAGTTCGGATACCAGAATTTTCTCGGTGCTGCCGGAGTTTTCGCTCAGGTAGCCCTGGGCGAAATGGAAGACCGGATCGACAGTTATTTGAGAAGATGACGGGGCGGCGATGATAGCGTTACTCCATACCTCTTTTTTTTTGTCTGGGAAAAACGAGCCTGATCTGCTTTATCCTTTACTTTCATGATATGTTATCCCAAAATGGTCACGATAACAAGACGGTTGAATCGCCTGCAGCAGCGGCTGTTTTTCAGTCAGGATTTTTCGACCTGAAGAAATGTAGGATTACCAGCAGGCCAAGGCCGAAAAACAGCAGAGCGAATACGCCGGAGATGGCAAGGTTTGCCGCAGAAGAAAAGCCAAACGGGACGCTGAAAGAGTTGATAAGATTGTAGATGCCTCTGCCGAGCATAAAAAGCAGGTACAGCGTTATCAGGTAGAGAGCTGATCTGAAAAATGCCCGGCTGAGTCGGATAAATCGGTTTTGAGCTGTTTTCATGGGTCATTCATCTCACGGGACATCCAGAAAGGACCGGTGCTTGAATATACCCTGTTTATCCGTGCATGTCAGGCTCATTGTGGATATGTTTGCCTATTGACTCCAAAAAAGTTAGAGCGTACAATCACATAGCTGTTAAAACAGGGGGGTCGGTTACTCTCCTGCAAATTCGGAGTTCAGCGTGCGCTTTACCGGTGGAAGGTGATTGCCTTCACCCTTCATCACGATGGTCTCGAAGCGGTACTGTTTTTTTAACATGACGGACATAACATGAGCTTTGTTCCCAGGATCGGCATATCAATAAAGAAACAGCTCGAGGAACGGGAAGACGCGATCTTGTCACCGTGCGCTGCCCGAAACAGCAGGTCCCGGGGGAGAAGAAAAGCGGAAGAAGAAGAGGTAGCTGACATTCGTCTGCCCTACCAGCGGGACCGCGACCGGATCATTCATTCCAAGACCTTCAGAAGGCTGAAGCATAAAACCCAGGTGTTTCTTGCGCCGATGGGCGACCATTACCGGACACGGCTCACGCATGTCCTTGAAGTATCGCAAATTGCCCGCACTATTTCTGCAGCTCTTTGCCTCAACGAAGCCCTTACCGAGGCGATCGCACTGGGGCACGACCTGGGGCATACGCCGTTTGGACATGCGGGGGAAGCAACCCTCAACGAGCTGCATCCTACCGGCTTCCGGCATTATATCCACAGTCTCAGAGTGGTTGACTTTCTTGAGAAGGATGGCCGGGGGCTCAATCTCAGTTTTGAGGTGCGCAACGGCATCGTTCGCCACTCCAAGGGAAGAAAAGAAATAATCCCGGAGCGCAAATCAGAGCTGGCGATTACCCTGGAAGGGCAGGCTGTCCGGCTCGCCGACATCATTGCCTATGTTAACCATGACCTCGATGATGCGCTTCGTGCCGGAATCATAAAAGAGATGGACGTGCCGGCGGAGATAAGGAAGATTGTCGGAGAGCGGCACTCCCAGCGTATCGGCTGCATGGTCAGGGATCTTATTGTAGAGACACTGAGGATCGATGACGGGACGCTGCACGTCAGCGATAAAATGCTTGGGGCGATATCGGGATTGAGAAACTATCTCCATGAAAATGTCTATCGTTACTACCGGGTTCACCAGGAGTTTGAGAAGGCCCAGCGTATCATCAGGGAACTGTATGGCTATTTCCTTGCCCACGGGTTGGTGAAAAGATACGGTGACGAATGGCGTGTGGATGATTCGAGCAGTGACTGGAAGGATGAAAAAATGGCTCATCGAAGGGTTTGTGACTATATTGCCGGAATGACCGATCGTTATGCCCTTGGCGTCTATGAGTACCTCTTCCTGCCTAGAGCGTGGGATGCGAGGCATTAAAAGCAGCACCACCACGCAGCCCGTCCCAGCGCCGGAAATCCGGCGATGTTCCATAAAACGGTTGAATTATTGGGGCTCCGCAGGTAATCTGCGCCCCTTGCCCTGATGAAATGCACGATGCTTCGTGTTGACAAGTGATAACAAAGAAAAGAGTGAAGAAATAGATACCATGAGCAGCGGTAACCCGAAAGAGCTGAGCAAAGGCTACGAATTTGCAGGTGTTGAGGAGAAGTGGTTAAAGACCTGGGAGGAACAGCGCTGTTTTCAAGCCCAGATGGATGAAGGTAAGCCTTCGTTTTCAATTGTTATTCCTCCTCCCAATGTGACCGGGGTGCTCCATGTCGGGCATGCACTGAACAACACGATGCAGGATGTCCTGACCCGCTATCACAGGATGTGCGGCGACAATACCCTTTGGGTCCCGGGAACAGACCATGCAGGCATTGCCACCCAGAATGTTGTCGAGAGGCATCTTGCCACCCAGGGAAAGAGCCGGCATGATGTTGGCCGGGAGCAGTTTATTGAGCGGGTCTGGGAATGGCGTCAGGAAAAAGGCGGCACCATAATCAACCAGTTGAAAAAACTTGGCTGTTCATGTGACTGGGAGCGCGAGCGCTTTACCATGGACGAGGGGTTGTCAAACGCCGTTCGCGAGGTGTTTGTCAGGCTTTACAAGGAGGGCCTGATCTACAAGGGCGACTATATTGTCAACTGGTGTCCCCGCTGCCTCACCGCGCTTGCCGACGATGAAGTGGATCATGAAGAGTACAAAGGAAAACTGTACCATCTTCGCTATCCGTTCGCCGACGGCTCCGGGGAAGTCGTGGTGGCGACGACCAGACCGGAGACCATGCTTGGCGATACCGGGGTCGCTGTTCATCCCGACGATGAGCGTTACGCTCATCTCGCCGATGTCGGCATCCTCCTGCCGCTGACCGGCAGGACCATTCCCGTTGTCTTTGATCAGCACGTGCAGAAGGAGTTCGGCACCGGTGCCCTGAAGGTCACCCCCTCCCATGATCGCGATGATTACGAAATCGGGCGCAGGCACAGCCTCGAGATGTGCAAGGTCATGGATGAGCACGGCGTGATGAACGACCTGGCGGGAGAATATGCCGGACTTGATCGATTTGAGTGCAGGAAGAAAATCGTTGCCGATCTCGAGCGTCTCGGCTTTCTGGTGAAAATTGAAGATTATGAGCACGCCATTGGTCAGTGCTATCGCTGCAAGACGACGGTTGAACCGACGACTTCGCTGCAGTGGTTTGTAGCGGTAAAACCGTTGGCCGATGAGGCTGTTGCCGCGGTGCGAGAGGGGCGCATCTCTATCTACCCGAAGAGCTGGTACAACACGTTTTACGGCTGGATGGACAATATTCGCGACTGGTGCATTTCCCGACAGATCTGGTGGGGGCACCGTATTCCGGCCTGGACCTGTCTCGGTTGTGATGAAATGATCGTCGAAACGACAGCCCCTCAGCTCTGCCCGGTCTGCGGGTCCAATGAGCTGGAACAGGAGACCGATGTGCTCGACACCTGGTTTTCCTCGGCACTCTGGCCCTTTTCCACAATGGGCTGGCCGGAGCAGACGAGGGAGTTGAAGACCTTCTATCCCACCTCTATCCTGATTACCAGTTTTGATATCCTGTTCTTCTGGGTTGCCCGCATGATGATGATGGGCATTCATTTCATGGAGGAGGTGCCGTTTCGTGACGTCTACCTGCATGCCCTGGTCAGGGACAAAAATGGCAAAAAGATGTCCAAATCAACCGGAAATGTCCTTGATCCGCTCGATGTAATGGGCCGCTACGGTACTGACGCGATGCGCTTCACACTGATTGCCTTCGCGGCCCAGGGGCGTGAGATACGGCTTGATGAAGACCGCATCGAAGGCTATCGTTTTTTTATTAACAAGATCTGGAACGCTGCCCGTTTTTCCCTGATGCATGTCGGCAGCTGTGATGAGACGATCCGGGATGCTGCCGAACGACCGGCAGAGCTGCCGCTTGTCCACCAGTGGATCTTGAGCCGCACCGCTCGCACCATCGACGCGGTTCGCCGGGGGCTTGACGAGTACCATTTTAATGAGGTTGCCGCGGCGCTTTACCAGTTTATCTGGCACGAGTTCTGCGACTGGTACCTGGAGTGGATCAAGGCCGATCTTTTCAGCGATGACGAGCATGCCAAAAATCAGGCCAGAGGGGTTCTGCTGGTTGTTCTTGAGACGGTAATCAAGCTGATTCACCCGGTTACCCCGTTTGTCACGGAGGAGATCTGGAGTGTCTTGCCTGGTGAACGAAAGGTGTTAATGCTGGAGCCCTATCCGCATAGAAAAAACGAGTGGCTCAACGACTCCGCTGAATCCCGGATGAGTCTCCTGATGGGGATTATTTCAGGAATCCGCAACATCAGATCCGAAGCCGATGTGCACCCATCCAAACGAATTGAAGCCTTTGTTACCAGCATCAGCGACGAACAGGCAGCCCTTGTCAATGATTTCTCTTCTGCGATTTCAGACATGACCCGCCTGAGTGCACTGCATGTTCAGCCGAAAACCGACAAACCCTCGGATGCTGCCACCTATATCTTTAACGACATTGAAATTTATGTGCCGCTGAAGGGCTTGATCGACGTTGACAGTGAGCTGGAAAAACTCGGTCGGGAGCGGGTGAAGGTTGAAGCCGGATTAAAGCAGGTAAACGGTAAACTGAACAATCGGAAATTCCTGGCAAATGCACCTGAAGCGGTCGTTCTGAAAGAGAAAGAGAAAAAAGAAGAGCTGGACAGCCGCCTGCTGAGAATTACCGAGGCAGAAGACAGGTTAAAAGACAGTGTACCCACCTGAACAGGACAACGTGTTTATTTATGAAATGGAATCATGGACACAAATCTTCTGACACAGATCATCAGATCGTTTCTTACTGAGGATATTGGCCGAGGGGATCTTACCAGCGAGTCGATATTCGGACCGGAAGAGATGGGGTCTGCCTCCCTGGTGGCGCGGGAATCCTTTACCGTTGCGGGTGCCGGCACTGTGGCAGCAGTGGTGTTCACGACCCAGAACCAGAAGATCATAACTGATTCGGCAGTTGCCGACGGGCGCCGCGTTTATCGCGGAGATGTGCTGCTCACCGTTTCAGGTCCGGTGATCGATGTGTTAAAGGCCGAACGTGTGGCCCTCAACCTGTTGCAACGGATATCAGGTATTGCCACCTTAACTGCAGCTTTTGTCGACCGGGTAAAGGGCTATCAGGTACGCATCTGTGATACCCGCAAGACCACTCCTGGACTGCGAATGCTCGAGAAATACGGGGTAACAGCTGGTGGGGGGAGTAACCATCGCTATAACCTCACCGACGGCATCCTGATAAAGGATAATCACATTGCCGCCTGCGGCTCGATAACCAGAGCGGTGCAGAACATTAAAAAGCGTGTGCCGCATACCCTGCGAATCGAGGTGGAAACCGACACCCTGGTCCAGGTCCGGGAGTGTCTGGACTGCGGCGTCGATATCATCATGCTTGACAATATGTCCCCGGAAATGATGGCTGAGGCTGTTGCCATCATTGATGGAAAAGCGCTTGTCGAAGCCTCGGGCGGAGTTACACTGGATACGGTTGAAACAATAGCCAGGACCGGGGTTGATATTATCTCAATCGGGGCCCTGACACATTCGGCCCCCGCCTGTGATATCGGTATGGACTGGTCGATCTCGTCGCGATAACAGGAAAAGAAGCAATTATCCTTGATTTTTCTGAAAAAAATGTGCGATACTGGGTAGGTAGCGAGTTGGCAGCATGTTTTGTGTGCGAAGCATGCTTTTCGATATTGTTTAAACAGAGGAACTAACTGATGCGTTGCCCCAAATGCGGCTTCATTTCTTTCGACAACCTGGAAACCTGCCTGAAATGCAATAAAGACATTTCCGCTGCCACGACGGCGTTTAAAGGCAGCATACTAAAGGTAGCCACCCCTTCTTTCCTGAAATTCTCGGTTCCTGAGGACGATATCCGGATCGAGGGTGCGGCCGAGGTCGGTGGAGCGATTGAGTTTGCTGATCCAGATCTTGAAATTCTTGTCGATGATGGTGAAGAGCAAGACCAGATTGATTTTAATCTCGATGGCGCTGATGATTCAGGTGATAGTCTGCCGCTCGCTGCAGATTTTGATGAGGATGCAACCTTTGGCGACGACAAAGAAGACGATTTAGACTTATCGGCAGATCTCGGCCAGTTTGAGGATGTCCCGGAAGATGATACCTTCAGCTTCGAAGATTTTGACGAGGAAGCCGAAACGCCTGAAGAAGCGGACCTGCCAGACATGGAACTGCCCGATGAACTTAATGATATCTCAGATCTTCTCCCGCCTGATAGTATACCTGACGACGAGCCGTCAGCAGACCAAATTGAGGAGCCGGTAGCAGCTGAACCCGAAGATGACCTGGACTTCAGCAATCTGGACTTTGATTTAAGCGGCGCCGAAGAGGTTGCCGCCGAGCAGACAGCTGCCGAAAAAACGACCCAGGAGACAGCGTATGAGGGGGCATCCCCGTCTGCAGCCGGAAATATGGATGAAGATCTCGACTTTCAGCTGGACCTTGGCGGGCTGACAATCAAAGAGGCCAAGAATTGACAAAAATGGGATGCCAGAAAGACAAAATCATTGACACTTTCGGTGATGTTTTGTAAATAAGCAGCTCTATTCGGTGCCGGGATAGCTCAGTCGGTAGAGCAACGGACTGAAAATCCGTGTGTCCCTGGTTCGATTCCTGGTCCCGGCACCAGTAGTTTTTAAGTAAGATCAAGCCCTTACAGTTTTTCAGCTGTAGGGGCTTTTTCATTTGGGCTAACACAGGGCTAGCCGCGATGAGGGATTTTATGGCCATTATTGTCCATGGCTGTCCATAATTTGAATAGTCAAATTAAATCATCAGAATTACAGATATTTCATCGCAAGGTTTGTCGCTGAAGACACTAAGCCTAGAACATTTTATATTTTTCTTGTTCGTTTTAGAGTCGGAATTTGTAATCAGATTTTAAATAATCTTTTGCGATTCAAATGCGGTGCGGAAGTGCCCCCACTCGTTTGAAAAGCTAACCGCTATTTCTCAAGTGGAATCCCCCCCCTGTTTTTATGCTGGCAGCGTAAGCGCAGGCAGCATCCTTCCATATGCTTCATCAGGTGTGACATTTTTTTCAGCTTTGAATGAGGTCTGGCCTGATTGTACCATACAAGATATTGCATAATCGGTGACCGCGACTCACTAACTGAATCATAAGCATAAAGGGACACTCGTTCGTATTTTATCGTTTTCCATAAACGTTCGATAAATATATTATCCCGCCACGCTCCTCGCCCATCCATGCTGAGCTGACAGCCGTTTTATTTCACAGCCTGAAGAAACTCATAAGCAGTAACCCGACTTTCCTGATCTGAATTTATGATCTCTGGTTTACCGTATCGATTAAAGGCTTCCTGCAGAACCTCATCTGCATGAACAGCTTCCAAGGTAATCGCTACCTTTGCTGCCAGAATTTTTCGGCTCGCCCAATCAACAACGGCTGTCAGGTATACATATCCTTTGGCCATTGGAATGTATGTCGTATCCAGGGCCCATACCTAGTTGGCTCGATTAATGACCTTGTCCCGCAGCAGGTGTGGATAAGCAACATGCTCCGGATGTTTTTTGCTCGTTCTTGGCTTTTGGTAAAGGGCCTCAAAACTAACGGCTTGTGCAAATTTCCAGGGCCGCTTCTAGTAAGTCATCAAAGAACAGCTCAGCTTGAACGTTTCAAACAAAATGAGTGATTACCAACGTCCGTATCAAACCTTGACAAACCATTTATTAGGATTATCTAATTTAGAACTTACTAAACAAGGTGCGCACTAATATGAAACAGATTGACCCTGATAAACTTGAAGAAAACGCGGAAAAGGCTTCCAGCCTGCTTAAAAGTATGAGCCACCCAGGTCGGCTGATGGTGCTTTGCCACCTGATGAATGGGGAATGTTCGGTGAGTGTACTGAACCAAGCCGTTCCTTTAAGCCAGTCAGCCCTGTCGCAGCACCTGGCAAGTCTACGTAATGCCGGTCTTGTGGAAACGCGGCGTGAAAGTCAGATTATCCATTATCGGCTGAAGAGTAATGCCGTTTCTGATGTACTTCAAACCCTTTACCATATTTACTGCAACCCGAAAAATGAGGAGTAATTGATATGAACGGACAATTAAACTGGTTTAAAGGAGGTCTTTTACTGGGAGCAGCATTTCTCTTTGCTGTTGCATTGGTCAAACCCATCGGGGTATCCACTCAATTTGTCATAGCTGACGGCATTATCTGGAACCTTTTTTCAGATACTATTGTTCAAGAGAATCCTGAAAGTAAGACAGGCTATTCCAGTCCAAACGCCTATCTGGGTAAAAGTGATGGGGCATACGCAGAGAACATAGCGAACCCGCTTAACTACAGCTTTGTTTTTGTTCTCGCCATGATAGCCGGAGCTTTTGTATCCTCCAGACTGGGCGGCCCCAAACCTAACACAGAAGACCGCAAGGCTCCCCAGGTCTGGCGACAGCGCTTCGGGGAAGATCCTCTCGCCCGTTATATAACGGTGTTCTTTGCCGGGGTTCTCGTACTTTTCGGAGCCCGGCTGGCTGGAGGTTGTACCAGCGGACATATGATGAGCGGAATGATGCAGACATCGCTTAGTGGATACCTGTTTGCCCTGGGCGCTTTTGCTGCAGCAGTTCCGGCAGCAATATTACTCTACAAGAGAAACTAAGAGGTATATCATGAATATTATACTTGCGATTATCCTTGGAATATTTTTCGGTTTCGCTCTGCAGCGGGCGGGGGCAAACAATCCTCAAAATATCATTAACATGCTGCGCCTCAAAGATCTGCATCTCATGAAAACCATCTTTTTTGCCATCGGCATCAGCAGCACCCTGCTTTTTCTGCTTATGGCCTTCGGCATCATTGATAGCGGGCACCTCTCTGTGAAAAGCAGCTACATTGGTGTTATCGTTGGTGGTGCACTGCTTGGACTGGGATTTGCCATAGCCGGCTACTGCCCCGGTACGAGTTTAACTGCTCTTGCAGACGGCAGGAAGGATGCCTTCTTTTTTGTTGGCGGCGGTCTGCTGGGCGCACTTTTATACACTCTGGTTTATGGCAGCATTAAAGAAACGTGGCTGTTTGACAAGGTTGCTGGCGGCAAGGTGATGCTTGCAACCGGGTCTGAAATATTTGAACCACTGCTGCCCATGATTCCAGGCACTTTACTGGCCGTTGCCATTGGCATTGTTTTTATGCTTATAGCTTGGAAATTACCGGAAAAAATCTGATGTCAACCTCTTCCCAAAGCCTGTTTTTGAGATAGGCTTTGGGATATTTACCGCTAACAATTACATATTTAAACTTCTCATTACCAATGATGAGGGCAAAGAATGTTTAAATATATTTTGGTTTAATCGTTGTGTGTTCTCTTGCTGTTTCCGTATGTGGAAATGGTTCCGAAAAATCCAAGAATCTTTTGTCATTGTAACAACTGATGATCCGGTAACTCAATTGATGTCAATGGTACTTGCTACCCAGACCATGAAAAAAGGAGCAACCGTGGATGTTCTTCTTTGCGGTGAAGCAGGTTACTGGCTGTCAAGAATGCCCCGTAGATTCTTTTGAAGCCAAACAACAAATCCTCACAGATGTTACTGAAAAATCTCATTCAAAAGGGTGTCGGCGTAGAGCTATGTCCGCCATATTTATCGAACAAAGATAAAACAACTTCAGACCTGAGAGAAGGAATATCTATTGCAAAGCCGTCCCAGGCAGCGGATAAGCTTCTTCATGAAGACACAAAAAGTTTAAGTTATTGATGGCTGCCCACTCTGCCATGGCCATTGCAATTGAGATAATGCAGTCAGGTTATAGTGCGCTGAATGGCCTCGCTCTATTTTTTAACGTAATTACAAAAACCTATAGCCGATCTAAAGTAGGCTGGGTAAAATAGTTACGACATTGATATTGCCAAATCACATCTAATATTTTTCATAGCAATTTGATCTTTGAATGTTTTCTGCGCAGCCACGGTTTTAGTGAATCAAAAATTCACTGATAAGAAAATCAAGAGAATCAGGAACAGTGTAGATTTTCAGATTTGCTTAAATGTTTGACATTGCCAATACGAGCCTCTTCCATTGCGATAACGTGTGTCCCTGCAGAGAATCAGGAAGAACATCACACAGCAGTGTTTGCTCAATAGTGCTTCTCCTTCCCTTTTATGCTATAGTCAGATGAGAGCATATAGATGATGGAGTCGCTTATTCTGCATTGCTCCGGGGGATGATGTGATCAAAAAAATTGATCAGGACTGGAACAATATTATTCTCGATTCAATTGCCGATGGCATTTTTACAATCGACTGCGAACAGACTATTACATATTTCAATCATGCAGCAGAAAAGTTAACCGGTGTAAAGAAAGAGCAGGCTGTCGGAAAAAAATGTTATGAGGTGTTGGGCGGCAGCACTGATAGATGCAAGAAGCAATGCTTTTTAAAGGAAAGCATGCTGACCGGCAAAGAAAAACTTTCAACAAAAACCAATATTGTCAGAAGTGACGGTCAACAGATACCGGTGACTATCAGTGCCTCGGTAGTTCGCAATGAACTTGGAGAAGTTATTGGTGGCGTAGAGACCATGCGGGACATTACCGCAATCGAATTTTTACGCAAAAAGATTAATGGGCAGTATTCCATCTCCGATATTATCTCCCAGAACCAAGAAATCAGAAAAATTCTCGATATCCTGCCGGACATAGCAAAAAGTAACAGTACCGTTCTGATCGAAGGTCCGAGTGGCACTGGAAAGGAATTATTTGCAAAAGCGATACATGACTTGAGCGAACGTTCCGGTAAATTTGTTGTTTTAAACTGTACAGCTCTACCCGATACCTTATTGGAGTCTGAACTGTTCGGGTATAAAAAAGGTGCATTCACCGAAGCAAAACGCGACAAACCAGGCCGCTTTTCACTTGCTGAAGGCGGCACTTTTTTGCTCGACGAAATAGGTGATATTTCGAGTGCCTTGCAGATGAAGCTGTTGCGGGTATTGGAAAAAATGGAATATGAACCTCTTGGTTCAATGGAAACGGTCAAGGCAAATATCCGTATAATTGCGGCAACAAATAAAAAGCTTGTTGATCTTGTTTCCCAGAAAAAATTTCGTGAAGACCTTTTCTATCGTCTCAATGTTGTCAAGATTTACCTGCCACCACTGTCTAGCCGCCGTGAGGATATCTCAATTCTGGTAGATAATTTTATCAACAAATTTAATATGATCAAAGGGATGAACATTGAAGGAATATCCCAGGAAGTTTTCGATTTGTTTATGGCATATGATTTCCCTGGTAATATCAGGGAACTGGAAAACTTTATCGAGTATGCCTTCATTCTCTGTCATGGAAACATAATCGAGTTGGATCACCTCCCCAAAGAATTGACGAACTTCCACCAGAACAGAGAATCAAGCGAGGGGGGGGCAGTTACAAAGCCGCTTGCCGCCTCAGAGGAAAGTACAATCAGGGCTGCGCTCAACAAACACGGCTGGAACAAGACCGCCACTGCTGCCTACCTGTCAATCGATCCGAGTACGTTATGGCGAAAAATTAAAAAATACGGCATCACGCAAGGCTAATTGTCCTGATTGACGGTCATCTAGGCTTGATACATATTCTAGGTATGAGGCGGTTTTTATTTCCAGAATATTGTCTTAGGTGAACAGTGTCGTAAGGCTCCTTGTCTAGGTAAAAACCATGAGAATCCACGTTAAATGGGCAAAGTCATGGTCTTGATGAATTAAAAGTTTGAACTTGTGCAAATACACAATGCTGCAACATAATGCCGTGTAGATCTGCAATCACTTACATGTATCCATAGATAGTTCTACCCACAGTTCCTGACATCCAGACTTGAAATTGGTGCAGATAAGCGATATCTGCCCCAAGGTAAATACCAGCATGGCTCATGGAGAGTTTATAATATAGATCCTAGTCAAAGAGGATATCTGAGGTGGTTGGAGAGGTGGACAATTGCTGTTTCTCACCTGTCAGTTCATCGAACAGTGGAACAGTATCTACAAGATTGCTATTTAGAAGTCACATTATGTAACGGTGCCTTCAACACCAGCAAACTCTCTTTTTCTTTTGCCAGTTTTTTTTCAACAGCGTATCCGATCAGGCCATAGATGTATGCAAACAGGACACCGTTAAAAAGGTTGATCATAACCAGGTCAGTAGCGGTGATTACTGTGTTCGGCTCAAGTATGCCAACCCAAAGCAGACTTATATATCCGATTGATCCATGTGTCAGATTGAAAATAACACCGACAAGTCCTAATAATTTGCCAATGAAAGGGATATAAGTCATCTGAACCAAACCAAAACTTACGGGTGCGATCACCATTCCAAAAGTGATACCAATCCACATAAACCTGTTTTTTATGTGTAAATTATTAGTCAGGTATAGGCAGGATAAGGGTACTATTGCTAGAAAAATTAACCATTCACCCATGACGAGTCCTCATCTTTTATGATTTTCTGGCATAAGGTGTTTTTCTTATAATTATTATTGCACAATACATTCCAAAACTTGATATTTGTGTTTTTATATCTATTATCAGCCTGTTACATGAAAGAACGATTAATGCGTGTCTAAGACGTATTGCATAATTGCGCTATGAAGAGGAAACGGCTCCTGCAATTCTTCAACTGGGTACGCTGGGGAAGAAAAACCGCGGGGGGAGATCGACGCATAATTATCTACACTAAATATAAAAATGCCAGTTAGTTATATCTAATAAATTTTGATTCTGGTGCTTTCTTCCAGGAAAGGAAATCAGCGACAACCAATATTTGTGGCTTTTCCCGAGCCCCGCCGTGCCCTTTAAACCGTTCGCGAGATTACACTACTGTCTAACCATCAAATGTAATTAGGAAAAATTTGTATTTTTCCGTGTTAATTATCGATGATTGCAGCAACGCAACCTGATCGTGCAGAAAGACAACCAGAATAAAGACCTGATTCATATAAAATGAGATATGAGAAGGGTAAAGAGGTGTGTGGGTAGAAAGCAAAATTGAATGTTGTTTGAATATACTCAACCTGGGTGTTTTTGGTGAAAAGTTACTCTCGATGTTCCTCATAACCGGTGAACATGGCTTTAAAACGTGCAAGTGGCGTGTTTCCCAATGTAGCAAGATAACAATGAATAAAAAGATATGACGTGAAAAAGAAAAACAATAGGACGTGAATGGTATCGAGAAGCTTGAGACCTCCCAGCAGATTGATATATTCCTCATATTCCTTGATCTTCCACAGAAACAGCCCTGACATCATCTGGGCAGGAAGAAAAACAAACATGATTGCAAGATATACCAGTTGTTGAAGGGGATTAAATTTGTTTTCCGGAGTCATGATGTGTGGGTTAGACTTGCCAACAAAAACGCCATATCCATAGTACCAAATCTGTTTCAGTGAAGGAGATACCATGTTACGAGGATCTGGAATGTAGGCCTTCATGTTGCCGGAACCCAAATAATAGGCAAGCCAGATGAAAAAATTGGCAATAACCGCAAACCCCACATAATTATGAATAGCAATAGCAGTGGGAAGGGTCATAAAGTTTAACATTTCAGCGTATCGAATCTGAAAGCCTGTAAGAATAAGAAGAACGAAACCAGGTGCATTGATCCAATGCCATACCCGTATTGGGAGTGGATAGATATAGATTAGTTTTCCATTACTCATAATGGAACCTCATGACATTACACAGAGCAGTATGATTTACACAGGGACTACGTGTCATGCTCTTTTTTCCTTCGGCGTGACGGGATAGTTAAGACCCTGACAATAAAATGGCCAAATACTGTACAAGCTCCTCCGGCAATGATCAGTAAGCCAATCTTATCCAAAAGTTTCACCCGGGTTCCGCCCAGAAGATAAAAATGGCTTACATAATAACTTGCAAGAATCGCCCGGTCGATATTATACCGTTCTACGGTGCCATCATCTTTGGTCAGGATCAGGGAAACGGCGTTAAAATATGGTGAATCGGAGGCATGACACTTTTCACAGGTTTTTTGTGCAGATTCCCTATTTATCTGGTGTGCAATGGAGTTAATATCTGCAACAAGTTCAGCACGTAAGATGGGGCGGATGTTTTTATGCTTGAGCATGAAAAAGAGGTCATCAAACTCATTCATGTCAATGATTTCATCTTTATTCTTATCAATCTTTTGCATGATCTCATTGTAATCAAAGCCTATAATTTTAAGAAGTTCATCACCTTTAAAAAATTTATTTGTGAGAAGGTCATAAAATCTAAGATCGATATGTCGCGGTACGTCAGGGGCATGACAGACAACGCATTCCACGGAGGCAAAATGTGCATCACCGGAAGGCAACCAACCATGGTACTGATTAGGGTTATGACATTTCAAGCAGATACTGTTTGTCCTTTCAGCGACTGAAGCACCTTCCATCTGTTGTACATAATGATAACCATGACATGCATAGCAGGTCATGGTTATACCTTTTGTCCGCATTTTCATGTGAACACTGTTTTTGAACTCTTCCCCAGAATCTTCATGACACGAGACGCAGTGTACTCTTGTCAAATAGAGTGCGTGGGGTACTTCCTCATTCCAATCGAGTTCTTTAATATCAGAGTGACAGTCTAAGCAAGTAATACCTTTAATGTTATGAATTGATTTGTTAAATTTTTTTTCGTCCACGAACAGAGACTCTGTTATCTCTACCTGCAATATGTTGTCAGTGCTTTCCTTGGTGAGGTTTTCATCGCTATGACATTCAAGACATTCGGAATTATCAATGGCCCAGAGGATCGAGGGCCATAAAAAGCAGATGAGAAAAATGTACAGTCCGTATCGCAATAGGAGGTCAATCATTTTTTCCATAACATGTTTGCTCCTGATGCACCTCAATTTCACGATTGAAGCTCTATCTATAGGTTAAGAAAGATTCCTCAGCAATCAAGAAGCGTTAACAAAGATGGTTGAGCCAACACTTGATAATCCCCGCTTATGAAGGTAACGCCCACACTAGCAAAAGCTCGCTGGTTACGTGAAGATCGTCAAATAGAAGATTTTGGGATTTTACTTGACCCAGGGTTGAAACTGGTCGAATAGGTTTATAAATTGTTGTGCTCCAGCATACCTTCCAGGCTCTATCAGAACATATTGTAATCATTGGTAAAACATGAATAGCTGAACGATAAAGCAACATTGTTTCTGTAAATTCAGTTAGCCAATTCGCTATTATTCATCCTGAGATAAATTCTGCCCGCCTCCCATTCATCACTGGTTTCCATAAGGATAGCACTCACCAGCCTGAGCAGTGAATGCTCATTTGGAAAGAGCGTGGCAACCCTTGTCCTACGTTTGATCTCCTTGTTAAGCCGCTCCAGCATATTCGTTGATCTCAAACGTCTGCGTTGATACGGCGGCAGCTTGAGTATCGTAAAGCCCTCGGCAAGATTGCTCTGCATCCATTGAGCCAGACGACTGGCCGTGCTTTCATACTTCTTTACCGTCTTTGCCAGAAGGCGTTCAGCTTCTTCAAGATCCGGAGCATTCAGGATCGAGCGGATGTCCTGAGCGACTTCAGCCCGCATCTGCAGGCGAGGAACATATGCTGCTGCATTGCGCTGCAGGTGGACATGACACCTAGTCCACGGTACACCATTGAACGTTGCCCTGAGTGCCGCTTTGAGCCCTTGATGGTCATCGCTCGTGATCATCTCGATGCCGTGTATCCCGCGCTCTTTCAATCTGCCGAGAAACTCGCGCCAATGAACTTCTGCCTCGCTCAATGAAACGCTGACTCCAAGGATTGAGCGCTTCCCTGCCAGGTTCACGCCCGTGGCAATCAAAACGGCGCAGGAAACAACCGTACCATCGCAGCGGACCTTCTCATAGGTCGCATCTAGCTGGAGGAACGGAATGCAGCCCAGAGGGCGATTACGCCACAACTCAATCTCCTGGTCGAGCTGCTCGCACGCTCGGCTGACCTGCGAGGCGGTTATCTCGAGCCCACATAGTTTCTGCAGGACAGCCTGAACCTTGCGTGTCGATACACCTTTGACATACATCTCTGCCATCGCCAGCAACAATGCCCGCTCGCTGCGCAGCCCTCGTTCCAGTGCTGAGGGATAGAACGATATATCTCCTCGTACCTGCGGGATACTGAGCTGCAGTCTGCCAAGTCGTGTATCCAGAGCTTTATCTTTGTAACCATTTGCATACCCGAGACGTTGCTCGGACCGTTCCCATGGAGATGCCCGCAGAGCTCGTGAACGCTCAATCTTCATAGCCTCGTTGAGCAGGATAGTCATAGCTTCACTCAGTCCTTCCATGCCATGCGCGATTACCTGTTCCATTGCCTCTGCCAGTGCGGTACTATCAATGTCGTGGGTCATGAGATACTCTCTGTTTTGGTTTGTGGTGAACCAAGATGAGTATCGAATTGACCCACTTTCTTCAAGACCACTTTTTCCTATCCGCTACCGGTATACCGGTAGCGGATAGGAACACCTACAAAGAGAAATTACAGAAACAACGTTACACTAGCAGCTGAACTGTGGGGTGGGTCACGGTCGAACGTTCTTTTTTATGGGGTTAAACGAGGTACTACAGCTGTGGGATGAGCACTGGAATCTCTTCGAAGAAAGGCATATACTGACATTTCATACCACGTTGACCTTTAAAAAGTTCAGAACCGATAACAACAGCTGTCTTTCTATAATAAAGGCTGCTGTTTGATCGATTTAACTACTGTTGCAAGACAGAACTGTCCTGTTGCATCTCTACGACCGGAGCCGTATAGAATCCCTCAATCCAGTCGATCAGAGATTGTCAGGGCGTGTCTGTCTTACTTGCCTGATCGTTGCTCAGGTGTTCCGAGTACATCTTGTCGTGATTGGCCAGGCAGCGGACACTGCTAGTGTACACCTTCTGTGTTTCTTTGCTGAGCATTTACAGTTCCATGTATTCGATGAACTTCTGTATGATTGGACTAACCATGATCTGCCTCCCTGTTGAGATGAATAGGGATGGCACTACTCATTCCTATCTAACAGAAAGGGTGCGTTGGCAGCGTAAGTTATGAGCAACGTATCGGATAGGATAGATTGAATCTGTTTCCGCAAGGCGAGGTTTTTCCGCGGAGCGACGCGGAGCGGTTCAGGCTTCCCTGTCTCTAATCCGTCAGAGATGCACAGGATTCGTCATTGAGCCAGAGCCTCTTTCTTTTAACGGGTTTCTCGCTGCCAGATATAGATGCCGGACGCGATGATTATGGCACCGCCTCCAAGCGTCCATACCGTTGGGTAAGTGTCAAAAACCAGAATTCCGACCAACGCCGCCCAAACCACCTGAGAGTAAATCATCGGCGCGAGAATGGATGCGTCCGCCCATCTATGCGCGGTAGTTGCTGATATATGACCCAAAGCGCCAAAACATCCTATCGCACACAGCACAAGCCATTGATCCGAAGTTTCCGGCCAAACCCAGACGGTCCACGCAAAAGGCGATAGGGCGATTGTCGCCAGCGCGGCGGACCATACTTGCTGGGTCGAATTGCTTTCTATCCCTGCCAGCATTCGGGTCAGAATGAAATACAGGGAAGACAGGACGAGTGTCGCAAGGCTGAAGAACATCGCAGGGTGAAATGCTGTTCCCCATGGTTGGATGACCACCAGAACTCCGAGGAAGCCAGCGCAGACCCCTAATATCCTGCGGATGCCAACTTTTTCACTCAGCAACGGAACCGCCAGCAGGGTAATCACGATAGGACCGGCGAACATGATCGTTGTCGTCACCGTTATCGGTAAATATTTGAGCGCCTGAAAATTCAGAATCGTCCCGATTAAAAGGAAGGACGATCGAAGAAATTGCTTTCCTGGAGAATTGGACCTGAACATCGATACCCCTTCCTGAGGCAGGTAGAGGGCTAATGTGTAAATCAGGTGCCCAGCATAGCGGGCAAAGACAATCTGGAGGACCGGAAAACCGGCGATTGTCAGCCATTTAGCCGAGGTATCGATACAGGTAAAGAACACGACCGCCAGCGCCATGACCAGCACACCGCCGGCTGTCCGTTTTTCTCTGGGTTGAACACTCATTTCAGGCCTACAGCGTCATACCGCCGTCAATGGCAAGACATCGTCCGGTCGGTGTTTTGCTGGAAAGTGCTGAGCAATGTCCCCTAAACACAGCCCACAATAGCTCTTGCAAAGAGAGTATTTCCTCTTTTATTGAAATGCAGATCATCATTTATGAAATTCCTAAAGTTAAATTGTTGCGGGGTTATTCCAAGGATACCCAATGAGGAGAATCGAATAACTGAATCCGTCCTGCATACAAGAAAGATTCAAAAGGCGTCACTGGCGTTTGCTTAATCGTGTCAGTTACCACCTCATTCATTCCACGATTGTATCTCAATATCAAAACAATAGACAAGACAGCTATTTTATACCATTCATAGGTGGGCTGCGGCATCTATCCGCCCATGAAGAATGCGTACAATTTGAGTTTTATCGTCTGCTCTTTGACGATAAAAATGACATGGGAGCCAACGTTCTTTTTCATATTGCTCTCCTCTATTAACGCCAATGAATGTTGATAGAGCATATATATGGCGATAGCTTTATCCCGGCACGACAGTAATAATATCCGGCCCGCTCACTACGTGATGTTCAGGCAGAGGGTCAACTCCTGCAGAGAATCAATCGCCCAGGTTGGAGATACGCTAAGGGAAGATAATTGGGCATGGCTCCAGTTAACAAATATGGTATCAATGCCTGCACTCCTTCCGCTGCAGATATCGTAGAGGGCGTCGCCAATAAACACGGTACTGGTTTTATCTGCACCAAGCAGGGACATGGCCTTTAAGGCTGGTTCGGCATCTGGCTTATGCCTGGCTGTATCCTCAGGCGTTACCAGAACGTCAAAATACCTGGCAGTGTCTGTGGAATGCAGGATTCTCTCCAGGCTGAACCTTCTTCGTGAGGTGACAACGGCCAGTTTTTTTCCTTTACTCTTCAGTATTTCCAAGGTTTGGGCGACATGGGGAAATGGACTGATCCCATCTTCCATTATTCTGAGCTGGTACTGAAGATAATCATCAAGAATCTGATCTAAGTCAAGATCGGGCCCTAGATGAGCGATGAGCTGAGCTTTCAGCGGCAATCCTATGCCATTGATGATGGCACTCCTGTCAACAGTCTTACCTGCATATTTCTCTGCAACATATTGAAAGCATGTACAGATAAGGTCGACTGTGTCAAAGAGGGTGCCGTCGGCATCAAAAAGGTAGCTGTCATATGGTTTCATGGGACATCTCCAATAGCTGATCTGACAATTGAGCTGTGAGGATACACCATCGGCTGTTGCCAGGCAATATGCTGGCAGCAAATCAAGTGGTACAGGAAGCAATCCAGATCCCGCTGCCTTACTCAAGAGGGGGTTCAGATCGGGTTGGCGATAGGCGCGAAGCCCTATCTGGGGTAGATATCTGTCCCGAGAATCGGGCATGCCGTTTAGTAAAGTGGTAAGGAGTTAATCGGCACTTTCCCCTCCCACAATAAAAGATATTTTTATCGCCGTTTTTATTGGTGTTTTTAATGGTGATATTCTATGATTCGTTGAAATTCTTATGTTTAATCAAAGATGAAAGGAGCGATTATGTTTAACAAGCTTGCCGAGAAGAGAAGAAGTATAAGAAAATACACTGACAAGCCGGTAGAGCAGGAGAAGATTGATAAGATCATTGAAACTGCATTGAGGGCACCCTCAGGAAGGGGAGCCAGGCCCTGGCATTTTGTTGTGGTTACAGACCAGGCCGTGAGAGAGAAGCTTTCTGCTGCCAGACCGGGTGGGGGAGCCTTTGTAAAGGATGCCGCTGCTGCCATAGTTGTCTGCGGAGATGAGTCCGTATCAAATCTCTGGGTAGAGGACTGTACCATTGCTGCGGTCACAATGCAGTATGCTGCCGCCTCTTTGGGGCTGGGGAGCCGCTGGTTTAATATCAGAGGTAATACGTGTAAAGAGGGTGTAACTTCAAGGGACTATGTCGCTGGAATTATAGGTCTTCCTGAAAACCTGGAGGTAGAGTGCATTATTGCCATAGGTTATCCTGCTGAGGAGGCGGTTCCATATAAAGATGAGGAGCTTCGCTATAATCAGGTAAGCTATGGGAGCTATGGTAAGCGACTGATGTAATTAAAACAGAATAAAAGGTCTTTCCCAGGCGCCCAATTTGTTTCCTGGTCGGTTCTTCCTGTTCATCCAGGCTGTAGTGCGAATTACCTGCAAGCAATATTCCCGGAAGAGCTGAGTTGGCATTTCGCCCTGACATTTATCTCAACAATGCATAGGGGGCAATTCTCGAGAAGAAAGGCCCACGACCGGATTTGACAGGCAATTTTTTCTTTCCACAGAATACAAAAATAGGTTTCCATATGAAGAATCAAAATATGAGAAGGCGTGGAATTCTGGTTTCGGTCGTTTTGAAAATTGATGCTCCGCACTAATACCATAAAATCATATGGATACATCATATTCACAGCCTGCTTTACCATTCAGGCCGTGGGGATTGGCTCGTACGTAGCCTACGGTGTTTTTTTTAATGCTCTCATGACCGAGTTTCAATGGTCAAGAGCTACAATCTCGGGTGCCTCATCTTTGGCATTATTCATGATGGGTTTTGTCGGCATGTTGATTGGCCGCCTCAATGACCGGTATGGGCCTCGTCAATTGATGTCAGCCACTTCTCTTTTTTTCGGGGCCGGGCTTATCCTGATGTCGCAGTTGAATTCGGTCCTGCAGCTCTACATTTTTTATGGTGTTTTACTTGGCATTGGCTTGAGTTCAATAGATGTTATTGCTCTTACCACCATAGCCCGCTGGTTTTCTCTTCGGCGTGGAGCGATGACCGGTCTTGTAAAGGTAGGTACTGGAGCAGGCCAATTCACCATACCGCTGATCGCAAGTTTTCTGATTGGAGTGGTAGGCTGGCGACAAACGTATCTCATCATTGGCCTGGTGGCGTCATGTATATTGTTAGGGGTTGCCCAGATCCTCAAGCGAGACCCGTATGATTATCAGCCGATAAGCAAAACAGAGACATTACCGAGTCAGCAGGCGAGCACGTATGAAACCGGCAGCTTAAGCTTTGAAAAAACAAGAAGGACCTATCAGTTCTGGAATCTCTGCATCGTTAATTTCCTGGTCGTATTCTGCCTCATGAGCATCATCATTCACATTGTGCCTCATGCTCGAGATATTGGGTTGTCTGCCCACCAGGCTGCTGGAGCACTGTCAACAATCGGGGGTGTCAGCATGATAGGCCGATTTGTGTCAGGTCTTGCCATCGATCGATATGGCAGCAGGACAATCATGGGCGCCTGCCTCTTGCTCTTAATCATCTCGTTATTGTGGCTGCAGATTGCACACTCACTCTGGATGCTGTTCCTCTTTGCCTGTATCTATGGGCTTGCTCATGGGGGTATATATACGGCAATCTCACCTATCCTGGCTGAAGTTTTCGGCATAAAGGCTCATGGAACTATTTTGGGTATTGTTGTCTGCTTTGGCACAACTGGCGGCGCCATAGGTCCGATTTTCACCGGCCAGCTTTTCGATATGACCGGCAGCTATACTACCGCATTTTGGACGTTCATTATTACAAGCACGTGCAGCTTGGCAATACTTTCCTTATTAAAGCCGATCAAATAATACCAGCTCACCTCTGTTTTGCTTTTACAAGAAGGGGTATTCAACAGAGCGAGACTGAGCACTTTTGCCGATTCCTGAATGTCATCGTGTTCCAGAAAGGAAATATGAAAATGAGTCATGTTTGGTCCTCAGGTGATCTGTGATATCGATGAATGCCCATTGACCTGTGTGAACATCCTCAAACGCTGCTTTTTCTTCCATAGTTGATGCCCAATTTCTTCATTCTGTTGCGAAGAGTGCTGGGATTCACACCGAGAAGATTCGCCGCACCGTTTGCGCCATTGATTTTGCCATTGGTGATTTGCAAAACAGAGCTGATATGGTGTGCTATCGTCTGATCAAGATTGTACGATTTCATCAGAGGAATGTCTGTTCGCTCGAATGGGCTCGGGGGAGCTGCCCCGAGATTTTCGAATGCTATCGGCCCCTGCGGATTGAGTATAAGAGCCCGTTCGATAATATTCTGCAGCTCACGGACGTTCCCAGGCCAGTGATAACCCATGGCCGCCTCGATGGCTCCTGGGGCAATCGAGGGAATTGATGCGAGTTTCAGCTCCTTTGCCTTCAGATTGATAAAATGCTGGATCAGGGCGGGAATATCGACGGTTCTTTGCCGGAGGGGTGGTACATGGATCGGAAAGACATTCAACCGAAACCAGAGGTCTTCACGAAATTTACCATGTTTGACCATCTCTTCGAGATTTCGATTGGTCGCTGCAATAACGCGGATATTCAACGATATGGTTTCAGCTCCGCCGATCCGCTCAATTTCTTTATTTTGCAAAACCCTCAGCAATCTTGTCTGGGCCCGTGGGGGGAGCTCACCAATCTCATCAAGAAAAATTGTACCGTCTTTCGCCCGTTCAAACCGGCCTCGTTTTTGAGACAGCGCGCCAGTAAAAGCTCCTTTTTCATGACCGAAGAGTTCGCTGTCTATCAACGTGTCTGGAATACCACCGCAATTAACACTGACAAACGGCCCCTCGCTTCGTTCCGAAGAGTAGTGGATTGCATTGGCAATCACATCCTTGCCGGTACCGGTTTCACCCATAAGCAGAACGGGGCTGTCCAGCGCTGCTACCTGACGGATCATCTGCGTAGTTTCCCTGAGGCCAAATCGTGCCCCGATCATTTCATCCCCTGACAAGCGCCGCAGCTCACCATGAAGGTACCGGTTGTCATCGGCCAGCAAATCGTTGAGCTTCACAACCTCCCGGTGCTTGAGAGCATTTGACATTGATATCACAAGAGGTTTTTTGAGCAGCTCGACGAAGGAACGATGGTGGCCGTTAAAAACGTCTTTACCTTCAGACGTAAGAACAAGATAGCCCAGGGTGGTTGTTCCGGTTCTCAGGGCCATGACAATAATCGAAGAACTCTGTATGTCATGAAATGCTGTCATTTCTCTGCTTACCGGAAATGACAGCGGATCTGTTATCAGAAAAGCATCTTGATGGTCCGGGGCGTTGGCGGCTTTCTCCCGTGCTGTTTCCGAAAGCGGCGTTAGTAAATCCAACTTGCCATATCCCGACTTGCCGGCGTAGGCAATGGTTCGCATGGCGTGAAAATCGTGATCATAATGCTGCAGATAGATATTCGAGACGGGCATAACTTCCCGGAGAAACAGACGCAGCTCACGAAGCGCTTCATCGATCTCTAAGTTGCCGCATATTCTCAGGGTGGCCTCCCTGAACAGCTCATTTTCATTCTTCATTTCAGTGACCTCCAGGCCGACTTTACCATATATGGTAAATACCAGATAATTGCCAAATAAGATAACCTATAATTATCAGATACGGTAGAAACCTAGGTGGTGTTTGTTTAAAATACTGTAATTATTTGAATAAATATATTGGCACACTTCTCGCTATGATAACCTCAGCGATAAGGTAACAATCGTTGCTGGGAAGATTGATTAACGCTCAAAAACGGTTGAAAAATACAAATACAGCGGTGAATGACAATGAATTATCACTCTATTGATTGGATGATCAAGGAGCGGCAGAGAGAAGAGCTGGAGGCGTGTGCAAGCCGGCGTTTACTGAAGTCTGCCATCCATTCCCCGGGGGGATGGTGCTGGTTCAGCTGGCCAGCGGTGGTTTTCTCAACGCTGTTCGTCGCTTTAAAGTACAGCAGACATGCTTGTTTAGACGGCTGCAAAGCTGTCTTTCCATGGTAAATAACGCGGCCGGGACAAAGAGAGATTGCCAGTGATGTGGCTTGAGGTGATTCACGTAAGAGTGGCTGACCAGGAACTTGGCCGGCTGATGCCCATTTTCAGGCAGCTCATTGATGAGATCCGTGAAAATGAAAGCTGCCGGAAAGTGAAGCTCTTCAGACGGGCCCTTCTTGATACCGATGTCTG
This sequence comes from Desulfocapsaceae bacterium, assembly GCA_963674815.2. Lineage (GTDB taxonomy): Bacteria > Desulfobacterota > Desulfobulbia > Desulfobulbales > Desulfocapsaceae > MADRE3. The sequence continues at coordinate 786,690 of CAXXTV010000004.1, forward strand.
TCTTCATCTCTATCATGACTCGGAAAATTCACAAGATCCCGGCAGCCCGCTTGGTTTACACCTTGCTGCGGCACTGAAACCATTTGGCCTGGTCAACCATACCGTCTGGATGGTAAGCGACCAGACAGAACCCCAATAGCGGGCGGATGATATGGTACGAAAAGAAAAGGTGCTTGTGGCTGGAGCGACAGGATATCTTGGCAGGTATGTTGTCAGGGAATTTAAAAGGCGGGGATTTTGGGTACGGGTGCTCGCCCGTAATCCTGAAAAGTTAAAGGTTAACGGCCCCTTCATGGAACCGGCTATTGATCATCTACACGATGACTTGTTTGTCGGTGACATAACAAGACTGGAAACCCTTCGTGGGCTGTGTGACGATATTGATATCGTCTTTTCCTCGATTGGCATCACCAGACAGCGTGACGGTCTGAGCTTTATGGATGTTGATTATCGGGGGAATAAGAATGTGCTCTCAGCAGCCCTGACTTCTGGAGTAAGTAAATTCGTCTTTGTCTCAGTATTCAAAGCCGATCAAATTACCCACCTTGCCGAGGCTAGAGAGATGTTCGTGAACGACTTGAAGCAGAGCGGGCTGTCGTATGCAATCGTCAGGCCGACAGGATATTTCTCCGATATGAGTGAGTACCTTACCATGGCTCGATCGGGCAGAGTGCTGATTCTGGGATCGGGCTGCAACAAAATCAACCCTATTCATGGAAGAGACCTGGCCGAGGTGTGCGTCGACAGTGCTGGCAAAAAGCATCGGAACACAGAGCAAGATGTCGGTGGACCGGAAACCTATACGTATGATGAAATTGGTTCACTGGCTTTTGACATTCTCGGAAAAAAGAAAAAGATCATTCACATTCCCTTGTGGTTCGTACTGCAGATAACGAATGTTCTTCGGCTTTTCGATTCACATACATATCAAATCGCCAGGTTTTTCACGACGGTTATGAGTAATGATTTTGTCGCCCCCAAGGCAGGCTCTTGTCGACTGGATCGCCACTTTGAAGAAATGGCGGGCCAGGTCTGAGATGAAAAACAAACCAGGATGATTCTGACAGTGTTCCAGGTGTGCAGTTCATCAAGAATAATGACACACGAAGGTTATTTAAGGAAAATACTTACCGGCTCTTATCTTTCAACGTTCCGGAGATTGCTTCCATGGTTCACTCAGCAATTTTTTCACCAGACCGTCCATACCGGACTCGGTCGAGGGAGAATATGAAGAAGTGCAACAAAAATGTCCATTGAAGTTGAAAATGAATGTCTGATTTGGGCTGTTCGTTGAGCTCATGTTACAGGAGTAATCCAAACTGTTTAGGGGGATGAGAGGTCATGAATGGTTTTATCGATGTTAAGATCATGGAACGGGGAAGAAAAGAAATACATGGATCTGGACTGATAGGCGTTGGGGATAAGGGAGTGAGGTCCCGTTTTCATTACAAGGACACGCACAGATGCAAAACAAGTAACATTTCGCTTCCATGGGAAATTCTGGAAACCGCACATTACCTTTTTCAGAAGAACGGTTTTGAAAAAACGACCCTTTCAGACATTTGTGAAAAACTCAGCATAAACAATTCACAATTTTATAAACACTTTGAATCGTTGGATGAAGTGCTGGAGATATTGTGGGCAAGATGACAGGGCGGCGCACACAACTCGGCAATTTTGGAATATCATTCAGGTAGGAGCTGACGGTGCAGTTTTTGAGGCAGTGTTGGAGCTGGGGTGCAACGCCTTCAAACGGGCACGCGTTAAAAATGATAGGCAATTCCAAGGCGGAAAGCGACGTTGTCCATAGGGAAATGTCCGGTCTGGATGGTATATTTTTCATCATTGTAATACCCTGTGTATGTCGCGTCTGTATCTGCCCGGATATATTGTACAGAGAGATCGAGCGCCCAGTTCTTCGTAAAGAGCCATTTCGTGCCTGCCGTTAATTGCAGGCCAACGACGTCGTCTATTTCCATGTGATTATATGCTGCGCCGTTGTATTTCGACGCTAGTGTCCATTCCGGGTCGGCATCGAACGTGCCGGAGTAAAATCCGAGACCGGCACCTGCATAAGGTATGAAATCTGTTGAATTGCGATATTGGGCAATCAGGGACAGTGTCGGCCCGGCAATGATGACGTTTCCATCAGTTTTGTCCTGCAGGGTCGAGCTGGAGAAGGCGACGGTTTCCACGTCTATTCGGTCATAAGCGAATTCAACGCCAATGTAGTTGTTGAAGAAATAGGTGATGTTTAACAGAATCGGCGCACCATTCTGTTCTTCATCAAGGGCATATATCGTTCCGAGGTACGTGCCGGAGCCATAGCTTCCTCCTCGATGACCGGAATCATCATCAGTGAGAACCCTTGCTGCAGAACGGAGCCCAATCTGTAAGTGATCTTTGATATAGGTATCGAAAAAATGATCGCTGATGGCGGCGTCTACCGCTACCTTTGCCGGCTCGTCAACGACAATCGCTGTGCTTGTTTTTTGTTCAGTCTCCCCATCGTCGGTCGGTTTTTCTGGTTGACCTGCCGTGCAGGGGACAACAGTGATAAGCAGTGTTGCGGCAAACACCAATGCTGTTTGGGTAACTCTATTATTCATGATGAAGGTTCTAGCTCCTTAACAAAATAATCTTGTCAGACCTGGCACCAGGTAGTGAGACAAAATGCTCTCTGCACGTTTTCATTTCTTCACAATTCTCCTGTCGATTTGAGGTTGTGAGCAGCGCTCGTTCCCAGGCCTATGTCAGCAAGATAGGAAGAGAAGAGTCGGTTCCGTGGTGCATCAATGCAGGTAAACTAGATGATGAATGTGTAAGAAAAATGAAAGAAATATGAATAGAAAAAAGGCATGGATGATCCACCAGGGGCACTGGTGGTTAGTCACCGTACTGTGTCGGGCAACACAGATAAGATTGGTACTCCGGAAGGTTCTAGGGTCCCGTGAAACGGAGCGGTCGACACTCTGCCCGATCTTTTAGGAAAAGCGAAAAAATCTTCTAAAATGAATTAATATAAGTATGGTGATCACTCATAGCCAGGTTCATCCTCATCACCTTTGCTAAAGGTGCAGTGATCCCCTCCGGTTTTTTCACGATATCATCGCTGTTTGGGCGCTCCTATTGCCAGCGGCGCCTCACCCCCAGCTATTGAGCGGTGCAGGTTGATGGTTGCGCCGTCTTTGCGCCCGGCGCTGTAGGCTGGGTGGCTGGTCCTGCTGTTTATCCGTTTCGCCTTTCCGACACGCGGGTGCTCCTTGTTCAGGAAGTCGTTGACCGCATCTCTCTTGACCACGATCAGGTCGCGGCTGCAGCCGGGGCCGCCAGCAGTGACGACAGGCTCGGGCCGGGTTGCTTCCTGCAAAACCAAGAGCCTGGTTCTGACCGCATCAACAACGCCCCTGCGGTAGCTGTTGTGCAGCGTGATCGGGGCGATCCGGCGGGTGTTTTCGCCCTGCCTGGCAGCGGCGACATACCGCTTGCTCATATCCAGTGTCCGGGCTCTGATGCGCTCGAACAGGTCGACGATGATCTCAAGATCGGTTCGGGCGGCCATGAAGAACAGCTTCCAGCCATCAGGTGCCTGCTGGTAAAGGCAGGCACCGTCAAATGATTCGGCGACAGTCCCGGCCAGGCCCGCCTCCCAGAGCTGCACCGACTTGGTGGAGCCGTAGATGATCCGCTGCTCGATCGTGCAGGTACCCTCGTCGTCAAGGTCCGCAGTGCGCAGGCTGTAGCGGGTCATGATCTCCCGGGCCTTTTCCATGGCGAGCGCCGCCTCGTTCTCGTTGTCGCTCGCGGCAAGCGCCAGACACTTCTTCAGCCGTTTCTTGATCTCAGTCGTCACCGGCAGTGCGTTAACCACCTCATGGGGCTCTGAATAGCCGCACCACTCGGCGATCTCCGGGCTGATTTTTTCCCTGGCAAGGCCGCCACGGACTTCCTGCTCAAGACGCTTTTTTACGTAGGCCCTGGCGGACTCAATCGTCTTAGGGTGGACCTCGATCCCCTCTTTCTCCATGGTTCTGATGGCGAACATCTCGCACTGGTACTCGGCGTAATAGCGGGGGAACTTGCTGTAGTCGCTGTCGTGATGACATTCGTGCAGCCAGACGGCCAGTGCCCGCCTGGTAACCGGTTTCGGCGCACTGATCCACCTGCGGCCCCTGCAGCAGCGCCCGGTCAGCGCTTTGCGGTAGCTGTAGGTGTAGCCCTTTGGCAGGTACTTCAGGGCCACGTCCAGGCATTTTTCCGATAACTTCCTTCGTCCCATCTGTCGCCCCTCCGTGCATACCTTACAGGTGCTTTTCAATGGTGTTGGCCTCTTGATCTGGTTTTATAGAGCGGCCGCAAGCTGAGCATCAAATCAGCGTGAATGAATAGTTAGTTCGATACCGCTGGCGCGTCAAGGAAAGAGTCCTTCAATTCGGGGCAGCAGCGCTCCAGGGCGTATTCAAACAGGCTGTCATTGGCTTTCAGGCTGTCAATCATGACTCTGATGACGCTGCAGCATCTGGCCTGACTGTCTTGCTTGTGATTGCCTGGCCGAAGGTTATCCAGAACATGATCGCGCTCCAGATTACCCGAGGCCGATTTAACGTGTGAATGGTAATGCGGAGTTGGGACAATAATAATCCAACCCGGACATAGAAATTTCCTATGAAAACGACATGATGCATTAAAACATCCTATTTGACGCGTCGCTTTTGACTATGTTATTAGGATAACACTCTCTTTTAACCGTCACGAGGGCTTCCATGGTTCATGATTTTGGCTTTACCTGAGGGGTCTTTTCCTTCTAACCGGGTTTGTTAGACGAAGCCTGTGCCAAAATCAAAGCCAACCTGACACCACCTGATCGTTTTAGGGCGTCAGTTGTTTTTGCCTTTGCTCTGGCCCAACAGAACACTCCCGGACACAAATATATTTTGGGAAAAGGCATCATTTCGGTTCGCTTACCGAGATGAACACACGCTAATAGTATTGAAAGGAGCTGACAATGAGCGAAGATTACCAATCAATGTGGGCCGATTTGGGGCTCGATCTGGAAGCACACGACGCGCTGTTGAGCGTTCTGGGCCAGGCTTACCAGGACATTTATCTCACGCAGAAAAACCGTCCGGAGGGGATGGGCTATTTCGATTTTGTTATGAGTGAGGTCCACGGGCTGCGCATCAAGGAATTACTGGATGAAAAAGCAAGCGGTCGTAAAATCATCGGGTCGTACTGTGTGTTTGTCCCTGAAGAGATCGTGCTGGCAGCCAACGCCACGTTGGTCGGCCTGTGTTCAGGTGCAGATTTCGCCACCGAGGATGTGGAGAAACTTCTGCCGCGCAACACATGTGCCCTGATCAAGTCGTCGTTCGGGTTCAAGATCGGCAAGGTGTGTCCCTATTTGGAAAGCGCCGATATGATTGTGGGCGAAAATACCTGTGATGGTAAAAAGAAGGCGTATGAATCATTAAATCAACTCGTTAAAAATCTCTATGTAATGGATTTGCCTCAGGTCAAATCAGAAAACGGCAAGGCCTTGCTCAAATCCGAATACAAGCGTTTCAAACAGGCGGTCGAAAAACTCACCGGCGTCTCGACTACGGCTGAAACGTTGAAAAAGGCCATCCAGACGGTTAACGCCAAACGTGCCGCTCTCCACCGACTCTCTTCTTTAAGAAAGGCAGACCCGGCACCGATTTCAGGACTGGACGCCCTGCTGGCCAACCAGGTCTTCTTTTATGACAACCCTGCCAGATTTACACAATCTGTGAACAAGATCTGCGATGAAGTGGAAAAGCGGATTGAAGATAAAGAGGGCGTCTTCCCGAAACACACTCCCCGTATTCTCGTCTCCGGGTGTCCCCAGGCAGTGCCCAACTGGAAACTGCCCATGATCGTGGAAACCCTCGGTGCGGTAATCGTAGGCGAGGAATCTTGCGTGGGCGAGCGGGGTACCCGCAATTTGACCAATGATTCTGGTAAAACGGTAGATGAAATGCTGGACGCCATTGTTGACCGCTATTTCCAGGTTGACTGTGCCATTTTTACTCCCAATTCCGATCGCTTGGGGCATATCCAGGAAATGGTCGACGCCTACAGGGCCGACGGTGTTATCCATTACGGTCTGCAGTTCTGCCAGCCATACTTGATGGAGGCCATACCGGTTGAAACAGCGTTGGAGAAAGAGAATATCCCCTGCCTACGCCTCGAAACCGATTACAGCATGGAGGATATCGGCCAGTTGAAGACACGCGTTGAGGCGTTTGTCGAGCAGCTTCGCTAGGGCAGAGGAACGCAGATGAAGAAGCGTTTTGCCGGAATAGACATCGGTTCCCGTACCATCGAACTGGTAGCGGTGGATGAGGCGGGGCAGATACAGGCCAGTTTTCAAACGGACACCGGATTTGACCCCATAGTCGAAGCCCAAAAGCTGGTGGACAGGATCAGCTTCGACCGGATTATGGCCACCGGTTACGGCCGGAACCTGTTCGAGATCGCTTTCGACGCACCAACGGTCACAGAGATCAAGGCCCATGCCAGGGGAGCTCGAACCTTTTTTCCAGGCGGCCGGACGGTTCTGGATATCGGTGGGCAGGACAGTAAGGCTATCTCCCTATTTGAAAACGGCAAAGTCAAAAAGTTCGAAATGAACGACCGGTGCGCCGCCGGCACCGGTAAATTTTTAGAGATTATGGCAAAAACCCTGGGGTATGACATCAATGAGTTTGGCCTGGAAGCGCTGCATGCCGAGAATGATCTCACGATTTCAAGCATGTGCACCGTATTTGCCGAATCCGAGGTTACCTCCTTGATCGCTAAAGGGAATAAACGACAGGAAATAGCGCGGGGGGTGCACGCCAGTGTCATCCGCCGAGCCGCAGCGATGATCAGCAGAGTCTCTTCGGAGGGCGAGATCGTTTTCACCGGAGGCGTGGCCAAAAACCCGTGCATGGTTGCGTTTCTGGCTGAAAAACTTGGCCGCAGGGTGCTGATTCCCGAAAACCCGCAATCAGTTGGCGCACTTGGGGCGGCGCTGCTGGCAGCAGATATGAATTAATCCTTTTGCTATGAAATGCTTATTCGTCAGCTCGAAAGTCGAAAACCGCCTTGCGGCCCTTGAAAAAGCCGGCAGGTATGGACAGACCCTGGCTCAAAAAGTGACCGGCATTATCGACAGTTTGGCATCGGGTGACGTCCGGAACCACATGGACACGGTTGAAAGCTACACCAAATATGGTGAGAAACGTATCAAGCATTGCCGTAAATATGATCTGGGCTGCGGCTATCGCCTGATTACGCTGCAGCGCGGAAAGACCCTTTTCATCCCCTTTCTCGGAAGCCACGATGAATGTCAACGGTGGTTGGAAAACAACAGTCGACTGAAAACATTTCGTGCCGGTAAAGGCAAAACGATTCATATTGAGAACAGGAAATCATCTTCCGCAACGCTCGTAGATGGAGAAAAGGCAGCTGTGGATGAAGATGCTGACAGCTTTCTGCAAAATCTGACCGACAACCAGTTGCGCTCAGTGTTCAGAGGTCTGGTTGAGGGAGTCGGAAAATAGTGGTGACGGCGACGGTTGACAGAGGATAACGATTCATAGTGACGGATATCAAGGAAGTGAAATTCATATTTGTCTGCCCGAATGAAAACGCGGTGTTCGAAAGTTCAGCGTTCACCATTTTCGATAATCAGGGTGTCTCCACCGACAGTACCGGCAACAAGATTCTGGAGGCAAAGGTGGCTCTTGATGAGCCTTGTCCTTTCTGCGGCCAAAAGCATGTGTACCTGGCCAGCGAGCTGCCGTGCCCGTTTTCAGGATAAAATTCTACTGATTATGGAAAGGAGGATGATGCTGATGAAAGGGGAAATTTTTGACAAGGATACCAGTGAAAGATAACAAAATAATTCGGCTGACAGAAACCGTAACCGGCTCAGGTTGAGCTTCCAAGCTGCCTCCAGGGGACCTGGACAAGGCACTGTGCGGCATGACCTTTCCAACTGACGAAAATGTCATCATTGGTCTGGAGCGCGCAGATGACGCCGGTGTTTATCGGATATCGGATGACCTGGCGTTGATTCAAACGGTTGATTTTTTCACGCCGATTGTCGACGACCCTTACTGGTTCGGGCAAATTGCAGCTGCAAATGCCCTCAGCGATGTTTACGCCATGGGGGGGACCCCGAAAACAGCCATGAATTTGGTCGCTTTTCCGGCCAAAACCATGGATCTGGGCATCCTGCGGCAAATCATCCAGGGCGGTGTCGACAAGCTCAAGGAGGCCGAAGTTGTTCTTATTGGTGGGCACAGCATTGAGGACAAGGAAATTAAATACGGACTGTCTGTGACCGGCCTGATTCACCCGGAGCGGGTGCTGGTCAAGAAAAATCTGAGGCCGGGAGACCACCTGGTTCTGACCAAACCGCTCGGCACCGGAATTGTTAACACTGCCATCAAAGCGGCCATGGTCTCTGCGCAGCTGGTAGAAAAAGTGACTCGCTTGATGGCCATGCTCAACCGTGATGCGGCCCGAATCATGGAGGATTTTGAGATTAGCGCCTGTACAGATGTGACCGGCTTTGGACTGCTAGGTCACCTTGCGGAAATGGTCAAAGGATCGGGGTGCAGCGCCAGGATTGTTTCCAGCCAGGTACCGGTCATCCCAGAAGCCGAGGACTTTGCCGCCATGGGACTCATCCCGGCCGGCGCCTATAAAAACAGGGAATTCCGTGAACAGATGATCTCATTTGCCGGGTCGGTCCCGCGTACACTGCAGGATCTGCTGTTCGATCCCCAGACATCCGGCGGGCTCCTGATCAGCGTCGGCGAGGCTCATTGCAAAGACCTGGTCTCGGCCCTGAAAGATAAGGGCATCACTGAGGCAGCTCGAATCGGGGATGTTGTTGAGGACCAAAAAGAAAGTATTTCAATCGTTTGATCTCAGGCACGTTTGACAGAGAACATGTGTTTCATCAGGAGGTAATCATATGAAGGAAATTGATGCGCGGGGCCTGGCATGCCCAGGACCTGTGCTCCAGACCAAGGCTGCCCTGCAGGAAGGGAGCCTAAATGAAGTGAGGGTTATCGTGGACAATGCGGCTTCCCAGCAGAATGTCCAGCGCTTTCTTGAATCCCAGGGGTTTGTTGCAGTGCTGGAACAAGCCGGTACCGACTACGTTGTCAGTGGAAATGGCAATTCGATACCTGCTGTGCAGCCTCAACCGGCAATGGAATCTCACGGCGATGCCAAAAAGATCATGGTAATGTGCGCCACAGACCGGCTCGGTTTCGGCGACGATGAACTCGGCCTAAAACTCATGGTCAATTTCCTGCGCACGCTCAAGGAAATGGGTGACGAGCTGTGGCGACTCGTACTTGTCAACAACGGTGTAAGACTCGCCATCGCTGGCTCGGAGGTGCTCGATGACCTGAAAGCCTATGAAGCTGCGGGCCTGAAAATACTGGTCTGTGGCACCTGCCTCGACCATTTCAATTTGCTGGAGGAAAAAGGGGTCGGTGTGACCACCAACATGCTGGATATTGTCACCGCAATGCAAGTAGCTGACAGAGTAATCACTGTTTGATTTTTGATCGATGACTCACCCGGCAGGCGGCGCATGGTTGTGTTGAAGGTGCCGGTAATGGTTTGATGCGGCCCAGGCATTGCGCGTGGGACCTGGGCGTCTGCTCGTTTGTATCCTTGAGGTTTACCAAAGGTTTTTAGGGTACCGTGCAGAGCGACTATGTCTCACTGGCTTTGGACAACCTGACAACATCATATTTCTTTATCAAATCTTTCGTGCTAGTATGAGTGGAAACGGAGTACAGCATAAATGAACAAAGAGCTTCTGAGCTGTTGAAAAAAGTTCTTTTTATGTCTGGCAAATTGGGAAAAGTCACATCTGCAGGTTTTGTCTGATTTAAACAGAAGACTGCTCGGACGGCCTTGTTCTTCTGCTGGGGTAAATTTCAAAGGAAGAGACGAACTATCCGGAATCGGCTCGAGTTTGAACAGGTTCGAGTTGACCTGGCACCTCACCTGAACAGATTAACGAACAAGGCTGCTGAACGGTACGTGTCAAACTGACCATCATGACTGAACATACAGAGAAAACGTGCCCCAAATGTGGCCAACGCTTACGGTTCCCAAAAGATATCGGTGGGATGCTGATGGCTTGTCCTTCCTGTGGGAAAAAGTTCCATTCCGACTTCAAATTTGGCGGGGCCAGGCAGCGTGCGACCCGACAACAGGGTTTGTTCACAACGCTTTTTGAGCTGCCATATAAAATCATTTGCCGCATTGGCCGGCTTTTTTTCCCTGGATAGTTTCCAGCGGAATGCTTGAATTATTCAGATAACTCCTCGTAGGTAATGCGGTTGGGGTGTTCAGGAAAGCCAAACAGAGGGACAGATAGATGGGCAGCAGAAGAAAACGGGAAGATATTCAAGTCGGACTGAAAGTGTCCATCGTTTTAAAACAGGATCAGCGCTCGGGAAAACTGACTGAGGGCATTGTCAGAGATATCCTGACAAAGTCCCCCACGCATCCCCACGGAATCAAGGTTCGTCTGGAAAGCGGTCTGGTCGGCAGAGTGAAGTCCGTCCACTGATCTGTCGGATCGTCGCCAGCTGGATGAGGCGTGTGGAGAGCCGGCCGGCCGGTTGCTCATGTCTCAAGCCAGGAGTATGCCAGCGCTCCAGGTGAACAATTGCTGTCAATTCGTGCACGCCTTGCGCGGGAATCAACGGCACCACCTGCCACCGGTGATTCCGTTACGGACAGTTAGACAAAACGGAGTATTTCAGCGACATCCTTGCGCGGTGTCGGTTTGGCATGGGAGCCATCTTCGTAGCCGTAGACAATAAGGGCAGCCACGGTCTCCCCTTCCGGCAGATTGACTGTTTTCGCTATTGACTCCTCATCGATAACGCCGAAAATGCAGGTCCCGACACCTTTTGCATGGGCGGCCAGGCAAAAGGTCTGACAGGCAATACCGGCATCGAAAGCCTCCCACAAATGGGCATTTGGACTCTCGAAATCACCTTTTTCCGGGGCGAGCCTGCCACTTTTTCCCATCACAAAACTGAGCACGGCCACACCTTTTGCGTTGGTTAAGGTTTTCATGTTGTAGACAAACCCTTTCACGCCGTCATTTGCCAGTTTTGCAATGGTTTCTTTATCGTCAACCAGCGTGTATCTGGCAATCTGATAGTTTGCCCATGACGGCGCCCAGCGGCTGATCTCGACAATCTCCCTCATGGTTTCTCTGTCTACTTTTTCATCTTTATACTTCCGAACGCTCCTGCGCTCCGTGATCATTTCGATGGCGTCCATTTTTCTTCTCCTTTTATGCTGTTTGAGCGAGTCTTTCTTTTCCTGTCATATTATCTCTATTCATCAGGAACGAGCTGATTTCCTGCTATAAATCGATAGCGCCTCCTGGTCGAGAACCGGTTGATGGCAATTGCCTCAGCCATTATCTTTGAGTCGGTTACATTTACATGGTTTCTGCTTGATCTGACTGGCACTCTAAAAAACCGGAGACTGTGATAAAAAACCCGAACTGCTGATGAACTGAAGGTTAATAAAAGAATCGGGATTGCCTGTAACGCTTCTACACTGCAGGTACTCATCAATTCAGGACAGTCCATATTTTTTCATTTTTTTCCAGAGCGTTGTTCTGCTGACTCCAAGTGTCTCGGCTGTTTTTGTTCTATGGTATCCGGTTGATTCCAGTGCCTGCCGGATTGTTTCCCGATCGGTTTTACCGGCTGTTCCCGGGTCTGGTACTGTTGGGTTGTTGGGGGCTCTCAGGCGCTCTGATTGGACAGGGCCGGTCTGGTACTCAAACAACTCGTCAAAGATTTCGTCAAAAACAGCCGGTTCAAAGGTATCGTCTGTGATGAGAATCAGCCGTTCCAGAAAATTCTGCAGTTGACGAACATTTCCCGGCCAGTGATAGCTCCGCAGCAGCTGCATATGTGTCAGCGGGATGATTATCGGCTTTCTTTTATGCCTTCTGCCCAGGTCTCGTAAAAACGTATCAACCAATGGAGGAAGGTCGTCGAGTCGATCCCTCAGCGGTGGAATACGCAGGTTGAGAACATTGAGCCTGAAGAACAGGTCCTCGCGAAATTTCCGGTTATTTACTTCTTCAATCAATTCGGTATTGGAGGCAGCGATAATGCGTACGTTTATCGGCGTGATACGGTCAGCTCCGATACGCATCACCTCCTTTTCCTGCAAAACTCTCAGCAGGTGGCGCTGAACATTTTGAGAGGTCGCGTTGATCTCGTCAAGAAATATCGTGCCGTTGTGGGCGAGTTCAAACAACCCCGGTTTTCCGCCTTTTTTTGATCCGGTAAACGCACCCTCTTCATAACCGAACAACTCGCTCTGCAGCAGTTCTTCCGAGAGTGCAGCACAGTTAATGGAGACAAACGGCTGTTTTGAACGGTTGCTGAGGTTATGGACGCTTTGAGCGAGCAGTTCTTTTCCTGTCCCTGTTTCACCTAGGATAAGAAGGGTTGAATCGGTGGACGAGAATCGCCTCATGCGCTTGACAAGTTTTCTCATTTCGGGGCTCTCGCAGACCATGTTTGATAAATCATATTTGGCAATTAACCCTCTGGAGAGCGAGCGCCTTATTTCTCCCTCGATTTCGATGACGTTGGAGGCATCTTTAAAGGTGGTTACCCCACCGACCGTTTCGTTATTAATGATTATGGGGATATGGTTGAAGACAAAGAGGTCATTGCCGACCCGTTCAATTTTATCCTCGATCGGTACGCCTGCGGAAAGCACATTTACCCCGGTCGAAGATGGTAGTATGTCCAGGAAAAAATTGTCCGTCTCAGCCTGGTGGTCGAATTTGAGCAGTTTACCTGCTGTATCATTGATCAGGGTAATTTTACCGTCACGATCATAGGCAATTACTCCGTCTGAAACACCGTCAATGATCAGGCTGTAGCGATGAGATTTTTCCTGCTCCCGGCGATTGTATTGGGCTACTGAGCTTGCGCTGTCAAGCGTTGATTCGATTGCTTCTTCTGAGGTCTGGGTCTCGATCGACGTCAGGGCGTACTGTTTCGCCACCGCTGAAGATGTGGCACCGCCGACCATAGCGTCATACTTGTGATAATGGGTGCTTATCAGCTGTTGCATGTCATTGAAGTTTTCGCATACCGACTGGGTCAGCCTGATATTGAAGAGCTCGTTTAAAAATTCAATACCGTTCATTTTTTTGTGAAAAGAAACGAGAAGAATATTTCTTCCGTACTGGGCAGCTTCTTTAATACAGGTGAGAATATCAATGGTTGAGAGGGGAAACGACAAGAGGGGTATGTTGATCTTGTTCCTGACGAGGGCCGCAGTTCCGCCGCGGGCAAGAATTACCTCAGCTCCATTGGCTTCCATCTCCTGAGCGACCTGGATTGCGCCATCAAGGCCGACATAAGCGCTTATGAGATCGATATTTTTTTCAATAGCGAGCTCTCTGGTTTTATCGACAAGCGATTGCGCCGAGCTGAGTACCCCGAGTTTGATCCTGGACATGGCCACACCTCTGTTAACAATATGTCCAGATATATTAACAAAATGTTCATATTTTTGTCAATGTTAACAATTCCATGCTCCGTGAAACCTTGAAACCGGCATTGGTTTTTTTTGTTAAGTACCTTAAATACATACAATAGTATTATTTTTTGTGTCGTTTTCACAAAATGAGCCTATATGGCACAGGTATTGAAATGAGAGGACAATAAAACAAACGTCTGGTCATGTTGAACACCTATGAGATTTGTCAGCTTCAAAAACACGTATCATTCATACCGTCTCGGCGTTCTTCTTGAGAATGGGAAGGTTGCAGACATTAATTACGCCTATGAAGATCTCCTTTTCTGCAGAGGTTATAAAAACTCGAAAACGTTGGCGGATACCATTATTCCTTCAGATCTCGTTGAGTGTCTGCATAACGTGACACATGCCGGGCAGGCGATTGAGGAGGCATTGGCCGATATCGAAAGCAGCGAATATCGTGAAGTCGGGTCAAATGGCAAAAAACTTGTTCACAACTATGATGAGCTTCAGTTAGGGCCGCCGGTCGTCAATCCCGGGAAGATCGTCTGTCTCAGCCACAACTATCACGATGCAATTATCGAGGCCGGGTTGCAGGTTCCCGCAAGTCCAAGAATCTTTTCGAAATATAATAACAGCTTATGCGGGAGCGGGGACAGGATAGTCAAACCGGCTACGACCAGAGCACTTGGGTATGAGGCCGAATTGGCCCTGGTGATCGGCAAGAGAGGGCGAAATGTTCAACTTCCCAGGGCGATGGAGTATGTCGCCGGATATATGATCATGAACGACATCACGGCCCACGATTTTGCTCAAATAGATACATGTAATCTTCGGGCGAAGACCTATGACAATTTTGCTCCTTGCGGCCCCTGGCTCCTCTCGACTGATGAGGTGGCCGACCCGCATGACTTAGAGATCAGGTTGTGGGTCAACGACAGGCTGCTGCAGGATTCAAATACCTCTGAAATGGTCTACAGGATACCTGAGTTGATATCGTTTATTTCAGAAATTGTGCCTCTGGAGCAGGGTGATATAATCGCAACCGGCTCACCGGCTGGCATTGCGAAAAATTATGAACCGCCCGCGTATCTCAACACAGGTGATGTCTGTGCCATAGAGATTGATGGGCTGGGAAGACTTGAGAATACAATCAGCTGATCGCCACCGGCTCTATCCTGAGGGTTCACTGATCCCGTGGCAGTGACTGAATGCGGGCCTGGCAAAACAATACAGGTTTTTATGGACAAATAGTTGTGTCAGGCTATTGAATTTGCTGACAATTTAATTGGTATTGAAAGAAACCATGAAAAGCAATAGTATACGATTTTGGTTTGTAGAATAGCGTTGCCAGTCACAGCTGATTTACTGGCGAAAATACTTTCTTTAGAATCCATTAAAGAAAGCAAACCATACCTAGGAGGGTACTATCATGAAAATGAAAATCGTCCGCGCTACCGCCTTTGCCGCCGTTGCGGCAGTCGCACTGTTCTCAACACCTTCGGTGCAGGCCTTCGAGCCCGAGAATCCCCAATGCATCGCGCCCTCGAATCCCGGCGGCGGCTGGGATTTCATCTGTCGCACTACGGCAAAGCATTTATTCGAGCTGGGCCTGACCAAAGACGCAATGCAGGTCACCAACATGTCCGGTGGCGGTGGCGGTGTGGCGTTTGCTCACGTCACCAAGGAGCGCAACGACGACAATAACCTGATCGTCGCCGCATCGGTGAGCACCAGCGCACGTCTGGCACAAGGCATTTTCAAGGGTGCGACGGCTGATGACGTTCACTGGCTGGCGACCTTCGGTGCCGAATACGGCGCCATCGCTGTCAACAAAGATTCGAAATTCCAGGATCTCAAGCAGATGATGGACGCCATCAAGGCTGATCCCCGCTCAGTCGGCATCTCGGGCGGCTCTTCGGTGGGAAGCTATGACCACATCAAACCGATGCTGTTGGCCAAGGCAGCCGGTGTCGAAGATGTCACCAAACTCAAATACGTTGCCTATTCGGGCGGCGGGGAAGCAATGACCGGACTGCTTTCAAACGCGGTCGATGCGCTCTCCGGCGATTTTTCCGAAATCCGTGGTTTCGTTGACTCCGGCGACATTCGAGTACTTGCGATTCTCGGGCCCAAGCGGTTGAAGGCGTATCCCGACATCCCGACGGCCAAGGAGCAGGGCTACGACGTAATTGGTGCCAACTGGCGTGGTCTCTATATGCCGAAAGGTGCTTCGGATGAAGCCAAGGAGTTCTGGAAGAATGCGATCATGAAGATGACCGAGTCCGAGGCGTTCCAGCAAGACCTTGACGCCAAGGCGATCGAATCCTTCAACAACTTCGGCGAAGACATGGATAACTTCGTCAGGGGCAACATCAAGGATATCACCGAACTTTCAAAAGAAATCGGTATTCTCAAATAATGTCAGCCAAGAGGCTGCCCCTGGGGTTGGGGCAGCCTCTCATTCTTTTATCGCTTGAGGGAGGATCTCATGAGCGACCGGATATTCGGCCTTTTCGGACTGGCACTTGCCGCGTTTTATCTCTGGGCCACTTCCATCATTCCCGACAGCTTCATGGTCGATGTCGTCGGGCCGAGGGCCTTTCCGTACATCATCGGGACCATCCTTGTGATCTGTTCGCTGTACTTTCTGCTGCGTCCGGATGCGGAACCTGACTGGCCGATCCTGGCCAATCTCATCGAGATCGTCTTCGCCACGGCGGTGATGTTTCTTTATGCCTGGGCGTTATCCAGAGTCGGGTTCGTGATCGCCACCGTCTTCGCCACTGCCTACCTGTCATGGCGCCTGGGTACCAGGCCGCTCAGTGCCCTGATCACCGGTGTCGCGACTGCCATTGGCATTTACGTGGTTTTTCACATGATCCTCGGCCTGTCGCTGGCCAAGGGACCACTGGGTTTTTAGGGGGCTGAGAACATGGAAATTCTGTCAAACCTGGCTGACGGGTTCGCCGTCGCATTAACCGCTCAAAATTTCTTCCTGGCACTCCTGGGTTGCTTTCTCGGCACGCTCATGGGCGCCTTGCCGGGCCTCGGACCGGCCAATGGCGTGGCGATTCTTATCCCCATTGCCTTCACGCTGGGGCTCGGACCAGCGCCATCGATGATCCTGCTTACCAGTGTCTACTATGGCGCCATGTATGGCGGGCGCATCAGTTCGATCCTGCTGAACATTCCCGGCGACGAACCGGCGATGATGACGTGTCTGGACGGTTATCCGATGGCCCAGCAGGGCAAGGCGGGAGAGGCGTTGGCGCTGTCCGGCGTCGCCTCATTCGTCGGTGCCTTTTTCGCAACCTGGGGATTGGTATTCCTCGCGCCGCAGTTGGTCAAGATTGCGCTGCTGTTTGGCCCGGCGGAGTACTTCGCCCTGTTCACGATGGCGTTTGCGACACTGGGCGGCATCACGGCCAGCAACCAGGCGAAGTCGGCCTTTGCCGCTGCATTGGGGCTCGGCATTGCAATGATCGGCAGCGACTCGCAGACCGGTTCACAACGCTTCACCTTCGACCATATCCACCTGTACGACGGGATCGATTTCCTGATCGCCATCGTCGGCTTGTTCGCCCTGAGCGAAGTGCTCATCTTCATCGAACATCACCAGGGCGGTTCCGCGGCCAAGTCAAGTATGAAGATCGGCCGGCTGATCCCCGATTTCCGTGTGCTGGCTCGTGCCATTCCGACGATGGTGCGGTCGACCATCATCGGTTTCATCGCCGGCGTCCTGCCGGGGGCGGGGGCGTCTTTGGGCTCGTTTCTCTCCTACTCGGTGGAAAAGAACACCGTCGACCGTGAGGGCAAGACCTTTGGCAAGGGTGACCCGCGTGGCGTTATAGCACCTGAAGTCGGCAACAACGCGGCCTCCGGCGGGGCACTGGTACCGATGCTGGCGCTCGGTGTGCCGGGTTCCGGCACCACCGCAGTGCTGCTCGCGGTGCTGCTTCAGCTCAACATCACACCGGGACCGCTGCTGTTCCAGAACAACCCAGACGTCGTCTGGGGCCTGATCGCGGCGCTCTTTATGGCTAACTTCATGCTGCTGGCGATGAATCTCCCGCTGGTCGGCCTGTTCACCCGCGTGCTGCTGGTTCCGACGCGGATCCTGATGCCGGTGGTGGCGATGGTTTCTTTCGTCGGCATTTACGGCCTCACCGGCTCGACCTTCGACGTGATGATGCTGGTCCTCTTCGGTTTTATGGGCTGGGGGCTGCGCAAGCTCGGGGTGCCCCTGGTACCGGTCATCCTCGGTATCCTGCTCGGCAACGAGATGGAGGTGAACCTGCGCCGCGCCTTGACGATTTCGGACGGTGACTGGCTGATCCTCGTCGGCAGCCCGCTGGCCATGACCATCTGGGCCATAGCGCTCGCCGGCTTCGTCCTGCCGATCTTCTTTGGCAAGAAGGTGAAAAAACGGATGAAGGCTGATCATGCCGATGACGAGGTGGACGAGATCATCCAAGGCGGCGACTGAACCGGACAGCCGCATTTGATACTTCAGCAAATCAATTCACGGATTGCGATTAAGCAATCCAGGGGAGACAGGATCGTGCAGTGTTACGGCCCGGCATGCATCACTACCCAGGTTTAGGCTTTCCGGGTATCGTCCCCCGCTATTCACTGGGCCAATGCTGCGGCGCAGAATGCAGCGTAGAAACGGGCTGGCACATACAGCATGGTTGGCTGCGGCAGAACCGTTTTCCTAACTCATAGCTGAGTAAACTGATGGAAGGCAACAGAATGGGTTTTACACTGACAGAAAAGCTTATCACCGCTGCACTGGTTGACGGTGAGATGGTAAAAGGGCAGAGGATAGGTATCCGGGCTGATCAGACCCTGACCCACGACGTCAACGGGGTCATGGCGTTTCTGGCGCTCGAGGCCATGGGCGTGGATAAAGTTGTTCCGGAGGTAGCCGTCCACTATATGGACCACAACCTGCTCCAGGCAGATTTCAAGAATGCTGATGACGCCTGCTACCTGCAGGACATCACCGCCAGGGTCGGGGTCACGGTTTCCCGCAAGGGAAGCGGGATCTGCCACCAGCTCCATCTGGAGCACTGGGGCGTGCCCGGCAAGAGCCTGATTGGTGGAGATTCCCACTCGACAGCTGCCGGCGGACTTGGCATGTTGTCGATCGGGGTAGGCGGTTTTGACTCGGCCATGGCCATGGCCGGGGAGCCGTTTTATTTTACCATGCCCACCATCGTCAATGTTCGTCTTACCGGGAGCCTGCCGCCATTCGTGTCGGCCAAAAATGTAATCCTGGAAGTGCTGCGGCGCCTCTCTGTCAAAGGCGGGGTTGGCAAGATCCTCGAGTATTCCGGCCCTGGGGTCAAGACCCTCAATGTTGCCGAACGCTCCACGATAACCAATATGGGAGCCGAGACCGGGGCAACGACGTCGATTTTCCCCAGTGATGAAAATACCAGGAAATGGCTGCGGGCCTATCATCGTGAGCAGCAATGGACCCCGTGGGCGGCGGATGAAGATGCAGAGTACGACGAGGTTCTGGAGATCAACCTGGCTGAATTGGAACCGCTGATCGCCCTGCCGCACCAGCCGGACAACATCGTGCGCGTGCGGGACGTGGCCGGCACCAGGGTGGACCAGGTGATGTTCGGCAGCTGCACCAACACCTCCCTGCACGATGTGCTGTCAATTGCCCATCTCCTGAAAAACCGGAAGGTCAATACGGACGTGGACGCCGGTTTCTACCCCGCAACCCTGACAGTGCTGCGAGAAAGTGTTGAGCGCGGAGCGTATGACACGATCGTGCAGGCGGGGGTCCGGGTGTTTGAGATGTTCTGCGGGGGCTGTAATGGAAGCGGGTTTGCCCCGCAGACCGACGGTGTATCCCTGCGAACCACGCCGCGGAACTTTCTGGGCCGCAGCGGCACTCCCTCTGCCCAGGTGTACCTGTGTGCCCCGGAAACAGCCGCCGCTTCGGCGCTTACCGGGGTGATCACGGATCCGCGTGATCTCGACCTGGAACCGTACTCCTACGAAATGCCGGAATTCTTCAAAGACGATCGTTCAATTTTTAGCCTGCCGGGTGAGCGGGAGAGGCGGGCCGAAATCCGCCGGGGTCCGAACATGAGGCCGATCCCGCCAATGTCGCCCCTGCCGGACGAGACGCGCGGCCAGGTCTTGCTCAAGCTCGGCAACGATATCACCACCGATCACATCTGCCCTGCTGGAGCGCTCTATCTGCCGATCCGGTCGAACATCCCGGAACTTTCCAAACATGCCTTTAAGGTGGTTGACGACAGTTTTGCCGAGCGCGCCAGAGCGGCCGACGGCGGGCTGCTCGTTGCCGGCTCCAACTACGCCCAGGGGTCGAGCCGGGAGCAGGCGGCCATGGTGCCTCGATATCTTGGGGTTAAAGCGGTAATCGCCTTTGACTTTGCCCGACTGCATCTAGCCAATATGGTGAACTGGGGACTCCTGCCGCTGCAGTTTCTGGATAAAGAAGACTATGAATCAATTAACCAGGGGGACCAACTCATGATCTCCACTGCCACGCTCGTGGAAAATGAGTTGCTTGTCGTAAAGAACCTCAGCAATGGGAGCACATTCCGGGTGAAAAGTCCGCTCGGGCAAATGGATCTGGATGCGGTCAAGGTCGGGGGACGCATCAACCTCCTGAAAATAAGTACCAGATAGAGTCCACGACGATTGGATTAAACAAGAGAAGAGGCAAGGACCTGCAATGAATAAGCAAGAGAAAGAGATGGTGGGGCTGCTGGAGCTGCTGAAAAGCGACTATGGGGTCACTCACGTGAAAGTGGCAATGGAGGCAGAAGGCATCCTGCTTGGAGAAATCCTGCGCACGAAGATTATCACGATGGCCGCCGGGGTCGGTTTATCAGTCAAAATTGGTGGGTGTGAGGCGATCACCGATACCCGCATAGCGATCGAACACGATACCGACATCCTGCTCGCACCGATGATCGAGTCGCGATTTGCCCTCGAGAAGTTTTTGGATATGGCAGGTGATCAGTACGAAGCAGAGGAGTTGGAGGAAAAAACCATACTGATCAATATAGAGACGTTGACAGGCTCGGAGAACATCGCTGATATACTTGCTGCCTCGAACATCGATGTGCTTGACGGGATCGTTGTCGGGCGCACGGATCTGAGTGGAGCGTTGAGCCTTACCGATGTGAATCACCCGGATGTCTTGAAGCTCACCAGGGCTGTTTTTGTCGAGGCGAAGAAGAAGTCGCTCCATTGCATGATCGGCGGCGGAATATCTGAAAAAACCATTCCTTTTCTGGCCGATCTTGGCGATTTAGTGGATGGCTTTGAAACAAGGAAGGTTGTTTTCTGTAACGGTGTGGCCGAAGGGAAAGAACTGGGCGAAGCGATACATACGGCTCTTCGGTTTGAATATCTCTGGTATCTATGGCGGCAGGATACCTACGGTCGATTGTCTCGGGAAGAAGCGGGCAGGATCGAGAAGATGGCGCCCTTGTTCAATCAATAAACCATTGTGGGGAACTCGATGATAACCGGGGTCGAGCATATTGCTGTTTTTTCGAGCAATCCAGAATCCTTGAGCGATTGGTATGCGCGAGTTTTTGGCTTTACAATTGTCAAGGAAAATGGTGCAAAAGGAACATACTGGCTGCAAGCTCAGGATGGCATGCTGTTTGAACTGAAACGGGCAGAAAAGAATGGCGGGGAGCATGACGAAAAAGGCAGTGGTATCAACCATATTGCCTTAATGACCGATCGTTTTACAGAAACCGTTGCCCGATTGAAGGCAGAAGATGTTGAAATAATTATGAATCCAACTATTTCTGCAACCGGAGGCAAGACCTTTTTCTTTCGGGACCCGGAAGGAAATATATTCCAGTTGATATACCGTTCGCAGCCATTGTTCTAGTGGGCCCCTCAGTTGTATTGTGAGGGGAAGATTCACACAAAAACGGATAGGTCCGCAGCAGGGCGTGGTCATATGGTCGAGGATAGCGTTGACAGGGTAGCAAACATCCTGAGTTCAGGCGGACAGCTCCAGGTTGCGGTAAATTACGGCAACAGCGTCCTTGCCCAGAAAAATCCAGTTTCCGGGGAACCGCGTGGGGTTTGCGTTGATCTGGCCAGAGAACTGGCCGCCCGTTTGAACCTGGGCGTGACATTTCACCCCTTTGAAGCTGCTCGGTCGGTTGTCGAGGCAATCAAGGAAGGTCGCTGTGATCTGGCCTTTCTCGCCATCGATCCGCTCCGTGGCGAGCATATAAGCTACACCAGGCCGTATGTGAAAATTCTTGGCGGCTACCTGTGCAAAGCCTCAGCACCATATGCAACCGTTGACGACGTTGACCGGCCCGGAGTTCGTATCGCAGCAGGGAAAAATGCGGCCTATGATCTGTACCTGTCTCGAACCCTCAAACATGCCGAACTGGTGAGGGCGTCAAGCACCTCCGGAGCTGTCGACCTTTTCCTGTCCGAACACCTTGACCTGGCAGCCGGAATCAAGTCTGCGCTGCTCGCCTATGCCCTGCACAGGCCGGAGCTCAAGGTCCTCGAAGGTGCTTTTATGGAGATAAAACAGGCAATGGGGGTATCCCGCAGATCTGAATCTGCCGTGCCGTATCTCGATCACTTTATTGCAGAGATGCTCACCACGGGTTTCATCAGAAACCGCCTTGAGGCAAGCGGCCAGGATCCAGATATCGCGGTGTCGCAGTAATCCGCGGCAACCAATGAAACAAGCCAGCGTGAAAATTCAAATCGAATACCTGAGAATCGTGGTCAGAAGGTGTGTATTCGTGGCCCGAATGCTGAAACACCACGTCTGATGTCTTGTAATCGAAAGGACACGTTGTGGCAGCGCTGACTGAGGAAGGTCGTTTTCTGATACATGGCACGGCTCTTGGTGAAGCTTGCGAGATCACCGACAGGCTCCGGCTCGAGGCGAAATGCAGAGACCTCGAATCTGGAGCAGAGCCGGCGACCGATTCGAAAAACCACAAGCCTATGGGATAACCAGAGAAGAAATGCAGACAGGAATACCGGCCGTCGTCATGCGCGGCGGGACGAGCAGGGCACTGTTTTTCAAAGAAAGCGACCTGCCGGTCGATTCAGATGAGTGGACAGCGATCTTTCTCTCTGCACTCGGCAGCCCCGACCCGTCCGGCCGCCAGATTGATGGTCTTGGCGGCGGTGTCAGTTCAAACAGCAAAGTGGCGGTAATCTCCAGGTCTGAAGATTCCCGGTATGACGTGAGCTACTATTTCGGCCAGGTCGCCGTCGACAAACCGTATGTGGATTTTCTCGGAAACTGTGGCAATATCTCCAGCGCGGTTGCTCCTTTTGCAATTGATGAAGGGCTCGTTCCAGCGACCGAGCCCGCCACTACAGTTCGAATCCATCAGCGCAATACAAACAAACTGATTATCGCCGAAGTCAACGTTTCCGGTGGTACATTCGATGAATCCGGAGATTACAGGATTCCCGGTGTCAATGGCACAGGCAGCAGAATAACACTTCATTTTATCGACCCCGGCGGCTCACTTACCGGTTCGCTGCTGCCGACTGGAAATGTTGTCGACACCCTCAGACGGATCAAGGGGATCGGTGACATTGACTGTTCCATTGTCGATGCGGGCAATCCTTTTGTTTTTGTAAGAGCGGACGATCTTGGTATCGATGTCAGGGATCTTGCCAGGTTCGACATGAACGATACTGCAGCCAGGATCGAGTCGATAAGAGCCCGTACAGCGGTCATGCTTGGATTTGCCAAGGATGAGGAGAAAGCCGCTGTTTCGTCGCCGGCTGTCCCCAAAATTGCCATCGTTTCTCCCTCCTTGACGTACCGGACGATGGCTGGCGAAAAAATAGAAGGCAGCGAAACAGACCTGGCCATTCGCTGCATATCCATGGGACGCCTGCACAAGGCATTGCCGGGAACTGCGGCAATTTGCGCCGCGGGAGCGGCAAGAATATGCGGCAGCGTGGTCAACAGGGCGTTGGCCAAAAATGATCCAGGTGGAGAATTCCTGCGTTTTGGCCACCCAACCGGGGTGATGGAAGCCGGCAGTAAAGTCGAAAGACGAGATGCCTCGCTTCACTATCAGGAGGCAACGATATTTCGCACCGCTCGCAGAATCATGGAGGGCAGAGTGCTGGTGCCGCTCCAACCTGGAAAATATATCCCTTAAAGATTCCTTCTCCTCGTCATAACAGAGAGCATGGACGTGGCGCCGCGCCTGGCAGCAGGAGCGTCTTCACCACTCTGGGCAGACCAGAGACAGTCTGGATCAGGGTTTCGCCTGCTTCTTCAGGGGAGTAGTCTTCAACACAGGTGGGATATTTTTTAGATCATCCGTATAAACGTACTCTGCAGATCGTGAGGGGTAGAACCGTCGAAGCGCATCGCTTCCGGATGCTGCCCTTCGGGCCTGATGTGGTGCTACGTCGGGTCTGCGCGATGCATCCTCCAGCAATGGTCTTCGCCTTCCCGGCCGCAGGTGAGTGGGCTTAATCCGGACGATCCTTTTTTTTATTGACTGTTTGTGAACTATTCTGATAGAAATTGTTCTCTCTGGCTGTTCACGCCCAGACTGGATTGGAAATGTGAAAGCTGGTATTGTCACAGCACAGCACCGCAGCCTTATCATCGAGCATATCCGGCAGCGCCAAAAACATTCTGATGCTGGTCGATCCCTCTAAATGTGGCCAGGTGGCCTTTGCCGAAGCCTTCGAGACTGAGCAGAGAATTGAAATCATCAGCGATCACCCCCCTTCCTCGGTTTGCGGTGAAAATGATCGGGGAAAAGGGTGCAACAATTACCTTTGCCTGAAAAGTAAGTATATTCTTAAAACACTGCTACCCGGAGAGTACGACATGAAAAAGAAACTGACCCGCTTTGACCTGCAAGAGATGAAAGACAAGGGCGAGAACGTCGTCTGGATGACCGCCTACGATTTCGTTACCGCCCAGCTGGCAGAGGAGTCGGGAATGGAGATGCTGTTGGTGGGCGACAGCCTCGGCATGGCCGTTTACGGCTATCCCGGAACCGTGCCGGTGACCATGGACCAATGTATCTACCACACCGAAGCGGTACGCCGCGGTGCTCCCAACACCTTTATCATAGGCGACATGCCCTTTGGCTCCTACCAGACCGGAGTGCAGGAAGCCTGCCGGAACGCCGTCAGGTTCCACAAGGAGGCAGCGGTCGACTGTGTCAAACTGGAAGGCGGTGTGCGCGTTGCTCACATTATCAAAGCGATCTGTGACGGCGGCATGCTGGTCATGGGGCATATAGGGCTTACTCCCCAGAGCTCCGGTGCCCAGGGGGGGTTCCGCGCCCAGGGACGTACCGCAGAGAGCGCAAAATCGATCATCGAAGACGCCAGGGCCGTGTATGAGGCGGGAGCCTTCTCCGTACTGGTAGAAGGAGTCCCTCCGGAGGTTACCGAGGCGATCATGAAGGAAGTACCCATACCGGTTTACGGCATCGGTGCGGGCCTCTGTGATGGCCAGGTCATGATCTGCGCCGATATCCTCGGCCTCTTCCAGGCCTTTACTCCAAAGTTTGTCAAAAAATACGGCAATGTCGCAGAGGAGTATCGCAAGGTATTCGCCGCCTATGTGGATGATGTGAAAGCAGGCGCCTTCCCGGCCCGCGAGCACACCTACAAGATGATAGAGGGAGAGGCGGACAAACTCTAGGCGACTATATCAAAATACCCTTTACCGGAAGTTGCTCGGCATGATGACACGGACAGCACAAGAATTTGAACTGAAGATAGGCAAAGGTACGGTCAGCTTCTCCATACCCGAAGAACAGTTGCTCTATACCATTGTCGGACGGAACCAGCCACCACCGCAGGACCTGACAGCGGCCTATCGGTATGCACTTGACCACCCAATTGACAGCTCTCCTCTCAAAGAGATTGTACGACCGGGCGAGACGGTTGCCATAACCGTCAGTGATATCACCAGGGCCTGGCAGCGTAATCACCAGACGCTGCCGATCCTGATCGAGTACTTGACCGAAGCCGGAATAAAAGAGGAGGATATCACCATCATCATCGCTGTCGGTGCGCATCGCCAGAACACAGAGGAGGAATTTGTCGAACTCTGCGGTCGGGAGGTGTACGACCGAGTCAAGGTGATGAATCACAATGCCTGGGACACGGAAAACATGGTCTACTACGGCAAGACAAGCCGAAATACCGAAGTCTCGGTGAACCGGGTCGTTGCTGAGGCCGACCGGGTTATCCTGACCGGCGGGGTTATTTACCACTACATGGTAGGCTATGGCGGTGGCCGCAAGTCGATCATGCCAGGTGTCGCATCGTTGAAGACCATCCAGCAGAGTCATATGTGGGCCATGGAAAAGGAGGTGGGCGGGGGATCAAATCCACTGGCCGCGAATATGAAGACGGCCGGGAATCCCGCACATGAGGATATGGTCGAGGTGGCGGCTTTTGTCAAACCTGATTTCCTGGTCAACGTGGTACCGAACCTCGATGGTGATATTACCGGAATCTTCACCGGCAACTGGATCTCAGCCTGGCATGCAGCCACCCGGATGGTGGACGATATTTTCGGCGTGGAGATCACTGAGCAGGCCGATATCGTCATCGCCTCGGCAGGCGGATATCCCAAGGACATCAACCTCTACCAGTCGCAAAAGACCATAGACAACGCCGTCTACGCGATGAAACGCGGCGGGGCGGTTATCCTGCTGGCGGATTGCCCGGACATCAAGGATCCAAGCGAGTTTCTGGACTGGTTCGACAATCCGACACCGTTGGCGCTGGAAAAGGCTGTGCGGAAAAATTTTCTTATTTCCGGTTGGGTTGCTGTTCGGCAGCTGGAGTACGGCAGCCTTGGAACCATCATTATGGTCACCCGGAAAGACAATATTGAACTGGCCAGGCAGGCCGGGGTCATGGGGGTTGCCTCCATCGAGGAAGCTCTCAAATTAGCGTACGAGAAATGCGGCAGCGACACCCCGAAGGTTACGGTTATGCCGCAAGGTGCCAATACTTTTCCCATTCTCACGGCCTGAAAACCGGGAAGTGCAAGGGAGGGTTGCAGGCGTTTATGTTCATAAACATAGAAAGATATGGAGGCAGTTATGCGCAAAAAATCGTTGGCAGTAGTCCTGTTTTCACTGTTTGTTGTCGTGTCTCTTTCTTCGGCGGTCACCGCCAAGACGGTACTCAAGCTCGGGACATCAACCCAGCCCAGCCACATCTATAACCTGGCAGCAGAGAGATTCGGTGAGATTGTCGCCGAGAAGACCGGCGGTGAAATAGAGGTTCAGGTCTTCCCGGCTGCCCAGCTCGGTTCCGAGCGGGATATGGTCGAAGGGCTGCAGATCGGCTCGCTCGAGATGACCCTGACCTCAACCGGTCCCATGGGCAATTTTGTTCCCCAGGTCAAGCTCTTCAATCTCCCGTTCCTCTTCAAGGATCGTGAGTCCTGCTACAAGGTGCTCGATGGTGAGATCGGCACCCAGATTGCCGATCGTTTCGTAAAGGTTGGCATTCGTTCTCTCGGTTGGTTTGAAAATGGCTTCAGGAACATCACCAACTCCAAGGTTGCTGTGGAAAAACCTGGAGATATGAATGGCATGAAGATCCGGGTCATGGAAGACGATGTCTTCATCCTGACCATGAAAGCGCTTGGTGCCAGCCCGCTGCCGATGGCTTTCGGCGAACTCTATACTGCCCTGGAACAGAAGACTGTCGATGCTCAGGAAAATCCACTGGCGGTCATCCATTCCTCCAGGTTCTTTGAAGTACAGAATTACCTGGCGATGACCGGACATTTCTACTCTCCTGCGGTTCTCCTGATCAGTGAAATCACCTGGCAGACATTGAGCCCTGAACATCAGAAAATCGTAGCTGAAGCTGCCGCCGAGGCGCGTGACTACGAGCGCCAGCTCAGCCTCAAGGCCGACCAGGAACTGGAAGAAGCCTGTGCCAAGGAGGGCATGGTCATAACTCATCCGGACAAGGCTCCGTTTGCTGAAGCCGTAGCCTCCGTATACACGAATCCCGATGTTGTTAAGGCGATCGGAGGCGGTGATGCGGTGGAAGGTCAGAAGCTGATCGATGCCGCCAGAGCTGCAGCTCAATAATTATTACCCGAAAACAGCGTTGTTCATATGCCTTCTCAGCCGGGACTCCGTTCCTGTTTCGGCTGAGAAGGTCTTCGCTTACCCATTGCTTAACCGGGGTGCACCGGTTAATGCTTCGGGATTTGCATAACGAGATTGGAGGCCAGTGGTGTTGTCCGGGTTGTCAAAAGGTTTCGAAATAATGGATCGGCTCATCAACTGGTTTCTGGCCATGCTGATGGCGATGATGGTGGTGATCATTGCGGCACAGGTCTGGTATCGTTTTGCGCTCAACAACCCGCTCTCCTGGTCGGAAGAGGCGGGACGATATCTCTTTGTCTGGATCTCCTTTATGGGGGCAGCAGCAGGCGTGCGTTACCAGGTGCATCTGGGGATTGACCTAATGGACAAATTGCTGCCGCCCAAATGGTACCGCTGGGCGGTGGTGCTGGTCAACCTGATCATCCAGGTTTTCCTGGCAATGATCATCTACTGGGGCTTCAAGATTCTCGGGGTTATCAAGTTCCAGGAGTCGGCTTCCATGCATATTTCCATGGCCTGGCCGTATCTGGCAGTGCCGGTTGGTTCGATCTTTATGTTTATCAACTCCGTGCGGGTCCTGGTGGCCGCGCTCAGAAACGAGACCCTGGACAGGGAGGTGCGGGTATGACGCTGGTGCTGTTTGCCTCTCTTCTCTTCTGCTTTATCATCGGCGTTCCGATTGCCTTCTCCCTCGGGGTCGCCTCCGTGGCTACCCTGGAAATCGCCTCCAACCTTCCCCTGACCCTGGCGGCGCAGCGGCTTTTTACCGGAACAGATTCCTTCCCACTGATGGCTATTCCTTTTTTCATGCTGGCGGGTGAGTTGATGGAATCCGGGGGTATTTCGCGGCGCCTTTTTGATTTTGCCCACGCCCTGGTAGGTTTTGTTGCCGGCGGCCTGGCCATGGTTGCGGTGGTGGCAGCGATGTTCTTTGCAGGCATCTCGGGTGCTGCTGCGGCCGATACCGCAGCGGTTGGAGCTGTTTCGATTCCAGCCATGATCAGGAAAGGTTACGACAAGGGCTTTGCCGCCGCAGTGCAGGCGGCTGGCGGTTCAATCGGCGTTATCATCCCACCCTCGATCCCGATGATTATCTTCGGGGTTGTCGGCGGCGTGAGTATCGGCAAGATGTTTCTCGGTGGTTTTATCCCCGGCGCTCTGATCGGAGGCAGCCTGATGCTGGTCAGCTACTTCCTGGCCAAACGGGCGGGATATGAGAAGGAGGCTTTTCTCGGGATAAAAGAGATCGGACGCACCTTTTTCGGAGCCTTCTGGGCGCTTTTGATGCCGTTGATCATCCTCGGCGGCATTCTCGGCGGTATCTTTACCCCGACAGAAGCGGCAGTGGTTGCCGTGCTCTACGGAGTTGTTGTGGGTTTTCTGATCTATCGTGAACTCAGGCTCAAGGATCTGCCGAAAATCCTTGCCAAAGCAGCGATCTCGACGTCAACGGTCATGCTCCTAATCGCTACCGCCAACATATTCGGCTGGCTCCTGACCGCAGAACGGGTGCCGCAGTCGGTGGCTGCCTATCTGGTGAGCCTTACCTCGTCGCCCTTCGTGCTCTATTCGCTGATCCTGATCTGCCTGCTGGTGATAGGCACCTTCATGGAGACATCTGCCTCGCTCATTATCCTCACCCCGGTGTTCCTGCCGGTTATCCAGCAGTTCGGCATCGATCCGGTGCATTTCGGGGTGGTGATGGTAACGGCGCTGGCCATCGGTATGCTGACCCCGCCGCTCGGTATCTGTCTCTTTATCAGTTGTAATATTGCCCAGATTCAGCTGTCGGAAATTATCCGCTACATACTGCCGTTTCTGCTGGTGATGATCGGCGTTCTGCTGCTGATAACCTATGTGCCTATACTCGTGATGTTTATCCCGAACATGTTTGGAGGTTGATGGTATGGCCCAGGTGAGTTTTCCTTTTGACGGAACGCCCTACAGTTTTGAAATAGATAGTGAGAATCTGATAGAGGTGCTCAGCCCCAAACCCTGCAAGCCTCTTGGCAATCTTGACCAGGCGATAGAGCAGGCACTTGATTCCCCGATAGGGATGAAACGGTTGGAGGATCTGGTTAGGCCCTCGGATCGTGTTGTCATTGTAAGTGATGATATTACCAGACTGACCCCGTCCGACCGAATCCTGCCGCCAATGTTAAAACGCTTGAATGGTGCCGGCATCCCCGACAGTAATATCTGCTGTGTTATGGCCCTCGGTACCCACCGCTATATGACCGAAGAAGAAATGGCAGAGAAAGTTGGACGGGCGGTCTATGAGCGAATCAAAGTGGTCAATCACGAGTGGCGCAACAAGCAGGCGCTCCTGGATATGGGAAAGTCCAGCCGGGGAACGCCGCTTACCGTCAACAAACTGGTTGCTGGAGCCGATGTGGTAATTGGCCTTGGGGCGATCGTTCCCCATCATATCCCCGGGTTTTCGGGATCTTCCAAGATCATCCAGCCGGGAGTCTGCGGGGCTAATACCACCGCGGAGACCCACCTGCTCTCCTGCGAGAGCGGCGGCGATTCTTTCCTCGGCATCCCCGACAACCCGGTGCGCCGGGACATGGATAACATGGCGGACATGGTCGGCATGAACACCATCTTCAACGTGGTCATGGACAGTCACGGCGGGGTGATGGACCTCTTTTTCGGTGAAAAACGCGCGGCGTTCCTCGAGGGTGTCAAACTGGCGACGGATATTTACGGGGTCACCTACAACGAGGTGCCGGATATCGTCGTTTCCAACTCCTGCCCCTGCGATCTCGACTTCTGGCAGTCCCACAAGTCTCTCTACCCGGCCCAGCGGATGGTGAAACCTGGCGGCGTCATCGTCGTCTGTACCCCGGCTCCGGAAGGAGTGAGCCCGGTGCACACCGATCTGCTCGACTACACCTCCTGGTCGTCAGAAGAAATCAAGGCGGGATACCGGGACGGCAGGATCAGCAACGGTGTCGCCGCAGCTCTGGCGACTGCCTGGGCGATGGTACGGGAAAAGGCTGAGGTTGTCATGTATTCGCCCGGTATTCCCGAGTCAGATAAGAAAAAACTGGGTTTTTTCCATGCCGAATCGATCGAGGAGGCGGTGGCCGAGGCCTTGAGGCGTCAGGGTCCAAAAGCTCGGATTTCGGTTTTGACCCATGCCCCTGACATGCTGCCAATCCCAAACAGAGCGTTGAAAGGAGCATAAGTCCGCAAAAATGACTGCTGCACCTCAAGCTTTGAAAATAGCGGTCGTTGCCGATGACCTGACCGGGAGTGCTGATACCGGAGTGCAGTTCTGCCCAGTGTTCGGACCGGTATATCTCACCAGCCTGGGAGATGGAGGTTTTGAGCTGCCATCCGGAGGGTTTGATTGTGCCGGCATCTCTATCAACACCAGCAGTCGGCACGTTTCGCGGGCCGAGGCCGCAGCTCGGGTGAAGCTGGCGGTTGCAGGACTGAGAGCGGGCGGCCTGAGGGCTGAAATTATTTATAAAAAAATTGATTCCAGCCTGCGGGGAAATATCGGCGCCGAGCTGGACGCCCTTCTGGCCGAGACGGGCGCTGCGGCCTGTTTTGTGGCCCCGGCACTGCCCGCCCAGGGGCGAACGACCGAGAGCGATATCCACAGGGTGCATGGCATTCCCCTTGCCGGGACTGAAATGGCAAAAGACCCTCTCTGTCCGGTCTCCGAGTCCCGCTTGTCGGTCAACCTGCAGGGCCAGAGTGAGCTGAAAGTCGGCCATGTCGATCTGGCGACTGTCGAAAGCGGCGGTGCAGCAGCTCTTGAGAAGATCAAACGATTGCTGGCTGAAGGCTGCTGTCATATCAGCTTCGATGCCGTTGATGATCACCACCTCGATCGTATTGCCGAACTCGGCACGCTCATTTCGAAAGAAATGAAAATCCTCTTTTGCGGTTCTGCCGGATTGGCAGCAAGCCTTTGCCGTTTGACACGCCCCGATAGGTTTCCCGGAGGCAGTGAGACGAGCGGAGGGCATGACCGGACCAGACAAAACGCGGCAAAATGGCTGATGATATGCGGTACCGCTTCGGAGATAACCAGACGTCAGGTTGACAGGCTTGTCCAGACTACCGGGTGGGTGCATATCGTCCCTGCTCCTGATCTCTTGCTGGCAGATCGGAACAGCAGGGAGATGAGCGTGCGGATTGAGGAATACGCTGAGAGCCTGCAGGCAGCAAACGGTATCCTTGCAATTGACCCCCAAGGACAATACCTGAAAATTGGTCCCGAAGCGCTTGTGAAGCGGTTTGCCATCATTGGAGGCAAGCTGGCGACAAGAACGAAACCGGAAATGCTCTTCCTGACAGGCGGTGACACTGCTGCGGCGGTGTTGGAAAACATTGGCTGGTCCGGAATCAAGCTCTATCGTGAAGTCCTGCCCGGCCTCGTGCAGGGTGAACTGTGCGGAGGCTCCTTAAACGGGTCAACCGTCGTGACCAAAGCCGGGAGCTTCGGCGAGGAAGATACTCTGTTGCAGCTGGTGCGGCAACGGTCCTGAACAAGCAACGAAAAATCAGCAAACGACTATGAAAAACAGTAAGAAACGCCCTGTTCTCGGTATTACCACAGGGGACCCCGGCGGTGTCGGCCCCGAGGTCTGCGTTAAGGCTTTACACTCCAGAGATATCTATGAGCGTTGCTGTCCTCTCGTTATCGGCGACGCTGGCGTCGTCGAGGATGCAATTCGCTTTACCGGACTCGGGTTGGGGGTGCGGAGGTGCCATTCGGTCAGGGAAGCACAGTTTATCTACGGTACCATCGATGTCTTTGACCTGGCCAACCTGCCTCTCAGCGAGTTGCAATACAAAACTGTCACTGCCGCACAGGGACTGGCTTCCTTTCAATATGTCGTCAAGGCGATAGAACTGGCTCTCGGTAAAGAGATAGATGGCACTGTCACCGGCCCGATAAACAAGGGGGCGATAAACGCAGCCGGTATCCACTATGCAGGGCATACAGAAATCTATGCCGACAAAACAGACACCCGCGATTACGCCATGATGCTGGCGGAGGGCAACTTCCGCGTCACCCATGTTTCGACCCACGTGTCACTTCGCGAGGCCTGCGACCGCGTGAAAAAAGATCGCGTCCTCAGAGTGATCAGGTTGACAGACTCGACCCTCAAGGGTCTGGGTATCTCGTCGCCCCGGATCGCTGTGGCGGGCCTGAACCCTCACTGCAGTGAAGATGGGTTGTTCGGCTGGGAGGAGCAGAAGGAAATCATCCCGGCGATCAAGGAAGCTCGTGCTCAAGGAATCGGGGCTGAAGGACCATTGCCTGCCGACACCGTTTTCTCTAAGATGCGGGGCGGCATGTTCGATGCGGTGGTGGTCATGTACCACGATCAGGGGCATATTCCCACCAAACTTGTCGGCTTTCAGTACGATGAAAAAACAGACAGCTGGGGACAGATGGCAGGGATCAATGTGACCCTTGGCCTGCCGATTATCCGTACATCGGTGGACCACGGCACCGCCTTTGACCGCGCGGGAGAAAACCGGGCCACTCCCCAGTCAATGATCGAGGCTATCGAGATGGCTATACTCCTGGCGGGGAATTAGCCTTGTGCAGGATATACTGTTTCGTTTTCACCCACTCCGCGTGCACGCTGAGTAACCATTGCAGGAAGGGTGCCACAACACCACATTATCGGGTCACATTAAAATAACCTCACCAGAAAAATACTGGAAAACCCCGCCCGGAGGGGGGCTGCCTCTAAGCTAACTTTCCTGTGCATCTTCAGGCACAAGGCATTACTATAGATACGACGACAAAAGACGATTAGCTCGAATAGTCACCTGTGATCAGGAGAGGTGGAACAATCCCGATCACAGGGTTCAACAGACATTTGAGCTTACATGATGTATTCAATGAGCGGAGCGGGAGCGGACAGATATGGTGAGAAAAGGTTGTCCTGACTGCGCAGCCCTGGCTCAAACTGCCGAAGGCAAACGACTGGCGCAGCAGGAGTCTGGTGAAAAAGCGTGGTATCGATGGGGCCCGTATCTCAGCGAGCGGCAGTGGGGTACTGTTCGTGAAGATTATTCCCCGGAGGGGGAACCCTGGGATTTCCTGGTGCACGATGACGCCCGCCGGCGGGCATATCGCTGGGGTGAGGATGGTTTGGCCGGGTTCAGTGATGATCAGCAGAAGCTCTGTATTGGTCTGGCACTGTGGAATGGCAGGGATGACATATTGAAGGAGCGCCTGTTTGGTCTGACAAATGCCCAGGGCAATCACGGGGAGGATGTCAAAGAGTATTACTACTACCTGGACGCGCTGCCATCCCATGCCTACTGCAAAATGCTCTATAAATATCCGCAGGCGCCATTCCCCTATGCTGAACTCGTTGAGGTCAACCGCTCACGCAGCACAGGAGAAGAAGAGTACGAACTCATGGAAACCGGCGTTTTTGATGATGATCGCTATTTCGATGTTCTCGTTGAATACGCCAAGGGTGATGTCGATGATATTTTACTCAATGTGCAGGTGACTAATCACGGCAGCGTTGCTCACCCGGTTACGGTGATCGTTCAGCTCTGGTTCCGCAACGAATGGGATCATGAAGAGAATGCTTATCACCCCTCCCTCTATGCGGAAAACGGGAGTGTGCATGTTGACCATCCGGAATTCGAGCATTTTCGGCTGGTCAGTGATTCCGCTGAGATGCTGTTCTGTGATAACGAGACCGTTGCCCAGGATGTTGCTTACCCAAAGGACTCCTTTCACCGTTACCTCATAAACCGACAGGCCGATGCGGTAAATCCGCAGATGAGAGGCAGCAAGGCCGGGGTAACATTCCAGACTGACATACCAGCGCAGGAGACGGTGAACTTCCGGGCGCGCCTGGGAGTTAACCACTCGTTGGCGGACTTCGGGGATATACTGGTTAAGCGCCGGGCTGAAGCGGATGCGTTTTACCAGCAGCTGCAATGCCGCATCACGGACCAGGATGCAGGCAGGATTCAGCGTCAGGCGCTCGCCGGCATGATCTGGTCCAAACAGTATTACCACTATGACGTCGACCGCTGGCTTGATGGTGATTCGACCAAAACCCCGAATTTTCGAGAGCACGAGCGAAACAGCGACTGGCGCCACCTGCACAATGCTGATATCATTTCGATGCCTGACACGTGGGAATACCCCTGGTACGCGACATGGGATTTGGCCTTTCATTGTCTGCCGCTGTCTCTGGTCGATTCCTATTTTGCCAAACAACAACTGCTTCTCTTTACGCGGGAACGGTATTTACACCCGAATGGTCAACTGCCGGCATATGAATGGAATTTTTGTGACGTGAACCCGCCGGTGCATGCCTGGGCCAGCTGGAGAGTATTCCAGATTGACAGAACACAGCGTGGGGGAGAGGGGGATCTTGCCTTTTTGGAGCAGGTGTTTCACAAACTGATGCTCAATTTTACCTGGTGGGTCAACCGCAAGGATGTTGAGGACCGCAACGTCTTCCAGGGCGGTTTTCTGGGACTGGACAATATCGGTGTCTTTGATCGCAGCAGGCCGCTGCCGACCGGGGGACACATCAACCAGGCGGACGGCACGGCATGGATGGCAATGTATTGCCTGAACATGATGCGCATCGCACTGGAGTTGAGCCTTCACAATGCGGTGTACGAGGAGATGGCCATCAAGTTCTTCCGCCATTTCCTGAATATCGCCAAGGCAATGACCAACATGGCGGGTTGCGGTATCGGCCTGTGGGATGAAGAAGACGGCTTCTACTATGATGAACTTTCATTGCCCCGGGATGATGGCGGGATGGAGCGTATTGCCCTCAAGGCGCGATCGCTCGTGGGTATCATACCGCTTTTCGCGGTTGAAACGATCGAGCCTGAAACCCTGCAGAAATTGCCCCGTTTTGCCGAGGAACTGAGCTGGACATTGGAAAATGAGCCGGGCCTTGCCTCCCTGGTTTCGCACTGGTATGAACCGGGACGGGGGAACAGGCGTTTGCTCTCACTGCTCCGCGGCAGTCGCATAAAGCGTCTGCTGAGCCGAATGTTGGACCCCGATGAATTTTTATCCGAATACGGTATCCGAAGTCTTTCGAAAGTCCATGAACAGTTCCCGTATGTTTTTGAATATCAGGGTCAGCAGCACCAGATCCACTATACCCCGGCCGAATCATCAAACCGGATGTTTGGCGGTAATTCGAATTGGCGCGGCCCCATATGGTTTCCCATCAATTTCCTGATTATCGAGTCGCTGCAGAGATTTCATCACTACTATGGCGATGAATTCAAGGTCGAATACCCCACAGGATCAGGGAACTATGTGACTATTCTCGAAGTAGCCGATCGATTATCAGAACGACTGACCAGACTGTTTCGCCTGGACGATAACAACGAAAGAGCGATCTACCACCACGCTCCGGGGATGCAGCAGGATCCGAAATTTCGTGATAACCTGCTCTTTTATGAATATTTTCATGGTGACAGCGGGCGTGGCGTCGGCGCCTCGCATCAGACGGGATGGACCGGACTGGTTGCAAAGCTGTTGTATCCGCGTCGCCCCCTGGTTTGATCCTGTAGAGGTATCTCTGACACATGAGGAAACAAATGAACCAATCACTCCCCGAGGTCGTTCTGCCGAGCTGCCCGGTCATGAAACTGCTGAAAGGGCAGAAGGCACTCGTCACCGGCGCCAATTCAGGCATAGGCAAAGCCGTTGCCATAGGCATGGGCCATGCCGGAGCAGATGTCGTGGTGAACTATATCGCAGATCCGGATTCGGCCAACGCAGTCTGCCAGGAAATCGAACGCTGCGGGAGCAGGGCAATTGCAGTTCAAGCGGATGTCTCGTGCGAGGACCAGGTGCAGGCCATGTTCAGGCAGATGCTCGAGAGCTTCGGCACCATCGATATTTTGGTCAATAACGCCGGTATTCAGCGAGACGCACCGTTTGATGAGCTGACACTCAAGCAATGGCAGCAGGTCATAGATGTCAATCTGACCGGGCAGTTTCTCTGTGCACGTGAAGCGATTCGCGAATTCAAGCGGCGCGGCGTCAGGAAGGCTGTTTCCTGCGCAGCAGGCAAGATCATCTGCATGAGTTCTGTTCATGAAGTCGTTCCCTGGGCAGGGCATG
This sequence comes from Desulfocapsaceae bacterium, assembly GCA_963674815.2. GTDB lineage: Bacteria > Desulfobacterota > Desulfobulbia > Desulfobulbales > Desulfocapsaceae > MADRE3. The sequence continues at coordinate 823,524 of CAXXTV010000004.1, forward strand.
TCAACTACGCTGCAAGTAAAGGCGGCGTCATGTTGATGATGAAAAGCATCGCCCAGGAGGTGGCGCCCTACAGAATTCGGGTCAACAGCATCGGGCCGGGGGCTGTGCGCACGCCGATTAACCGTTCCGCCTGGGAGACCCGGGAGGCCTACGACAAACTGATGGAGCTGGTTCCCTATAAACGTATCGGCGAGCCCGAAGATATCGCCCGGGCGGCGGTATGGCTGGCGTCTGATGAGGCTGATTACATTAACGGTACGACACTGTTTGTTGACGGCGGAATGACGCTTTATCCTGGATTCACTGAAAATGGGTGACGATTGTGCTGCATGAAAAAACAGATGACGCAGAGAAGAATACATTCATTGATATCTCAATTCCGATCACGCATGGTATGATCAACTGGCCGGGCGACCCTCCAGTGGACATCTCTCGCATGCGAGACCAGGCCCAGGGAGACCATGCAACTGTTTCCCGGCTCAACATGGGGGCGCACACGGGTACGCACATGGACTCGCCCATGCATTTCCTGGCTGACGGAGCAGGCATGGAGTCAATGCCCCTTGAAGCAACGCTTGGCGTTTGCCGGGTGATTGAACTGGCGGATGATCATTCCATTAGCCGTGAATCTCTCGAAGTGCACTCCATTCGTGAAGGTGAACGTGTTTTGCTCAAAACCAGAAACTCAAGGACACGTTGGTGGGAAACGTCGTTTAATGAGAATTTTGTCTACATTTCCGCTGCTGCCGCACGTTACCTGGCGTCTCTTCGGATCATGACAATTGGCATCGATTACCTTTCGGTGGGAGGATTTCACCACGACGGTGTGGCAACGCACCGGGCGTTGCTCGAGGCCGGAATCTGGGTAATTGAGGGTCTTGACCTGACCCGGGTGAATCCGGGCTCTTACACCTTGTACTGTCTGCCCCTGCGGATTGATCGGGGCGACGGGGCGCCTGCCCGCGCCGTGTTAGCGGCCAATCTTCCGGGAGATCAGCGATGACAGCGTCGATATCCGCACAGGGCACTATTGTGCCTGGCGGTCCATCTCGATACCGCTGAATCGAGTCTCCCTGGGTTGAGCGAGTAAAACGGAGTCTCAGATCATGAAAATAACTGGAATAAGAAGCCATGTGTTGCAGTATCCGCTCGAGGAGGAACTTGGCTACTCGCAGCAATATTATACGCTGCGAACGGCCCATCTGGTCGAGGTGAATACCGACGAGGGGATTACCGGCTGGGGAGAGTGCTTCGGCGGCGGTAATGTCGCGCTGGCCAACAGGACCATTGTCGAAAAAGTCATCCAGCCGATGGTTGTCGGTATGAATCCCCTCGACCGCGAAGTTATCTGGCATACCATCTACAATCTGCTGCGCGACCACGGGCAGAAGGGCATGCCCATTCAATCTCTTTCCGGTGTCGATATTGCTTTATGGGATATTGCTGGAAAGGCTTTGGACCTACCGGTTTATCAGCTTCTTGGCGGTGCCTTCAGAAAAACCATCCCTGTCTACGGGTATGGAATGATGCTGCAGCGAGTTCCTGATCTACGTGATAGATTTGCAGCGGAAAGCGCCTCTATTGTGGAGCATGGTTTCAAGGCCGTCAAGATGAAGATCGGTCTGGGCCCGAAAGAGGATATTGAGCTGGTCGAAACGGTCAGAAATTCAATTGGTCAGGATATCAAGTTGATGGTTGACGCCAACCATGCCTATACGGCACGGGAAGCAATTCCTCTTGGCAGAGAGCTTGAACAGCTCGGCGTCTACTGGTTTGAAGAACCGGTAGCAGCCGAGGACCATCAGGGCTACAGAGACCTGTGTCAGGCGCTCGACCTGAATATCGCCGGTGGAGAGGGTGAATTCACTCGCTGGGGTTTCAGGGACCTGATCGAGAGAAGGTGCGTAGATGTCCTGCAGCCGGAGGTCTGCGGACTTGGGGGCATTACTGAATACCAGAAAGTGCTCGCTATCGCTCACGCCCACTTTGTTCCTGTGATCAATCATGTCTGGGGCTCTGCTGTCGCAGTCGCCACAAATCTTCATCTTCTGACAGCGCTGCCTGACCTGCCAGGTGGGGCACACCCGGTACAGCCCATGCTGGAATATGACACGACTCCAAACAAATTTCGCGAAGAGCTTTTATCCGTGTCACTTGGCGTTTTGGACCAGGTTAAAGAGAATGGGGGATACATACCAATTCCCCAGGGGCCGGGGCTCGGCGTCGAGCTGAATCTGGATTTCGTAAAACACTTTTCGGTTTGAGCATAAAGCGTATCCACGGCTTCTTGCACCGGAGTTAATGACTTAAGAAACGATCCGAATATCATGTCCGCACTCGTTGGAATAGATTGGGGAACCACATCATTCAGGGCCTACCTGTTTGATCGGTCGCATGCCTGTGTTGATAAAATTTCCGCTCCGGCCGGCATTATGCAGGTCGGAGAAGACGCCTTTGAGGATGTGCTTTACGGCCAGCTTGAAAACTGGCTGACAACGTATCCCCGTATACCGGTCATCGCATCTGGAATGATTACGAGCAAACAGGGCTGGGTGGAAACGCCATATCTCGCCTGTCCGGCACCACTGGCAGATCTGTCAAAACATCTTGTGAAAAAGAACACCAGCCAGGGGCAGACGTTCTCCTTTATACCAGGAGTCTGCCAGAATCTCCCTGTTGCGAACATAATGAGGGGCGAAGAAACCCAAATGGCCGGCTTTGCTCGTCACACCCGGTTCATCTCTATTCTGCCCGGAACACATTCAAAATGGATCCAGATGGAGGGACAAACCATAGAACAGTTTTGGACGTTCATGACCGGAGAGCTCTTCAGTGCGTTGACGGAGCACACCATTTTAGGCCGTCTTGTTACCGATGACGAGGATCCCGAGGCCTTTCTTGACGGTGTTCGGGAAGGTTTCTCTTCAGCTGATGATAGCGGCGGGATACTCTCCAGGCTGTTTGGCGCACGGGCCAAGCCCATCTTGAATAAAATGCGGCAGGAATCGATTCGGGACTATATTTCCGGACTTCTGCTGGGCACTGAAATACAGGAGGCACTGGGGAGCGGCCTGAAGAAAGATGTGAATCCGGTGATATGCGGCGCAAGTGCGCTGGCGACCAGATATGAAATTGCCCTTGAAGCCTGCGGCTTCCATCCAGAGTTGGCAGAAGAAGATCTTGCGGCAAAAGGGTTGCTGCGGGTTGCCTGTGATGCAAACTTAATCGAGCGGGGATAATTATTGTGGACCTGAAAGAGGCGCTGAAGGAATTTCCGTTTATTGCTATTCTCAGGGGAATCAAGACAGAAGAGATATCTGAGGCGGGACGTATCCTTAACAAAGCAGGCTTCAGGGTCATCGAGGTGCCACTCAACTCGCCTTCACCATACGACAGTATTCAGGCTCTTTGCCAAACATTTGGGTCGGACATTCTCGGCGGTGCAGGTACGGTGCTTGAGGTCTCCGAAGTAGACAGCGTCGTCCAGGCAGGTGGGAAACTGATCGTTTCCCCGAATTGCGATCCAGAGGTGATTGCCTACGCAAAGGCCTGCGGTCTCGTCTGTCTGCCCGGAGTAGCCACCCCAACCGAGGCGTTTAACGCGCTAAAAGCCGGAGCAGACGGTCTCAAGATTTTTCCGGCAGAACTCGTATCCCCGTCCGTGATCAAAGCCATGAAAGCGGTACTTCCTGCAGATTGTATGGTACTGCCTGTCGGGGGGATTACGCCTTCAAACTGGCACCATTATACCTCGGCAGGTGTTGCCGGGTTCGGTCTGGGCTCGGCGCTCTACAAGGCCGGTATGTCGATGGATGAGCTCGCGGTAAACGCTGAAAAATTCAGGGAAAGTCTCGGAAATGCTTAAACGGTTGGGTTTCTCGGGTATTTGCTAACAAGCACACTCCACATCATCGGGGAGGGGACGAGGGCGCATTTTTTGGATGCAACCCGGGCGGGTAGTGTGGTACTTTCTGTACCTAACAACAACTACCATCCTCATCCACTACCTGACATCGGCCTGGAGACACCATGGAGAAAGTGATTGAAATTTGGGAGAAGGTCCTGTTCTATCTTTCTGATTTCTGGGAAAAGATATCCCCGTTTCTTGCTCAAGCCTGGGAGACGATTTCTCCTTTTGTGATGCGCGTCTGGGAAGCATTTCTGCCCGTATTTTGCCAGTTCGGGTTCGTCTGTTCGGATGGGAACCTTAACTGGATGGGCGGAACAGTGCTTTCAGTTGCAACAGTGGTGCTCGTCATGCTCATTTTCGGAGTAAAGATCCTGATTCAGAATCGCTAGGAACGTGACAGTGCTATGTCCCGATTTCCTGTCCGTTGATCCATTCTGCTCGTTCACGCAGATTGCAGTTATCTCTGCTCTGCCGGCAAGAAACCAACCCATCGCCCACGCCGCAGCAGAGATTGACGGGACCATCGATACGAACGCTGGAATCGGTTTTTAGTAGATCTTTGTATTGTCAGCCACGTTTAACTGGTTGTTTATCGATGCGATACCTTCAATCGTTGCTAAGGTTTTTGCACAATTATCCTTTATTACAGACGACCTGACCAGTCCTGACAAGGTGACGACGCCCTTTTCGACAACCAGATTCACTATTTCCAAACCGTCAAATGCAATGAGGGCTGCTCTGGCTTTATGAGTCAAGGCTCGATCGTTCAGGGTCTCAGACACGGAGGGGCTTTTGGCGCTTTCAAGAGCCTCAACGGCACCGGTGATCATTCTGACACCCGTATCCGGGCTGATTGTCCGGGTATTTATGACCAGGTCATAAAGTGCGCTGTCATCCCAATCAGCATCAAAGTAGGTAGCCAGGTATCCGGATGAGTCTCGATCACTTCTGCGGATGATCCGCTGAGCGTTTTTCTCCTCGCATCTCATCTCTTCCATCAGCCGTGTCACCCTTTCAGCATATGGAGCAATTACCCGTACGTGCAGTGCTCCAGGGATATCTTTCAAGATTATCTGCCCCCCGCGGCCGACAATCACAGCGTCTTGCTCTTTGGCAAGTTCATAGACAGCAGCTTGAATCAAGTGTGCGAATAACTTTTTCTGGATGGAAAGGGTCTGCCAAACAGATGGCTTTTTTTCATCGTATTTATCAACATCAGACACTGAAAAACCAAGCTTTGAAAGGGTCTCGCTTATTTGATTTTTTTCAATGTATCTGTATCCAAGCTTGTCGGCTGCTGACCTGGCGATCTCATCGCCAAGGCTTCCGGCCTGTCTGGAAATCGTTACAATAGCCATCGTTTTGTCCTCCACCTTGATTTTTAAACGTCTTGTGGGCACTGCAGTCAAATAAAGTTTCCAACAATTCACGAAATTCAGCCTGCCGGTTGTCGATCAACCTCACGAATCGGCTCGGATACTATAAGCATCAGGCTCAATAATAAAATGGCACATTGTGGCTGTTGCGCGAATTAATTCCTGGATCTGGGACCTGTTCACCAACTCAGCGGCAGGAGGATAGAGCGTTTCCTGGACTGGACACGTTATTCTCCGGCAGGAGCCTGGAAGCACAGGGATGAAAGGAAGGGAAAGGTCTTCGGTTGCACGAAAATACAGGCTCACCCTCTTTAAGGATTCAAGTATGGTTATAATATTGTATACTGCCCTGGCTGGATCATTGCTTCAAAGGCGCTGGCAATCAGCGTCGCAGTGGTGAAACTTTTACCTGTCGTCATCGTTAATTCTCGAGGAGTATTGGATGAAAAAAATTATTCTGCTTGCCTGTGTCCTTCTCTTACCCGGCTGCACAGTGAAGTATCCGGAAACTGCCAATCTCAACCTGCAGGTTCCGTCTCAATCCCCTGCAGTGTACACCAACTCGGCGGCGTCTGTTCGCGGGCGAGATTCCAGAGAGAATCCGGAAGTGGTCGTTTTCAAGGTCAAGAATGAGCCTGTCGTCAAAGTTACAAACCTCAGCCCGCCCCACATCGTTGTCACAGAACGACTCGTTGGAGGGCTGCGTGAACAGGGGCTTGAGTTTGAAAGCAGCGCTCCCGTCCGCATCCTCCTTGATCTCACTCAGTTGCTGGTGACGGTCACCAAGCCAAAATTGCTTTACAACGCCGAGGCTGTCAGCGAGATCACCCTGGAGGTAAAAAACAGCAAGACGACCGTCAAGAAAAAGTACACCCGCAATGATAGCAAGGAATCAGTATCACGGCCAAAGATTGGTGAAATTGAAAAAATGCTGAACGACCAGCTTTCCACTATCGTCAATCAGATTCTAGCGGATGCGGAATTCAGCAGACTGATAGGAAACATGTAGCTTGGCAGCCAGACGCAAAAAAAAAGATTATCCCTCCTCAGCGGCAACGATCTGTCTCTGTTCGCCAAGCCCGTCTATTCCCAGGCGCATCCTGTCCCCGGCCTTGAGATAAACCGGTGGTTTGAGCCCGAGACCGACACCGGCAGGGGTCCCTGTTGAAATGACGTCTCCCGGGTGAAGCGTGAAAAAAGTTGAGAGATAGCTGACAATGTGTGCGGCGGTGAAGACCATGTTACGGGTATTGCTGTCCTGGTAGCGATGGTCGTTGACATCGAGCCAGATGTTCAGGTTCTGCGGATCCGGGATTTCATCGGTGGTCACCAGCCACGGGCCAATCGGGCCGAAGGTGTCGCAGGATTTGCCCTTTACCCACTGGCCTGTTCCCTCCAGCTGCAATGTGCGTTCCGACAAATCATTGACGATGCAGTAACCGGCGACATAATCGAGTGCTTCGGCCTCCGAGACATATTTGGCCGGTTTGCCGATAACGAGTCCCAGTTCCACTTCCCAGTCGGACTTCTTGGAGCCACGGGGAAGTATTACGGTATCGTTTGGACCGCAGACAGCGCTTGTTGCCTTGGTAAACAGGACAGGTTCACCGGGCAGCGCCATACTGGATTCGGCGATATGGTCGGAGTAATTGAGGCCAATGCAGAGGAATTTGCCGATGTTTCCGACGCAGGCGCCCAGGCGCGGTGAACCTTCTACAACCGGCAGGGTGGAACTATCACGCGCAGCCAGTTCCATCAGCCTCTCCGGCCGCAGTGCATCTCCCGCGATATCGGCTATATGTGCCGACAGATCGCGGATTTTTCCATTGTTATCCAGAAGCCCCGGTTTCTCGCAGCCAGGCGATCCATATCTCAAAAGTTTCATGCTCTTCACTCCTTGTTGAATTAGACTGACCAGCCGCCGTCTATGGCAATGGCCTGTCCAGTCATATATGCCGATTCATCACTGGCCAGATAGACGGCGAGTGAGGCGATCTCTTCGGGTAAACCAATGCGCCCCATGGGTTGACGGGCGATAAAGCCGGCACGGGCTTTATTGTAATCGCCCTGGGCGTGGAGCCGCTCTTCAAGAGACGGTGATTCGACGGCACCGGGGCAAATTGCATTACAGCGAATCCCTTTGGTGGCATAGTCGGTCGCAATTGATTTCGTCAGTCCGATAACGGCGGCTTTGGACGCCGTATAGGCAAACCGGTCCTTTGCTCCCACGATGCTGGAAACAACCGATGACATGTTGATAATTGAAGCTCCCCCTGCTTTCAACATTTCAGGCAGCAGTGCCCTGGTGAGCCGGTACTGGGCTTTGACGTTGAGGTCAAAAGCGAAATCCCACTCCTGTTCCGTGCACTCCAGGATCGATCCATGGTGAACATGACCGGCACAGTTAAACAGCACGTCAACAGCCCCCAACTCTTTTGCCAGGGTGGCGATGGCCTGACCATCACACACATCCAGCTTTCGACATTCAATGACCGGCGCCTCCCGTGCCAATGAGCCCAGAACCTGCTCATTGATATCCGTGGCAATGACCTTCGCCCCTTCTGCGGCCATGGCCAGGGCTGATGCCCTGCCGATCCCCTGGGCAGCAGCGGTGATTAAAATGTACTTTCCAGTCAGTCTTGCTGTCATCCGGAGCTCTCCATATCTCACTTTGCCCTCACATCAGCTTTTTCCTCTATACAAATCATCAGTGATAGGAGGAAAAAACGTAAAAATTCTGCAGGTCATTCTATCAGGTATCTCCATCAGTTCCACTGAAATGTGGCCTCCTCGTCAGGTATTTTCCGTAGTCGATCTGTTTGCCTGGTCTTTAACCGGCAGCCCAGCGCATTCAAGAAATATCCTTGCGCTGCACCGTTCGCATATCGACCGGTCAAGGCGATTGAAAATCTCGGAGATAGATTCTTTCTTGGAAAGAAAGACATTGTCGGTTCCGATTTCGAGCAGATATTCAAGAAATTTGAAATGACTGCATATTCCTTCCTTCATGTCATAGAAATAGAGCTGTCCCCCCGCTTTTTCTCTCTCCCTGGCCAACTGCAACAGAAATTCAGCGCCTGCCATATCAATGAAATTGATGCCGCTTCCCACCAGCAGCAAATGACGCTGTCCAGGATTTTGCTGCAACAGGTTCTGCAGGTTGTTCCGCACATGGTTGACAGCTCCAAAATAGAGCGAGCCGTCAATGCGCACGATCTTGAGCTGCGGGCATTCCGGCAGCGTTGGATCGGTAACAAAAGCGCGGGACTCCTGGCGGGGGTCAGGCACCCGCACCAGCGTCTTGGGGTGAGATGTACGATTCAGATAGATCGCCAATGACAGCATGATGCCAAGCAGAATGGCAAACTGCAGTTCAAGAAACAGCGTGGCTGCAAACGTAGATCCAAGAATAATGGATTCCGTTCCACTGGTTTTTATTATTTTCATGATGTGGTGCGGGTCAATCAGCTTCCAGGCGACGAGAAAGAGTATTGCCGCCATCGCCGCGTTCGGCAGATAGGCCGCGAGCGGCGCGAGAAAAAGGACCACAGGGATAAGCAGTCCTCCGGCAAAGATTGCCGCAAGCGGCGTGCGGGCTCCGGAATCATAGTTCATGCCACTTCGGTTAAATGAACCAGTGGCCACATAACTGCTGAAAAACGATCCGACAATGTTGGACAACCCCTGGCCGATAAATTCTTGATTACCATCCAGGTTCTGGCCGGTTTTGTCTGCCAGGGATCTGGCTATCGAGATGGCCTCCGTCAGGGCAAAAAGTGTCATTGCCAGGGCTGTCGGTGCCAGCAGCTTGATGTTGTTCATGGTCAGAGGCGGCAGTGAAACGGGCGGCAGTGTTGCCGGCAGCGCACCTACCGTTGCAAGCGCAGCCGTTTGCCTGCCGACCAGAGAGGTGATAAGCACTGCCGCAAGACTGCCGACCAGCATGGAGACGATCATGTAGGGCCATTTGGGCCGATAGTGTTTGACCATAATTCCGGTGATGATTGTGACCAGGCCGACAGCGGTTGTATATGGGTTGATCTCTTTGATATGCAGGATGAAATTATAAATTGAATCCTGGAAATGCACCGCTCTTGGATAACTCAGCCCAAAGAAATGTTTCAGCTGGCTGGCAATAATCAGCAGGGCTGCGCCGGCGGTAAAGCCGACAATAACGGAGTGGGAGATGAAATTGACGAGTGAGCCAAAACGGACGAGCCCGAGACTGAGTTGAATCAAACCGACCATCAGGGTTAAAGCGAAGGCCAGCTGCACATATTCAGGGCTGCCCGGGGAAGCGTGCAGGCTCAGGGATGAGAATAAGACGATGGAAGCAGCGGTTGTCGGTCCGGAAACAAGCAGCCAGGATGACCCGAACAGTGCCGCTATGATTGCCGGGACCATGCCCGTGTACAAACCGAATTCTGCCGGCATTCCGGCGATAGTGGCGAAGGCGACTCCCTGCGGGAGTACAACGATGGCCCCGGTTAAACCAGCCATGAGGTCTGCCCGGACCGTTCTTCTGGTCATCCCGGGCAGCCATAGCAAAAAAGGGAGAAAACGATATTTCCACTCGTGTTTCCCGTTAATACGGCCGGAGGCTGTTTCTGTTTTCATTATTTTCGTCGCAGATGAAGTTTCCGTTCTCTCCAGGTGGTGAGGGGATCGCCTGTTACAATGCGCTGGAGTCCCGATCGATGACAAGATAATCCACGACAGGACTTGATACCAGAAGAATGTATCATGGATCACCTTGATTGTACACGCCAGAGACTGCCTGTCCGCGGACCTGGTGTTGAGATGGCAGCAGACATTGTGGCATTGAAAAAATGTGACAACGTAGTAAAATCAATTTGTTCCTGACAGGTTGCAGCATGTCAGCTCCTGGTAAGAGCCATGGATTACCGGCGGGTAGGCATGACTGTTTCATTCTTACCGTTAATTCACTCAATAAGGGACAAATGGATAACTCAGGCGGATTATACATTCAACTTTTCAGCATACACGGTCTTATTCGAGGGAACAGGCCTGAACTCGGCAGGGATGCCGATACCGGCGGCCAGGTCAAATATGTGCTTGAACTTGCAAAATCACTGGCCGAGCAGGAGCAGGTCGCTCAGGTGGACCTGGTGACAAGGCTCATCCAGGACAAGAATGTTGGACCGGAATATGGGGTGCCTGTTGAACCCTTGTCCGATAAAGCCAGGATCGTTCGTCTGCAGTGCGGCGGCAAGAAATATATCAGAAAGGAACTCCTCTGGCCTCACCTGGATGAATTCATCGATAAAGCGGTTCGCTTCCTGCGTAAGCAGGAGATGTACCCTGATATCTTTCACGGCCATTATGCTGATGCCGGCTACGTGGCAGCCGAGCTGTCCGCAACGTTTGACACACCGTTGGTTTACACCGGCCATTCCCTGGGGAGAAACAAGAAAGCCAAGCTGCTGGCAGATGGTTTTTCCGAGGCGAACATGGAGCGTTTGTACAAAATCGGGAAACGTATCGACGTCGAGGAGGATGTCTTGAAAAGGGCCGCCCTTGTCATCACGTCAACACAGCAGGAGATTGAAAAGCAGTACGGCCTCTATGACAACGCTGGCGGAGGCCGGTTCAGAGTGATCCCGCCGGGCATTGATCTGGAAACATTTTATCCGTATTACGATCCGCTTCTTGATGAATCAATGCTGAACGACGATGTCAAGCAGACGAGGATGACCATAATCCAGGAACTGCACCGCTTCTGGTCAAAGCCGGAAAAACCTTTTATCCTGGCACTCTGCCGCCCCGACCAGCGGAAAAACATCACCGGCCTTATCGAGGCATATGGAAGTAACCAGCAGCTGCGGGCTGTTGCCAATCTTGCCGTTTTCGCCGGGATACGAAGCAACATCAAGATAATGGAGGAAAACGAAAAAGCGGTGCTGACGGATATGCTCCTGGAGATGGACCGCTATGATCTCTACGGCAAGCTGGCAATACCCAAGCGGCATGAATTCGCCACCGAAGTTCCGGAACTGTACCGGTTATGTGCCGAGGGCAAGGGGGTCTTTGTGAATCCGGCCCTGGTTGAACCCTTCGGCATAACGCTTATAGAGGCTTCTGCCTGCGGAGTACCGATAGTGGCCACCAATGACGGGGGTCCGGTCGATATCGTCTCCAATTGCCGGAACGGCATACTGGTTGACGCGACTCAACCGACCGAGATCGCCCAGGCAGTTTCTGACATCCTCTTTGATGAGCATAAATGGGAGACATTCTCGAACAACGGAATTAAAGGTGTCCGTAATTATTATTCATGGCAGAGTCACAGCAAAACGACATTGCAGGCGCTGGATGAAATCATGCCGGCTGCCAGACAGACACACACCAGTTCCGCCCATGTTGAAAACGGCAGAGAAAAACAGTCATTTGGTCAAAGATTGAAAGGTATTGACAAGCTGCTGATTGTGGATATTGATAACACGCTGGTAGGCGATGACAGCAGCATGCAAGAGCTTTTCCAGATCCTGGATGAACACCATGACGATATTGTCTGGGGTGTCGCTACCGGCAGAAGCCTCGAGCTGATGCTCGACGCGATGACCGATTACAGCATTCCAATGCCGGATATTGCTATCTGCTCGGTTGGTACGGAGATATACTACGCGCCTGATCTTCGCAGGGATAAAGGCTGGAAGAACCATATTTCCTTCAGGTGGAAACCGGACAAAATAAAAGAGACGCTTGAGACAATACCTTTTTTGAACCTGCAGAAAGAAGAGGGCCAGCGAAGCCATAAAATCAGTTACTTTCTGGCTGATGACTATGATTATCTGGCCTGGGTTCATTATGTGATCGAGCAGGAGGATCTGCAGTGCCAGGCTATCTTTTCGCACGGGCAGTTCCTCGATATTCTTCCGCTTCGTGCCTCGAAGGGGAAAGCGATTGATTATATCATGTATAAATATAAATTTTCCCCACGGAACGTAATGGTGGCCGGAGATTCAGGCAATGATGCCGATATGCTTACCGGCAAAGCTCGAGGGCTGGTGGTCGGCAACTATAGTCAGGAGCTTGAAAAACTGAGAGAAAAACAGAATATTTACTTCAGCCGGAAAGAATATTCCGCAGGAATTATCGACGGGTTGAATCATTACGGATTCGTCCGATAATTTATTTGTCAGGTAATTATTGCATGTACGAACAAGTATCACACTCCCTCCTCAACGAGATACTCACCAAGCTCAAACCTGAAATTCATGAGGAAGACCTGCGCCACTTCTATACGAGACTGGGGGCAAACTTTTACTCCATCTATTCGCTGTTTTTCATTCTCTATGGGAAGCGCGACGATTTTAAAGAGCAGATGCAGTGCCTCGTTGAAAAAATGGCAAAGCAATACATCAGGCGTCCCGATTATCTCAGACAGGTCGATATCGAGCGTGAAAATGATCACAACTGGTTTTTAAGCCAGGAATGGGTCGGCATGGCACAGTATGCTGACGGTTATGCCAAAGACCTGGCGGAACTGCAGCAGCGCGTCCATTACTTCCTTGAACTGGGGGTGAACCTGGTTCACCTCATGCCGATGATGGTATGTCCCCGGGGTGCTAGCGACGGCGGCTATGCGGTGAGTGATTTCCGCCGGATTGACAGCCGTTTCGGCAGTCTGGACGACTTGAAGTCTCTTGCCCAGACGTTCCACAAGCACGGTATTCTTTTAACGCTTGACGTTGTCGTCAATCACACCTCTGACGAACATGAATGGGCCCGAAAAGCACGGGAAGGGAATCCGAAATACAGGGATTATTATTACATTTTTGATAATCGCGAGATTCCAGACATGTTTGAACTCAGCATGCCTGAAATTTTTCCGGAAACTGCATCAGGTAATTTTACCTGGGATGAGGTGATGAAAAAATGGGTCATGACGGTTTTCAACGACTACCAGTGGGATCTGAATTACAGCAATCCCGCGGTGCTCATCGAAATGCTCGACATCATCCTCTTCTGGGCCAATCAGGGAGCAGATATTCTGCGGCTAGACGCCGTTGCTTTTCTGTGGAAGAAGATCGGCAGCATTTGCCAGAATGAGCGTGAGGCCCACCTGATCCTGCAACTTCTGAAGGATTGCTGCCAGGTGACCTCCCCCGGTGTTTTGTTCATAGCGGAAGCGATTGTCGCGCCGGTTGAAATCATAAAATATTTCGGCGAAGATGCAATCAACGCCAAAGAATGTGAGATAGCCTATAATGCAACTTTCATGGCTCTTCTCTGGGATGCGGTTGCCACCAAGAATACCAGGCTGCTGAACCAGGGGCTCAAGAGCCTGCCCGACAAACTTGACCGGGCTACCTGGCTCAACTACGTTCGCTGCCACGATGATATCGGTCTGGGCTATGATGACAGGGATATTGTCGCTGTCGGCTACGAACCACGCGCCCATCGCCAGTTCCTGATAGATTATTTTACCGGCAAATATAAAAAATCATTATCCCGGGGGCTGCCCTTTGGCCACAACAGCAAGACCGGCGATTCCCGGATTTCCGGATCACTTGCCTCACTGGTCGGGCTGGAGGCGGCAATCAATTCTGGTGATCCTGAAGCAATCGAGGATGCCATAAAAGTCATTCTGCTGCTGCACTCGATGATCATGTCATTCGGGGGCATTCCATTGCTGTACTATGGCGACGAGATCGGCACCATGAATGACAGCAGTTATCTCAACGATCCTGCCAAGGCAAACGACAGCCGGTGGGCGCACCGTCCCCGCATTGACTGGGAGAAGGCAGAGCTTCGCAACGTCCCGGGATCAGTTGAGTACCGGATTTTTTCGGCGATAAAAAAAATGATCGCCATCCGCAAGGAAATCCCGGCGTTTGCCGATTTTAATAATCGTGAACTGCTTGATGTCGGTAATTCCCACCTGTTTGTCTTTTCACGACTGGAATATGCCCAGCTTCGCAACAGGGTCCTGGTTGTCGCAAATTTTGACAGCAAACCTCAGCATCTCGATATCGAAAAAGTTGGTTCAAGCATGCATATCAGTTACGAAGCCGTGTATGATCTGTATTCCGGGGACAGGCCGGCCATGTTCAAGGAAGCTTTGGTTATCCCGCCATACCAGTTCTATTGGCTTACCGATCAGTAAAGGGTATGAAGTAGTGCCGTGTTGTTTTTGGATATGCAGATTCGTAAGAGATGATGTGACTCATTTTATCAGCCATTTTATGGCAGGAGAGAGCGATGGAGAAATTAAAAAAAATTCTGGCTTGTGTTGATTTGTCTGACTATTCAAAAATGACAATGGATTGTTCCCTCTCGCTTGCCGCGGAGTTCCGCTCGGAGATTGTCATTTTCAGTGTCATTAATACCAGGGATATCAGCGCGGTAGAAACTGCAAGCCACTTTTACCCTGAGCAGATTAATGTTAAAGATTATGTCAAGCGGGCAAAGGAGAGTCGACACCAGCAGATCCAGGAATTCCTGGATCACCACTATTCGGAAGCCATTTCCGGGATAACCATTCGTGTGGAAGTCGGTGTCCCCTTCGAAGCCATCCTGGAGACGATTGAATCGGAAAACATCGATCTTGTCGTAATGGGAAACAAAGGCCGCGGCAATGTGCTTGGGACCCGGTTTGGGAGCACTGCTGAAAAGGTTTTCAGACATTCACCGGTGCATGTCTTCAGCGTAAGGGACTCGAAACAGTTCAGGCGGCACAGGTAGCCGACCTGGTGGGGCCTGGGTGTCCGGCGAGAAGTCTTTCTGGGGCTAGGAGGCTGCCAAGAGATGGTCGAAGGCGGACTGATCCTCCGGCGACAAGTCCTCGCTGAAGGCTGCGCCGACAATGATTTCGTAAATGGAAGCACTGTTCAGATCCTGATTCTTTGCGGTCCAGACGGTTCTCATTGAGAGCTCAGGGAGATGCGTTCCGGTATTGTCTACGAGGTCGACCGACCAGGTGTCGGGGATGTTCACTTCACTGGTACACCCGAAGCAGATTCCTCCACGGCTGAGATCGAATACACGGCAGACCCCTTGTTTATTGACGATAAAGGTGTTGGCCAGTTTGTGTCGAGGATGCTTTCTTGGCTGTTGCCTGCTGCCTGTCTCCATCTTTTCATCCTCCAGATAGGTAGAACGGGTTGCGAACGGTCTCAGGTACCTATGCCAACTAAAATTATACCATGCTATCGTGGTAATATCTAACCATTTAGCACCGGGCTGTCGCTGAAAGAACGGTGTGCCGCCAGCCTCGAAGCCTTGGGTGAATTGCGGCAACGCAGTGCAACACCCCTGGAAAAGCGGATAGAACTAGCTGTTTTTCAGCAGCAGGTAGAGCAGCGCCATGCGGATATACAAGCCGTTCTGTGCCTGCTCAAAATAACGGGCCTGCGGTGTTGCATCGATCTCTTCAGGAATCTCGTCGACACGGGGAAGGGGGTGCATGATTATCGCCTCCGGCTGCATCTTTTCAACGATCTCCGGGGAGAGAATGTATTTGCTCGCCGCCGCCTCGTAATCCTCAGCTGAGTGAAAGCGCTCTTTCTGGATCCGGGTCATGTAAACACAATCCGCCTCGCCGGCAACCTTTGCAAGGTCTGTTTCTTCACGCCATGGGACGCTGTACTTGTCCAGGTACTCCTTGATATCACGCTCCATTCTGCAGACCGGAGGTGAGACAAAGATAATCTCCATATTTTCATATTTACTTAACAGGTAGGACAATGAGCGTACGGTTCGTCCGTAACGAAGATCGCCGACAAGGGCGACCCTGAGATTGGACATTTCAGGGAAGGCGTCGGCGATAGTATAGATGTCGAGCAGCGCCTGCGTCGGGTGCTGGCCGGCGCCGTCGCCGGCATTGATTATCGGTATGGCAGAAATTTCCGCTGCCCGGGCGGCGCTTCCGGCCTCGCTGTGGCGCATGACAATGATATCGGCGTAACCGTTGATGATCCGGGTCGAGTCGGCGAGACTTTCACCTTTTGCCGCACTCGAGAACTCCCGGGCATTTTCCGTCGTAATAACAGTTCCGCCCAGTCTTCGCATGGCGCTTTCGAAGGAAAATCGGGTACGGGTAGATGGTTCGTAGAACAGGGACGCCATGATTTTGCCGTCCAGTATTTTGGCCATCCGGCGCTCGCCTGCGAGGTCTGCTTTCATCCGGTCGGCGGTTTGAAAAACCAGATCCAGCAGCGCTCTGTCGAACTGCTGGGACTCAACCACATGCTTAAGAGCAAACGCTGTCATCATCATTCTCCTTACGAGGTTGGAACTGCCTGTTTACGAACGACCGGTTATCACCCGGCTGAGATGTCTCAGGATTTACCAAACAGCTTCAATAAAATACCATTCTGGGCGTGCATGCGATTCTCGGCTTCTGCAAAGACGATTGATGCTTTTGATTCAACCACGGCGTCGGTTGTTTCCACCCCACGTTCGACCGGCAGACAGTGCATGAAAAGGCTGTCTTTACCGGTGGCGGCCATCAGCCTGTCATCGACCTGAAATCCCTTGAACTGGACTTTGCGCTGCTCCGCCTCTTCTTTCTGGCCCATGGATGCCCAGACATCCGTGTAAACGATATCTGCGTTTTTGACGGCGCTCAGCGGATCATGGCTTATCTCTATTTCCGACAGGCCCTCCGCCCTGGCCGCGGCCACCGTCTGGCCATCCGGCTGGTATTCCTCAGGGCAGGCACAGACAAAGTGGAGCGGCAGCCGCTGGGACATGCGCAGCCAGGAATGGACGATATTATTGCCATCTCCGACATAGACAATTTTCAGATCATCAAGGTGCCCACGATGTTCGAGGATGGTGAACATGTCAGCCATTATCTGGCATGGATGATTGTAGTCGGTTAGACCATTGACCACCGGGACCGATGAATATTCAGCCAGCTGCAAGAGGTGGTCGTGTGAAAAAAGCCGGGCCATGATGACGTCATTATAGCGGGAGATGACCCGGGCAATATCCTTGACGGCTTCACGTTTGCCGATGGAGATATCGGCAGGGCCGAGGTAGAGTGCGTGACCTCCCATGCGAAAAAAACCGGTCTCAAAGGAGACGCGCGTCCGGGCGGAAGGTTTGGCAAAGATCATGGCCATCGAGAAATCTTGAAACGGTTTGTAGTTCTCGCGCCTTTTAAAGCGGGCCTTGACCTCTCTGGCCAGACTGAATGTTTCCTTGATCTCGTCAGCGGTAAAATCGGTGATGTGCAGAAAATCACGTTTCACGAGTGTTCCTCCTGTCTGCGGTCGCGTTATTCCAGGTAACGGGAAATTCGATGTAAAAAAAGTGCAAACAGACCTTTTAAACAGGTGGTGCTTTACGTCTGTTTTGCAAGTCTTTGATTTGTAATAAAAAAATGTCTGCACCGAGAGGCTGGGCTCGGTTCAGACGCGAATATGCGCACCTATAATATACCGCTGGCGGTAAAAATCAATACTCTAATCAGTATGCTTTTTCCTGCTGGTTTAACAGGTGCTTCGTCGCGGTGCTGAGAACTATCCTCAGGAATCTTCCGGGATAACCCAGTCCTTGTCTGCTGTCAGATTGGCATCAAGACAGAGAACTTCTTCAAACTCGTTTATGCAGTTCAAATCAAGTCCCATTGAGATATTGGTGACCGGTTCGAGCATGCATTCGATGACAACAGGCACCTGGTGCTTCTCAATCAACCGTTCTGCTTCGGCAAAGGCTTTCGAGAAATCTTCAGGCCTGTGCACCCGGATAGCTTTGCAGCCGAGCGCTTCGGTAAGCGCAACATGATCGACGCCATAGCTTGCTATGGCGTCATCATCTTCGGAGACGTTGATATTTTCAAAAGCCAGGCTCACCTGAAACTCCATCTCGAAGCTCTGCTGCGATTGGCGAATCAGGCCAAGGTAGGAGTTGTTTACCAGTACATGGATATAGGGCAGTTTGTGCTGGGCGCCGACAGCCAGTTCCTCAACAAGAAACTGGAAGTCGTAGTCACCGGACAGGGCAACAATTTTTTTATCCGGCAGGGCCGCACGGACGCCCAGGGCCGCAGGCATTGTCCAACCCAGCGGTCCCGCCTGGGCTGCATTTATCCAGTTTCTCGGGTTGTATACCTTGAGAAACTGGGAACCGGCAATTTGCGATAAACCGATTGTTGTAACGTAACAGGTGTCGCGATCAAGAATAGTGTTCATCTCCTGATAGACGCGCTGGGGCTTCATCGGCACCTGGTCATAGTCGGTTTTGCGGAGCATGTGTTTTTTGCGATATTCACACTCTTCAACCCATTTGGACCTGTCGGGCAGCAGGCCTTCTTTTTTACGCTCTTCTGCCACTTCGATAAACATTTCCAGTGCAGCTTTCGCATCTGAGACAATGCCGAGATCGGGTGAAAAGATGCGTCCGATCTGTGTCGGTTCGATATCGACATGGATGAAGGTCCGGCCTTTCGTGTAGGTCGGAATTGAACCGGTGTGCCGATTGGCCCAGCGGTTGCCGATACCGAAGACGAAATCGGACCTGAGGAAGGTCGCATTGCCGTAGCGGTCGCTTGTCTGCAGCCCGACTCGCCCCTGCATGAGCCGATGGTCATCAGGGATCACACCCCACCCCATCAGTGTTGGAATTACCGGCGTGTTGGTCAACTCGGCAAAGGCAACCAGCAAGTCGGCAGCATCAGCGTTGATAATGCCACCGCCGGCTATGATCAGGGGACGCCTGGCTGAACTCAGCATGTCAAGGGCCATCTCTGCCTGTCTGCGCGTGGCCCTGGGTTTATTGGGCGCAAGTGATACATAGCTGTCAGGATCGAAATTGATTTCTGCAACCTGAACATCTATCGGGATGTCTATCAGCACAGGGCCTGGACGGTCCGAGCGCATCAGGTAAAATGCTTTTTGCAGAATGCTTACCAGCTGGCCCGGTTCCATCACCGTCACCGACATCTTGGTGAGCGGGCTGGTGATGGCGGCGATATCAACTGCCTGGAAATCTTCCTTGTCAAGCTTGTCGCGGGGGGCCTGCCCGGTTATGCAGAGAATCGGGATTGAGTCCGCTGCGGCAGAATAGAGTCCGGTAACCATATCGGTGCCGGCAGGGCCGGATGTGCCGATACAGACACCGATATTTCCGGCGGCGGCCCGGGTATATCCCTCTGCCATATGGGAGGCTCCTTCGACATGGCGGGCAAGGATATGCCGGATTGACCCGTTCTGCTTCAGCGCATGATAGAGCGGATTTATGGCTGCCCCGGGAACCCCGAAGGCGCAGGAAATATGTTCCTTTACCAGGACGTGGACTGCAGCATCAATGGCTTTCATTTTCGGCATCGAACGATCTCCTGAGGTGGTATCGGTTCCTGGTGCTACAAGAAACCGATTTTTGATTAAAAGAGGCTCTGTTGAGAAGTCTTTTGTTGGTAAGACCACGGTAGCAAGATGCTTTTTTTCTGTCAATGCTAAAGCTCATAGTAAGGCAACAGGCACGAAATATCCTCTTTTTTTACACGAACGGCGATACCGGTTTTCACATCCATAAAGTATACGGCTGGACTTTTCAGCTGATCGCCAGGAAAACAAACAGGTAAAATAGATGAAAAAGGAATAGAATGGTGCGGGAGGTGCCGGGGGATAATGCTTTTTTCCGGAACTGGCCGGGCAGGCGAACCGGGAGTCGGACAGAGATCAGGGTTTTTTGAAAAACACTTCCTTTGAAGCGCCACAGACCGGGCATTTCCAAGCGTCGGGGAGTTTTTCAAATGGGGTCCCGGGGGGAATGGATTCTGCACTGTCACCTTCTGCCGGGTCGTAAACATATCCGCAAAGCGGGCAAACATATTGACTCATTTTTTCTACCACCGGAAAGCGTTAAAAGGGTATGATCTGATCATTCCGTCCAGCGTAATTCGGTAATCTGTTATCCTTAATCAAAATAGAACGGATGATCAAGAAGATAAAAAACAGCTCAACGGTTATGGCAGGTGCCATTAGAGTATGCAGGTGGAAAGGTCATGGAATATAAACGAATCGCTGTCCCCCTGATAATTACGCTCCTCGTGCAGGCTATCGTTTCCATGGTTGCCGTGACGGTTCCTGTACTGGCACCAGCGGCAGCTGTTGATCTGCGTATCTCCGCAGCCTACGCCGGAGTGTATGTGTCGCTGATGTATGTCGGGGGCATGCTCTCGAGCCTGTGGAGCGGTGACTTCATTCTGCGCTACGGGGCACTGCGGGTCAGCCAGGCTTGTTTGTGCCTGACCGGCATTGGTCTGCTGCTCGCCTCCCTGGCAACAATCCCGGCGATGATACTCAGCGCCTTTGTCATCGGTTTTGGGTATGGTCCGGTTACCCCGGCAAGTTCGCATATCCTTGTCAAAAATTCCCCCCCGCAGATGATGTCTTTTGTTTTTTCTCTCAAGCAGACTGGTGTGCCGATCGGCGGCGCTCTCGCCGGGGCTGTTGTGCCGCCGCTTGTCATTGCTGTCGGCTGGCAGAATGCCTTGATCTCTATCGGGCTGTTTACAGCCGCTCTGGTTTTTCCCCTCAGTCCGTTTCACTCGATCCTTGATAGTGATCGCCAGTCACTTCGAAAGATTTCTTTCCGGGGGGTAGCCGAGCCATTGCAGATGGTCATCTCTCTTCGTCCCCTGAGGAGACTGGCAATCATCTCCTTCTTTTACGCCGGGATGCAGCTCTGTCTGATTACCTATCTGGTCATCTATCTGACCGAGGATGTCGGTATGGCTTTTATTGCGGCCGGACTGACCCTGTCTGCAGCCCAGATGTCAGGTACCGTCGGCCGGATTATCTGGGGCATCCTTGCTGATCGCTATATAAAACCACGCACTCTTCTGGGACTGCTCGGAATCGGTATGTCACTCGGGGCGCTTGCCACCGCGCTGATTCGGAGCAACTGGCCGCTGTCGGCGATGCTATCCGTCACCATACTCTTCGGCGCTACGGCAATCGGCTGGAATGGCGTTTATCTGGCGGAAGCGGCGCGCTGTGCGCCTGAAGGCAAGGTGAGTGCCGCAACCGGAGGAGCCCTTTTCTTTACATTCTTTGGGGTGGTGCTGGGACCGCCCCTCTTCGGCGGCGTGGTCTCCGTTACTGACAGCTATCCCGTCGCATTTCTTTCTTTTGCCGCTCTTACCCTTGTCGGCGGGATACTGACACTGTTAAACAGGCTGGCGCATGACGAGGCTGACTGATGGGTGCAAAGCCCGTCTGCTCCTGGACCCGGAAGAAACTGCTGAGCAGTGGCAGCCTGCGGACAGCATCTAGGTCCGGCAGTTTCCTGATTCGAGAATGGTCGTGAATCTGTCCACCTCGACAGGCTTGCAGAAATAGTACCCCTGGTAGGCCGTACATTTTTTCCTGCTGAGGTAGGCAAGTTCCTGTTCTGTTTCAACACCTTCGGCAATTACTTCAAGCCCGAGATTTCGTGCCATCATGATAATGGTGTCAACGAGGACGACATCCTGGGTGCCATCCTTGATGCTGTTGACGAAGGAGCGATCGATTTTCAGGGTGTTGAGGGGAAGTGTCTGCAGATAATGCAGCGATGAATAGCCGGTGCCGAAGTCATCGACAGAAAATTTGATTCCCCGCTGCCGGAGGGTGATGATCTTGTCAACAATATCCCTTACGTTCGACACCAGGCTGCCTTCGGTAAGCTCTATGCCCAGATGATTGGGGTCGGCAGCAGATTCTTCAATGACATTGCCAACCGCCTGGACAAATGCAGGGGCGCTGAATTCCTTTCCGCTGATGTTAACTGAGATAACCATTGACTCTTTGAGTAATCCGCCGGCGGCCCAGCGGCTGATCTGTTCACAGGTGGAGCGCAGTACCCATTGTCCGATGTCCCACATGAGCCCGGTCTCTTCGGCAATTTTCAGAAAGGCTCCTGGTGCTATGAGTCCCCGCGCCGGGTGATGCCAGCGAACCAGTGCTTCAGCTCCGAGAATGTCGCCTGATTCGTTGACCTGCGGCTGGTACCAGACGGCAAACTCGTTGCTGATCAATGCTTTTCGTATGTCAGTGGTGAGACGAAGTTGTTCGTCGGCGGCTTTCTGCATGCTCGGCAGAAAAAAACGAATTTCATTGCTGCCCGCTCCTTTTGCCTTGTACATGGCAGCGTCAGCCTGCTTGAAGATATCGTCGGTTCCCTTTCCCTGCTTGGGAAACAGGGATACGCCAATACTCGGGGTGATATGCATTTCATAGCCATCGATGGTGCAGGGAGCAGAGAGGCAGGCGCGGATATTTTCAGCACCTTTTTTGGCCTTTGCTATCGCCCTGTCGAGGTCACCGTCCAGTTCGGTAAGGATTATGATAAACTCATCTCCGCCCATCCGGGCGACACAATCTTCCTTACGGATATTGTCAGTGAGCCGGGTGGCTATTAATGAAAGCAGTTTATCGCCAACTGAATGGCCCAGCGAGTCGTTGATTGTCTTGAAGTTGTCCAGATCAAGAAATATCAGAGCTCCATATCTTCCATGCCTGATGGCCCTGGAAATTTCATTACCCAGCTGACTCATCAATAAGTGTCGATTGGGAAGTCCAGTGAGGGCGTCATAGGTCGTGTGATATTGTATCTGCTGCTCCGAAAAGCGCTGCTCGGTGAAATCCTCAATGATCCCTACACCGCCGACAATCGTCTGGTCCCTCGTACGAATGGCCTTGAAGAAAGCACGTACCGGAGTGGTCTTGTCGCTGGTGACGGAAACATAATCGCCTTCAAAAAAACCTTCGCCTTTTGTCAGCGAGGCCCTGATGGCATCGACCACCCCTCTCTGCCTGATGTTCTCCAGCATGTTGAAGTCAACCAGTGTGGCTTTCGGGGAGCCGATAATGTCGGCAAAGGCACTGTTGCAGCTGACAATGGTGCTGCCTGAATCATAGTGGAAGATTCCCAGCGGGGCATTGTCAAAGATATGCTGGTAGCGGTCCTGACTGGCTTTAAGGAGCGTTTCACGGTGTATGCTCTGGAAACGCAACTCAATGTTCTCGCGTATGTTTCTGTTTATTCTGATCACCCCGGAGAGGCAGACAGCCAGAAAGAGCAGAACGAGCAAGCCCACGTAGACGGATTGGCCTGCGCTGCGGAGGAACATGGTGGCGGCCAGGGGCAGCAGAATGATGACAAGATAGCCTGAAACCACCGGAAGGCTCGGTCCGAGTGAGGCTATCGCTGCAGCTGACATGCCGGACATCGCCAGTATAAAGATAACCTGAGATTGAGGGAAGTTGTGCGGATAGAGAAAGAACGAGGCCAGCCCCCAGGCGGCAGCAGCTGAATAGGTGCCCAGCAAAAAATGGAGGTGCCACTTTCGGATGTTTTCAGTCTCAGGTTTACACGTATGAAAGCGGTAGAGAAGCAGGAGCCTGAGCGTCGATATAATGAAGAATAGGCTGAACCAGCCGACTAAAATGGTGGTGTCAACCTTATCCCAGAGTGTCCAGCAGAGAATAACGCCCACTGATATTGACACGAGTATTGGAATTGTCGAGTTGACATAGAGAAGTCGGACCTGCTCAGCGAATATTCTGAGGGAATTGTTTTCCGAATTGGCCATCATGATCGGGAAAAATCAAATTTGTCTGAAAAATTGAGCGTCACTGAAGAGTATCCCAAGGGGAGTAAAATGTAAAATCTTGCAGAGATTTTACCGCCGGTCTGTGCCTCGACATAAAGTGGTGCACGCGGCGACGGCTCGACACGGGGCTCTGCGCCGGGAGGGGACCGGTAAAAAATGGTTCCGCCGGTGGTGAATGAAAAGACAATAGAACTGATGAAGTGGCCGCCACACGATTTCAGATGACGTAGCTGACGAGCCAGACAAGAAGTCCTGCAATAACCCAGGCAAGGCCCGAGGTCATTCGCTTTGCCACGGTGCTGCGCCCTGGGAGCAGCCGTTGTTCGGGTGATTGACCTGAGGATGTCGCAGCGTCTCTGTATTTTCTTTTTCCCCTGCTGGAGATTCCTCCCAAAATGGTGATGGAGAAGAAGGCAATCGGGACAGTACCGACCCAGAACAGAACATCCTTGAGGAACAACGCCGAATTTCCCGATGCATAGGAAATCAGCAGGCTGAGCATAACAAGCAAAAGGGTCAGCATCAGTATGCGGACGGCAAACGTATTGATCTGTTGGAGCATGGCAGCCTCTGTCTTTTGCGGTGAGGAGCTTCCTTGATATCGATTCATGATAGCCTGTTACAAACAATGCTTCCAGAAGTTTTCAGGCTTGTTTCAGACGCTGCCGTTTCCCCGGGCCTCAACTGGCTGGCTGTTTTCCTGACCCCGCCGGATAGAAATGAATACCAGCCTTGACATCCTTATCCTCGGCAATTAGTATGCCACAATAATATTTTCTCAAAAATTGTATTGTACAATATGGTTTCGGCCATTTCTGCAGAACGTCGATGTGTTTCATGGCGCCTTGCATCACCCCTTTTATTTACGTTCTCGTAACGGAAAAAGAATATGACCAAGATAGTTATTAAAAACCTCTTTAAAGTTTTCGGCAGCAATCCTCTTCTGGGTCTGGAGCTGATTGAAAAAGGAATTTCAAAAGAGGACATTTACGAGCAGACGGGTCTTACTGTTGGCGTACAGGACGCAAGTTTCGAAGTCCAGACGGGAGAAGTCTTTGTTGTCATGGGTTTGTCCGGCTCCGGTAAATCGACGCTGGTGAGAATGCTCAACCGGCTGATCGAGCCAACTTCGGGTGAGGTATTGGTTGACGATGAAGATATACTGAAAATGAACCGCAAAGAACTCGTCAATTTCCGGCGAAGTAAAACCAGTATGGTCTTTCAGTCATTTGCCTTGATGCCGCACCAGACTGTGCTTGAGAATGTCGGATTTGGTCTGGAGATGGCAGGGGTTGACAAAAAGCGCCGGAATGAGCGTTCGCTGGATGCCTTGAAACAGGTTGGCCTTGATGGCTGGGAAAATGCCTATCCCCGAGAATTGAGCGGTGGGATGCAGCAGCGGGTTGGTCTGGCGAGAGGACTGGCTGTTGACCCGGATATCCTGCTGATGGATGAGGCCTTTTCAGCCCTGGATCCACTTATCCGCACGGAAATGCAGGATGAACTGCTCAAGCTTCAGGATCGCCAGGAGCGGACTATCATTTTTATTTCACATGACCTGGATGAAGCGCTGCGAATCGGTGATAGAATTGCGATCATGGAGGGGGGACGGATTGTCCAGGTCGGCACCCCCGAGGAAATTCTGCAGAATCCTGCTGATGACTATGTCCGGGCCTTTTTCCGGGGTGTCGATCCGACCGGTGTCATAGCCGCAGGAGATATCGCCAGGGATACGCAGCCGACGGTAATCTGGCATACACCGCAGGGCAGCCTGCGGGCCACGCTTGAGATGCTCAATAATCGTGACATGGAATTTGCCTATATCCTCGACTCAGAGCGTCGATTTTACGGAGTGGTCTCTACAGACACACTGCAGAGAGCGATTGAGAACGGTGAGTCTAAAATTGCCGAGGCGTTCATCCGTGAAGCAAAACCGGTACTTGTCAGCGACAGCATGCAGGATTTCCTGCCTGAAGTAGCCTCGCATACCTGGCCGATTCCAGTGATCGATGAGAATAAAATCTTTCGTGGTGTCGTCTCCAAGAATCGTTTTCTCCGCACGCTCCATCGAGCGGAAGATAAAGCCCGCGCTGAGCAGCAGCACATCAGTTAAAAGACAATCAGGGAGTTTATAGATGTTGACCTTTGAGGATAAAGTTATTCCGCTCGATGTCTGGATAACCAGTTTTATTGACTGGCTGGTGGAAGGATATCGCTGGTTTTTTCAGGCAATCAAGTGGCCTGTCGAAGTTACTCTATCCAGTATACAAAACGGACTTGTCGAAGCATCCCCCTGGATCATCATCGCTGTGCTTGGTCTCGTCGCCTGGCGGGTATCAGGAGTAAGACTCGGTATCTTTACCGTTTTGACCATGGTATTTATCGGCCTTCTCGGTCTTTGGGAGGATACGATGATTACCCTTGCCATGGTGTTCTGCTCGGTTGTGTTCTGCACAGTCGTCGGCATACCACTGGGGATTTGCGGCGGACGCAGTGATCGATTTGACGCGGCTCTCCGCCCGGTATTGGACGCCATGCAGACCACGCCTGCATTTGTCTACCTCGTTCCCATTGTCATGCTTTTCTCGATCGGCAATGTTGCGGGAGTCCTGGCCACTATTGTCTTTTCCCTGCCGCCGATTATCAGGCTGACCAGCCTTGGACTTCGTCAGGTGCACCCGGAACTGATTGAAGCCGCTCGTGCGTTCGGGGCGACAAACCGGCAAGTCTTGCTTCGAGTCCAGATACCCCTTGCCTTGCCGACGATCATGGCCGGCTTGAACCAGACGATCATGATGGCCCTTTCAATGGTTGTGATTGCCGCCCTGATCGGAGCCGGTGGACTGGGCGCTCCCGTCGTTCTCGGCTTAAACACGCTTGATATCGGCCTTGCCACCATTGGCGGGCTGGCTATCGTGCTCATGGCAATCGTACTAGACAGAATCACCCAGTCAATGGGAACCAAGAAGAAAAATTAAAGGAGGTTTTTACATGTTGAAAAAAGCATTATTAGGCATTGCCGCTGTCACTGCCATTTTAGCCTTTGCTGTATCTGCCCAGGCTGATGGCCATAAACCCGGAGATGGTGTAACCGTCCAACCGGCGCGGGCAACCTGGAATACCGGTTTTTTCCAGGAAGCGCTTGTCCGGCGCGGACTTGGTGAGCTTGGCTATGATGTCAAGAAGCCCAAAGACCTGCAGAACCCGATATTTTATAATTCAGTCGCACTTGGAGATGTCGATTACTGGACGAACGGCTGGTTTCCGAATCATGACGGCCAGCTGCCCAAAGGATTTTACGATAAAGCAGAAAAGCTTGGATTCGTCGTCAAAGCAGGCGGTCTCCAGGGATACCTTGTTTCCAAAAAACATGTTGAACAGTTCAACATCAAATCACTTGATGATTTCAAACGTGATGATGTAAAGAAAGCTTTTGACAAAAACAAGGATGGCAAGGCTGACCTGACTGCCTGCCCTCCCGGCTGGGGATGTGAACAGGTTATTGCCCATCACATGGATGTCTATGACCTTGACGCCCATGTCAATCCGGTAAAGGCCTCATACGAGGCTGGAATGGCCTCAGCTCTTGCTGAGTACAAAGCCGGAGAGCCGATATTCTTTTATACCTGGGCGCCAAACTGGACAATCTTCAGGTTGAAGCCCGGTGAGGACGTGATGTGGATCAATGTTCCGGAAATTTTACCGAAAGAGTCGCAGATGGCAGGTAAGGACCGCATGGAAGTGAGCGGTGTGGTAGGTGCTGTCTCCGACCCCATAAAGCTCGGTTTTGTCGTTTCAGATATCCAGGTTGTTGCCAATAAGGATTTCACTGCTAAAAATCCGGCCGCAAGGAGATTTTTTGAAGTATTCACCTTGCCGCTTGGGGATATCAACGAGCAGAACACCAGAATGAATGAAGGTGAAAAAAGCCAGAAAGATATTGAGCGCCATGTTGATGAGTGGATTGCCAAGAATCAACAGACATGGGACGGTTGGTTGACCGAGGCGCGTGCGGCAGCAAAGTAGATTCGGATAGGCCGCTCCGGCAGGGGGATATCTATTTTCGTCCCCCTGCAATTTGGCTTTGCAGTGCAAATGTATAGCCTGTAAATAGATGGAAGAAAGTGGTGAGACAGTTTGTTAACCTGCAATAGGACTCTTTGGTTGGAGGGTTAATGGAAGACAGGCACGCGCAGGAAAAAGTTATTACACAACAACTGCGTACTCTCTTCAAGGCGGTACAGGCTCATTCAAAAATAATTGAAAAAGAGTGCGGTTTGAGCAGTGCCAAGCTCTGGATGCTGTATGAAATTTCTGCAAAGCCGGGTATTCTGGTATCCCAACTGGCCAGAGAACTGTCTATACACCCCTCAACCTGCTCAAATATGCTCGATAAAATTGAGGAAATGGCGCTTGTTTATCGAGATCGCGGTAAAATCGACCAGCGTTCGGTACACCTGTTTATAACAGGCAAGGGGAAGAAGTTGCTTGCCCAAGCGCCATCACCTCCGCAGGGGAAGTTAATAAGCACATTGCAGGCGCTCTCCCCGGACCAGCTCACCAGGCTTGAAGCCAGCCTGAAGACGTTTATCGAAGCGCTGCACTTTGAGGATAAAAAAGCCGCATTGACACCGATAGACAGTGATTAGTACTCACCGGAGATTACAAGCAGATAACGTGTCACGCAGAGCAGTCATCAGGTCGCAAAGATTTACAGTACCTGTATCTCAGGTTTCTTCAGGTGTGTCCTGCACCTGCACTTGTCTTTGGATATGAACCGATACAGATAATTACAAGACAATCCTGGATAATCCCCCCCATAAGGAATGGATCCGCTCCGACGTTTTTTCTGTTTTTCAGAAAAGATAGCTTTTTATCCGTAAAGGCTTATCATATTGGTACCGTTTTTAATTTCTTCCCAGGAGCTATTCATGACAACAATTTTGCTGAAGGGCGAAAAAGTTCGACACAACAAAAGGGCGAATTGGGGCATTGGCAAAATTGTTTCAGTTGACCGGTGTGGTACAATTCAGGTAGTGTTTGAAGGAGATCGAAAAGTGTCAATCGCCAAAGGCGCTAAATTCCTCGTTAAAGCCCCATAGGCGTAAAGATTAAACTGCTGTAAGAAACCCATATGCATTAGATGCCTGGCGGCCAAACCGCTGGTCAATTACATCTTTCGTTACCGTTTTTTGGATTTGTTTGAGCATATCTGGTATGCTGTGGTTATCAAACAAATCAATAATTGCAGAATCCTGATGGATTCACATTCATGTGTAAATCTTAAAACTATCAAAATTATCAAATTGGAGGTGTTTTTTGCAAACGGTGGTAAAAAAATGGTTTCGCGACAAGAATTCCGGTTTCCTTGAAAACGGCAGTGGTCCGGATATACTCGTGGACAAAGCCGACCTCGTCGGCTGCCAGTTTCTGAAGGTTGGGGTGAAGGTGGAATTTGAGTGCCATGTGGATGACCAGGAATTAGTCGCCAGAAAAGTCAAGCTTTGGAGACAGAAGAAAGCAAAAGGCACGAAAAGCGGAAACAAGGGGCACAAGCCGTTCCCGTTTGGTGTCATGACCTGATAATCACCTAAATCCACTGTTCCGCAAAGTTCCGGGCAGTTCCGTAGTTCCGGGGACAGTATATTTATTATTGTAATCAGGCCCTGTTCTGATATGATAAGCGCATGGCCAGAATCGCGCGCGTCATAGCCCCCGGCTATCCTCATCACATCATTCAAAGAGGCAACCGTCGCCAGCAGATCTTTCTCTGCAGCGATGATTATATCGTCTATACCGACTTGATGGCACACTTGTGTAAAAAGCATGGAGTTGCTATCTGGGCCTGGTGTCTAATGCCAAATCACGTCCACCTGATTGCTGTCCCGCAGACTCCCGATGGTCTCGCCAGGGCCGTCGGTGAGTCCCATCGGCGTTATACGAGGCACATCAATTTTCGAGAGAAATGGAGAGGACACCTCTGGCAGGAACGATTTGCATCCTTTCCTATGGATGAAAAGCATCTGCTGGCTGCAGCACGCTATGTAGAGATGAATCCGGTAGCGGCAGAACTGGTGGATACTCCCGGAGATTACCGCTGGAGTAGTGCCCCGGCCCATCTCAAAGGCGAGGATGATGAACTGACTACTGTCGCTCCGCTGCTGGCCCTGGTTCCTGACTGGAATGGTTTTTTGCAGCTGTCTGAAAAAAGCGAGGTGAAACTGCTTCACCGTCATGAGCGCACCGGCCGGCCGCTTGGGGAGGAAAGCTTTCTCACGAAGCTGGAAAATCAACTCAAGAGACGCCTGCGACCGAAAAAACCTGGTCCGAAGAAAAAGACACCTGACAGTTAGATATACTGTCCTCGGAACTTGCAACTCCCCCCCGGAACTCCCCGTTCAGCTCGTGCTGCCCGGAAAAAATGTTGACCACTTGTTAATTGTTTTATAAATTAGTTTAATTCTTTAGCATGCCGTTTTCAGGAATGATGGCGAATAGTAATGAATACATTTCAGTAATCTACGAGGGGAGCGAGAATGTTTAACCGTTTGTCAATTTTTGTTGTTGGAATGATATGTCTGAGTTCTCTTGCCTGGGCCAACGATCACCATGAAATCGAGGGGCCGTTTGAGACTCCTATGGAAGTGACGGAGATGTGCCTCGCCTGCCATGACACTGCTGCCCAAGAAGTGATGGCTACCAGCCACTGGACCTGGGAGAAACTGCAGGTGATTCCAGGCAAAGGCCAGGTGCTGCGCGGCAAGACAAATGTAATCAATAACTTCTGTGTTTCGATCGGCGCGAACTGGGCTCGGTGTACCAGCTGTCACGTCGGTTACGGCTGGGTTGACGAGAACTTCGATTTCGAAGATGAGTCCCGGGTTGATTGCCTCGTTTGTCATGATACCACGGGGGATTACGTAAAGCCTGGAGCTGGAGCTGGTTACCCGGCCGGATATACCGGAAACCCTGCAATGGATAAGGTCAAGGTTGACCTGGTATTAATTGCACAGAATGCCGGGCTGCCGACTCGGGAGAATTGCACCGTCTGCCATGCTTTTGGTGGTGGCGGCAATAACGTGAAGGCTGGCGATATGAGCAACGCCATGAAGAATCCGACAAAGGAACTCGATATACACATGGATGCCAGGGGGCTTAACTTTACCTGTCAGCAGTGCCATGCGTCTGATACTCCCCACGATATTCCCGGAAACTCTCTGATTGTGTCGGCCGGTGGCGAGACCACAATGTCCTGCAACGACTGTCATGGCCAGAGGCCCCACCGCTATTTCCCGACGGCTGAACAGTACAATAATCACACGGAACGAATCGCCTGCCAGACCTGCCATATCACTCATTTTGCCAAGGTGGACGGAACCAAGATGAGCTGGGACTGGTCCAAAGCGGCGGACCCAAAGACCCTGCCAGAGGATAAACGTGTTGTCAAAAAGGATGGCCATGTCGTATACGCCGCTCCAAAGGGGGAATTTGTATACGAACATGATGTTGTCCCCGAATATCGCTGGCACAATGGATCGGCCGGTGCCTATACCATAGGCGACGAGATCGATCCAACCGCGGTGACAAAACTGAACTACCCGCTGGGAGACCGTGATGATCCGTCCGCCAAGATCATGCCGTTCAAGATTCATCGGGGAAAGCAGATCTACGACGCCACATTCAATTACCTGATAACCCCGAAAGTCTATGGAGAGAAAGGAGACCCCGACGCCTTCTGGATTAATTTTGACTGGAACAAGGCCGCTGCTGCTGGGATGAAAGTGAGCGGGCTGGAATACAGCGGCGAATACGGATTCGCCGAAACCGAGACGTACTGGCCCATCAACCACCAGGTAGACCCCAAGGAAAAAGCGCTGAAGTGCCTTGATTGCCACAAAACAGGTAATCGGCTTGACTGGCGGGCACTCGGTTATGAAGCCGATCCTATGAGAGCGCGCAGACTGCCAGAAAATTAATTATCACTTTCAGTATTCCGCACGAAAAAGAAAAGGGACTTACACAAAACACGGTAAGTCCCATTTATGTTTGGTGGAGCTAGGCGGGATCGAACCGCCGACCTCTTGAATGCCATTCAAGCGCTCTCCCAGCTGAGCTATAGCCCCATCTTGTCCCGGAAATGAGAAGTTCCCTATAACAAGCTTTGAAAACCGTGTCAACGAAAATCAGGTATTCACGTGTCCCCTGCCATTAATCTTGCCAATATACGGGGTCTCTGGTATCTTAAAATGTTTTAATAATTTGGGCTGTCTGAAAGTACCCGGTGCAGCTACCCTGCACCGGTTTTGAGTGTCATCTATATTCCTCTAGGGAAGGTATTATGTTTTCTCCATTCAACTTTTTGTTTGGCTGGCTGTCAAATGACCTGGCTATCGATTTGGGCACCGCAAATACCGTTTTGTACGTGAAGGGCAAGGGGATTGTCCTGCGGGAACCATCTGTTGTTGCTGTTCGCCAGGATGGCAGGATGAGCAGGGTGCTGGCGGTTGGGCAGGAAGCCAAACTGATGCTCGGCAAGACGCCCGGCAACATCACCGCCATACGGCCGATCAAGGATGGGGTTATTGCTGATTTCGAGGTCACCGAAGCGATGCTGAGGTACTTTATCAAGAAGGTCCACAACCGCAGGACGCTCGTTCACCCGCGAATCATGATTTCCGTGCCGTCCGGAATTACCCAGGTAGAAAAACGGGCGGTCAAGGAGTCGGCAGAATCAGCCGGGGCCCGTGAGGTTTATCTGATAGAGGAGCCCATGGCAGCAGCAATTGGAGCTGATTTGCCAATCACCGAGCCGACCGCGAATATGATCATCGATATCGGCGGCGGCACAACAGAGGTTGCTGTTATCTCACTGGCAGGAATCGTCTATGCAAAATCGGTACGGGTGGCCGGTGACAAGATGGACGAGGCCATTCTCCAGTACATCAAACGCAAGCATAACCTGGCAATCGGTGAGCGGACAGCCGAAATGATCAAGACAACAATCGGCAACGTCCTTCCCGAGGAACCCTATGAAACCATGGATATAAAGGGCCGGGATCTCGTTTCCGGCGTCCCGAAGACCCTTACGGTCGGAGCCGACGAAATTCAGTCTGCCATCGCCGAGCAGGTAGACGTCATTGTCGAGGCGGTGCGGGTGGCGCTGGAATTGACTCCGCCGGAACTGGCTGCTGATATTGTTGACCAGGGAATTGTTCTGACCGGTGGCGGCGCGCTGCTCAAGAATCTGGACAAATGTCTCAAGGAAGAAACAGGAATGCCGATTATTGTCGCCGATGACCCGCTGTCGTCAGTTGTTCTCGGCTCGGGCAGGGCGCTGGATAATCTTGACATTCTCAAAGAAGTAACGATTGACTAATCAGTTCGGACGATCTTATCTCCGTCTCGGAGAAATACCAACTATTCTGTCGTGAGAAGACAAATCAAGGACAGGAAAAGCAGGGCAAGACCTTCTCGCTGGCGTGCTTTGCTGCTGACCGGCGTTCTTCTGCCACTGTGTCTCGTGCTGTTTGCCTCGACACTTGGCGGCAGGTATGGCGCCTTTCATGAACTGACCCTGGAGCTGCTTGGCCCGCTGCAGTCGACATTTACCAGGGCTGCGACAGGAGCGAGAAATTTCTGGGCCGATTATGTCGATCTTCTGGAAGTTCGCAGCGAGAATCGGCGACTCAAAGCGCTCCTTGATTCCTATGATGAAAAACAGGCGAAATATCGTGAGGCCTATACCACATACCTTCATCTTCAGCAGGAACTTGATTTCAGGAAAGATGCCGATTTTCCTCCGCTGACGGCCCGAGTCATCGGCAAAGACCCGGCATTCTGGTTTCACACGATCATCGTCGACCGCGGGGAAAATGACGGCGTGGTCGAAGGCATGGTGGCACTCACCTCCCAGGGCATCGTCGGCCAGGTTATTCATACCTCGCGAAATTACAGTAAAATACTTCTGGCTATTGCACCAAGCAGCGCCATAGATGTTATTATCCAGAAAAACCGGGTGCGCGGGATTCTCAAGGGCACCGGAGAGGATGGCTATGTCTTGAATTATGTCCTGAAAAATGCCAATGTTGAAAAAGGAGACCAGGTCGTAACCGCCGGGATCGGTGGCGTTTTCGCGTCGGGTGTGCCGGTGGGAACGGTAACAGCCGTGCATCGTAAGAAAAGAGGCATGTTCCTGGACATTGAGGTGAAGCCATCCGTTGATTTCCAGCGCCTTGAATTTCTGCACCTCAATCTCTCCCTTCAGCAATCAATTGCCTCTGAAAAAATCGTGCCTTAGCAGGCAGGAGATGTTGTGCAGACCGCAAGTTTTCTCATAATTGGCATTTTCCTCATCGCTTTCCAGACCACGGTGTTGCAGTTTATCCCCGCATGGCTGGGTTCACCCGATCTTGTCTTTATCCTGATTGCCTTTCTGGCCTATCGTTTTTCGGCATTAAAGGGACTCCTGCTGACGTTTGTGCTCGGCTGGACGATGGATGTGATCTCCGGAATCTATCTCGGCACCTACCTGATTGAGTATCTCCTGTTTTTTATCATCCTGAACACCTTGACCCTGAACAGCCCCCTGAAAGAGTCCGCCTACCAGGTGCCGCTGGTCGGTGTCTTTTATTACATGGTGCAATTTCTGCTTTACTTTATTCTTTCAATAATGGTCAATGATTCGATGGAGATCTGGTCATGGAGCAGGATGTTGAGAGAAACAATCATTCTGACCATGGCCACTATTCCCTGTTTTCTGCTGTTTAACTCGTTCAATGAATTTCTCCTGAAACGGAAGGCAATGAAACGTAGTTCACGAAAAAAAGCGGGCAATCGGTACAGGTAACAAGAAGATGGATAATAAACTGTTTATCGATGAAGTTGAAGAAATCGCCGAGCGAAACGACGAAGCTCTGACACTGTTGAAAAAACGAGCCTTGTTTGCAATTTTCATCGTTTTCTTTTTCTTTTCGGTGATTGTCGCAAGGCTCTGGTTTCTGCAGATCGGCAGTGGTGAGGAATACAAAAACCTGGCGGATAACAACAGGGTCAGAATACGCTCGGTTCGTGCGCCAAGAGGCCATATACTCGATAAACACGGACGCGAGATTGTAACCAACAGGCCGTTATTCAATGTGGTGATGATCCGGGAGGATTCCTATGACATTGATGATGTCCTCAAACGTCTTTCAAAAATTCTCGACGAAGATATAGACGAGCTCTGGGAGCAGATCAGGGAGGCCGAGGGTACCCCGAGGCACCTGCCGATTGTCCTGAAAGAAGATATCGACTGGGAGACGCTCGCCTACCTTGAAAATCATAAATACAAGTTTCCGGGTGTCAGAATCGAGGTTCAGCCGGTCAGGACCTTTCATTACGGTGATCTTGCCGCCAATACGATCGGCTATATCGGTTCTGTTACACGCCAGCAACTGGAGGAAGACAAAGAGGGCTTTTACGAGGGCGGTGACCTTATCGGCAAGCGCGGACTGGAAAGGCTGCGCGAGAAGGACCTCCGGGGTGAGAAGGGAAAAAGCTCGACGGAGGTCAATGCCCGCGGTTTTGAGCAAAGAGAACTCAAGAGCCTTGACCCGCTGCCGGGCAATGACCTGCAACTGACAATTGATGTCGACCTGCAGTTGGCGGCGGAACAATTCATGGAAATCGGCGAAAAAGCGGGCGCCGTGGTTGCGCTGGAAGTGAATACCGGCCGGGTACTGGCTGCAGCGAGCACACCGTCTATCCACCTCGAAGAATTTATTGGCGGTATTTCTCAGGCCAACTGGGATGCGCTGCTGAACAACCCGAAACACCCGCTGCTGAATAAATCGATCCAGGCTGCATATCCACCCGGTTCGACCTACAAGATCGTGACCGCCCTGGCCGGGCTTGCTGAAGGGGTCATCGATGAGAATACGACATTCTACTGTCCCGGGCACTACTATTTTGGCGGGCGCGTATACCGTTGCTGGAAGCACAGCGGCCATGGCGAAGTTGATCTAAGAAAGGCAATTACAGAATCATGCGATGTCTATTTCTACCAGGTCGGCGAACGGGTAGGGGTTGATGGTCTGGCAAAGTATGCTCTAAAACTGGGACTAGGCAGGAAAACCGGTGTTGAAATGGAGCATGAAAAACCAGGCCTTATTCCAACAAAAGAGTGGAAGCTTGAACGCTATAAAGAAAAATGGCACAAGGGCGAGACGTTGTCGATTGCCATAGGCCAGGGCTTCAATCTCCTCACGCCCCTGCAGGTATGCCTGATGACCGCTGCCGTCGCCAATGACGGGAGAGTCTATAAACCGCAGATTATTGAATCGGTCACCACGCCCGAAGGTGAAGTCGTTGAGACATTTGTACCTCAATTGCTCAGTGAACTCAGTGATCGTGAAAAGTCCTTTTTAAGAGTCATCCGGGAAGGGCTTGTCGGGGTTGTCCAGGGAAAAAGGGGTACTGCCCGCAATGTACGGATAGAGGGGCTGACAATCGGCGGGAAAACAGGAACCGCCCAGGTCGTGAAAATCGCCCAGTACAAAGGGCTTAAAGAACATGAAATACCGTATAAATTCCGCGATCACGCCTGGTTTACCTGTTATGCGCCGGCGGATAACCCCCAGATTGCGGTTACCGTGCTGGTTGAACACGGCCTGCATGGTGGTTCGGGTGCCGGCCCGATCGCCCGTATTATTTTAAAGAAATATTTTGAAAAGTATCTCCAGGATCTGGCGGCAGCCGAACAGCTCAAAGAAGATGAGAAAAGCTGAGCGGATCAGTTTAGCAACGAAAAGCTCTATCCACTACTGCATATTACGATAAGATGTTTCGCTTTGACAGACGACTTTTTGCCCATTTTGACTGGTTGATGACCATCCTGCTCCTCATTATCTGCGGCATGGCCCTGTTTAACCTCTACAGCGCCTCTTACCCCCCCAGCCCATGGGGAACACCACCTTACCTGAAGCAGTGTTATTATTTTCTGATGGGGTTTGCCGCAATCCTCTTTATTTTAAGTTTTGATTATCAGGAGCTGCATTTCTGGAACTATTTCTTTTATGGTTTTGTTGTTTTACTGCTCGCTGCTATCCTCGTTATCGGCAAAACGGCCGGTGGTGCCCAGCGTTGGATTAATCTCGGCTTCTTTAACCTCCAGCCATCTGAGTTGGCTAAATTGATGCTGGTGATTACCCTGGCGAGCTACTATTCCAGAAAGGAAGTAACCGACGGCTATACCCTGAAACAGCTGGTTACCCCTGTTGTCCTGACCTCGATTCCCTTCCTGCTGATCCTCCTCCAGCCTGACCTCGGCACTGCGCTGATGATGGTCTTCATTGCCGTCTCCATGACAGTATTTGTAAAGCTCAGGTTTTCCGTTTATGCAATTCTCGGAGGAACCGGCATTGGCGCAGTCTTTTTTGCCTGGGAGAACCTGCTCAAACCCTACCAGAAGCAGCGCGTCCAGACCTTTTTAAACCCAGAGGGAGATCCGATGGGCCACGGTTATCAGATCATCCAGTCTAAAATTGCGGTTGGAAGTGGTGGGCAATTTGGCAAAGGCTACCTGGAAGGCACCCAGGGGCACCTGCACTTTCTCCCTGAACGGCATACTGATTTCGCCTTTTCCGTCTGGTGCGAGGAGTGGGGATTTCTGGGCAGCGTGTTTTTCGTCGGGATCTATTTTTTCTTCCTGGTCTGGGGCTTGTATACGTCGATGTTTGCGAGGGATCGATTCGGCATGCTGCTCTCTTTCGGCGTTGTCATGCTCATTTTCTGGCAGGCAGTCATCAACCTGATGATGATCCTCGGTTTCCTGCCGGTTGTCGGGATTCCGCTGCCACTTGTCTCCTACGGGGGCTCTTCACTGCTCACAACGCTGGTGGCTATTGGAATTCTGCTCAATATCAGGATGAGAAGATTCCAGGGAGGGATGGCAAACGAATTATGAGGAGTTATCAGGTCTTAAGTGACTGAAGCACCAGCTGCCTGAGTCCTTCTATGAACTGCGGGTCCGTATTGAGCGATTCCGTTGCCTCGAGACGAATGTCGTACCCGGCGGCCAGCTCCCTGTACTGGATATCAATTTCGTAGAGTGTCTCAACATGGTCCGAGACAAAACTTATCGGGACCATGAGGATGTTTTTACAGCCGGCGGTGGCGACGGTTTCTATCATTTCAGGTGTCGACGGCGACAGCCATTCGACAGGACCGCTCCTGCTCTGGTAACAGAGTCTTCCCTTTTTACCGGTAACGGCTTCAACTGCCGCTATGGTCAACTTGAGGTGCTCGACGTACGGATCCCCCTGATTGATGAAGGATACCGGCAGGCTGTGGGCACTGTAGAGCAGTTCGACATCCTGACCTGCAAACTGTCTGAGCCCCCTGGTGATTCTCTCGGCAAGGCAACTGATATAAGCCGGCTGATCTGGCCAGGAACCAATTTCCACGAGCTGCGGATTTTTCAAGGCGGCCAGCTGGTGCTTCAGCTCTTTGATTGAAGAACCGCTGGTTGCACAGGAAAAATGAGGGTAGAGACTGAGGGCGACAATCGTTTGTATCTGCCTGCTGCGAAGCGTTTCGACTGCTGAAGCAGTTGTCGGTTTCCAGTAGCGCATTGCGGTCGTTACAACGAAATCTCCGTCAACGGACAGCGCTTTTTCCAGGGCATCCTGCTGTTGCCGGGTAATCTCGGCGATTGGTGAACCTCCGCCGATCCGACGGTAGATTTCCCTGCTTTTTGGGGCGCGTTTTCTGGCGATATACCAGGCGATTGGTTTCTGGAGGAAGGAGGGCCCGAGCCTGATGATTTCACGGTCTGAAAAAATATTGTAGAGAAACGGCCTGACATCCTCGAGCCGTTCAGGACCCCCCATGTTCAGGAGAATCACACCGATTTTTTCGTTCTGCATGTTTGGGAGAAGAGAGGAATTAATCTGAGCATCCCCTAATTACTAACACATCTTGTTGCGATAGAGAAGCAGAGAGTGAAAGGTGAACAGGTTGGCGACTAAATAATGTTAGGGCGGGTGAAAAATGTCTGAGCCTCTTGATTATCGTTCTAACTGGAATATAATATAAGACAACGGTGGAGCAAAAAACGTAATCTTCGTTTGAGCAGAGAATAGAACTATTGTTAATGTCAACGCCACTCCCTACCACATCAAAAACAAATCAAGAATTCAAAGTTTCAAGTCGGTCTCCACTGTTTTTCGTGAATCTTTTGCACGTGGTTATACGCCCCGTTTACAGCATCTTCACGGGGCGTGGTTTCCACTATGGAATGCGTCAAACAGACGCATGCGTTTGGCAGTAAACGTGCTGCCGGATCACTAGATGGAGGAACTATATGGAATTGAAAGTCGAAGCCCGAAATGTTGAGTTAAAAAAAGGCTGGCAGGCTAAAATTGACGAGGAGAAAGAGAAGTTGATTCGTCACTATGCAGGTTTTGTCCTGCATCTCCGAGTTAGCATTGAAGCCACAACTCATCATAAGGAAGGCGGCTTTGAGGTCAAGATAGTGGCCTCGGTCCCAAACGACACGGTAGTGGTAAACAGAAAGGGCGTAATCGTCAGGCCTTTGCTTATCGAAGCGTTTGATGTTCTATCCTTGCAATTGAAGGAGAGACTCAGGAAGAAAAGAAAAGCGCAAAAACAGCCGGAACAGGCTGTCGAGACCGATAGTGTCGGCATCGTCCACAAGGTTTCACCTCACGAGTCATATGGTTTTATTACGACCGTTGATAACCGTGAGATTTATTTTCATGAAAATGCACTGAAAAATGTTGCAATTGATGATCTCATGGAAGGTGACAGCGTCTTATTCGGCGAGTCATTCGGGGATAAAGGACCGCAGGCTTCGTGGGTGAGAGTCGCCGGCTGATCGCTTCTCCATCAGAACAGGAAAAAAACCCTCCGGCTCAGGTGCTGAGCGGAGGGTTTTTTTATGATGAGGCTCGTGATCATTTAATCTTCGTAACGGGTGAAAGAAAAAGAGGTGTTGTCATAGAGGGCAGGATCAGCGTCGGGATACGCGACTTCTTCACCGTTCCACGGTTTTCTCAGGATATAGCTGCCGTCTTTCCTGGAGACCACATTACTGCGATGCATCGGAATTTTTCCTCCCGCTGTGGTGATATAACGGGGTATGGCATCACCTGAGATATTGCCGTACATCGATTCCACAATATCCTGTCCGACTTCAACCGGTACACGAAAATGGCTGAACTGCGGGTTGCGGTAACTGCAATTGAAAATATAGTAGGGCCTGACATAGGCTTCCTGGATCGTTTCACACAATTTCCACATTTTGGTTCTCGTGTCATTGATGCCCTTGAGCAGGACCGCCTGGTTGAGGACGGTAAAACATCTTTTCGATATACGTCGGAAGGCATCACGGGACACGGGTGTTATCTCCTGGGCCGTGTTGATCTGGGTAACCACCCTGATCGGCTTTTTGTCGTCACTTTCTTCAAGGATATCAAGGATTTCAGAGTCGACCCGCATCGGTGCGGTGACCGGGATTCTGGTACCGAGGCGCTTAACGCGGACATGCTCAATGGTGTCGAGTTCTTCCAGCAGCCACCTGATGATGGAATTGGGCAGGACAAAGGCATCACCTCCGGTGATCAGGACGTCCCTGATCCGCTTGTTTGCCCTGATATAGTCAAGGGCCTCGCCGTATGCCTCTTTCGAGTAGGTGTGGTCTTTCCGGCCGATATGAGCGATGCGCAGACAGTGCGTGCAGTACATCGCGCACATGTTGGTTGCTTTAATCGTCAGGACCCGGGGATAGAACTGGTCGACGAGGCGCGCCGGTGAATGGTCGGCGGCAACCGGGGGAATCTCGACTCCGCCGTTTTCAATCATTTCCCCGGTAGGGACGGACTGGAGCATGACCGGGTCATTGGTGACACCCGGCATGATCAGGCTGGTATAATAGGGTGTAAGGCGCATACGAAAATCTTTCGTAACCCGGTTGATGGACTCTATTGCCCGCGTGGGAAGGTCGACAAGCCTGGAAAGCGTGTCAACACTATTGACGGCATGACGAATCTGTCCCTGGAAACTGTTCCAATCGTCGTCAGACATGCCCAGTTCTGCTTTTATCCGCCGCTGGTTTTCAAGCACCCGGTCCCACAGCTCAATACCGCTCGGGGCCTTTACATCTTTGCGGTTCAGGTAGCGATCCACCCGCGCGTTTGCCGACGAGGCGATGGGCAGCGCCTGGGTCAGCCTGCCTCCGAGGCTCACCATGTGTTCGTCGGTTTGCTGGTGCTTTTCTGCGAGCTTCTCCAGAGGACCAAGGGCAAGACCGAAGGCCGCAGGCGAGCAGTGATGTCTTGTTTTCTGCTCCAGGAGGAAGGAAAACAGAGCGATAATCGGTGCGGTGAGACTGCTTTCAAGGGCTGTGCTGTAGAGTTTTTCGGCGCGCTTCCGGTCGTCATCGGAAGGCACGTTGTCTTCCGCCGACGCCTCGGTCAGCGAGTCGAACAGATCTTTTGTGTAGGTGTCCATGGTAGGCTGCTCCCTGGTGAAAAAATAGCGGTCAGTTTTCAATATCGACGTCTGTTATGGTTTGTTTGATAAACCCGACACCCTGGCATAAGCCTTCGTCAACATCCTCCATGTTTCTGGCGACGGAGACGACACGGGCCAGGAAGCTGCCGGGCATGACGTGAAAATTTGTTCCCGGGTGTTCCAGGATGACGAAATCCTTAAGAAGCTCGCCATTGGCAACTTTTCTGAAGGTTTCCCGCTCGTAGGGGTTTTGCGGGATATAGCCGGTGGTAAGTTTTTTCGTTTCGAGTTTGTAGTTGTATGTTCCCCAGTGAAGGTTGCGGATATTGCCGTTCATTTCTGTCGTGTGGGGCGGAAAACGGCTCTCTGTGACGGCAAAATATTCCAGTTCCGGCAGCATCGGGGAGCCTTCGGGCAGGGATTGTTCGAGGGTAAAACAGAACTCAAGCGTCGTGCCCTGCTTGCGGGCATTAATTTCAAGAAAGAGCACCCCTCCGGTATCATCAATGAGGTAGTCACAGCCAAATATGCCCCGGTATCCCTGTTTCCCGAGGAATTTCCCAATGGTAACGGTGTATTCATGGAGAGTGATTCGCTGTTCCGGGGTAACGGCTGAGGGAAATTTTGAGCCGATGAAACGGTTGCCACCGACGATTACCTGGTCGGCTATTCCGGCGATATAGACGTCATTTTCATTGGCGACGACGGCCAGAACGGTCGGGTCAAGCTGGTGCGGGATGAACCGGGAAATAAGGTAGACATCATTGGTATTGCCGAAACGGTTTTCAACCTGCTGCTGGTCGAAGGTGACAGCGGAGTTGATTCCTGCTGCAGAATAGGCACCGCTGATAAAGATGCCATCGCGCCACTCGTTTCTCAAGGAGGATGTTGTCGTCAGCAGGCAGTTCAAGTCTTCACAGATGCGGTGATCTGCCATCGGGACGAACCCCTCGAGCGCTTTGTACTGGGTAATCTTGTTATTGAACTTTTTTGCCAGATATTTGTCTGGGCCCAGGATGCTCACCCGGTCAAGCTGATCGAGTGTCATTTCAAGCAGGCTCTCGTAGAGGTTGATGTAGAGCTGGTTCTGTTTCTCAAGAATCCGGTCGATCAGCCTGCGCACTGCCTGATTGTTCGAGACCGCCCTCATGAAAACGGCCATGTTGATACGCCAGCTCCGGCGTGGGTCCTTACCCCGCTGGTTGATGGTGTGGTCGGTGATCAGGCCCTCTTCACCACGGGGGTTTATGACGATGATATTGGCATAGTTGTACTGGATACAGATATCAGGGATGATGGCGACAAATTTTACCGGGCGATTGACGATCCTTCGGGAGAGCGCTTCCTGGACAAAGTAGTTGAGGCTGTAGGTCTTGAGTTCACCCACATAAAGAAAGTAATAGTAATCGGGATTGTAGGTGAAATTGGTGAAAAGAATTTCGTCATCTTCAAGAACCATGGGGGGTTACCTCCTAACGGTAGAGACGGGCAAACATCCGGGAGCCGCATTATCTTGCAGCAAGTCACAAAAATAGGGAGAAAAAATAGATTTCAGACAGAAACAGTTGTTGAACCGGTCATCCTGGAGGTGCAGGTCCGGCAAGAGGTTCAGACTGTGGCAGGTTATGCCCTGGCGTCCAGTGCAATCCATGTCCTTCAGTTTTCGTTTTAATGATCCATCGTGGTCCGGAGCAACCCAGTGCAGTGTGCGCTCCATTTCCGGCAAACAAACTCAGGAGAACACATCAGCGCAGGGTTCTCAGGATTATTTTCTCTCTACATCCGGCGTTAATCTTTGTCAAGGACTTAGATGGAGCGGGCAACAAATGAGATCCCGGGAGATTATTTTGCTTTGCAGTGCCACCCTGAGTGATTAAATGTTTAAATAGTGGCTGAAGGTATCTTTCCGGTCAGCTGCTTGAGGGAATTTGCTTGACTTGCTCGGTACTATTGTTAATTATATTAAATCGTTGCTGTTCGTTTTTAGCCGGCTTTCCATATCTGCCTTGTGCGTCATGCCAGAATTATCGGCTGAATCATCTGAGCAGAAGTGTACCAGAACGCCTGAAGTCAAGCCTCTTTCGGTCTGTAGCGTATCCGGAAGAATATCATGAAAATAAACAGGAAGGAGAAAATGCATGAAAAGAAAAGCGACTCTGCTGGCAGCCCTCTCCCTGGGCTTTGTAATGGCCTTCAGCTCTGCGGCAATCAGTGCTGATACAACATTTGTTACCATCGGAACCGGTGGTGTCACCGGTGTTTACTATCCGACAGGTGGTGCAATTGCCAGGC
Source organism: Desulfocapsaceae bacterium (assembly GCA_963674815.2). Classification (GTDB taxonomy): domain Bacteria; phylum Desulfobacterota; class Desulfobulbia; order Desulfobulbales; family Desulfocapsaceae; genus MADRE3. Next base: position 867,184 of record CAXXTV010000004.1, read on the forward strand.
TCGTCAATCAAGGCAAGAAGGAACATGGCATCCGGGCTACGGTCGAGAGTACCGGTGGATCGGTCTACAACCTCAATGCCATTGCGGCTGGCGAACTTGATATGGGTGTTGCCCAGTCGGACTGGCAATACCATGCCTATAACGGCACCGACAAGTTTGCAGAAAAGGGGCCTAACAAGGACCTGCGCGCTGTATTTTCAGTTCATCCGGAACCGTTTACCGTTGTCGCCCGGGCCGATGCGGGCATAACGAATTTCATGGATTTAAAAGGCAAGCGGGTAAATGTTGGTAATCCGGGTTCAGGTCAGCGGGGTACCATGGAAGTACTCATGGAGAAGCTCGGCTGGACCATGGATGATTTCAAACTGGCTGCTGAACTCAAGCCAGACGAACAATCCAATGCCCTGTGTGACAATAAAATTGATGCCTATGTCTATACTGTCGGGCATCCCAACGGATCAATCAAAGAGGCGACGACCTCCTGTGACGCGGTTATGGTGACGGTCGATGGTCCGGTAGTTGATGAACTCGTGAAAGCAAATCCATACTACAGATATGCGACCATACCCGGCGGGATGTACCGCGGCACTGACAATGATGTCCAGACCTTTGGTGTCGGTGCAACGTTTGTCAGCTCCGCCAAGGTTCCCGAGAACGTCATCTATGTTGTCGTAAAGTCTGTATTTGAGAATTTCGACGATTTCAAGAAGCTCCATCCGGCCTTTGGCGTTCTCAAAAAAGAGGAAATGGTAAAAGACGGCCTTTCCGCCCCGCTGCATGATGGTGCTGCAAAGTACTTCAAGGAAGCCGGTCTGATACAGTAAGTGTAGCGATTGCACAAGGTGATGCCTCGTACGCGGCCCACATGGGCCGCGTACATCTTCCTTTCAACCTCTCCAGTGTATACGGTGTGTAACCAGGCGAAGCGCTTGGGTCAGGTCACCATTTACCAATGCTGCCGCCCGGGAGGCGAAACACACACGAAAGATTCCGGTACATTCCCCTGTCGTTTCAGTGACGAAGTGCATGGACTCTTTTACAGAGACTGCCGTGTGCCTCAAACGGTTCAAAGACAATAAGGAGTTGCTGCCATGACAAGACCCAGCGAGAAGCCCCTGCCCAGCGAGGATGTCCATGAGATGATTGCTGAGGTGGATACCGGTGCACGAAATCCAAAAGGTGCGATCCCCAAGCGGGTTCTCTTCTTTGTTCCGCTTGCCTGGACCTTATTTCAACTCTGGTATGCCTCTCCGCTGCCCTACCTTTTTAATTTCTTTGTCTTGAACTCGACCGAAGCGCGCTCAATCCATCTCGCTTTTGCCATGTTTCTTGCCTATACGGCCTTTCCCACCTTTAAATCCTCACCGAGAAGCTATATTCCCGTTCAGGACTGGGCCCTGGGACTGACGGCTTCGTTCTGTGCAGCCTATCTTTTTCTGTTTTACAGTGGTCTGGCAGACAGGCCGGGTGACCCGAACAGACTCGATCTGGTCGTTGCGCTGACCGGGATGGTGTTGCTGCTTGAGGCAACCCGGCGCGCGCTCGGCCCGCCGCTGATGGTTGTGGCGACCGTTTTCCTCATCTACACCTTCGGGGGGCCGTACATGCCGGAGGTCATCGCCCACAAAGGTGCGAGCCTGTCAAAGGGGATGTCGCACTACTGGCTGGCCACAGAGGGTGTTTTTGGTGTTGCGCTCGGTGTATCCACCGGCATGGTCTTCATGTTTGTCCTTTTTGGCTCACTGCTGGAGACCGCCGGGGCAGGAAACTATTTTATCCGGGCCGCCTTTGCAGGGCTTGGGCACATGCGCGGCGGGCCGGCGAAAGCAGCGGTGGTTTCATCGGCGCTGACCGGGCTTGTCTCAGGCTCTTCCATTGCCAACGTGGTGACGACCGGAACATTCACGATTCCGCTCATGAAAAAGGTGGGGTTTACTCCAGAAAAAGCGGGTGCCGTCGAGGTGGCATCTTCCACCAACGGGCAGTTGACGCCACCGGTCATGGGCGCTGCGGCGTTTCTGATGGTTGAGTACGTCGGAATTTCCTACATAGAGGTTATAAAGCACGCCTTTCTGCCCGCCGTTATCTCCTATATCGCCCTTGTCTACATTGTTCATCTCGAGGCCTGCAAGATGGGGCTGAAGGGGATGACGAGAAAACAGACAAAGACCTTTGCCCAGAACCTGCTGGGTTTTGTCACCACGATCCTCGTCCTGCTGGTGATCGGTGCAGGGACCTATTACGGGCTTGGCTGGATCAAAACGGTCGCCGGGGAGGCAACGGTGTATATCATTGTCGTGCTGCTGGCGCTCGCCTATATTTTTCTCGTCTGGCTTGCCTGCCGGGTTCCTGAGCTTGAGCTCACGACTGAAATTACGGAACTTCCACCGCTCGGTGCCACCGCCCAGGCTGGACTCTATTTTTTACTGCCGATTGTGGTGCTGATGTGGTGTCTGGTTGTCGAGCGACTCTCGCCGTCACTTTCCGCCTTCTGGGCGACGGTCCTGCTGATGTTTATCGTTTTGACCCAGCGTCCGCTCAAGGGCTTCATCCGCAAGAGGCAGGGCGACGCCTACGCCTTTCAGCAGGGGTGGCGGGATCTGATCAACGGCATGGTGTCGGGGGCAAAAAACATGATTGGCATCGGTGTTGCCACATCCGCTGCAGGTATCGTTGTCGGAACCGTCACGCTTACCGGTATCGGGCTGGTGATGACCGAATTCGTCGAATTCATTTCCGGCGGCAACCTGATGCTGATCCTACTCTTTACCGCGTTCATCAGCCTGCTGCTTGGCATGGGGCTGCCGACAACGGCCAACTACATTGTTGTCTCAACCCTGATGGCACCGGTTATCGTCAGCCTCGGCGCTCAAAACGGCCTGATTGTCCCGCTGATCGCCGTCCATCTCTTTGTTTTTTATTTCGGTATCCTTGCCGATGACACGCCGCCAGTGGGGCTTGCCGCTTTTGCTGCGGCAGGCATATCGGGAGGAGACCCGATACGGACAGGAATCCAGGGGTTCGGCTACGACATCCGTACGGCAATCCTGCCGTTCATTTTTATCTTCAACACCGAATTGCTGATGATCGGAGTCGGTACGCCCCTCCATTTCATCGTCGTGGTTACTGCTGCAGTCATTGCCATGCTGATGTTCGCGGCAGCGACACAGGGTTATTTTCTGACCAGAAACAAGCTCTGGGAAACGCTCCTGCTGCTGCTGGTCTCCTTTACTCTTTTCAGACCCGGTTTCTTCTGGGATAATTTCTACCCCGAACTCATAGAACGGCCCGCGGCCGAGATGGCCCAGATTGCCGGCAGCCTGAACCCCGGGCAGCAGTTGCGAATGGAGCTCAAGGGCGAGAAGATGAACGGCTCAGAGTATACCATGACCGTGATGGTTCAGCTTGGTAAAGAGCCGACGGGCGAGGAACGGCTGCAGGGAGTAGGGATTGAAACACGGGAGGAGGACGGCAGGATTTTTGTCGACAATGTCGTTTTTGCCAGCCCTGCCGAAAAGGCTGGATTTGATTTTGACCAGGAGATTCTCAATATTCAACTGCTCAATGATCGACCGCCAAAGCAGATAATGTTCATACCGGCGCTTGTTTTGCTTACCGCCATCTGGTTCGGGCAAAGGAGGCGGGTAAAAAAGAGCAGTGTCGCTGCGGCGGCCTGAATGGTGAGCAGTTAAAAATAGAGTCTGGCTTCCGAGCCGGGGGAACTGACAAATGATCAAAAAAATTATGGTGCCGCTGGCATTTTCAAAATACTCCCAGGGAATCCTCGATTATGCCGCCGGTATAGCGGCGCCAATGGGAGCTGAGCTGCTCGTGGTGAACGTGATAAATAAACGGGATCTCGATGCGGTACAGAAAATAGCCTCTTTCGGCTACAAGGTAGACACCGAGAAATATATCGAAATCATGAAGAAGGAACGGCGGGATCAGATCGTCAAATTGACCGCTCCCCTGACACTGCCCGACGACCGAATCTCGTTTACCTTCCTGATCGGGGATCCGAGTACTGAATTGCTCCGCTATGTCGTTGAAAACGATATTGATATCGTCGTTATGGGGATAAAGAACCAGGAATTCATACATTTTCTCGCCGGATCGGTCGCTGAGCGGATGTTTCGAAAATGCCCCGTTCCGGTGCTTTCCTATCGCGGAGATGATATTGCTGTACGACTGAAGAAACAGATACACAAGCACGGTCTCGATGACTGAAACGCTGTCTCCGACAAAGAGGGGCAGCACGGACAGTGGCATGGAGGGAGAAGTTTCGGGCTTCTCCCTTTTTCTTTGGGATAATGAGCCTGCAGGCAAAAGAAACACCCAAATTAAGCAGCAGTGAATGCACAGGGGAGAGACAGCGGTGGCCAGCAAAGTATTTATCATAGACGGGAGTGCCTTCATCTACAGGGCCTTTCATGCAGTTGCTCCGCTGACCAACAGCCGGGGTTTCCAGACAAATGCCGTTTTCGGGTTCGTCAACATTCTGCGCCGCCTGTTCAATGAACAAAAGCCGGATTATGTAGCGGTGGCATTTGACACCAGGGGGCCGGTGTTCAGGCATGATCTCTATAAGCCATATAAAGCCAACCGTCCGGCGATGCCCGAGGAACTGGCCGCTCAAATCCCCTTCATCAAGCAGATCGTCAAGGCAATGGGCATTGTCAGCTTCGAAAAACAGGAACTTGAGGCCGATGACATTATTGGTTCTGTGGCCCGGACATTGTCGGCCCAGGATCTTTCTGTCGTTATTGTTTCCGGCGACAAGGATCTCCTGCAGCTCGTGGACGACCGGGTGTGCATGTGGGATCCCATGAGTGACCGGGTCATGGACCGTGAAGGCGTGTTCAGGAAGTTTCAGGTTTACCCCGAACAGCTGCTTGACTGTTATGCCCTCATCGGCGACAGCTCCGACAATGTCCCCGGTGTTCCCGGGATTGGCCCCAAGTCAGCGGCAAAACTGATTACCCAGTTCGGCTCGCTTGATCTGCTCTACGCCGGAGTTGATTCACTGAAAAAATCCAAGATGAAGGAACGCCTCATCGAAAACCGGGATAATGCCTTTCTCTCGCGCGAGTTGATCAGGTTGAAGGCTGATCCTGATGTTCCGCAGCATCTTGAAGAATATAAACTCGGAATTCCCGATGAGCCGGCGCTCAAGGAGATATACAGCGAGCTGGAGTTTTCTTCATTGCTGAAAGAGCTTGACAGCGGTGTCGAGGTCCCCTCGGACGGATTTTCCCTGATCACCACTGATGAGCAGCTGGAGGCGCTTGGCAAACGGTTATCGACAGCCACCATTCTTGCTATCGATACCGAAACGACGTCCCTGAATGTACGAGCTGCGGAACTGGTGGGTATTTCCCTGGCAGTTGATCGGCAGAGCTGCTGCTATATTCCGCTCGGCCACCGGGATGAGAATGGAGCCCTGGCAACGGGGCAGTGCTCGCTTGCCCAGGTGAAAGCGCTGCTTGTGCCCTATCTTGTCTCCGCTGATGTCTGGAAGATCGGGCATAATGTAAAATACGATTACGCCGTACTGGAGAAAAACATGGCTGTCTCGCTCGCCGGTCCGCTCGCAGATACGATGATCGCTGCCCATCTCGCCGAACCGCTGCGGCGATCGTTCAAACTGGACGATCTCTGTCTTGACCAGGGGCTGAAAATGACTTCCTACGCGCAGGTAACTGACGGGGATAAAAGAGAGGACGCCTTTGCCTATGTGCCCGTCGAGAAAGCTGCCGCCTATTCCTGCGAAGATGTCTACGGCACGCTGGTGCTCTGGGAATATTATCAGGGGCTGCTGGAGAAGAACGGGCAGATGTCCCTGTTCGCCGAGGTGGAGATGGCGCTTCTTCCCATACTTGCCGGGATGGAGCGCATCGGTATCATGGTCGACGAGAAACGTCTGGACCGTCTGGCTGAAGAGTTCGAGGGTAAGCTCGGGCTGCTCGAGAAAAAAATCTATGCACTCGTCGGGCACGAGTTCAACATCAACTCTCCGCAGCAGCTGGGAACAATCCTTTTTGAAGAGCTCGAACTGCCCCATGGCAGAAAAACGAAAACAGGCTATTCCACGGACATGAGAGTACTGGAGAAGCTGGCCGTGAAGCATGAGCTGCCGGATCTCATCATCCAGTATCGCAATCTGGCCAAGCTGCTGTCCACCTATATCGAAAAATTAAAACAGCTGATAGATCCTGAGAGCAGGCGTATTCACACCTCTTACAACCAGGCGGTCACCGCGACGGGGAGATTGTCGAGCAGCAACCCGAACCTGCAGAATATCCCGATCAGGGGGGAAGAGGGAAACCGTATCAGGGAAGCATTCGTACCGGCCCCGGGGAAGATCTTTTTATCCGCTGATTATTCCCAGATTGACCTGAGGGTTCTGGCTCATTATTCTCAGGATCCGGCCCTTATCGAAGCGTTCAGGAATGGGGATGATATCCACACAAGGACGGCGGCTGAAATATTCGGCGTCTCCCCGCTGCTGATCACCTCGGACATGCGGCGCGCTGCAAAGAGTATAAATTTCGGCATCGTATATGGGATGAGCAGTTTCGGCCTTGCCAACCAGTTAAAGATCAGCAGGAAAGAGGCACAGACCTTTATTGATCGGTATTTTGGCATCTATGCCGGGGTAAAACAGTACATGCACGATATTGTCGCCGCTGCCCGAACCGACGGTTTTGTTTCCACCCTGCTGAACAGGAGGCGCTATCTTCCTGAGATTGATGCCGCCAACAAGATGAGAAGAGAGTTTGCCGAGCGTGCAGCTATCAACACGCCCATCCAGGGAACTGCCGCTGATATTATCAAACTGGCAATGCTGCGGGTGAACGACTTGCTCAGGCGCGAGAGCAGCGGTTGCAAAATGCTCCTGCAGATACACGATGAACTGGTTTTCGAGCTGAGCAGGGACGAGTGTGAGCGGGTCAGGCAGTCGATCAAGGAAGAAATGGAGCAGGCGATGAGACTGGATGTCCCCCTGGTCGTGAACATGGGGACAGGAAACAGCCTGGCCAAGTAAACGCGGTAAAGCGGGCGCTGCCCGGCAGCGCCCGCCTGTCCCTCCTGAAGCGGCTATCTGTCGTGCAGGTTTACAAACGGCCGTTCGACGATTCCGGTGTAGACCTGGCGGGGCCTGCCGATCCGTAAGCTGTCGCTGTCCATGTGCATCTCCTCCCAGTGGGCGATCCAGCCGGGCAATCTACCCAGGGCGAACATGACGGTAAACATGTTGGTCGGTATGCCCATGGCCCGGTAGATGATTCCTGAATAAAAATCCACATTGGGATAGAGGTTGCGTGATACAAAGTAATCATCGTTGCTGACTCGCTGCTCGAGTTCCTGGGCGATATCGAGAAGGGGATCGGACAGCTCCATTGACTCAAGGACCTCCATACAGGCTTTTTTTATGATCGTCGCCCGGGGGTCGTAGGTTTTGTAGACGCGGTGGCCAAAGCCGGTGAGGCGATAGGGATCATTTGGGTCCTTGGCTTTATTGATGTATTTCTCATAGTTCTCACCATCGTCCCGGATCATTTCGAGCATCCTCAGGACCGCTGCATTCGCTCCGCCATGCGACGGTCCCCAGAGTGCGGCAATACCTGCCGATATAGACGGGTAGAGCCTGACTCCGGCACTCCCGACCAGGCGTACCGTCGAGGTTGAGCAGTTCTGCTCGTGGTCGGCGTGGAGGACGAGCAGCATGTTCAGGGTTTTCACCAGGAGCGGATCGATCCTGTAGGGCATGTTCGGTCTGTCGAACATCATGTTGAGAAAATTCCCGCAGTAGTTGAGATCGGCGCGCGGGTAGACAAGCGGGTGACCGATGGATTTTTTATAGGTGAAAGCGGCAATCGTGCGAATCTTTGACAGCAGCCGTGCCGCGGTGATGGTTATCGCATCACCGGAGTCCTCCTCGACACCCATCTCCGGATAAAAGTTGTGCAGAGAGCCGACCATGGTAGAAAGAATTGACATCGGCGAGGAGTTCGGCGGGAAGTGATCAAAGAAATGAATCATGTCTTCATGGATCAGGGCGAACCTGATCATGTCATGCTTCCATACCTCAAGCTCTTCAACCGTCGGCAGTTCGCCGGTTAACAGGAGATAGGCAACCTCTATAAACTGGCAATTCTCAGCCAGGTCGGCTATGTCATACCCCCTGTACCTGAGGATACCGTTGTTGCCGTCGAGGTAGGTGATCGCCGAACGGCAGGACCCGGTATTCATGTAGCCGCTGTCAAAGGTTGTGAGCCCCGTTGTTTTCAGCAATGTTCGTATATCGACCGCTTCTTCTCCGGTCGTGCTTGTGATGACGGGCAGTTCGTAGGTTTTCCCGTCTACAGCGAGTTGGACTGTTTTATCGGACATTAAGAGACCTCTGTAATTGGTGGACAGACCGTTTCCATGGCACACCATTATTCTGAGCTTTGGCTGGACGTCTCCGCGTCATGAAAACGAGAATGTACAGGAATACCGCAGCTCGAGATGATACAAGACGTTCCTGGCAGCAAGAGTCCAGGCTTTGGTGAATATCTCGGACAGGCGAAAGCTGCAGCAGGGTGAGTGCAGCTGGAAACAGTCTCAGACATGGTAAATTTCGTGCAAATATAGCCTGAAGTGACTATTTTTTCAATTGTTCTTTTATAATGGACTGCCTGGGCCGGTCGCAACCCGCTGTTGCAGCGGGAAATGAAGGGAACATTCGTCAATCACAGCGGACAATGGATAGAAGGGGCAATGAATACGATGAAAACGGGCATGGATGAGCTGGACATTGAACTTCTTGTTCGCTACGTGGTTAGGGAGGAGGAATATAAAGAAGCCCTGGCAGTGGTTGAGCGTTTCGGCCAGCATCCTGCCGCCGCCAATGTCATCAGGAATTACTACGCCGAGCTGCCCGAGGGGCTCGAGGAAATGGCCTGTGATCTCAGGGTCGTGGTGCAACGCTGTGGTGCTTTTATTTTTGCCCTGAAGACCACCGACCACTGCTATCTCTATTTTGGTTCTGAGGACGCGGTCCAGTTCATAGGCACCTACCGGCAGGGACTTGCTGATGACGAACTGCTCTCATTTTTCGGTTTCCCTGATTCCAAAACATTTGGAAAACACGTCGAGGTCGCATTTGAGACCCTTGCCCGGCCCGCCAAACATGTTTCTGCAGCGAGTTGCATCGTTTGCGGTGTTGCGATTGGAGAGGCTCATGTGCTCGGCTGTCCGGTGGAGCAGTGCCCCTGGTGCCAGGGGCAGCTCAACCGCTGCAATTGCCGGTTTGATCAACTCGGGGTGGAAGAGTTCACCGACGAAGCACAGCTTGAGCGTTTTGAAGAGATCCTGGAGACAAAGGGGCGGATTGCTTTTGCGCCCGAACAGGCGCCTGCCTATCCAATTGCCGGCAACGATCCGGGGCCTGCCGGCAGGAGTCGATAGAGATGAACCGGCTGGTCCCCTAAAGGACGGACCAGCCGGTTTCTTCACGCAGCTCAGTTTGTCGATACCTTTTTCAGATACTTGTAGAGATCGGAGTCAGATGAGAGCACCATGGAGGTGTTGTTGCCGATAATCATCTCATAGCTCTCCAGCGTTTTCTGAAAGGTGAAAAAGTCGGGGTCCTGACTGTAGGCTTCACCGTAGATTTTTGTGGCTTCCCGGTCGGCCCGGCCCTTGATCTCCAGCGCTTCCTTGTTGGCTGTGGAGGTGATTTCTCTCAACTGGCGGTCGACCTTGCCGAGAATTTCAGCCTTCTGGCCTTCACCGAGTGAGCGTTTTTCTGCAGCGATCCGCTTGCGCTCCGAGATCATCCGGTCATAGACGCGGTCCCGTACCGATTCGATATAGTTTACCCGCTTGAAAATAACGTCGAGCAATTCGATCCCGTATTGCGGGGTGGCGCGTGCTGCAATCTCCAGTATCTGCCGGGAGATGACATCGCGCCCCTGCTTGGGCTTGGTCCCCGGCTCCTGGTTGGAAGGGGTCATCGTGTCAAGCGACCAGTCGGAACTCCTGATAATCTCTATCAGGTTGTTTTTATTTACCATGTCCCGAACGGTACCGCCGATGATATCATCGAGAAGCGACTGGGCACGCGACTCGGTGCGAGTCGCCTGCATGTATTTCAAGGCGTCGTTGATCCTCCAGCGGGCGGTGATATCGAGGTAGACAAAGGTCTTGTCGTTGGTGGGAATCTGGTTCGGATCCCCATCCCAGATCTGGATTCGCTTGTCAAACTCGTTGACCTGCTGGAGAAAGGGCATTTTAAGGTAGAGTCCGGCGTCATACCTTGGGAGTGCCGATCGTCTTGCCGAACTGGGTGATCATTACCTGCCTGCCTTCTTCTACGATATAAAAACCGTCATAGACCACGATGATGCCGATCAGAACAAGACCAACCAGGAGAAAATTAGCTATCTGTTTCATGCGTTAATCCTTTAATTAGATTGGGTTTGCCGTCCGGCTGAATCCGGCGTGCTGCCTGTGCGGAGATTGAGCAGGGGCAGTGGCCCCTGCTGGCCTTCATCCATGATATAAATCGTCTCTACCGTCGGCAGCACTTTCTGCATGGTCTCCAGGTACATACGCTGCCTGGTGACATCCGGAGCATTCTTGTATTCTGCCAGAATGTCGAGGAACCGGGATGTCTGGCCCTCGGCATCGTTCACCCGCTCTTTCGCGTAGCCGTAGGCTTCCTCGACGATCTTGAGCGCATTGCCCCTGGCCGCAGGAATGACGCGGTTGTAGGTCTCCTCGGCTTCGTTGACCAGCCGCTTCATGTCCTGGTCGGCCTCGTTCACCTCGTTGAATGCAGGTTTAACCGGATCAGGGGGGTTGATGTCCTGGAACTGGACGGTAACCAGCTCAACACCTGCCTCGAGAAATGACAGCTGCTCCTGCAGCTCATCTTTGACGCTTGCTGCCAGCAGATCTCTGTTACTGAGGACGTAGTCAAAATCCATGTTGCCGACAACACGCCGGGTCACACTTTCGGAGATGTCATGGATCGCCTGCTGGACGTCCTGGACCTTGAACAGGTAATCGACGGGATCGCCAACACGGAACTGGACGATCCAGGCAACGTTGATGACGTTTTTGTCAGCGGTCAGCATCAGGGATTCCATGTCGTATCCCTTGCTGTCAAATGTCGTCTTCTGGCCGGGAGTGCGTGTCCGGAAGCCGTATTCCTGTTTCTGGATCTGGCGCACGTTGACCTTGTAGAGCGTCTCGATATACGGAATCTTGAAATGCAGGCCGGGCTCTGCCGTCCGGGTGTATTTGCCCAGGCGCAGCACGACCCCGACTTCCTGGGGATTTACCTTGAAAAAGGACTGGAATACGCCCCAGACAACCACACCAATCAGGGCAATCACCAGAACTTTTCCGATGGCGGCCATTGGATTGGCCGGTCCCGAGGGCCCGAGGGCCCCGATGGACCGCCCTCTCCCGGATCTTTTTTTCTGGAGTCTGAGAAATAATCCTGAAGTTTCTTAATGATCTGCGCGACGACTTCCTCGGGGGATTGCGGTCTTTTCTTCTTTCCCCAGGGAGGCTGGTCCTGATGTGGCATTAATCTGTCTCCTCTTGGTTTGGTGGTGATCCGGGCCGGTCCAGCCAGTCATGTACTGCTGGCCTTCTGGGCCCCGAACGTTGATGGGTCCCTGCATTTTTCCCTGTAAGGGTAAGTACAGAACGCTGCTATTGCAAATTAAACAGTCAAGAATATACCATAAAGACTAAAGTAACAAGATCAACTCACTTTTGCAGACAAAGCGCTGTTCCAAGATAAAATAAGCACGGCTATGGCTAGGATGAACAAAGATATCTGCAGGAAGGGGGATTGACGCAGTTGTTTGATTGGTTTGAGAGCGATGAAGAGTCCTATGACGAGCCCGGACAGCAGGCCGAAGAGATGGGAGCCGAGGTCGGTCCGTTCCCCGGAACTGCCGAGCATGGCGAGCAGGGCCGCACCAGCCATGAAAGGTATAAAAAGCCTGAGTCCAAATGGTTGCCGCTGCTCGGCCATCTGGTACATTGACAGCATGCCGATAATACCAAATATAGCGGTGGAGAAGCCCACGGAAAGGTGATCCCTGCCGTGGGCAAGATCATTGGTCAGGTTCCCGGCCGCCCCGGAGAGCAGGACAGCCAGCAGGCCAAATCCGGCACCGTTGATCTGCAGGAAAAAATAAAACAGTATGCCCCCGATCAGGCAGTTGCCGGCGAGGTGGGCAAAATCGGCGTGAAGGGTCAGCGAAGTGATGAGCCGATACCATTGCCCGCCCGCAAGCACTGAGCGAGCGTCGTTTGCCCCTGCTTCAAACCAGTAAGATCCCGGCCTCCAGGGACCGGTGACCGTGAAAAAGAAGGCCAGACCCCGATCAGAACAAGCGTTGGCAGCAGCGCTGGAAACGAGGGATGGCGGACCAAGGGCTGGGGAGGGGGCCAGTTCCGGTTTTCCTCGAAGTAGCGGTCCAGTTGATAACGGGCGCGCCCGGCGATCTCCGGGGCGCAGATGATTTGTATCGTTGCTTGATGGTCCTGGCGGATCTGGTGATTGATGTTCTTAGCGGACAGGACCAGTGAGCAGGTGTCGATAAGTGCATGCTCACGGGAGGAAATGACAACCGACTCGCTGTCAGTGGCTGAACTCGATGATTTCATCCGAGCAGAATAATGCAGTTGCTGGTTTTTGCAATGCACGGGGTACAGGCATACCGGTCGATTTCAACGTAAAAAGCCCCGGCATTTACGATTGCCGGGGCTTTTTACGAGGTGGCAGAGACCGGGATATCAGCTGATATCGTCAATACTGACAACGGATCCGTACTGTTTTTTCAGTTCCTGAAGCGCTTCCCTCTGCTTCCGGTAGACAGCGAAAATAGTTTCGGGAATATTTTCTTCTTTTCCATAGGCCTCGGTCTGCAGATCAATTCGATGGATGATGTTGTCGACGTAGAGTGCAAACTGCTTGTCGTAGAGCGATTTTGAATACTCTTTGCTGATTGAGCTGAAAAGGGTTTTCAGGTCCTCGTAACGCGGCAGGAAGCCAATCGGCGTCTCTATCGCCTCGACATCATTGTTGGCAAAGCGTTCCAGCCAGCCGAGCCAGACCTTCACGTCCCGCTTTTCTCCGAGCAGGCCGTTGCCCGATCCACCCCGGTTGCCGTGGGTAAGGAAATAGTTGAGCCCTGCCATGATCGGTGTTCCCGCGGCAGACAGTTTTGCTGAGTTAAAAAAGGCGAACTGGGCTTCCATGTAGTCGGCGAGCGCGCCGGGGATGAACGGGGCGTTTGCCCAGGGCTGACGCCTTACACCGGTGACCCCTACCTCGGTTGCCGTTGCCTGGGAGACAATCGATGCGCCGATCACGACACCCTCGTCCATTGATTTCGCGGCCCAGACCGGGGGCATGGTGTCCGCATCCCGGCCGGAGTAGGTAAAAACCTTTATGGGAACCCCGGCAGGGTCTTCCGAAGCTTCGCTGTTATGGTTGGCAATGGCGGACGCCAGCAGGGTGCAGCGGGAATTTTTATGTGACATCGGGACCGGTTTGCCCTCTGCGTCTGTTTTGCCCTCATACCACTCGCCCTGGAAATTGATGCCTTTTTTGGGAGGCTCTTCACCGTTGCCGACCCAGTGAGGAA